>CAVVWJ010000002.1:0-507500 GCA_963751925.1 uncultured Gemmatimonadales bacterium | reverse complement strand
GATTGAGGTCCTGGCGGACCTGGGTGTAGTTGAGTGCAATTGCGACCGCGATGCCTCCCTGAGCCAGGAAGGCCCGACCCAGGCGAGGGGTTCGAAGCTCAGGCGGCGCCACATACCAGCCGGCTACCCAGCCCCCGGCCAGTCGTGCAGCCAGCCGAATTAGCACAAAGAAGGGAATGAGGAAGAGAAGAGTAGAAGGCTGTGGGCTCCAGGCGGCACCGGCAAATATGAGGAGCGCCAGATACACCGGCCGCTCGGTAGCGAGGAGGAGACGGGTGACGTCCCGGTGCGCGCTCCCACTGTTGGACAGCATGAAACCGAGTACCAGCGCGGTGAAGATGGGCGACAGGTTCAGGTAATAGCTCGCACCGCTCGCCACCACGATGGCCCCCGCCAAAGCGACGAATAGCCTGCTGCTGCTTTGGTCCTCCTGGAATTTTCCCTGGGGGCCCAGAAAGAGGTGAAACAAGACTCCGCTGGCCACGCCGACGGCCAGGTTGATCACTGCCCATTCGGTGGCAGTTGGAGGGCGTACCGAAGCCGAGACCTGGCCCTGGTGGAAGATTGCAAGGATCAGCCCGAATGCTGATACAGCGACGAGCGCATCCACCCGAGCAGTCAGCTGAAGCACGGGGAAAATCGCGGATGAACGATTTGCCATTCGGGTACTTGCGTCTACCGCAGCGGGCGAGCTCAAGGTTGCCACCGACGCCAGAGTGACGGCTTGCACGGCTGCCTCGGGCCAACCGTAACCGGCCAGATAGTGAAAAGCAGTAATCAAGGCAGCCAGAGCAAACCCGAAGGTGGTGACCGGCTCAGCAAAGGCGATCCGCAAGTGGTCGCCCGGGATCAGCGCCATGGTGGGTAGCCGGAAGTAGGTACCCAGGAGCATTCCCAGCCATCCCAGCGCCAGGCTGAGGATCGGCGTCAAATCTCTCACCTGCGCCGCACCAAGGAGACCAGTCACGTGTGGGCCGAGTAATACGCCGATCACCACGTACTCGGCGCCACCGACATACCCAAACCGGTCCCGGAGCTTGTCGAAGACCAGGTAGGCCAGGATGTAGCCGACCGTGATGACGGCCAATGCTGCTAATGTCGTCTGCATTCACCATGCTATCGCCCCTCGGAAACGCTGACTAGATGGTGATGCAGGACACGGTGTGCGATCGTGCACGATCCCTACGTTATCACCCGCTGCCAGACTCGATTCATTTCACTTCGGCTGCCCGATTCAGAATGCCTGGAACCCGCCGTCGACACCACGCTTGAGCAAGGAGACGACAATGCCGAAGCTCAACTCGCTGGACGATCTGTTAGTCCACGAATTGCAAGACATCTACCACGCCGAGGGCCAAATCCTCAAAGCGCTGCCCAAAATGGCGAAGGCCGCGTCTCATCCAGACCTGCAAAGTGCCTTCGAGGAGCATCTCGAGCAGACTGAAGGTCAGGTCGAGCGCCTCGATCAGGCATTCAAGCTTCTGGGTGTTCCCGCCAAAGGGCGTAAATGCGAGGGCATGGCCGGCCTGATCGAAGAAGGAAAGAAGATGATGGAGGAGGACGCCGAGCCATCCGTAATGGATGCGGCCCTCATTGCGGCCGCTCAGAAGATCGAGCACTACGAGATCGCCAGCTACGGATGTGTCTGCACCTATGCAGAAATGCTGGGATACGATCAGGTGCACGATTTACTGGGCCAGAACCTGGAAGAAGAGGAGTTGACGGACGAGAAACTCACTGCCTTGGCCGAGAGCGTCATCAACATCGAGGCCGAAGAGAGTGAAGACACCGAAGAAGAGGCCTCCCGGTGAGCGGCCCGGGGGAAAACAGCACCGATGAGGTCGCCTCCACCCTGAACGGTCTGATCGAGACCTGCAAAGATGGCGAACAGGGCTTCCGGAGCGCGGCAGAGGGCGTGGGGGATCCAAATCTCCAGCGGCTTTTTGAGAGCTACTCACAACAGCGGGCCCAATTTGCCGCCGAGCTGCAGACCGAGGTCAAACGGCTGGCCGAGGACCCGGTTGATAGCGGGCATGTCGTGGGCGCTCTGCATCGTGGGTGGCTCAACATCAAGGCTGCCGTGAGCGGGCAGGACGAGGGGGCCATCATTTCCGAGTGCGAGCGCGGGGAAGACGTTGCTGTTCGGAATTATCGCGAGGCACTCGACAAGGGATTGCCCAGCAACATTGAGATCATCGTGGAGCGGCAGTTCTTGGAGGTCAAGCAAGCCCACGATCAGGTCCGTTCACTGGAGCAGGCTCACAGCAGAAGCTCCTGAACCTCTTTCTCATGTTGTAGATCCTCGAGGGCGGCGCAGTTGGCCGCCCTCTCTGGTAGTCAGCTGTTGGGCTCAACTCCAGGATAGAGCTGCTGATCGATGACCACCCGCCGCTGCTGCCTGCGAATGCGGGCCCGGAGCCGTAGCGTAAGCGTGAGTGCCACCACTCCCAGGCCCAGGACCAGTCCCCACCAGAGGCCGGCCGGCCCCCAATTGGCTTTGAAGCCGAGATAAACACTGACCGGAAGACCCAGCAGCCAATACCCGAGAAGGTTGGCGAGCATAGGCG
Organism: uncultured Gemmatimonadales bacterium; assembly: GCA_963751925.1. Lineage (GTDB taxonomy): Bacteria > Gemmatimonadota > Gemmatimonadetes > Gemmatimonadales > GWC2-71-9 > CAVVWJ01. Next base: position 504,933 of record CAVVWJ010000002.1, on the reverse strand, counting down.
CTCGGGTATCACCCAGGCCGCGGAGAATTCCAGATGTAACCACCTGAAGCCCGTCGAAGATCTGGAAGACTCCGGCGATCGGGATCAGCATCGACGCCACCGCGATCACGCCCAGGTCGTTGCTGTACAATCGCGCGAGCGACGTTGGCATAGAAAGGAAAATGGCCCCGGTGCACGACATGAACGCCACCCCACAGACCAGCGCCGCGCGAGCCGCCCCTGCACTTCCGGCCCGGTCCTTCCGACCGACGGCTCTTCCAACCAACACGGAGGCGGCATCACCGACGCCCAGGGGAACCATGAATGTGAGCGCTGCCAGATTGATGGCCACTTGGTGACCGGCCATTTGCTGGGTGCCCATCCAGCCCATCATGAGAGCCACTAGCGCGAAGGCGCCGAATTCCAGGACGTGCTGTGCCCCGATCGGAAGCCCGAGGCGGAACATTCGACCCAGCGGCTCGAGTTGCCAGACCTCCGGCCGGATGGGCGACAGCATCGGCCCCAGCTGTCGTCTGGCGGCAATCCAAAGCCAGAGTGCCAGGAGCCCACGACTAACCGTCGTGGCCCAAGCCGACCCAACCACGCCCAGAGCCGGAAAGCCGAAATGGCCGAAGATGAGGAGCCAGTTCAGTAGGGCGTTCGCGAGGTTGGCCCCGATGATGGCGCCGACAATCGGTGCCGGGCGCCCGCACGCCTGCATCGTCTGCCGAAAGACGATGAACAGGAGGAACGGGAATGTTCCGGGCGCAGTCCTGATAGCGTACGCTGCCGCCAGCGGAATGACGTCTGTCGGCTGCCGCGTGAAGGTGAAGGCCTGGGTGGCGCAGGTGAGAAGGACCACCGCCGGAACTGTGAGCAACGCCGCCATGAGAACGCCACGCTGCACTGCCCGCGCGATCGCAGAATCGTCTGTGGCGCCGACCGCCTGGGCCACCACAGGATCGAGAACCATCAAGGTTCCCATGGCGAAGACGGCCAAAGTGAAGAAGTACAGATTACCGAGAGCCACAGCGGCCAGAGACTGGGCGGAGATATGGCCCACCATCACGGTATCCACGACTCCCATCGCCATCATGCCCACCTGGATGGTGACGACCGGAATAGCAAGCCCGAGCATGGCACGGAGATCGGTACCCCTGGGCAGGAGCCGCGTGAGCGGACCTGACCCGGCAACCCGCAAGGGGCGCTCCTCTTCCAGCGAACGAGATGATTGTTCCGGCGCAGTCATGCGGGATCCGTGGCGAGGACGGCGCAATATCCGCTGGATCGGCGAGGGTGTCCACCATCACTTCCCCTGCCCTGGAGCTCCGGGATATTGGTCCTGCTCCAGAACCCGAGTGGCCGCACTCGATCAGAAAGGACCATCATCATGGCCAGGAAAGACGATCAGGGAGTTCCTGCCCTGAGAAACGACGACGTGACCGGCATGACCGAAGAGAAGCAGGAGGAAGTTGTGAGGCGAAGTGGACGGGCCAGACGAAAGGATGCCGCTGAGGAGTTCTACAAGGAGGAAGGGGAGCAGGCCCGGAACAGCGAACCGCCAGCAGACGGGTAGGAGCGCGCCCGGCAGGATTCGAACCTGCGACCCACAGCTTAGAAGGCTGTTGCTCTATCCATCTGAGCTACGGGCGCTCAGCTGCCGGACCATAACATACGTACCCAGGGCACCTGGTCCAAGGAGGATCAGCCGTCCTCACTGTCCGCGGTTGAGTTCTCGGTCTCCGAACGGGCACTTGGATCCGACCCGACTGCGACAGGCTATTCGCGATCGGTCTCGTGCCCCGGAGCGCCGGGCGGCACCTTTCGATTTTTGGGTCTGGATTTGGGCTGGCGAGTGGCCTTTTGCTTGTTTTGTTCTGGCATCTCCTGCTCGCCAGGCTGGGCCGAGCCGCCGACCTTGAAGTAGTCCTGATTGTAGTTTCGCTTGTTCTTCGCCATGTCCTCTTCCTTTCCAGAGGCTACAGTTTGAAGCGCAGGAGGGCGCCAACGCCTCCGACCCCATCCAGTAGCGACGCGTCTTCGATGAAGGTCACAGTTGCTCCGGTCGCACGGGCTTTGGTCACCAGCTCGTCCGCCAGCTCGATGTCTTCGACTGGTACGGTCGGCTCGCCCTTTGACGTTGTCGGCAAGGTCACCAGCGACTCATCGACCTCACCAGGCTCAGGGCGGCGGAGCTCCATGAGAGTGCTGATCAGCAGCTCGTCCACCTGACCCAGGGTGAGTGCCTCAAGTGTGTCGCGAACACCCACGACGCCGAGGCCTCCGCTGCGGTAGGCATCCAGGAGGCGCTGTACTTTGTCCTCATCCTCTTTGGCATCCTGCTGACGGACGGACTCCAGGGTGGTTTGAAGCACCTCATCCTGAGGGGTCCTCACATCGAGGCTGACTACGTCGATCACCTTCTCGGTTAGATGCTGGGGCAGTTGCTCCCGGAGTGTAGGGATTATGACCTCGTCCCCAGCGAGCACAATGCGATCGATACCGTCCCGCCGAACGATCCTATCCAATGCTTCCACTACTTCCTTCGCGTGCTGCAGGTGAAGGTTTTCCGTGTGGCGCTGGTAGCGCGCCTGAGACCAGCCGCCCTTCTTATGATGCTTGGGCTTCTGATTCTCGACCGACTGTTCATCCGCGGTCTCACCCAGCTCGAACACCAGGATACGGGCACTCTTACTGTCGAGCACCACAGCGGCGTAACGGGGAAACTCGTCATTCACCCGCGCCAAGTGCCAGAGATGTGGCTGGAAGTACAGATACAAGCGATGCTCGTAGATAGGCGCATCCATCTGAATGGCCTCGAAGAAGCCATCGGCACCCGAGCAGGCGAAAATGGCCAGCCCATTGGCTGAGGCGCGCACCTCAGTAGCCAGGTACTCCCGAATGCGCTCGGCGTCCTGCTCCAGGCTCTCACGCTCCGCCGAATGAGGGACGTAGCTGGCGATCCGGCCAGCCAGTTCTTTCCGAAGGAAAGCATCATATCGGTCGTGCCCATGCTCGTCCGGCTGCATGTTCAGGTAGAGGCTGATGACCGGCAGAGCGACGGGCTCGAAGCGGGCGAGACGATCGATGGTGTCCTGCAGTGATTGCATACCAATAAGCTCCTCGAAGTCGGAGCCTAAGGTTCCATTTACCAGCATGCTACGATGTGATTGACCTCACCTGCGTCAACGTGGAAGACCCCGCCTGTCAGTTGGACAAACGGGGCCTCATGTCATCGGGGCGCCGGGATTCGAACCCGGGACCTCCTGCTCCCAAAGCAGGCGCGCTACCGGACTGCGCCACACCCCGTTGTGCGTATCCATCCCTGCGTCGACTTCGCCTAGAACGACGGTCAACATAGTGGCGTCGTCAAGCTCCTGCTAGCAGAGTCACGCTCCGGTCCGCATTAGGCTGAGCCTCGTCACCGGGGCCGCTGGAGCGCCAGCCCACCGCCGGTCTGCGCCACACCACCCTGTCGAACGAGAGCAACTTGGACCGGCCCCGCCGACGGGCGAAGGCGGTTGCGCCAGCCGCCCAAACTCAAACAGCCTGTGATGTTGCGAAGACGATCCGCACCGCGAGTGAACCTCAATCTCAGCCCTAGGCCGACGGCAATGCTTTTGCTTCTGGCACTGCATTCATCCTATACCACATCTCGTCGCTGCTCCCACAGGAGTGTCTGGTGCCAATCGCTGCACGGAAGCCGGTCCCGGGTTCATGGTCCGCCGCATGACGGATCCGGCTCGGAGCCGAACTCGGCCGGTTCCTGCTTGGATTGCGGCCGCTCTGGTCCTCGCGCTCGCATCCCGCGTCGCTGGCTGCGGCTCATCCACCGCACCGGTCGACATTGCTGCCGTGCGGCTGGAGCCGACCGACGTCGAGCTCACCCTCCCTGGTGATGCCCATCAGCTGAAGGCGATTGCCAGCGATTCCCGCGGTTCCGACGTGACCGGAATCGAGTTCGCCTGGCTCTCAGCCAACCCCGACATTGCCACGGTAGATGTGGCAGGCGTCGTCACTGGGTTGAAGGCAGGAAGCACGCACGTTTCCGCAGTCGCGGGTGGGGTCAGCGGTACGTCAAACATCGTCGTCCTCGCGGCAATCGCAGCACTGGAATTGAGGCCGGCGAAGCCGGCACTCACACCCGGACACAGCCTGCAACTCTTCGCGACGGCAGAGGACGATCAGGGGCGCGCGATCACGGGCAGGCAAATCACCTGGAGCATCAATGATCAAGCTGTCGCCACCGTCTCCCCCACCGGGCTGCTGACTGCCATCTCACCAGGCGTGGCGACGATCAGTGCAACGGAAAGCCGGAAGACGGCGACGACCCAGGTCATAGTTCTGGCCCCGATTGCCGCACTGTCCCTGGGACCCAACGGAATCACGCTCCATCCGAATGAGACCCTCCAGCTACATGCGTCCCTGACAGATGATCAAGGTCAGGTCCTGGACGGCCGGCAGATCCTCTGGACGGCACGGGACCTCCGCGTGGCGGAAGTGTCAGCGGATGGGGTAGTCGTAGCGCACGACATCGGCACCACGTTCATCATTGCTGAGGCCGAGAGCCAGCGGGACAGTGCCGCGCTGCGAGTACAAGCGGCCGTGGCATCGGTAGGGGTGACGCCAGATCATCCGGTGCTGGCCCCTGGAGAGACGCTACAGCTATCAGCGACGCCCCGCGATGGTACCGGTGCTGCGCTGACAGGTCGAATGATCACTTGGTCCTCGAGCGATCCACGCGTGGCCGGGGTATCTGCGGCCGGCATGATCACCGCCGCAGCTGAGGGTGTTGCATCGATCAGCGTGACGTCTGAAGGGCGGTCCGGGAGTGCGGTTGTCACCGTGGTCGACAGAGTATCCAGCATCACGATCTCACCGACAACCAGAAACATCGTTGTGGGTGAGACGATGCCGTTCGTGGCTACGGTTCGAGGTGTCAGCGGACTGGTACTCAGCGGTCGAACAGTAGATTGGTCCAGCACTCCGTCGGGGGTTGTGACCGTATCCGCAACCGGGCTTGTGACCGGCCAGGACCAGGGCACAACCATGCTCCAGGCGAGCAGCGAAGGTGTAACCCAGCAGGCGATCGTGAACGTTTCCCGGCCAAACGACGAGCCGGTCGTAATCATGGCCGCCGGTGACATCGCCACCTGCGATGGCGATGGGGACGAGGCCACCGCTCGTCTGCTGGATGCGCTGCCGGGCACTGTCCTGACCTTGGGTGACAATGCGTATCCGATGGGAAGCGAGGCTGACTTCAACGACTGCTATGCCCCGACCTGGGGAAGGCACAAGGATCGCACCCACCCGATACCGGGAAATCACGAGTATCAGATGGACGGCGGATCAGGGTACTTCAACTACTTCGGGGCCGCCGCAGGCGATCCTGCGACCGGCTATTACAGCTATGATCTAGGCGCCTGGCACATCATTGCCCTGAACAGCCAGTTCTCGGGCAAGGTCGGCACGCCCCAGGCAGAGTGGGTCAAGGCAGATCTGGCCGCTCACCAGCAGCTCTGCACCATGGCCGTGTGGCACGTGCCTCTGTTCGGGCAGGACAGTGCCTCGACCCGGATGAAGAATGTTTACCAGCTTCTCTACGATGCCGGTGCCGAGCTCGTGCTCAATGGGCACGAACACAACTACCAGCGATTCGCGCCGCAAACGGCCGACGGAGTTGTCGACCCGGACCGTGGGATTCGGGAATTCATCGTCGGCACTGGTGGACGGAGTATAGGCGGAGGAACCACTGCCTTCGCCAACCGGGAGGCGTTCAATGCCAATGCGTTTGGAGTGTTGAAGCTGTCGCTCCACGCCACTTCATTCGATTGGGAGTTCGTTCCCGTGGCGGGGAAAACGTATACCGACCGCGGCAGCGCCAGCTGTCACTGAGATTTGAGTCCGGGACCCTGCACTGAGCGAGAGTAGGCTTTGAGTGCCTGCACCAGACCCCGCAAGGCGCGGCCACGATGGCTCACCTTGTCCTTCTCGGCGGCAGAGGCTTCTCCGAAGCTCTTGCCGAGCTCCTCGCTGAAGAAGAGCGGATCGTAGCCGAAGCCAGCCTTTCCCCGGGGGCTTTCCAGGATTCGGCCGGTGCAGTCTCCCTGGCAGATCGTCGGTATGGCATCGGCGGAAGGCAAAAAGACCAGCACGCACCTATAGCGCGCAGCTCGCTGTGCGTCCGGGGCCCCCTTGAGCCTCCGAAGCAGCTCCTCGTTGTTGGCTGCGTCAATCTGGGTGGGACTGCCGGTTGCGCCGGCCCACCGTTTCGAGCGCACCCCCGGGGCCCCGCCCAGCGAGAACACTTCGAGCCCCGAGTCGTCGGCGAAGGTGGGAAGAAAGCTGAGCCGAGCAAAGTATTCGGCCTTCTTCCGAGCGTTGGCCTGGAAGCTGTCCTCCATCTCCAGAGCCTCCTCCGCTGGAGATTCCCGAAGCCCGATCTCGCCCGGAAAGACGACCTCGAGCCCAGCATCTTCCAGGACCCGCCGGATCTCGACCTGTTTGCCGGCGCTGCGGGTGGCGGCGAGGAATTTCACCAGCCGAGCGCCTGGCGCTGGGCCCGAAAAAGATCGGAGATCCCTCGCTCAGCGAGATCGAGCAAGGTATCGAGCTGGGCTCGCGAGAAGGTGGCGTGCTCGCCGGTGCCCTGCACCTCCACGAAGTGGGCCGGCTCCAGCATGACGATATTGGCGTCGACTCCGGCGTCCTTGTCCTCGGCGTACGCCAGATCGAGTCGCAGCTCGTCGTCGATCAGCCCGACCGAGACGGCCGCCACCAGCCGACCGAATGGGGACGGCTGCCCGGTGCGCTCTGCCAGCCAACTGCAAGCGTCTGCCAAGGCGATGCAGCCACCAGTGATGCCGGCAGTCCGGGTACCGCCGTCTGCCTGCAGGACGTCGCAGTCGATCCGGATGGTGTATTCGCCGAAGGCCATGGTGCCCATCGCGGCTCGCAGCGAACGGCCGATCAAGCGCTGGATCTCCTGGGTTCTACCACCGGGTCCGGTGCGCTCTCGCGAGGTTCGCTCGACTGTCGCACGAGGGAGCATGGCGTACTCGGCAGTGACCCATCCCTGGCCGGTGCCCTTCTTGAACCCAGGAACTCCGGTTTCCACGGTTGCGGTGCAGTGCACCAGAGTTCCGCCCATTCGAATGAGACAGGAACCCTCGGCGTAGGGATTCGCCCGGCGCTCCAGCACGAGTGGCCTGAGTTGATCGTTACGCCGGCTGTCAGGACGAGGCACGAAGACGCTCCACGAGAGATGACGTTGAAAACCCCTGGACCAGCGGTACCCGTATGACCCGCCCTCCCCTGGCCTCGACCCAGTCCGCGCCGACGATGTCCTGAAGGGAATAGTCCGCGCCTTTGACCAGAACATCGGGAGCGAGCTGCCGGATGAGCTCCAGCGGCGTGTCGCTGTCAAAGAGAACCACGCAGTCAACTGCGGCGAATCCCGCCACTACCCGGGCCCTTGCCGCCTGCGAGACAACCGGACGCTCCGTCCCCTTGGCCAGACGGCGAGCAGAGATATCGCTGTTGACCCCCACGATAAGTGCGTCGCCCTCAGCGCGGGCCGCTTCCAGCAGCTCCACATGGCCCGGATGGATCAGGTCGAACACGCCGTTGGTAAACACCACCGACCCCGATAAACTGCCGCGCCAGTGGAGGGCCTGGTCCAGCGGCCGGACCTTTCGGGCGCTGCCAGTCATGTCGACACGGCCTTTGTGGGCGATGACCCGAACAGCAGCTTCAGGCCGGGAGGAGCCACGAAGGTCGTTGCCATGATCATGAGTAAGACTGCACCAAACACCGCCTCATTGAGAATGCCGGCGCGGCGGCCGATGTCCGCAAAGATGAGTCCTACCTCTCCCCGGGGGACCATACCCACGCCTACGACAATTCGCCGAAAGTTGAGCCAGGGCGCGGCCCAGCCTGCCGCCAGCTTTCCGATGATCGCGAGTACCGTGAGCGTGCCGGCCACAGCCAACAAGCCGAATGCCCCTTCGCGGGTTGGATCCAGCAGTCTCAAGTTCACCGATGCACCCACACTCACGAAAAAAATGGGGGCGAAGATGGAAGCGACGGGCCGAACCTCGTGCTCGATGGTATCGAACTGGTTGGTGCCGGAGAGAATGATGCCGGCCGCGAAGGCGCCGATGATGAGCGCCGACCCTGCCAGAGAAGCCAGGGCCGCGAGCCCCAGCGCGAAGGCGATGGCGAAGACCAGGAGAACGTAGCGGACTCGCATCCGAACGACCTGATCGAAGAGCCGAGGCATGGCATACCTTCCCACCAATACCGCTACTACCAAGAAGCCCACCGCGACAACCAGGACACGCAGCACGCCCAGCGGGTGCAACGAAGCCCCGGTGGCCATGCCGGAGACTACGCTCAAAATCACCAGGCCCAGCACATCGTCGATGACGGCGGCCCCGATGATGATCTTGGCCTCCTGGCTGTGCATCTGGTCGAGATCGGACAGAACCCGAGCGGTGATTCCCACTGAGGTGGCGGTGAGGGTGGCGCCCACGAAGACCGCCGCGGTGGTCAGGTCGGTGGAGCCTCCGCTGGCGGCGTGCGGGATATAGGCCCAATAGGCAAACCCGAGGGCAAAGGGAACCAGCACTCCCACTGAGGCAACCGATAGAGACGCGGGGCCCACCCGGAACATTTCACGTAAGTCGGTCTCGAGGCCGATTTCGAAGAGCAGGAGCACGACGCCGAGCTCGGCGAAGACGTGCACGATGTCCGCGCCTCCGCCCTCGGTAGGCACAATGCCGAGCACGCTTCCTCCCAGCAGTACCCCGGCAACGAGCTCACCCAGAACCGCCGGCTGACCGAACCGCTCAGCCAGCTCGCCCAGGAGCTTCGCGGCCACCAGCATGGCCGCCACCACCAGAAACAGGTGCGTGATGGACATATCGTGCACTACAGAGGTTCCTCGGCATGCGGCCGCAGGATAAAGGTGTGCTTATAGAACGGGAGGCTGACGTGCTCGGTGTACTGGGTCTCGATGATGATGCGGTTGGGTTGCCCGCCGCGGGTGATCCGGAATTCCGGACGCTGTTGTGGCAGAAGTGAGTCGGCATGCTGGCTGAGCCGCCGATCGATCACCTCGTCCGTGAGGGTGCTCGCCAGGCGGGCCTGGCTCCGCATGCTGCTGAGGATTTCGTAGTATCGGAAATAGATCTGCCCGATGGTGACGCCGTAATAGAGGGCGGCAAGGAACACGACGAGCGAGATGATGCAGCCCAAACCCCTCCCACCAGAGCGAGGCAGTCGCCCTGGCGCTACCACTGAGATCGAGCTCCCTCCACTATGTTCACGATCAGATCATCGAGGGCCTTCTGACGACCTTCTGCCTCCTGCCCCGACTGATAGTCTCCCCGGACCACCAATCCGCTTCTCTGCCAGAGAGGCTTGCCTGCCTTGTGGTCCAGGATCTCGACCGACACCGTGATCTGCACTTGCCTCCGGGTGACAGTCACCTGACTGCTGTCTCCCCCGGTGTATGCCACCGGAAGATCCGGCTCATACCCGGTGATCGACCCCCGCACGACTGCGTCGGCCTGGGATTCGGCCGACTGTCTCAGCCCGAGCTGGCGTTCGACGGCATCACGCACCGCGCGTGAAATCTCCTGCGTCAGCGTCGGCTCGGGCGTCTGATTGTCGAACGGCAGTACCGCTACCGTCTTGATGCCGGGGGGCAGGCCTCCACCGGCAAAGCCGTAGAGGCAGCCGCTGAGGGCAAGAGCACTAAGGCTTGCGAGGAAGCCAGGTGTCAGGCGCAAATGAGGCCGAAGTAGTAGAAAGAAATGTGAGGTCCAGCCGAGCCGGTGCGCTGGGCACCGTGAGGCGTGACTTGATGGGCACACCGTCCGGACCGATCGTAGTTTCCGCCCGGCCGACCACCGAGCCAGCCTGCCTCACCTCAGCGACGAAGCTTCCAGGAGTGCCCTCGGTCCGTACGTAGTCTACCGTATCGGAGGCACCCGCATACTGCCAACTGGTGACTGCGCCATGACTCACGCCCCGCAGCTGCGCGTCCGGCGGGGGCATGCGAGCGACACCGAACATCGCCCACATCAAAGGATAGTTGGGCACCAGCTTGGCGATAGCGTCAGGCGGCTCGGTCCAGAGAGGCTGATCTCCGATCACGACGGCCGACGCGGCGCCAGTTCCGAATGGTCCGGCCACATCGAAACGCATCGAATCGGGTGGTGCGATGCGAGCGCTCCCGCGCCCGCCGGCGCTGGCGCGCTCGTCGCGAAACAGCCACTTGAACCGATGCAGCCTCTTATCTGACGGCACGGTGGCGCTGACCCAAGCGGCAACTTCGGCTCGGGTGACAGGAGCCACGCCGACGGGAATCAGCGGACCGGGCGCGCTCCGGCATCCCGTGCTCAGGAGGCCAAGATAGAGGAGGAGAACCGGTGGGTCAAATCGAAATCGTTGGCCCATCAATAGTTATAACCGAAGAAGAAGCGCAGAAATCCCGGCTTCTTCTGCTCGCCGCTCAGGCTGTACCCCACATATTTGTTGTCGGTGAACCGCCGGCCCAAATCGAGCCGCAACACCGCGAGCGGTGCGATCGCCATCCGAAAGCTCAGGCCGTAACTACCGAGCAGCGCGCGATCGCCTCCAAAGGGGAATGTCGCCTTGCCGACGTCGGTGAAAATCGCTCCCTGCACCTCCGGGAAGTCCAAGTCGCCCGCCGGCGTCCCCAGAGTCAGATGGGTCAGTAGAGGGAATCTCAGCTCCTGGTTGAACATGAATGCCCGCGAGCCGAGGATATAGCCGAACTCGGGGTAACCCCGTAGCCCAGTAGTGCCGCCGATGTTGATCCGGCGGGGCCGGTCGCCGGCGCTGTAGAAGCCCAGTGCTCGCAAGGCCCAGGTGCTGCGCTTGCCCAGTCTGAAGTATCTGCGCCAATCCGCGCTGATCAGGTAACTGTCGAAGCGGCTATTCGAGAAATCGCTCGCCAGACCGGCGGTGACGCTGAAGCGTTTTCCGTCGATCGGTCCGGACGGAATCCAGAGCGAATTATCGTAGACGAAGCTGAGGTAGTTGGAGGCGATCCAGCCCACTCGCCTGGGTTCATCCACCGGCAGGGTGAAGTCGGTTCGATCCGAGTGCTCGACGACGGCGGTGGCTTCGACCCGACTGAAGCGGGTGAGCGGGTATCGGAGGAGACCGAGCGCACCGGTGGCGGTCTCGTCGTACGCGACGACCCTCTCGCCTTCGAAGTTCCTGCCCTTTGTCCTGAAGGCGCCGAAGCCCCAGTTGAGTCTCCGCTGACGATTAAGATAGACCGCCGTGGCGTTGATGTTCTCGAGGATGCTGCCGAGGCCCCGGCCCTGAAACGATCCGAGTGAAGCGAAGAGCAAATTGTCGCCCAGGAGATCGCTCATGAGGAAGGCAACACCCTGCGCACTCCCGTATCCTGGGACGAAGACCGCGTCACCTGCCGCGATGTCGAGAGTCAGCCGGCGGCGGTATGGCTCGCCAACGGCGGCTCCTATCGCGGTATCTGCAGTGGAGGCCCAGGCCCACTGACCCGCCGCCGCGCCAGAGTCGAGGCTGAAGCGATCCTTCCTGGCGCTGGTGTCGACCGGATAGCGGTACAGGTTCCAGCTCAGATTATGAAAACCACCCACCAGGAGCCCGCTGCTGTCGGGCAGTGCCACAGCATCGAACGCTCCGCTCCAGGCCGACGTCTCGCGTCGCCCGTCGCCCAAGGTATCCATCGAGAAAACGTTGAGCACGCCGTCGCGGTTGGACGTGAAGTAAATGCGCCCATCGGGGCCCCAGCTGGGGGCTTCATCGACCCACGAGCCATGGGTGAGCTGTACGATCCTCCTGGCAGCGAGATCGAGCATAAAGAGATTGACTGCGCCCTCCCTGCCCCCTGAGGTCCGGTCGGAGGCGAAGACGATTCGCCGGCCATCGGTCGAAGGGCTGGGATCGAGATCCTGAAAGTGATCGCGGGTGAGCGGCTCGAGCGTGCCGCCGGGGATGCGCACGCGATAGAGATCGGAGACTCCACTCTCCGAGAGACCGCTGAAGACGATGCTCTTCCGATCCGGCATCCACATCGGAGACAAGAGGGACACCAAGTGGTCGAACTGGTAGCGGCCAGCCAGCTTGTTCCGCTTGAGGTCCCAGATGACCAGCGCGTCCCGGTCCCCATGGCGCGCAACGAACAGGAGTATCCCTGGCCGGGATGCGTCCATCCGGGAGTCGAAGGGATGGAACGACTCCAGGTCGGCGGACCGTCCCCCGGTCACAATCGAGCGAGCCTTGCCCCCGTCCAACCGTTTGCGGTAGATGGCGAGATATCCGTTGGCGGGCGACATGTAGATGACTTCGCCCTGACTCTCGGCTGCGGTGTCGGGGAGGAAGGCAGGCTTCACCGCAAGACGGCTCATCTCGCGGGCCAGCACCGACAAAGGCGCCAGACTATCGACCGAAGGATAGAAGTCCCGGCGCATTGCCAGCTGGAACTCGTCGCTCAGCTGATCGAGCGAGCGGCCGTAGGTGGCGAGAATCGCATCCTCGAACGTCTCGTGGCGGTTGAGCTCCTTGTACATCAGCTCGACCCGCCAGTCGCCGTAGGTATCCGCCAGCCAGCGGTGAATGCGACCACCCAGGGGATACACGATCCCACCGGTCTCGTAGGTGAGCTGCTTCAGGGCCGGCAGGCGACCGCTCAGGGTAAGATCCCGGAGCACCATGAAATCGCGTGCGTCTTCCCCGCCAGACCAGAGCTCGGCCAGCCCTTCGCTCCACCAGAGCGGAAAGTTGAACCGGCGCGACCGAGGGGCCTGAAAGTAGCTATCTGCCTGAAGATCGAGCTGAAACACGTGCACCATCTCATGGCGCATCGTGTGCCGGAACTCCGCGAAGTTCCCCCGGAACGGGAGCGCAACGCGCCGCTTCAGGAAATCGGTGGCGCCGAGCAGTCCCTCGGGGGGTGTGAAGGGAAGGATGTTGGTTTGCTCGAAGTCGCTGTGCGAGGCGTACACGATAAGTGGAATCCTGGCAGCGACCGCATGACCGAACTGCACCGAGAGGGTATCGTAACTCGCCTCGGCGTAGGCGAGCGCGGCCGGCGCGAGCTCAGCTTCGGCTGGGTAGTAGTAGAGGTCGACATGGGGGCCTCGGATGATCCGCCACTCGAGCTTCCGATATTGAATCTTGTTCTGCCCGAACGCGAAAAACTGGGCGTGCAAAGGGGAGGAAAGGGCGGACAGGGCCGAGACGACGGAAATGGCGGAGAGCACGCGCGCGATCCGGCGGCCGGAAACCGCCAGAAGTCCCTGTATTCCATGACGACGTATCATTTGCATGCCCCGACCCTCTCCGCCTTCTCTGACCTCTTCGTCTTCTTCCTCATCTTTTGATCGTCCGAATCAGGTCGCCCTGGGTGATCCGTGTGAGCGGGCCGATGTTGCCGATGACCCGCCCGAAGATGGTGTAGGTCCCATCGAGGTGAGGCTGAGGACCCAGGTTGATGAACCACTGGCTGGAGCCGGTGTCGGGCCCCGAGAGTGCCATGCCGAGCATCGGCTTTCCGGCGTAGCGCCAGCGGTTGATCTCATCTCGGATCGCGCCGCCCGGACCACCGAACCCATCGCCACGCGGGTCGCCATCCTGCACGACGAAGGCTGGGAACAACGCGATGCCATCGATTGCCATCGAAAAATCGGCGATCCACCAGCCGAAGGAAGTTAGCGACGGTGAGCGGCGCCTCGGGGCCGAACAGCTCTACCTCCAGCACTCCGCGCTGATCGGTGTCGATGAAAACGTGCGGTCGGGCCAGGGAGTCCGGAACCACCAGGTAGGCTCGCGCGAGGTCACGATAATCCTGCAAGCTTCGGCCGGTTGCGACCGGGTACGCCGGCCCCCACTGGGCTGACGCTTCGGGCCAGTTGTCCTCGGCCCAGCGTCGCAGGAGATAGTTGGCGGGGTGCGGAACCGCGGCGAGAAACTCACGGTCGACTCGGGCCCGCGCCGCCGCATCCCGGTGACGTATAGCGATGATGGCGTTGAGAGCCGAAAGCGCAGCGTCGGGAAACGAGTCGCGAGTGGCCTGGGTATACATCGCGGTCAGTGATGGAAGATCAGCCGGACTGGCCGCGCGCGCTACGATATCGGCCGCGACGCTCCGAGCGCCGGCGTCCGGATGGGAGAGAAGCCGCCGTCCGGCTTCGACCATGAGTCGATCCGGACCAGACACTTCCGCCGCCCAGGCTTGCAGCCCGGCCGCGATGACGCGGCCATCCCGGTCGGAGGTGAACCAGGGAGCTCCCTTGGCGCCCGCCACGCCCCAGCCCTCGGCTGCGACCGCACGTTCGCGCCAATCGGCGCTGGAGCGCCAGTCGGCCGACATGCCAGAGAACGTCTGGCTGTTCGCCTTGGCCAGACCGAGCAGTGCTTCTCTCCGGAGCGCGAAGTTCCCCTTTCCCTTGAGCATGCGGACCAGGGTCGCGGTGGCCGCGGAGCCACCCAGTGACCCCAGAGTCGAGGCGAGCTGCACGCGCACGTTGGCAAAGGGGTCATCGGCCTTGGGCGTTACTCTCGAAACCAGCGCCGAGTCCTCGTAGGTACCGAGCGACCGCAACGCATTGATTCGCACGCCCGGATCCTGATCGTCCAACGCCCGGACGAGGAGGCTGGAGAGGCTGGAGGGTGCAACTTTAGCACTGTCAGCGAACTCCCGCGTGAGAGTCCGGGCCGCCGCAGCCCTGGTACCGGCGTCGTCTGCACGGAGCGCAGCAATCATCTGATTGACTGCCGCCGGTGCCTTGAGGCGGCCGAGTGAATAGATCGCATCCCAGCGGCGTCCCGGGAGTGTGTCGTCGGCGTATGGCAACAGCGCTGGGACGGGCGCATCGCCACCGAATCTCCAACTCTCCAACAGGAGCTGATTCACCATTCCGGGATCGGTCTGGGTGAGGGCGGTCCTCCCCTGCAGGACCGAGCCGAAGAAGTCGGCGGCCCGCTTGCCCCCGATCTTCGCGAGGGCCGTCACCGACTCGGTCGCAGTGGCGGTGTCGAGGGCAGGCAGTCCGGTGAGACGCTGGATCAGGGGCTGCACCGCGGCGGTATCTCGCAGCAGCCCGAGGCCGAAGGCAGCCGCCGTCCGGGTGGTCGAGTCGGGGTGATCCAGCGCCCGCACGAGGAGCGGGGTGGCGCCGAAGTCTCCGATCCGGCCCGCGGCCAGCGCAGCAAGTCGGCGCACCAACGAATCAGATGCGATGAGGCTCCGGTCGAACAGCTCGGGTCGCCATTGCTTCGCGTCCTCCGCCTCGAGTAGCGGCGCCAGTTGTTCGATGATCGCGGATTCCTGTGCCACTGCAGACGCGGGTGCGGCGCAGATACCGACGAGCGCAAGAACAGTGATGAGGTATTGCATCATCCGAGTCTGACTGGATCCGGAATGGGACGGAGGGTGAGGCGTACGGCCTCCGGCAGGCGAGCCAGCGCCATATTGGTATCGAGCGTCAGGAGGCTGGTCGAGGCGGTCGCCAAGAGCCGGCCGTCATCGGCATTCTCGACTGCGTAGCCGAAATCGACACGGCGAGAGGCTACTTCGCGAACCCAGCAGCGGATCCGCACCCGATCGTCGAAGTGGGCCGGCTGACGATACCGCACCGACACCTCGCTGACCACGAGCCGGAGCCCAGAGCCCTCGAGCTCGCGGTAACTCTGGCCGTTCAGACGCAGGTGCTCGGTGCGCGCGACATCCAGCCATACCAGATATCGCGCATGATAAACCACCCCCATCTGATCGGTTTCCGAGTAGTTGACCCGGACATGGGTCTCCGAGATCGCCGGAGACTCGGTTGCCATGTAAGCCTCACCGGTTGTAGACGTTCGGGAGCGTTAGACCGTCACATCACCGCTCCGGTTGCGGTCGCGGAGGGGGCGGACCATCTTTGGCGCCGTGCTGGGCCATACCCTTGTCGTCGTCTCGGATGCCCACCTCGGCGTGGCGCCACCTGCGGCCGAGGAGGCGCTGCTTCAGTTTTTCGAAACCGTTCCCACGCTGGGCGACTGCCTGCTCATCAACGGGGACCTTTTCGACTTCTGGTTTTCCTACTCTCGTGTCATTCCACGCCACGGATTCCACGTGGCGGCCGCCCTCGCCCGGCTCCGCCGACAGATGCCGATCGTCATGGTTGGAGGGAATCACGACCGCTGGGACAGCCACTTCTGGGAACGCGATCTCGGCCTGCAGTTCGAGCCGCACCGGGCATTATTCGAGATCGGAAGCCGGAAAATAATGGCTATTCATGGCGACGGCCTCATGGAGGCTCGCTGGCAGGCCACCCTGCTCCACCGCCTGATCCAGCACCCTGCCACGGCCGCCATCTACCGAATGCTCCACCCCGATTTCGGCATGCGCCTGGTGGAGCGACTCAGTCCGATGTTAGGACACAGCCAGCAGAACCAGGCGGTCCTGGCTAGAGCTGCGGAGCGCCAACTGGCGTGGGCGGAGCGCTTTCTCCAGGACGAGCCCTCGACCGGGCTCCTGATCATGGGACACACTCATCGTAGTGCACTGTCGGAACCGCTGCCGGGTCGGCAGTATCTCAACCCTGGTGCGTGGTATACCGGATTCCATTACGCGATTGCGACGGAAACAACCGCGGAGCTACGGTCGTTCAGCCCAGCGGCACCACCTCAGCGCTCCCCAGCCGCTCTCCGATGAAGCGGGCTCCCACCTGCCGGAACCTGGCTTCATCGTCGCTGACCACAAAACGATGCTGCGGCACTGCGCCAGCCGGCGCATCCAGTCCGCTGGCCCGCAACGCGCCGACCACGGTGGCCGCGGTTTCCTCCCCGCTGTCGATCAACTGAATGCCGTCTCCCATCACGCGCTGCAGGAGTGGCTTCAAAAGAGGGTAGTGGGTACAGCCAAGCACCATCACGTCTACCTTCGCGCGCTGCAACGGCGCCAGATACTCCGCCGCGACCAGCTCGGCGGCGGGATGCTCGAACCAGCCCTCCTCCACCAGAGGCACGAATAGCGGGCAGGCCCGCTGCTCGACGGCGGTTCCCGGCCTTACCGCCTGAATGGCCCGGGCGTAGGCGTTGCTGGCGATGGTTCCCGCGGTCCCGATGACGCCGATTGGGCCCCGATGCAACGCCGCGACGGCCGCGCGTGCCCCGGGCTCGATGACGCCGATCACCGGAACCGGCGAGGCGGTTTGGAGCGCGTCCAGAGCGTGGGCCGTGCTGGTGTTGCAGGCGATCACGACCGCCTTCACGCCCTGCCCCAGCAGCCAATGCAGGATCTCGAGGCTGTATCGCCGAACGGTATCAGGAGACTTGGGGCCGTAGGGGACCCGAGCGGTGTCTCCGAAATAGATGGTGGATTCGTGCGGCAGCCGCTCGTAAATGGCTCGAGCCACAGTGAGGCCACCGATACCCGAATCGAAGATGCCGATAGGGGCTCGATTCATCTGAGCCGAATTGGGATGGAGGCTGCGGCGCCGACTCCACCTGGCACCGCCTGGAAACGGAGATCGCCCGGGAAGTCCGCCAGGTGGGCGGAGACATACGCTTCGAGCCCGGCGAACAGATGATTGAAGGCGAGCAGCACCAGCCAGTCTTCGTGCTCCTGGCGCTTGTCGTCGGCCCGAACTGAACCGGTTCGGCGCAGATAGTCGAGCTCGTGCCGGGTCTTGAGGCTCATCCCCAGCGTGACGCCTTCCCAAGCCACAAACATCCCCCCCGTGAGCTTTCGGTTGAGCCGCGCCTGTCCCCAGCCCGGCAGCAGAAACGATCGCCAGAATGCATTGAATGGGCTGATACTCACTCGCTGCAGGCTGTCCCCCGGGATGACGGAATCACGTCGGGCGGTGCCGAGAGTGTCCTGGGCGGTAAGATTCTGGGCGCTACTCAGAAGGAGAAGCAGGGCGAGCAGGTAGCACAGGCGGGGGTGGCGGGAGCGTGTGGGAATCGAACCCACCGGAGCCGCCGGAGGCG
Organism: uncultured Gemmatimonadales bacterium; assembly: GCA_963751925.1. Classification (GTDB taxonomy): domain Bacteria; phylum Gemmatimonadota; class Gemmatimonadetes; order Gemmatimonadales; family GWC2-71-9; genus CAVVWJ01. The sequence goes on along the minus strand of CAVVWJ010000002.1, from coordinate 486,954 downwards.
TCTCCATCGCGGTTTTGAAGACCGGCCAGACCACCAGGCCCGATCCGCCCCCGTCAACTACGGTCAACAGTGAACAGTGAACAGTAAACGGGAGATCTTCGTTGGCCGAAGCAGCCCCGTTCACTGCTTACCGTTCACCTTTCACGCTTGCAATCACCTCGATCTCGACCCGGGCTCCGCGGGGGAGCCCGGCCACGGCAACCGTCGAGCGGGCCGGCCGGTGCTCGCCGAAGACACGGGCATACACCTCGTTCATTGCGGTAAAGTCTGCCATGTCCACCAGGAACACGGTGGTCTTGACCACCGCTGAAAAGCCGAGACCAGCCTCCTTCAGGATTGCGCGCAAGTTTTCGAGGGCGCGGGTCGTTTGCTCCGCGATCCCGCCACTCACCAGCTCACCGCGCGCCGGGTCGAGCGCGATCTGACCGGCGGTGAACAGGAAGCCGTTGGAGACCAGGCCCTGACTGTAAGGGCCGATGGCCTTGGGGGCTCCGGAGGTCGAGACGAAGGCGTGGGCCATTAAAACAGTCCCTCGATGGTTCCGTCAGGTAAAACGCGAATGTTTTCGGCAGCCGGGACTTTCGGCAGGCCGGGCATCGTCATGATGTCTCCGGCGAGTGCAACCACGAAACCGGCGCCGGCGGAAGGATACACGTCTCGAATGGTAAGCCGGAACCCGGTGGGCCTTCCCAGCTTGTTTGGGTCATCGGAAAACGAGTACTGCGTCTTGGCGATGCAGATCGGCGTCTCCCCTAAACCCATTGCCTCACACTGGGCGATGTTTTTTTCCGCGGCGGCGGTGTAATCCACCCCACCTGCCCCGTAGATCTCCCGGGCAATGGTCTCGATCTTCTCCTTGATCGGCCGGGCAACATCATAGAGTGGCTTGAAGGAAGCCTTGCCCTCGTCCAGCGCCGCGAGGATTTCTTGGGCGACCGCTTCTCCACCGGCGCCGCCCTTTTCCCAGACCTCGCTCAAGGCGGCGCGGGCACCCCAGGCCTGAGCGGCGCCCAGCACCACCTGAAGCTCCGCGTCGGTATCAGAGGTGAAGCGGTTCAGCGCGACCACCACCGGTACCCCGAACTTCTGCACGTTCTTGACGTGTGCCTCGAGATTGACGATGCCGCGCTTGAGTGCGGTGACATCTTCCTTGCCGAGTGCGTCCTTCTTGACCCCCCCATTCATCTTGAGCGCGCGCACCGTGGCGACGACCACCGCCACCTCGGGCCTCAACTGCCCGAAGCGTGCCTTGATATCGAAGAACTTCTCGGCTCCGAGATCCGCTCCGAATCCGGCTTCCGTCAACACCAGCTCACCGAGCGAGAGTCCCAGCCTGGTTGCCACGATTGAGTTGCAGCCGTGCGCGATATTGCCAAAGGGTCCGCAATGGACCAGCGCCGGACCACCCTCCAGCGTTTGGACCAGATTGGGCAAAATCGCATCCTTGAGTAGCAGCGTCATCGCTCCCGATGCCTTGAGCTCGGCCGCGGTGACCGGCTTTCGGTCCCGCGTGAGTCCCACGATGATCCGCCCAAGCCGGACCTCCAAGTCCGCGAGGTCGGTCGCGAGTGCCAGTATCGCCATGATCTCGCTGCCGGGAACGATCACGAACCGCTCTTCCCGAACCGGCCCCGCGTTGATGCCGCCGAGACTGATCACCATGGAGCGGAGGGCACGGTCGTTCATGTCCATGGTGCGGGGCCAGGTGATTCGCCGCGGGTCGATTCCCAGGGCGTTCCCCTGATGCAGATGGTTGTCGAGCATGGCAGAGAGCAGATTGTGCGCGGACGTGATGGCGTGAAAGTCTCCGGTGAAGTGGAGGTTGATCTCGTCCATGGGGACGACCTGCGCGTACCCACCTCCGGCAGCACCGCCCTTCACGCCGAATACGGGGCCGAGGCTGGGCTCCCGAATACACACGACGACCTTCTTCCCCAGACGACGCAATGCCTGGCTCACTCCCACGGTGACGGTACTCTTCCCCTCCCCGGCAGGTGTGGGATTGATGCCGGTGACCAGGACGAGCCGGCCCTTTGGTTTCCGCCGAGCGATCGCTTCAGCGCTCACCTTTGCCTTGTGCCGGCCGTAGGGAAGTATCTCGTCGGCGGTGAGGCCCACTTCCGCGGCCACATCGGCAATCGGCCGGAGTTTCGCAGCCTGGGCAATGGCTATGTCCGAGGGAACTTTGCTCACGTGACTCTAGGGGTAAGAAGTGGAGGTTAGAGGTGAGAGGTAGAAGGTAAGCGAAATTGGAACACGCGTGCAGCGTTCTGCCCGGTAGCGGCGATCAACTCCTCCAGTGGCATTCCCCGAACTCGAGCCACCTTTTCCGCTACCGCGGACACATAGCCGGGCTCGTTGCGCTTTCCGCGATGAGGGACCGGTGCCAGGTACGGCCCATCGGTTTCAAGCAGCAGCCGGTCCAGGGGCGTTTCCAGGATTGCTTCATCCAGACGCCAGTTCTTGAAGGTGACCATTCCACTGAAGGACACATAGTGTCCGAGAACCAGGCCGGCTCGCAAGAGTCCCATGCCGCTGCTGAAGGAGTGGAGGATCGCGGTGGTCCCGGGGTGCTCTCCCAAAATCGCTGCGACGTCCTCATCAGCGTCCCGCGCGTGAATGACTACCGGTTTCTGATACGCGGCGGCAAGGGCGAGTTGAGCCTCGAACGCTCGACGCTGGTCGGAGCGAGGTGAGTGGTCGTAGTGGTAGTCCAGTCCGATTTCGCCGACAGCGGCGATTTGCTGGTGGGCGACGAAGCTGCGAAGCCATGCTTCCGAGGAATCCCAGGTGCTCGCATCGTGGGGGTGAATGCCCGCTGTCATTGCGAGCCGAGGCTCGGCTGAGACCAGCTGAAGCGCGCTCTCGGCGCTGGCGCGAGACTCCCCGATGACGACTACCCGGGCAACGCCGGCCGCCCAGGCCCGCTCCAGTACCTCCTCCCGATCGTCGGCATAGGCGGGATCGGCGAGGTGGCAGTGGGTGTCGATCAACATGGCGGAAAAGGCGGACAGAACGGAAATGGCGGAACCGGCCGCGTCGTTTCTTTCCGCCTTTATCCGTCTGTTCCGCTACACTGTTTGCGGCTTTCGGCTCGGTGTTGCCGGCACGGGCTTCTTGGCCACCAGGTGGCCTCGAGCCGCCGGGCCAGGCCAGCGCTTCTCGATCGCCATCAGCACCGGAGAGGCGATGTAGATCGACGAAAAGGTCCCCGTGAACACGCCGAAGAACATCACGAGGGCAAAAGGACGGATCACCTCGCCCCCGAAGACGGTGAGGGCCAAGAGCGTTGCCAGAGTGGTGCCGTGGGTCAGGACGCTGCGCGGCAGCGTCTCGTTGATCGACCGGTTCAGGATCTGCTCGAAAGAGTCGTGCTTGAACTTGTGGAGGTTCTCCCGCACCCGGTCGAAGATGATGATGGTGTCGTTCAGAGAATAGCCGACCATCGAGAGGACCGCCGCTACCACCGTGAGACTCACTTCCAGCCGCATCACGCCAATGAACGCGATAGTGGCAATGATATCGTGAGCGGTGGCGATCACGGCGGCCAAACCGAAGCGCCACTCGAAGCGGTAGGCCAGATACGCCAACACGGCGAAGAAGGACAGGAAGATCGCGAGGAACGCCTTCTGCCGGAGCTCTCCACCGACCTTGGGACCAACAGCTTCGGTCCGGAGCACAGTGTAATTCCCCGCGCCCAGCACGTTGTCCAGCGCGTGAGTGACGGCGCTAGCCGTGGCCTGCGTATCGTTGGCGTCGCTGCCCGGTTTCGCCACTCTTGCTCTGACCACATACTCGTTGGCCGCGCCGAAGTTCTGGATTTCGGCCCCGTGCAGCCCCTCTCGGTCCAGCCCGGTTCGGAGATCGGCGACATTGACCGGCTTCTTGCTCTGCACCTGCAGCAGCGTTCCCCCGGTGAACTCGATGCTGTAGTTGAGCCCCTTAGCCAGAAGGAACAGGAGTCCCGGAAGAATGATTACCGCCGTCGCAGCGTAGGCGTACCGCCGGACCCCGATGAAATCGTACTTGGCGTGCGCGAAGAGTCTCAGCATATCAGATACTCAGGGTGGACATGGCTGGCCGGCGGTCGAGCCAGATCATGAAGAAGGTCCGGGTCACGAACACGGCGGTGATCATCGACGCGATGATACCCATGATCAGTGTCACGGCAAAGCCTTTGACCGGCCCGGTACCGAATTGAAAGAGGAAAAGCGCGGTCAGGACGGTACTGACGTTCGAGTCGATGATCGCGTTCATGGCATGGCGAAAGCCCTCGTCGACGGCCAGACGCACGGTCTTGCCGTGAATCAGCTCTTCCCGAATGCGCTCGAATATCAGCACATTCGCGTCCACGGCGATACCGATGGAGAGCACGATACCTGCGAGCCCCGGGAGCGTGAGGGTGGCTTCGACCATGGAGAGACCGCCCAGCGTGAACAGGATGTACAGCGCGAGCGCGACTACCGCCAGCGCGCCACTCAGCCGATAGAACCCGATCATGATGAGAATCACCAGCGCGGTTCCCACCAGACCAGCGGTAATGCCCTTCCGAATGGAGTCGCTCCCCAGACTGGCGCCGACCTGACGCTCCTCCACGATTTTGAGCGGAATCGGGAGGGCGCCGGCCTTCAGCGTAAGCGCCAGATCCTGTGCCTCCTGCAGCGTCTTCCCACCTAGCGTGATCTGACCATTGCGTCCGATCCGGCTCTGAATGATGGGTGGCCGGCCCTGCACCCGTCCGTCCAGCAGAATGGCCATGTAATCGCCGACGTGTTTCCCGGTCTCTTCCCCGAATTTGCGCCCACCGGCGCGATCGAGCTCAAAGGTGACGATCGGTCCGTTGGTGAGCGGATCGAGCTGAGCCTGAGCGTTCACCAGATTGCTGCCGGTTACGATGCTCCGCTCATCCAGTGCATAGAGAAAGCGCACCGATTGCACGCCCACGCTGGTTGGCGCGGAGCTCCAGCGCAACGTGATCCCCCGAGGAAGCTGACGCGCTACCGCCGGGATGCTCAAGAGACTGTCCACTCTCGGAAACGCCGTCTCCGGTACCAGATATTCACCCGGAACGGAGCTGAGCCCAGCCGACCCGGCGGACTCGATCAGGCCACCCAGGATCCCGCCAGACACCGGGGTGGTATCGGCAGCCGCGCTGTCGTTCCCGGTCTTGCCAACTTTCTTCCCCGCCACACTGTCTTTGGCGGGTTTCTGCGCGGTGTCGCCTCCCAACAGCTGTTGCACGGCTGAGGGCTTGGTTGCTGGTGTCGCCTTATCTGATTTGATGCCGAGGCTCCGAAGCGTGCGGTCCATCGCCGGCAGCACCTTCTCGAGCGCGTTGGTCTTGTCGGTGATCTTGAACTCGAGGAAGGCGCTCCGCTGGACGATGGCCTTGGCCCGAGCCGGGTCGGTGATACCAGCCAGCTCGACCACAATGCGCTGATCCCCTACCTTCTGCACCAGCGGCTCCTCGACTCCGAATTCATCGATACGCTTCCGCAGCACGGTGAGCGCCAGGTCCAGATCCTTCTTGGGATCGGCCGATACTTGTTTGGATTGATCCAGCTCGAGGGCAAGATGCATCCCACCCTGCAGATCGAGCCCGCGCTTGAGCGGCACCCGGGTGATCATCGTGTCCCGCATGACGCCGTTCGCTCCCCGTTCACGCAGTGGGACCGTGCGCGGAAACAGGAAGTAAACGGAGCCGGCGATGAGAACGCCGATGAGGATCAGTCGAGAACGGATAGTTGAAAGCATCGTTGGATCAGAGTCTCAGGCGTGCGCCACGCCGCTGAAGTCAGGTCCGGCCTTGGCGAGCGCCGCCAGGGCCCGGGCACGATCACGCTGCAACTGTTTCTGTAACTGCTCGAGCGAATCAAACCGTTGTATGTCCCGAAGCCGCTCTACCCACTCTATTCGGACCCACTCGCCGTAGAGGTCGCCCTCGAAGCCGAAGATGTGCGCTTCCAGTACGCGACGTCCGTCCTCGAAGGTGGGCCGAGGTCCCTGGTTCATCATGCCACCAGCGCCGCCGCCACGCCACTCAACGCGCACGGCGTACACGCCGTCCGGCGGGAGGAGCTTGCGATGCGGCAGCTCGCTCAGGTTGATGGTCGGCACGCCGATCTGACGCCCCCGGCGCTGCCCCTCCCCTACCCGGCCGATCACGCTGTATGGACGCCCGAGCATCAACGCAGCCGTGGCGAGATCTCCTCCCGTCACAGCCCTGCGAATGCGACTGCTCGACACGTGCTGGCCCGCATGGTCCACCGGATCCACCACGTCCACGGCGAAGCCGTGCACCTGCCCCAGTTGGCGGAGTGTCTCCACGTCTCCGCTGCGGCCACGCCCGAAGCCGTGGTCGTGCCCGATCACCAGTTCACGCACGTCGCACCGCTCGAGCAGCACCTGCTTGACGAACTCCTCCGGGGTAAGACCCGCCAGATAGCGATCGAATCTCAGCAGGAGAACATAGTCCAGTGGCGACTGCACCAGAACTTCCAGGCGCTCGGCGCCGGTGGTCAAAAGCGGAGGCGCTGCCTCCGGGTTCACCACCTCGAGGGGGTGCGGATCGAACGTTACCAGGATGCTGGCCCGTCCGGCCGCGCGGGCCCGCCGGTCGATCTCCTGAAGCACCGCCTGGTGGCCCCGATGAACCCCGTCGAACGATCCGACGGTCACCGTGCTTCCGTTCGGCAACCAGAGCGGCCGGTGCGCCGAGCGGTTCAAAGGACCGGTCGTCACGATGTCAGCAGGACGACTTCGGGCCTGAGCCAGCCACTGTCGGCTCGCGCCATGGCAACCAGCTCCCCACCGTGCAGCAGCGCCACTGCCGAGTCATCCTCGCCCGATCTTGCCGCCCGCGGGTCCGGCACCGGCCGGCCGTGCGTGACGGCCTCGTGCGCCGTCTCGTCGAGCTCAACCACCGGCAGGTCTCGGAGGAGACGCTGCGGCGGGATGATGGACGCCGGGCTCACCGCATCCGGTGCGACAGCATCCTCGACGCTGAGTGAACCGATCGCCTCCCGACGCAGGCTGGTGAGGTGGGCACCCACGCCCAATCGCTGGCCCAGATCGCGCCCGAGCGCGCGGATGTAGGTGCCCGAACTCACCGTCGCCCGAAACGTCACATCCGGCGGTTGGAACTCCACCAGCTCGAGCCAATGCACCGTGACACTCACATCGGCCAGCTGGACTGTCTCGCCTCTGCGGGCTCGCCGATAGCTCCGCTCGCCTGCGACACTCTTAGCCGAAAACTGCGGCGGTTGCTGAAGCTGGGTTCCAAGGAACGCCGCCAACTCCTCCCGGAGGCGGGCCTCCGTGATCTCGTCACCGACCACCGCCGTGGCGATCGTGCGACCGGTGAGGTCATCGGTGTCGGTGCGCGCGCCGAGCCGGGCGGTGGCCAGATACGTCTTTGGTTGCCCTGCGGTAAATCGGGCAAGCCGGGTTGCCCGCCCGACCAGCACAACCAGCAGCCCAGTCGCAAAAGGGTCGAGTGTTCCCGTGTGACCCGCTGAGCGAGTCCCCAACACTCGCCGAACCCGCTGTACCACGTCATGCGAGGTCATGGCGGCCGGCTTGTCCACCAGCGCCGCTCCGATCAGTCCTCGTCCTCCCGCCGGATCTCGTTCAGCAGCTCGTTGATTCGAGCGGCGTGCTGGAGACCGCGATCCAGCTCGAAGTGGAACTCGGGAACGGAGCGGGTGGTAAGCGCGCGGGCGGCTCGGGAGCGGAGAAAACCGGCGGCGCTCTGAAGTCCCTCGAGTGCTCGGGACTTCTCGGGCTCTTCACCGGGAACACTGACCATGACGCGCGCGTGCGACAGATCGTTGGTCACCAGAACCGCCGTGACGGTGACGAAGCCAACCCGAGGATCGCGTACTTCTCCCCGGAGCAGAGCTTCGCTGATGACCTGCCGCAGCGTTTCGGCCACCTGCTCTGGCCGGCGGGAGGACCCTTTCATCGAAAGACCGTCACCGTGTCCACGATGCGCACCCCATCGGTCTCTTCAACCAGACGATCGGCCGCGCGCAGGGTCTCTTCGACCACGTTCCGAGCGCTGCCGACTGCAGCACAGGCGATTTCCGCTCGTTGCCACAGATCCTGCTGTCCCGTCTCGGCCACCGACACATTGAGCGACCGGCGCAGGGCCGATGTGAGCGGCTTGAGCACCCCGCGCTTGTCCTTCAATGAGAGGCAGCCGGGGAGATGGAGGTCCCAGGTGGTGATAGCAACGATCATGGTAGTCGGGACTGGGCGCCGGGAGCTGGGAAGGAATCAAACGGCCGATCCACTCAGCGGTTCCGGCTCCAAGCTCCTAGTCCCTAGCTCCTAGCTCCTACCTCACCCGCCGCCGGAGCCAGCGTCCGCTTGATCTCTTCCATCCGGAACGACTCGATCCGGTCCCCGACCTTGAGGTCGTTGAAGTTCTCGATCCCAATGCCGCACTCGAGACCTTCGCGCACTTCCCGTACGTCGTCCTTGAAGCGCTTGAGGCTGGACAGCGCCCCGGTATACACTGGCGAACCGTCCCGGATAATCCGCGCCTTCGCGGTCCGCTGGATGGTGCCGCTTCGGACCATGCAGCCGGCGATGGTGCCGACTTTGCTGACCTTGAACAGCTGGAGAACTTCGGCGTCCCCGAGTACGGTCTCGCGCTGTTCCGGCTTGAGCAGACCCTCCAGCGCATTCCTGACGTCCTCTACCGCCTCGTAGATAATGCGGTAGGTGCGGACATCCACCTGCTCCCGCTCCGCTGCCGCACGCGCATTCGAATCCGGCCGCACGTGGAAGCCGAGCACGATGGCTCCGGAGGCTTTGGCCAGCAGAATGTCGCTTTCGGTGATGGCACCGACGCCGCGGTGCACGACATCGACCCGCACCTCGCTGGTCGTCAACTGGGCGAGCGCGTCAGCCAGAGCCTCGGCGGGGCCGCCCTGGTCGGCCTTGATGATGATCCGCAGCATCGAGACCTCGCCTTCCTTGAGGGCCCGGCTGAAGTCTTCGAGGGACGTGCCTTTGGCGCTCCGGCGGTTTTGGGCCTCACGGTCCAGCCGCTGCCGCTTCTGGGCGATATCGCGCGCCTCGACCGCATCGGTCACCACGGCAAAGATGTCACCTGCCGCGGGAACCCCCTCGAATCCGAGGATCTGTACCGGAATAGAAGGACCTGCGGCTTTGACGGCCTTGCCACGCTCGTCATACAACGCGCGCACGCGACCGGAAAATCTGCCGCAAATGAAGTTGTCGCCGCCAACCAGCGTGCCGCGCTGAACCAGAATCGTTGCGAGCGGGCCTTTCCCCGGATCCAGCGTAGCCTCGAGGACGGTGCCGTGGCCTTTTCCGCTGGGGTTGGCCTTGAGGTCGAGGATTTCGGCCTGCAGTAGAATCTGGTCGAGCAGGTGATCGATCCCGGTGCCCTTCTTGGCTGAGATCTCGGCCGAGAGCACAGTGCCGCCGAACTCCTCCAGCACGACGTTCTGTTGCAGAAGATCCTGCTTCACCTTGGGCACGTTAGCCGTGGGAAGATCGATCTTGTTGATGGCCACGATGATCGGGACGCCGGCGTTGCGGGCGTGGCTGATCGCCTCGACCGTCTGCGGCATCACCTGGTCATCGGCAGCTACCACCAGCACCACGATGTCGGTGACCTGTGCGCCGCGAGCCCGCATGGCGGTGAACGCCTGGTGGCCCGGGGTATCCAGGAAGGTGATCCGCTTGTCGGACGGCAGCTCGACGTGGTAGGCGCCGATGTGCTGCGTGATCCCACCAGCCTCGCCCGCGACGATGTTTGCTTTCCGGATGTAGTCGAGGAGGGAAGTTTTTCCGTGGTCGACGTGGCCCATGATGGTGACCACGGGTGGTCTCGACACCAGCTGCTCGGGGCTTTCCTCCGCCTGCTCCAACTCCGCTTCGGCCGCGTATTCGTCCTCCCGCACCGCCTGGAAGCCGAATGCCGAAGCGATCAGCTCGATCTGGTCGAAGTCGAGCCGCTGGTTCACCGTCACCATCAGCCCCAGCTCCTTGAAGGCGAACTGGACGATCTGGGTGGCCGGGACCTTCATCGCTCCGGCGAGCTCCGACACCGAGACAAACTCGTTGACGCGTACCAGCGTCTTCTCGCGCTCGCGCTCCTCGGCCAACCGGCCCGCCTGTACATCGCGGAACGACGGCTCGTCCGAGCGTCTGCCCTTCCGTCCGGCAGGCCCCTTCATCCCCTGAAGGGTCCGCAGAATGTTCGCCTGCACCGCGTCCTGATCTACCGACGTTCGCTTTCCCTTCTTTCCCTTCTTCCGGCCGCCGCCCTTTTCGGCATCGGGCCCAAAGGTCCGGACGGGCGGCGCGTTACGGTCGGCACCGGGTCGCTGCGGCGCGCTCGGCCGCGACGGAGCACTCGGTCGCGATGGACTCGGTGGCGCGCTGCTGCTGAAGACCGGCTTGGGTCCCCGAGCCGGGGCCGCGGGCGGACGCTGCACTCTAGGTGGAATAAACGGCGCGCGCGGAGCACTTGCGGGCGGCGGCGATGGACGGAACAGCGGTGTCTCGGGGGAGGCCGCTCCGTTGACGGGCTCCTCCTGGATCGCGACATCGGATGCGTCGGCCTCGGCCGGCAGCGGCGGCAGGTCCTTGAACAGGGCGCGTGCCCGCTCTTCTAGCGTCTGAGCCGGTGCGCTCTCCTCCGGCTCATGAATGACGGGGCGCTCCAGCTCGAGGGCGGCAAGCTCCGCTGCCTTCTCGGCCTGCACCTGGGCCTCTACCTGCGCCACTTCGGCTGCAGTGCGCCGGCGCTTGGCAGGCTTGGCCTCTGTCGGTACGGCGACGGGCTCAGCCTTGGCGGCCTTGCGCCGTCCCTTCTTGGCAGCCGGCTCCTCGGCGCTCCGGCGCTTCTCCCGCTCCCAGCGCACCCGGACGGCGGAGACCTGGTCACCTTCCAGTGCTGACAGATGGCTGCGGACAAAGATGTTCATGTCCTTGAGCATGCTGAGAAGCTGCTCGGGGGCGACACCGAACTCCGCTGCCAGATCGTGAACTCTCGTTTTAACCACTCAATGCCTCCATCAGGAGCGTACGGGCGCCAGCTGCACCATGCCGCTGGCCAACGCGCGATCCCGTACACCTACCGCCATGACAGGCGGCTTGCCCAACTGCGCGCCGATCGCTGTGGCGCTGGGTCCAGTCAGGAGGGGCACATTCCTGCCCGTCGCCAACCGGACCACCTTTTCCACTGCGCGTGGGCTGGCGTCTTCGGCCACGACCACGCACCAACATTTTCCTGCCTGCAGTTCTTTACGAACCGCGTCCACCCCCACCACTACTCGCCGGCCTCGGTATCCCAGACCGATCAGGCCCAGCAGACCGGTCATGCCCTGGGCCGTGACTCCTCACTGCTGTCCTCGTCGGTCAGCTCGGAGAGGAACGCCATGAGCTGGTCCGAGGTTTCCGGCGTCATGCCGGGGACCTTGGCGATGTCTTCCCGCTCGAGATCCAGGATGTCGTTCAACATCTTGTACCCGGCGCTCTCCAGGATGCTGGTCAGCTCCGGTGAGAGCCCGGTCAGCTCGGTGAGCGGAACCTTTCCGGCCATCTCCTCTTCGGGAGGCAGCGGCGCGAACAGCGGACCCTCGCCGCCACGCTCGAGCCACTCACGGCTGGAGTAGAGGTCGATCTTCCACCCGGTCAGCTCTGACGCCAGCCGAACGTTCTGGCCGTTTCGTCCAATTGCGAGGGAGAGCTGGTCTTCGTCGACGACGGCCTGGATCGTCTTGGCCTCGGGATCCGAGAACACCTTCGCGACGCGAGCTGGCGCCAAGGCGAGCCTGGCAAAACGCTCGGGATCGGGCGACCAGGGAACGATGTCGATCCGCTCTCCGCCCAATTCGTTGACGACAGCCTGGACCCTCGATCCCTTGAGACCGACGCAGGCGCCGACTGGATCGATGGCATCATCACGAGAGATGACGGCCACCTTGGTCCGGCTCCCCACCTCGCGGGCAATAGCCCGGATCTCAACGACCTGCTGCTGGATCTCGGGGACTTCGAGCTTGAACAGCGCCTTCACGAAGAGCGGGTCGCCGCGGGAGAGAATGAGCCGAGGTCCCTTGGGAGTCTCTTCCAGCCGCTTGAGGACGGCCCGAATGGTGTCGCCCTGGTGAAAGTGCTCCCGATGATTCTGCTCGCGGTAGGGTACGATCGCTTCGGCTTCACGGAATTTGTTCAGCATGATGACGAGCTTGCCGCGCTCGATCTGCTGCACCTCACCCGAGAGCAGCTCGCCGACCTTGGAGGTGAACTCTTCACGGATCCGGGCTCGCTCGCCTTCGCGCACCCGCTGAATGATCCGCTGCTTTGCGGCCTGGACCGCCAGGCGGCCAAACTCGACGAAGGGAACCTCCTCCTCGAGCATGTCGCCCAGAGCGAAGTCGGGGTCCTCGTACTGTGCCTCTTCCAACGTGATCTGCCAGCTCGGATCCTCCACGGTCTCGACCACCTGCCGGAGCCGGACGACCTTGATGGTTCCCTGAAGCTCGTCGACGCTCAACTCGAATCGCACGTTTGGTCCGAACTTCCGGACCAGCGCAGCATGAATGCCGTCGCGCAGCAGCTCCAATAAATCGGAGCGCTCGAGTTGTTTCGCAGTCGTCAGCTCGCGGAACGCGGCCAACATCTCTGTTGATCCTACCATCCATTCACCCCCTACCGCCGTTTACCGGATGCTTCCCAATCCACCACCAATGTGGCTTCTCGAATGTTGTCCAACGCGAGCGTCACTTCCGATCCGTCGTTCTGACGAAGCACGACATGCTCGTCATCGGGCACCGAGATGATCTCGACCTGCCGCCGGCCGCCCAGCGCATTGGAGCGAACCCGAGCCTGGCGCCCGACGTATCGCCGCCAGTGTTCCGGCCAGCGCAACGGGCGCTCGAATCCCGGAGACGAGACTTCCAGCACGTACCGCGGGCCGACCATCGCCCTGGATTCCAGGAATCGCTCGAGAGACCGGCTGAGCATGGCGCAGTCGTCAGCCGTAACTCCCTGGCCGGGTCGACTGTCGGGGCGGTCCACCCGTACCTGCAGGATGGGGCGCTGGAGCGTTCCGGTCCGCCTGAGATCTACCAGCTCGAAGCCGAGGCTGGAGATGAGCTCGCGAATCGGAGCGAGAAACGCGTCAGCAGACATCGGCAGAGAAGGAAAAAAAATGTGGGGGAACTCCCCCACATCGACAGTCGGCCCGTTCCAGGCGCCTCCCGAAACAACGAGGTAAATATTACTCGCAGTGCGGCTTGGAGTCAAATGCCTCAGCAAGAATATAAAGGAGGCTCCGGCTTTCCCGATTTTCAGGATGTCCGACCAGCCAGGCCGTCCTTGGGTCTTCCTATGTAAGCCACCATTCGGCCATCTGTGCCACTCGAGGCACGGTAGCTGTAAAACGTGGAACGATCCTCAGCAGAGCACCAGGACGACTGACTGATGCATGTAACGCCGAAACGAGAGGCCTGGCTCACCAACTGCTCTCGGAGATCCAGATGCCAGGGGCCCGGACCGTTCGCCGGTACTCCGCAGGCCGTCATGACCTCAGAACCAACTTCATAGCACGAGCCGCAAATCCCCACGCCGCAATGCATAACGATGTCTGAAGCAAAGCCACCAGTTTCTTTCAGCAGGCGGTCGATGCCTCGTCCCAGGATTCCTCCAGCGGTCCCTCTCCAGCCGGCATGCAGGAGTGAAACGCCCCGGCCGGGCAGTACCAGGTACACGGGAATGCAATCCGCGATCGTTACCGTCAGCAGAATACCGGGCTGGGTGCTGACCCATCCGTCGATGCCCTCGACCTGAATCCAGCCTCTGCCTCCGTCGGCGCTCAGTAGCTCCACCCCATGCACCTGGTTCCCGAGCGCAACCGCGTTGAACCCCGACATCGCCGATCGAAACGAGCGCCACCGCGCCATGACTTCTTTGACCGGCTGATCGCTCCAGAGGCCGAGATCGAAGCCTCGGCCAGGCTCGGCGCCGCGGCCGGTCACGCCGGCAACGACGCCGTACCGTTCACGCCAGTCAGGGATTTCGAATCGAGGGATGCTGCCGGGAACTGCGGTTTCGCCTACGGCGGCGGAGCTGTTGACCCTATCCATCCACCCGCTCGATCTGGGCGCCGAGTGCGCGCAGCCGCTCATCGATGCGCTCGTACCCGCGCTCGATCTGGCCAACGTTGTGGATCGTGCTGGGTCCTTCGGCCGCGAGAGCCGCCAGCAGCATCGCCATGCCGGCCCGGATGTCGGGAGACTCTACTATCCCGCCTTTCAGCGCAGAGGGCCCCGAGATCACTGCCCGGTGCGGGTCGCAGAGCACAATGCGCGCCCCCATGCCGATCAGCTTGTCCACGAAGAAGAGGCGAGATTCGAACATCTTCTCGAACACCAGCAGCATGCCGGAACACTGGGTGGCGGTCACGATGGTGGTGGACATGACGTCGGCCGGGAACGCCGGCCAGGGACCATCCTCCAGCTTCGGCACGTGGCCGCCGAGGTCGGGCCGGATTCGCCGCTCCTGTCCCGCGCTCACGCTGAGCCGATTGCCCTCCACCTTGGGACGAATGCCGAGACGCTCGAATCCGAGCAGAGTGCTCCTGAGGTCCTCCGAGCGAACCGGTTCGATGACGATGTCGCTGTTGGTCACTGCCGCGAGGCCGATGAAGCTGCCAATCTCGATGTGGTCCGGCCCGATCGCGTACGAGGTGCCGCTGAGCGGGCGTCCGCCTTCTATGGTGTAGATGTTCGAGCCGATCCCTTCGATCTGAGCCCCCATCGCAACCAGTGCGCGGGCCAGATCCTGGACGTGAGGCTCGCACGCAGCATTCCGGAGCACGGTCCGGCCTTTGGCCATGACCGCGGCCATCAAGGCGTTTTCGGTCCCCGTGACACTCGGCTCATCCAGGAAGATGTCGTCTCCCTTGAGCTCCTTGGCCTCGAGCTCGTAACGATCACCGACCATCACCGAGGCGCCGAGATGCTCCAATGCCAGGAAGTGGGTATCCACTCGGCGGCGCCCGATAACGTCACCGCCGGGAGGCGGAAGTGTGACGCTGCCGAAGCGGGCCAACATCGGGCCGGCGAGCAGAATCGAGGCGCGGATCTTGGAGCAGAGCGCAGGGTCGAGCGGCTTGGGTTTCAGGCCGCGGGTATCGACCCGGACGGTATTTGCGCCGGTCCATTCGGCGGTGGCGCCAAGATCGACGAGGAGCGCCAGCATCGTTTCGACGTCGCGGATCCGCGGGATGTTGTCGAGATCGACCGGACCATCGGCCAAAACGGTGGCGGCGAGAATGGGCAGCGCGGCATTTTTATTGCCGGCAGGACGCACGGTTCCGCGCAGCGGTCGCCCGCCTTGCACGAGAAATCTAGGAGGCATGGCCAAAGCTGACGCCGCCACCGAATCGCGTCAAGCGCAGCCCAGGGGGTTGCGGTGCTGACGATACCCCTTTGTATTAGCGAGTGGGCCGACAGCTCACCACGTTCCGCGTGACACGTGTGAAGCCTCCCGGAGGAGACAGGTATGTGGACACTGGCATTATTGCAGGTTGGCGGATCCGCCGATTGGGTGGGACCGACCATGGCAATCTCGCTCGCCGTCTTGGCGCTGTCCTTCCTGGGCATGGCCGTGGCGGTAGGAATTGCCGCCATGAAGATGGCGCAGCAGGCCCGCAAGGTCGGAACGCTGGTTGATGGCCTGCAGGATGACATCGCTCGAACGCTGAAGGGAGTTCGCCGCCTGACAGAGCAGGGCCAGGACGTCATGGTTCTGGTGCGACACGAAGCCGGCGCCTTTGCCCAGACCGGCCGGCGGCTTCGGCGGAAAGTGGTCCGCGGGGTAGACCGGGTCGAGGTCAAGCTGCAGGATCTCGAGACGCTGTACGACGTGGTTCACGATGAGGTCGAGGGCGCTGCACTGGATATGGCCGCTGCATTGCGATCGGTGCGCCGCGGCAACGGTATGCTCGGCCGAGTCAGGCGCATGCTGGTTCCGAGCCGCTGATGACCTGGTCCCGCCTCGCGCTCGCAGTTCTGGGCGTGGGGCTGATCTTTCTTCTCGCACCACACCAGGCGCACGCCTGGACGCCTGGAACCCACATCTACCTTGGCGAATCGGTCCTCGCCAATCTGCGATATCTCCCCGGTGCAGTCGCCGATCTCCTGCGGGCCTATCCCTACGATTTCCTGTACGGCAACATCGCGGCCGACTCCTCGATGGCCAAGCACTACGCGCCACTCGGGCGCCACTGCCACTACTGGCACGTGGGACAGGAGATCCACGATCTCGCTGCCACCGATCCGCTCCGCGCATTCGGGCTGGGATACCTGAGTCACCTCGCGGCCGATACCATCGCGCACAATTACTTCGTTCCCCGCCAGCTGATGCTCACCAGCAGCACGGCGGCGGTCGGGCACTCCTACTGGGAAACCCGGGTCGAGGCCCACCTGGGTGACGCCTATGCCAAAGTCGCCAAGGATGTGATCCTGCTCGATCACGCCCCTGCCGATGCGCATCTCGACCGCATCATCGCGCCTACCATTTTCAGTGTCCGTACTAACCGCCGCCTGTTCCGGGGGATGGTGCATCTCACCGAGACTACCAGCTGGCAGCGCGCCAGCCAGGTGGCGCGCGAGTACAGCCGATGGCCGCTGACCGATCAGGATGTGGAGCAGCACCTCGGCCTGTCGTTCGACTACATGATGGAGCTCCTGGGCGACGCCGTCGTATCGGCCCGGCACCTCGATCCCTCGGGCGAGCGGCCGCTGAAAACGGCGAAGGAGATGCGGCGGCGGGTGATCCGGGATGCAGGGCGGCGCAATACGAGTCAGCTGAAGAACGCCGCCCACGAGCACTTCGGACTTCCCAGCCGAGCACTGGTGTACTGGACCAACGTTTCCAACCGGCTCCCTTGGCGCGCGCCTGAGGGATCGGCACCATCCCCCAAGTCTCTCGTCAACGGTAGCAGCTGATTCCCAGCGTTCTCACGGCCATCGAGCAGCAGCTGTGCTGAGCGGGTCTCGACTGGCAATCGCCTGGGCAGTGATCGGGTGCATCGCTGAACTCACTCCGGTACGAGTTTCCGCCCAGGATTCAACTGCCTCCCGCGATTCATCGATTTCGCGGGATTCCATACCCTCTCGGGACTCGACTGTCTCTGCTGACTCGACCCTGCCCGTAACCGTGACCTCGGAGCCTCGGCCCCTGGTCGAAGGGACTGCCGCATGGCTCCTGGTACAGGCTGACAGCGGAGCCAAGGTTCGAACAGCGGAAGCGGGCGGCGAGCCGATTCACTTCGAGCATGCTCCGGGAGGTGAGTACCGCGGGGTTGTCGGTGTTCCTATCGAAGTCGGGGATTCCATCCGGATCAGCGTCGTTTTCTCACGGGACCATACGACAGACAGCACGGTGGTCTGGCTTCCGGTTGCTCAGGGCGGGTACCCGCGCGAATCGCTGTCGGTCGCGCCCGGGTACGTCAAACCGGACAGCGTTGCCGCCGCCAGGATTCAGGTGGAGATCGCACGCAGTCGGGAGGTTTCACGGCTGTCGCAGCTCCGGCCACGGCTTTGGCGAGAACCGTTTCAGCTACCGCGCCCGAGCCGCATCACCAGCCGGTTCGGTGCGGCCCGCGTGTTCAATGGAGAGGTGCAGAGCCGACACCTGGGTACCGACTTTGCTGGCGCCGTCGGCACGCCGGTGCGTGCGGCCGGGCGTGGCGTCGTTGCACTGGTGGCGGAGTTTTACCTCGCCGGCCGGGCGATTTACCTCGATCACGGCGGAGGCTTAGTGACGGCCTACTTCCACCTCAGCCGGGCCTACGTCTCGAAGGGCGATACGGTGAGCAGAGGACAGCAGCTCGGAGCGGTGGGCCGGACCGGCCGGGTGACGGGGCCGCACCTCCATTGGGTGGCGCGGTATGGGAAAATATCGGTGGATCCGATGAGCTTGCTACAACTTCAAAGGTGAACGGCGAACGGTAAAGGGTCAACCGGGGTCCTGTTCACGCGTCACTGTTCACCGTTCACCGTCGTTCTACCGTTCACGTAATCTCTCGGTTAGGACTGGCTGCACCCCCTTCGGATCAGCTTTGCCCTTGCTTCGCTTCATTACCTGCCCAACAAAGAAGGACATCAACTTGGTCTCGCCGGCCCGGAACCTCGATACCTCACCGGGATGAGCGGCAATGACCTCGTCCACCCAGTGCAGCAGAGCCCCTTCGTCACGCACTTGAACCAGGCCGAGACGCTCGGCGACGGCCCTGGGCTCCTGGTCCGGCGCAGCAGCCAGCTCACTGTATACCCGCTTGGCAGCTTGATGGCTCACCACATTCTCCCGGACGAGGCCGATGAGTCTGGCCAGGCGCGGAGCGGTGACCGGGAACGAGCCGCTCTCGTTGTAGGTGGTCATCACCTCGCCCATGACCCAGTTGGCCGAGATCTTCGGGTCGGCCCCCGCCTCGACCACCGCCTCGAAATATTGGGCGAGTGCGGCATCGCCTGTGATAACCCGGGCGTCATAGGCCGGCAGCGCATACTCAGTCTCCAGCCGCTTGCGCTTGGAGTCCGGTAGCTCCGGCAGAGCCGCCCGTTGCTCTTCGATCCAACCGGGCGTGAGCACTAGCGGCGGAAGGTCGGGATCCGGGAAGTAGCGATAGTCATGACTCTCCTCTTTCGAGCGAGTCGGCTTTACCTGTCCCGTCGCCGCGTTGAAGAGCAGCGTCACTTGCTCGACTCGGCCACCGGTCTCCAGCACATGGGTCTGGCGTACCCGCTCGGCCTCCAGTGCGCGCTCCACGTTCGCGAAGGAGTTCATGTTCTTCACTTCAGTCTTGGTGCCGAGCTTGGTGTCTCCGGCCTGCCGAATGGAGATATTCGCATCCACCCGGAGGCTTCCCTGCTCCATGCTGCACTCACTGACACCGGCGTACACCAGGATCTGCCTCAGCGTGGTCAGGTAAGCGCGCGCCTCGGCCGGTGAGCGGAGGTCCGGCTCACTCACGATCTCGGCCAGCGGAATTCCGGCGCGATTCAGGTCAACCGCCGTCTTTCCGGGAAACCTATCGTGCAGCAGCTTGCCCGCGTCCTCCTCTACATGAAGCCTGGTGATGCCGACCTCCATCGGCCCACGATCAGGCGAGTCGAAGCTCACGCGGCCGCCAGTGGAGAGCGGCCGGTCGAACTGAGAGATCTGATACCCCTTCGGCAGGTCGGGATAGAAGTAGTTCTTTCGGGCAAACACACTGGTCTGGTGGACCGTGCAGCCGAGCGCGATGGCGGCGCGAGCGGCCAGACGGATGGCCTCGGCGTTGGGCACCGGCAGCGCTCCCGGGAGCCCAAGACATACCGGACACACGTTGGTATTGGGCGGGTCGCCGAACGTGGTCTTGTCGCCGCAGAACATCTTCGTCCGGGTGCTGAGCTGCACGTGGACCTCGAGACCGATTACCGTCTCCCAGGCCATTTAGCGGACCTCCTCGTCCGCAACAATGACACGCTCCAGCGCACCGGCGGCCGCGAGAAGACCTTCTTCCTCGAATGCCGGCGCGATCAGCTGGGCTCCAATGGGCAGCCCTTCGCTCCGGCCGGCGGGAAGACTGATGGCCGGCAGCCCGGCCAAATTGATGGGGCACACGAAAATGTCGGCCAGGTACATCGCCACCGGATCGGCGGTCTTTTCGCCGGCCTTGAAGGCCGGGGTGGGAGTGGTCGGTGTGAGGAGAAGGTCCACGCCCCCTTCGAAAGTGCGGCGAAAATCCTCAGCGATCAGCGCGCGCACCCGCTGTGCCTTCCGATAATATGCATCGTAGTAGCCGGCACTCAGGACGTAGGTCCCCACCAGAATGCGGCGTTGCACCTCGGCTCCGAACCCCTCACCTCGCGTGGCTCGGTAGAGGGATCGAATGTCTCCCTCGGGTCCGATGCGCCGCTGGCCGTAACGAACGCCATCGTACCGGGCGAGATTTGCCGCGGCTTCCGCCGGAGCGATGATGTAGTAGGTCGGTACCGCGTAGGCAGAGTTGGGCAGCGATACGTCTCGCACCTTGGCGCCGAGCTCTCGCACCCGATCGATGGTCCGGCGCAGCCCAGCGGCAACACCGGGGTGCAGGTCGGGCGGGAAGTATTCCTTGGGTAGCCCGATGGTGAGCCCCTTGAGACTGGCGAGCGGCTCCGGAACCGGCATCGGTGGGCGGTTCACGCTGGTGGCGTCCAAGGGATCGTGGCCGCTGATGGTGCTCAGTATTCTTGCCGCATCATTCACAGTCCGCCCGAAGGTCGAGATGCAGTCGAGGGATGACCCAAACGCGACCAGGCCGTACCGGCTCACCCGCCCGTAGCTCGGCTTTATTCCTACCACACCACAGAAGCTCGCCGGCTGCCGTACGGAGCCGCCGGTCTCCGATCCAAGGGCGCCCGGTACGACGCCGGCCGCCACCAGAGCAGCCGAGCCGCCAGATGATCCGCCCGGCACGCGCCCAGGATCGAGCGGGTGTTTCACCCGGCCGAACGCGGAGTGCTCGGTGGACGAGCCCATCGCGAATTCGTCCATATTCGCCTTGGCGGCGATCAAGGCACCGGCGGCTCGCAGCCTCTCCACAACGGTCGCATTGAAAGGGGACATATACCCCTCCAGGATGCGGGAGCCGCAGGTGGTCGGCTGTTCGGCCGTGACGATGTTGTCTTTGAGTGCGATGGGCATGCCCTTGAGCGAACCGGGTCCGCGCATCCGATCGACGCGGGCCGCTTCCGCCTCGAGCAGCTCTGGGGACCAGTGGAGCGTGGCGTTCAGCGGCGCAGCCTGCCGAAGCCGCGCAGCGGTGTCGCGTGCAACGGCAAGTGCGCCACCTTGCTGCTGATCAGTTGAGACACGAACCCCTGTTCCGCTCACTGGTCCTCCATTGCGCCGTGACGCGGCACCAGGAAAAACCCTTCGGCAAACTCAGGAGCGATCGAAGCTGGCGGGCGCGCCAAAACGCCGGGACGCTCCACATCCTCCCGGAGGACAACTGACTGCGGACCGGCGAGAAACGACTCCGCCGCGGCCTCGGACGAGACCTCGTCGAGGCTGGCCACGTAGTCGACGATGCGGTTGAGCTGTTCCACCAACCGGTCCAGGTCGCTGTCGGCCACGGCCAGCTCGGCCAGGCGGGCCACGTGCAACACCTCGTCCCGTCCGATACTCACGCGCTTTCCCATTCACGCTCCAGCCCGGCATAGGCAACCAGCAGTTGCTTGACACCAACCTCGTTGTCGTCGAAGGCGATCGAGACCTTGAGGTCGCGACCAGTTCCGGTCAGACCCTGAATCGTCCCACTGCCGAACCGGCGGTGTCGCACCCGCTCGCCTTTCACATACCGCGGTGTGTCCTGCGAAACCTCTTCCTCCGGCAGGCGCGCAGCCGGGCGAACCGAGCCGGCATCCGATCCGTAGCTGGTCCAGCTCCGGCTTCCCGCTCGGCTATCCATTTGACCGCCCGACCTCCCGCTTCCCCAATCAGGCGCCCAGAGCGACGTCGTTCGCCGCTCCTCCACGATCCCCGGTGGAAGTGCTTTGAGAAACCGGGACGCAATGCCTGGCTTGAGCTCGCCGCCTCGCCGCCGTGCTCTGGCCCAGGTGAGATACAACTTGTCCTTGGCCCTTGTGAGTCCGACGTAACACAGCCGGCGTTCCTCCTCGAGCCCGGCAGGCTGTTCTTCGGCCCGAGCCAGTGGAAACAGACCATGCTCCATGCCGGTCATGACCACCACCGGCCACTCCAGCCCCTTGGCCGTGTGCAGCGTCATGAGGGTGACGCCCTGCTCCGCACCTACCTCATTATCGACCGCCGAGAGGAGGGCCGCCTCCTGCAGGAAGCGCTGCACGGGAAGGCCGTCGTCGTCCGGATCAGCGAGAACCTCCTCAGACCAATTCGCCGCGCTAGCCACCAGCTCGCGCACGTTCTCCCAGCGGTCAGCGCCTTCGGGTCCCTCGGCGTTGAGCACTGCTTCGTAGTCGATCGCACGGATGATGTGATCCAGCAGCTCCGCCGGTGGGCGCGCCTGCAGCTCGGCCGCTCCATCGATCAAAGCCGCAAAGTTCTTGAATGCCTGGCGTGCGTTGGGCCTCAGGTCGGGCACCCGGTCCGCGATCCGCGCCGTCTCCAGCAACGGCTTCTTCCACTGCGCGGCGGCCTGGGTCAATGCAGCCAGGCTGGTATCGCCGAGACCTCGCCGGGGAACACCCACCGATCTCAGGAATGCCTCGTCATCTGCCGGGTTCGCTACGAGGCGCAGATATGCCAACAGATCCTTGACCTCGCGTCGCTCGTAAAAGCTGATGGCGCCGATCAGCCGGTACGGCACGCCGGCCCGGCGGAACGCCTCCTCGAGGGCCCGCGATTGCGAGTTGGTGCGATAGAGCACCGCCATTTCGCTGAGCTGCCAGTCACCCGCGGCGCTGCGCTTCTGAAGCTCCCGCACCACCCACTCGGCTTCGTCCCGCTCGTCCGCGGCGGCCACCAGTGTGACCGACTCACCGCCCCGACGTCTGGTAGTGAGCGTCTTCCCGATGCGGCCGCTATTCTCGGCGATGACGCCGTTGGCCGCATCGAGTACCACCTGGGTCGAGCGATAGTTCTCTTCCAGACGTACCAGTCTGGCGTTGGGAAAATCCTTGAGAAAGTCCTGCATGTTGCGGACATCGGCCCCGCGCCAACCATAGATCGATTGGTCATCATCGCCCACGGCGCACACGTTCCCATGCTCGCCCAGCAAACGGATCAACTGGTACTGCGCCCGGTTGGTGTCCTGGAACTCGTCCACCAGAATGAATCTGAACCGATTCTGGTAGGCGCGAAGCCGTTCCGGATGTTCGCGGAAGAGCGTGAGTGGATGCAGCAGCAGATCGTCGAAGTCCATCGCGTTCGCCGCCTTCAGAGCCGGACCGAGGGCGGTGTAGACCTCAGCGGCGACCTGAGACAGACGGTCGAACGACGAGCTGGACTCCAGCTGGGCCGGCGACATCATGCGGTTCTTGGCCGCGGAGATCACCGACTGCACCGCCCGGGGCGGAAACAGCTTGACCGAATGCCCCTGCCGCTCCATCAGCCGGCGGATCAAGCCGAGACGATCATCCTCATCGTAGATGGTGAACTGTCGGGTGAAGCCCAGCAGCTCGGCCTCCCGGCGGAGAAGCCGGGCCGACAACGAGTGAAAGGTGCCGATCCAGAGCCCGGTCGGGTCCCGATGCAGCAGGGTCCCGATACGGTGCTTCATCTCGCCGGCAGCCTTATTGGTAAAGGTGACGGCAAAGATCCGCTCGGGAGGAACCCCGTGACGATCGATCAATGCCGCTATGCGCATAGTGAGCACGCGGGTTTTTCCGGAGCCGGCCCCGGCCAGCACCAGCAGCGGTCCCTCGACGTGCTCGACCGCTTCCCGCTGGGCGGGATTGAGGGCAGGCTCGAGTGACGCCTCGGAAGCTTCGATCATGTGGGCCGTGCAGCCAGGGGTACGCGCATCAGAAAGCAGGTTCCTTTTTCGGTAGGCTCCAGCATCAGTACTCCGCCGTGCGCGTCTTCCACGACGCGGCGAGAGAGAGCAAGGCCGATCCCCCACCCGCCTCGCTTGGTGGTAGTACCGGGCTCGAACAATGTGCGGCGAAGCTCTCGGGAAACGCCTGGGCCGTCATCAACGACTCGGACGACACCCATGTCGTCCTCGACTCCGACCCGCAGAATAATCGTGCCGGGCCTCCCCTGCATCGCATCGATTGCATTCTTTACCAGCGCCTCCAGTGCCCATTCGAGGAGCACCGGATCACCCAGCACCGTTGGTCCTGCTCCGCGCGCCTCCACCCTGAGATCGATCATGTTGGTGTGACGCGGCAAACGCGGACGGAAATATCCCGCCACACGATCAGACAGCGCTCCAAGTCCGATCGGCTCTCGCTTGGCGGGGTTACCGATCCGCTCAAACCGCTGGGCCACCCGGTCGAGCCGCTCGGCATCGGCGGATAGATGATCGGCGAGATCGGTGGGAGGCGTGGCGCGCGACCGCACCCGCTCGATCCATCCCTGCAGGCTGGTGAGCGGGGTGCCCATCTGATGCGCCGCCTCGCGCGCCATCGCCACCCACAGGCGGTCTCGCTGGGCCGACATCGCGCTGCGATAGGCGAAGACAGCTACGGAGACCATGACCGCTATGGTGAGTCCCTGCAACACAGCCAGCGCGACCAGATATCGCTGGGCCGGCAGCGGACCGTAGTGCACTGTCCCGATCGCCTCGTCGCTGATAGGCGGGTTCTGCCGGTCGAGTCGCTCGGCATAGAGCTTGACCCGGGGGTCATCGAGCGGTGCCGCGAATGGCAGATTGGCCGCCGCGGTGACGCGGCCGGTCCGGTCGGTGACCACCAGGGGTATGCCGAGCGAGCGCACCTGCTCTCCCAGGCGAAGCAACGCCTCGGCTTCGGCACCAGCCCGAGGATTGTTGAGCCCGCCGAACACGCCTGAATAGAGCCGGCTCATCGCCGACGCGTCCGACCGAAAGTGGCGGAAAATGAGAAGACCGGTTCCGAAGCTTAAACCCGCCAGCAGCGCCACCAGCGCCACCACGGTGACCGGCGCGAGGCGTTGTAACCGTCCGCTACGCACGTGGTGTCAAGCGCTCGATGCCGAGATAAGGCACCAGCGCCTCAGGCACCCGCACTGACCCATCGGCCGCTTGGTTGTTCTCCAGGAGGGCAATGATGACTCGCGGAAAGGCGACTCCGGATGCATTGAGGGTGTGGACGAACTCGGGCTTTGCCTTGGGTTCCGGCCGAAACCGGATGTTAGCGCGCCGCGCCTGAAAATCGGTGAAGGTGCTGGAGCTGGAGACTTCGAGCCAGGCGTCCACACCGGCCGCCCATACCTCGAGGTCGTAGGTGCGGGCACTGGCGAACCCGGTATCGCCGGCGGCGAGCTCGACCACCCGGTATGGCAACTCCAGCCGTTGCAGCACTGCCTCGGCATGAGCAGTGATCCGCTCGTGCTCCGCCGGCGAATCCTCTGGGCGAACGAGGCGCACCAGCTCCACCTTGTCGAACTGGTGAACCCGGATCAGCCCCCTGGTATCCTTCCCGTGTGAGCCGGCCTCACGTCGAAAACAGGGTGTGAACGCAACATAGCAGGCGGGCAAGCTGGTGGCCTCGAGAATTTCATCTCGATGGATATTGGTGACCGGCACTTCGGCGGTGGGAATGAGGAAGAGGTCGTCGGCCGGGGCGGCGTAGACCTCATCGACGAACTTGGGAAGCTGGCCGGTGCCGGTCAGCGTGGCGCGATTCACCAGATAAGGTGGCGCCACCTCCAGGTAACCGTGTTCGCGGGTGTGCAGATCGAG
This sequence comes from uncultured Gemmatimonadales bacterium, assembly GCA_963751925.1. GTDB lineage: Bacteria > Gemmatimonadota > Gemmatimonadetes > Gemmatimonadales > GWC2-71-9 > CAVVWJ01. The sequence goes on along the minus strand of CAVVWJ010000002.1, from coordinate 461,573 downwards.
CATGAAGTTGGCCAGTGCCCGCCCCAACCTGGCACCCCACCCGGTGAACAGGGGGAACCCGGACCCGGCGATTTTCACTCCGGCCGGCAGATCGAAAAGCCCCAACGACGTACCCAATTCCCAGTGGGGCTTGGGTTCGAAGCTGAGTGTGGGCGGCTGGCCCCAGGAGCGCACCAGCCGATTGGCCGAGGCATCCCCCAGGGGATCTGGTCCACCAGAAAGTTGGGCACCGCGAGCGCCCGCTGGTCCAGCGCCGACTCGATCTCCCGGAGCTGGCCATCCAGCCGCTTCACTTCTTCCCCCGAGGCCTTGAGCTTGGCCATCAGGTCATCAGCCGGCTCCTTGGCCCGCTTTCTCCTGGCGACTTCCTCGGTTGCAACGTTGCGCTCGGCTTTGATCGCTTCGACCCGGACCAGCAGATCCCTCCGCTGCCGGTCCAGATCGAGCATGATATCGAGAGTGGCGGAGAGAGACGGGTCGCCGCGCCGCATCAGGCTGGCGCGACTGCCGGCCGGATCCTGCCGCAGACGCTTGACGTCGATCACGCTCAGTTTTTCGGAAGGCCGGGCTCGAGGTCCCGAAACCCGCAGTTGTCGTCGGTGAGGATTCTGAAAGTGACAGTTCTGGCCACGTCGTCGAAGCTCAGCACCTGGAGCTTGGCATATTTAGGAACGCCCAGATTGCAGGTGACCCTGCTGCGAACCAAGAAGACCTGGCCGGCCGCCATCGGGACGGCACGGTCGGTGGTATAGCCGTTGCTTTCCGCTGTCCTGATCGCCTCGAAGGTTTCGGCCCGTGCCATGAGACCGGGGTTCACCGTGGTTGCAGCGTCGATGCCGAGCGCATTGAGCGGCAGAAAGACGTGGCTTCCGTCAGACTGGAGATTGTAGGCGAAGTCGAAGGCCACCGAAAGATCGGTTCGCACCCGGCGGGCACCTTCGATGGCGTACGCGCTCGGGGTTCCAACCGGAGTTCCTACCAGCGCGTAGAGCGTCTCGGTACGCTCCTCATTGGCGATGGTCGGATCTGGTAGCGCATTTGAATCGCTGCAACCGGCGACCAACATGAAAGCGAAAAGCAGATGGAAGGGTCTCATCGAGCGGAAGGTTAAGCCCGGCGTCTGGAGGGGTCAACATTTTCTTGACTTCGATGGGAGCGATTCGTACGTTGCCGTGGCAATTTCTACCAATGGAGAACATCGATGGCTGACCTGGGCGAGGTGGTGCGCGCCCTCTCGTCCCGTGAGGGCGTAGAGGCCGTGCTGGTGCTGAGTGGGGACGGCCTACCGATCGAGCATGCCGCCCGAGGACTTTTTGAGGCGGAGACACTGGCCGCGTTGACGGCTACGCTGGTCCAGTATGCCACTCGACTGGGTGTGGGAGCCGGCCGAGGCGCGCTCCGCACCGCCGTGCTCGAGTATGAGGGCGGCCTGTTGATCGTCGCCCAGCTAGGTGCCGGCGACTGTCTCGCGATCCTCGCCGCGCCAGAAGCAAATGTTGGCTCGTTGCTCTACGACCTTCGGCAGCATCGGCCCGCCCTGAGCGCCCTGCTCTAGCAGCTCGCGCGGAATTTGGAGGTGTCGAAATACTTTTCTATGTAGATTGTTCTCTCCCCATGCTGACGATCCTAAGAGTTTCCGCCGGAGTCGCTGTCGACATTCGTGCCGCACCCGCAGCGCTTCCATGAAATGGGCCGTCCTGCTCGCGGGTGGGTCAGGCACTCGATTCTGGCCACTCAGCACTCCCAACAATCCAAAACAATTACTGCCGCTGGCGGGCTCCAGCTCGACCGCGCAGGAGTCGATCGAGCGGCTCTCCGGTCTGATTCCGAGGGAACGCATTTTGGTGGTCACTGGATCGGCGCTGGCGGGCCCGCTCCAATCCAGGCTCAATCTTCCCGCCGCGAACTTTCTGGTGGAACCCCGCGCCGCATCGACAGCCCCGGCCCTGATCTGGGCGACGTCCGAGGCGCTGCGCCGGGACCCGGACGCCGAGGTACTCTCACTGCATGCCGACTGGGCTATTGGAGATGCCGCCGCCTTCCGGAAGACCGCGGACGCCGCTCTTGCGACCGCCCGCCAGCACGACCGGCTGGTGACGGTGGGCGTGGTGCCATCCCGTCCGGAAACCGGTTACGGCTACATCGTGCCGGGGCCTTCGCTGGGAGACGGCGCCCGCATGGTTGCCCGTTTTTCCGAGAAGCCCGACGCCGCAACCGCCCTCGACCTCATGGCGGCAGGCGCCCTCTGGAACAGTGGGCTCTTTGCCTGGACGGCTGATCGGCTGCTGGCCGAAGTGCAGGCGCATACGCCGGAGGTGGCTCCCCACCTACCCGCGCTCCAAGCCGGCGATGTGAATCGGTTCTTTCGAGAGGTCACTCCGATCTCCATCGATGTGGGGCTGCTGGAGCGCAGTGCCGCCGTTGCCGTCGTGAGTGGTGCGTTTGCCTGGGACGACATCGGCACTTGGCAGGCTCTCACCCGGGTCCGGCCCAAGGACACCAATGGAAACGTCGTCGTGGGCGATGCCTTTCTCCACGAGACTAAGGATTGCATCGTCTGGTCCGAGCGCAACACGGTGGTGCTGAGCGGCGTAAAGGATCTCATTGTGGTCGAAGCGAACGGCCGCGTCCTGATTATGCCGGTCGAGCAGGCGGCCTCCATCAAGCAGCTCCTCGATGTGCTTCCACCTGACGTCCGCGATCTGGACGGGTGACGGCGCTTTACCTGCTGGAGCCTGACCCGCCCGGTGCCGCATGGGCCCCGTTCGCGGGAGTCCGCCCGATCGCTGAGCTTCGCGCGGGGATCTGGAGAATCCGGGAGCGGTGGGAGGCGGCCGCCGGTGTCGATGCCAGGGCAAACTGGGGAAGCCATGCCGCTGGATTCAGCGAGGGAGACGAGCCACCGCTCAGAGCGGTGGAGCCGGTCGAGGGCCCCGCGATCATCGGCGCCAGCTGGTTCGCTCCCACTGGAGTTCCGTTAACACCTGGACCCACCGCACGCCGTCTGCTGCACCGGGAGGAGACGGTCGGCTGGATCGTGCCAGAGGGAGAGCGCTGGATCGGTCCCAACGACAAGGGTCCTGGCTTGGAAATAGAAGGACTGCGACTTCGCGGCACCTTCGACCTGCTCACCGCATTGGACCACCTGCTCGCCGACGACTGCGCCGACTTCCTGGCAGCGCGCGGTGATCGAGTGCCGGAAGGGAGCCTCGTCCTGGGCGATCCGGCCAACCTCGTATGCCTCGGCGCCGCGGTTGAACCTGGCGTGGTCTTCGACGTTCGCCACGGCGCAGTGGTCATCGACCAGGGCTCTGAGATCCGCAACGGTAGCAGACTGGAAGGGCCTACCTACGTTGGGCCGGGGACTCGCGTTCTCGGCGGTTTCATTCGGGGCAGCGTCTTCGGTCCGGAATGCCGGGTTCGCGGCGAAATCTCATCCAGCGTCTTCTTCGGCTTCGCCAACAAGAGCCATGACGGCTTTGTCGGACACAGCGTCGTAGGACACTGGGTGAACTTGGGAGCCGGAACCACGACGTCGAATCTCAAGAACACCTATGGCCAGGTTCGTCTCGAGATCGATGGCGAGCGAATCGAGACCGGACGACTTAATGTGGGCACGCTCTTTGGCGACCACGCGAAGACGGCAATCGGCACGATGCTCGCGACCGGAACGGTGGTGTCCGCCGGGGCCAATGTGTTCGGAACGCCGACACCACCCAAATATGTGCCGCCCTTTGCCTGGGGCTCCAGCGGGGGTGAGCGGATGACCGAGGATGGCTTCCTGCGAATCGCGGAGCGGGTGATGACCAGGCGCGCTGTTCCCTTCTCGCCGGAGCGGCGCGAATCGTTGCGGCGCATCTTTCAGCGGAGCATTGCCCGGTGATCACGCTCTATGTCCTGGGCTCGGGATCGAGGGGCAACTGCTGCGCGGTGGAATCCGAAGGTGTGGCGCTCCTGATCGATGCCGGATTCAGCGCCAAGGAAGTGGAGCGTCGGGCCGACTCGGCGGGGTTCGAGCTTGGGAGAGTTGCCGGGATCGTGCTCACCCACGAGCACGGTGACCATGCCTGTGGCGCCGCGCTTCTCGCGCGACGCCTGCGCGTACCGGTGCTGACCGCGCCGGGAACATGGGGACGGCTTGCTCCCAGAATGGATGATGCGGAACACCGGCCACTCGGCCTCTGCAGCAGAGTAGAGCTGGGGCCGTTTTCGGTCGAGGCGTGCCCGACCAATCACGATGCCGTAGAGCCTTTGGCGGTCGTGGTTCGCGACTCCGACGAGACCAGCATCGGAGTAGCCTACGATCTGGGCCGTGCCACCACTGCGGTCCGGTACCTCCTTCGGGATCTCACAGCGATCGTGCTCGAGGCCAACCACGACGAGGTCCAGCTACGCACCAGCGAATATCCGGCGGTGGTGCAGCGGCGAATAGCCGGCTCGGCCGGACACCTCTCGAACCGCGCTGCAGCGCAGCTCCTGGCCCAGCTTCACCACCCGGGCCTCTCGGTTGTTGTGCTCGCCCATCTGAGTCAGCACTGCAATGACGCTACAACCGCGCGAGGAGAGGTCGGACGCGCGCTCCGGCGAGTCAAGTTTCGGGGCACCATCCATGTAGCCGATCAGGACGAGCCGCTTCCGCCGATCCGCGTGACGCAGATCGACGGAATCCAGCTCGCCTTAGCCCTCTAGCGGGTGAGCGACAGCGGGCAAGTCCTGGGAGAGAACTTGCCCGCTGGCACTCACTGTTCTCGAGCCTTCAGCTCAGATCTTGACCAGCTCCACCCGGCGGTTGTTCTGACGTCCTTCCGGAGTGGTGTTCTTCCCGACCGGTTTGGCATCGCCCAGGCCCTTGGACTCCAGCCGTCCACCATCGATGTGATAGTCCTTCACCAGGACGCCCATAACTGAAGCCGCTCTGCGCTCGCTGAGCGACAGGTTCGTGGCCTTGTCACCCACATTGTCGGTGTGGCCTTCTATCCGCAGCCGCAGCTCGGCGTGCTGCTGGAGCATGGTGGCGATTTCCTTGAGCGTGGGACCTGATTCCCGCCGCACCTGGTCGTTACCGGTGTCAAACAAGATTCCCTGGGTGCTCACATGGCCCTTGGCTGCGAGATCGTCGTAGATCGACGTACGACTCTCCGCCACTCGAATACGCCCAACGTAAATCGGATTATCCTGGCTTCGTGCTTGCAGGACCAAGTTCAGCGCCTTCGCACGCTCGAAGTTGGCGTTGGGGACGTTCACCAACCGGCGCTCGTCGAGATACACCTTGATGTACTTTCCGTCGCCGAGGACCCGGAGCTGCGCCGGCTTGCCCCGATATCTCGCCCGGTTGACGTCGTCATTGCTAATCTGCACCTCTCCCCCACCACCCCCGAAGAGCCCGGCGCCGTCGCTGCCCCAGGTGACGCTGGAGGTAGACCGGTCTCTCTTGTGCACCGCTCCCCCTGGAGCTCGAAGGCCCAGCCATCGAGTGACGGGCGGTTGATCACGTCGATTTCTACGGTAAAGCGCTGCGGAAGAACTTCCGGCAGTGGGATGACCAGCGTGCTGGCGCTGGTGGCCCGCAGCAGGCGACGGCCGCCGAGCTCCGCCACCTCCATGTTTCCTTCCTTGAACTCCAATCGCTCCGGGAAGTTGCCGACCTTGTCTTCGGCGTAGTCGGTGTAGAACAACACCCGATCTCCCGGAATGAAGTCGTAGTTCACCCAGAGTGCCGCGGCTGTGTCAGCGGTGACAGATGCCGCTGCCGTCGCGACCGCCGGGGCCGGCGCCGCATTGACCGGAGCGGAATCCACTGGGGCAGGCAGTGCCCCGGTTTCAACTGGCGTCGGCTTCCCTGTCACGGCATCGACAGCCTTCTTGGCTGCCTCTTTCTCCGCTTCTTTCTTGATCTTTGCCTTCAGAAACTTGCCGAACTGGGCGTTTCCCTGCGCCGGTGCGGCGGAGAGGAGCAAGAGCGCCCATAGGAGCGGAGAGCGCCAGGACAATCGAAGGAGCACCGACATCATAGCCTCGATCCGAGGTAAGGGACAAAAGTTGAGTCTGGGTTGTAACTACTTCACTTTTACGATCTCGAGCCGCGGATCCTTATCCTTCTTGGTGTTACCCGCTTTCGGCACGCCGCCAGGAGTGTTTCCGAGGCCGCCTTTGCCCAGTGCGGTCTGAATAAGCGTGAACCGCTGTGGACCCAGAGTCTTCACCCCCACGTCGTCGTAGTGCTTGTCGAAATAGAGATCGAGGCGGTACTTGCCCCCGGCTTGTGTCAGCGCAGCAGCGATCTGGCTCATCGCCTGATTGAAAGGCTCGGTTCCGGTCGGGGTGAGCGATGCAGTGCCGGCGACCCAATCGATATTCCGAATCGCGGTCTTTCCCTTCTTGAGATCGAGGAGGAGCTGAGGTGAAAACTCGATCGGCTTCCCCGCTCCCTCGGAGGGACCCGCGGCTCCAGCGGCCGGTGTTGTCGGGAGTGCTCCGGGTGATCCGACTGCCGCTCCTGGCGCCGCCTGCCCCATCTGAGCGGCCATCATCTGTTGCATCGCCGCGATCTGGGCCGGTGGCATACCCATCTTCTTGTACTGCTCCATCATCTGGCTCATCTGCTCGGGGGACATGCCGCCTCCGGCCATTGCGCCGCTCGGCATTCCTCCTGGCATCCCCGGAACTCCACCTGCCAGCGCAGCCACGCCCATCCCTGCTGCTCCGGCTAAGCCATTGCCAGCCATTCCGGCGGCGGCAGCTCCGGCCATCCCTTTTCCTGCCATCCCCATTCCGGGCATGCAGCTGCTGCTTCCACCCGACAGCGCCGTGTTGGCCGCCCCGGCCACGCTCTTGGTCTCAGCCGCATCGAGCGCTCCGGCGATAACCTGACCGCCAGGGACTGCGGTGCAGAGCGCGACTTTGGCCACACTTTTCACGATTTTGCTCTTGGCAAGACCCTTCACCTTCCCGAACATGCCGCCCTTCTTCTTGGGCGCTGCCTGGACGGAGTCAGGGGTTGGCTCGCTGACAGCCGCCTGCGTGGTGCCAGACTGGGCCGCGACTCTGGCCGGCACCAGCAATGTCAGCGCGAATACCGCGAGATACATCGAACGCATAAGTCCTCCTGGGCTCCGTCGTGAATTCAGTTGTAAGCTGTTCATCCGCCGTTGGCATCTCCGTCAGCGGACTGTACGTCCAGGTACACTTCACCCCACGCCCCGACCAACCGGACCAGCTGCTCGCCGGTCTCAAAGCTTCGCTTCTCACCCGAGCCGAGCCTTTCGATCAGTCCGGCCAGCCGGTCCGGCTCCCCAGCCGAACGGCTCAGACGGACCATGAAGTAGTCGAACCGCTCGGCTTTCCCACTCTCCACGTCCGGCACATGGCTCATGGCGCTTCCTTCGACTCTATGATGACCAAACGACGTCGCTGCTTGGTGGGCACGGAGCTATTCTAGCAGACGTGGCGCAAGTCACCGTCAAGGAGGGCGTCAAGTCCTTCTAAGTTCTCAACCTATGTGGCGCGACATCTAGCGGGTTCTGGGCCGGGACTGCATGTTCAACTCGTCTCGTTAGACCTCCTCCCCAGAATAGACGCATGCTGACCCTCAGGACTCTCGGTGAGCTCCGGCTTGAGACCGGCTCCACGGCGCGGCTTTCCAGCCCGCGGAAGGAGCTGACGCTGCTTGCCTTCCTGGCTCGCCGGTCCCCCAGGAGCGCCGAACGCGAGGAGCTCGCCGAGCTGCTTTGGGGGGACCGGGATTCCGGGAAAGCCCGACAGTCGCTTCGTCAGGCGCTGCTCGAGCTCAAGCGCCTGGTGGGTGATGGACTGGTCCTGGAGTCGAACAAGGTTCGGCTCGCGACCGGAGCCGTCGCACTCGATGCCTCGCTGTTCCAGAGCGATGTGGCCGCCGGCCGCTGGGCCGATGCCGCTCCGCGCTGGCGAGGAGACTTTCTGGCCGGGACAGACGACTTCGGGGGTGAAGACTTCCGTAGCTGGCTGGAAGCCGAACGTGAGGGCCTTCGGAGCGAGTTCCGCCGTACCGTCCGGGAGCTGATCGAGGCCGCCCGCCGGAGCGGCGCCTGGGATGATGGCATTGGCTGGGCCGAGCTCTGGGTCCAGATGCTGCCTCTGGAGGAAGAGGCGCACCGGCGTCTGGTGGAGATGATGCAGCTGGGCGGACGCACCGCCGAGGCTCTGGCACACCATAGCTCAGCCCAGGCGCAGCTGCGCAGTAGCCTCGAGGTAGAGCTTTCCCCTGCATTCGTCGCGCTTGGCCACGAGCTGGAGCGCGGCCACACCCGTCGGTCATCCCATACGCCAGCATCCGCGGCGCTGTTCACACCAGATCTGGTGGGACGGGCCGCCGCGCTGGCCGAGCTGGACCGGGTGTGGACTGCCGTCCGCCAAGGCACCGCTGCCGGCGTAGCCATCGAAGGCGAAGCCGGAATCGGCAAGACGAGGCTTTGCGAAGAGTTTCTCCGGCGGGTGGTCGGCATGGAGAGCACCCTGGTGCTCCGTACCCGGGGAGAGGAGGGTGACCAGACCTCCGACATGGATGGAGCCCGGGACCTGTTGGTCCATCTCCACCAGCTGCCGGGAGTGGGCGGCGCCTCTCCCCGGGCTCTGGCTGAGATCGCGTGTATCGTCCCCGAGATGACCGAGCGCTTCTCGTCATTGCCGCCGGCGATCGGAACATCACACACATTGATGGAAGGCGTGTGTGAGGTGCTGGAAGTGATTGCCTCGGACCGCCCGGTCGTGATCTACCTCGACGATTTCCCCTCCATCGATCCGCAGAGTCAGCGCTTGATCGCCGCGGTGGCCGAAAGGATTCGGGGGCGAGTTCTCTTTCTGATCACGACCCGGACCGGAGATCAGCCTCGTCACGAGATGCTGCTCCGGCTCTACTCGAATGCGGGCACCCGGCGAATCATCCTGAATGCGCTGGCTGCCCCGGAAATCGAAGCGATGTTGAGCTCGATGCTGGAGCTCTCGATCGCAGAGCGCCGCGAGCTGGCCCTGCAGATTCATCAGCAGGGAGGCGGGAACCCGCTGTACACAATCGAGTTGATGGCGGCGCTGGTAGACGGCGGCTGGGTCCAGACGACTGCCACGGGCACATGGCGGGTACAGCCCGGCGTGAGTGGACGAAGCTTGCCTCTCCCTGTCACCCTCCGCGAGGTGGTCGGACGGAGGCTGGAGCACCTGACTCGGGTAACCCGAGAGGTGATGGAAGGCGCTGCTGTGATTGGCCGCAGTTTTGATCCGGACCTGGTTGCCAGGGTGGCCGCCGTCAGTCCGGCTACATCAGCTGTGGCGTTGGAAGAGCTCGTCGGCCGGCGGCTGATCCATGAGGCCACCGCCAGCCCGGGGCTGTTCGAATTCGCCCACGAGATCACCTGGCGGGTGGTCTACGAACAGATTCTCCCTGAGCGGCGTGAGGCTCTTCACCTTGCCGCGGCAAGGGTGTGGTCAACCAGAGCGCGGGATACCTCGACCAGGGCAGCGCTTCAGTTCCACCGGGCGCGGGCCGGAACGCGCCATCCGCGCCGGTGGCCCAGGCTGCTGCTTGGCGCCGTGACGGCGGTGCTGCTCATCGCAGGAGCAGCGTTCGTCCTGATCCCTGCCGGTCAGCGAGCCAGGCTTGAGACGCTGCTCATCCGACGGACGCCGGTTCTTTCGGCCCGCCGAATCGTGGTCGCGCCACTCACGAATCACACGGGCGATAGTTCGCTCACGGCATTGGGAGCATTGGCTGCGGACTGGATTGCGCAGGCTCTCACCCGAACGACCCAGTTCGAAGTGGTGGACCCTCGCACGGCGTTGTTCGCAGGGCGGATCGTGGATCAGATCCCCGCGCTCCTCCGGGACCGGAATCGTGCGATTGCCGTGGCCGAAGAGACCGGCTCCGGCACGGTACTCTCGGGCGACCTGTTCCGCGATGGTGATACCCTCCGCGCGCTGATCCAGGTTGTGGACGCAACCACCGGGAGGATCATACGAACTGTCGATCCGGTGAGCGGGCCGGTCAAATCCCCTTCAGGGCTGATTGCGGAGCTGGGCAATCGGGTAGTTACCGGCGTGGCCGTTGCCCTCGACACGACCAGCCGGGGATTTTCAGCCGCACTCGGCGCGCCTCCCTCCTACAACGCGTATGTGGAAGTGAGTCGAGCCTGGGAGAGCTTCTTCCGGGACGACTACGACGACGTTTTCCGACGTCTCGATCGAGCGTCAAGGCTGGATTCTCTATACATGCCTCCCAAGCTCATGCGGGCGTATGTGCTGACGCGGCTGGACGAGTGGACCGCCGTCGACACACTCCTCCGAAGCTTGGCTGTACACGAAAACTTGCTCACACCCGGAGAGCGAGCTGTCTACGACGGGCTTCGCGCGGACCTGAAGGGAGATCTGTTGGGCCGGCTCAGGGCTGCCCGTGAGCTGATCGAGTTGACCCCCGCGTCGGTTGAGGGCTACACCCTTGCCGCCAGCAGCGCACTGATGGTGAACCGGCCTCGAGAGAGTCTGTCGATTCTCTCCAAGATCGATCCAGATCGGGGAGTACTCCTCATTGCGCCGTACTATTGGATGTCGCACACACCGGCGTTACATCGTCTGGGAGATCATCGGACCGAGCTGGAGAGTGCCCGTGCCGGGGTCCGCCGGTTCCCCAATCGGTACTGGACCCAGGTGAATTTGCTTCTCGCACTCGCTGCGCTGGGCGATGTCGGTACCGTCCGGCGAGAGATCACCCGAGTCACACCGGATGACCCCAACCCCGGCAACAGCCTGCGCCAGAGATCTCTCTGGGTCTGGCGTGAGCTGCGGGCTCACGGCCAGGGGCTCGCGGCAGCCGAGTGGCTTACCAACCTGGTGACCCGACCGGCGACCGAAGGTGATAGCACCCTGACGGGAGCACTCGTGGAGGGCGACATACAAGCCGCCGGAGAGAGATGGGCATCGGCACGCCGGCTCTATGCTGCGGGATTTGTGAACCACCCCCGCTCGCCGATCTTGCTCGGCCGGCTCGGAGCGACGGCGGCGCATTTGGGAGACTCGGTGGAGGCGAGACGGATGGACAGACTTCTGGCCACCCTGCCCACCCCGTATCTATTTGGAAGTCACACCTACGCCCGTGCGCGCATCGCTGCTGCTATGGGAGATCGTGCCGAGGCTGTGGAGTTGTTACGGCTGGCGTGGGGTCAGGGGCGGCCGCTTACCTTCGACAGCCGCGACAATGAGGATGTGCACTCGGACCCGGAGTTCGACTCGCTGCGGGACTACTTTCCCTTTCAGACACTTATTCGGACGGATTAACCGCACACTCCCAGGTTGCCCGGTCTACCGCATAGCCAATCCTGGGGAGCAGCTGTTCCGCCACGAGCACGACCCCCCAGAAGAGCAGAACCAGAGAAAGGATGTGCGCCAACGCCGCTCGGAATTTCCACGCACTCACGGCGGCCCAACCTCCCGCCAGTATGACGCAACTCACCGCGACGAGATAGCCCGCGAGCGGGAAACCGCAATCGCGAGAGTAAGGCCAGCTCAGCATCATGGCGCCGAGGGTAAATCCCAGCAGAACCCGGAACCAAAGCCCGAGCAGCTCACCCGCAGTGCCTGACGGCTCTACCGCCCGGCCGATTCCAACCTGCGTGGCATACCGTATTGAGGATGCACCTACCGGCTCCCTCGCTGGTTCCAGTCCGGGAAGCTGCGCCAGGAGGCGGTCCACTACTTTCGACATCGGGTCGGGTGACTTCCCGGGCGTCGGTTTGGCCATGCCACTCCGGTGAGCAGGGGTGATCCCCTTTGCAGGTGATCTCGCGGGGGGCATTTGTCATACCAGCAGGGAAAAGGCGTAAGTGATTGGCGGCAACATACTGCGCCGTTCTGCATCCCCGCGATCCACGACAGATGCTGAAATACGCGAGCGCCCATAAGGCAAAACGCCCCGGAAAACCCGGGGCGTTTTGTACTGCTGAGCAGATCTTGCGGTGCGGAACTCCTTAGTACATGCCGCCCATGCCACCGCCCGGAGGCGCCGCCGGAGCCGGCTTGTCTTCCTTCTTCTCGACCACAACACACTCAGTCGTGAGAAGCAGGCCCGCGATGGACGCGGCGTTCTGCAGCGCGGTGCGAGTGACCTTGGTTGGGTCGATGACGCCGGCCTTCACCAGATCCTCGTAGTTATCCGTTGCCGCATTGTAGCCGAAGTTCTTGTCCTTCGACTCCTTCACCCGAGCAACCACGATCGAACCCTCGGCACCCGCGTTCTGGGCGATCATCCGGATGGGCTCCTCGAGGGCACGCCGAACGATCTCGACGCCGATCTTCTCGTCTTCAGTACCCTTGATCTTGTCCAGGGCGCTTTGCGCACGGATCAAAGCTACGCCGCCGCCAGGAACAATGCCCTCTTCGACCGCCGCACGAGTGGCGTGCAGCGCATCTTCTACCCGGGCCTTCTTCTCCTTCATCTCGGTCTCGGTAGCGGCACCCACGTTGATCACCGCGACACCACCCGAGAGCTTGGCCAGACGCTCCTGCAGCTTCTCCCGGTCGTAGTCGCTGGTGCTCTTCTCGATGGCGGTGCGGATCTCAGAGATACGCCCCTGGATCGTGTCATCCTTGCCCTTGCCGTCAACCAGCGTGGTGTTGTCCTTGTCGACCACGATGCGCTTCGCGCGGCCGAGATCGTTCAATGTGGCATTCTCGAGCTTGAACCCGACCTCTTCCGAGATCACCTGGCCACCGGTGAGCACGGCGATGTCGCGGAGCATCTCTTTCCGGCGGTCACCGAAGCCCGGCGCCTTCACGGCGACGACCTTCAATGTGCCGCGCAGCTTGTTGACGACCAGGGTCGCCAGCGCCTCACCCTCGACATCCTCGGCCAGGATCAGGAGGGGCCGGCCGCTCTGGGCCGTCTTCTCCAGCACCGGGAGGAGCTCCTTCATCGAGGAGATCTTCTTGTCGTGGATCAGGATGTAACCATCATCCAGGACTGCTTCCATCTTCTCCGGATCGGTCACGAAGTAGGGCGACAGGTAACCGCGGTCAAACTGCATGCCGTCCACGGTCTCCAGCGTCGTCTCGAGGCCCTTCGCCTCTTCGACGGTGATGACGCCGTCCTTGCCGACCTTCTCCATCGCCTCTGCGATCAGGTTACCGATTTCCTTGTCGTTGTTGGCGGAGATGGCGCCGACCTGGGCGATCTCTTTCTTGCCGGCAGAGGGGACCGAAATGCTGCGGAGCTGCTCGACGATGGCCTCAACGGCGCGATCGATGCCGCGCTTGAGCTCCATCGGGTTGGCCCCGGCGGTGACGTTCTTGAGTCCCTCGCGGAAAATTGCCTGCGCCAGCACGGTGGCCGTGGTGGTGCCGTCTCCGGCCAGATCAGAGGTCTTGGTGGCGACCTCCTTCACCATCTGGGCGCCCATGTTCTCGATCGGATCACTCAGCTCGACTTCCTTGGCGACAGTTACGCCGTCCTTGGTGACCGTAGGCGAGCCGAATTTCTTGTCGATGACGACGTTTCGCCCCTTGGGTCCGAGCGTGACTTTTACAGCCTCAGCGAGGGCGTCAACGCCCCTCTTGAGCTTGCTGCGCGCATCGGTGTTGAAGAGAAGCTCTTTAGCTGCCATGTCTTGTTCTCCTGAAAGGTTCGGGCTGGACCGGCGGTGCCGACCACCCCTGGTTCGGTTTAGCCGATTTTCGCCAGAACGTCGGAGGCCTTGATGATGATGACTTCATCGCCGCCGAGCTGGAACGGAGTTCCGCTGTACTTACCGTAGATCACGTTGTCGCCAACCTTGAGATCCATAGCGACACGGGCGCCCTTCTCGAAGCGGCCGGGACCCACTGCGATGACCTCACCCTGGGTGGGCTTCTCTTTGGCGGTGTCGGGGATGTACAGACCGCCGCGCATGGTCTCCGCCTCGTCCGAGGGCATGATCACCACCCGGTCTTCAAGGGGCTGGAGCTTGAGGCTCGGCTTAGCCTTCGTAGCTGTTGCAGTTGCCATCGGTTCACCTCCACAACGTGGATTGGTTGAGTGGATCTAAGTAGTTGAAATAACTGCCGGTTGGCACTCATGGCACGAGAGTGCTAAGACCCGGAAGATAAGAAGAAAGCCTCTGGTGTCAAGTCACCGTTGGCGGGTCAGAGAGCAACTCGAATGCCCGGGATTTGTGTCAGGTTGGCAGTGTAAAAGGGACTCGGTTTTACCAGATGGCAGAGCCCAGGGCGAGGTGGCAGCTGCCTAAAGATCGAACCGCAACTCGAGGCCGATGTAACGGCTCCCGTTTCGAAAAAACTGTCGTTGGGTGGAGAGCCCGTTGTGACCAATGATCGCCAAGCCGAGCTCCCGACTCTGGCCCGTGGTGGTCAGGGCCACACCCGCTTTGGCCGACGTACTGAACCGCCATTCATTCGCGGCCGTCGCCTCCGTGTAGAAGCCGACCAAGGGCCGCACATGACCGCCGGCCAATGAATGCCCCTTCCCCTGGATGTCCACCCCGAGCGAGGCAGCTGCTCTGGGCAAACGGAGCTCGTCGTCCAGAACGTAGCTGGCGCCGCCGGTGAATCGCCAAAGACCGGATCCATAGCTGGCCCATGCTGCAAGGACCTCCCGGGTCCAGTCGAGCCGAGTCGCCTGGAAGTGTTCACCATATTCATCGCCCAGATGGCTGCTCTCGTGATACAGCTCGAGAGTCATCGCCCAAGAGCCGAAGAATGCTGTGGTGTTGATGCTCGCCACCCAATCGTTGCTGATCAGAGCCGTCTTACTGTCACTGAGACTGAACCTGCCATAGACCTGGGAGCCAAGGCCGAGAATAATCGGACGCACCCCTCGCTTCAGCGCGACAATCGGGAAGTTTTCGCCAAGGACGACCTCGCCTTCCGACTCCTTGCCGAATCGGCTATCTCCCTGCTCCACTGACAGCACCCGCCCCACGAAGCCGTGCACCCGGGGGGATGCGCCGGGAAGCTCAAAGCTCTCGACCGCGGGAAAGAATCGATCCTGAGCCGCGGCGGGCCAGTTGACAAGCAGCCCCGCGGAGAGCAACACGAGCGCAACTCGGATGCTTGACATTGGCATTCCGTCTCAGGATTATCCGCCCCAGCAACGGCCGGGTTGTGGCCGCGCGCGGGCAAAGGTGACGGTCGATACCAGGCTGCGCAATGCCACCCCCTGCCCCACCATCCTCGGGAGTGCTGCATGATACTGTGGAGTTGGATCCTTGCTGCGACGGCTGCGGTCGGCCCCGGAACACCGGCTGCTCCCAGCGTGAGCGTCTCGATCGATTCATCCCATCACGAGCTCACGATCACCAACGGCCCCTACGATCTCCCAAACATGCCCCCCATGGAAGACCATGGGATGATGGACTTCGGAATGTCGCACGACACGCCGCTGCAGCGTTTCGAGTGGCCAGTCGAAGCCTGGTTCAGAGGCTACCGGGTGGACCTGGTGGATGCACACGGGAACCCAGTCCCACGCCATGTGATGCACCACATGATCATGGTGAATTTCAGTCGCAGGCAGCTGCTGTACTCCGCGGCCGAACGCCTGATGGGAGCGGGCACTGAGACCGACGGCGAGGTCAGCGTCCCGAAGACGATCGGCGTGCCGATGGAGCCGGGAATGAAGCTCGGCATGTACGTCGCCTGGCATAACGACACCGGGAAAGACCTGAAAGGGGTGTTCCTGAAGCTGACGATGCTATGGACCCCGAAGAATCAGAATCCCCAACCCGTGAACGCGCTGCCGATCTACATGGACGTGAACCTGACGGTGGGCGGAACCAATACCTTCGACGTGCCACCCGGCCACTCCACCAAGTCCTACGAGTTCACTCTCCCAGTGGGCGGAAGGTTACTTGGCGTCGGCGGGCACATGCATGACTTCGGGACCCAGGTTCGTTTGGAGGACGCGGAAACCGGCAAGGTGATCACCCGGGTTGTGGCGGAGCGCCAACCGGACGGCAAGCTGATCAAGATGAGCCGGAAGCTTTTCGGCGTGAGTGGCAAGGGACTTCGCTTGAAAGCGAATCATCGGTATCGGGTCGTCGCGGTCTATGACAACCCGACTGGAGCCCTGCGGGTCAACGGAGCCATGGCCCACATGGTCGGACTGTTCGTTCCGGAGGATCTCAGCGGATGGCCGGCCATCAACCCAAGAGATCCGATATACCAGCGAGATATCGCCTCGCTGGATGGACGTGGGAGCGGCAAACATCCCATGGCGGGGATGGACCATGGCGGGATGAATCATGGGGCGAACGCGGAACACGGCGGGCACGACAGCCACGAATAATGCTCGCTAAACTATCGCCGTTCAGTTATTGACGATCCGTCTGACCCCTACCCATCGCTTGAACCACCAGCGGCCGTAGGGGTCACCCGCACTCAGTACGCTCGCCTGCACGCCGCGGGTAGCGCTGTGAATGAACCGGCCATTCCCGATATAGAGCCCCACGTGTGTCACGGGGCCCCCGCGGTTCGAGAACGTCAGTAGGTCCCCTGCCTTCAGGCGATCCAGCTTGCGGTCGATCTTCCGTCCTTCGCGCGCCTGATCGGTGCTCCGTCGCGGCAGTTGAATGCCATGTTTTCCGTAGGCGTACTGGATCAACCCGGAGCAATCGAAACCCTCACCCCCTGCCCCGGTGCCACCGAATTCATATGGTCGGCCCATCGCCTCGGACGCAGTCGCAATAATGGAGTCGACCAAGCTGACTGGGGGACCTTGCGGCTCCGGGCCTAGCAGCGCCGGGGTCGGCTTATCCTTATCGGAGCCGTTAACCTGCTGCCGTCGGGAAGGCGGCCGGGACGGATCGCTACGGCCTCCAACATGCAGAGCCAATCCCAGTACGAGCTCGAAACCATCGCGGCCAGCCGACATCTCGCGCCATCGTGCTTCGGTACCGATCGAAATGAGGGAGAGCGGTGAAAGATCGTAACCAGCTCCTGCTGACCAGGAGCCCCAGAGGGTGGAGTAGCTGTTCGAGCCTTCCGATCCGAGACCACCGCTCAACCCCGCCACCAGATAAGGACCCTCACCCTTCCGGAACGCCGTAATGTCGGTGCCGAGGCCGGCGAATCCTCCAGCCGCTCCTCCCACCGGACGCAGCAGATCTCCGTGGGCCTGGAGACCCAGTATGGGTCCGAGCTTCCGATTGAGCCCCAGCCGGTAGGCGGTCCAGCCGCCGCCGTCGTAGAAGCGGCCGACCCGGGCCTCGACCTGCGCATCCAGAGAGCGGACGAGCGGGGTCACCATCCCAAGCAGGAGCACGGCAGCCACGTAGCGTGCCGGCGGCAACCGGTACTCTCGTGCTCTCACGACTCGCTCCCGGAGCGATCGCGCACGGGGCGTCCGCTCGTCAGGTCCACGATATAGGCATCGCCGGGCCGGCAATGGTTCCAGAGACGCGCGCGTATGGTGGAATCATTGATGAGGACGGGAGCGGCTCCAGTATAGAGCAGTGGCACCTTCACCCTGATGTCACCGTGACGAATCTCGATCCCGCGCTCGACACACGCCTTGCCATCCGAACCTTTCGCCGTACGGGCGAGAGTGAACCAAATTTCCACTCCATCAGAGTTGGTGAGTACCAGCACATCGGGGGGATCGGGGGCCTTGGCAGTGCCCGCGCGTCTGCCTGGTTCGGCGGCGCGGCAACTCGCCAGCATGAGAGCGAGCAGACCGAGTCGAAGAGCACTGTGCATTCGGCCGGCGCACACCATCAAACTGGCTGTGACGGCTCAGGTGTGGGCACCTCTGTGACGGTGGCGAACTCCGTGGTATCGGGAGTTCCGTCTTCGGTCACCGCCAGCACCTCGCGAATTTCCGGAGACCGGCGGAGATAGTGAAGCCAGGCGATCAGACAGGTGAAGCCCGCAAGTCCGCCGCATACGGCCGTCACCACCAGGCCCCGGACCGGGTCACCCAACTTCATGGCGATCAGCGCCCCCCCGACGGCTCCGAAAAATGAAGCTGCCCACGCGAGAAAAGGCGTGAGCAGCCATCCGAAGATGCGAAAGAGCAGGCGAACCCAGCGCATCGGCTCAGGCGCGGCGCTTCCCCATCGAGGTCACGAGCGCGGCCAGGGCCAGTCCTGGGAGAAACGCCACCCCCAACGTGCCGAGCGTCCAGCGGGCACCGGGGACTCCGATCAGAATGCCGACCCCGGCGCTGAGCACGGCGAGACCGAGCACAGTCAGGAAGGCAGCACCGACCGATGGCCTACCGTTTCGGGCTGTCTGGTTGGCGAGTACCCAGGCGCCCATCCAGGGAAGAAACGTTCCCGCCATCCACCAGACCGGGTGATACCACCAGTTGCTGCCTCCTCCGATGGCGTACCAGCGGTCGGTGTAGGTACCGATGTTCTGAAGCAGCATGACGTCGAGCAGCAGAAAGACCCCAGTGGCGGCGAGCCCAATCCCGGCGGCGCCGGCAATACCTTCGATAGACCGCGCTCGGGTCCATAAGCCAGGGAGCATACTCACGGCCGCGATTCCGGCGAGGAGTATGATGCCGCACACGATCGTCTCAGCCGGCCCCGCGAGGTACCTCGACCCGAGTGAGAACAAGAGCACGACAACGCTCTCCAGGAGGCCGAGCTTGACGGCTCCCTCGACGATCGACGGTACGTCGGTCACGTCGTACTCGCCTCGCCGTTCCGCCACCATGGTCATGCTGTCTCTCGGCTAATAGGGATTCAAAAGATACCGGATGGCTGCTTCGGGAGCCAAGGGGCGGCTACGCGGCCCACGCCAGCACGATGACAAGGTCAGTCAAGGCCCAGGCAGCGAGCGCATGATACATCCCGCGCTGATGATCCTGCGGGTGCATGGAGCGATAGCGACAGAGCCACCGGAGCAACAGCGCTGCCCACGCTAACGCCGCAACGAAAAGGCCGCACCAGCGTAGCAGGTCGGACCGGTCCCACCCCGTCTTCACAGCGGCCAGCCCGAACAGAACAAAGGCCAGAACCGCTGCAATACAGCTGACAATCAGACTGCGTCTCACCCCCAGCATCCGAGCCAGCGTTCGGTCACCCCTTCGGGCATCCTCCTCGAACTGATAGATCTGTGTCAGCGGATATAAAGCAGCAAAGAGGGGACAGAAGGCGACCAACAACAATCCGTGTGCAACGTCGAGCGGGAGCCCCGTGGTGTTCCAGCCGGCGTAGGGAGTGAGCGTGCCGAAGCCGACCATGTTGATGACCCAGTCTGCTCCTGGCACTGCCTTGAGACGAAAGGGAGGCACCGAGTACAGCACCGACAAGCCGAAGCATGTGGCGTACGCCGCACGGTAGGGGCCTGGCAGGAGAACCGAAGCCACGAGTCCCACGGTCATCAACCCAACGGCGAACAAGGCGAGATACCGGGGCGGTGTGGGAGGACGTCGCAGATACGCCACGTCACCCTCATCGCGATCGTACGCGCTGTTGAGCGCGAGCGTACCACCGTTGAGACAGCAGACCCAGAGACCGATCCCGAGAAGGGCCGGTTTCAACAACTCACCCCGTTGCGCCCCTCCCAGACCTACCGCAAGCAGGTACCCCAGAGCTGTGTGGGCCGCCATGATCGGCCACTCGAGCGGCCTGGTGTGGAGGAGATAGTCGAAACGGCTGCCCAGCAGGTGATAGCCGAGCCAGCGGCTCGAAGCTACCACTCCAGCCCGAGGTGCCGTGCCGCGATGCGAAGACCGCGTAATGTGAGATCAGGGTCAGTGACCTCGATCGTCTCCGTCAATGGCGCCACGATTCCCGCGAGGCCTCCCGTCGCCACGATTCTAGGCTTCTTGCCACCGGGCCATTCGGCGATGCTCCGCCGGACGATCCCGTCGACCGCATCGGCGGCCCCGAACAGGACACCGGCCTGGATGCATTCCTCCGTGCGCCGCCCGATCACGCGGTCGGGAGCTCTGAGCTCCGTCGCCGGCAGCTTAGCGGCCCGGCGCGTGAGCTGGTCCGCCGATGTCCTGAGACCCGGCATGATCGCGCCGCCGAGGAAGCGAGCGTCCGCGGTGACGCAGTCGAAGGTGGTGGCGGTACCGAAGTCGACCACGATGGCATCGGCGTGAAAGAGCTCCACGGCCGCGAGCACATTGACGATGCGATCGGCGCCCACGCGTCAACGGCTCGTCCACGTCGAGGGTGACGGGAAGCGCGCGAGCGCGCGTCTATCGATACGCCACTGCACCCGGTCGCGGCTGCAATCCCTTCCACCACACTTTGGGTCGAGCCCGGCGAGACTGAGGCGAGGCAGACCGCCCGGACTTCATTGGGCGAGTGCCCGCCCTGCACCAGGAAACCACTGATGGCGCTGCCCCATTCGTCCGGAGTTCTGCTCGGGTTGGTGGTCAGCCGCCAGTTGGCCTCGAGCTCCTCCCGGCCGAAGAGCCCCACGGTGATCTCGGTGTTGCCGATGTCCAGGGCGAGCAGCATGGCGGCTATCCGGTGTGAGAAGCCAATTCCACGGAGCCGGTGCGAACCGGCGTGTCGATACCGTCCGGGGTGTGCACCAGCAGTGCTCCGTCTTCACGGAGTCCAGTGACGGTGCCGGGGAGCGGCTGCTGGATGATTCTGCCCCGGAGCCAGTCCCGACGAGAGAACTGCTCCAGCTCGGCGCGTGAGAGCTGCTCCTGGCGCAGGTCGAGAGCTCGGAGGGCCGGAATGACAGCCTCACTCACCTGGCTGACGGTGATCCCGTCCTGAGAGCTGGCGAGTTCGACCGCGGTTCTCGACAGCTCCTCGGGGATTTTGTTTCGCACATTGAGTCCGAGACCTATGACCACCCAGCCTAGCGAATCCCCCTGCCACCGCGCCTCGCAGAGAACGCCGCCGACTTTTCGGCCGCCGAGCAGGAGATCGTTGGGCCACTTCAGCTGGAGCGGCCCCTGGATGAGGCCCTCAATTGCCTGAGCTGCGGCGAGTCCTGCCCGAAGGCTCATGACCTCTACCGCCCCAGGTACCGGTGGCCGATGGAGCACGCTGAGCCAAAGACCACCTAGTGGTGAGTGCCACTCCCTGGCCCGGGAGCCGCGCCCCTGAATTTGCTCGGCCGCGATAACAGCGGTACCGGCCACTGCGCCCTCGGCTGCCATCAGGTGAAGGACGTCCATCGTCGATTCAACCCGGGCGAAGTGGTGGACCGGCTGGCTCACCGGAAGACCCAGAGCAAGAACGCGCCGAACACGATGCGGTACCAGGCGAATGCCGCGAAGCTGTGGTGTGAGACGTACCGTAGGAAGATGCGGACGACGATGGCTGCCGCCACAAATGACACGATGAATCCGACAGCGAACATCGGAGCGTCCGCCTGGTGCAGCGCACCCCAGCTCTTCATCAAATCGTAGAGCGTAGCCGCCAGCATGACAGGGATCGCCAAGAAGAAGGAGAACTCCGTGGCAGTCAGACGCGACAGTCCGAGGGCATATCCACCCATGATGGTGGCGCCGGAACGGGAGGTACCGGGAACCAGCGAGAGCACCTGTGCCAGTCCCACTCCCAGAGCCGTTGGGTGCGGCACGTAATCCACGTCGTCGATGGAAGCTTTGGGTGCCCAGCGCTCGATCATCAGGATGAGGATGCCACCCACCACCATGGCGAGGGCAACCACCGTCGGGTTGAAGAGACGGTCTTTGATCCAGTCATGGGCGAGGAAGCCCACGATTGCCGCGGGTAGAAACGCAATCACCAGGTTAATCAGGAGTCGGCGCCCCGCGGTGTTGTGTCGCGCCGTTACCAGAGCATTTGCCAGGCGAGCGCGATAGATCCAGACGATGGCCAGGATGGCGCCAAGCTGGATAAAGATGTCGAAGGTCTTGGATCGCTCGTCCACCAGGCCGAGCCAATTGCTGACGACGATGAGATGACCGGTCGATGAAACCGGAATGAACTCTGTGGCACCCTCTACTATCCCCAGCAGCGCAGCTTTCAGCAGGAGCTCAGGAGACATCCGCTCGTCTCACGCGAGAACCTCGCGATAGAAGTCCTCGTACATGGGCACAATGCGGTCGGCCGAGAATTCCTCCGCCTTGGCGACGGCAGCTGCCCGCATACTGGCGTGCCGCTCGGGATCCCGCAGGAGCTCGATAGCGCGGCGCCCCATCGCTTCAACCGAACCCACCGGCTCGAGGATGCCGTTGATCCCATCATCGATGACCTCCGGCAGCCCTCCCGCCCGAGTGGCGACTACCGGCGATCCGCACGCCATCGCTTCGAGGGCCGCCAGTCCGAACGACTCGGTTTGTGAGGGAAGGATGAAGAGGTCGCTCCCCTGCAGCAGTGAGGCGACGGAATCGAGCCGGCCCAGAAACCGGACGTCATCGTTGACCGCCAGGTCTCTGGCCTCGTTCTCTGCATCGATGCGCTCGGGACCATCGCCGATCATGATGAGTGTAGCCGGCATGGCCCGGCGGATCCGTGCAAAGACCCGGACCACGTCCTTCACCCGCTTCACCTCGCGAAAGTTGGAGACGTGGGTAATGACCTTGTATCCCTCGGGGGCCAACCGATCCCTGCAGCCAGGCTCACCCGGCCGATACTCGTTGAGATTCACGAAGTTCGGGATCACCCGGACGTCGCAGCTAACGCAGCCGAAGGCCCGATACGTCTCATCTCTGAGGTAGGTGGATACTGCTGTTACGCCGTCCGACTGCTCGATGGAAAACTTGGTAATGGCGTAGAAGCTCGATTCCTGCCCGACGAGCGTGATATCGGTCCCATGCAGGGTAGTGATGACGCGGAGCCCGCGCTCGCCATTGAGCATCTCGCGGGCGAGATACGCGGTGGTCGCGTGTGGAATGGCGTAATGGACGTGCAGGAGCTCGAGACCCTCGCGCATCACGACTTCGTGCTGCTTGGAGGCAAGCGCAAGGGTATAGGGAAAGTGATCGAACAGAGGATAGCGCCCCATCCGGGTGTCGACCTGGTGGAAGAACACACGCTCGGTATACCCCCTGAGACGGAAGGGCGAGTCATAGGTGATGAAGTGCACCTGGTGCCCTCGGCGCGCCAGCTCGAGTCCGAGCTCGGTCGCGACGGCGCCGGAGCCGCCGTACGTCGGATAGCAGGTTATGCCGATTTTCATTGGAAGCTATCGGCTAGCTGTGAGCTATGAGCTAGTAGCTGGAAGCTGCGAGCTATGAGCTGTGAGCTCTGAGCTACTGCCTGCGAATTCTTGTGACGTCTCGCTGGAATCATCCCGCAGGTTCCTTTTGTTTTGCTCATAGCTAATAGCTCATAGCCCATAGCTGATTACTCAGCCCACCCGCCTCTCCCACAACCCCGCAATCTCCGCCGCCAGCTTGTCGGACGACCGAGTGGCGTCCAAGGTTACAACGCTCCCCGAAAGCTGGTGACGGAACCAGGTCTCTTGCCGTTTGGCGTACTGGCGCGTCCCGATCGCAATTGCCTCGGCCACGGTTTCGCGAGGGCGCTGACCGTGCAAGTACTCCACCGCTTCGCGGATCCCGATTCCATCGAGGCCCGGTGCGCCCGGTCCGTGACCCTCCGCCAGCACCGCGGCCACTTCTTCGATCAGCCCCCTCCGCACCATCTCCTCCGCCCTGCGAGCGATCCGATTGTGAAGCACCGGGCGGGGAACGGTGAGAACAATGTACCACGGCTTGAGTGCTCCCTGCGCTCGGGCAATCTGTTGCCAGTAGGAGAGCGGATATCCGCTGAGCAGCGCAACCTCGATGGCACGGGCTGCACGCTGTCTCCCACCTCCCCGAAACCCGGGATCCAGCCGTGACGCCCAGCGAAGCAGCTCGATCGGCTCCAGCCGAGCGGTCCAGGCATCGAGGGTGCGGCGTTTGGCAGGATCGAGCGGGGGCTCGCTAAAGAGCCCCTCCGCGAGCGCGCGGATGTAGAGACCGGTCCCGCCCACGATGACCGGCTGTTTCCCTGCGGCTCTCACCTGCTCCAGCCACCGCACTGCGTCTCTGGCAAAGTGGCCAGCACTGTAGCGGGTGCCGGGCTCGACCAGATCGATGCCGTGATGAGGTACCCGGGCGCGTTCCTTTTTTGTGGGTTTGGCGGTGCCGATGTCCAGACGGCGGTAGACCTGTCGCGAATCTGCCGAGATGACTTCGTGGGACCAGTGCGACGCGAGCGCGACCGCCACGGCGGTTTTCCCTACGGCGGTTGGACCTACCAGGACCGGAACGCTAACGCCGGCCAAACCGGCGCTCCAGCTCCTCGCGAGGTAGTTGCACGATAGTGGCGCGGCCGTGTACGTCGTGAGGAGGGAGCTCGGTGGCGAAGAGACGAAGGAGCAGCTCGCGCATCTCCGGCTGCTCCAGCCGCTCGCCCCCTTTGACCGCGGCTCGGCAGGCGTAGGTGGCGGCGAAGCGCTCCAGTCGATTGGACCAGCCACCGAACCGGCCGCGCGCCAGGTCGGCGACCATTTCCCGGAAGCACGCTCCGGCATCGAAGCGGGGGTGCGGAGTCGGAACCGCGTGAATCACCACCGACCGGCCGCCAAACGCTTCCGCCTCGAATCCCACTCTCCTGAGTTCCTCGCCGTGCGTCTCGACGGCATCGAGCTCCTCATCCGTCAGCTCGAGCGTGAGTGGCAGGAGCAGGCGTTGGGCCGGTGCCCCGCTCCCACTCAGCTGGCCCAGCACCGCCTCGTAGAGCACCCGCTCATGAGCCGAGTGTTGATCGACGATGATGAGCCCCTCGGCTCCTTCGTAGACGATATAGGTGTTGAACGCCTGAACCAGGGGGACGTTGAAGCCCGGAACTGGTTCCTCGGGCTGAAGCGGTTGCTCGTCGATAGATCCCGGTGGGAAGAGTTGATCGAGATGCACCAACGGTCTCGACCAGGCGTCAGTATCGCCTCCGGGCACAGGCAGGCCGCGCCAGTCACCGACGGGAACGGCGGCAGCCAGAGCACCCAGTGCGGAGCGCACCGACTCTTCAACGACGCGTTCGACTCCGATCCGGTCTCGAAAGCGCACCTCGAGCTTGGCCGGATGGACGTTCACGTCGACGTCTTCCGGAGCTACTTCGACCCGCAAATAGATCGATGGGCGGTCTCCTGGATGGATAGCCGCGCGGTAACCTGCCTCCGCGGCCCGTATCAGAAAGGGATCCTTGAATGGCCTGCCGTTGACGAAGAGCTGGGTCCGCCGGCCGGTCGGTTGGGCATCACCCGGCCGCTGCACGTACCCTTCCACCCGAAAGGCGCCGGCGGCGTGGTGCACCGGAATGAGGGTTCCAGCCAGGTCGCGCCCCCACACAGCAGCGAGCCGCTCGGTAGGATCCTGTTCTGCTGGCACCGCCAGCCTGCAGGTTCCGTCGATGTGGAGCTCGAAGCCGGCCTCGGGGTGAGCCAGCGCCAACGTAGCGACTACGTCGTGTGATGCGCGGGTTTCACTGGCAGCGGAGCGGAGAAACTTCCGTCGAGCCGGCGTGTTGAAGAAGAGACCCCGAACGGTGACGGTGGTGCCACGCTGCCGGGCCGCCGGGGCAACCCGCTCCAGCCTGCCACCGACAACGGTCAGCTCGGAGCCTTCACCTTCACCATCGCTGGTAGAGAGTCTGAGTCTGGAGACCGAGGCGATCGCCGGGAGCGCCTCGCCGCGAAATCCGAACGTCGCCACGCCAACCAAATCGGCGGCACTTCGTACCTTACTTGTGGCATGCCGGTCCAGGGCGAGCACCGCGTCTTCCCTTCCCATCCCGCTGCCGTCATCGCTGACCTCGATGAGGACCTTCCCACCGTTCTCCAGCTCGACTCGGACGTGGCGAGCCCCGGCATCGAGTGCGTTCTCCACCAGCTCCTTAACCACCGATGCGGGCCGCTCGACCACTTCGCCAGCGGCGATTTGGTCGGCGACAGCATCCGGCAGGATCGCGATGCGACGCGGCATGCAGTAAATCTATCCGCCGATTGGGGCGATCGCGTCGGCGGTCAACCAGCCTTCTCTCGCACCTGCGGCGCGCACCAGAACCCAGTCACCGTCAACGCGCAGCATCAGTACCGCGCCGCCCGCATCGACCGGTCCGAGGGCGGGAGCACGGCCATGTGGCGACAAGCGCAGAGTGGTGGGTTCGATGACGATGGCAATCTGTCTCTGATACCACAGGCGCAGAGCAACACCGCCAAGGCCCGCAATGGCGGCGAACACGAGGACCATGATCCAGCGCTCACGCACCCGCGGCCGAATTATCCAGCCAATCCATCCCACCACCCAGCCCAACAGCCCAAGCAGCAGCAGCTCCTCTGGCGTGACCGGTGGAGACCAGGTCCAGCGCGAGCTGGTGGCGTCCGGGGGCGGCGTCAATCGAAGCGCTCGGCTGATCGCAGGCTGACGTGGATCGAGCCGCCGAGCGCGGAGCCAGGCCGTTGTCGCCCGCCCTTTGTATCCCAGCCGGTAGTAGGCAGCGCCCAGATTGTACCAGTGGGCCGCCACCATCGGCTCCAGCTCCGCTCGCCGGCTGAACCCTTCAGCCGCCGCCCGCAAGGCACCGCTCTCGTAGAGCCGCTCGGGAGGAGGCGCCTGCCCCATCAACTGGCCTGCGAGCATTACGATGGCGAGACCGGCGAGAGCTGCCCGTCCACTCCAGCCGCGGACCGAGCCGCCGAGGCGCTGGACGACTTCTCGCACCTCCGCCACGAGCGCGGCATCCTCCTTCTCATTCAGGTCGGGGCCGTACCGTCGAGCCAGCAGGCGCTCCCGGACCGCGGCGAGACGCGCGGCAGTTTCAGCGTCCGCACCGGCGGCTCGCACGGCGGCGGCGATCCCGGTCCGCGATCGATTGTCCGGATCAGGCACCAGACCCCGGACCATGGCATCGAGCTCTTCCTCGGCCGAGCGTAGACCGCTTTCCGTTCGCCGAGCTCGGACAGGAGCACGCCGTGGGCGCCTGACCCGGATGAGCGCTGCGAGAGGCGGCAGCAAAGCGAAAAGCCACCAGGCCCAGTCCGGCAGCGCGTGGGACACGCGCCAGGGCAGCGCCGGCGTGTCTCCCACGAGTAGCTCAGGGGGAAGGGCTGCCGAAGCGGCGGACTCACCGCCTGGGGCAACCGGAATCGAGGAGGCGGCCAGGTTGGCTGACCGGTACTGCCGCGACGCGAGATCGTAGTACGTATAGCTCACCTCCGGCAGCGTCATCGGCCCGGCGGAATCGGGAACGACTAGGTAGCGAAACGTCTTCACTCCGCCGAGGCGGCCCTCGACCGTGCTCACCTGCTCATCAACCCGATCGGCATAGGCTCGAGCCGTTCGGGGCCAGTGCAGCTCGGGCGGTGGCCAGAGCGCGGTGTTCCCTTCGCCGGTCAATGCGAGCTCGACCGTCACCCCTTCGCCGGCATGCGCCGAAGCCGGAGTGACCCGGCGTTCCAGTCGCAATGCGCTGCCGACCGCGCCGTTGAAATCGAGGGGGCGACCTTTCGCTGGTAGTGGATGAACCACCAGTGTCTCAGGCAGGCTCGTCAGTGCGAACCGCTCCTCCTGGCTGAAGAACTGCAGGGCGAGCGGAGTGCTGTACTTTAGCATCGCCCTGGGAATCGCGACGGTGCCCGCAACCAGGGGGAAGACGACCTGATGAGCGACAAAGAGGTCGTAGGCGCTCCCGCCGATATTCCGGGTGACGGCGATTCCCGTCGGCGCGGCCTGGGGGTAACTCCACACTCCATCGATGACAGGCGGTTGGAGCGTGGGAGGGCGGCGGAGCTGAAGCCGCAAGTCGCGGGGGAACCATGCCGCCGTAACCACATCCACCTGTTCCCCCACGCTGACGCTTTCGGCGGAGACGACCAGCGACACCGCCGCCTTCCCCCTGGGTGGCAACGGGGTCCGCTCGAGCAGTGTTCGCAAGCGCGGGTTCAAGGCCGATGCGGTGGCAGTCGGAGCCGGATCAACATCGATCACCAGGGCAGCGGCCTCAGACGATTGTGAGCCCTGGACCACACGGGCGGGCCCGATCTGCCATCGCCCGGGACGGAGCGCCCGCAGGTGGATCTCCAGGACGGAGGTCCGGGTAGGTCCGCCCAGAAAGGCGACTTCGGTGCGCTCGCTGCGTCCGATGACCTCGAAGCCGTTGAACGGTGCAATCGAGAGCGACATGGGATCGGATGATCGGCTGACACCGCGAACCGTGTACAGCACCTCCTCACCAACGGCGATCCGGTCCTGATCCACGGAGACGTGCAACTCGGGAGCCGGTCCCTGGAGCCACGCAAGCACGAGGAGGGAGATCACCAGTCCTTCTCCCCGCCGTCGGAGTTGCCCTGAAGCCGGCGCTGCTGTTCCGCCCGGGTTTCGCGCTCGCGCCGCTCCATGGAATTCAGTATCTGCTCAGCCTGGCTGCGGCTGAGTCCCGGACGCTGCGGCTCTGGCGCGCTGGGCTCTGGCGTGGATCCGCCTCCGCCTGACGAGGGTGGTTTTCCACCACCACCGCCGCCACCTCCGCTGCTCGGGGGTGGTGGAGGCTGCCGATGCTCCGCCAGCTCCAAATTCCATTTGGCGCGCTGAGACGATGGTTGTAGCAGAAGCGCTTCTCGAAGACGATCGGCAGCCTCGCCCAGTAGCTCCGTTCGCCTGGTGGTGTCGGCCTCAGCCGCGCGGAGACCGGCCACGCCAAGGTTATAGAGGGCACGGTATCGGAGGGCGGGATCGAGAGATTTAGCCGCCTCGGTGAGCGCTCCGCGGGCTACGTCAAATCGCTTGGCTTCCAGCGCCGCGGTTCCGGCATTGTAGAAGGCAGTGTCGCGCGAGCTGCCGCCGGTCTCCTTCAGAAACTCGGATGCCGCACGAGACGGGTCACCCGCGGCCATCGCGCGCGATCCGGCTGTGGGGCGTTGAGCCTCAGCCTGGTTCGAGAACAGGAGCGCACCAGCAAGTCCGATGAGCGCGGGCCCCGGGCGAGCCAGGGTGTACCCCACGAGCAGCAGCGCCGCTGCGAGCGCTGGAATCCAGGCACGTGGCACCAGGTCGGCCGTACGAGTCTCGGAGGTGGGGCTTCGCTTCATTGTGGCCACAAGGTCGCGCACGGCTCCGGCCTGGTCCGGCAGTTCGTTCGGGACCAGCGTGCCTTCCGCCGCATCGACCAGCGCCCGAAGGATGTCGTCCCGCCGCTGGGTTCGGACTACGTTGCCGTCCTCATCCTGTTTGTACTCGAGCAGCGTGCCGGCCGAGTCACGAATAGGTATCCGCGTGGGAAGCGCTCGCCCTTCAGCCACCACGATGAGATGTACCCCGGCTTCCTTGAGCGCCTCGGCCTGAGCCACCGTCTCCGGCAGGGTGTCATGCGCCTCACCATCCGTGAAGAGGACCAGCACCCGATCGGCGGCATCCGTCGCGGAACCGAGGAGCTCCGCCCCCTGCCCCAGGACCGCTCCGAGGCTGGTGCCACCTTCGCTCGCGAGATCGGGGTCCAACGCATCCAGGTACATCCGAATCGCGCCCCCGTCTACCGTGAGTGGCGCGAGGATGTAGCTCCTCCCGGCGAACGCAATCAAGCCGAGGCGGTCACCTTCCAGATCCTGGATCAGCCGGCGTGCTTCCCGTCCGGCCCGCTGCAACCGGCTGGGCGCAACGTCTTCCGCCAGCATGGAACGGCTGATATCCACCGCGAATACCAGACTCAACGCCCGGCTTTCGGCGCGTACCTCGGTTCGTCCCGCGCGGGGGCCGGCGAGACCGATCACCGCCAGCAATGCACTCAAACCGATGATCACCGGCGCCCAAGCGCCGCGGGAACGAGCCAAGCGGCCCAGCGCGGCCGACCATCGGCCGGCCAGGCGAACCCGGCGTCGGCGCGCCATCCAGGCGGCGAACCCGAACGCCAGCGCGATGAGCGGCGCAACAAAAAGGAGGAGCGGCGCGTCGAACGTCATGGAACGCGCACCACGAGCGTCGTCGCGATCAGCAGCTCCAGTGCGAGCGCTCCCAGACCGAGCAGGATCAGCGGCCGCGTTGTCTCATCGTAGCGGGTGTACCGGGTGACGTGGATGGGTGTCTTCTCCAGCGCGTCGATTTGACGAAAGATGCGGCTCAACGCTTCGCTGTCCTTGGCCCGGAAATATCGGCCACCGGTCTTCTGCGCGATCTCCTGCAAGAGTGGCTCGTCGATGCGTACCGGCAAGAGCTCGTAGCGGAAGCCACCCAATCCTCGTCCGGTCGGAATCGGCGCCTCGCCAATGGTTCCGACGCCAATGGTATAGACCTTGATGCCGAAGGCGGCAGCCGTGGCCGCCGCGGTCCGAGGGTCAATCAGTCCCTTGTTGTTCTCTCCGTCGGTGAGCAGCAAAATCACCTTGGATTTATCCGGCGCTCGGCGCAACCGATTTACTGCCGTGGCTAGCCCGCTTCCAATGGCTGTCCCATCCTCCAGGCTTCCAATCTTGAGATCCATGACCGCCTGTTCGATGACGGGATAATCGAGCGTGACCGGCACCTGGGTCAGGGCTTCACCGGCAAAGGCGACCAGGCCAATCCGATCAGCGGCTCGACCCCGGATAAAGCCCACCGCTTGTTGCTTGGCGACCTCGAGCCGGTTGGATGGCGCAAAATCCTCGGCCAGCATGCTGCTGGAGATATCGATCGTGATGACGATCGCGATCCCCTCCTGCTTGATCTCCACCTTATCTCCGCCGATGCGCGGACCCGCCGCAGCGAGGCACAAGCTGGCGAGCGCGAGAATCCGGAGCACCGGCGGTAGTACCACCCACCAGCGGCGGCGCCCGGCCTCTGCCGGCAAGGTTACATCGCTGTACCGAGCCGCCGGCGCCCGTCCGCGTTTCCGGAGCCACCACCAGATCGGCAGCGCCAGTAGAAGCAGGAGCAGCCAAGGGCGAGCCAGACTCATGTGGCCAACGGCGCGAGCCGGTCACTCAGCTCCAGCGTGGAGTGAGAGAGAGCCAACGCATCGGCCGGAGTCGTGAGTCCAAAGCGCACGTCGTCGAGTGCCCGTAGATGGCGCTCAACATCGGCCAGCGGCCAGTCCGGACGAACTCTGGCGAGCTCGATCATGAGTCCATCGGTGTCGAGACCCGACATAGCCAGAGGGGCACCCTCTGTCACCACTGCCCGAAGCCGGGCCGCCGCCGCACTGGCGACAGCGCGCGATTCGCCGGCATCGGCCCAGCGCGCCAGCGGTGGCTCGAGGGCAGTCGGCTGGATCACGATGGGCGATGCCGGAGCAACCTTCCCCCGTTTACGCCACCAGAGATGGAGTGGAAGGAGCAGGATCAATGCAATGCCCCAGAGCACCAGAAGCGGAATCGGCGTGGAATGCCGTCGATCGACGATACTGGCTGGCGGCTGTGGCATCAGCGCCGAATCAGGCGGAACCCGGGGCAGCACGCTCCGTACTGCAACCGTCACCTGCTTGCCAGCCAGCGAGTCCACCGTTCCGCCCGGTCCGAGGAGCAGCGGGCCCGGAAGGTCGACCACGTGCTCTCCCGGTCGCCAGATCACCACGGGATACGAGATTTGCGCCGAGTCACCGGCATTGACCACGCGGGCACGGCCCAGCAGCTCTATCGGGTCGGCCGGCTCCCAGTCGGACGCACGGACGGTGTAGCCGGAGCGAACGGGAACCGTCTGACTGACCCAGATGGTGTCGCCCACGGTGGGAGGTACGGTTTGCAACAGGACCGCGAGGCCCAGCAGACTGACCATCAGCGATGGATCCGGCGGGCTCGTCTGGCGAATGCGCGCCTGAGCGGAATCGCATAGTCGCGGCCGGTTTCCAGCCGGACGTGGTCGGCCCCTGAAGCCGCGAGCGCGCGGGCACGGTCCTCCCGCCGGCGCTCGGCGAGCTGGGCTAACCGGCTCCGGACCTCCCGACTCCCGGTATCTACCAGGACGTGCCGCCCCGACTCGGCATCCACAATTTCGATCCAGCCCGATTCAGGCAGATGGTGTTCGCGAGGATCATCCACCGTGATCGCCACGACATCATGCCGAGCGCTTAACCGGCTGAGGGGACGCTCCCATCCTTCGGCGATGAAGTCGGACAACACCACGACGATGCTGCGGTGCCTCAGAAGCCGGCTGGCATAGGAGAGACTCGAGCCGAGATTGGTCCGGCGTCCGGCCGGCTCGAACGCCACCAAATCGCGGATAACACGCAACGCATGACGACGCCCTTTTCGCGGTGGCACTACCTGCTCGATGGTATCCGAGAAGAGCAGCGCGCCGACACGATCGCTGTGATGGGCCGCCGCCAAAGCCAGTACGGCCGCAATCTCCACCGACAGCGCAGCCTTCGTGACCGGCTCCCCGAACCGGGTCGAGCCCGACTGGTCGACGATCAGCATGAGGGTGAGCTCACGTTCCTCCGTGAACGTCTTCACATAGGGACTGGCCAGACGGGCGGAGACGTTCCAGTCGATCGAACGAAAGTCGTCGCCGTGCTCGTATGCGCGAACCTCGGCGAACTCCATCCCCTGCCCTCGAAATACCGACCGATACTCGCCGGCAAAGAGAGATCCGACGAGCCCGCGGGTCCGAAGCTCGATCGACTTGACCTGTTTAAGGATTTCCGGAGAGATGGCAGACATGGGTATCAACAGCGTGAACGGTGAACGGTAAACAGTGAACGGGGGATGGTGGACGGTCCCGTTCACCGTTCACCGTTTACTGTTCGCCGGCCTCACGGAACTCTGAGTGCACCCAGCACCTTGGTCACCACATCGTCGGTGCTCACATCTTCGGCTTCGGCCTCGAACGTCAGAACGATCCGGTGGCGTAGGACGTCAGGAGCGAGAGCCCGAACATCCTCGGGTATCACATATGCGCGCTCGCGCAGAAAGGCATGCGCGCGTGCAGCCTGCGCCAGCGCGATCGAGGCACGAGGCGACCCACCGAACGCCACCAGTGGCTTGAGATCGTTGAGGCCGACGAGACCCGGATCGCGGGTGGCCCGCACCAGATCGACGATGTAGTCCACCACCTTCTGGTCCATATAAAGTCCCGCGATCGCCTCGCGCGCGGCAAGAATTGCGGCCGGCTTGAGGAGTTTGCTGATACTGATCTCCTGTAGTCCGCTCATGCGGAGAAGAACTTCCTTCTCCTCGTCTCGGCTGGGATAGCCGACGCGCACCTTGAGCATGAACCGATCGAGCTGTGCCTCGGGCAGCGGGTAAGTGCCCTCGCTTTCAATTGGGTTCTGGGTTGCCAGTACCAGGAACGGCTCATCCAGCGGGTAGGTAGTGCCGCCGATCGTGACCTGGTGTTCCTGCATGGCTTCCAGGAGCGCAGCCTGCACCTTGGCGGGTGCGCGGTTGATCTCGTCCGCCAGAATGATCTGGGCGAACAGAGGCCCCTTCTTGACGTGAAACTCCTGGCTCTTCTGGTTGAAGACCATCGTCCCAATCACGTCGGCGGGAAGCAGATCCGGCGTGAATTGAATCCGGGAGAAGGACGCGTCGATGATCTCCGCCAGCGTCCGGACGGCGAGGGTCTTGGCCAGTCCGGGAACGCCTTCCAGCAGAATGTGACCACCGGTGAGCAGCCCCACCAGGAGCCGCTCGACCATCGCGTCCTGCCCCACGATGCGCCGGGACACTTCCTTGAGAATCCGCGGGACCGGAAGAAGTTCTGCCGGCTTCGTGGTCAGCTTCGGGGCGCTCATTCCAGCGTGGCTCCTGCGAGGATCAGAAAGTGGGAGTGAGAGCTACGACTTGGTGTGTGACCGTTTTCCGGACGCCCTGGTGCGCGTCTCGGTTTCACTGCCGTCAGGATCGAGGTGAACAGCCTGATACAGCGCGCTCTCCTCCCGCGGAGTGAGTGGACGATACCGGCCTGGGGGAAGATCGCCCAGGCGTACGGGGCCATAGGAAAGCCGTGCGAGTCGCTCCACCTTGAGACCCATCGCCTCACACCAGCGGCGAACGATTCTGTTGCGCCCTTCAACCAGGGTAACGTCCAGGATGCTCCGCCCCTGCGTGCCGGGGCGCACCTTCACCTCGCTCGGCACAACCGCGCGGCCGTCGATAAGGATACGCTCGCGGGCAGCCGCTGCGATTTCCGCGGTGGGACGGCCGTGGACCAAAGCGGTATAGCGGCGCGGGATCCGATAGCGTGGGTGGGTCAGGCGGTGTACGGCTTCACCGTCAGTGGTGAGCAGCAGGAGCCCGGTCGTCATGACATCGAGCCGCCCCACGTATGTCAGCGCGGCCGAATCGGGGATGAAGTCGAGCACCGTGCGGCGCCCCTCTTCGTCCTTAGCCGTGGTGACCACACCCAGCGGCTTGTGGAACGCGAGCCATCGGCGCTCCCGCACCTTGACAGCTCGGTTGCCGACGGTGATCCGCTGCCGCTCGGGATCGACCTTCATCCCGATGGTGGCCGGTTTTCCATCGACCCTGACGCGACCGCCTTCGATCAACTTCTCCGCTGCCCGCCGCGATGCCACGCCGGCCCGGGCCAGCGCTCGCTGAAGACGCATCTCCGTCACGACTCGGCCTCGACATACGCCGCAGCGTCATCAGCTCCCTCCGTCGTCGGCCGGTGCGGCCTGAGCGCGATCGTGAGCTCCTCGGCCTTGGGTAGATCCGCCAAATCCCTCATGCCGAGAAGCTCCAGAAACATCGGCGTGGTTCCATAGAGAAGCGGTCGGCCCAGGGCCTCGCTTCGCCCGACGACTTCAATCAGCCCTCGCTCCTGCAATGAACGCAGCACACCGCCGGCGGAGACACCCCTGATCTCCTCGATTTCTACCCGGCCGACCGGCTGCCGGTATGCAATGATGGCGAGTGTCTCGAGTGTGGCCGCAGTGAGCTTCGAGGCCCGTACTGAGAGTTGGGCTCGCTCGATGGCGGCTGCGTGGATCGCCCGGGTCAGGATTTGATATCCGCCGGCCATCTCCACCAGCTCGACACCGTGTTGGTTGAAGTCGTAGTGCTCCCGCAGCTGCTCCAGAGCAACGCGCACGTCGGCCGGACTCGCGTCGGCGTCAAGCGTGGCCAACTCCTCCGCGGTCAGCGGGCGGCAGGCGGAGAAGAGTGCCGCTTCAAGCAGCTGGGCGAGCGGGGTCACGGGCGATCACCATCGGACTGAAGGGAGTCGGCTGCAGCAGGCGCAGGCTTCCGCGTTTCGCCAGCTCCAGCAGGGCCAGTAATGTGGATAGCACGTCGACGATGGTCGGCTCGAAACCGAGAGCGTCCAGCCAGCGGATCTGTTCCTGATTCGAGAGCAGGTCTTCGATTCGCCGGGTCGCGCTCTCGACATCGAGCGGTCGAGCCACCACGCGGTGAAGTACCGGAAATGGTATTCCAGCGATGACCCGCTCAACGGCGGTAAACAGGTCGAGCAGGTTCAGCACCAGAGGCTGCGGAGGCAGCGCTGGTGGCGGGGGCAGGTATCCGCGGGCAAACTGCTCGGCGCGCAGCTCGGCCGCACGACCCAGCCAGATGGCGACTTCCCGAATCTGTTGATACTCCAGCAGCCGCCGAACCAGCTCGGCACGAGGATCTTCCCAGCCGTCCTCGTCTGAGTGACGCGGGAGCAGCATCTGGGCCTTGAGACGGACCAGCCTGCTCGCCATGTCCAGGTAGTCTGCCGCCTGATTCAGGCCGAGGTCGTGAATTGCCTGGAGAAACTGATCAGCGATGCGGGCGATAGGGATATCAGCGATCTCGAGCTGCTCTTCCCGGAGGAGGTGCAGCAAAAGATCCAAGGGCCCGCTGAACGCCTCGAGCTCGACAACGAAGCCGGATCCGGCTCCCAGCGCGGTGGTTGGTGCCTCGACCGCAGTCATGACTGAAAGATGTTCCATCCGTCGCCAACATGAAACGGCAGAATGACACCGAGGAGTGCATTCCGTATCATGAAGGCAGGCGTGAGCAGAAGAGAGGTGACGGCCGGAAACATGAACAGCAGCACGAAGAGCGGGAGGTAACCGAACTGACGCAGCCCGCGGTACCAATTACCGGCTCTTGGAGGGAGCGCGTGGTATAGCAGATGCGACCCATCGAGCGGAGGGACTGGGATCAAATTGAAGAAGCAGAGCACCAGGTTGAGCCAAATCCCATAGACCATCATCCGCTGAGCGGTGTCGAGGACCGGTACCGCCGATGGAACGGCGGCGGACAAGAGCCCGAGTACGATAAAGATGACCGAGCAGACCAGCGAGAGCATCAGATTGGTCGCCACGCCGGCAACGGACACCAGCAGGTCGCCTCGGACATAGTGCTTGAACTTGCGAGAATTAACCGGCACCGGCTTGGCACCCCCGAAGGTGTATGCCCCATGCGAGAAGAACCAGATCAGCGCAGGCATGAGAATGCTCATCCAGGGATCGATGTGAGGCAGCGGATTGAGCGTAACTCGTCCGAGGCTGTACGCCGTATCGTCTCCCTGCCGGAGCGCGACAGCAGCGTGAGCATACTCGTGAGCGACCATGGCGAAGACCAGCATCGGAAGGGCGAGCACGAAGTCGCTGAGCTGTCGATCCAGGAAAACCGTCCTGTGGTTGGGGAGCGCCGAAGGTTACACGTGGCACTAAGCCAAGTCAAAACTGCTTCCCGCTTGACGTTGCGTTGATGCAGGTCTAGCTTTTCCCGCCTGAGCTTCGGAGACTTTCCGGAGCGATCCATCTGTCACCGAGGTTGCCGTGCCCCGTATCAGGTCCGCTGCAAAGCGCATGCGTCAGGCTCGTTCCCGCTCCGAACAGAACCGCACTCACCGGAGTCAGCTTCGGACCGCTCTCAAGAAGGTCCGGACCGCCTCCGCTGGGGACGCTGCGGCGGCTTACGCCGACGCGGTGAAGCTGCTGGATCGGGCCGGCCAGAAGAGCATCATCCACAAGAATGCGGCCGCTCGGCAAAAGAGCCGGTTGGCAAAGCTGGTAGCCGGAAAGAAGTGAGCGGTCAGAGTGATCGTGTGAAAAGGGGCGCCGAGAACCGCGGCGCCCCTTCGATTTGAGAGGACTTCAGCAAGGAAGTCACTTGAGCTCGGCCTCGTAAGCTCCTCATTCGCTTGAACCTCCCAGCACTACCTGCGTCCTGTCGCAGTCCCTTAGACTCCGGCTAGCTCGGCGCCACAGCGCTCACAGTACCACTCGGTTGGACGGTTGAGCGTTCCGCACTCCCCACATTTGAGAGTTTTGGCGACACCAGAGGCGGCCTTCGGGCTGGGCGCAGGCGCGGCCACCACCGGCTCCGCCACTCTCGGCGCTGGCGTGCTCACCGCCGCCATGCCTGGGTTGCTGGGCCGCCGGGTTGACGGCCGATGTTCCTCATCAGAGACCGACTTCAGGAACGCGAGCTCGTCGACCGGGGCCGGCTCTGGCGGTGCCGCCATCGCGCGAGGGACCGGGGTTTCATCAATTGGCTCGGCCACATGCGTGACGAGAGGAGCCTGCTCCACCACCTCGGGCGGCCGGGCCGGCGGGGTCACAGCAGCGGGAGCGTTCGCCGGTGCGCTCGCAGCTGCGGCCGTCCGCGGCGCCGCCACTAGCGCCTGGACTTCGGTCAGGCGGGTGATCTCACCCCCGATGCTCCGGAGCCGTGCTCGCAGCTGATCGATCTCGCGGCGACTCTGCTCGCTGAGACGACGCCACTCGTCTTCGCCGTACTCACCCACCGAATGCCGAACCTCGGCCTCGGCAAGCGCTTCCTCGGCGGCACGACGCTCCTGATCCAGTTGGGCCTGGCTGGCGTGCTGCCGCTCGAGCTCCTCGGCAACCGACGCCCCGCGGCCGCGCAGCTGCTCGAGGACAGCCTTGAGACGCGACTCGTAATCTGCGCGCACTCTCTGGCGGACTGCCGGGGGCACCTTGTCGCCCGAGCTGTCGAGGCGAGCGAGCCACTCTTCGTA
This sequence comes from uncultured Gemmatimonadales bacterium, assembly GCA_963751925.1. Taxonomy (GTDB): domain Bacteria; phylum Gemmatimonadota; class Gemmatimonadetes; order Gemmatimonadales; family GWC2-71-9; genus CAVVWJ01. Next base: position 423,805 of record CAVVWJ010000002.1, on the reverse strand, counting down.
CTGAGTGCGTTGCTCCAGCAAGGCCTCGATCGTCGGCTCAGTTTCTGAAATCGTCTTGGACATAAGAAGGGTTTCCTCTCATCCGCTCTAAGGCGTCGATCTGTTCCCGGGTGAGGTCATTTCACATGTCCGAGTTCACCAGCCGCCAACCGTATGCGCGCTCGGTGCTCAAGGCTCTCCCCAACGAGCAGCGCGATCTCGGGAAGCCTGCCGTCCCGGAGCCGCTTGCCTGTCACCAGCAGGCCCGTATCAGCCCGGGTGCATCGGCGGGGACGACTGCGCCGCAGTCCTGCAGTGTATGGCTAACTCTAAGAATCAAATCTAATTCGGTGGCCGCGTCTCGACACCCTCCGAAGGGATTTTCGGTCTCCCGGCCAAGAAGGTCTCAGCGTTCACGCTGGTACACCACCTGCCCTCGCACAATCGTCACGTCGGCGCGACCGGTGAGCTTTCGGCCCGCAAATGGTGTGTTCCGGCTCTTCGAAAAGAATTTGGATGGATCGACTACCCAGCTGGTTTTGGGATCGGTTATAACCACGTCGGCCGGCGAGCCGTTGGCGAGCGTGCCGCCGGGCAAGTTGAAGATGCGGGCCGGCCCGGTGCTCATCCGGTTCACCAGGTCGCACAGGGTCAGCAGCCCGGTTTCGACCAGCTCAGTAATCGCAAGACCGAGCGACGTCTCCAGTCCGATGATCCCATTCGGGGCATCATCGAACTCACGCTCCTTGGCGTCGTAGTGGTGCGGCGCGTGATCGGTGCAGATGGCATCTATGGTCCCGTCCCGTAGCGCCTGGCGAATAGCCTCGCGATCCTCGGCCTCCCGGAGCGGCGGGTTCATCTTCGCGTTGGTGTTGTAGCCCTCGCACTCCTCGTGCGTCAGCGTGAAATGGTGCGGACACGCCTCCGCGGTAACCCGAATGCCTTTTTCCTTGCCGCGACGAATCAGGTCAACCGATCCGCGAGTTGACATGTGACAGAGGTGCACGTGGCCGCCGGTCAGCTCAGCGAGAAGAATGTCCCGTGCGACCATGATCTCTTCCGCCGCGGAGGGAATCCCTTTCAGGCCGAGCCGGGTCGACACAATGCCCTCGTGCATGGCACCACCGGCTGCGAGGCTCGGCTCCTCGCAGTGATCAGCCACCGGGATCTCGAAGGTGCGGGCGTATTCCAGGGCCGTGCGCATCAGATGGCTGGACACCACCGGCTTTCCATCGTCGCTCACCGCCACGGCCCCGGCTCCCACTAGCTCACCGAATTCCGCGAGCTGCTGGCCCTTCTGGCCCAGCGATATGGCGCCGATTGGATAGACCCGAGCCTTGTTCGCCCGCTGCGCCTGGCTGACGATGAAACCGATAGCCGCCTGGTTGTCGGTGACTGGATCGGTATTCGGCATGGCGCATACCGCCGAGAAGCCGCCGGCTGCCGCGGCCATGGCTCCGGTCGCAACGGTCTCCAGATCCTCCTGCCCCGGCTCGCGCAGGTGAACGTGGATGTCGATCAGACCAGGTGTGACGATTCGCCCGGTTGCATCCAGCACCAGCGCTTCGTCCGGTGATCCGATGTCACGTCCCACCGCGGCCACCTTACCGTCTTCGAGGTAGACATCCGCCGGTCCGTCCGCGCCGCGAGAGGGATCTATCACCCGGCCACCACGGATCAGGATCGGTCTCACCGCTCGTCATCTCCGGTGTGCGCCCAGTCGGGAGACCCACCCGCGAGGAGATACAACACGGCCATCCGAACGGCGACGCCGTTGGTGACCTGAGGCAGGATCACACTATGGGGACCGTCCGCCACATCGCTGTCGATCTCTACGCCGCGGTTCATCGGCCCCGGATGCAGGATGAGCAAGTCCTTCGGCGCCCGAGCCAGACGCTCGTTGGTCACGCCGAAGACACGGTTGTACTCGCGCAATGAAGGGAGAAAGCCGGCTTCCATTCGCTCGAGCTGCAAGCCGGAGCACGTTGAGGGCGTCCGCCCACTGAATGGCGTCTTCGATGCGGGGGAGGATGGTGACTCCCAGTTCCTCCACGTGCCTCGGAAGCAGCGACGCCGGCCCGCAGACACCCACTTCTGCGCCGAGCTTGGTCAGACCCCAGATGTTGCTCCGGGCGACACGGCTGTGAAGGATGTCGCCACAGATGGCGATCTTGAGCCCCTTGATTCGCTTGAATCGGTCGCGCAGCGTGAGCATGTCCAGCAGACCCTGGGTAGGATGCTCGTGCTTCCCGTCTCCCGCATTGATCACATTGGAGCGGATTCGTTGTCCGAGGAACTGGGCAGCACCGGAGGAGCCGTGGCGGATGACGACCATGTCGATCCGCATCGCCTCGAGGTTCTTGGCGGTATCGACCAGAGTCTCACCTTTGCTCACGGATGATCCCACCGCGGCCACATTCACCGTGTCGGCGGAGAGACGCTTCTCGGCAAATTCGAAGGAGATGCGGGTCCGGGTCGACGCCTCGAAGAAGAGATTGACGATGGTTTTGCCACGGAGAGCGGGCACCTTCTTGATCGGCCGCTCACTCACTTCCTTGAACGGTTCCGCCGTATCGAGAATGAGCTGGATCTGCTCGGCACTGAGTGGCTCGAGCCCAACCAGGTCCTTTCCCAGGATCGGCGCGATCATCCCTGCCGCACCAACTCGACGGCGTCGCGCCCGTCGAGCTCAGACACGAACACATCGACCCGGTCTCCCGGCCCGGTGCTGACTGTGGTTCCGACGATATCGGCCTGAATCGGGAGCTCCCGGCCGCCGCGATCGACCAGCACGCAGAGGAGAATGCGGCGAGGGCGGCCGAAGTCGGCACATTCGTCGAGCGCGGCGCGAACGGTCCGGCCGGTGAACAACACGTCGTCGACGATCACGACGGTTTTGCGGTCCAGATCGGGCAGCATCGTCTCACCCACCACTGGTCTGGGGCCGATGGTCTGGAGATCGTCGCGGTAGAGTGTGATGTCGAGCTTGCCATACGGGAGGGCGGAGCCTTCAGCATCGTCAATGAGGCGCTTCAGGCGGCCGGCGATCTCCACGCCGCGCCGCTGAATGCCGACCAGGACCAGTTCTTCGGTGCCCCTGCTTCTTTCGACGATCTCACTGGCCATGCGCGACAGCGTGCGGCCGAAAGCGCGATCGTCCAGTAGGGGCGTGCGGGAGGGCATCGAGGCGGGAAGCTAGCCGGAACACTGAGACGGCGGTAGAGCCTCAAGCGGCCGACTTGGGCTCCATGTCTCTCGGCATCGCAGTCCGCCTCGAGCGCGCCCGCTCCGCGGCCCACCAGATCCGACTCCCCAGAAGGACGCCGAGCACGACCGCGTAGATGACCGGATAGTGAACGTCCTTCTTCACCAGCCAGAGATAGTGCAGCACACCTGCCAGGGCCGCCACATAGACCAGCCGGTGGAGCCGCTGCCACCGTTTACCGCCGAGCCGGCGGACCCAGTTGTTGGTGGACGTGATCGTCAGGGGCACCAGGCAGAGGAAGCCGGTGAAGCCGACCAGCACCCATGGGTGCTTGACGATGTCCATCCCGATCTCAGACAGCGAGAGTGATTGATCGAAGACAAGGTAGGTCGTCAGATGCAGGCAGGCGTACCAGAACGCGGTGAGACCAATCATCCGGCGGAGCTTGATGATCTCGTTCCAGCCGGTGAGCCGCCGCAGCGGTGTGACCGTTAGAGTGAGCATGAGACAGGTGAGTACGGTGTCCCCGGTCACGTGCTGCATGAACTTGACCTGGTCGCCCATGACCAGTCCGCTCAGAAGGGCGAACAGCAGCCATGCTAGCGGCAGAGTCGCCAGGACAAAAAGGACCGGCTTGACCACCCGCGTCACCACCGCCGATCGGGTCATCCGGAGAGAGCTCAAAAGTTCCGGCGCAGGTCCATGCCAGCGTAGAGGGAGGCGACTTGGTCGGCGTAGCCGTTGAACGGCAGCGTCTTTCGTTTGAAAAATTCTCCCACTCGCCGCTCGCGGGCCTGACTCCAACGGGGGTGATCGACTTCGGGGTTCACATTGGCGTAGAAGCCGTATTCGTTAGGCGCGGCAATGTTCCAGGTTGTCTGGGGCTGGTTCTCCACAAACGCGATCTTGACGATCGACTTTCCACCTTTGAATCCGTACTTCCAGGGAACCACCAGCCTGAGCGGCGCGCCATTCTGGTTGGGCAACGGCTTGCCGTACAGACCGGTGACCAGGAGAGCCAGCGGATGTCTGGCCTCGTCCATTCGCAGCGCCTCCACGTAAGGCCAGTCCAGAATCTGCCGGCGCTGCCCAGGCATCTGCTGGGGATCGAGCAACGTGGTGAATTCGACGTATTTCGCCTTCGATGTCGGCTCCAGGCGGTCAATCACAGCCGCGAGCGGAATGCCCAACCACGGCACCACCATGGACCACGCCTCCACGCAACGGTGTCGGTAGACCCGCTCGGCTGGCGTGAATGGCTTGAGCAAATCATCGAAGTCATACACGGCAGGTCGCTTGACCTCGCCTGCCACCTCGATCTTCCACGGACGAGTGCGGAAGGGCTTCGCATTCTCCGCGGGGTCGCCCTTGTCGGTCCCGAACTCGTAGTAGTTGTTGTAGCCGGTCACATCATCATAGGGCGTGAGCTTGTCGTCGTCACGCCGGGTACCGAGAGGTCTGGTGAACGGCAGCAGACCACCGACAGCAGCAGCACCAAAGCCCGCGACCTTCAGAAAGTCGCGCCGGTTCCAGTAGAGCGTTTCGTCGGTGATCTCGGATGTTGGGATATCGGGTGGGTGCCTGATCAGCATGGTCGTTCCTCGAAACCGTGGGCTTGTCTGGGTACCCTTAAGATACGCCGCCCAACAGATTTCGGTTCCCAGCTGAACGGACAGGGAGGGATTCGAACCCTCGATACCCTTGCGGGTATGCCACCTTTCCAGGGTGGTGCCTTCAACCACTCGGCCACCTGTCCTGAGCTGTTGCCGGCGCGCAACTTAGCGTTGCTAAAGAGGGAGGTCAACGTGAGGCTTTACGGTGGCTGACGCGTTCATCACAGCGGCAGTTCGCACGCCGATCGGGAGAGCCGGGGGAGTTCTAGCGGAGGTTCGTCCGGACGATCTTGCGGCTGTCGCCATCCGCTGTGTAGTAGAGCGCGCGGGATTACCTGCGAATCGCATCGATGATGTCATACTCGGGTGCGCCAACCAGGCGGGCGAAGACAACCGAAACGTGGCGCGCATGGCCGCACTTCTTGCAGGGCTCCCGGTGGAGATCCCTGGCCAGACGGTAAACCGGCTTTGCGGTTCGGGGTTGCAGGCTGTCATCTCCGCCGCGCACGCGATACGCGCCGGCGAAGGAGATTTGTTTGTGGCTGGAGGCGTGGAGAGCATGACCCGGGCTCCCCACGTGCTGCTCAAGAGCGGCAAGCCCTGGGACCGATCCCCGCCGGCTATGGCGGACACTACCGTCGGGTGGCGCTTCATCAATCCCCGGATGCCTGCCGATTGGACCATCTCACTCGGCGAGACGGCCGAGCGCGTCGCCGGCATGTTCGCCATCGGCCGCGGAGAACAGGATGAATTTGCGGTCGAGAGCCAGCGCCGAGCTCAACAAGCCATCCGGGACGGAGTATTCGCTGACGAGCTGGTGGAGGTTGAGACCGGCAAAGGATCCAAGGTCGCTCAAGATGAGCCGCCCCGGTCCGGCGTCACCCGAGAGTCACTGGCACGCCTGGAGTCCGCATTTGTCCCGGGGGGCAGCGTCACCGCCGGAACCTCGAGCGGCATCAACGATGGTGCTGCAGCTCTCTCGGTCGTGAGTGAGAGAGCGCTCGCGGAACGTGGACTGAATCCGATAGCAAGGGTTGTCGCGACCGCCGTGGCCGGCGTCGACCCGAGCTGCATGGGTCTCGGGCCGGTCCCGGCAACTCGTCTGGCCTTGGCCCGTGCCGGCATGACGGCCGCGCAGCTGGATCTGATCGAACTGAACGAGGCATTCGCCGCTCAGGCGATTGCCTGTATGAGGGAGCTCGAGCTGGATTCGTCGCGGGTCAACATCTACGGAGGCGGCATTGCACTGGGACACCCACTCGGCGCCAGTGGCGCTCGCATTTTGACGACGCTGGTTCACGCCCTCAGACGGACGGGTGGGCGGTATGGACTGGCGACGATGTGCATCGGAGTGGGCCAGGGTATCGCAGTGATCGTCGAGGCTCAGCGCTAACGCAAGATCTCCTTCAAGACTTTTCCCTCCGAGCCGGACGGCTTTGCCACGTGCAGCAGAGCCGAAAGCGTCGGCGCAATGTCGTCCACGTAAGCTGGGCTCTTATAGTAGCCGGGCAGAATATCGGCTCCGAACCAGAGTAGTGGCACATCGGTATCATAGGGCCAAATACCCCCGTGAGTGGTTCCCTCGGCTCGCGTCTGCGGAATCACGTAAGGTCCAAGCTGGTAGTAGATGTCTCCGCTTCGCCCCGGAAAGAAGCTCCGCTCGGCATTGGAGTGCTCACCTCGCCGACGCTGTCGCTCCAGGTCTCCAGCCGTAACCGCCAAGCGCACCGATGGCAGCTGTTTCAGCGCGTCTCTCGCCGTCTGTTCCGCCTGGTCCAGAGCAATCCCGGCGCGCCGGAGTGCCGGAACGTTCAGGTAAATGAAGGGATACTCGTGATCCGCGATCCAGCCGCTGCCACCGTACTTCTGGTCGAGCGCAGCTTCCACAGCGAGCTGAATGACCGACGGGTTCAGTCGGGCGGCATCGGCGCTCGGATCGCGTTGGCGCATCAGCTCTGGGAATGGTGCCACGCCGTGATCGCCGGTGATGACGATCGCAACATTGGCCAGACCTATACGGTGATCGAGAAACCGAAAGAACTGGTCCAATAGCCGGTCGGTACGGACGGTTACATCCATCACCTCATGACTGTCAGGACCATAGGTGTGTCCAATGATGTCATTGGCCGAAAAGCCGAGCGCGAGCAGGTCGGGACCCTGGTGAGTTCCCAGACTCTCTTGCACGACGGCCTGCATGGCAAACTCGGAGAGCAGCTCGTTGTGGAACGGTGAGTTCTCGAACGCCTCGATGAGGTTCTGGTGGGAGGATCTTGCGGGAACGAGATGGGGAAAGGTCCGCCCAACCCCTGCCACATCCCGTTCGTTGGCGACATCATCGGGACCCATACCCGCGTAGGCTGTCGCCGGGAGCAGCCGATTCCACGGCTTCCCCAGATACCCGCTTGCCCTGCCGGATGCGTTGAACCGGTGAACCCACTCAGGCAGCTGCCGGTGATAGTAGCTCGAGGTGACCAGTAAAGTGTCCTGGGTCCAGTACACGCCGTCAGCCAGATGCCCACCAAGCATGATCGCCGACCGGTCCTTCCCCGCAATGGCAATCACCCGACTGGTCCCGCGGCTGGTCTGCTTCAGGACATCGCCGAGGGTCGAGTCGATCAGATAGTGAGGAGACCGGCCTTCCCCGGCAGCCCCGACCAGCGAAGCTGCGGTATCGGAAGCACAATAGATCTCCCGTCCTGCGGCTGCGTCATACCAGAAGTTCGAGACGATGCCGTTCGCATCGGCATAGCTTCCGGTCAGTACCACCGAGTGTCCGGGGCAGGTGAACAGAACCCCATGCTCGTATCGAGCACGAGAGAACACCGCACCACGTTTGAAGAAGAGGTTGAAGCCTTCGCCGGTGAAGAACGGTCGAAAGCGCTGGGGATAGTCGAAGCGGAACTGATCGATCACGATCACGACCACGAGCTTCGGTCGCAGTGGAGGGCTATACGCTGCGGTCGTCGGGATGCCGGAGACAGCTAGACACGCTGCGGCACAAGCAATCGCCCGCATGGTTCAATCTTTCCGGCGATGCTCGAACTCGGTTCGAGCCTGCCTGATGCTTTCCAGCACCTGCAATTTCTCCCACTCGCTGTTCCAGGCGGTGTTTCGCTCTGCCCCGGATTTGAGGCGGTCGATCCAGGCTAAAAAGTATTCCGCATCCAGGGCCGAACGGATCGGCTGAGTCCCGACCGTCACGTAAATCGGGCTGGTTGTCGCGTAAGGATAGACGTCGAGGATTGGATAAGCCGGGTCGTTGCCGCGGGCGCGAAGCAGATACCACCCGCTCTTCCGTACGTTCAGCGGAACAGTGGTTGTCACACTGGTTCGAGAGCCCGGCAGCGGAATATTGGCGACTACTTCGCCGTTCCCGATCACTTCCAGGTGATCGACCGGGACATTGGAGTGCAGAGCGACACGAGCGGTGAGGGCACCCCCTGCTGCCGGAAGCACCACTTCTTCGCCAAGGCCTTTTCCGCCAAGCGAGAACTCGAGCAGCGGCCCGTTCGTCGCGAAGGTGCGCCCTGCCTTCAGTGCGGCCAGCCAACGACTTTGGGTCAATGTCCCACTCTTGGCGTACACCCGGTTCATGCCGACCGGCCCGCGTAGCGAGGCGAAGTTGGCCATTGCGTCGGTCCCGGCCCCGGCCGGCAGACGGAAGCCGCAATTCAATACCCGATACCACACCTTCGCTGTCGCGACGTAGTCGTCCACGAAGCCGAGCGCCTCGTAATAGTCCACTTTACCGAGCGCCACATCTACCGGCATCTCGTCCGTGAGCGGTTTGGTCGTGTCTGCCGGATCAGGGTCGCTGTCGAAGGGGTGCACGTAGCCGGTGACGGCACCCTGCTCATGCGCCAGATCGAAGACGGCGGCATTGGTCGGGTAGAGGCTGGCGGCCGGTGTGTTGGCGTATCCAGCGTACCCCGGAAGCACAATATTCCGGCGGAGGCCCAACAGGCCGCTATGCCCCCAGTAGCTGGTGTGATACTCCTGGTCATGTACGATCACGACGCTCTCAGTGGAAATCGGATCCGGTCTGCCCCGGAAGTATCCGATGTCCGGAACACGACCTTCCTTGTTCACGATGAGGTTTTCCACCAGATGCAGATCCTCGGCGCGCGCCTGGAAGGCCAGGTGCCGCGGGTCATTCAGGTACGAGCCTCCGTAATTCATGTGGACGTGGAGGTCCGCGCTGTACCAGCCACTGGCCGGCAAGTTCGTCAGTCGCCGAAGCGGAACAGAGACAGAGGACGTTGCGCCCGCCGCAATCTCCAGCCTTCGCCGCACCACCCGGTATTCCGGCCCGCGCGACACTTCAACAGTGAGCGGCCCAGCGGGAACGGTTAAGACCGAAGTCCCTGCAGTATGGAAGTAGCCGTACTCGAATTTCCGATCTCGGCGATCGAAGCTGTCATCCGCATACCGCCAGGCGTCGTCGGGCGCGAAGTTGCGGCCGTCAGGCGAGGCGATGGATACCCGCGCGGCGGTGGCGCGACCAGACGCAGCGTCGCTGACCGAGATACGAAGGCGGGCGGTAGGCTCGCGGTAGATGCGCAAGGTCGCGATCACCGGCCGGATCCGTCCACCCGGAATGTCGACCACCTTCAGCGCGGTGTTGCCGGTCTCATTCGAGATGAACGCGATGTGCTTGCCATCGGACGACCAGCGCGGCGATGTCGCGTCACCCTTGCCGTAGGTGAGCTGGAGCGGATCGCCCCCATCGGATGTCATCAACCAGAGCTGGTGCCACTGCCGGCCCAGATAGGAGCTGTAGACCACACGTTTACCATCGCGGCTCCAATCCGGTCGCGCTTTCCAGGTGGTCTCCTCATACCGGAGCTCACGAGGTGCACTGCCAGGCTGGGCCGCCATGCGCCAGAAGCCACCGGAGCCCCAGATGTGGCCCCGGTTGGAGATGAAGATGAGTTCTTTGCCGTCGGGCGACCACGTAGGAGAGAGGTACTGGTCGTATGCGCCGTAGTAGTAGCGCGGCAGCCCGCTGTTGTGATCCTCAGTGACTCGCTTGGGAGTACCAGGCTTGCCGTCGGCTCCAACCTCCACCACGAAGATGTGCCAGCGACCCTCGAAGGCCGAGGAGACGAATGCGATTCGACGTCCGCCTGGATCCCAGCGAGGCTCCACGTTGACGGCCCCATTGGCAACCAATGACCGGGTTTCTCCGGTGGTAACGTCGAGCAGCAGAAGCTCGATTGCGTCGTTCCGATAGGATGCGTAGACCACATAGCGCCCGTCGGGTGACCAGTCGGGCTGGTAGTCATAGCCCGGTCCAGTGGTCAGCTGCCGCGCCACACCGCTGTCCGCTGACTGCCGCCAGAGCGAGCCCTGCATCGAGTAGATCAGCTCTCTACCATCGGGTGACCAGGCGGCGCCGCTGGGTCCACTGGTCAACTGCGGCAGATACATCTCGCGATAGTAGTAGCTGTGCGGCACTTTGATCTGACGCAGCACCGGTGCCCGCTGCGCCTGAACGGAGACCGCGCTCGCGATCAACCCCAGTATCGCCGCGCAACATCTACCGAACTTCATGCCCGGCCCTGGAGATCTTTCGATCGATGGAATTGAGTGGAAGTCACGGCAGTGAACGTGCTGTCCGCCGGCCGCGCCAATACACTACCCCGCCAATCAAGACGAACAGCGCTGCGCCGCCGATCACTTTGAGCCGAAAGAGCCAGGGCTCGGCAGTGTCCGAGGGGGGGATGCTTGCGACGATCATCGCCAGCAGCGTCAGCAGCAAGCCACTCCCTCCGGCAATCACGGCGACGGTTGTTCCAGTGCGGCGGGCTTCCGGATCCGGGAGCGGCTCCTTCAGGCGGACGATCATGAAGCACAGAAAGAGATAGATGTACGGGATGAAGTAGATCAGCAGCATCGTATCCAGCAGGATCAGATACGCTCTTTCGACCGTGGTCCCCTTCCCCACGATCGACAGCAGCATGAAGACGGTGGCGAGCACCGCTTGGGTGAGGATCGCCACGTAGGGCGTCTTCCAGCGGGGGTGTACCCGGCCAAATGCCGGAGGTAAGTAGCGGTCCAGACCGATGACGAAGGCGACTCGGGCAGGTCCGCTGAGCCAGGCACCAATACCGCCGATGTTCCCCAAGACGTAGAGCGCGGCCACCGCGGGAACCAGCCAGGAGATCCCGCCAATATCACGAGTGCCCACGGCCATCGCCTGGAAGAAACCCGATACGATGTGAACGTCCCCAGTGGGCACCAGCCACAGGATCGATGCAGTGCCGGCGATGTAAAGAAAGGCGATGAATGGGCGCGGCGATGTAAATCGAGCGCCGAATCGTTCGGCGGGGATCCTGAATTTCGTCTCCCATGACCGCGCACAGCTCAACACCAGCGAAGGCGAATGCGATCGACGCCCAGAGATTGAGCTGGGACATGTTCCTCAGGTTGGGAGTGATGCTCTCCATCGTGAGCGGCGTGGCCGAGGCGCGGGTCAACATCGCGTGCAGGCCAAAGCCGACCAGTAATGCCCCCGGCACATACACGCCCAGGGCTCCTAAATTCTGGAGCCAGCGGCCGGTTTTTAGTCCGACGATGTTCAACAGCACAGCCAACCAGAGTGAGGTCAGCGTCGCCAGCAGGATGTAGGTCCAGTTATCCATGAGACCGGTCTCGCTCCGTCCCACGACAAAGGTGCCGATGACCGCTGTCGACATCAGCAGATTCGGGTAGTAGAGAATGTTGTTGACCCAGTAGCACCAGCCGCACATGAAGGCGTGACCATCCCCGAAGGTCCGCTTGGTCCAGAAATAGATGCCTCCCTCTTCCGGGAAGCGGGCCGAGAGGTCGCTCACGGCGACACCCTGGGGAATGAAGAAGAAGAGCGCTGCCAGCACCCAGAGGGTGAGTGAGCTCGGACCGGCTGCTGCAGCCGTTGCCGTCCACCGAAGGCTCAGGATCGCGACGATGTTGAAGAGGATGAGATCGCGCAGCGTGAGCACGCGCGGAAGCTCCACGTGGGGCGCTACTCCCTCCGAAGTCACCGAAGCTGTGCTCATGCTATCTCTTCAGATACAGTTGTTTAGGGTCGAGGACTTCACGTAACAGGTGAAGCTCGCGATCGCTTGGAGGCTCGCCTTCCCCCAGTGAAGGCCGGCTTCGGAGCGGCCAGCCCACGGCCTCACGAACCGAGGTGATGCTGACGCCTGGATAGAGCGAGGTCAGAATCAGCTCGCCTGAGTCAGGATCCAGCTCCAACACCCCTTTGTCGGTGATCACTTTGGTGGGTCCCGCGCCTGGCATCCCGAGTGAATCGCGGGACTTTCCATCGCAGCGATGCCCCGGGCTGGTGATGAAGTTCACGTTCTCGACAAAAACCCGCCGGTCCAGGCGGCTGATGACGACGGTACGACGGGCGTGGATCGCAATTTCGGCGGCCCCGCCACTGCCTGGCAGACGAACCTCGGGACGCTGATACTCACCCACGACAGTGGTGTTGATGTTCCCAAAGCGGTCGATCTGGGCGCAGCCGAGAATGCCAACCTCGATCCGTCCGCCCTGCAGGAAGTATTGAAACACATCGGCCATGCTGCAGACCATGAGCGAGCCGGTAACCAGGGCTGGATCGCCGATCGACACCGGCAGTCGTTCAGGTACGGCCCCGACCGCGCCAGACTCGTAGATGAGGACGAGATTCGGGGCGTGGGTTTCGCGCGCGAGGTTGCACGCCAGGTTGGGCAAGCCAATTCCCACGAAGATGACCTCTCCGTCCCGCAGCTCGCGGGCGGCCATCACCGCCATCATCTCGGCCGCGGTGTAGCTCAGTCCGGCACGCGCCACCTCAACCTGCCTCATTGACGAAGGTGGTCAGCGGTGCGACTAGAACCCATAGTTCACCCCAGCGCTCACCCGAGCGTCGGCACGGAGCCGGTCGAGGCCACCGCACTGGACGACGTAGGCAGCACGATCTTCGACGCCGAGGACGAATCGGTCGAGATACTCCTGCAGCTTTTTCGAATCCCGCGAGATCGCCTCCCAGGCGATGTAAAAGTCGTTGTCCCGGTCATAGTAGCCCTGCGCATATGACGGGTGCGCACCCCAGGGCTCCCGTACTACCGCGTCCACGATCAGGCCGGGAATGATGGTCCGGTTCGGGTCGGCCCGAATCACCGATTCGTCGACCAGTTCCTCGACCACAACGATGACGCGTCTGGAGGCGAAGGCGGCCTCTTTCTGCACGCCAACCAAACCCCAGATCTGGGTATTGCCGTTGGGATCCGCCCGCTGGGCGTGCACGATAGTCACGTCGGGATTGAGTGCGGGAACCGTCGCCAGAGCCTCGCCGGTGTAGGGACAGGTGACGGTTTTAATTCTGGGGTTGGCCCTGGGAAGATCGGTGCCCATGTAGTTGCGCATCGTCCAGAACGGCAGCCGGGCGGCTCCGGCGCTGAGCCTCGCAACCATGCCGAAATGCGAGTACTCCTCCAACTCCATGGGAGCGCTCTTCCCCTCAGCGGCTCGCCGAAAGGCATGGAGGGAGCCAGCCCCCGGATTGCCGGCCCAGGAGAAAACCAGCTTCGCGGCACAGCCGGCGGCGATCATCTGATCGTAGATCAGATCCGGCGTGAGGCGGCAGAGCGTCAGTCCTCGACGTCCCTGCCGAATGATTTCGTGACCGGCTGCAAAACAGATGAGGTGGGTGAAGCCTTCGATGACGACGGTGTCACCATCGTGAACATGCGCGGCAATGGCGTCGCGCATGGTGACCACCTTGGAAGGGCTGCTCAAGCGAGCTGGGCCACGATGTCATCGATCATGCCCACCGCCGTATCCACGTCCTGCTCGTTGATGATCAGTGGAGGTGCCAAACGTAGGGTGCTCTTGCCGGCGCCGAGGAGCAGCAGTCCCTGACGGAAGGCGCGCTGCACCAACTCGTGCACCAGGTCGCCGGCGGGCTCACGGGTAGCCCGATCCTTTACAAACTCCACGCCGACCATGAGCCCCTGGCCCCGCACGTCGCCGATGCAGGGGTGCTTGTCCATGAGTCGTCGGGCGGCGGAGATGAGCCGGTCACCCATGCGCACGGCATTAGCCATCAATCCACCTTCGACCACGTCGAGCGTGGCGAGCGCAGCCGCGCAGCACACGGGATTGCCGCCAAACGTCGAGCCGTGGGAGCCAGTCTGCCAGGTGGTGACAGAATCCTTCGCCACGATGGCGCCGATCGGCATTCCGGAGCCGAGTCCCTTGGCCGTGAGCAGAATGTCGGGCTCGATCCCCTCGTGCTCGCAGGCAAACATCTTGCCCGTGCGGCCCACGCCGCACTGAACCTCGTCGGCAACCAGCAGGATTCCGTAGCGGTCGCACATCTCTCGGAGTCCTCGGAGGTAGCCAGGCGGCGGAACGATGTAGCCACCCTCTCCCTGCACCGGCTCGACGAAGATGGCGGCCACATCCTGGGGGTCGAGCTGGCGGGTGAAGAGCTCCTTCTCGATGACGTCGAGGCAGCCACGGTTGCAGGCGGACTCTGACGCGCAGAACTGGCACCGGTAGCGATAGGCAAACGGGACGTGATGGACATCCGGCAGCAGCGGGCCGAATCCGGCGTGCTGCCGAGCCTTGCTCGAGGTCAGGGTGACCGCCCCGGTGGTGCGTCCGTGGAAGGCTCCCCGAAAGGCGATAATCGCGGTCCGCCGCGTGGCATAGCGGGCGAGCTTGATAGCGCCTTCGACCGCTTCGGTCCCCGAGTTGGTGAGGAAAACGCGCTTCTTCGATGGACCCGGCGCCAGGAGGGCCAGACGCTCACAAAGCTGCGCCATCCCCTCGTAGTAGAAGTCAGAACCGCAGATGTGAAGAAAGCGATCGGCCGCGTCCTTCACGGCGGCGACGACCTTGGGATGACCGTAACCAGTGGAGGAGACTGCGATGCCGGCCATGAAGTCGAGGAAACGGTTCCCATCCACATCCTCGATCATCACACCCTGCCCTCGCGCCACCACCAGCGGGTACTCCTTGATGTAGCAGGTGGAGGTCCAGTTCTCATCACGGGCAACGATCGCCTGGGCCTTGGGGCCCGGTGGTGGCACCACGATTCTGGGATAGTCCCGCGCCGTCATATGCTCCCTTCAGCCCTGGATCACAGTGCGGCTCTGTTCACGCATGAACTGAGCGACGTAGTATGGCCCGCAGCCACCCTTGCCGGTGGACCCCGATCCCTTCCAGCCGCAGAACGGCTGCGCTCCCGGCCACGCACCCGTGGTCGCTCCGCTACGCTTGTTGGCATAGCAGACGCCGGCTTCCACTTCATTGAAGAAGCGCTCTATCTCGGATGCCTCGGCGGAAAAAATACCGGCCGTGAGTCCATAGTCCACGCGGTTGGTCTCGGCCAGCGCCTCATCCAGATTCGCGACCTCCCCGATTGCGAGGAACGGGACAAATAGCTCCTCCTGGAACAGCACGCTGTCGACTGGCAGCCGAGCGATGGTGGGGGCAACGAAATGACCCCGGTCGAAGATCCCTCCGCTCAGCCGCTCGCCTCCGAGCAGCACGGTCCCCTCTTGCCGGGCCCGCGCAACCGCCTCCTGAAAGCGTTGAACGGCGCGCTGGTTGATAACCGGCCCGAAGTACACGTCGCGTTGGGATGGGTCTCCCATCCGGATCGCACGGGTTTTTTCAATCAGTCGATCGACAAAAGGAGCGAGAACCGGACGCTCGATATACACTCGAGAGGTAGCGCTGCACTTCTGGTTCTGAAGGCTGAACGCCGACCGCATCACGCCTTCCGCGGCGGCATCGAGGTCGGCGCTGCGCAGGATAACAGTCGCATTCTTTCCACCCAGCTCCAGGAGGCATGGCTTGATCCATCGCCCGCTGAGGCCCGCATGAATTCGCATGCCCACCTGCCGAGAGCCAGTGAACACCACGCCGTCGATTCCCGGATGCTGCCAGAGCGGATCGCCGATCTCTTCGCGCCGCCCAAAGAGAATGTTGAACACCCCCGCCGGAACCCCCGCATCGCGGTAGATCTCATACAGCTTGAGGCCGGTCCACGGCGTCTCTTCCGCCGGCTTGTACACCACGGCGTTTCCTGCGGCCAGCGCTGCGGAGGACATGCCGGCGGACAGGGCCAAGGGAAAGTTGAATGGGGCAATGCAGGCAAAGACGCCGTAGGGGCGAAGAACATCGGTATTGCGCTCCGCCGGTGTGAGCCGTGCCATAGGCCGCACGAAGCCGTCCGCGTCCTCCACTTGCCGGCAGTAGTAGTCGATCAGATCGGCCGATTCTTCGGCGTCGCCCATGGACTCCAGCCGGCTCTTCCCCACCTCGAGGCTCATGAGCGCAGCCAGGTCGTACTTCCGTTCCCTGATGATCGCCGCGGCCCGGTGCAGGATGGCCATGCGCTCCCGCCAGGGCCGATGACCCCACTCACGCTGAGCTTTGCGAGCAGCCTGAACGGCGTCATCCACATGAGCGGCTGATGCGGCGGCGAAGCGGCCGAGGAGAAAAGTGGTATCGATAGGGGAGTAGTCGACCAGCGGCGCCGCTCGGCTCTCGACAGGCTTGTGCCCTATGTAGAAGGGATATGTCTTCCCGGCATCGCTCCGGATCCGCTCGAGGGCCGCGTCGAATCTCTGGTGAAACTCCTCCAGATCGCCGCTGGTGGTGGTGTAGGTGATCTTGGCCGGCGCCGTCATGTATTGACTCCGAGCACCTTGGTCGTCCGCTCCACCGCATGCTTAAAGAGCTCCACCAGCTCGTCGATCTGATCCTCATCGATGGTGAATGGCGGAGCCAGCATAGCCAGATCACCGGTGCCGTCCGCCAGCTGTCCGGCGTTGGGCCAGACAACCAGTCCCGCAGCGAGCGCCTCCGTCGCGAATGTCTCGGCAAAGCGGGTCGAGGTGGGGAACGGCTTCCGCGTGTCCTTGTCTTCCACGAATTCGATGCCTGCCAGCATACCCCGTCCCCGCACATCGCCGACGCACGGAAGCGACCGCAAGTCCTGTAAGCGTTCCTGAAGCAGCTGGCCCACATCGCTGGCGCGCTGGACCAAGCGATGTCGCTTCAGATACCTGATAGTCGCCAGGCCAGCCGCGCAGAGAGTCGCGTGATGAGAAAACGTCTGGGCATGAAGGAAGACACCCGAGTTGCGGGCCAGGGCATCCACTATTCGCTGGGGTGCCACCACGGCGGAGAGGGGTGCGTACCCTCCGGCGATTCCCTTGCCCAGTGTCATGATGTCAGGGACGACGCCGTATTGTTCGATCGCCGACCAAGTTCCGGTGCGGC
The DNA here is from genome assembly GCA_963751925.1 of uncultured Gemmatimonadales bacterium. Taxonomy (GTDB): domain Bacteria; phylum Gemmatimonadota; class Gemmatimonadetes; order Gemmatimonadales; family GWC2-71-9; genus CAVVWJ01. The sequence continues at coordinate 406,738 of CAVVWJ010000002.1, read as the reverse complement.
CCGCGCCGGTCAGGACTTCGTCGGCGATCAGCAGGACGTCGTGTTTGTCGCAGATCTCCCGCACGCGTCGCCAATACCCCGGCTGAGGGACCGATGCCCCGGTGGACGAGCCACCGACGGGCTCCGCGATGAACGCTGCGATTGAATCGGGCCCTTCCCTGAGGATCGCCGTTTCGATCGCCTCGCCGGTACAGGACGGGCACAGCGGCGCCACTCCCCGGCACTCGCAGCGGTAGGCATACGCTGCCGGCGCCCGCGCGATCGGAACCAGCCATTCACGATAGAAGACTTTGTACTGCTCCCTCGCCGAGGCAGACATCGCCAGCAGCGTGTTGCCGTGGTAGGAAGGAGCCAGTGCGAGGATTTTGTGTTTTCCGGGCCGACCGGATTCGGCCCAATACTGCCGGGCCAACTTCAGGGCAGCCTCCACCGCCTCCGAGCCGCTCCCAAGCGGATAGACGATGTCGAGATCACCGGGGCACAGTGCAGCGAGCTCTGCCGCGAACTGCTCCACCGCATCGTGAGTAAATGCCGTGCCGCTCACATAGGCCAGCTGCCCTGCCTGGCAGGCGAGCGCCTCCGCAATCTCGCTTACCCCATGCCCCACGTTGACCACGTAGGCGCCGCCCGACCCGTCCAGGTATCGCCGGCCCTGGTCGTCATATAGGTAGCAGCCATCCCCCCGGACGATGCGCGGGTATTCGCGCGTCAGCTTCCGGTAGAACACATGGGAGTCGGGGTAGTGATGGGTCATGGATGGACCGGGGAATGTGCCGACATGCCGGGACTGGCGCCAGGGGATCTGCGTGGAGATGTGGCCCACATTCTGCATAAAAAGATGGCGACCGTGCCGAGCATCGGCTATACGGCAACCCTTTCCGCCAGTCGGAACCATGCCATCTCCCCTCGTCGTCGACGCATTACGCGAGCAGCTCCTCAGAGTGCTGGATTGGTATCACCACCAACGTCCAGCCTTCGCCTGGGGAGTTGTGCTGCATCGTCGAAACGAGCGAGGCAAATTGCGGTTCGGGGCGGTGACTCCCAGTGGAGAGAGCCTGCTTCTGAGCCAGCCGTTGCTCACCGGTCTGGCATCGGGGCCGCTCTGGCTGGATGGGGCAGTCCGGGTTCGGCTGGCCTGCAGACAGGTAACTCAGCGGCATCCCTGGATGGACGCCCTGGACCGACCGGACCGGCCTCCCTTGGTCGAGGCGCTGGCGGTGTCTTTCGAGCCGGACGCCTCAGCCGCAGAATGCGCCGCCTTCCAGGCAATGGCCGGCACTCTCACTCCCGCTGATCTTCCTTCCGAGCTGTTTCTTCTGACCCGCAAGCACTCTGCCGGGTGGCCGCTCTAAAGAAAAAGCTATGAGCTACTAGCTAATAGCTATGAGCAGCCGTGCAGTGCAAACTCACTTTAAGAACAGCAGATCCCGATAGGTTGGTAGCGGCCAGAGATCGGCAGCGACCAGACTCTCGAGTGCGTCCACCGTCGAGCGCAGCTCAGCCATAGCGGGCTTCACCTGGCGGCTGATCTGAGCGGCATGGCGTATCGGATCGTCTTCGTGATGCGCGGCCACCTGCTCCACCGCGGTGATGTTTGACTGCAGCCTGGAAACGAGATCGACGAAGCTCCGGAGCGACGCAGTTGTATCGGAGCAGTCCACCCCTGCCGCAGTGGTTGCCGAAATGGCCTCCGCGACCCGCTGCTGGTGCCGGAGCGCCGCCGGGAGGATCTGTGCCCGGGCAATCGAGACCATCATCTCCGCCTCGATGGTGAGCTGCTTGATGTACTTCTCGATAGCGATATGCGTACGGGAATCGTGTTCCGCTCGGGTCAGGACCCCGTACTTCCGGAACAACTCGACATTCTTCTTGGCCCGCAGGACGCCGAAAGCCTCCACCGACTCCTTGAGATTCGGCAATCCACGCTTCGCTGCTTCGGCGTGCCAGTCCTCCGAGTAGTTGTCGCCATCGAAGATCACCCGCTTGTGCTCCTTGATCAGCTTCTTGAGCACCGCGAGGACTCCAGCCTGAAGCCGAGCCGGACTCGGCTTGGCGCCGACCGCACGCTCCAGCTCACCGGCAACGAAGTCCAGCGACTCGGCGACAATCGTGTTCAGCACGGTGTTGGGCCAGGCGATACTGGCGCTGGATCCAACTGCCCGGAATTCGAACTTGTTCCCGGTGAAGGCGAAGGGTGAGGTTCGGTTCCGGTCTCCCGAGTGGCGGGGCAGCATCGGCAGGGTCTTGGCGCCCAGATCCAGAGTTCCACCTCTGATGGTGCGCTTGGGAAGCCCGCGCTCGACCTGCTCCAGGATGTCGGACAACATCTTCCCCAGGAAAATCGAGATGATCGCCGGTGGCGCTTCGTTGGCGCCCAGCCGGTGGTCGTTTGCCGCGGAGGCGATCGAGGCGCGAAGCAGATCGGCGTGGATGTCCACCGCTCTGATCGTGGCGCAGAGAAAGACCAGGAACTGCATGTTGGTGTGAGTGTCGTCCTGGGGGTCCAGGAGATTCACACCAGTGTCGGTCGACATCGACCAGTTGTTGTGCTTCCCCGACCCGTTCACACCAGCGAACGGTTTCTCATGCAGCAGCGCCTGAAGGCCATAGCGCGGCGCCACCCGTTTTAAAGTCTCCATCAGCAGCATCTGGTGATCGCTGGCGATATGGCTCGCCTCGAAGAGCGGGGCGATCTCATATTGGCCCGGTGCCACTTCGTTGTGCCGGGTCTTTACCGGCACTCCCAGGCGATACAGCTCCCGCTCGGCCTCCGCCATGAACGCGAGCACCCGCGGCGGAATCGTCCCGAAGTAATGATCCTCGAGCTGCTGTCCCTTGGGCGGCCGTGCGCCGAAAAGGGTTCGCTCGCAGGTGAGCAGATCAGGCCTCCGATAGAACAGCTCCCGATCCACCAGAAAGTATTCCTGCTCCGGCCCGACCGTCGTAACGATCCTGGAGACACCCTCGTCGGTGCCGAAGATTGACAGAATCCGGAGCGCCTGCTTCGAGAGCGCCTCCACTGAGCGAAGGAGAGGGATCTTGGTATCGAGCGCCTCACCGGTCCAGGAGACGAACGCGGTCGGGATACAGAGGGTGACGTTGTTCTCGCCCCGCATGAGGAACGCCGGGCTGGTGGCGTCCCAGGCGGTATATCCGCGAGCCTCGAACGTGGCCCTGAGTCCCCCCGACGGGAAGCTCGATGCGTCAGGCTCGCCCTGCACCAGTTCAGACCCTGAGAAGTTGAACACCACCCCGCCGGACCCGTCTGGCGCCGCGAGTGAGTCGTGCTTCTCGGCGGTCAGTCCCGTGAGTGGCTGGAACCAGTGGGTGTAGTGGGTGGCGCCGTTCTCGATGGCCCAGTCCTTCATCGAAGCAGCAACCACATCTGCCACGGCTGGGTCGAGCGGCTCACCCTGGTCGATGGTCCGGAGCAAGCTGCGGTACACCTCTTTCGGCAGGCGCTGCCGCATCATGCTGCGCGAGAAGATGTCGCTGCCGAAGATGCTATCGATACGCTCGGCTGATGTCATGCCGCCATTCAGAGAACGGGCCGGGGTCGTCACGTGTGCTCGCGCCTCGTGCGTGGAAGACAGAGGAAGAGTGGCTGCCATGCGTTACACCATTGCAGCCGGTGCGGCCAATGCATCCTCGAGATCAGAAAAATCGGGATCTGGCAGGTCGGTGTAGACTGGGTTCGACAGGTAGCGCTCGCCGAAGTCGCAGATGACAGAGACGATCAGCTTTCCGGCGTTCTCGCGACGGCCGGCCACCTGCAGCGCGGCCCAGGTAATCGAGCCGCTGGAGATACCTGCGAAAATCGCTTCTTCACGGGCCAATCTACGGGTAGTGGCAATCGCGTCGTCGTTGGAAACTCGAACTACCTCATTATAGATCTTGGTATCCAGCAGGCTGGGCACGAACCCCGCGCCGATTCCCTGCTGCTTGTGGGGAGACGGCGCTCCGCCGGAGAGGACCGGGCTCTCGGCCGGCTCCACCGCCACGATTTGGATCCCGGGCTTACGCTCGCGGAGGAAGCGGCCGGCGCCAGTGATCGTTCCGCCGGTGCCCACGCCGGAGACGAAGATGTCTATTTCACCCTTAGTGTCTTCCCAGATTTCGGGACCGGTGGTGCGGTAGTGAATGGCAGGATTGGCGGGGTTGTCGAATTGCCGCGGCATCCACGCCCGGTCGCCGAGTCGGCCTAGGATCTCTTCCGCCCGAGCGATGGCACCCTTCATCCCTTTGGGGCCTTCCGTCAGGACCACCTTGGCGCCGAGCGCACGGAGCAGGTTCCGCCGCTCGACGGTCATCGTCTCCGGCATCGTGAAGATGCAACGATAGCCGCGGGCCGCGGCGACGTACGCCAACCCGATCCCGGTATTCCCGCTGGTGGGCTCCACGATGATCATGCCCGGACGCAGTCTGCCTTTCTCGACGGCGTCATCGATCATCGCGGCTCCGATACGATCCTTGACTGAGTTGAAGGGATTGTACCCCTCGTGCTTTACGACGACGCCGCCGGGCAGGCCCGCTGCTATCCGATTGAGTCTTATGAGAGGAGTGTTGCCGAGTGTGGCGGCGACGTCCTGGTAAATCTTTCCGTGCGACATAAAAGCCTCGCCTGCTGGGTACCGAGCCATCTGAACGGGAATCTGGCAACAATAACACGCTCGCGCCTAGTCGGCATCTGAGACCTGCTCGGTAGCTGCAATAGCCTCGCATGAGCGGGCCAGCCGAGCCAGCTCCTCCGCACCCCATTCCCCCGCGTCCGTCAGCTGCGCAAGGAGATGTTCAGGAAGGCCCGCTGTACCGAGCCGGGCACCGCACATGGCACCAGCCATGGCAGCCATGGTATCGGTGTCGCCGCCTACGCGAATGGCAGTGCAGATGGTTTCCCAGTAATCGTCAGGTGACCGGAGGAAGGAGTAAAGAGCCCAGAGTACGCTGGGAATCACGAATGCGGAGATCCCGCGCCAGCTTTCCATGTGTGCTGGATCGAGCCCGGAGCGATAGAGATAGTGGGTGGCCGGTTCCAATTGAAAGGAGTGCCATGTTCTGAGGCCGCGGAGCGCTTCGGCGAACATGGCGTCCTCGGTCCGAACCAGCCCGGCAAGGTCGGTGAGGAATTCCGCTGGGTCGATTGTCTCCCGCCTCGAGGCCAGCGCGACAGCCCGAGCCACGACGATGGATCCCGCGGAGCACCGGGAGTCTCTGTGGGTTACCCAACTCTGCTCCCGGGCCGCCTGACACATCATCAGGGGATCGGCGAGGAGCAAGCCAAGGGGACCGGCCCGCATTGCGCTCCCGTTACCGGCATAGGGGGCGGGAGCGCCTGATTCCTCCCAGGTAGCTCCTCCCAGCAGCCTCTCGGCGGCCGACCGTGTGCCCTGCCCTGCTCCGACGGCCGCATGATGCCGGAAGAGCTCAGCCACTCCGGCTGCGAACGTCGCGGCATCCCAACCACGCGCCTTCTCGAAACTCCGGAGCAGCTCCCGCGCGAGCTGCGTGTCATCGCTGTATTGGCCGAAGGGATACTGCGGGTGGGCCCAGTCACCGGCGCGCCCGATGCGGAGCCAGCCGTCGACGTAGATCCGGGCGACCTCGGGTGGCTGAGCCTCGACCACGAAGCCGAGCGCGTCCCCCAGTGCCTGTCCCAGGATACAACCGGTGAGACGGTCCTCGGCTCACTCCGAAACAGGCACCACGTCTCGGCCGCAGTGCTTGCACACCTTGGCACGCGCAAGAATCATTTCGGCGCAGTAGGGACACTCGCGCTCGACCCGGCGCTCGGACTCTTGCCTGAGTGCGGGTGAGGCTTGAGTACCCCTGTGCTCATCCTGGGCAACAATCTGGCTTTGGATCTGACGCCGGAGCTCGAGCGGCTCGGCGATCTTGGGGAACGACTCTTCGGTCCCTCCGGTGCCGGTGATGGTGACAGCCCCGAAGCCCAACATCCGGCCCACGACTCCCTGGTCGACGCCGATCGCCTCGATCTTGCTCAGCAGTGTCTCCAGCGACTCCCGTTCGATGAAGCCCAGCTTGGCGACTACGCGTTTATCGGTGACGGCGAACTCGGAGCTGGCGTAGCGTATGGCGGGACCGATGGCGAGAAGCAGGCCAATGCCCGCAAGGGCAGCACCAAGGTACCAATAGGCCGGCTGGTACAGGTACAGAACTATGCCAAGCGCGATACCTAGCAGAACCACCAGTATGGCGTGGATGAAGATGGTCCAGTGCAGTCGAGCGCGGTAGACGATGCGCTCACCGGGCAGCAGGTGGTCGTCCAGATAGCTCATGGGAGGCAAAATAGATCGGTCTACGGAAATTTGGACTGCCGTGCAGAAAGAGGCGCTTTCGCGCCCCTTGTTACTTCGGTTAGACCCGACTGATCCTATGGCCGCTCCATCGATCAGACCCGTTTCCGATGGTTACAGCGGACAGGGTGGGATTCGAACCCACGATACCCGTGAGGGTATACCGGTTTTCGAGACCGGCTCCTTCAGCCACTCGGACACCTGTCCAGGGGGGGTAACAGCCGGGAAAGATAAAGCGTAAATGGTAAACAATGAACAGGAGCCCCTGTTTACCGTTTACCGTTCACTGTCACCGGTTTCCCACCTCATGTCCTGACTGAATCTCCGCTCACCGCTGTATCGCCACCAGCACTCAGACTCCGCGCCCGCTCCACCATGCTGATGAACTCGCCCCGGTAGCCATCGGGGTCCTCACCCAAGGCATCCCGGGCGAGCGACATGACCAGATCATAGTTGGCGTTGCCCTTGAACTCGGAATTCCGCAACACCAGTGCAAACGCCGCCACCGCCGACGCGAACTCGAGATCTCCAGACGGACGCGGACTGCCACGATCCACCACGGCCGTCGAGAGCAGTCGGCTTCTGGTACCGGTAGGATCCTTGTAGCGAAGGCGAACGGTCATGAGCTCTTCGCTGCGATTGGCGGACGGCCGAAGTGTGACCTGTTGATAGGTGAGGCTGTCACCGGTCATCGCAAGCGGCCTCGCACCTAACGGAACCACTTCATACAGTGCAGTCACGGCGTGGCCGGCGCCGATCTCACCGGCATCCTTCCGGTCATCCGCAAAGTCTTCCTTGGCCATCAGCCGGTTCTCGTATCCCAGCAAGCGGTAGTCCCGCACCCTGGCCGGATTGAACTCCACCTGGATCTTCACGTCCTTGGCGACGGTGAACAGCGTCCCGCCAAACTCACGCACGAAGACCTTGTGCGCCTCGCGAAAGTTGTCGATGTAGGCGTAGTGGCCGTTCCCCTTGTCGGCCATCTGCTCCATCTTGGTGTCCTTCAGGTTGCCGGTACCGAAGCCGAGCACGGTGAGGAACGTTCCCTCCTCCCGCCGAGCTTCGACCAGTCGGATCATCTCGGCGTCGGAGCTGACGCCCACGTTGAAGTCACCATCGGTTGCCAGAATGAGACGGTTATTCCCTTCCGGCAGGTAATTTTCCCGCGCGACATCGTACGCCAGCTTGAGACCGGCACCACCCGCGGTGGAGCCACCGGCCTCCAGGCGATCGATGGCGCCGAGGATCGTGCTTTCTCGGCACCGGATGTCGACGGCAGCACCAGTCCGGCTGCACCGGCGTACACCACGATGGCAACGCGGTCCTCGGGCGCGGAGCTCCTGCACCAAAGCGCGGAACGCCTGCTTCACCAGCGGAAGCTTGTCAGGCGACTGCATCGACCCGGATACATCGAGCAGAAAGACGAGATTACTGGGAGGCAGATCCCGGGTGGCAACTCGCTTGGCCTGGAGGCCGATCCGGACCAGGCGATGGTCGGTCGCCCATGGGCATGGTCCCACCTCTGTAGTCACCGCGAAGGGATGTTTGCCGGTGCGATCGGGATAGGTATAGGAGAAGTAGTTGACCAGCTCTTCCAGCCGTACCGCATCGGCTGGTGGCAGGGAGCCCTGGGTCAGGAACCGGCGCACGTTGCTGTAGGATGCAGCGTCTACATCGATGGAAAAGGTCGAGAGTGGGTTGGCGGTGGCCGCCAGGAATCGGTTGTCGTCGATCCGGGCGTACGCCTCGGTGTTGCCGGGCTCCCGCTGGGCTCGCCAGGAGTCGGTCAGGGGGACGCCATCAATCACCCCTGGCTGGAGTCCGAGCCTGACCCCGACCCGGGGCCTTTCCTTGGATGTGACTTCGTCTCTTGATCGCGGCGGCGCCTCCGCCGACGCCAACCCGGATTGCTGCGCCTTCCGGTCGACATCTGCACGGGCAACGAGCGGTTGCGATTGTGTTACAACCGTAACTTCTTGAATCTGCGCATTGGTCACCTCGAGCTTGAAATCGTGAGTGGTGGTTTGGCCGGCGCGCACCACGATTGTGGCTTGAGATGACTTGTACCCGATGAAAGCCGCTCGAATGTCGACCGTCCCTGCTGGAACAGCGCGGAGCTGGTAGGCTCCGCTCGAATCACTCAGCGCAGTCAGTGCAGTCCCCACGATAAAGACTTGGGCGTGCGCAATGGGAGCACCTTTTTCATCGCGTACATGCCCTTTGACTGCTCCGGTGGTCGGCGAGTGGGTGAGGGGAGCGGCGGCAACAGTGCTCAGGCCCAAGAGCAGGGTACAAACGGCTGGGACCAAGCGGGGAGAGAACGCACCGCGGAGTGACATAAAGAGCTCCAGCGCAGAGGATTGACATCCATTCTCCAGGGCGGGCGGAAGCAGGATGTTCTCTGGAGATGCGGGAGCTCGATTTACTCACACACTGCTATAACAACCGACTTACAGGCCTCCTCTGCGAACCAGGAAAAAGCGTTTGAGGAGGTCGGCGCATTCCTCGGCCAGAAGGCCGCCGATCACCTCAGGCCGATGATTCAAGCGCGGATTGCGAAGGAGGTCATACACCGACCCGGCCATACCGGCCTGATCATCATACGCGCCGAAGACGACGCGGCCCACCTTGGTCAGCACGATCGCTCCGGCGCACTGGGCACACGGCTCCAGCGTTACATACAACGTGGCGAGAAGGAGCCGGTCCTCGCCCACCTTCTGGAGCGCGCGATGCAGCGCCAGCAGCTCGGCGTGCGCCGTGGGATCCCGGCGCTGCACCGTTTCGTTGTGGGCTTCTCCCAGGAGTTCACCTTCCGCTACGACCACCGCTCCGACCGGAACCTCCTCTCGGACTGAAGCGGCGCGGGCCAGGCGCAGCGCCGACTCCATCCCGGTCAGGTCGGCGGGCGAAGGCGTACCTCTACGCACTGATGCGCTCGACCTCCGGCGCACCCCGCACCAGGCGTACGCCGTCTCCGTTTCGCTCCACCCGGATGGTGTCGCCATCGTGGAAATTGCCCTCCAGGATCTCCAGGGCGATCGGGTTCTGCAGCAGCCTCTGAATGACTCGCTTCAAGGGTCGAGCCCCGTAAACTGGATCGTATCCCTCGGCCGCGATCAGTGCCTTCGCTTCCGGCGTGACTTCAAGTCCAAGGTGACGCTGCGCCAGCATCTCCTCCAACCGCACCAACTGGAGATCGACGATCCGAACGAGGTCGTCCCGGCTGAGCTGGCGGAAGACGATGATGTCGTCCACCCGGTTCAGGAACTCGGGCCGGAAATGATTGCGGAGCTCGTCCCGGACCCTCTCCTCGACCTTCTCCCAGCCCTTAGCGTCGAGCTGCGCACCCGAGTCCACGATGTACTGACTTCCGATGTTGGAGGTCATGATGATCACGGCGTTGCGGAAATCAACCACTCGGCCCTGACTGTCGGTCAGCCGCCCATCGTCGAGTATCTGGAGCAGCACGTTGAACACGTCCGGATGGGCCTTCTCGATTTCATCGAACAGGATCACGCTGTAGGGCCGGCGCCGAACCGCCTCGGTCAACTGACCGCCCTCCTCATACCCGACGTAGCCAGGAGGAGCACCGATCATCCGGGCTACCGAGTGCTTCTCCATGTACTCCGACATGTCCAGACGAACCATCGCCCGTTCGTCGTCGAAGAGGAATTCGGCCAGGGCTCGAGCCGTCTCCGTCTTTCCAACCCCGGTTGGGCCCAGGAAAATGAATGAGCCCAGCGGCCGGTTTACGTCCTGCAATCCGGCGCGGCTCCGGCGGACCGCATTGGCAACGGCGGTGACAGCCGGCTGCTGACCCACCACGCGGCGCCCCAGCTCCTGTTCGAGCCGGGTGAGCCGTTCGCGCTCCGATTCCAGCATCTTGGAAACCGGGATGCCGGTCCACTTGGCGACGATCTCGGCGATGTCTTCCGCGTCGACCTCTTCCTTCAGGTAGCGTGCCTGAGCCTGGACGGTTTGCAGCCGAGCCTCTTCGTCCGCGAGCTCCCGCTCCAGCTCCGGAATCCGGCCGTAGCGCAGCTCGGCCGCTTTCTGGAGATCTCCCCGGCGGGTCGCCTGGTCGACCTCACTTCGGAGTGCATCCACTTCGGCGCGCTTAGTTTGCAGCTCGTGAATGGCGGACTTCTCCGCCTGCCACTGGGCCTTCATGCCCGCGCTCCGCTCCCGCAGCTCCGAAATCTCCTGCTCCACCGCCTGCCGGCGCTCCTGTCCCGCCTTGTCCTTTTCCTTCATCAACGCTTGCCGCTCGATCTCGAGCTGGACGATCCGGCGTTCCACCTCGTCGATCTCCTGGGGCAAGCTGTCGATCTCGATTCTCAGGCGACTCGCCGCCTCGTCGACCAGGTCGATCGCTTTGTCGGGGAGAAAGCGGTCACCGATATAGCGGTCGGAGAGGGTGGCAGCGGCCACGAGCGCGTTGTCGGTGATACGAACGCCGTGGTGGACCTCGTACCGCTCCTTGAGCCCACGCAGGATAGCAATCGTATCTGCCACACTCGGCTCCCCAACCAGCACCGGCTGGAAGCGCCGCTCCAGAGCCGCGTCCTTCTCGATGTGCTTGCGATACTCGTCGAGCGTGGTTGCTCCAATTACATGGAGCTCGCCTCGCGCCAGCGGCGGCTTGAGCATGTTGCTCGCATCTACCGCGCCCTCGGCGGCCCCAGCGCCCACGATGGTGTGCAGCTCGTCGATGAAGGTGATGTACTTGCCCTGGCTCTCGGTCAGCTCCTTAACTACTGCCTTGAGCCGCTCCTCGAACTCCCCACGGTACTTGGCGCCTGCCAGCAGCTGACCGATGTCGAGAGCGACCAGCTCGCGATTGCGAAGTGACTCGGGGACGTCCCCGTTCACGATCCTCTGGGCCAGGCCTTCCACGATCGCGGTCTTGCCGACCCCAGGTTCACCGATGAGCACCGGATTGTTCTTGGTTCGACGGGACAGCACCTGCATCACCCGGCGCACCTCCTCGTCCCGGCCGATGACAGGGTCGAGTTTCCCATTCCGCGCCTGATCTGTGAGGTTCCGAGTGTACCGCTCCAGCGCCTGGTACTTCCCTTCGGGAGACTGGTCGGTCACCCGGTGCGAGCCTCGAACCCCCTCCAGAGCAGACCGGAGGTCGTCGGCAGATATGTTCTGGGCTCCCAGCACCGACCGGAGGGTGGTCCCTTTCTCCTCCGCCATCGCCAGTAGCAGGTGTTCGGTGGAGACGTACGCGTCTCCCAGCTTTTTGGCTTCTGCCTCCGCGCGGTCGAACACGCGCTGGACTTCGCGGCTGAAGCTGGGCTCGGCTCCGCCGCCGGCCTGGGTCGGAAACCGGGCGATCTCCTGCTCCACCGCCTGGGTAATCGCAGCGACGTTGAGTCCGACTTTTTGAAGCAGGGGCTGGACGACGCCTTCGTCCTGCGCCAGCAGGGCGGCCAGCACGTGCGCATCGTTCACGACCGGATTGCCTCGCGCCCTCGCGAGCTCTCCTGCGTCCCGAAACGCCTCCTGGGCCTTGATCGTCAATCGCTCTGGTCGAATCATTCGCATCCTCGCAATGCACATACTCCCGAGCCTCCGACGGAGGCGACGGATTCATGAAAACCTTAGGACCGGCCCCGGGATTGGCAAGGCCTATACCGCCCAATTCTGCCGGTTTGGCAGAGCGAGAGCAGATTTGCGGGGAGTTGATATCGATGGTGGGATGCTGAAAGAAGAGAAGCAGCCTTTCGCGGGCTGCTTCTCTATCTCTCGGTGACTGTCTTCTTCTGGGCGATCATCTTCCGGGTGAACCGCTCGCCATCCACGGTGAGCTGATAGTAGTACACCCCAGTGATCGCCTCCCGCTTTCCATCCAGGTACTTACCATCCCAATAGGCCCGGTGTTCACCGCAGCGGAGGCGAAGGCTGTCGAGTCTTTCTCCAGGGCCACTGGCTAATGTCGGAATGGCGACGACCTGTACCAGCACGTTGTAAATCTTCAGACTGACCACCGGCTGATGACCCCTCGCGCATACCGCCGAGGAAATCTCGAACGGAATTGTCGTCGCCGGGAAAAACGGATTGGGGTAGTTCTCTTTCAGCTCGATTCTCGGCGGGGCAACGTTCGCTTGCGCCGCCACCGGGGAGCCAGCCCCCACCAGAAGCCCGAGCCACCACCCCGGCCACGCATAGCGGACCATGGGCGCTCCTCTTCATACCAGTGTTGAAACGGTAATGGCACCTCCGGGAAAGTCGGAGTGAAATGACGGACGTAAGGCTGAAGGTCTAGAATCGACGGTCTGGAGTCAAGACTGCCGGACCTATGGCCTCGATTTCAAGATCCTTCCGTCGCCAACCCTGACGGTGATCCCCCGGCCGTCCGCCCACTCCAGCAACGGTATCAGGTACTTGCGGCTAATCCCCAGCCTGTCGCGAATGGCAGCTGGGATGATCTCGCCCTGTTGCCCGATGTCGTTCAGAACGGCAGTAAACTGGTCTAGCGCCTGGCGGGCGTAGTACCGGTCACGCTCAACCGCCTCCACCTGCCCTCGTGCCGCGGCAAGCCTCAAGACCGCGATCAGGTCGCTCCGGCCGGTGGTGTGCTCCAGCTCGGATACCGATGGGGGACTCAGGTTGGCATCGAGCAGGATTCCAACCACGCGGTCTATCTCCGCATCACCCCCAGCAACTCGGGGCGCGAACCCGGCCAGGGCAATGAGACCGTCCGTTCGTCGTAGCCGCCCAGTCGCCAGAAGCTCCTGAAGAGCGGCCTCCACTACTACCTCCCGGGTCCTGAGGGCATGTCGCAGAGTTTCGAGGGGCATCCCCCGCTCACTGATATGGCCACGATGGAAGTCCCTGACCAGGTTTCGGGCACGGAATGCGACCTCGTTTACCGACTGGGTCGGGACCCAGTACTCTCCCAGCAGCCGCGCACTCGGTTCCTGGCGGGCAACCTCGGCTGCAGCCGTCCTGGGCAGGCCAAGGAGAATCGGGAGTAGTGGCGAGGCGATGCCTTCGGACCGGCGCTCGAGCATGACCCGGAATCGTTCGGCCGGATCCCGCGAGGCGAGCTCCGCCGGCCAGACCCGCTTCCGGCGCGGAGGAAGTGGATCGAGGACCCGGCCTCCCCCAATCGTGGTGACCGGGCTGTAGCTCCGGAGGACAAAGCGGTCCTCGGCACGCGCGACAACGGGTTTATCGAGCGAGAGCCGGGCCAAACCGACGTCACCCGGTTCGATGGCCTGGCGGGGGAATACCCGGGCCATCACTTCGACTGTCCCAAGATGGAGCCGGACGCGGGTTCCAGCTTTTATGGCGCGTGGCGCCCTGCTCTCCAACGCGAGCTCCACGTCGAGGGCGGACGTACTCGACCAGGGTAGTTCGTCGGTGACCAGCACGTCGCCGCGCCTGAGTGCGCTGCGCTCGATGCCGGCAATCCCCACCGCCGTCCTTGCCCCCGGCTCACTCCGGTTCACTGCCTTGCCGTAGCTCTCCAGCGATCGTACCCGACCGCGGATCCCGGCCGGGAGGGCCAGAACAGAATCACCAACCGACAGCCGGCCAGACCAGGCAGTGCCCGTTACAACCGTGCCCACACCGGCCAGCGAGAATACCCGGTCGATCGGAAGCCGGAACGCGTCCGCGACCACCCGGGGCGTGATCTCCTCGGCCCGGCGCACCAGCCGAGCCCGTAGCTCGTCGATGCCGGCTCCGCTCCTGGCCGACACGGCTATGGGGCTTTCGAACCGCACCGACGAAGTGTTGAGCCGCTCGGAGAGCTCCAGCACAACCAGCTGAAGCCACTCGGGCTCTGCCAAATCCGCCTTGGTAATGACAGGAATCCCCGCCGCTACCCCGAGCTGCTCGAGGATGGTGAGGTGCTCCTCTGTCTGCGGCATGATCCCTTCATCCGCCGCCACCACCAGGAGGGCCAAGTCCATGCCGGATGCGCCGGCCACCATGGTTCGTATGAAGTCCTCGTGACCGGGAACGTCGATTACTCCGGCGACCCGACCGTTACCGAGGTCCAGGGGCGCGAAGTTGAGCTCGATCGTGATCTCTCTCTTCCGCTCTTCCGCCAACCGGTCCATGGCAACCCCGGTGAGGGCTGCCACCAGGGCTGACTTTCCATGATCGATATGGCCGGCCGTCCCGATGATCATGCTGCCGCCCAGGGCCGCTGCATCCAGAACTCGAGCGCGGGAAGCTCCGCTCCCTCACCCAGGTGATACCGTATGTAGCGAGCGAGGAGCCGCCGGTGCGCCAGGGCATGCCGCGGATCCAGCACCGGTAAGCGAGCACCCGGCTCCAGCAAGGCGCGTAGATCGGTACGGGCGCGTTCAGGAAGCTGAGTAGCTCCATGCTGCTTGGCGCAGGCTGGGCATACGGCACCTCCGTCGCGCGTGCTAAAGGGGAGCGGCCCATCCGCTGGTATCGGGGTTCCGTCGATCACGCAGGCATCCATGGAAGGCTCGAAACCCAGGGAGCTCACCAGCTGCCATAGAACGCGGTAGCCGAGCGACTCCACCGCTCCAGGCGTGGCGATCTCCAACTCTACCAAGGCGTGCTCCAGGACATCGAAGCTTTCGGGATGAGGGTCGGCGGGGGCAAAGTGCACCATCACCTCCGCCAGGGCACACCCGATGGCGTAGCGCTCCAGATCACCGGCGAGACCGACATGGAGTCGCCTCAGATCGAAAGCAGCCAGCAGGTGTAGCTCGCGGTGCTCCTTGAGGAGGATCTGGGCCTGGCCCTCGCTCAGAAGTTGGAGGGCGGCGCCAAAACGGCTCTTGGGTCGCATCGCTCCTTTGGCGATGACGCTTTGGACCCCGTAATCACGGGTAGCCAGACGGACGATTTTCGAGGTCTCGCTGTAGCGCAGAGCAGAGACCACGATGGCAGGCGTAGATACCAGGGACATAACGGAATGTACCCCTGCGCCCTGCAGCGGCGATCAGGGGAGTGGCTCGTCCGCGCTCTCGACCCCCGCCTGCGGGACGCGGGCGAGCAGCGCCTGGCTGGCGCAACGACCTACAGGAACGGAACGGATCTCCGTGAAATCGGGACGGAGGACGTGCAGGACACCGCTCCCGGAGCATCCAGCTTCCAGCGCGTAGACTCGACCCTCCGAGTCCACAGTGACACCAGTGTTGCCCGGGATGTCGACGCCGTTTCCCTCGCCCCGGATGATGGTTCGCTCTGCAGTGTCGAACTCCATCAGCCCTTCGGTTCGCGAGCTGACCAGGAGGCGGTCACCGTCGTCTGCCGTGAGATCGCCAGGACCAAAGCCGAAGCCACCGAAGCTGGCCAGCTCGCGCCGGCCCACCGGATCCACCACAGATAGCCGTCCCTCGTCTACGCTGGGATCTCCATCCTGGATGACGTAGACTAGCCCGTCACCGGCTACGGTGCTGAACCGTGCGTTGCCGGGGCCAATCAGAGGAATCGAGTCGATCACCACGCTTCCAGTCGTCGCAGGATCGATGACAGTAATCCAGCTCTCTCCTGCCGGTTTCCCGAGTGAATCCAGATTGGCATTCATGACCAGTACTCGTCCCCGGGTAAACATCAGCTGGTGCGGGGTATTGCCGACCCGCAGGCTGGCGGTATCACCGGTGACCAGATCAACGCGGGTCACGGTGTTGAGGCTGGAATTCGAGACGAATGCTACCGAATCGTTGATGAGGGTAGCCCCGGCAACGCCGGAGCCCGGCGCCAGCGCTATGGTGTTGACCAACTGGCCCGCTCGGAGATCAACCACCGCGACGGCGTTCCGTCTCCGGAGCGGCACAACGGCCGTAGCACCTCGGGTGGCCACGCTGGCTGGATCGACGTCTGAAGCACCTAATGGGATGGTGGAGACCTGAGTTGGTGCTGCTACTGGTACCAGGCTTAAGGTGGCCGCCGTGGTGTTGAGGACCACCACAACCTCTTCTGGCGGAGGGAGAGGAGCCGTGGTCTCGGCACAAGAGAGGATACCTGCTGCCGAGACCGCGACCAACCACGTTGCACTTCGATAAGCATCCATTGTCTGAAAGATCGAAGCACCGACCCTGCCCCGCCAGTCGTCCCCGGCTAGAACCGGACCTTCACTCCCCCGAACACTCCGCGCCGACGCCCCGGGAAGCCAACCACCTCGTCGAACCGTTGATTGAATACGTTCTCCACCCGGACCACTCCGGACAGCCCGGTACGGCCGGCCGCGGGACGGAGCAACTGCAGCTCGCTCGCGAGATCTATTGTGGCATAGTCATTCAGCTCCACGCGCTGGCTGGGGAACT
This sequence comes from uncultured Gemmatimonadales bacterium, assembly GCA_963751925.1. Taxonomy (GTDB): domain Bacteria; phylum Gemmatimonadota; class Gemmatimonadetes; order Gemmatimonadales; family GWC2-71-9; genus CAVVWJ01. The sequence goes on along the minus strand of CAVVWJ010000002.1, from coordinate 390,156 downwards.
GGTTGAAATCCACGTCTTCTCTGGTGCCAACGTATGTGAGCGACCCTCCGAGCGAGAGTCGGTCCAGAACCTGGGCCCGAACAGCGAGCTCGGCGGAATGTCTGGGCCTTCGAATGAGGCGCTCACCTGCAGCGAAGGTCGCGGATGGAAGGCCGCCATCGTCGGTCGCTTTGGCAATGAGGAACGTATACGACGCTGACACCCTGATCGCGGGGCTGGGAGATGTGACGATGCCAGCCTCGATGCCGTGGGACGATGCGGCCGCGCCGTTCATGTAAGTCGGTGCTCCCGGGCTGACACCTCCGTCATACACGATCATGTCATGGAATCGCTGGTCGAAATAAGTCAGCCAAAGCGAAAGCTGGTTGCCGGCAATTGCCTGCTCGAGACCCGCTTCCCAGCTTGTGGACCGCTCGGGACTGAGCGCGGAATCTCCAACCACGAATGGAGCATCACAGAACTGCTCACAGAACGTAGGGGCCTTGAACGCCCGGCCTACCGATGCCCGGATTCGGGTATGCGATGGCAGTTGATAGGCTGCGCCCGCCCGGTAGGTAAAGAACGTCCCGAAGGCGCTGTTGTGGTCGACTCGAGCATTCAGATTCAGCGCGAGCCCGGAGGTGAGATCGAAAACACTCTGGGCATAGTAGCCGAAGGTAGTGCGTCCACGATCGAACGGTGTGTCCGGCGTGGTCGCAATGCCGCCGAAGTTGGATGTGGTCTCTCCTGACTGTCGCTCGGTCTCCCGCTCCAGCTGAGCCCCAGTGGTCAGCGTGACGATCCCGCCCAAGACTGTGTTCAGTCGAGCGTCGACGTTTCCCCGCTGGGAACGGGACTCCCGCTGAGAGGCAAAGCCGAACCCCACTGTATCCGCGGCATTGTCTGGACGATCGTCGAACTCTCCGTCGGCGCGGCTCGCGGCCGCGGTAAGCCGAATCTCATGCCTGGCTCCCAGCTTCCGGCCGAGCTCCGCAGAGAGGGACAGGGCTTTCTCGGCATTGGACTGGTTGCTGTCAGCCAGCACGCCGGCGAAGTCGGTGGGAAAGTGGTAACGATTGTCGGAATAGCGGCCGGACAGAGACGCGTCCCATCCGCTGCGTGGTGTTGCCCTGGCTGATCCGCTGAGCACAGTGTTCCCGTACTGATTGTTGAACGGGTAGGTCCCATCGCTGGAAAAGCGGCTCGCGTCGGCCGAGTAGCTCAGCGTCTCGCTGCCGCCGAGTACAGCTCCGTGGCCTGTTACCGTGCCGAAACTGCCGGCTTCTCCCCCAGCTTCGAGAGCGACCCGACCCTGCCCTCGGCGAGTAAAGATCTGGACCACCCCGCTGACTGCGTCTGACCCGTACAGCACACTTCCAGGGCCTCTCAGGACCTCGATCCGGTCCACATTGTCGGTGGTGAGATTGGCCCAGTTGTATGCGCCACCCGACTGATTCACCGGCGCGCCGTCGATCAGCACTTTCACGTAGTCGCTCTCACCTCCGCGGAGGAAGAGCGAGCCTACGCCTCCATAGGACCCGCCCTGCACCACCATCGCTCCCGGCACCTCGCGAAGGGCGTCCTGCACAAATCGAACTCCGCGGGCTCGCAGGTCGTCACCTCGGATAATGGTCACGGACGAAACGACCTGATCGGGTGAGGTCGGAAGCCGGGTGGCCGTGACCACCAGCTCCTTGAGTCGGGTCGTATCCTGCCCAGCCTGAGCAGAGGCAGCCGTGCCCACGCCGGCGCTGAGCAGACTAATCCCCGCAACCACGGCCACACCATGCGCTCTCATCGAATTCTCCTGTTGCGAGTTTCTGAATCGGGGTTCTGGGCCACCCTCTCACCGGCTCGAAGCGGTACCACCTGGGGGGCGCCATCGGACCAGGTGGTCACTGCCACCGGCCATTCAAAGACCTGCGAGATGATTTCCTGCCGCAGCACAGCGTGAGGTGTGCCTTCGGCGACCACCGCGCCCTGGTTCAGCAGGATGATTCGATCCGCGAATCGGGCGGCGAGATTCAGGTGGTGAGTGATGACGAGGCCGGCGAGACCATCATCCACCAGCTGTCGCACCAGCTCGAGCAGCTCCATCTCGTGCCGCACGTCGAGCGAGGCGGTAGGCTCGTCCAGCACCAGCGCACGAGGCTCCTGCGCCAGGGCTCGGGCAATCCGTACCCGCTTCCACTCACCGCCGGACAGCGAGTCGACTGGCCGCTCCGCCAGATTGACGATGTCGCAGCGCTCGAGAGCTGCCACAACTGCCGCTCGGTCTACCTCTCCGGGAGCGGCAACCGGGCCCAGCCGGGCATAGCGACCGAGCATGACAGTTTCCGCAACGGTCAGCGAGAAGACGGGCTCTTCCTGTTGGCCTACCACCCCTACCACCTGAGCCAATAGCCGTCGCGGCCAGGTGCCCACCTCACGGCCCTGCACCAACGCGCTACCCTTTTCGAGTGGCACCAGGCCGAGAAGCGCCCGGACCAGTGTCGTCTTCCCGCTGCCGTTGGGACCCACTACTGCGACCAACTCCGAGGGCTCGACGTGGCAACTCACGCCTTCCAGCGCGGATGGCCTTCCGGGTTTGTAGCGGACGGTGATGGCCCGGGTCTGGAGAATCACGCCAGCGTTCTCCGGAGCAGGAGGGCAAAGAGCGGCACGCCGATGAGTGCCGTGATGACCCCTACAGGCAGCTCCAGAGGCCGGACGGCCGTCCGTGAGACGATATCGGCGAGGACGAGAAAACAGCCCCCGACGAGAAAGACCAGCGGGAGCAGCCTCCGGTGGAGCGGGCGGAAGACGGTCCGTACGGCATGTGGCACGACCAGACCGACGAAGCCGATGATCCCGCAGGTGGCCACGCTGGCCGCGGTGAGTAGGGCGGTACAGATGTAGACCACACGACGGATTCGATCTACCTCGGCGCCCAGGTGGTGAGCCGGCTCGTCACCGAGGGCGATGAGATCCAATGCCCTGGCATGGAACAGCAGAAGCAGAAATGGAATGATGGCATAGGCGGAGAACACCGAAAGCGCTCTCCAGGACGCGGCGCTGAAGCCGCCGAGCAACCAGAGGAAAGCGTTGCGAACGCCGGGCGCATCGGAGAGCACCATGATGGCGCTCATGAGGGCACCGGCGAAGGCACCAACCACGACGCCGGAAAGCAGCAGTACGTGCGGATCGAGGCGGCGTCCGGACACCAGGCTGAGGCGATACACCAGGCCGATGGCGCAGAGCGCACCGATAAAGGCAGCCAGAGGAACAGACCAGGCGCCGCCTGCCCGTGTCGCGATGGCGATGACTGCCCCCAGGCCGGCTCCGCTGGACAAACCGAGGAGATATGGCTCCGCCAGTGGATTCCGGATCATCGCCTGAAGTGCGGCGCCGCACACCGCGAGACTCCCGCCTACCAGAAACGCCAGTATCACGCGGGGCGCTCTCAGGTCACGAACGATGGATGAGGCGGCGGCATCGGCGTGCCAGAGACCGGCCCAGACCTGGTGGAACGTCAGTGGAACCGAGCCCGCGGTCAGTCCGGCCACGAGGCAGGCCACGATGATTCCGAGCAGCAGTAGCCCAGCGGGTCCAGGTCATCGCTGAGCCGCATGCAGTCGTGCCGCCAGCTCGCGGATGGCCGCAGGGGCGCGCGGGCTTGGCCGGTTGAACTCGGAGCCGACCACCCGGAGGAACCGACGGTTGCGAACCGCCGGAACCACCTGCCACTCGGGCCGGCTTGCGAATGCAATGGGCCCTTCGGTAGTGGTGAAGATGAGATCCGGATTTCTCGCCGCGACTGCCTCCACGCTGACGATCCCGGACGAGGCGGTTACATCAGCGAAGAGGTTTTCCCCGCCGGCTCGCTCCACTAGCTCGCTGAGGAAGCTGCCGCGGCCGATCGTCATCGGTGGCTGTTCCCACACCAGCAGAAGGACCCTGGGCCGGTTCGCTGCCGGCGGCTGGGTGGCAGCGGCGAGCGCGGTATCGAAGACGGCCGCAACCGAATCGGCACTCCGCCGATGACCCGTGAGATCACCCAGCATTCGGGCCACACGAGGTACGCTGCTCAGCGCATCGGTGTTGATCCTGAGCGACGGAACACCGAGCTCGCGCAGTCGCCCGGCGACCGCGGCGTTTTGGCCGGAGTTGTAGAGGACCACCAGGTCGGGCCGCTGGGCCACCACCGCTTCAATGTTCGGTTTGATGCCGTCCCCGAGATTGGCTACGGCTTTGGCCCGCGGTGGGTAGTCGCAGTAACTAGTTCGGCCAACGACCGTAGAATCGGCGCCGATGGCGAACAGCAGCTCGGTCGAGGCGGGGATGAGCGACACGACGCGTTTGGCCGGCGACGCAAGGCGAACGGTATCGCCCGCGTCATCGAGAACCTGGATGCGGCCGTGCAATGCGGGGGCCGGGCGACAAGCAGGTACCCCGAGGGCGGCGGCGCCGATGACGGACCACGCCTGCAGCCTTCGACCTGTCACCCATCGCTGCCAAATTCTGGAAATAGGAACGCCCATCCTTCTCGAAGGACGGGCGGTGAGCGACGGCTCGAAGAGTTCCGGGCACGCCACCAACCCTCCCCCGAGGGTTTTCATGGTGGCACGAACGGAGAGGTCTCCTGGCTTCGGGACTCCACTCGCCTTCCCGGTTTCCCAGTGGCTCGAGAGTGGAGGGCCTGGCGATTGTCGCCAGGTTACCCGTTACAGTGGCGGGGCCGCGCCGGTGTTGCACCGGCTTCCGAGTAGCCCCGTTCGTGTAGTTTCAGTTTTCCTGCAGGGCTAGTCTACGATGCAGAGCCCGCGATCGCAAGACACGCTTCGAGCTCCGCCTTGAGCCGAGCCCGTTCCGCTCGGTACGACGACCACTCGGTCGGGGAGACCTCCGCCTCTTTTCCGGCGTATCTGTCGTCCAGTGCCGCGAGTGCGTCGACCAGTTGGTCGGGCGACCGGGAAGCGCGCGATCTGGCGAGCGGACGAAGAGCATACCATCCCGCCCCGATCAAGCTGAGAGCAATGATCCCCACCAGCGCCATCAGTACCCATCGGGACGTCCGATCGATTCTGGGTAAAGAGATTCGCAGCGAGCTCCCGGCAGGCATCGACCCGGTCCATCGGTGGAAGATGCGCCCCTGAATGTTCTGGCTGTCCGCTCGAGCCAGACCTCCTCCGCTCACGGCTACAGCATTCTCCTCCGCCAGCACGTTGACTGTCGGAGTGCGTTCCGCAAACGGAAGCCGGAGATCGTGGCGGTCGGAAGGGACCTGGTACTGAATGGTGAGCTGCTTCTCGCCCGGAGCGAGCGGTGCCATCACAACCAACGAATCGCCTCGGCGCGAGACCGCATCGGGGGAAAAGTCGCTCTCGCCCAGGTCCAGACCGGTCGTGCCAGCAGGAAGCGGGGCGGTCCAGGAAGGACGCACGCTGTCAGGTCCGGTTCTGGTGAGATGGCCGTCGTTCCGGAGCACCATGAAGTCCAGGACATTGCGGTCCCCATTCTCGCCAGGACGCGACAACACGAGGTGCCGAGCCTCGAGTCGGACAGGCGCTGTGCTCGAGGTGTCGTACACTCTGATGCGTACCACACTATCAGGCCTGCTCGGGCGAGTAGGGAGCGGAGCCGAGAAGTATTCTATACCACGGTAGCGGGCACTCAGGAGGTAGAGTACGGTGGTGTCCGGATGAAAGGTGAATCGAAAGCGGCCCTGCGCATCCGTTCGGGTCGAATCGAGCGGGCCCTGCACCCGCTGGCCGACGCGATGAAGCACCACGCGCACATCGCGGGCAGGAAGCAAATCGTTGAGGAGAACGGTGCCCCTGGAGCGGATAGCCTGGGCGGCGAGACGGAGAGGAAAAAGTGACAGGAACAGAAGTAGCGTGAGGGCGAGAGTCTTCCTGGGGACATGCGATCCCGGCTGCCTCACAACCTTACCGTTACGGATTGAACTTCCCGAAGTCCTGGGGATCCATTTTCTCGAGATAGTCCTTCAGCTTGTCAGCCTCGAGTGACGGATTGGGAGAGGGTTCGTCCGACTCGACCCCGCTCTGGTCGAGCAGCTGATCACTGGTGAAGATCGGGGCCCGCATCCGAAGGGCGAGCGCGATGCTGTCGGAGGGACGCGCGTCCACCTGAAACACATGGTCCTCCCGCCGGATCAGGAGCTCGGCGAAGTAGGTGTTCTCCTTCACGGCGCTGATGACGACGCGCCGGAGGTCTCCACCCAGGCCGACGAGAATCTGCTTCAGCAGATCGTGCGTGAGGGGTCGTTGGGCTTTCATCCCCTGCAGCTCCATGGCGATTGCACTCGCCTCGGCCGGCCCAATCCAGATGGGGAGAACTCGTGTCCCGTCCTTCTCCCGAAGGATCACGACGGGTGTGTTGGTGGTCCGATCCAGACCGAGATGTGCCACCGTCACTTCGATCATCGAATCAGGCGCTCACGTACCCGCGTCCCAGCTGGCCAGATACTCTACCTGCTCCGGCGTGAGCGCATCGATCGAAATGCCCATGCTCTGCAGCTTGAGTCGCGCGATCTCCTGATCGACCGCGGCAGGCAGGCGGTGCACCGCCTTGCTCATCCGGGCCGCGTCTTTGGCCAACACCTCTGCCGCAAGCGCCTGGTTGGCAAAGGACATGTCCATCACGCTGGCGGGATGGCCCTCTGCAGCCGCCAGGTTGATCAGCCGACCTTCACCCAGCACCATGATACGTCGTCCCTTGACCATGAACTCCTCGACCATGTTCCGGACCTCGCGCCTCCCCGACGCGATCCTGGCGAGGCCTTCGAGATCCAGCTCGACGTTGAAGTGCCCGGAGTTGCAGACGATGGCGCCGTCCTTCATCGCCGAAAAGTGCTCGGGACGCACCACGTTGACGTTGCCGGTCAGGGTGATGAAGAGATCCCCGAGCGGGGCGGCATCGGCCATCGGCCGCACCTCGAAGCCGTCCATGCGGGCCTCGAGAGCGGGAATCGGATCCACCTCGGTGACGATGACATGGGCGCCCGCGCCACGGGCGCGGCTCGCCACACCCCGGCCGCACCAGCCATACCCAGCAACCACGACGGTGCTTCCGGCCAGCAGGATGTTGGTGGCCCGGATGACGCCGTCCAGCGTCGACTGGCCGGTGCCGTAGCGGTTGTCGAACATGTGCTTCGTGTCCGAGTCGTTCACCGCGATGATGGGAAACTGGAGCACGCCTTCCTTGGCCATCGCCTTGAGGCGAATGACACCGGTGGTGGTCTCTTCGGTGCTGCCCCGAACCCCCGCGACCAGCGCCTTTCGTTGCGCGGGCGTGAGCTCCTCAACCCAGGACCGTATCGGCGGCGCAAGGTCGTCGAGCCGGTCGAGCGCGATCATGTGCAAGGCACCCACCAGATCGGCTCCATCGTCCTGGGTCATCTGGGGACCGAAGGCCAGCGTTTGTGCGATATGGGTGTAGTAGGTCTCGTGGTCCTCGCCCTTGATGGCGTAGACATGAACGCCATGGTCCCGGACCAGATGCGCGGCGACATCATCCTGAGTGGACAGCGGATTGGAGGCGCACAATGCGATCTCGGCGCCGGCGGCGCGCAACGTCATCATCAGGTTGGCCGTCTCGGTGGTGACGTGAAGGCAGCCTGAGAGCTTGAGCCCCTTGAGCGGTTGCTCTTTGGCAAAGCGGGCCCGGATCTGCCGGAGCACTGGCATCGACCGCTCGGCCCACTCGGTGCGACGCTTTCCCTGATCGGCCAGGGTGAGGTCCTTGATGTCGTACTTGGGAACGGCAGTCTTGACGGTCATGTGCTCCTCAGCGGGCGGCAGACAGCAGGTCTTTCACGCGGTCGGCCTGCTCCCAGGTAAAGAAATCGACCTTCTTCCCCCCATACTGGCCGCTCCGAGGCTTGCGCCCGAAGTGACCGTAGCTGGCGGTCGGTCTGTAAATTGGACGCTTCAGCTTCAGTGCGTCAATGATACCCTTAGGCGTAAGATCGAAAACGTCGTCCACCATCTTTTCCAATGCCGTGTCCGGCAGCACCCCAGTCCCGAACGTCTGAACCAGAACCGAGACCGGCCGGGCGACTCCAATGGCGTAGGCCACCTGAACTTCGCAACGCCGCGCCAGCTTGGCCTCAACGATGTTCTTGGCCACCCAGCGTGCGGCATAGGCCGCGGAGCGATCCACCTTCGACGGATCCTTGCCGCTGAAGGCACCGCCACCGTGCCGAGCCATCCCGCCGTAGGTGTCGACGATGATTTTCCGGCCGGTGAGGCCGGCGTCGCCATGAGGACCCCCGATGACGAAGCGCCCCGTAGGATTGATGAGAAACTTGGTGCGCTTGTAGTCGAGTCCCGCCTCCTCCAATACCGGCTTGACCACTTCCTCGATCATCGCATCCCGAATGGTCCCATGGGCCAGCTGCCGGGATCCGTTCCGCTCCGCATGCTGAGTTGAAATGACGACGGTTCGCACGCCGACCGGCCTGTCATCCTCGTACTCCACCGAAACCTGTGATTTGCCGTCCGGCCGAAGCCAGTCGATCTGCCGGTAGCCGTTGACGCCTTTTCGCACCAGCGCCAACCGCTCTGCCAGCCGGTGTGCCAGGATGATCGGGAGCGGCATGCGCTCACGGGTCTCATTGGTGGCGTATCCGAACATCATGCCCTGATCTCCGGCTCCCTGCTCCTTCTTGGCTCCGGAGTTGACCCCCATCGCGATGTCGGGCGACTGCCGATCGATGGTGGTCAGCACGGCACAGGTGCGCCCATCGAACCCGTAGGACGCATCGGTGTACCCGATAGATTCGACAGTTTCCCGAACCAGGTCGGGAATGTGGACGTAAGTGCTGGTGGTGATCTCACCGGCAACCACCGCCATTCCGGTCGTGACCAGCGTCTCGCAGGCGACGCGTCCGGCTGGATCCGCCGCGAGGATGGCGTCCAACACGGCGTCGGAAATTTGATCGGCGACTTTATCCGGGTGACCTTCCGTCACCGACTCGGAGGTGAAGACGTGATGCCTCGGGGCCATTCGATGCTCGAGTGAGGGAGAATGAATAACGACGGGGCAGCCAGGCCGAGCCCGCAACGGAGTGCCTCCACCCTCGGAGCGCATGACTCCCGCTGCCGGACCGCCCCCGCTGCCCCATCAGTTACACGCTGCTACTCGTGTCGCGGGTCAAAGTAGCGACACGGCCCCGCACAGGCAACGCCGATTGAGGGTCGAGCAATCGGATATCTATGTACTCGCCCACCGTCTCCCGAAGCGCGGCGGAAACGTCGGCGGCATGCGCGGCATCCAGTGCGGCGGCCGCGGCTCGACGCGCGGATTCTTCCGGGATAGTGCGAATGACCCATTTCACCAGCGGAAGCGCCGGCGGCGACACGCTCAACCGATCGTAGCCGAGCCCGAGCAGAAGCACTGCCGAGAGCGGCTCCGATGCCATCTCGCCACAGACACTGACAGGTAGTCCAGCGGCCTTGCCCACCTCGAGCACCCGCTTGAGCTGCCGCACAATCGAGGGATCGTGGGGGGTGAATCGGTTCGCCAGACGCGCATTGCCCCGGTCGACCGCCATGGTGTATTGGGTCAGGTCGTTCGTTCCCACGCTGAAGAAGGCGCTGGTCTCGGCCAGCCGGTCTGCCATGAGAACCGCGGCCGGAGTCTCGATCATGACGCCGACCGGAATCGAAGTGGCACTCCGTATACCGGCGGCCTGTAACGATCGGGCTTCCTCGTCCACGATGGCGCGAGCTTCCTCGACCTCCTGGACGGTGGTGACGAGTGGGAGCATCAGGTGCAGATCATGGCTGGCCGCAGCACGCAGCACCGCCCGCACCTGTGGCCGAAACACCTCGGGCTCGTCCAGGCACACCCGAATCGAACGCCACCCCAGAAACGGATTGGCCTCGGGAGGGGCCTTGAACGCCGCCGGAAACTTGTCGCCCCCGAGATCGAAGGAGCGGACGATCACTGTCTTCTTGGGAAACGCCCGGGCGACACGGCGGAAGTAATCGGCTTGTTCATCCTCCGTCGGCAGGCTGGCGCGGCCCGTGAGCAGGAACTCGGTGCGTAATAGCCCGACGCCTTCGGCACCGTGCCGGAGGGCTGTCTCGATCTCTTCCGGAAGATCCACATTGCCCATCAACACGATGGGGCGTCCGGAGGGCGTCACCGCGGGCTCGCCTACCACGGTTTCCAGCTGCAGCTCGAGCCGATGGCGACGGCTGACCTGCACCTTTGCCTCTTCCAGCTCGTCGGGATTGGGTTCGAGCACGATGGTGCCGCTCTGCCCATCCAGCAGCAGCATCGTTCCACTGGAAATTCCGGCAAGCGCGCCGGCTACGCCCATGACCGCAGGGATGCCGAGTGAGTGGGCCAGAATCGCAGCGTGAGCGGTGCGGGTCCCTTCCTCGCTGATGAGACCGACGACGTGCTCGCGGTCGAGCTGCACCGTCAGCCCGGGCGACAGCTCGTGGGCAACCACGATGACCTGCTCGTCAGCCGAGATCGACCAGAGCTCGCTATCACTACCGCCGAGCAGGCGGTGGAGCATCCGGAGTTGAATGGCATTGAGGTCGGCGAGGCGCTCGCGCAGGCGGGCTGCGCCGGACCAGAGTGCTCTGAGCTCCAGCGCCTTGTACTCGTAGGCGGTTTCGGCACTCAGCTGATTCTTGCGGATCAGGGTTTCGACGGAGGCCAGAAACTCCTGGTCCTGAGCCATGAGGATCTGCGCATCGAAGATGCGGCTCTCCTCTGGGCCCGCACGTTGGAGCACCCGCTCGCCCAGCTCCTGCAAATGGGAGACAACGTAGTCCACCGCCTCCCGGAGACGGCGCACCTCGCCCTCGACCTGGTGGGGCAGAACGGCCCGGTCCGGGACCTCGGGAAAGTCCCAGCGCACCACCAGCGCGGGCGCGCACGCCACGCCGGGTGATACACCGATTCCACGGAAGAGACGGGCCACGCTCACTCCTCCCCGAATCCGTTAGCCACGAGATCGACCAGGGCGGCGGCCGCCTGCTCCGCGTCAGGACCGTTGGCCCGGATGGTGATGGAGCTACCGCACTCGGCGGCCAGCATCATCACGCCCATGATGCTCTTGCCATTGACGCCCACACCATCTTTGGCGATCTCGATTTCCGAATCGAAGGTGCTGGCAAGGCGCACGATCCGCGCGGCGGGACGCGCGTGCAGCCCTTCCTGGTTGACGATAGTAGCTTCCCGCTCGATCACAGGCCCACCCGCCGGAGCAGGAGTAGGAGAATCATAGCCAGCAGCGCGAAGCGCAGTGTCGTGAGCAGCGGGCCGAACCAGCGGGTGAGGGCAATACCTGCCATTGCCACACCCGACGCGCCCAGCACAGCGGACCAGCCAAACCCTCGGAGATACCAACCGGCGGCTACCGGGATCACCATTCCCATGGCGAATCCCGCTGCGGGGCCGATTCTCTCGATTGCCCGGGGGAGCCACGACTTGCTGATGGCCGCACCCACTTGCATGCCAGATCGAATCCCCGTCCGCACCGACCAGAATCCAGTCCAGAGGCGGATAGCGTTGTAGGCTACCAGGAATCCAAGAATTGCCCACCATCCGGCTCCCAGCACCGCCAGCACCAGAGCCGTTCCGACTAGGACCGGAACCAGTCCGGCCCAGAAGAGCTCGTCTCCCATGGCCCCGAGCGGGCTGCAGAGCGCCGTCCGAAGTCGAACGATCTGCGCGCCGGGGACTCCCTCGTACTCGGCTTGCGCAGTTGCACCCAACGCCAACCCCGCGAGATTGGGGTTGCAGTTGAAAAATTCGGCCGAGCGGACCACGGCCTCACCGTGGCGCGCCGGATCGACTGCCTTCAGGTCTTCCAGCAGCGGCTCTGCCGCGTACCCCATCCCCACCCCGAGCATCCGCTCATAGTTCCAGGTCCCTTGCACGGCCAGCAGGCGGAGCATGGCGCGAAGACGACCGGTCATGCAAACACCGTCAGACCCGCCAGGACTATTCCGACTCCCGCCCCGGCCAGCAGCCACTTCAGTCGAGGTAGCCGTCCGGAGCTGCGAACCGCGCCGTTCACCGCTGCGGCAAGGGCGGACCCGATCGCCACCAGCGTGAGGGCCACTGCGGTTGGCTGGTCTCGGCCGAGTGCATCGGCCAGGGTTGCCGCCAGCACGAGGCCGAGCAGTGTCAGCGTGAACCCGCGCGCGGCGTCACGCAGCAACCCCCCGTACTGGAGCCGGCGGATCGCTCTGCTCTCCCCTGCCGCGAGTGCGGCTGATGCACGCTGGATTGCGCCTGCATTCCAGCGACGAACGATCTGCAAGCTCCATCCTCCCAGCACCGCGAGCACCAGACCCAACGCCGCACTCATCCCAAGGACCAGGCCCCAGTTCGAGGCACCGGCGGCGAGCGCCACCGCGGAGATCGTGGCCGGACCGTAGTCGGGGTAACGCACCGCGCCTACCGGCAGGACATCAAGGGCGAACAGTTCGAAGAGCACTCCCATTCTCAAGCCGGCCTCGAAATCCCCGAGGATCCACCCGGCAACGGTCCCAGCCACAAGCGGCCTCGATATCATCGCCTGCGGCACGCTCACCAGATCGAGCCCGACCAGGGTCCCCCAGGCGAGGAGCGGCACGACAACGTGGGGCGAGAAATCGGTCATCCCAGTGCCCGAAGCGCCACCGGCGTGGTGGTCGGCAAATCCTGGGCGGTGATCACCGCGCCACCAGCCTCCAACGCCTGCAGGGTCTGCAGCTCCTGATCGGTGAGATACACGAATGGCAAACGCTCGCGGCGGCCGGGCCGGTGATGAATGCCCCCGAGGTTGATGCGCTGCACTACCTCGGGACTCACTGCTCGCAGTGCAGCCATGGTCTCCAAGTCCCCGGTGAGGATGAGCCCCCGCTTTCCGTTCGACTGCCAATCGACCATCTGAGTGGCCGCCTGAGCCACAGTCACGAACCGTACCTCGATCTCGGGAGCGACAGCCATACGGTAGAGCTCCTGCTCCCAGTCGCTGGTGGCGACCTGATCATCCACCAGAATGATGAGGTTGATCCCGAGCGCCCGTCCCCACCCGATTACCACCTGTCCGTGAATGAGCCGATCGTCGATCCGGCAGAGCACAATCGCCATCAAGGAATCCGAATCGACTGTTCCCCGGCAGCCGCGGCATGGGTCGCGGCTTCACCAGGTGAGAGCGACCGATGGAAGACGAAATCCACCAGCATTGCGAGGTTCACTCCCGTCACGACTTTCACGTTGCCGTCAGAGCGAAGCCGCTTGAGCACCGCCACCAGACACGAGCCGCTGGCCAGATCGACGAATACCACGCTCGGCCTGCCATCGACCGCTTCCAGAATTCTTCCCTCCAGCTCATCTCTGTCGCAGCCGCTGTTGGACACCGGCGCGAGCGCGCCCTTGAGCCCGCTGATCTGCTCGGCCGCCTGGACCAGCGCATTGGCGAGCGGACCGTGGCAGACCACCACACCCCGCAGCTCGTCACTCATAGTCTTCCTGGAGATACTCCCGTACACCGCGCTGCTCCTTCATTCGCTTGATCAGACGCGCGTTGAAGGCAGCCGCGACATCGACGCCGGAATACCTGAGGAGGTGCATCATCGCGACTACCTCCGAGACGACGGTGATGTTTTTCCCCGGGTTGAGGGGTACGACCACACGCGGCACCGCAACGTCCAGGATGGTCGTCTGATCGCGCGCCAGTCCGGTCCGATCGCTGTCCTTTGCCGTATCCCAGTCTTCCAACTGAACCACCACCTCGATCCGTTTTTGTTGCCGCACTGCGCGGACCCCGAACAGGGCGGGAATGTCGATGAGACCAATCCCGCGGATCTCCATGTGATGGGCCGCGAGCTCGTGCCCCCTGCCGATAAGCACGTCGTGACCGCGATGGGTGACCTGGACGACATCATCCGCCACCAGACGGTGTCCCCGCTCCACCAGGTCGAGCACGCACTCGCTCTTGCCGATCCCGGAGCGGCCGACGAAGAGCAGACCCACACCATAGACGTCGGCCAGTGAGCCGTGCAGCGTCGTCCTCGGTGCGAACGCCTCTTCCACAATCGGCTTGATCCGGCGATAGAACTCGGCTGTCTTGAGGCGACTCCGAAGAACGGGGACTCCCTTGGCTCGCGCAAACTCGATCAGATCCGCTGGTACTTCCTGCCCTTTAGTGACGAAGATGCACGGAAGGTCGAAGCTGAAGAAGTTGGACAGCGATTCTCTCCGCTGCTCCGGACTGAGGCTGGCGAGATAGGTGATCTCGGTCTCACCCAGCACATGAAGCCGATTGGCGGCAAATCGGCCGGTGTAGCCCGCCAGTACGAGCCCGGGACTGGCCACCTCCGAGGCGGGCATCTGGCGGTCCAGGCCGATGTCTCCAGTAAGCGCCTCCAGCTGCAGCGGGTCACCTCGCCGGGTGATGAAGTCCCCGAGTCGAAGCATCAGAGCGTCTGGTCGGTCTGATTGATCCTGGCGCGGCGAGGCCGATCCGCGGCGCGCTCCAGCTGACGCCGGAGTTTCTCCTCCGCCCGGTCCAGCGCGGTGCGATGGTCCGGCGCTTGCCCGGTAGCTACCAGAATCTCACCGCGGGCAATGTGCAGACGTAGCTCAACCGTCTGCTCTGTCCCCTCGGTATCGAACACGACAACCATCTCCATCGGTCGAGGAGCCAAGTTCCCCAGGCGTTCGACTACTGTTCGTGCGCGGTCCCGAAGCGCTTCGGAGATTTCACAGTGACGTGCGGTGATGGTCGTCTGCATAGCTGCTCCTCCCGGCTCAGCCGGTGGCCGAGCTCTCCATAATGTCTTTCAGTTGACTCTCGGTTGCTGCCGCGGTGCGCTCCCACGTCAGGCCTTCTGCGAAACGGCGGGCCTTCTCTCCCAGCCGGGTGACGAGAGGTGGTGAATCGGACAGCTCGACCATGCGGCCGGCGAGGGCCTCCACGTCACCGTGCGGCACCAGAAACCCCGTCTCGCCGTGCCAGACCGAATCACGCAAACCAGGGCTGTCGGAGGCCAGCGAAGGCGTCGCGCAGGCAGCAGCTTCGATGACAGTGATTCCCCACCCCTCCTTGGGCGATGGAAAGATGTTGGCCCAGGCCGCTCGCATGAGGTCGATCTTGCGCTGTTCACTCACGAAGCCATGGAACACCACCGCATTCGTGACGCCGAGCCGGGCCGCCAATCGTTCCAGCTCAGGCCGGTAGTCACCCGTTCCGGCAATCTCCAGCTTGAGCTCGGGACGCAAGCGCCGGGCGACAGCCAACGCTTCGATCGCCAAGCCTATTCCTTTATAACGCTTCAGCCGGCCAACATACAAGAAGGTCGGAAGCGCCGAGCGACGCCCCGACGGGGCGGGCCTGAAGAGCACGCTGTCTACTCCGGGATGAATGACGCGGATTCGACCCGGCGGGACGCCGCGCGCGACGAGATCGTCCCTGGTGCTCTCACTGATTGCATGAAACACGGCCCGGCGGTAAGCCCGCGCGATCGGCCGCTCAGCCGCCCAGACCGCCGCCGCAATCGGCCACGCCGCCTCCTCGAAGGCGGTAGTGCCGAAGAGGTGAGGCACGATGGCGCAAAATGGAATCTTCGAGCCGACGGCCAGAAAGAGGGGGAGTTTGTTGATGTCTTCGACCAGGACGTCGGGAGGATCCTTCGCCGCAGCGCGGCGCACCGCGCGACGGCCCAGCAGCGCGAAACTGTTGCGGCTCCCCACCCTCTCGATCTCCAGGCCCTCGAGCTTGGCGCGCCTCGGCGCACCGGCCCATCCCGAACATATCAGCCGTACCCGGTGTCCTGCGGCCGCGAGCCGGCTGAAGATCTCGAAGAGGTGTATCTCCGCGCCGCCCGCCTGAGGGTTCGCGCGGTCCTGCCAGTTGACGAGGAGAATGTTCACTGGAAAGCGGTGTGGTGAGGCGAGATGGTCCTGCGCTTCGCAGGTGTCACAACCGTCCTAGCGAGCGGGCAATGCCATCGAGGATACCGTTGATGAACCCGGGCGCCCGAACCCCGCCGAACCAATGGGCCAGGTGAACCGCCTCGTCGATCGCCACCTTGGGCGGGACCTCTCCCCGCCGAAGCTCGTGGATACCTAGGCGAAGAATATTCCTCTCCACGACTGCGATCCGACTCATGCGCCAGTTCTCGCTGGCCTGCGCCGCCTCGGCGTCGAGGGACGCCAGCTCCGCAATGATGCCAGCCGCCAACGCCTCGGCCCGATCGAGGATGCGCGGCTCCGGACCGGTCAGACGCGCCAGACCGGTGGCGACGTTTGGGAGCGGTGGCTCTCCCTGCAGCTCCCAGGCGTAGAGGATCTGCAGCGCGCGGGCCCGGCTCTTGGTCTCAATCCGGAGCATGGTGCGTCCGCAGTTGTGCGAGGACATCTGCGGTCAACAACGCCGCCTCTGCCGCCTCGCGTCCCTTGTTGCCAGCTTTCCCGCCGGCTCGGTCGAGCGCTTGCTGCATTGTGTCCACCGTGAGCACACCAAAGCCGACGGGAAGCCTCTGATGCACTGCCACTGCATTGAGCCCCCGGGCTGCTTCACCGGCCACATACTCGAAGTGCGGAGTCTCCCCTCGTATCACTGCGCCCAGGGCTACCAGGCAGGTGTAGCGCTGGGTCTCGGCGGCCGCCGCGGCAGCGGCCGCCAGCTCGAATGCTCCAGGGACCCAGATGACATCGATGTCTGCACGGCCCAGTCCCGCTTCCTGGCAGCAGGCCAGCGCCCCCTCGAGCAACTTGGCCGTGATCAGTTCGTTGTATCGGCTTATTAGGATCGCCACCCGCCCGGAGGCGCGAAGGCGGCCGGAGAAGTCGGGCACGAGGCTAGTGAGTGAAGAGATGGCCGAGCTTGTCGCGCTTGACCTGTAGGTAGGTGCGGTTCTCGTGGTTCGGATCAGCCAGCAGGGGGACTCGCTCGACGATTTCCAGACCGTAGCCTTCCAAACCCACGAGTTTGCGGGGGTTGTTGGTCATCACCCTGATCGAGGAAAGCCCCAGGTCTCGCAGGATCTGGGCTCCGATACCATAGTTCCGAAGATCGGGGGCAAAGCCGAGCCGTTCATTGGCTTGTACGGTATCGGCACCGCTGTCCTGAAGGGCGTACGCCCGAATCTTGTTGAGCAGGCCGATCCCGCGCCCTTCCTGATCGAGATAGACCACTGCTCCCTCGCCTTCCTTGGCCACCAGCTCCATTGCCCGTGAAAGCTGGAATCCGCAGTCGCAGCGCTGCGATCCGAAGACATCTCCTGTGAGACATTTGGAGTGCATCCGCACGAGGATATTCGGCTTTCCCGCGATATCGCCGTAGACCAATGCCACATGCTCGGCCGAGTCCACATCGTTGCGGTACCCGATGATGGTGAACTCGCCATATTCGGTTGGGATGCGCGCCTCTGCCACCCGATGCACCAGCTGCTCGGTGCGAAGCCGGTAGGCCACCAGCTGGGCCACCGTAATGAAGGTGAGCCCGTGCTGTCTGGCGATTTCCTGAAGCTCCGGACGGCGAGCCATCGACCCGTCAGGGTTGAGAATTTCGCAGATCACACCAGCCGGATTGAGCCCGGCCAGACTCGCCAGATCGACGCTGGCCTCCGTTTGACCGACCCGCTGCAGCACGCCGCCGGGGCGCGCGCGAAGCGGGAAAATGTGTCCGGGACGGCGAAGATCGGAGGGGACAGTCGCCGGGTTGATGGCGACATGGACCGTGGTGGCGCGGTCCTTTGCCGAGATCCCGGTGGTGACGCCGAACCGCCGCTGAGCATCGATGCTGACCGTGAACGCGGTCGAGAGCTCTTCGGTATTCCGCTCGGTCATCTGGGCGAGCCCTAGCCGATCGCAGCGCTCACCGGTGAGTGCCAGACAGATCAACCCGCGGCCGTGCAGGGTCATGAAGTTGATCATCTCGGGCGTAGCGAGCTCGGCAGCGCAGACAAGATCGCCTTCGTTCTCGCGATCCTCGTCATCCGCTACGATGATGATCTTGCCGTTGCGCAGATCGTCTACCGCTTGCTCGATTGTCCCGAACGTGGTCATGTGCTCCCTAAATATGAACGGTGGACCGTAAAGCGACCGAGGAGGAGTGACACTCCGTTCACAGTTTCCGGTTTACTCTTTACGCGAGTCCAACAAGTATGCGACGTACTTCCCGATCGTATCCGACTCGAGGTGTACCTGATCGCCCACCCGGCGCTCACCCAGCGTCGTGTGCTGTAAAGTAAACGGGATAAGAGAGATCTGGATTATTTCGGGTGACGGTTTGGCGTTCACTGTCAAACTCACGCCATCGACCGTGATCGAGCCCAGCGGTACCGATATTTTCGCTACGTCGGCAGGGACGCTCAGGTTCAGGATCCGAGCATCCTGCCGGTCCTCCACTGACTCAACCTTCCCCACGCCTTCGACATGGGCCTGGACCAAGTGGCCGCCCAGCCGGTCGCCCGCCCGGAGTGCTCGCTCGAGATTGACCCGCTGCCCAGCGCGGTAGTCTGCAAATCGGGTGCGCTCGAGCGATGTCAGGACGACGTGTACGGTGAAGCGGCCCGGCGCCGCGGCCGCGACCGTGAGACACGCTCCATCGACCGCGACGCTTTCACCTGACTCGAGATCGCGGTAGGCGCAGTCGATGGTGAGCTGGAGGCCACCACCGCCCCGCTCGGCCCTCGCGACTACGCCCACGTCAGTGACGATGCCGGTGAACACTCAGCTTCGATCCAGGACCAGAAGGGTGTCGTCGCCGAGCCCGCGCCGCTCCACAACGCGCCAGCGCTCTGCTTTGTCCAGCTCCACATGCGGCAGGCCGGCTACCGCCGGCACTGCGTCGTCGCCCAACCAGAGCGGGCTCTGTACCCAGTAATACCGGTCCACCAGTCCAGCGGCCAGCAGGGCGCCGGCCAGCTGTCCGCCACCCTCTACCAGGATGGAACCAATACCTCGGTCGCGCAAACCTTCGAGAGCGCCCACAAGTCTATCGCTCTTCTCAACGACTACACCGGCGGATTCGAGCCGCTTGGTCCTTGCCGCATCGGCTGTCGCCGACGTGACGACGATCGTAGGTGTCTCCTGCGCCGTGCGTACGAGCGTCAGCTGAGGGCTGAGATCGGCAAGTCGGTCGAAGACGATTCGGGTGGGGGGAACTCGAGGCCGCACGGGGCCTCGCACTGTGAGCGACGGATCGTCCAAACGAGCGGTTCGGCCACCGACTGCGATGGCGTCGAAACCGGCGCGGAGCCATTGTACGTACTCGCGAGCCTCCTGACCGGAGATCCAGCGGGAGTGTCCGGAGCCGTCCGCAATGCGGCCGTCCAGGGTGGTTGCCAGCTTGAGGGCGACAAACGGCCGGTTGGGATGGCTGATGGAATGCAGGAACATCGCATTCTGTGCCGCAGCCGCGTCCGCGAGTGGCCCGATCTCCACCTCGACACCGGCGGCCCGAAGTCGATCTCCGCCGCGCGCGGCGACAGGATTAGGATCCGGCATGGCCGCGAGAACCCGTCGCACACCTGATCGGAGGATGGCGTCGGTACAGGGAGGCTGCTTGCCTTGATGCGCGCAGGGCTCGAGCGTGACGACCAGTGTCGCCCCTCGAGCCCTTTCACCGGCGGCTGATAACGCCAAGGCCTCGGCGTGCCGGTCGCCATACTCCGGATGCCATCCTTCACCAACCAACTCCCCGGCCGCGAGCACGACTGCCCCAACCAGCGGGTTCGGCTGTACCCGGCCCCAGCCTCGCCAGGCGAGGTCCAGGGCGCGGGCCATTGCCTCCCGCTCGTTCACCGCCCGCTAGAAGCCCACTCGCAGGCCCAAGCCGGCGAAGAACTTTCCTTTGGTGGTATCGAAGTCCTCGAAATTGGTCGAGAGCTGCTGGTCCTTGCCACCCTGATACCCGATCTCTCCGGCGAGTCGGACAACCGACAGGTTCATCCCCGCGTCGAGGAAACTTACGACCCGTGAGCTGCTCAGCGAAAACTGAATCGGAGGCTGTGCCAGGAGAGTGAACGGATCGCGGAACTGGATGGTGGCATCGCCGGTGTACTTATCCCACCCGAGCCCGGCAGCGACATCGAAGACCAACAGCTGCTTACTCGCAATCAAGCGAAAATTGGTGGCGTGCAGGTCGACCCCGTAGCTATATCGGTCACCGGCCGAGATGTCGCCGTAGTCCATCTGGGGAATGCCCCGATGCATGACACTGATCGACACGGCGGGAAGAGGACCGATCTCTCGCAGGATCCCAACGCGGGCGCCGTACCCCAGGCCCAGCGCGATGTCGCCGATTTTGCGGGCGCCGGATTCCACCGTAAGGTTGTCGATCTGATTGGTTGGAAGCAGTTGGGCCGAGCCCAGAAGATCCACCGCGAGCAAACCGGTGGCCATGCCCTTGTAGACTCCCACGGCTCCCTCGAGCAGCGGTGCCGGCGCAAACAGTTTGTCGCCTGCCGGAACGGCTCCCAGGCTGCCGTCGTAGCTCAGGGAGGGAAGGACCAGGTTGACTCCGTTGGCCCGAGCAGCGAAGGAGAAATGTCCAAGCCCACCGAGCGTTCCAGCTGACCCGATCGTGGGATTGCCCCCGCTGACAAGCACGCCGATGAGCGGGTGGAAGGCCCGGGTGCCGTCTACGGCGGCATCACAGATTCGGCGTCCATTGGAGGTATAGGCGGAGCATTCGCTGTTCTGCGCGAGGAGTGGAGTCGTAAGGCCCAGCAAGAAGAGACCGGCGGATAGTGGAGCGGCGCGCATCGTATTCTCCGTTAGGGACGGGCGAAACGCACGGCTCGACTGCCACGCTGTATCTCGCCCATGACCCATGTGGGGACCCCGTCTGCTGTCGCCGCGGCCTGTGCGGCCGGTACAGAGTCGGGATGCAGCACCGCGATCAAGCCAACACCGAGATTGAAGACTTCCCGCATTTCTTCGGTGGAGACCTGCCCCGCTTGCTGCAATGTGGTGAACAGCGCCGGCAATTCCCAGCTATCCGGATCCACCGTCGCGACCCGGTCGTGAGGCAATATCCGCACCAAGTTTCCTGCGATTCCACCTCCGGTGATGTGTGCCAACCCATGCAATTGATTGAGGATGGGCCGAACGCTGCGAGAGTAGCTGCGGTGCACGGCGAGGAGGGCCTCCGCGACCGTTACTCCAGTGTCTCCCAGCGGGTCTGTCAGCTCCAGATGCATTCGGTCGAAGATGATCCTGCGTGCCAGGGTGTACCCGTTGGTGTGCAAGCCAGTGGACGCATAGCCGAGGAGGACGTCACCTGGAGCGATCGCCTCGCCGTGCAGCGCATCTTCTTCCTCGACGATACCGACGATGGTACCAGCCAGGTCGTACGTTCCCGGCTGATACAGTCCCGGCATCTGGGCAGTCTCCCCTCCAGCAAGCGCCATCCCGTGGGCCCGACAGCCCCGCGCTATGCCTTCGACAATTTGCGCCAGCTGCTCCACCCCGAGCCCCGAGCCGGCGATGTAATCCATGAAGGCCAGCGGCGTGGCACCGTGAACCAGTATGTCGTTGACACTGTGGTTGACGAGATCCTCTCCCACCGTATCGAATCGTTGCGCCTGCAATGCCACGAGCACCTTGGTCCCGACACCATCGGTGCTCAGGACCAGGGTCGGTTTTTTCATCCCGGAGGGGATCCGGACCATGCCGCCGAACGCTCCGACAGTGCCAGTCGAGAGGGCCGTTCGAGTACTCGCCACCAGCTCGCCTATTCGCGCCTTGGCCGCATCGGCCGCCGAGAGATCCACCCCCGCCGCAGCGTACTCCTTGGGCGGCTCGGCGGTCTTCTTCACGCGATAGCCTCGGCCAGAGGAATGTGCGTAAGGTCCTGAAAGGCCCGCACCCGGGCATCTACGTTGGCGACGGTGACTGTGTCGAATCCGTGGATTCCAAACTGCTCCACGGCATAAGACCCCAGGGCTGCGCCGTATACCATCGCCCGGCGCAGGTTCTCCTGGTCCAGCGAGCGGGTTCGTGCCAGGTAGGCCATGAACCCGCCGGCGAAGGCGTCGCCGGCACCGGTGGGATCGAACACGCTCTCCAGCGGAAATGCGGGGACGTAGAAGGTGCGCTTGGGCTCGATGAGCAACGCACCGTGCTCACCCTGCTTGATGACGACTCGCTTGGGACCGCGCTCCAGAATCCAGCGACCGGCCCGGTGGATGTTCCAGTCGCCGCTCAGCTCTCGCGCCTCGCCATCGTTGACCATCAGCACATCCACCCGTCGAAGCAACTGAAGCAGGGTGGCCTTCTTGCTCTGGATCCAGTAGTTCATGGTGTCGCAGACGACCAGCTCGGGGCGTTTCACCTGATCGAGAACACCGAGCTGAAGCTCCGGATCGATGTTGCCGAGAAAGAGAAAGTTTGCGTTGCGGAACGCCGGCGGGAGTTTGGGCTGGAAGTTGGCGAAGACACCAAGCCGCGTCTCCAGGGTCTCCCGGCTTTGCAGGTCGTAGGAGTATTTCCCCTTCCAGCGAAAGCTCTCACCTTCGACCCGCTCCACCCCGGACCAGTCGATGCCGCGCGGGGCGAGGCGCTCCAGCTCGGCGTACGGGTAATCCGATCCGACCACGCCGACTACCTGCACCGGATGCAGCAGCGACCCGGCCACACTGAAGTACACCGCCGATCCGCCGAGCGCGTCCGCCGTTTGTCCAAAGGGCGTGAAGATAGAATCGAGCGCGATGCTGCCGACCACGAGCAGAGTCATCTGATCACATCCGGTCTGGAGCGGATATTCCAAGCAGGCCGAGTGCATTAGCGAGCACGATGCGGGCGCCCCGCGCGAGCAGGAGACGAGCCCGCTCGGTGGCTTGACCCTCCGGGGCGCCGATCGCTCGGGTGTGGTGATACCACCCGTGAACGACAGCGGCGAGCTCGTGGGCGTAGGTAGTGATGCGATGGGGCTCCCGCTCCCGGGCAGCAGCCTCAGCGATCTCGGGAAAGAGCGCGAGCTTTTTCAGCAGTTCAGTGTCCTGTGCGGCGGGGAGCGCGTTCAGATCCAGATCGCCAGAGATCGATTCAGGCTCGACGCCGGCAGTTCGAAAGATTCCGCTCAAGCGCGCATGAGCCATCTGCACATAAAACACCGGGTTTTCATCGGTCTGCTTCCGAGCCTGGTCCACGTCGAACACAAGTTGGGACTCACCTCGGCGCATGAGGAAGTAATACCGCACGGCATCCCGGCCGACTTCCTCGATAAGATCTCTGACGGTGACGTAGGTGCCTGCTCGCTTGGAAATTTTGAGCTCCTCGCCGCCCTTCATTACCGTGACCATCTGGTGCAGCACATACTCGGGATAGTCCGGCGGCACGCCCATTTCCAAGGCTTGCAGACCGGCACGAACCCGGGTGACCGTGCTGTGATGATCCGCTCCCTGCACGTTGATGGCCTGGCGGAAGCCACGCTCCCACTTGGTGACATGATAGGCCACATCCGGCACGAAGTAGGTGAACGTTCCGTCTGACTTCCGCATCACCCGATCCTTGTCGTCTCCATATGCGGTGGTCCGCAACCAGAGCGCCCCGCCTTCCTCGATATGTCTGGCCCCGCCCCTCGAGCGTGTCCACCACGACTTGAACCTTGCCATCGTCGTAGAGGGAGGATTCCAGGAAGTAGACATCAAACGAAACGCCGAGGGCCTTGAGATCGAGATCCTGCTCGTGGCGCAGCTCGCGAACGGCTACCCGCCGAACATCGTCGAGTCGATCGGCGCGGGGGTCGTCAGGACACTCGCGAAGGTACACCTCGGCGATGTCCTTGATGTACTCGCCGTGATAACCACCCTCGGGAATAGAGAGGGGCTCGCCGGCAGCCTCTCGAACTCGAGCCTGGACGCTGAGCGCGAGGTTCGTAATCTGCGCGCCGGCATCGTTGTAGTAGAACTCGCGGCTGACGCTGTGGCCGGTCCACTCGAGCAGCGCCGCAATGGCGTCGCCCAGGGCAGCCTGGCGGCCATGCCCCACGTGCAAGGGACCAGTGGGATTGGCAGAGACGAACTCAACGTTGACCCGGATGCCACGTCCGTAGTCGGCCCGGCCATAGTCTGCGCCTTGCGACAGGATGCGGCGGTGCACCGCGGCAAGCTGATCACCGGCCAGCCAGAAGTTTATGAAACCAGGCCCGGCGATCTCGGTTCGGGAAACCAGAGCTGGTGGAAGGTCCAGCTCCTTCAGCACTCGCTCGGCGGTTTTTCTCGGATTGGAGCGCTCTCGGCGAGCCAGGACCATGGCGAGATTAGTGGCGAGGTCGCCATGTCCCGCATCGCGAGGGCGTTCGAGCACAAATTCCAAGTCATCGGCGCCCAGTCGCGAAGCAACCCGCGACAGCTCCGCACGGAGCGCATCGCTCACTCGGAGGAGGCCTTCCCCTCACCGCGGCTTCGGGCCGGCTTGGCCGGGGCGTCTGCCTTCGGAGACGCAGGTTTGCTCTCGGTCTTCCCGCCTTCTGCCTTTTTTTCCGGGTTCGCCTTCGATTCAGAGGTGGAGCCCTCTGTCTCGGGCTTTCGGGGCCCCTTGCCGTCCTTACCGTAGTCAGTGATGTAGAAGCCGCTGCCTTTGAATACCAACCCAGCGCCGCCGGAGATCTTCCGATTCGCGACCTTGCCGCACACGGGACACTTCACCCGTGACTTATCGGTCATCTTCTGCAGGCGGTCGAACTCGTGCCCTTCAGGGCACTCGTACTCATAGGTCGGCATGGGCGTTCTTTTAGGGTAAACTCTGTAATTCGATAAACTTAGCGCGACAAAGCAGGTCATTCAAGCGAAACAGCGTTGCATTCACGCCGGGCGGTACACCCCCCACACGCGGCGGAGCGCGTCGCTGATCTCGCCCAGCGTGGCGCGGCAACGAACTGCGGTGATTATCAGTGGTAGGAGAGGTGTGTTGACTGAAGCCGCCCGTGAGACTGCCTCGAGTGCCGCGGTAACGTCGGCGGCGTTCCGGGAGCGCCTGATCGCCGCCAGCCGCTCCCGCTGCTCCTTCTCGAGAGCGGAAAAATCTGGGGTTTCGATCGGAATTGGTGCCGACTCGTCGGTGAAACGATTCACCCCTACCACCACCCGCTCGCCCGACTCTTGAGCTTTCTGGAGCTCATACGCGCTCTGGGCAATCGCTTCCTGGAAAAATCCCTGCTCGATAGCCCGGGCAGCCCCACCCAATTCGTCCACCTGCTGGATCAGGTCTCTGGCTTCGGCTTCGATGGTGTCAGTGAGACTCTCGACGTAGTAGCTCCCGGCCAATGGATCGACCACCTCGGCGACACCCGACTCATAGCCCAGTATCTGCTGGGTCCGGAGCGCGAGCGTGGCCGATGCCGCCGTTGGAAGCGAGAGCGCCTCATCGTAGCCATTGGTGTGAAGCGATTGGGTACCGCCCAACACCGCCGCGAGTGCCTGAACTGTGACACGTACGACGTTGTTGAGGGGCTGCTGCGCCTGCAGTGTCACACCGCCGGTCTGGGTATGAAATCGCATGCGAGCCGTGGCGTCGCCTGCACCGAAGCGCTCCCGAGCGAGCCGAGCCCAGAGTCGCCGGGCGGCACGGAACTTCGCCACCTCCTCCAGCAGATCGTTGTGGCTTGCAAAGAAGAACGAGAGCCTGGGTCCGAAGCTGTCGATGGCGAGGCCGGCGGCGAGCGCGGTGCGAACGTATTCCAGTGCATTCGCGAGGGTGAATCCGACCTCCTGCACCGCTGTGGCTCCCGCCTCCCTCATGTGATAGCCGCTGATCGAGATCGGGTTGAAGCTCATTTCCTCCTCCGCGACAAAACGGAAGATGTCTGCCACCAGCCGGAGGGATGGTCCCGCGGGATAGATGTAGGTGCCCCGCGCGATGTACTCCTTCAAAACATCGTTCTGAACGGTGCCGGTGAGCTTCGCACGCGGCACACCCTGCTCCTCGCCGGCAACGACGTACATCGCGAGCAGGATGGCAGCCGTGGCGTTGATCGTCATCGAGGTGGAGACACGATCCAGCGGTATCTCGCGGAAGAGTGCAGCCAGATCGTCGACGGTGTCGATCGCCACACCGACGCGTCCAACTTCCCCCTGAGCCATGGGGTGGTCGGAATCGTAGCCCATCTGGGTCGGCAGATCGAAGGCCGTCGACAAGCCCATCTGCCCGGCGGCCAGGAGCTGACGAAATCGTTGGTTGGTTTGCTGAGCGGTCCCGAAGCCGGCGTACTGGCGCATGGTCCAGAGCCGGGCGGTGTACATGTTCGGGTAAGGACCGCGGGTGAAGGGAAATTCTCCGGGACGTCCCAAGTCCCGGGCCGGGTCACCGGTCCAGTCCTCAGGCTGATAGACCGTCTTCACAGCGCCGGCAGTGATATCGGACCGCTGGCGCGCTCGGCCACGCGGCGAACGGTGTCCGCCACAAAGCCTACGTCCTCTCGTGAGCCGATTACGAGGGGTGTACGCTGGTGCAGCTCGGTGGGAACGATATCGAGGATCCGCTGCACGCCGTCAGTCGCCGACCCTTCCGCCTGCTCCGCCAGAAAGGCCATGGGACTCGCCTCGTACAGGAGTCGCAGCTTTCCGCGAGGGTTCTTGGTGTCGGCGGGATAGAGGAAGATGCCACCGGCGATCAGGTTTCGATGAAAATCTCCCACCAGCGAGCCGGCGTATCGGCTGTTCTTGGGCGCCACACCATCGAGTGCGTCTCCCTTGAGTCCCCGCACCGCCGTCTGCATTCCCTTGTTCCAGCGCCCGAAGTTGCTCTCGTTGACGCTGTAGTACTTCCCCACCCTGGGTGTGATGATCCTGGGATTGGACAGCAGGAACTCGCCGATGGTCGGGTCGAGGGTAAATCCGTGCGCACCCTGTCCCGTGGTATACACCAGCATGGTGCTGGAGCCGTACATGACGTAGCCGGCGGCCACCTGTTTGCATCCCGGCTGTAACACGTCGGCCGAGGTGCCGCGGCCGTGCATGCTCACCCGGCGGTAGATGCTGAAGATCGTGCCGACGGCGGAGTTGACGTCGATATTCGAGGAGCCATCCAGCGGGTCGAACAGGACGGCATACTTGCCGACGGGATATTCGGGCGGCACCGGAATGATTTCGTCGTCTTCTTCAGACCCCATCGCACAGACGCGGCCGGTGTGTTTGAGGCAATTCTTTATCGTCTCATTGGCAAAGACATCGAGCTTCTGCTGTTCCTCGCCCTGAACGTTCTGCACTCCGGCGGTACCCAGGATATTGACCAGCCCGGCGCGCCGGATGGCTGCAGCGATGATCTTGGCGGCGAGACAGATGTCGTACAGCAGGTTGGAGAGCTCGCCGGTGGCTTCGGGATAGCGTTCCTCCTGGTCCAGGATGAATCGCTCGATCGTGGTGACGGACGTTTGCAAGGAACCTCCCAGTTTTACCGCACGTCGTAGGTCTTGGAGCGCCCACCAGCCTCAACCGTCATCCGCTGGCCGTCCGTCGTGACACTCACACTCCCGTCCCGGTCAGTGCGCCACACTTCGACATGGTGCTTCAGCAAGCGACCGAGCGTCTCCGGCGCGGGATGCCCGTATTTGTTCTGTCCCACCGATATCACCGCCGCGCGAGGTCTTAGAGAGTCGAGCCACTCGTCCCCCGTGCTCCCGCGGCTTCCGTGATGCCCTACCTTGAGCAAGTCTACCGCGTGGACCCGCCCCCGCATCTCCGTTTCCGCGGGAAAGCCGGCATCGCCTGAGAAGAGTGCCTGAAAGCTGCCGTACTCCACCAGGACAACGAGAGAGTCCTCGTTGATGTCCTCACCCCATCCGTCCCACGAGGGATCTGGATGAAGCACGGTGAAGCTGACGCCGTCCAGAACGAAATGTTCCCCTCGCCGGCCAATGTGCCAAGCGATTGCGTCCGTAGCGAGCTCGTTCAGAAATCCGTAGTAGAGCGGATCGGCCACTTGCTCGCCCGGCTCCAGCACCAAGCCGGCGCGGAACTGCTCGAGAACGCTGCGGACGCCGCCGAGATGGTCAGCGTGGGCGTGGGAGACGATGGCCAGCGCCAGCTCGCGTGCGCCATGGCTCGCCAGGTATGGCACCATCACTCGGCGTCCGGCATCGGTGTGATCGGTGCGCGGCCCGGCATCGATCAGCACCCATCGTCCCGATGGGGTTCGTAGTACAGCACCGTCCCCCTGCCCTACGTCGAGAAAATGTAACGTCAGTCCCGAGGCGCTGTCAGCCACACGGGGCGCCAGACTCCACAGCAGCCCACACCAGATACCTGCGACGCCAGCCCAGCTCCACCGACGCAGTGCTTCCGCCAGCGTGTTGTGCTTTCCAATGCCCCAGAGACCCACTCCAAGGCCGACCACCCAAGGGATGGCAGAACGAGGCTCCGCCACTTCCACGACGTGTCCACCGGGCACCGCCGCTCCGACACCCGCGAGCAGCTCGAGCAAATGGAGGCCGAGGCCGGCTCCCCCGGCGAGAGCCGCGGCCAAGCCGGGCCACAAGGGAAAGATCAGGAGACTCGCGAGCACACCGGGAACGGCGATCGCCGCGATCGGAATGGCGAGAAAGTTGAGTGCGATCCCCACCACAGCGACGGCACCAAGCGCAGCAGCTGTGAGTGGAGCGGTAGCCAGGGTAGCGCCGACTGAAGATCCCAGCGTTCTCCACCAGACCGATGTTCCCAGCACGCCATCAGTCCAGCGGCTGAACTTGCCTGCTCCCCACAACGCCGCGGCCGAGAGCCAGGCACCCAGATCCGTGATAGCCCAGGGATCCACCAGGACGACGCAGAGGCAGGTGGCCGACAGCAGTGCATCTGTCTCTACTCGGCGCTGGCGAACCCGGCTCAGTGCGAGAAGGACGGCAAGCGCTGCGGCTCGGGTAGCCGGCGCAGGCCAGCCGAGGAATCCGACGTAGGCTGCGCTTGCCGCCGCGGCGACGCAGAGCGACCGGCCACGGCCCAGACGGAGCATCCGGCAGAGAAGAAAGATCCAGGCGGTGACGACGCCGACGTGGAAGCCGGAGATCGATAAGAGGTGCACTAAGCCCGATTGGGCGAAGCGGTCCTGCAGCGCTCGATCAATGCCACCGCGTCGCCCGAGGATCAGGGCATCCACCATCGATGCCCTGGCACCATACAAAGTGCGGCTGGCACGTGCGAGTTGGCTTCTGAGTCGCTCATTGAGCCCCGCCCTGCCAGAGATCGAAACGATTTGATCTACTACGAGGGTGCCGCTCCGGCGACCTGCCGATCCGGGCCGCGGGATCCAGCGAGCGACGATCGTGGCGACCCTACCAGCGTCGGTGGCGTGATCCACCGGCCACCGCGCCGCGACAACCCCGATGCAACGAGCGGTGGGGGGCCGGACTTGGACCAGGCCACCCAAGGAATCGGCTGGCTCGAGCAGGCGCACACTAAGCTTCAAAGCACCGGCAGGAAGCCGGGCCACACATTGTCCTGACTCGGCGGCCTGCGCGAGCTCACCGCTCAGTCTCCCCATGAGCACCGCGGCCGCAAGCAGGGTGATCAGCGGTCTCGGCACCATCCAGGCAATGCCCAAGATGAGCGCAATTGCGCCGAGCGGGTTCCCAAAATGCAGAAGGCCGGTCGCGAGACCGGCCCCATATGCAGCGGTAAAGAGAATCGATGGTCGCGACCTCACGGCCGCAGGTCTCTCAGCGAGGCAGACCCCCACCCCTGCTGCCACACCGCGGGGCAACGGAGATCTTTCGCAGCGCCTCCATGACGATCACTTCGATGGCAGCCCGGCTTTGCTCTTTCTCCAGGTTGACCCCCGTGACGACCGAGCCCTGCCGGCTTGCCACATAACGTGGCGGCACCCGGTTCAAGGCGAAGGTGAGGACATCGTCGCGGCAGACCTCGCAACCGCAGAAGGCCGGGAAGTGCGGCCGCAATGTATCGTACGCCGCGGTGACGTGATCCTCGACCAGGTTCTTGATCACAGGACTGCCAGGGCGGGCCTGACCACAGATCCGGTAAAGGTAGAGCCGGTAGTGCCCGTGAGGCGAGCCCGGTGGTACTCGCCCACGGAAGCAGGCTGCAACGGGAGGAGCACCAGCTGATTGCCGCGGGTGCGGCCCAGCATGAACGCCCCTCTTTTCGCCGGGCGTTCCACCAGCACTTCGTGAACCTGCCCGAGGCGGGCGATGTTTTTCCGCCGTACGTTGCCCCGCACTGTCTCGATGAGCTCATCCAGCCGTGACGACGCAACCTGGTCCGGCACGTGATTCTTGAGACGGACGGCGGGAGTTCCCTCTCGCACGGAATACTTGAAGGTGTAGGCATCGTCGAAGTCGGCCTCGGTCACCAGGCTCAGCGTCTCAGCGAACTCGGCGTCAGTCTCCCCCGGAAATCCGACGATGATGTCTGTCGAAAAGGTGATCCCCGGGATGGCCCCACGAATGTCGGCCATGGCCTGGAGATATCGCTCTCGCGTGTAGCGGCGCAACATGCGCCTGAGCACGGTATTCGAGCCGCTCTGGACCGGCAGATGCACGTGCTCGCATACCGCCGGAGTGGAAGCCATGGCCTCAATCACACGGGCCGTGAAATCAGTGGGATAGGGGCTGGTGAAGCGCAGACGCCTCAGCCCATCCACCTTGCCGAGCGCAATCAGCAAATCGGCGAAATCGTGCTGACCATCGTTGTAACTATTGACCGTTTGACCGAGGAGGGTGACCTCTGTGGTGCCCTGCTCCGTCAGTGCGATCACCTCTCGGACGATGTCTTCCTGTTTCCGGCTCCGCTCGGGTCCTCGCGTGTATGGAACGATGCAGAAGGTGCAGCGGTAATCGCATCCGCGTTGTACCGTCACGAAGGCGGTAGGGCCCTTTCCTCGCACCGGCGGGACATCTTCGTAGTGCTCCCAGGAGCGGAACTCCACCTCGCTGACGCGCTGGCCGGCGTGGGCCAACCCAATCAGCTGCGGGAGATCGCGGTAGGCATCGGGCCCAACCACGAGGTCCACCCGCGACACTCGCTCGAGCAGAGCGGGACCCAGCCGTTGCGCCATGCAGCCCACCACCCCCAGCACCCCACCGGGTCGCTTGTAGCGCATCAGCTCGCCGACGCGGCCGATCACCCGTTGCTCGGCGTTGTCGCGCACGGCGCAGGTATTCACCAGCATGACATCGGCGTCCTCGGGCGACTCCGCCTGGGTATACCCATCACGACCCAGCACGCCGAGCATCAGCTCGGTGTCGGCCACGTTCATTTGGCAGCCGTAGGTCTCGATGTAGACGCGCTTGCTCATTGCGGGAAGATCCTACGGCCTCACGGTTATGCCAAGGGACAAGATGAACCCTCGCTCCGAGTAGGGCCCCTCAGAGCGCCAGACATGCTCCAGGGCGAGGTCTACACCGGCGCGCTGTTGTGCGAAGCGGAGGCCGCTCCCGGCGGAAACTCCGAACTCATGGCCTTGCACGTTCGCCACCAGCGGAAATGGCAAGCGGGCATAGTGAGCACCCAGCCGGAGCGGCCGGCGGAACGGACGCTTGGGATCGGGAGTGAATTCCGCGCCCGCCGCCACCTCAAAGGTGTTCTCTGCACCAAGCCCGCCCTGGGCCAGCAGGTCACTGTTCGCAGCCGACCAGGTTCGAACGACGGCTTGACCACCCAGATCGAGCTGAGGGGAGGGACGCCAGTGCATTCCCAGACCGAAGGTGAACGGCAAGTCTACAGTGCCGATCCGGGTTGAGTCACGATCCTTGTTGAGGTGGCCGTCGGACCGGGCAATTGCAGCGACCCCGAAATTCTGTCCAAACTGGCGCATCAGTCCAACAGAGAGTCCGACGCCCGCATACGAAAGCTCTGACTGCTGGCGACTGGATAGATAATGAAGCGAGTCGGCAAATACCCTGCGTGAAATCAGCCGGTTGGATCCGCTTATGACGTGCAACCCCAACCCGACCGTCCAGCCTTGCAGCCGAACAGCTCCGCCCACACGGAGATCGTTCAGTCCGCCCCGTGACAGGAGCGAGTCGCTCACAGCGACCGGGACCCCCCGCAAATCGATAGTACCGGATGATGCGTTCGTGAAATCGCGACTGGTGTAATTCGAATAGCTGAGGCCCAGCGCGGCACGCCCCTGCCGGGCCGGACCAACCACCATGAAGTGAGGGAAGCGGGTATCCCGAACCGAGCCGGTGCCGGCCGGATTCTCTTCGTGTCGAAAGCTCTGGCTTCCAGTAAAGACCGCGGTCACAGTCGAGACGCCGATCAGGGCCGCAGGATTCACACTCGACTCTGCATCGAACAGTCCGAATGCCCCGCCACTCCCGATGGCGTGAGTCGAGAGTGCTCTGCCGGGAAATCCCAATCCACGTATCCCGAATTGAGAGGACTGGGCCTGTGCCATCCCGGGCACCATCGCCAGAACGAGTAGGAGAAACGCTCGACGCACCTAAGGGTTCTCGAATGGGAAAGAGAGGAGATAGCTGATGCGAAGCCGCGGCCGGACGGCAGGATCTACTGCTCGGGACGAGTAAAACACCGGTCGCGAGAAGCTCGCCCCTTCCAGCGAGGGCTGGGCCAACGAAAGCACGAGCCCGGCCGGTCTGGTGGAGTGGAGCCAGAGCTCCACCAACCGCACGGCTTCCAGCGCCACAGTTCCGGCAGTTCCGGCCGAGACCGTATCCTGTGGCACCCGGCCAGCATTGGAATTCACCGGAGACTTCGCTCCGAGATCAGCCAGGACCGCCCGCGCCTCCAGCCGGACCGGATCGGTCGGCAGGCCCGCAATCGGTGCAACCGGCGTCAACTCCAGCGTGGCTCGCACGACCGTAGCCGAGTCCCGTATTCGGGGTGGGAGCACAAAACGTATCAGCGCTCGGGAGGCCGGTTCCCCTCCGACCAGCAGCAGGGTAGAGTCGCTGACGGTAGGAGTCTGGGTCACGTAGGAGTCGAAGGCGGGCGTCAGCGGAATCGTTCGAAGCTTTGCGGTGCCGGTATCCGGAATGTCAGCGGTGACAAAGGTCGTGAACCCTGCTGAGGCTCCGGCGGTTCCGAGTGACCCCAGCCTCACGCCGGTGGGGACTGGAGCCGCGACCCGGACGCCGACCGAGAGCCGCCCGCTATCAGACGGCGGGATGGCCACACGGGCCAGATCGGCTGCTCGAAGCATCGTCTGCACCGGGCCCGTGTTGACGGAATCGGGGACATCGATCGTGGCAATGAGATTTCCCGGCACAAACGACGGGTCGAGATCGGCATAGGTGCTGGTGGAGTCGATCGTGCTGGGAAGGCGATAGAGGAGAAGCTGCAGGCCGCTGAGCAACGTATCCCTGGCGATGATCGTGAAGCCGAGCGCGACAGAATCAATGGTGTAGGCTCGCAGGGTGTCCCGCACGCTGATCGAATCGCCTCGCCGGTTGAAGCGCACGATTGCGCGCTCCTCCCCGTTGACCAATCCGTTCGAGCTCAGGAGCGCGGCTGCCGCACTCGGTTGAACGTAGCCACTGAAGCTGCTATCAGAGCCCGGGATACCGTTGATGACTTCATCAAACACTTGAGGCTCACCGCCGGGGCAGAGCGTGGGGCAGTCCGCCGGTGCGGTCAGCTTCTCCTGACAGGCCAGCAGGAGAAGAAGGGAGAGGCACAAATATCCCAGTCTCACCGAAGCTGCTCCGGACCGAAGGCCGCCGGGAGAAGTTCGGACAGGCGCCAGCTGACCGCCTGCTTCGGTCCCACACCCTCGATCGTGAGATCCAGTCCGAATTCAGCTAATACCTGACGGCACGCTCCGCAAGGAGCGGCTGGTGGATCGCAATCTGAAACAACCACCGCGCGGTGGAATCTAGTGGCCCCGGCGCTTACGGCCGCGCACACCGCGGCCCGCTCGGCGCAGATGGTCAGCCCATAGGAAGCATTCTCGACATTGCATCCGAGGAAGACGTTTCCGTCCACTCCCTCGAGCGCAGCACCGACACGAAAGTTGGAGTACGGCGCGTAGGCTCGAGCCTGGGCCCGTCGCGCCGCCGCAATCAGTGGGTCAGTCAATCCAGACCTCAGAAAGGAACGAGGTGCCGGCGGCGAGCGCCGGTACCCCGAAAAACTCGGCCACCGTCTGGCCGATATCGGCGAAGGTGCTTCGCCGCCCCAAGTCCCGTGGCCGCACCCTGGGCCCGAGCACCAGCAGCGGCACCACTTCCCGCGAGTGATCGGTGGACGGCGTTGTAGGGTCGTTGCCGTGATCGGCGGTAAAGATAACGAGGTCATCGTCGTGGATGCCGTCAAGGAGACGAGGGAGCGCGCGGTCGAGCTCCATCAGGCCGGTGTGAAAGCCGGCGACATCGTTGCGGTGCCCCCAGCTCTGATCGAATTCGATCACATTGGCGAGCAGGAGACCTTGGCGCATCGACTGGAGGGCCCCTTCGATCAAGGCATACGCCTCAGCGTTGGTATCCGCGTGGATGCTGGTGATCCCGCGGCCGGCGAACAGGTCATCAACTTTGCCGACGCCAACGCGAGGGATCTGTCGCTCGGCCAGATGGTCCAGCAAGGTCAGTCCCGGTGGAGTGCGGCTGAAATCGCGGCGGTTGGGGGTGCGCTTCCACGCGCCCGGTTTCCCGATGAATGGTCTCGCGATGACCCGCGATACACCGTGCTCACCATGGAGGATCTCCCGGGCTACGGCACAAGCGGCGTAGAGCTCAGCGAGCGGCACTATCTCTTCGTGGGCAGCCACCTGAAAGACGCTGTCCGCAGAAGTGTAGACGATCCAGCTGCCGCTCTGAACGTGGGCAGGTCCGTACTCATCGAGAACCGCTGTGCCGGATGCCGGCTTATTCCCCAGAATTCCTCGTCCGGTGCGCCTGCTGAACTCCTCCAGCACCGCTGATGGGAACCCGTCCGGGTAGGTGGGGAACGCTGAGTCCAGTATCAGGCCACAGATTTCCCAATGCCCGGTAATGCTGTCCTTTCCGGCGCTCGCCGGCTCGCATAGTCCATGAGCGGCCCGGGGTGAGGCGACGGGAGCCACTCCAGAAATGTGTGCGCACAGACCCAGGCCCAGCGTCTCGAGGTACGGTAGTGACAGCCCACCAACCCGTCGAGCCACATTGCCCAGAGTGTCGCTGCCCCCATCGCCATACGCGTCGACGTCGTGAGCTGGCCCGATCCCCAGGCCATCCAGCACGATGATCGCGGCCCGGCGCGTCATGCCTTGGGGATCGTCTGCACGTAGCGGAACCGAAGAGAGGTGACTGCCTGGTCCAGCAGCTGCTTCTCATCGGCTTCGAGCCGGCCTGAGGTCTTGTCGACCAGCATCCCCAGCGTGTCGATCAGCGCCTGCGCCAACTGACGTGAATCGCCTCCGGCGCCGGCCGGGAGCTGGCCGTCCAGCGCAGCTTCAGCCTGCTGCGCCAGACCGAGCACGAGAGAAGCAAAGTGAGGGTTCACGTTCCTCCGGCGTAGCGACGACTGAGTCGGGGTCCCAATCTGGTCAGGAGCTCGTAGGAGATCGTGCCCGCGCACTCGGCTTGACGGTCGAGTGAAACAAGGCCGCCGAAGATGGTGGCGATGTCGCCCACCGCCGCGCCGTGCTCCACACCAACCATACACATGTCCATGGTGACGCGGCCGAGAAGCGGGGCCACCCGGCCGTTGAGCTCGACCTCCCGGTTCTGAGTTGTCCCTGAGCGGGGAAAGCCGTCGGCATAGCCCAGACTCAGTGTGGCCACCTGGGTCGCCTGGCGAGCACGCCATGTTGCGTTGTAACCGACTGTGTCGCCCGCTGCGATGGTGCGTACCGCAACCACCCTGGCTCGCAAGGCCGCGACCGGCTGAGGCTCCGGTCCGTAGGCCGCCCCTCCGTATAGGAAGATCCCTGGTCGCACGAGGTCGCCCGCGAACGCGCGACCGTGCAATGCCGCCGCACTGTTAGCGGCATGAATCAAGGTGGGCCGGCGCGGCAGCGCACGCAGCACATCCTGAAATCTGTCCCACTGCTGCTGGGTAGTGGCGGCATCGGATTCCGCGGCGATGAAATGGGTGAAGGCAGCTTCCCAGCCGGCTGCGCCCCCCAGCAGCGTACCAGCCCGCGCAATCGCGTCTCGATCATCCCACCGGATACCGGCTCGGCTCATGCCGGTGTCGATCTCCAGATGGAATGGCCGGTTGGTGCGAGCCACCCACGCTTCCAGCGCCGTGAGATCGCCCAATGAAGGCCGGAGGTCGAGTGCGAGATAGGACTCGATTGCTTGCGGCACCAGCGGGGCGAGGATGAGAATGGGGCCGGCGATACCCGCTTCCCGGAGCGTGGCGCCTTCATCGGTGGAGGCCACGCCATAGCCCCAGGGCTGCAGCGCTTCCAGGGCTCTCGCGACTTCGACCGCCCCTAACCCGTAGCCGTTAGCTTTGACCATCGGCAACAACCGGCTGCCACTCACGGCGGAGACCGTACGCGCATTGGCCAGCAGCGCCGCGAGGTCGACATCAACCCAGGCGCGAATCGTTTCGGGAGAGAAGGTCATGGGTGAGCCGGCGGTATGATATTCGGCAGGGGGAATCGATGCAAGACAATTCAGCGCTCGGACGTGCCACCGCGATGGTGCGAGATCTTCGGAATCGCTGTCCCTGGGACAGAGCCCAGACGCGCGAGACGCTCCGGCCATATCTGGTAGAGGAAGTGCTGGAGCTGGACCACGCACTGGCCGAAGGTGATAGCGTATCGATCCGCAGCGAGGTGAGCGATCTCCTGCTCCACCTCGCCTTTCAGCTGGTCATCGCGGAAGAGCAACATGAGTTCACGGCATCCGAGGTCGCCGATGAGCTCGAGGCCAAGATGCGCCGGCGGCATCCGCATCTCTTCGACCTGGGAGATGCAATGCCCTGGCAACAGATCAAACGGCAAGAGCGGAGAGGTCAGGTCCTGGCCGGCCTGGTGCCAAAGCTGCCATCGCTGTTGATGGCCTTTCGCCTGCAGGAGCGCGCCGCGGCCGTCGGTTTCGACTGGCCCGATGTCCAAGGCCCGCTCCAGAAGGTTCGTGAGGAGTTGGGCGAGGTAGAAGACGAGCTTCGCACGAGACCAGAGCAGGGACAGG
Organism: uncultured Gemmatimonadales bacterium; assembly: GCA_963751925.1. GTDB lineage: Bacteria > Gemmatimonadota > Gemmatimonadetes > Gemmatimonadales > GWC2-71-9 > CAVVWJ01. The sequence continues at coordinate 353,171 of CAVVWJ010000002.1, read as the reverse complement.
CAGCCGAAGAAGATCCCAATGCAACCGTGGCTCCTTCGGAGGAGCTGGTTCAGGAAATCGGAGACCTGCTCTTCGCGGTGGTGAATCTCGCCCGGAAGGCCGGGGTGCAGCCCGGGCCCGCGCTGGATCGGGCCAACAAAAAATTCCGGGAACGGTTCGAGGAGATCGAGCGCCTCGCCGCCGAACGCGACATCGACATCGGTTCGGCAGGATTGGAGGTGCTGGACGGGCTCTGGGAGGAAGTGAAGGAGAGGACAGCGGTGAACAGTAAACGGTGAACAGTGGAGGCCGTTAGTGTTTCCTGTTTACCGTTTACCGTTCACCGTTCACCGTCTACGGGTACAATCGATGAATCTGCCGAGGAAAAGCGATCGCCTCGCGGATATGCGGTATCCCGCAGATCCATGCCACGGTCCGCTCGATCCCCAGCCCAAAGCCCGAATGGACGAAGGTTCCATACTTCCGGAGGTCGAGATACCAGCGGTAGGCCTCCGGGTCGAGTTTCTGCTCTTTGATGCGGGCTAGCAGCTTGTCGTAGCTGTCCTCGCGCTGGGAGCCGCCAATGATCTCGCCGTACCCCTCGGGAGCAAGGCAGTCGTTGTTGAGCACCGTCCGGGGATCTTCCGGGTTTTCCTTCATGTAGAACGCTTTCACCTGCTTGGGATAGTTGTAGACGAATACGGGACGGTCGTACTCCTTGGCGAGCAACGTCTCGTCGTCTCCGCCGAGATCGTTCCCCCACGACATGTCGGAACCGAGGCTGTTGAGCTTGGCCACGGCGTCGGTATAGGAGATCCGGGGAAAGGGAGGCTGCACCCGCTGGAGGGGGCTGGTATCACGCTCCAGCTCGTTGAGCTCCGCCTGGTTGCGCTCGAGCACCCGTCCCACTACATACCCGACGAATTCCTCCTGCAGCCTCATGTTGGCATCCGAGTCGTTGAATGCCACCTCGGGCTCGACCATCCAGAATTCAGTCAGATGCCGGCGGGTCTTCGATTTCTCGGCCCGAAATGTCGGGCCGAAGCAGTAGACCTTCCCCAACGCGGCGGCCGCCGCCTCGACGTAGAGCTGACCGGTCTGAGCCAGGTAGGCATTGCCGAGATCGAAGTACGGAGTCGCGAATAGATTTCCTGCTTCCTCCCCGATAGCACCGGTGAGAATCGGAGTATCCACCAGCACGAAACCCCGCTGGTAGAAGAAGTCCCGAGTCGCCTGGACCACCTCGTTCCGGACTCGGGCCACAGCCACTTGCCGGCGGCTCCGGAGCCACAAGTGTCTATGCTCGAAGAGGAAAGTCGTCCCATGCTCTTTAGGACTGATCGGATAGTCGGGACTCGGGCCCAGCACCTCCAGGCTCTGGACCGTAAGCTCGAAACCGCCGGGCGACCGAGGCTCCTCGCGAACGACGCCGGTGATCGCCACGCTCGCCTCCTGCGTCAGCGACTCGAAGGCGGACCAGGTCGAATCCGGCACCTCTTTTTTGGATAGGACCCCTTGGACATACCCCGATCCATCTCGCAGCACCACAAAGGCGATCTTACCGCTCGACCGAGTGGTCATCACCCAGCCGCGGACCGTGACCGTCTCGCCGACGTGTTCGCGGAGTCCGCTGATGTCTACTGCCGCCATGCCGTTTCCAGTGGGAGAATGGGTCTGGGTCGAGGAGCGTTGAGTCTAGCCCTGGTCGTGATGAGCGTCAACGCAGGCTGCGTCAACTTCCGCCCGCCGCCGGCCCCGATTGCGAGCAGTGTCGCGGGAGACGCGCCCACCCCGGTGTGGACCGTGCACGCCGGCCGCAGACTCACGGGACAGGTAGAGGTCGAGGACAATACTTTGTACGGTGGTGGGGTGGATCGGAAGGTTTATGCCGTGGATCTCACCCGTGGCGAGGTGCGATGGTCGTCGCGCCTACCGGGATTGATCGCCGGAGGGGTGCTGCTCTCGGGAGACACCCTGTTCGCGGCGAGCTCGAGGCCCGAGGGGAGGGTGTACGCGCTCCAGCGGCAAACCGGCAAGCAGATCTGGAAAACATCGACCGGCCCGATCTCCGCTCCGCTCGCGATGGTCAATGGGACGCTCATAGGCCAGACGCAGGAAGGCAGGGTACTGGGACTGGAACCGCGCACCGGAAAGATCCGTTGGCAACGCCGTGTCGGGGTCGCTCGTGTGGCTGCGGCCCCCGGTGGTAACCAGGAGGTGCTCGTCGCCACGACAGATTCTCTGTTTCGGCTGGCGGTCTCCGATGGAAAGGTCGTGCAGCGAGCAGGCTCCCCCGGTACAGTTCTCTCAGCCTGGTTAGACCATGGTGGAAACCTGATCGCAGGAACCAGCGACTCCCAGGTGGTATCGATCCGACCTGACAACCTCCAGCACAACTGGAGCGTACGGGTCGATGCGCCAGTCCTCGCGACTCCGGCAGCGATGGGAGACACGCTCTTTCTGGCCAGTCGGATGGGGACGGTGTACCGGATCAATCCGGGAGGGGAGCCAAGAGCCCAGCAGATCGCGCGGCTGCAGTGGCCGGTGACCGCCCCGGTCACCGTGATCGATGGGCAGGTTCTGCTGGGTGGGGCCGATGGGACTCTCCGGTCGTTGCGAACCAATGGGCAGGAGATCTGGCGGGTGCGCATCTGGCAACCGGTTGAGCTCGGTCCGGTGCAGATGGGCGACGGACTCGTGGCAATCGGTGGCAACGGGGACCTCCACCGGTATCGCCGATGACTCGCATCCTCTCTATGCTGCTCGCCCTCATGCTGGTGGCAGGCCGAGCCGAAGCCCAGGGCTTCCGGCCTGTCGTCAAATACGGTAAGTGGCTCACGCTCGCCGGATCGATCGGCATGAACTATCTCGCGCACCGGGACCACGATCGTGCCGACAACGTCTTTCATGACCTCGAAAGCCGCTGTGTTGCCGCCCGGAATCGCTGTAACCTGGGACCGTCGGGGAGCTATCTCGATCGGGAGATCGAGACTCTCTACCAGGCCTCCCTTCATTACGATCGGCGCGCTCGGGGATGGCTGATCGGCGGGGAGTCAGCCCTTGCCGTCACCGCGGTGATGTTCGTGTGGGAGCTTACTCGCCCTCAGGGAAGGCCCGGCAACATCCCGTTCGAGCCTGAGGTCCGTACCGTCCGCGGCGGAACCGGATTGGGACTGCGGTTTGCATTCTGAACCGGCGTCAAACTAACCCACTCGAAACAGCTCCACGGCGCGAGGGTAACGCGCCACTGCCCGGGCACGGAGCTGCTGGTTTTCCCGCCGCTGAAGCGAGGGATCGGCCGCAATAATCTTCATCGCCAGCTCCCGGGCCTGTGCCAGCAGATCGGCGTCGGCAGGGAGCTGGGCGTGGCGCACCTCGAAGCCTCCCGACTGTCGCGCCCCGATGAGATCGCCCATCCCCCGCTCCGCCAGGTCGAGCTCCGCGATCTTGAAGCCATCCTGAGTAGCAGCAAACCCGGCTAGGCGGTCGGGCGCCTCCCCATCGGTGAGAAGGATGCAGTAACTCTCCTCAGCCCCACGGCCGATGCGTCCCCGGAGCTGGTGTAACTGTGCCAGGCCGAACCGTTCGGGGTGCTCGATGAGCATGATCGTGGCATTGGGGACATCGATGCCGACCTCGATGACCGTGGTCGCCACCAGCACCTTGAGCTCGCCACTCCGGAAACGCCGCATGACACTATCGCGCTCCTCCGCCTTGAGCCGCCCATGTACCAGGCCGACCCCCAGCTCGGGCCAGCGAGCCGTCAGGGTCTGTGCCATTGTGGTAGCGGCGCGGAGGTCTGCCCGCTCCGACTCCTCGATCACGGGCAGCACAACGTACGCCTGCTTTCCCTCTGTGCATTCCCCATGAATGAAATCCAGAACGCGCTCGCGTTGGCCGACGCTCCGGACGGCAGTACGAACGGTGCCGCGGCCCGGCGGGCGCTGCTTCAGAGTGGACACATCGAGATCGCCATACAGCGTGAGTGCCAGTGAGCGGGGGATCGGCGTGGCTGTGAGCAGCAGGACATCCGGCGCGGCTCCCTTCCCGATGAGCGCGGCCCGTTGCTCGACACCGAACCGATGTTGCTCGTCTATGACCACGAGACCTAGGCGGCGGAACGCGACGCTCTCCTGGAGCAGGGCGTGAGTTCCAACCGCAAGTCGCGCCTGGCCAGACGCCAATCGCTTCCGGATTGCCGCCTTTTCACCCGCGGTCTGGCGTCCCAGCAGGAGCTCGGGCTTGATATCGAGCGGGGCCAGGAGAGCCTCGAGAGTGGACCCATGCTGTTCCGCCAGCAGCTCCGTCGGCGCCATCAGCGCGGCTTGAAAATCGTTCTCCAGCGCCAGGAGCATGGCAAAGAGCGCGACCACTGTCTTCCCCGTCCCTACATCTCCCATCAGCAGGCGGTGCATCCGTTCAACCGCTGTCATGTCGCCGGTGATTTCCCGAATCGCCCGCTGCTGGTCCTCGGTGAGTTCCCAGGGCAGGCTTTCCTTCAGCCGAGTCGTCAGCTCACGCTTTACTACAAACGCCACTCCACTCCGGTGGCGCTTGGCGACTGCGCGGGCTCGAATCAGCATCAACTGGAGGTCGAACAGCTCATCGAAGGCGAGGCGGCGCCGTCCCCGTTCTGCCTCCTCGGCTGACTCGGGTCGATGGACCGCCCGGAGAGCGTCGGGAAGGGCTGGAAGCTGAAGAGTCTGCCTGAGCGCCTCAGGGATGACGTCTTCTGCGGAGGCGATGAGGCCGTCGAGATGACGGTCTATCAGCGAGCGAATGACTTTATGGCTGAGCCCTTCAGTGGCCGGATAGACCGGGAGAACCTTTCCCGCCGTGAGCGGATCTGCCTCGGCATCAGCGTCCGCGAGAATCACGTACTCCCGGGGGGCCATTTGCCGCCCGTGATAGAAGCGGACCGGCCCCGATACCAGCAGCGTCTGACCGATGACGATGGTGCGGTCGAGGAATGGTTGCCCCGGCCAGACACATTCGAGGACACCGCTGTCGTCCCGAAGCACGGCGTGAAAGATCCGAAGCCCCCGCCGGGTCGGCAGCACTCCCTTGGCCACAACACGGCCCACACAGGATACCTCCTGCCCCAGCGCTGCCCGGGCGAGCGGCGTGACGGTGGACGCATCGACATACCGATGGGGGAGATGCCAGAGAAGATCGCGAGCAGTGCGGATGCCGAGACGGTCGAGTGCTTCAGCGCGACGGTCGCCGACCCCCTTGAGGAACTTGACCGGGGTATCGAGGCGAATCGCCACTGGGATGACGCGGGCCGGCATCCCTGCTAGGAGGCTTCCACTGGAGTCTCGGCCAGCAGGTTTTCGGCGAACCGCTCCGCGTCGAAAGGCTCGAGGTCTTCCACCGCTTCCCCCAAGCCGATGAATCGGATCGGCAGGTTCAGCTCCCGTCGCAGCGCCGCGACGGCTCCGCCTCGGGCGCTGCCGTCCAGCTTGGTAACCACCACGCCTGTGGGGGAGACCGCCTGCGCGAACAGCTTGCCCTGCTGAATAGCGTTTTGACCCACAGTCCCGTCGAGCACCAGAAGCGTTTCGTGAGGCGCACCAGGAAGCCGGCGAGCGATGACGCGGGTCACTTTACGGAGCTCCTCCATCAAACCTTCCTGGGTATGGAGCCGTCCTGCGGTATCGATGACAACGGTGTCGAGACCGCGGGAGATAGCGGCACCGACTGCATCGAATGCAACGGCCGCGGGATCTCCCCCCGGCGCTCCTGCGACGCATGGGATCCCCAGCCGGTTGGCCCAGACCTGCAGCTGAGTGATCGCTCCAGCGCGGTAGGTGTCCGCGGCAGCGAGCAGCACCTTGCGATTTTCTCGTTGAAGGCGCCACGCGAGCTTGGCGGCCGTCGTGGTTTTCCCGGTCCCGTTGACCCCCACGATGAGAACTATCGTGGGCCCCGGGTCGGCCCTGATGATGGCGCCGGGATCCTCCGTCCCCTGAAGCATCTGGGTGAGCCGCTCGACCAGCGCACGTTTGAGATCTGCCTCCGTCTTGAGTTTGCCCCGGCGAACCTCGTCCTCCAGAGCCTCGGTCAATTCGACCGTTGCCGGCACCCCGAAGTCAGCTTCGATGAGCGCCCGCTCCATGTTCTCGAGATCGCCCGCGTTCAGGCCGCGCATGAGCGCGCCGACGTCGGTCAGGGCCAGGCGCTTGATGCGGGACCATAAGTTCTGCTTCTCGTTGCTTCCGAGACGACGCGTCTTCATCGATGATCTTCCAGGGCTGGTAAAACATGCCAGATCCCTGAATTTACCATGTCAGCGAAGCCCGAGCCTTCGGCGAGACAGCCATTCGCCCGACAGCCCCAGCACGCAGAGTGCGAACAGCCAGAGCCAGTCACGCGCGCTGGTCCGGCCTCCCGCACGCGACGCACGGCCCTCGTGTTGAGTGAGTGTGACCGGATGTGGCAGGAGCTCATCCGAATACTGCTCGACGGCCACGGTTCCTCCGGCGGCGGCAAGGCGGTACTGGTACTCGCCTGGGGCGAGCCAGATGGTTGCGCGGCCCGCGCCATCGAAATTCAAGGTATCCACCTGCTGCCCGGCAGTGCTGGATAAAGCGACGCTCTGGGGTGACGGAGCTCCCGGAGCAACCCACTCGAAGACGAGAGGTCGGCCATTGGCCACGATCGGTTGAACCGGCCTGGCGGAACCGCGAGCCGAATCCACTCCGCCCAGCAGCCAACTGGTGGTCGCGGCCACCCAGGACCGGTAGCTCTGCTCGCTCGGTCCACCGCGAAAGGCCCATCGCCAGAGTCCCTCCACTGCTACGACGACCCGGCGAGTCCGGCCGTCCTGGCGTCCGTAAACTGCCACCCGCTGCTGTCCTCGCCTTCCGAGCTGGGCATACAATGCTACCCAGTCTCGCGGGCCGGTTTCCGTGGGAGTCAGTTGCATTGCCGGTGGGAATGAGTCCAGTGGCTGAGCCTGAAATGCGCCGGCAACCGGCGAGGCGTCCGGAGCAGACAAGTACCAGTCTCCCGTGATCGGCGTCCCTCCAGTTTCACCGCTGGGCCAGCTCCAGATGCCTCGAGCTGAGGCGCTCTCGGCGATGCCCGGCACGGCACCTTTCACGATCAGCAGATCAGCCCGCCGTGCTGCACGGCGCACCAAATCGGTCGAGACGGGCCGGAGATCGCTCATGGAGCGCCACCGGTCGCGCTCGAGTCGGACGTAGCCACGCACCGGAAGCTGTGCCACATCTCGCAGGGTGCGGTACAGAAATCGGCTGTCCCAGTCCGCCGAGGAAGCAAGAAAGACAACGCCCGGCGTGGCGGTCACGGTGACGAGATGCAATCGGGTATCGGTTCGCGGCTCGGCATCTGCCGCGCGTGGAAGCGTCACTCGCAGCAGGTGGTCACCCGGAGCGAGCCGGGCAGAGGGAACCATCAGCCTCAATCGCCCCCCAGCGGGTCCGCGGAGTCGCACAGTCCGCGACGCGAGCCGAGTGGTGCCCGATAGCACCTGCACCGTGGCGCTATCGCGGCCGGGTTGGCCGGCAGCCTGGACCTGGATGTCGAGTCCGATCGAGTCTCCGGCTGTGACGCGAGCGGGACCCGTCACCTGAGTGATCGCGAGATCCGCCTCAGGCTTTCGTGGGAAGAGACGGATGGTGCTTCTGGCAAGCATGTCGGGTGGGATATCGGTGACATCTTCGATCTCACCGTCACTGACCACGATGAGCGGGCGATCCGAGGCCGAGGCTGCCTGCAGGGCCGGAGCCAGGAGGGAGCGGCCCCGTGACGGGGCAGTGTCGGCCGAGACCCGCTCATCGCCAAAGCGGCGGACCTCTCCCCACACGGTTGCCGAGTCGCGCGCTTCCGTCCAGCGGCCGCCCGGTCCGGCCATGCTGAGGGAGGCATCGAGGAGCACCAACGGTCTCAACGTGGTCCCTGGTACCGGGCAGCTCACGTTGATGAGCAGAAGACCGAGAGCGGTCCAGGCCATACCGCGGCAGACAAGCGGTATCCACCCTCTCGGCCCTACCCGCTCCAGGCGGAGGTAGGTGAATGCCGCAGCCCCGAAGCCCAGCAACGCGACGACGAGCGCCCTCAACATCAGAGAGCCCTACCGCGGCTCTGCCCTAGCATAAAGCGGATCGAACCGCCTCCGCGACGGTAAGACGGCCCTCATACAGCGCTCGCCCCACGATTACTCCCGCGAGACCTGCCACACACGCGGCGCGTACATCCTCGCTGCCTGCTACACCACCGCTCACGATCACCTTGATGCCGATCTTCTGCAGCGCCACGGCCCCGGATAGGTCCGCCCCGGCGAGCATGCCGTCTCTACCGATGTCGGTATAGACGACGATGCCCACTCCTGCGGCGATCACCTGTCGCGCCAGCTCCTGGGGCCGCTGAGTGGTCGTCTCGGTCCACCCTCGGGTGGCGACGTATCCATCCCGGACGTCTATGCCGACGGCGAGGCGGCTGGATCCAACAGCCTCAACGGCCTGAGGAAGCAGCCCAGGATCACCTGCTGCCGCGGTCCCGATAACGACGCGCGCTACACCGATGGCGATGCCGGCTTCAACGGCGTCCATGGTACGGAATCCTCCACCAGCCTGAATCTGTACTCCAGGAAATCGTTCGACGATCGCCCGCACGACCGGCAGATTATCCCCTGTTCCGAACGCGCGATCGAGATCGACCACATGAATCCAGCGGGCACCTTCGTAGGCAAAGCGCTCCGCCACGGCAAGGGGATCCTCACCATACACCGTCTCACGCGTCGCCTCACCCTGGATCAGGCGGACGACACGGCCTCTTCGAATGTCAATGGCGGGGAGGAGATCCACTACTCGGCTACGGCAGCCACCGGGTGGAAGTTTCGGCGGCTTGCTGTGCCACGGCGGGTTGTTGGGCACTGCGCTCGAGGGCAGCGACGAGCCGATCTCGCTCACGATCGAAGGCATCACGGTCCCCGGTTGGGACGGGTGAGCCACTGCCCAGCTTCACTCGGCGCGAGTCTTTGGCGATACCGTTCATCCGGAATTCGTAATGCAGGTGGGGCCCGGTAGCCAGCCCGGTTGAGCCGACGTACCCGATCACCTGCCCCTGCTGCACCCGGGTGCCGCGTTGAATCTTTCGTGCGAATCCGCGCAGATGCCCGTATCGAGTGGTGATGCCATTGATGTGACGGAGCTCGATGAGGTTGCCATAGCCTCCAGCGCGGCCGGCACGGAGAACGACTCCATCGCCGGCAGCCATCACGGGCGTTCCCGGAGCGGCAGCGTAATCGGTTCCCTCGTGTCTCCGAGTCAAACCCAATACTGGGTGGAATCGGGCGCCGGCAAACCCGGAGGAGATCCGGCGGAACTCCACCGGCGCCCGCAGAAATGCTCGTCGCAGCGAGTTGCCCTCCGCATCGAAGTACTGTGCCGGACCGCCCTTGCCGTCACCGAAGCGGATCGCCGTGAGGCTCTTGCCGGAGATGGTAAGATCACTGGCCAGGACCCGCCCAAAGCGAACCTCGCCATCCTCAGAAACCATCCGCTCGTACACCACCTTGAACCGATCGCCTGGTTGTATGTCACGCGTGAAGTCGACTTCCCAGGCGTAGACGTCGGCGAGATCCCAGGCCAGGCGGCGGCGGTTGGGGCCATCGAGCTGGGCGTCGCTGACACCTGCGTCGAGCGCTTCGTAGAGGGAGTTGTCGATGGCACCCTCGACCCGAGCTTGCTGGGCCTGCCAGTGGATCGGCTGAGCCTGCGCGTCCCAGCCCGCGTCAAGCCGGCTGAACGTGACTCGTTGGGCCGGGCTGGTGCGAACCACGACGTGACTCGGCAGAGAATCGCCGGCGGCATGACGAAAGCTGAAGATCAGGCCGGGCCTGAGCCTGCGGGGTTCGAGCGAGAGTGCGGGGTCGAGGCGGCGAAAATCGATGCCGTCGACTTTGTGACGGGCAAAGAGATCAGAGAGAGTCTGTCCCCGCCGCAGCGTGTCGAGCGTCTCGATGAATGGTGGTGCGGCGGGCACTACGTGAGCCGGCGCGACCGGTTGGGGTGTGAGTCGAGGCCAGGGCCATCGGCGGCTCATCGCAAACAGTGCCGCGGCACTGAATACCAGTGCCGCGGCGGGAATCCCCAGTCGGCGCATTAATCCATCTGCCGTCGAATGAAGGTTGGGATCTCCATCTCAGGGACATCGGTCGACGTGCCGGCTGCCGGTGTCTGGTGAATCCTGGGCTGAGGCCTGGTGACGACCGGAATGGCCGGCTGGGACGGCGTTGAGGGCCGCTGCCGTTGCGAGGGGAAGTTGATCACGCCGGCGGCTCCGGACGCACGAGCCATCGGCTGCTCCGCGGTCGGCACCCGGTCGAACCCAGTGGCGATGACGGTGACCCGTACCTCACCATGCATGGCCGGGTCGTTGCCTGCTCCGAAAATGATCTCGGCATCATCGCCGACGGCATCATGGATGATGTCGTTGATCTGAGTGGTTTCGCCCAGGGTCAGGTCATCGCCACCGATGATGTTGATGAGGACGCCCATGGCCCCGGCAATGGAAATGTTGTCGAGCAATGGACTGGAGATCGCCTGCTGGGCGGCCTCCAGGGCGCGGTTCTCTCCCCGACCGATGCCGGTGCCCATCAAGGCGGCGCCCCCGTTCTGCATCACGGTCCGGACGTCGGCAAAGTCTACGTTGATGATGCCGGTGGAGGTGATGAGGCTGGCTATACCCTGCGTGGCATGGAGCAGCACTTCGTCGGCTTTCTTGAGCGCTTCCTGGAAGGGAATCCCTTTCCCGACCACGGCGAGCAGTCGCTCGTTCGGCACCACGATCATGGTGTCGACGTTCTTTCGCATCTCGCTGATGCCGCCCTCGGCCTGCTTCATCCGGCGGCGTCCCTCGAACAAAAAGGGCTTGGTGACGATGCCGACGGTGAGCGCCCCGGCTTCACGAGCCATCTGGGCAACCACCGGGGCGGCGCCGGTGCCGGTGCCACCACCCATGCCGCAGGTTACGAATACCATGTCAGCGCCCTGTACCGAGTGGATCACTTCGTCCCGGTTTTCCTCGATCGCCTGCCGTCCGATCTCGGGCCGAGCCCCTGCACCGAGGCCGCGGGTCAGCTTTCGACCGATCTGGATCTTCACGTCGGACTTCGACATGGCGAGCGCCTGCGAGTCAGTGTTCACCGAGATGAACTCGACCCCACCCAACTGATCCTCGATCATGCGGTTCACGGCATTGCCGCCACCGCCGCCAACGCCAACCACCTTCATCCGCGCGGTCTGGGCCGCGCCCTCTTCCAGTTCAAAAATCATAGTGTGTGTTCCCTTCGGCCCGCTCAGAAGAAGTCTTGGAGCCATCGCTTGACTGGAGCCAGCACCTTCTCGACCGCCGGTGATTTCCGCGCACCGGCCCCCGTTCCGCCACTCACTGCAACCTGCCTGGCGCCGTAGAGCACCAGGCCGGCTGGTACCGCCATTCTGGGTGATTCCACGCTATCGGCCAGCCCTCGCAGGCGCTGCCCCGGCACGCCGCACCGGGCCGGCATTGCGAACACCTCTCGTGCCAACTCGACGATTCCCGGCGCCAGCGCTCCACCGCCTGTGACGATGACGCCGGCCGGCAAGCGCTGATGATAGCCAGCGCGGGTGATCTCGTCGAGCGCGTACTCGAGTACTTCCTGCAGCCGCATGTGCATGATGTGGGCGAGCACACGACGCTGTGCGTTCCGCGCGCCCTGTCCCGGTGTACTGGGAAGGTCGAACACGTCGCTCTCGGGCACCAGCGGCTCGAACGCCGCCCCGTACCGCTCCTTCAGCCGTTCGGCATCGTGCTGCGTCACCTGCAGGCCATGCACGATGTCCGCTGTGACATGCCCACCGGCGCAGAGGAGAGATCCGGTGTGGCGGATCTTGCCGTTATGGAAGATCGAGACGTTGGTGGACCCGCCACCCAGCTCGACGATGGCGCAGCCCAGCTCGATCTCGTCCGGCGTCAGCACCGCCAGCGACGCTGCCAGCGGCTCGAGCACGAACTCGGCGACCTGATACCCTGCCCGTTCCACACACTTTCGCAGATTCTGGAGCACGCTCGACAGCACCGTCACCAGGTACACCTCAGCTTCGAGGCGGGAGCCCGTCATGCCGATCGGCTCGCTGATGCCGCCCTGCTGATCGATGAGGTAGTCCTGTGGAATGGCGTGCAGCAGCTCGTGATCCCGGCCGAAGCTCACGTTGCTGGCCATATCGTTTACCCGGGCCACATCGCTGGTGCGAATCTCGTCGCTGCTGACCGAGACCATTCCGTGGGAGCTGCGTCCGGCCAGGTGCTCCCCGGCGATACCGCAATAGATCGAGCCGACCTCGACTCCCGCCATCCGCTGGGCGCTCTTCATCGCCTTGTCGATGGCGCGGGTCGTCTCCTCGATATCACGGACCACCCCCCGGCGGATTCCGGGGCTCCGTTCCACCCCCAGGCCGAGAATCTTGGCACCGGGGTCTCGAGCATCACCGGTGACCTCGGCAATGAGGGCGACAATTTTGGTGGAGCCGAGATCGAGGGCCGCGACGAGTCGCTGCGGCTGACTGCTCATGCCCCAGCCTGACGCACGATGACCTGGCCCGCGAAACGTCCATCGAGCTCCTGATACCTTCGCCCTTCCCGGGCGAGGTCCTGCGCCACCGCCACCACCGCTCGTATATCCTCCGCCGTGACGAAAGAGCCAAACAACAACCGGCGCCCGTCCACATCAAGTACTACGTCGTCCCGCACGCGCGAGGCACTGCGGATACGACCGAAAAGAACCGGATCGTACTCCTGAACACTCGCCAGCACGCGTGCTACAGAGGTGTCCGCCGCGGCAACGACCGGAAGGTCGGGCGCGGACGCGGCCGGGTCGAAGGGGAGGACCCTGCCACGTGAATCCAACAACGCCATGCCGCCAACTCTGGGAGCGAGGGCAACCGGAGTCGCCTCGACCAGCATGATCTCCAGCGTTCCCGGAAGCCGTCGGCTCACCTGCGCCGATTCGATGCCGGGGAGTGCGGCAGCCCGAGCGCGGGCCGCGACCAGATCGTCGAATACACTCGCAGTCGAATCCAGCCCCAACGCGGCGATCACCTTGTTCGGGGCAAGATACTGCAGCCCGGAAATCTCGACCCGCCTGATCCTGAAGAAATCGAGCCGGCGCAGTACCTCGGGTATCGCCACACCGACCAGGCCCGTGGCCACGATAATAGCCAGTGCTTGCAATCCCAGCCGGAGCCGGGAGTGTCGGACGGGACCGGCGCTCAGGCGGCGCCCAGCCAACTCACCAGCTCAGGGGCGACCCGGGTGATATCACCCGCTCCGAGTGTAAGCACCACATCGCCGCTGCGCAGCGCCTGGTACACCGTGCGACCAACATCGGCCCGTGTGGGCTCGAAGTGCGTGTCGGCGCCAGCCGACTCCGCAGCGTCGGCCACCTGTTGCCCACTCACACCGGCGATGGGCTTCTCCCGAGCGGGATAAATCTCGGTCACGATCACCAGGTCAGCAGCCGCAAGGGCCTGGCCCATTGCTTGACCGTGGGCAGCGGTGCGGGAGTACAGATGCGGCTGAAACACGGCGACCAGCCTTCGGCCCGGGTATGCCTGGCGTGCGGCCGAGAGCGTTGCCGCGAGCTCCGAAGGATGGTGCGCGTAATCATCCACGACGGCGACTCCTCCGAATTCTCCCAGCCGCTCGAAACGACGACCAACCCCTTTGAATTCGCCCAAAGCAGCAGCCGCCGGCTCCAGCGAGCCATCGAGGGCCTCTACCACGGCGAGAGCGGCAACGGCGTTTCTCAGGTTATGGAGTCCAGGAACCATGAGCCGGAGAGCGATCGAGCGCCCGTTCCGCCATTGGACTCGAGCCTCGGTACGCTCTGCCGACTGCACCACGTCGGAGATCCGAACGTCGGCGTCGCCGGCACACCCGAAACTCCGCACCAAGGTTTTCACCCGGCCGGCGACTTTTCTGGCCCCCGGATCATCCGCGCTGATAATCGCGACCTTAGCCCGCCCGGCGAACTCGAGGAACGCATCCTCGAGCGCCGCCATGGAGCCGTAACACTCGAGATGGTCCGGTTCCACGTTGTTGATCACCGAGACCGTGGGGTGCAGGGTGAGGAAGGCCTTGTCGTATTCATCCGCCTCGACGACGAAGAGGTCGTCGCCAGCGATCTTCGCGTTTCCTCCCCAGCTACTGACCCTTCCCCCCGCGATCCCGGTTGGATTGAGACCTACCGCCGCCAGCGCCTCGGTCGCCATGACCGTCGTGGTGGTCTTTCCGTGTGTGCCGGCCACACCCACCGCCCTGGCGCCTTCGATCAGCTCGGCCAGTGCCACTTTTCTCGGCACAATCGGAACCCCCAGCTCCCGAGCCCGGACCAGCTCAGGATGATCCGTCGACACGGCGGCCGTCACGACGATGGCGCGAGCATCGGCGAGGTGAGCCGGATCGTGCCCCTTAAAAACCCGCACCCCCAGTGCAGTGAGATCGGCTGCGCCGGACGGATCCAGATCGCACCCGCTCACAGATACGCCTCGGCGGCATGCGATAAGTGCGAGCGCACTCATCCCGGCTCCGCCGATTCCCATGAAGTGCACGGTGCGTTTATCCGAGGGGTTAAACAGTTTCATGTTGGGTGAGCTAATGTAAGATGTTACTGCATGTTCCGAAAGTCCGAGATCATGAAATGAGTGTCAACAACCTAGACACTATCTCACGAGCTGCCTCCGGTTTGCCGCGAGCCAAAGCCCGCTCTCCTATCTGCTTTCGGTGGCTTTCATCCTGGAGGAGTCCGGTGACTACTTCCCGCAACTTGCTCGGGCTGAGCTCTGCCTGAGGCAGCATGAGCGCGGCACCGGCAGCTGCCAGGACTTTCGCGTTGTACGTCTGGTGATCTGCCGCAGCCGTGGGGAGTGGGATCAGCACACTGGGAAGTCCCCAGGCGCACAGCTCGGCTACCGTGATCATCCCGGCCCGAGACACTACCAGGTCGGCGATGGCGTATCCATCCGCCATTGGATCGAGGAAGTCGAATACCTGAACCTCAGGTGGCCGATGATACCTGGAGAACTCCCCGAAGGTGCCGCGCCCGGTTACCCAGATCAGTGTTGCAGGGCCGAGCCCGCCGGCATCCAACAGCCCGGCCACCGCACGATTGATAGCTAGTGCGCCCTGGCTGCCACCCGTGACCAGCACAACAGGCCGGCTTCCGTCGATACCGAACTTTTCCAGGGCAGCGCCCCTTCGCTCCCGCCTGGGAGGCGTAATGGGATTGCCGGTATCGAACACCTCGGTACTCGGCCCGAAGCGCAGTAGCCGTCGCGCTTCCGGTAGGCCCAGGTACACGTGGCGAACTCGGCGGCTCAGCCATCGAGTAGCCAACCCCGGGTAGGCGTTCTGCTCCTGCACCGCCGTCGGAACCCCTTGCCTGGCAGCCCACCACACGACAGGGCCGGAGGCGTAGCCGCCAGTGCCGATCACTGCCGCAGGCCGCTCCGTTTCGAAGACTCGGCCAACTTCCCGCAGCAGGCGCCCCGCCACGAATGGCCAGCGAAAGTTCCTCCACCAGGTGCGGCGATAGATCGGCTCGGTTGGGAGGAGATGGAAGCGAAAGTCGCGAGATGGAAGGATCTGGGCTTCTACGCCGCGGGAAGCACCGATGAGAACCGGCTCCAAGACCTCAGCATGCTCCAGCAGCGCACTCGCGATGGCAAGCGCCGGCATCAGATGGCCACCCGTCCCGCCTCCCGCGATCAGAACGGTCCGGCGATTCGTCAGGCCGGTGGAGGATGGAGACACGCTGACCCCTGCTTACCCGCGACCAGCGCTTCTGCGGGAGCGGGCATCCTCCACCCGATCACGCCGCTCGCCGCCTCGATGGTTTCGTTCACTACTCGCGGTCTCCCGCCGGTCCCCCGCTCTGTCCTTTCGCCGCTCTCTCGGGCCCGCCGCCCGCGAGCTTCCGCGCAGCCGGCCGATGTTGATGAGAATGCCTGTGCCGAGCAGCGAGATCACCTGGCTCGATCGGCCATAGGACATGAACGGGAGGGTGAGCCCCGTCGTCGGCATCAGCCCCAGCGAAACCGCCATGTGCATGAACGCAGTGAGGCCGATCGTCGCCGTCAGACCCACCGCCAGATACCGTCCGAATGGATCGGCCGCGGTCCTCGCGATCCTGAACCCCAGCCAGCAGAACAGGGCGAAGAGAGAAACCACCACCAGAATTCCCAGGAAACCCCATTCCTCACCGATCGTGCTGAAGAGAAAGTCAGAGTACGCGTACGGGAGATACCCGAGCTTCTGCTGCCCTTCTCCGAAGCCTACCCCCAGCAGCCTGCCGGAGCCGATGCCCACCAGCGATTGATGGATCTGAAAGCCTGCCTCGGTGGTTGCGTCTCCCGGATTCATGAACGTCAGCAGGCGCGCCAGCCGATATTGAGCATCGCGAATCTGATGGAAGACCAGAATCATTCCCACCCCGGCGAGTAGACCGAAGTGGCCTATCTTGGCTCCGGAGGTGAACAGGACCAGCCCGCCCAGCAGAGCAACCAGTGTTGCCATGGACAGGTTGGGCTCGAGCAGGATGAGGACTGATGTCAAACCCAGAATCACAATGAACGGAAGCACACCTTTCTTGAACTCTCGAACCTGGACTCCCTTCTTGGACGCGAGCATCGCGCTCCAGATCACGACAACGACCCGGGCCAGCTCCGAGGGCTGAAAGTTTACGGGTCCCATTTGAATCCATCGTCTGGCCCCGTTGACCGTGGGAGCAATGGCGCGGGTGAATGGCAAGAGTGGAATCAGCAGCAGGAGGAGAGTGAAGAACAGCAGCGGCCACGCAAGCTGCCGCCATCGGTAATAGTCCACCCGAGACGCAAGCAGTAATAGCAGACCACCTAGTACCGCCCCGGAGAGCTGGCGCACCGCAAAGCCCATTCCGGCGCTCTGGCCTTGCAGGGTCACGAGGCTCGCGGCGCCGTAGGTGGCAGCAATGCCGAAGACCAGCAGCACGGCCGTGAGCATCGCCAGCAGGCGGGTCTCCCACCTCAGCTCACCTGGATGCCGCACACCTCTCAGAGTCACAGTGCCTCCACTGCTGCCCGGAACTGCTGGCCCCGGTCTTCGTAGTTCTTGAACATGTCGTAGCTGGAGCAGGCGGGTGACAGCAGCACCGCGTCACCAGGCTGAGCCAGAGCGCGGGCCTTTTCCAGCACGTCGGCAAAGCTGCCGGCCGGAATCACCTTGAGCTCAGACTTGAGATCATTCACGATCTGAGGTCCCGCCTCTCCGTAGGCCACGACAGCCCGACAACGCTCACGGAGCCGATCGGCAAGCCTGCTGTAGGGCTCTCCCTTGTGGCGTCCTCCCAGCAGAAGAACGAAGGGACGGTCGAGTGCCGCGACCGCGACCTCGGTAGAGGTGATGTTGGTCGACTTGGAATCGTTGATCCAGAGGACCCCAGCGACCTCCCGAATCGGCTCGACTCGATGGGGAATCGCACGAAACGAGCTGAGCCCCTTGGCTATCTGCTCGAAGGTAAGCCCCACTTTCCGGGCGACCAGCGCGGCAGCCAGCGCGTTGGCGACATTGTGGTCGCCGAGAAGCGGGAGCTTCGCTCGGGCCATGAGACTTTGCTCTCCTAACACCAGCCGGTCCCCGGTCCGGTCGTACCACCCGTCTGCTTTCCGCTCGATAGAAAATCGGACCTGAGTACCCGCGACCGAACCGGTCATGTCCTGAACGGCAGGGTCATCCGCGTTGGTGACCCAGAACGATTCCGAGTCGGCGCCCTGGAACAGCAGCGCCTTGTCGCCGTAATACTCTTCGAGCGTGTTGTAGCGGTCGAGATGATTGGGCGCGAGGTTGGTGAGCACGCCGATGGCCGGCTTCAGATTGGGCGCGTCGTGCAGCTGAAAGGACGAGAGCTCCAGCGCCAGCCACTCGGGTGGATTGCTCGAGCGCGCCACCTCGCAGAGCGGACGCCCAATGTTTCCTGCCGTCTCGGCCGAGATGCCCGCGGTTGCCAGCACATGCCCGATCAATGACGTCGTCGTGGTCTTGCCGTTGGTCCCGGTGATTCCCACGCAGCGAGTCCCGCGGAGCCCCACAAACCCGATGTCTACCTCGGCATGGATCTCGAGTCCTGCGCGGCGCGCGACCTCGAGAGCGGGTACGTTGGGAGGCACTCCTGGCGCCACAACCACGGCCGCAGCGCGGGAAATTCTCGCGAGATCGTGGCCGCCGAGATCGACCGAGGCACCGGCAGCTCGCAGCGTCCGAGCCCAGACGTCGAAGCTCTCGCCCGAACCGGTGTCGGATGCGTAGACCGGGATCCCGCGCTCCCGCAGCAGCAGCGTTGCCGAAACCCCGCTCTTCCCGAGGCCGACTACTGCAACCTCCCGCCCGCTCGCCAGCCAGCCATCGAACAGGCCGCTGTCTCTGCCGCTCATCGCACCTTCAGGGTCGACAGTGCCACCAGGGCGCACAGCAGTCCGAGGATGTAAAAGCGCGTGACGACCGTGGTCTCGGCCCAGCCCAGCTTTTCGAAGTGATGGTGAAGCGGAGCCATGCGGAACACCCGGTGGGCGTCAGCATACTCCCGGCCGCGGGTGCGTTTGAACCACTTATAGGTTCCGGTTTGGATCAGGACCGAAATCGCCTCGGCGGCAAACACGCCGCCAATCAGAAGCAGCAGGAACTCCGCCTTGAGCAAGATCGCAACCGTTCCCAGGGCTCCCCCTATGGCGAGGCTCCCAGTATCGCCCATGAACACCTCGGCCGGATGGGCATTAAACCAGAGGAAGCCTACCGTCGCTCCCATGAGTGCGGCACAGAATACGGCCAGCTCTCCCGCACCCGGGAGATAGAAGACGTTCAGGTATGTGGTCACATCTACCCGGCCGAACAGGTACGCGAATACGGCAAAGGCAGCCGCGGAGATTCCGGCCAGACCGGTGGCCAGACCATCGAGGCCATCGGTCAGATTGACAGCATTGCTGCTCCCGGTGATCACCACCGTCACGAAAAAGACGAACAGCCAGGGAGCAAAGTTGACGACCAGATACTTGAAGAACGGAAGCGTCGTTGCGGTCGCGGGAATCGTGTCTACCGGTACCACGGGATGGTACGCCAGGAACAGTCCCAGGAGTAATCCAAAGCTGCACTGGCCTGCCAGCTTCCACCGCGCCACCAGGCCTCGCGACTTCCCCTGCACGATCTTGAGGTAATCATCGAGGAATCCGATGCAGCCCATCCATAGCGTGGACAGCATCGCCACCAGAACGAACCGATTGCTCAGCGGAGCCCAGAGCAGCGTCGGCACGACGGTCGCGAGCAGGATGATGAGGCCACCCATGGTCGGTGTCCCCCGCTTACTTTGGTGACTCGCCGGCCCCTCCGCGCGAATCACCTGCCCCACCTTCCTCGCCCGCAATCGCCGGATCACCGGTGGCCCTACCACGAAGGCGAGGAGCAGCGCAGTGACGGTCGCACCCGCGGCCCGGAAGCTGATGTAGTTGAAAAGATTGAAGATGATGTACGACTTCCCGAGCGGGGCGAGCCAGTGATAAAGCATCGATTCTCAGTGAGAGCGGTGCGGTGCGCCAGGGGGTGGGATCTTTGCGCGGGCCGCGAGCGCGGGAAGTATACGCTCCAGCGCCACGCCACGGGATGCCTTGAGCACCACGATCTCATCACCGCCGAGACGTGCGGCCAGTAGCGGTGCCAGGGCGGGTGGATCCGGAGCCGTAACCAGACGGTCTCCCAACTTGCTCGCATAGGGTGCGAGTGCCGGAACGAAGTCCCCCACCACCGCGAGTAAGTCCGGCTGCAGGTCCATCAGCGCTTCTGCCACGCTCCGGTGGAGGGCAACGCTGTCGGGGCCCAGCTCACGCATCGTTCCAGCGACGAACACCAGTCGACGATCTCCCCGAAGTGCCGCAGCGGTTGCGATGGACGCGCGAAAGGATTGGGGATTGGCGTTGTAACAGTCGTTCAGAATGGTGAGGCCGCCCTCCTGAACCAGCTCGCCCCGCCCACTCGGTATCGAGAACTGCTGGAGCGCTCGCGCCGATGACTCACGATCTAGCCTCAGCGCCTCAACGACCGCCCATACCCGGGTGGCGTTGTCCGCCTGATGCAGGCCTCGCGCGGCCAGGACGAAGCTGGTGCCGCCGAACGTGATCACCGGTCGGGCCGAGTCATCCAGTTCCACCCGGTCTGGCGTGAGATCGGCCCCTTCGAGTGCCGCCGTTCGAACTCGCCGGGCCCGCTTCCGCGCCCCATCAGCCAGTGACGGCGGCTCGACGCCTACCACCGCGAGCGGGACGTTGTCCGTGAGCGAAAGCTTTTCGGCAACTACGCCCGCAAGCGAGCCGAATCCTTCCAGGTGACCCGCGACAGCGTTGGTGACAATCGTGAGGGAGGGCTCGATGATCTCGCGATAGCGGGAGATCTCCCCCGGCAAATTGGCTCCGGCCTCGACCACCAGCGCCTCGGTCTCGCTGGGGGCTTCGAGGATCGTGAGCGGCACACCCACGAGATTGTTGAGGTTGGCGCGGGTGGCGTGGGTGCTGTAGCGGGTCCGGAGAACCGCAGCGAGCATTTCCTTGGTGCTGGTCTTCCCGTTGGTACCAGTAATGGCGATCACTGGCCCAGAGATCGTCCGGCGACGCGCTCGCGCGAGGTTGCCCAGCGCACGCAGTGTATCCGGGACCTCGAAATAGGTGAGCCCCGGGACAGGGGCAGTGCCGGAGGAGACTACTGCCCCTGTTGCTCCTGCAGCCGCCGCGGCTGCGAGGTGGTCATGTCCATCGAACCGCTCGCCCCTCAGTGCCACGAACAAGGCTCCCTGCCCAACCGACCGGCTGTCGGTCGAAACCCCTGAGAAAGTCGAAGGTTCCCCCCTGGAGCGGGGAGCGATCTCGAGCGCCTCTCTCACCATCTGCTCCGGCCAGGAGAGGCTCTCGCGAAACTCCGTCGGCTCACCGCTCACGGCTTACCGCCTGCTGCACGATCACGCGCTCGTCGAACGCGACTTTCTCGGTGCCGAGTACCTGATATGTCTCGTGACCCTTGCCGGCGAGCAGGATGGTGTCGCCGGACCGGGCCAGGTTGAGCGCGGCGTGAATGGCCGCCAAACGGTCAGAGATGCGAACGTGAGGCATGCCACCCATGCCCTGTTCGATATCATCGAGGATCGAATCGGGATTTTCCGTCCGTGGATTGTCGGAGGTTGCGATGGCAATGTCCGAGAGCTCCGCGGCGATGCGTCCCATGAGCGGTCGCTTTCCGCGATCGCGATCGCCACCGCAGCCAAACACCACGATCAGGCGTCCGGCTGTAAGTGGACGGAGCGACGTGAGCGCACGCTCCAGGGCGTCAGGTGTGTGGGCATAGTCCCGCAGCACGATGCAGGGCACATCCGAGATTCGCTCCATGCGCCCGGGTACCTGCGGTGATTGTGCCAGCCGGCCAACCACGTCAGTGAGTCCGAGACCCAAGCCGAGTGCGGTTGCAGCCGCAGCCAGGGCATTGGCGACGTTGAAGTCTCCGAGGAGCGGAAGGGATGCCTCGGCCGGTCCAAACCTGCCGTCGAGCCGAAAGCGGGAACCGGACGCATCCAGAACGATCTCCGAGGCCCGCACGTCCGCCCCAGGATGGGAACCGAAGGTAAGACGAGGCGTTCGGGGAGGCATCGTGAGCCACACGTCCTCATCCAGGTTGACCACCTCGATACCGCGGAGGCCGAGCAGGCCGCTGAGGCGCAGCTTGGAAGCCAGGTACGCTTCCATGGTGCCGTGGTAATCCAGATGATCGCGCGTGAGGTTGGTGAACACGCCCGCGGCAAACGTCAGTCCGTCGAGCCGGCCCTGATCAAGACTGTGCGATGATGCCTCCATCGCCACATGGGTGACCCCGCGCGTCACCATGGCGCCGAGGGTGGCTTGCAAGTCGATCGGCCCAGGTGTCGTCAGCGATCCAGCGGTCGAAGTGATCGATTGGTCCCGTCCATCGAACGCGCCCAAGGTACCGATGGTCCCGGCCGACTCGCGCTCGTTGAACAGGTGCCGGATCAGCCCCGTCGTCGTGGTCTTTCCGTTGGTGCCGGTCACTCCGATGAGTGTGAGGCAGCGCCCAGGGTGACCATACCAGGCGGCGCCGAGCACCAGTGCAGCCCGCCGGCTGTCGCGCACCACCACTTGCGGCACGCTGGTCTGCTGCGCCGTCTCGACCAACACCGCAGCCGCGCCGCGCTGGACGGAGTCGGCAATGAAGCGATGTCCGTCGGCCTGGGATCCACGTACTGCCAGGTACAGCATCCCGGGTGAGATGGAGCGGCTATCAACCCCGAGTCCGGTCAACGTTGGAGACACTGCTGGAGCCGCAACCAGGAGATCGTTGCGGCGCAGCTCGTCGAGCATCTCGCCCCAGCTCAGCGGCACTGGGCGATTGATTGTTGGAGGATGCTCACTGGTCCGCCCACACGGCAACGACTGCACCGGGGCTGGCGCTGTCGCCGCCGGCAGGATTGGTCCGCTGCACGTCGCCGAGGCCCTGAAGGGTGACGCGGAAACCACGTCGATGAAGCGCAAGAAGCGCCTCGCGCACCGGTCTGCCCGAGACATCGGGCACCGTCTGGGCCGGAGACGTCACCAGTGCGGGCCGGTAAGGCCAGGAGAGCACCACGCGTGGCAGGCCCACTGGCGTCGCCACCGAGTGCTCCGGGGGAGACGCATCGTCTTCCTGCGGAGCCAGGCGACTCCGGTCGATGGCCACGCGGCGGGACGCAAGCGCCTGTTGCAACATCGTTCGCGTCACTGGAGCAGCCGTCAGGCCGCCGTAATAGTTGCCACGAGGGTTGTCGATTTTGACGATCACGACCAGCTGAGGGTGGTCGGCGGGAAAGAGCGCCGCGAACGACGCAGTGTACTGTCCGTGAACGTAGCGTCCGCCCTGGAACCGCACTGCCGTCCCAGTCTTGCCGAGCAATGTGTAGTTGATCAGCTGCGCCTCTTCGCCGGTCCCGCCTTCACCCACTGCTCCACGCAGAAAGTCCCGCAACCGTGCCGAAATTTCCGGCGAGACCACCCGGCGAACCGGTTCGGGCTGATGCCGGTACAGCAGATTGCCGGTGGGATCGCGGATCTCTCGCACCAATGTGGGCGTGAGCAGCAGCCCGTCGTTAGCGATGGCTCCATAAGCCGAAGCGAGCTGAACCGGGGTGACACCCAGCTCGTAGCCCATGGCCACGCTGGCGCGAGTATACATCGGCTCCCACTTGTCCGGATGGGCCAGGAGACCTCTCGATTCCGAAGGAAACTCCGCACCAGTCGGTGCGCCGAACCCGAAGTCCCGCAGCATCTCGTACTGCTCTTCCGGCGAAAGCCGCGATGAAAACTTGGCCATACCAACGTTGCTGGAGACCTGAATCGTCTTTGCCAGCGTGAGATTGCCAATGGTGTGGTGGGCATCAGTGATCAGGCGGGTTCGGCCGCTGCTGTTGGTCGGCATTCGCCAGGTGCCCCCTTCAGCAAAGACCGCGTCGTTGCTGGTCACTCGACGATGGGTGAGCAGGGCCGCGGCCGTAAACAGCTTGGCCGTAGAACCCGGCTCGAACGGGTCCGTGAATACGGAAGCGCGCGGAAAGGCGATGGTGCTGGCCTGCTGAGAAGCCAGCGCAAGCAGCTCGCCGTTGGTGGGATCGAGGAAGACTACATCTCCACCTTCCGCCTTCATCGCCCGTAGCGCATCCGCCAGACCCCGCTCCGCGATCTCCTGTAGCTCGGCATCTATCGTGAGGACCACGTCGTTCCCTGCCACGGGCTCACGCACCAGCCGCGAGGGCGAGTCATACCGTCTGCCGGCTCGATCCTTCAGGAGCACCGCTTCGCCCGGCTCGCCCCGGAGAATGGAGTCGAGGGAAAGCTCCAGCCCGGCCGCACCAATATCCCGTTCGGCAGAGAGTCCACCAATGATGGGACGGGCGAGCGAACGAGATGGGTAAAAGCGCTGGAACTCTCCAGTCAGGTGCACACCATCGAGCCGCCGAAGCGGCTGGACCTGGGTAGCGGTGAACGGACCGTGCAAATAGATCCATCGCTTCCCCAGCCGCAGACTACGATCGAGAGCGGCGAACGGCACAGCCAACTGACGCGACAACAAGCGGGAAGCTGCTCGCCGATCCGACAACTCGTTGGGGGCGACGCCGACGTGGTAGAACTCCTGACTGACGGCCAGCGGCACGCCATTCCGGTCGAAGAGCGCGCCCCTCCGTGCCGGCAATACCGCCCGTTCGGTGCGCTGCCGCTGTGCCTGCTCGGCCCAACGCTCCCCCTGTATCAGCTGCAGCTGAGCGGCGCGGACAAGGATGGCCAGGATACCCAATGCAAAACCGAACTGGACGGCGGCGATGCGAACCTGGGGCTTAGCCATCAGGGCTTCCGCGCATCCAGGGGCGTCGGCACTGGAAGGAGGACAAATTCGGAGTCGGCTGGCTCATGCAGGCCGAGTGTACGCTGGGCGATGGGTACGAGCACCTGGCGACTGGAGGCGATACGTATGCGGCGCTCGAGATCGGCACGACGGGCCTCGAGAGTTCCCCGCTCTTCTCTCAGATCGTGGAGTCTGCGGGCCGTGCGAAGAGCTGTGGTCTGACGGGATACGACGAGCAGCGCTCCCCCGAGGAAGACGAGCAGCCACAGGAAAACCCAATGGCGTCCCTTAAGCCTGACCATCAACCCGAAAGATCCGCAATTTGGCGCTCCTGGCGCGCGGGTTGGCTGCGAGCTCCGCCTCAGAGGGAAGAATCGGTTTCCGCGGATCAGCCATACCCAGCGGTTTGCCGCGACAGCTGCACACCGGCATGTGAGGCGGGCACACGCAGCTCCGAGCCCATTCCCGGAATGACTGCTTAACCAGTCGGTCTTCGCCCGAGTGATAGGTAATGATCGTCAGACGTCCTCCAGGCTTGAGTGCGTCCCGGAATGCCGGCAGCGCCCGGTCCAGTCCCTCTATCTCCTCGTTGACGGCGATGCGGACCGCCTGGAAGAGCCGGGCAAATTCACCGGGGCCCGCTCTGGCGCCCAGAGTCGCTCGAATGGCATTCACCAGGTCATCGCTGATCTTGAACGCCGACCGCGCACGGCGCCGTGTGATTTCAGCCGCCAGCCGCCGAGCCCGGCGCTCGTCGCCATAATTCCGGAATACCGTCTCGAGCGTGTGCGCGTCAGCCTGATTGAGAAAGTCTGCGGCCGTTTGATCGGCCGGCCCCATCCTCATGTCCAGCGGCGCACCAGGACGGAAGCTAAATCCTCGTTCGGTCTCGTCCAGTTGTCTGGAGGAGACGCCGAGATCGAGCAGAATGAAGTCCGGTTGAAACCGGGCTACTGCCGCAATCGCCTCAGGCGAGGAGTATGGTTCCTCGAGATACTGGATCCGCTCGTTCCCGAGCCTCCGGCGGCTGATCGCCAACGCCTCAGGATCTCGATCGATACCCAGCAACTCGAGGCCGGTGCCGAGCAGTGCGGCCGCATGCCCGCCGTCTCCCAGCGTGGCATCCACCGCGCGGGAGCCGCCCCTGGCTGCGGCAAGCACCGGCTCCAGAAGCACCGGAACATGGTAGTTGCTGGTCTGATCGATCATGCTCGGTTCTATGGGCAGAAACACAACACCCCGTCTACTGGACGGGGTGCCTGAACCAAGAGCGAGCGGGGCTGACGGGGCTCGAACCCGCGACCTCCGCAGTGACAGTGCGGCACTCTAACCAAGCTGAGCTACAGCCCCTCGTTCGGAGGGCGGAATATAGATCGACCGAGAGAGGAGGTCTAGGGTGCAGTGTGAGGTCTCAGCATCCCAAAACGAAGCAAAGGATCTCTCGAGTGAGGCAGAGATCCTTCGCGTCGCTCAGTACACTACCCAACGCTTACTTCTTTTTCTTACAATAGGCCTTCAGCATGGCCGTGACCCGAGGATTGAACTTCTTGATGAAGCCCTGATACTGGGCCACCGCATCAGGCTTGGCCGATTGGCCCGCGACTAGCGCGGAGTCTGCCTGGCCGAGCAGCTGCTGCTCCTGCTGGGCCATTTCACAGGACTTGTTTTTCTCCGTCTGGGCGTCGAGCTCGGCCGCTTGCAGAAAGAGCGCCAGTCCCAGCACATAATTTGATGTAGGAGCCACTTTGCCGGCGGGGTTAGCCAGGGTTGCCGCCTGTCTGGCGTAGGTGGCGGCACCCGCGAGGTCCTTCTTGACGCCTTTAACGGTGTCTCCCTGGAGCAAAGGCAGCGCCGCGGAAACGAGAATGCCGGCAAGCTGTTCCTTTTGCTGGGGATCGCCGTGCTTAGTCACATAATCGACGTAGGGAGCCGCTTCATTCAGGCGGTGTGCCTGGGCCAGGGCCTGGACTGCTGCGAGGGCGGGAAGGACTTCGGTGGTGTCCTTGCCGATGAGTTTCTGGGTAATCGCCAGACTGCTGTCGACCTGGCCGGTCAAGACATAAGCCCGGTTCAGGTATTCGAGGAGCGTAATGTTGTTGGGGTACTTCCTGGCTCCCGCCTGGGACCACTTCAACAACCGTACGGTATCCGGCTTCTCGCCCTCTGCGGCAGCGGCCGAGATCTTGGTGAAGAAGAGAGTGTCGGCCTTGGTGGAGTCGGTGGCATACATCGTCTCCAGCGCGTCCACGGCACACTTAAAGTCGCTGAGGAAGAGACAGGCATTGCTCTTCAGGTCATAGAGGTCGGCATTGTAGGGATCGAGCTTGAGCCCTTCGTCCGCCACCTGGCGCGCGGTCTCTGGGTGTCCGGACTGCAGGAAGTACTTGAACAGCTCCTCTCTCAACTTCTGGTTGGTTGGAGCTACCCGCAGCATTTCCTTGAACGCCACCAGGGTGTTCGCCGTATCGTTGGCCTGCTGGTACTGAGTGGACAACGCGGTCCATGCGGGTAGGCTGAGCGGGTCTCCCTTTACTGACGCCTGCAGGTGCTTCACGATCTCGCCGCGAGGTGACTTCTTAGCCATTGCGATCTGGGCCAGGCAGAATTCGGCCAGGCCGTTATTGGGCAGCGTCTTGATTGCCTTGTTCGCCGCTTCGACCGCCTTGTCGGGCTTGCTGGTCTTCTGGTCGACGCACGCCTTCGCGTCGGGGAGCGACTTGACCGCGGGCTCGAGGGCGTGCGCTAACTTCTTCCCGAAGTCCTGGGGGCTCTGATTCGGCTCCTGGTCCATCGTGACGACATTTCCCGCGTCATCGTTGACACCGATGAGCCGGGCCGTGACCGTGGTCTTGTTTTGAGCCTTGGCCAGGGTTGCCGTCACCAGGACACGCGCCTGGATGTTCTTGGCCAGTGTTGTTGCCAGAGCCGGAGGAAGTATCGCATCGATCGGATAGCCGTACTGCTTCAAGGCATCATTCATCTGGCTCTGTTCGACTACCGTGTAGTTCCGGCCCACGATGTCCTTCATCTCCTCGCGTAGCGCGGTGCCGATTTTCACGGCGAGGGCGGAGTCGGCGGCTGCGTAGGCGAACGGATTGCCCACCATCAGCCGGGGGGCGGCAGCGGTGGTCTGCGATGTCCGGGCATTGCGGGGAATACCTTGCGCCGCCAGCGGCGTGACTACGATTCCACCAAGTGCGGCCATCGACATCAGACGCGACAGGTACATTCTCGATCTCCAAACAGGACGGCCCCATCGGGCCAGTGAACAGCGCATGAGACGCTGCGAGTGGGCGAAGAGGGATTCGAACCCCCGACATCCTGCGTGTAAGGCAGGCGCTCTGAACCAGCTGAGCTATTCGCCCTTTGGGCGACGCCTTCTGTAACTTTTTTAGTGAGCTTGCAGAGACCGTGCCGTGATATCCGACACCTCGCTATAAGGCGATACCGATCGGAAACAGCACGCAATAGCCGAAGACAAGGATTACCGCCGCCGCGCTGGGATAGCCTGCCTTGAGCGTGAGATATCCTGCCACCAAGACTAGCACCGCTGCCGCGAGAATGATGAGGTTCCGCGGCGCAAGCAGGAAGTGACGAGGTGCTGCGGAAGAACGGGGATTCGACATAGGCGTTAGGCTACTATGGTTCCGGGGTTCGGTCAAGTTCTGATGTGGCTGTGCTTTCCGGGTCGATGACCCAACCCTGATCGAGGGCAGCACGGCGGGCTCGGTCGCCTCGCTTCCGAAGCCGTGAGAGGGCCCAGAAGGTAAGGGCGATCAACCCCCAGCCACCCCCGGCCAGAACCCAGGTAACCAGGCTGTAACGGCGCCGGACCACCTGTCGCCATTCGCGCTCGAACTGTCCCAACGTGAGACCAGTCGTCACCCGAACTGCGGTCTCGAAGTCCTCGCCAGACTGCAATCGCTTGAGCAGCGGCCCGATCGAATGCTCCGGATTGCGAGCGGCCAATTCCGTGACCGCGGACATCGCTAAAGCATACGCTGCATCGGCGGTGCTGGCCGAGCCCCGCAGTGCGCCGTCGAGAGATTCCAGGTCGGGGATCGCACCTCGTACTACCGCTAGGTTGAGGTCGAGGAGTCCGGAGCGATCCCATTCACCGGCGGCCCACGAGGCGTAGCCCTCGTCGAACCAAAGTGGCACCCGCACCGACACCGCGCGGTGCAAGGCGAGATGAGCCAGCTCATGGCGGAGGGTGCCGTACAGCTCCTCACGGTCCGCGCGAAGTAGAATGGTGCGCGCGTTGGGCAGGGCAACAGCGGCGCTCCAATTGGGTGCTCGCCCCGACGACAGAGAGTCCAGATATTTCCCGTTCGGCACGACAATGAGCTGGAGCGGCTCCGGAGTTTGGGCTGCCAGGCCGGGCCACTCAGTCGGCGAGGCGGCCCGCTGTGCTAAATCGACGGCAAGCTTGAGCTGGGCCGGCCACGCAACCACGGTAACTGGTCCGACCCGAACGGCCGTTGGCTTTCCCTGCAGTGGGACGATGTGAGCAGCGAGCGAGCAGAGAACAGCTAGGAGAGCGGACTGCGCGGGACCTCACCTCCGGCCTTGGCTACCTCGAGCATCTCTTGGCACCGTTTGGCCCAGGGATTGAATTTGTTGGCTTTGTAGCCTTCGCCCCACACTTGCACTGCTTCTTCCCGATTGCCCATCAGCCAGAGTGCCCGGCCCAACTCAAAGTAAGCCTCGATGAGATTGGGGCCGAGCTTCAGGGTCTTCCGCAGGAACGTCTGCGCGTCCTCATACATCTCGCGCTCGAGATAGACCAGACCCAGATAGTAATGGGCGTAGAGCGTGGCCTTGCGGTCGTTGTCGAGCCGAATCGCCTTCGAGAGATGTTCGATGGCCTCACCAAAGATACGCTTCTTCAGACAGATGTACCCCACGTTGATGCGCGCCAGGGCGTTGGCCGGCTCCTTCATCAGCACCTTGGAGAAGTTGCCCAAGGCGTCATCGTAGTCTTCATGTAGCATCTGGGCCCAGCCGAGCAGCGATTGTGCCTGTACCGCTCCCGGCGACAGGGTCAGGGCTTTTTCCAACGCCTGGATCGCGCCCGCATAATCCCCGAGAGAGATCAGGCTCCAACCTTTTTCGATGTAGGTGGAGGCGCCGAGATGGTCGGCATGGACGGCGGGACGCGCGCCGGTAAACTGGGGAGCCGGTCCGGTTTCTGTGGCGCCGTTCGACTGCTTGTACCGCTCTACCAAGCCCCGGATGTCTTCCTTCATCTGTCCGAGATCAGTGAGGACCCCGTCCACCCGCTTGAATAAGGCAATGATCTCCCGCTTCACCGCCTCACGTTCGGGCGCAGTAGTCTGGCTGTCCACCCGGCTTGATATCTCCTGCAGCTGGGTGCGAAGCGACACCAGCAACGGATCGCTCATCTACGCGGCTCCCAGCTCGGTGAGGGCGAGGCGCTCGTTGGACGAGAGCAGTTTCCGCGCGTTGAGGATGATGATGGTCCGCTCCGGCATGCTGATGATGCCGGCGATGTACTCGGCCGCGAGGCCGCTCACGACTCGCCCAGGAGCGGTGATGGTGGTGCTGTCGACCCGTATGACCTCATTGACCTCATCCACCAGCACGCCCACCCGCTGGACCTCCAGCTCCAGAACCATCAGGCGGGTTTCTTCTTTGATCGGCGCGTCCAGCTCGAAGCGCTTCCGTAAGTCGATCACCGGAATGGCACCATCGCCATACGGCATCACTCCCTCGAGAAAGCGGGGGGCTTTCGGAAGCGGCGAGGGAACGGTGTAGCGAAGGATACGCTCGACCTGCAGGATGTCGAACGCGAATTCCTGCCGGCCGACCCGAAAGGTGACCATCTGGATATCGTCGGAGCCGTCGCTCGTCATGCCGCCTCCAGAAAACGTGAGCTGACTAGAGACAGATCCAGCAACGGGACGAGCCCGTCAGGAAGGCGGGCGACCCCGACAGCCCAGGGAAGTGTCGCCCCGGGAGGGACCGGCAGCGGCGCCTGGCGTACCACGATCTCCGCCTCGTCTATCTCCAGGCACATGTGCCGGCCATCGACCACGATCAATACCGCGAGGTTTCCCTCCCGTGGCGGGCACGGCCTTGCCTCCAGCAATGCCCCGAGGTGCACCACCGGAACCATCCGGCCGTGAACCGCGGCAATGCCCCGGAGCGCTGGATCGATGGCCGGCACCGGGTGAACCGCTCCGATCTCGGTAACCTGAACAACATGCGATAGCTCCAACCCGACTCTCCGGCTTCCGGTGCGGACCAGCAGGAAGCCACCACCCCGGCTGCTCATAGCTTCCTCAGCCGGGTCAACTCGGCTGCGACCTGACCCGCGATCTCGGACACCGGCAGGACGTAGTCGGCCCCTCCGGCGTGGAGCGCGGCTGCAGGCATACCATAGATCGTCGCTGTCGCACGGTCCTGGGCAATGCCCACACCACCCGCATCGTGAATCTGCCGCAAGCCTTGGGCGCCATCACGCCCGATCCCGGTGAGGACTACGCCGACGGCACGCGGCCCAAAACAACGGGCGACGCTGCTGAACAGTGGATCAGCTGCGGGTCGAACTCCCCACACCGAGGGCTCCTGGTCCAGAGTGATCCGGGTTCTACCGGAGTCGGTGGCAACCCGCATGTGGTAGTCTCCCGGGGCCACGTAGGCTGTGTCCGGCTCCAGCGACATTTGATCTTGTGCCTCCACCACCTTCATCCGGCTCTGCGACGCCAACCGCTCCGCCAAGCTGTGGGTGAACTTCGGTGGCATGTGCTGAACGATCAGCACCCCAGCCTGGAAGCCGGTCGGAAGGAGCGGAACGATGTCGGCGAGGGCACGTGGTCCTCCGGTGGAGGCCGCGATTGCGACACAGAGGCGAGCGTGTCCTGTGGCCTGTGATGTTGCTGCCGCTACCACACCCTCGCGGCGCTCAGGGCGGTCGAGCCGCCGGATTTCCGCCGCACGGGCCGTGCGCAGCACCGCCATCAGGCGCTCGGCGAATCGGGCCGTCGCCGCCGCTCCGCGCTCCTCTTCCTTGGCTACCAGATCCACTGCCCCGAGCTCGAGCGCCCGAATCGCGGCGGCCATTCCCGGTCCCACATGCGCGCTCACAACGACGATCGGCCGAGGCGACTCAGCCATGATGTATCCGATGGCACCCAGACCATCGAGCTCGGGCATCTCGATGTCCATGAGAATGACGTCGGGAGCGTGGGCGCGGACTTTCCGCAGCGCATCCATACCATCGCGAGCGGTGGCCACGACGCGGAACTCGCCCGAGCCGTCGACCACGTCGGTGAGGAGCCGGCGGAAGAACGGGCTGTCGTCCACCACCAGGACCCGGCTCGGGTCAGAGCTGCTGGACACCATGCGCCACCGTGCTCACATCGACTCGCCCGTCCGAGACCCGCATGCGCACCGTTCGGCCGAAGTCACCGCCGACCGCTTCGCCAGACAGAGGGATCCCGTGCAAGCTCAAGACCTGTCGTGCCGCCACCAGATTTCGCTCACCCATGTGAATCGTTCCGAGCGGTGCGAGTGCGGCGAACATGCTCGCTCCACCGGCGAGACGGGCAGTGATGCGCCGTGGGCTGGCGCCGTCGGCGGCCATCAGCTCGAGCAGGCGGGGCACCGCTGATTGGGGGAACTTGGCGAGGTTCCCATCGCTCCGACTCAGCGCCGGAGATGGCAGGAGAACGTGCGCTAATCCTCCCACTCGAGCCGTGGCATCGTGGAGCAGGATGGCGACGCAGCTTCCCAGGCCCACCGTGACCAGAGTGTCATCCTCTACGCCGATTCTCAGGTCGGCCACGCGCACGACGAGCTCTCGTCCGCTCATGCGGTCCGCCGATACACCCGCTCGCGCGGATCCAGCAGCGTGAGGCGTTCTCTAGCGGCTCCAAAGAGTGTCTCCACCTTCCCCAGTACCAGAAGCCCGCCGGGAGCGAGCGCATCGGCAAACGCCAGGAACACGCGCTCCTGCGCGGCGCGTCCGAAGTAAATGACAACATTCCGGCAGAGGATGAGCTGATAATTGAGCCGCGGAGGCGGGTCAGAGCTCAGATCGAGGGCGCGCACGACCACACGCTGGCGCACCCGGTCGATGACCCGGCACCCTGCCCCATCCTCCTCGAAGTAGCGCTCGACCAGCTCGGGTGGGACCTCGGCGATGGCGTCACGGCTATAGCGGCCGGCCTTGGCCAGCTCGAGACACTGCCGATCGATATCGGTGGCGTCAACTGTCACCAGTCCGAGCCGCTCAGGACGACCCTGCCGGTCGACCAGATCCGCCATGAGGACGGCGAGGGTATAGGGCTCTTCGCCCGATGAACATCCCGCGCTCCATGCGCTCACCGGCCCGGGTGCCGCCTGAAAGACTTCATCCAGCAGACCGGCCCGGAGAAGGTTCCAGGTATCAGCGTTTCGATAGAAGCGGGTCACGTTGATCGTGAGGGCGTCCTTGAGCCGTTGGTACTCCGCCGGACTCGCGTCAAGCACCAGCTGGTAGTCGGGGTACGTGTGGACGCCGCAGGCCCGCATCCGGACGGCGATGCGCCGACGGAGGCACTTGTCCTTGTAGTCCTGCAGCGTGAGGCCGGCCTCACGCGAGATCTTCCGTGTCAGCGCCATGAAGGCTGCCTCGTCACCCTGCGTCACTGGGAGAGATCCAGCATCTCGAGATTTGCCCGGGCCAGCTGATGTCCCGGGTTGAGCGATGTCGCCTGGGCCCAGCTTTCCCTCGCGCGATCGTGATCTCGCCGCTTGTATGCGATGTTGCCGAGCTTGAAGTAGAGATCGTCTCCCAGTTCGGGATTGAGTTTTGCCGCGCGCTCGTAGGCCTCGCCCGCTTCGTCAAAGCGTCCGTTCCGATACAGGATGTCGGCCAGATTCTTGGAGACCTGGGGTAGCGCCGGATCTTCAGCCAGCGCCGCTCGGAGCATCGATTCGGCGCCCTCGAGATCGCCATTCAGCTCGAGCAGCACTGCCAGATTGTTCTGCAGCACCGCGTTGTTCGGGAAAGCGGCAACACCGTCCTTCGCCGAGCGGAGAGCGCCTTCGGCATCGTTGATCCCGGCACTGGCCAAGGTCGCGGCCCAGTACCAAAGGGCGGGTGTGGGACGTCCGTTGAGCAGCTCGCGGGCCCGGGCCATCCGGCCAAGCGCGACCTGGTAGTCTCCCCGTTTCAGGGCCACGATACTCCAGCCCAGCATGATTCGGCCGTCGTCGCGGGAGCGTCCGGCAGCGTCGCCGTAGGCAGCCTCGGCCTCATCCAGGCGGCCCAGCTGCTCGAGAGCAAAGCCGAGGTTGTGCAGCGCCGCCGGCCTGGGCACCCCGGAACCTGAAGCTTGCCGCAGCGCCTCGGCCGCATCTTCCCAACGCGCCTGCCGGATGGCGATGAGTCCGAGAAACAAAGGAGCGCTGCTGTCCGACGGCCGAAGATCGGTGACGCGGCGGAATTCACGCAGCGCCTCTTCCAGCATCCCGGCCTTATAGAAAGCGATCCCGAGATTCCGGTGCTCTTCGACCCGACTGTCGTTGACCTTGGGGGCAGTCGCCCCGGCTGAGGTTCCCACCCGATGGGCAAAGCCGGCGGTGATGAGGCCGAACAACGCCTTGCCGACCTCGAACTCGACCATCCCCGACTCCTCGATGATCTGGCGGACGTCGCGGGTGCCATCGATCAGCGGCATCAGGCGCTGCTGCTCGGCCGAGAGCGTGGGGGCCGATTCACCGATGTGTTTCTGGTCCACCGAGAAGATCAGATCGAGCGACGGAATCTTTTTCTCGATCAGGCTCCACTCGTCCACTCGGCGGGCCCCTTCGAGCAGGAGCGCTTCGGGACTGATCCGGACCAGGAAATCCTCGCGTTCGGGGCGAACGCCGGCCTCGAAGTTGAAGGTCCCGGAAGACCAGGTGAACAGGTAGTAAACCGCTTCCTCGATCTGGATGCGGATGTACTCCTCCAGCTCTTCCCGGCTCAGTACTCCCAGGCCGACGAGAATCTCGCCGAGCTTGTGCTGCCGGTCGTCGACCTGCGCATCGATGGCCTGCTGCAGCTGCTCGGCGCTGATCCGTCCCTTTCGCAGGAGAATGTCACCCAGACGATCGCGGCGGTTCACGATCGAGGCGTAGACGATCTGTCCCTCGTCCAGATAAATGGTGCCGAAGTTGTGCTGATCGGCGAGGGCAAGGCATCCGGTCCGCCGGCCCAGAAAGAGCAGCTGGATGACGTCAGGAAGACTGGCCTCTTTGAGGCTGCCCTTGATCGCCATCAGCGCCACTCCTCGACGATGCGGTCACCGACGTCGGGCCATTCCCACACGATCTTTTCCCGGCTTCGGGCCCCGCTGGCAGGGGCCACCACGCCGCTCGAGCGGGTGTTCGGAGTGCGTCGCGCGGCGCGCGGCACCGCGCCTTCGAGCACTTCACGCGCGAGCACGGAGGTGGCGGCGACACCCTGGGTCTCGGCCGCCGCGAGGACCCGCTGTACCAGGCCGTGCACGGTTCGCACCGATTCCGCGGGACGAGACCCGAGATAGTTGATCAGCTCCACGTCAGGCTGGGGCAGCTTGCCATCGAGCAGTCGCTCGATCACATGCTGACGAATATCCCGATCTGGTGCCGGAAGATCGACCACCAATCCGCCCTCGAGACGGGTTCGCAACCGCGCCTCGACGCCCACCATGTCCGCCAGGGGTACGGCAGACGTGAAGATCATCTGGCGGCCGGCTTCCATCAGCCAGTTGAACAGCACGAAGAGCTCGTCCTGGGTCCGATCCTTGTCGCCCACCAGGTGCACGTCATCGAGCAGGAAGGCCACGGCAGTGCGATATCTCGCGCGCCAGGCGCCGATGGCATCGCGATCGATCGCTTCGATGAGCTCGCTGGTGAATTCGTGGGCACTGAGACACGCGATGGGACCGTTTCGCTTGGCAGCGAGCTCGTTGCCCAGTGCATGAAGCAGGTGGGTCTTGCCGACACCGGTGGCGCCCACGATGACGAGCGGGTTGTATCGCACCCCTGGCTCCGCCACAACCGCCCGCGCGGCCTGCAAGGCCATGCGGTTCCCCGGTGCCTCGACCAGGTCTTCCAGCAGCCACAGGGGAGACGGTGCCGGCGGCGGGTGCGCCCCGTCGCGGGCGCGTTGAGTCAGTGCCTCGGCCCCGGCGAGATCATCCGGATCGCGGTATGCGTTGGAGCCCGCCAGATCCGGTGCCAGCTCCGCCGCTTCGGTCCGGAGCGCCTGAAGCCGGCGGATGTCCGCTTCAAATTGACGAAGCACTTGCTCCGGGTCGGTAGTCATCTCCTGCTGCAGCAGGCTCTCCAGCCGAGTGATCTGGAATCCTTCACCTTCCCACCGGAGAATTGCCGCGGCGACTTTCGTCTTCCACGAATCCACCTGCTGGGCAACGGTGGCAGAGACCTCGGAGAGGAAGTCGCCGAATTCGTCCGCGGCGGGTTCTACCGGCCCGGTCTCCGGCGCATCCGAGCCGCCGGCGAGGGCACGGGCCTGGGCGGGCTGCAGCGGCGTGTCACTGACCGCCTGAAACGCGACCAACCGATTCAAGGCGCCCAGCAGCTCCCGCACGTTGTCGATCGTCAGCGACGCGACAGCCTCGAGAACGCCGTTCCCGAACTTGGCCCGGCGCTCCTCCGCTTTCCGGCGAAGAATGGCAACCCGGGTTTCGTAATCGGGTGCCGCCACGTCGATGACGAGCCCGCCGGCGAAGCGGCGGATCAACCGCTCGTCGAGCGCCTCGATCTCGGCGGGCGGACGATCGCTGGTGAGGACGATCTGGCGGTTTGCTGTCTGCAGGGCGTCACTCAGGCGTAGGAGCTCCGCCTGCATCTCGCGGCGGTGAGTGAGGAATTGCACGTCGTCCACCAGCAAGAGATCGACGTCGATGAAGCGCCGGCGATACGCCTCACCCTGCCCTGCCGCTACCGCGGCATGAAACGACTCGACAAACTCGTCCAGGGTGAGGTACTCGACCGACAGCTGCGGGTTGATCGCCCGAGCGGCGTGCCCGATACCCATGAGCAGGTGAGTCTTTCCCAGACCAGGGCGGGCGTAGATGAACAGCGGGTTGTAAATCGTGCCCGGTGATTCGGCCACTGCCTTGGCCGCGGTGAACGCGAGACGGTTGGCCGCGCCTACGACCAGGGTGTCGAACCGATACAGGGGATTCAGCGTGGCGGTCATGCCACCTGGGCTCCCGCGGCCAGCCGCTTCAGCACCAGCTCCGACACGCCCTTGAGGGTCTCGAAGACGCCGCTCCCGTGCAGCGCATCTGCGGAATAGCTCTGCACCGAGCGGAAATTCAGGGCATCATCCATCTCGTCCTGCCCCAGGATCAAGTCCCGAGGCAGATCCTGTTTGTTGTATTGGAACACGATTGGCAGCTGCCGTACGTCGACACCCTGCCCCAGAAGATTGTCCTGAAGATTCTGCAGGCTCTCGAGGTTGTCATCGAATCGCCGAGCCTGGCTATCGGCGACAAAGACGACACCATCGGCGCCCTGAAGCACGAGTTTGCGAGTGGCGTTGTAGTAGCTCTGCCCAGGGACGGTGTAGAGCTGGAACTTGGTGGTGAAGCCGGAAATCGTCCCCAGCTCCAAAGGAAGGAAATCGAAGAAGAGCGTCCGATCGGTCTGGGTTGCGAGCGAGACCATACGCCCACGTCGTGCCTCGGGCACGCGGCCATAGACGTACTGCAGGTTGGTCGTCTTGCCGGACCGTCCCGGACCGTAGTAGACGATCTTGCAGGTGATCTCACGCGCTGTGAAGTTGACCAGAGACATATCAGTTACCGTCCGAAGAGCTCTTTGAGGCTGGTATCGAGCTCGCGCTCGAAGTTTTCCGCCAACACCGGCGCAACTGATTGTTCGCGAGGCGCCGCCGTCACCAACTGCTCCACCATCTGATCGAAGAAGAGCTGCACGATTCCCACCGATGTTTCGGAGCCAAAAACCACCAAGCCGATCCATCGCCCGCGAGGGGTGCCAAAGGCCGAGAGCATACAGCTCTGCCGGCTACCGCCGTGCACCACGGCCCCAAAGCGCGATGTCCCCATGAGCCGCGCCAGCTCCTCAGTCGAGGCGACGATCCCCGCGCCCAAGGCCGCTGCCGTCATCACTTCGACCGAACGGGAAAACCCGTGCTGCGCGACCACCTGGCCCGAGGTCGTCATCAACAGGATCAGCCTGGCCGAGGACTCTGTGATGAAGGTCTGCATCGGACCGGCGACCCAGGGCTCGAGCGCACGCATCAGGCGAGGTGACCGACCACATCGAGCATCTCGAGCCGAGCGAGCCCCAGGTTCGCATCGGGCGCCATCAGGGCCACCAGGACGAGATCATAGCGCCCGGGCGCAGCCAGCACGGAGCCAGCATTGCCGCGAAGGTGAACAAACGTCGGGGCGCGCATTCCCGCTCCGCCGATCGCCCGACCCAATCGTTGGACGAGGCTGGCCGCCAACGCCGCAATCGCGCGTCCATCGATCCCGTCCATGAGGCGTTCAGCCACGACGAGTCCATCATCGGCGGAGATCAGGAGTGACCCGCGGACTCCAGGAACCCGGGTGACTCGCTCGAGCGCCAGATTGGCCCCGTTCATTTCTGGGCCCCCAGCCAGGTGCGGGCATCTTGCGCCGCCCGCTCGGCGATCAGTCCCAGCCGCGCCATTGGCAACGAGGGATCACGCAGGGTGAGCAGCACGGTCTCCTGAGTGGGAGCGACCATGAACAGGTTGCCTTCGGGCGACTCAACTGCGATCGCCTGCCAGGGACCGAGCCCCAACAGCTTCGTCGTCCGTGACGCTTCCTTGGAGACACCCGCAAGCTCCGCGGCAACGCGGTCTCCCACATCCTCGTTGCTGGGGCTTCGCAGGGTGCCGCTCAGGCGAAGACCATTGCCATCGACCAGCATGAGGCCATGATCGCTCCGTTCATTGCCTCCGAATGCCGGCGTCGATGAAGCGGTGTTCTCGGACCGTGCACCCGCCTCCTCGACGGCCGGGGCCTCAACTGCGGCGTCCGGCTCAGGCGTGTCTGACACAGCCGGCGTTTCCGCAGCGCTCCTGATTCGATCGACTGCCTGTGAGATCGATAGATCGTCCGGATCGATCTCAGCAGCCCGATGGAGGTGATCGAGCGCCGCAGCGATGTCTCCTGCCCGGTAGTACAGGAAGCCGATTCCCTTGAGTGCGCCGATCCGCATCGGGTCGAACCGGAGCGCCTCGGCCCAGGCATCGAAGGCGCCGGCCAAATCACCCTGGTCACCCAGGATGCGAGCCATGAGATCGTGCGCGTCGGCGAGGCCGGGATATCGGCTGACTCCGCCGCGCGCCACTTTGTACGCCGCCTCGAGCTGACCGCGGCGGCGCAAGGCTTCACCCAGCTCGAGAAAGGCGAGACTGGAGGGCTCGTCTGCGAGACGGGCAGTCAACATCCGGATGTCATCAGTCACGGTATCTCTCGAGCTCCTCCGCCAAAATTTCAGCTGCCTGCCGAAGACGTTCCACTTCGGCCGACATTCCTTCTTCGGCCGGCGTGCGGGTACCGAGGCGGCCCCAACTCTTCCAGGTTTCTGCTGCCCTCCTGAACCGGCCCAGTGCCGCCTCGCACACGCCGTAGAGACGGCGGGCCTCGGGCATAAGAGGGTCCGCCCGCAAGATTTCCTGGAGGATCTTGGCAGCCTTCTCGAATTCGTTTTTACCCAAAGCCTCACGGGCCGGGCGGAGGACCGCGCTGTGGTCGCGGCCGTTCTCGGCGGTTCCGTTGGAGTTGTCGAGGACGATCACGCCCGCCGCCGCCAGCGTAAACACCGTCTTCGCCACGTCGAACTCAGACCGGCCCAGAATATCCGCGAGGGCATGCAGGTCCCGCTGGCCGTCCACCGCCGCGAGCACTTCCCACTCGAACGGGGCCAGATCGAGCTTGCCGCAGGAGATTGACTCAGCCGGCGGTAGCCGCGGGATGACTTTGAGGTGCGGCACCTTCGCCTCGATCCTCGACCACTCGTCATGCCGCCGAGCCGATTCCATCAGCAGCCCTTCGGTCCCAATTCGCACCGGCGCGTCTACGATCGCCTCGCAGGGTGCCCCTTCCTCGAAGCGAAAGTGGCCTTCGGTCCAGCTGAGGAGCTCGAGGATGGTCTCCTCGACCTGGGCCTTGAGCTGACGTTCCAGCTCTCGCCGGCTGATCGCACCGTTAGCAACGAGAATGTCCCCCAGCTTGCGGGCGTCGCC
Organism: uncultured Gemmatimonadales bacterium; assembly: GCA_963751925.1. Classification (GTDB taxonomy): domain Bacteria; phylum Gemmatimonadota; class Gemmatimonadetes; order Gemmatimonadales; family GWC2-71-9; genus CAVVWJ01. The sequence goes on along the minus strand of CAVVWJ010000002.1, from coordinate 313,489 downwards.
CTTCTCCTGCTGGCCCAACGCGCGGTCGAGCTCTTTGGCCGAGAGCTTCCCCATTCGCACCAGTCGAGTCCCGATGCGCTGCGGCGTTTTTCCCAGCGTGGCAGCGACGACGCCGCCTCGCTCGAAAGACACCGACGCAGAGGTCTGGCGAAGCTCCGAGGTAACTCGCAGCGCGCCGGTTTTCCGTCCCAGATCCAGGAGCTGAAAGACATCCTGGATGTGGAACTCCTTGAGCGGCCCTTCGAGCGCCATGGCTCAGCCCGCCGTCGCGAAGATGTGCTGCAGATCGCGGGCGGAGCGGGAGCGGCTGCGGGCCTCGCTGGCATAGGGTCCTTCGGGAGCCAGCTCGACTACCCTCTCCCAGGCCTGGACCGCTTCCTCGAACTGCCGCTCCCGGGCGAAGCAGGTGCCCTGGTGGTACAGGGCGGCGGCATGATCGGGATCGAAGCGCAGCACCCGGGCGAATGCCTCTCTCGCCTGGACAGTGCGCCCATCCTCGAGCAGTGCGCGCCCCAGCGCGGTCAATGCCTCCAGCTCGTACGGATCAGCTTCCAGCAGGCGAACCAGAACGGGCACTGCGGCCCGGGGCGACTCGGTTCGGCGCAGCAGATCGGCCAGTGCCAGGGCGGCAGTACCGAAGGTTGGGAGCAGGTCGAGGGCCCGTTCGTAGGCGGAACGCGCGCCCGTCCAATTGCGGCGGTCCTCTTCCAGGGCGCCGAGCTCGACCCAGACCCGCACCAGCGAAGGATCGAGCTGGAGCGCGGCGTTGAACGCCGCCAGCGCCGCGGTCCGGTCGCCCAGGCCAACTGATGCCTGCGCCTGGAGGTGGAGAAGATCAGCTCGGGCGGGGACGAATGATTGTGCCTGACGAATGGAGTCGAGTGCCCCAGCAGCATCGCCAGTCGCAATGCGCGCCCGGGCGCGAGCAGCCAGGACATCGACATCTTTGCCAAGGCGAGCGGCGAGGGCATCGGCCAACGGGAGGGCCTCGGGAGCCCAGCCGAGGGAGAGCAGTGCGCGGATCTCACCCAGGGTTGCATCCCGATCGTCTGGCACCATGCTGCGCGCCGTCCGATAGCGCTCGAGCGCCTCGCCGTAGAGGCCGCGCTTGGCGAAGATGTCTCCCAGAAGGACCGAGGTGGCCGGGCGCGGGGCCGCGCGGCTGGAGGTCCGCGCCAGCTCGGCCGCGGCAGCGTCCAGCAGACCCTTCCGAATGAGATCGCGGGCAAGGTCCAGGGAATCGTCGTCCGCGGGGACAGGTTCCTGCGGCAGCGACGGTGCCAGCTCGTCGAACAGCTGATCGAGGGCAGGCGCATCGTAGTTGAACTCGCCGGCAAGCTCGTCCCCGCTGACGTCCGCCACGAGCTCGGGCGCAATCGCAATGGTGCGATCTTCGTACTGCAGGTCGATCGCCAGGGCGAACTTCTGCGGGACGTACAGCGGCTCGAGCTCGAGTGCCCGACGGGTTTCCCGCAGGGCTCCGTCGAAGTCCCCGAGCTGGCTCAGGATGAAGCTCAGGTTGTAATGCGCCGCCGCAAAGTTGGCATCGGCGTCGACCGCACGGCCGAACGCGTTCCGCGCCTCCTCGTAGCGCTTGAGCTCCATCATCACCAGGCCGACACCATTCCACCCGACCGCACTGGATGGCTGCTCGGTGAGGGCCCGTTGGTACTCCTCGAGGGCGGCCTTATGCTGGCGGCGCTGCAGGTACAGCAGCGCCAGATTGAGACGCGCCGTGAACAGTGGCTGCGAGCCATCGAGGGCGTATCGCAGCGCAGCAACGGCACCGTCACCTGACAACTCGCCGGCTCGCAGGACGCCGAGATTGTTCCATGCCAGCTTGTACGCGGGATCGGCTACAACGGCCTTCTCGTAGGAGACGAGGGCGTCCTCCCGATTTCCCGCCTGATGCAGGCAGACCCCACGCTCGTTCCAAAGCTTGGGCGAATCCGGGTAGTCTCCCACCAGCTCATCGTAGAGCGCGAGCGAGGCCGGGAGATCTCGCCGCAGAAGATGTACCTCGGCCAGCGCCTGAAGATTGAGCCGACGATCTTCTCCCTGGTCGAGGCCGGACTGGTACTCTTTGACCGCGTCTTCGAGAAACCCCTTCTGGCGAAGCGTCGTCCCGTTGTTGTAGTGCGCCAACGGGGCGCCCGCTACCGGTTGCGGCACCGCTGGACCAGGCGTTGCGGCCGAACCGCCGTTTCGGGCATGCTCCGGCGAGGGACGCTGAAGGGTGCCACCCTCCAACGCGAGATTCGCCTGCGCGCGCGCCAGCATCGGATTGAGTGCCACTGCCCGCTTGGTCGCCGCGCGGGCCGCCTCGTGCTGACCCAGGTCGCCGTAGACGAACGCCATTAAATAATGCGCTTCGGCGTAGTCGGGGTTCCGGGCGATGGCATCCTTGAGGGAGACCAGCGCGAGCTCATTCAAGCCCCGGTTGTACAGCACCTCGCCGCGGTGAAATCGCGGGACCGGGCTTTCGGGATCTTTTTCGCACGCTCGGGCCAGCCAATCGCTCGCCGCATCCAGCCGGCCTCGGGCCTTTTCGGCGAGTCCCAGCTGCAGCAGAGCGGGAACATCGTCGGGGTAATTGGAGAGCAGCGCCTGAAATTCAGCGACCGCCTCCTCGTGGCGTCCAAGCGATGCGTACGCCCGACCCAGCTCCCAGCGTGCTGCTCGGTCTCCCGGCAGGCGGGCAACCTGATCCCGAAGATCGCCGATGCGCCGGTCGTAGTGTCCGCTCTCCCGATAGGCGATCTCGAGATTGGTCTGTGCCACCTGCATCTTGGCATCGAGCTCGAGCGCCCGCGCGAACTCAGCGATCGCCTCCTCGATCAGACCCTTCTGGTAATAGAGAACGCCGAGGTTGTTGTGGGCCCCGGCATCTGAAGGATCGATCCGACGGGCGAAGGAGCGGAGCACCGTGAGATCGCGCTCGGAGAGCGCAGGGGCTGGCATCGATTAGGGCAGGCGGATGGCGTCGAAGATGGAGCGCAGGGACGCGACGTCAGGCAACAGCAGGAAGTGGCCGCCGAGTGGTTGAGCCGAGCCCTCCACCCGAAAGGAGGTCTCGACGCAAAAGGCGTAATCTCTGTCGTGCCCGAAGTTGAGGGCTGCGGTCGTCAGGATCGCGCCACTGAGATCGATGACGAGGCTCGGCACCGAGGGCACCAGCATCATCCCCATGAAGTCGCTCAGCGCGTTCAGGTAGGCGCTCGCCAGGATGTTGCCGGCCTCCTTGAGGCCGGATTGCTCCATCGGATCGAATGTCTTGGTGGTGCCCAGTTCCCGCCGGAAGAGAAAGTCGCAGATGGTACGCGCCTGGGCCTCGGGAAACAACACCATCGCCCGGCCAGTGAGATCGCCCATCATGTGCATGAGGACGGCGGCGATGATCTCGTCGCGGCTCCCGATCATCTCGCAGACATCCTCGATGGGACGTACTTTGACGCGGGGCACCGTGATCATGATGGTGCGATTGGTCATTTGCGATAGCGCAGTGGCGGCGTGGCCGGCGCCGATATTGGCCACCTCGCGGATGGCATCGAGCTGCGAGTCCTTCAGGTCACGCACGTCTTCCATGCCATCCTCCTAAAGGAGCGCCGCGGCGTCCAGTATGAGAGCGGGAGCGCCGTCTGCCAGAATCGTTGCCCCGCCCACAAAGGCCGGGAGCCCACGGGGAGCATCGAACGGCTCGACTACGATGTCCTGCTGCCCCACCAAAGCGTCGACCACCAGCGCGGTTCGCCGTTCTCCGACCTCGAGAATCACCGTAGGTCTCTTCCCCACCCTCCCAACATTCGAGCCGCAGGCGACAAGATCCCGCAGATGAACCGTTGGGATCACCTGATCCCGCACCACCAACGCCTCGCGCTCACGAACCGAGGTCACCGCGCGCTGGTCGAACTCGACCGTCTCGGCCACATAGGCCAGCGGCAGCGCGTAGCGCTCGCCACCCGCCTCGGCCAGTAAGGCCCGGACGATGGCGAGAGTCAGGGGCACCCGCATCAGGAAAGTGCTGCCGCGGCCGAGCTCGCTCCGGACCTCGAGGGTCCCACCGAGCGCTCGAACCCGGGTCATGACCACATCCACGCCCACGCCTCTGCCCGAGACTCCGCTGACCGTGCCAGCGGTGCTGAACCCGGGTCGGGCGAGGACCCGGACCAGGAGATCGTCGCTCAGGGCCTCAGCTTCAGGCGCCGCGCCTTCACGCCTGGCTTTGGCCAGGATCTTCTCTCGATCGATGCCGCGGCCATCGTCCACTACGCGAATGGCTACCGTGTTCCGCTCTCGTGCCGCCGAGAGGAGGATGCGCCCTTCGCTGGGCTTGCCCGCGGCCGCCCGCTCGTCTGGGGACTCGATCCCGTGGTCGGCCGCATTCCGGATGAGATGGAGTAACGGCTCACCGATCTCATCCAGAATCGAGCGATCGAGCTCGATCTCCTCACCTTCCATGTCGAAGCGAATCCGCTTGCCGAGGTCGCGAGAGAGGTCCCGCGCCAAGCGGGGGAACCGCTCGAATACTTCGCCCACCGGCGTCATCCTCGCCGCGAGCACCTCCGCCTGCATGGCGGAGACGAGCCGCGAAATCCGCTCGCTGAGTTCGCCGAGCACCGGGTCGGCCGAGTCGTCCGACAGCACGGTGAGGCGGTTCTTGGCGACGACGAGCTCTCCGACCTGCTTCATCAGCGCGTCGAGCCGCTCCAGGTCCACCCGGATCTGCCTGCCGCGACGAACCGTCTCTGGGCCCGCTGCAGTCGCATCGAACTGAATCGAGTCGACCTCTCCCACGGCGCGAAGTTCGACCTCGACCGCCGCGTCCTCGGCCCGAGTCGAGAGTCGAAAGGAAAAGCGGCCGTCGAACTCATCCCGTTCCAGCTGGGTGATCGGCGGGCGGACTGCGCTCACCACCCCGAGACCTTCGGCCCGGCGAAGCACCAGCGCCGCTCGCGCACCCCGCATGACCGCCGCCGTCCGGATGGCGACCTGTACCGAGCGAGTGCGGGGAGCGTCGGTGGCGCGCCGGAACTGCGGCTCTGCCGGCACTGGCGGAGTGGCAGGCAAATCGCCTGGGACCGCCGTCACCGTCACCGCATCCACCTGTCGCGCTGAGGCGGTGTCGAGCTCCGCGATCAGTTCCTGGTCTGCTTCCCCCTCAGCTCCCGTCGCCACCTCTTCCACCCCGCGGCCCAGCGTATCAATCGCCCGGAAGAGAAGCTGGAAGACGGCGGGTGTGGCCGGTACTCGGCTTTTTCGCAGTGCATCGAGCAGGTTTTCGGTGCGGTGAGCCAGTTGGGCCAGCCCCGAGTAGCCCATCGTGGCCGCCATCCCCTTGATCGTGTGGATGGCTCGGAAGACCCGGTCGACCGGCTCGACGGCAGCTGGGTCACGCTCCCACGCCAGCAGAGACTGATTGCACGCGCCGAGGTGCTCCCGGCTCTCTGCCAGGAACAGAGCGACGTACTTCGACAGGTCCATCCGTCAAGCCAGGACGCGTTGGACTGCCTCGAGCACGCGGGAAGGCTGGAACGGTTTGACCACGAAATCTTTGGCCCCGGCCTGGATGGCTTCGACCACCAGCGCCTGCTGGCCCATCGCGCTGCACATCAGAATTTTGGCTTCGGGATCGGTCTTACAGATCTCGCGCACGGCCTCGATGCCACCCATGTCCGGCATGACGATATCCATGGTGACCAGATCCGGCTTCAGCACGCGGTACTTCTCGACCGCCTGCAGCCCAGATTCGGCTTCCCCGACGATCTCGAAGCCAGCCTGGCTCAGGATGTCGCTGATCATGGTGCGCATGAAGATGGCATCGTCGCAGACGAGCACAGTTTGATTCACAGACTCCCTCCGTGCGTGGTGGCAGGATCCGGTTCCTTAGCCTCCGATGATCGGCGCAAACAACGCGTCTACGTCGAGCAGGATGAAGTGCTGGTCGGCCCCGAGCCCGACGGCCTTGACCAGTCGGGGATCGACACCGGGCAGCTCGCGCCGTTCGACGACGGAAGCTGCAGGCACCTCGAGGAAGTCGAGCACCGCGCTGACTCCCAAGCCGTAGTTGCGTCCTTTGACTTGGAGAACGATGATCGCGCCCTCATCCAACGGACGCCGCTCCTGCTGGAGCAGCAGATGTCCATCCAGAACCGTGAGGAGGCTGCCACGGACGTTCACCAGCCCTTCGACCGCGTCCGGCACGCCCGGAATTCGGGTAGCCGGGAGGCGAGGGAGGATCTCACGCACGATCCCTGCCGGGGCCGCGCAGACAACCTCACCGATTCGAAATACGACGGCGTGGAGCGCGGGAGAGTTAGCCATCTCTATTAAAGAACCGAAGATAGCTGAGGGGATCGGGGCGAGCAACAAGTTCTTGGCCACCCAAGACAACCAGTGCAGCACGTAAATCAGTCGGCCACTCGGAGTGGAACTCAAGTGGTGCTCCGCTCAGAGGATGGCGGAATGCCAGAGCAGCAGCGTGGAGCGCTTGACGGGGCGTCGCCCGCTCCAGCAGCTCGGCCGCTTTTCGGGCCGCGCCGGAGATCCGCCGGCTGCCGCCGCCGGCGTAGACCGGATCACCCACAATCGGGTGGCCGACGTGCTCCAGGTGCACCCGAATCTGATGGGTGCGGCCGGTATGAAGCTCCAGCCGGAGCAGCTCCGCGACACCGAATCGTGCCACTACTGAGGCGTCGGTCCTCGCGGTGCGGCCGAGGGGAGAAATAGCCATCCGTTTTCGATCCTGGGGGTGCCGGGCGATGGCGGCGTCGATGCGAAGCTCGGTGGAGTCGAGGTGGCCCCAGGCCAGTGCGGCGTAACTTCGGCGCACCCTGCGGGCGGCGATGGCAGCCCCCAGGCGGCGATGAGCCAGGTCCGTCTTGGCGATGATCATGAGGCCGGAGGTATCCCGATCCAAACGGTGCACGATACCGGGCCGCCCCTCCGCTCCACCGGATAGGGTAGTTCCGCGCGCTACGAGCGCGTTCACCAGGGTATCGTCCCAGTGCCCCGGCGCCGGATGTACGACCAGGCCGGCCGGTTTATCGATGACGGCGAGGTCATCGTCCTCAAAGACAATTGAGAGTGGGATCGGATTGGGTTGGAGGGTCCGGGGCGGCTGTTGATCGGGGATGCGGACAGTGACGCGCTGACCTTTTGCGATGAGCCGCGAGGCACGGGCCGGCTTTCCATCGATCTCCACCAGCTTGTCAGCAACCAGCCGCGCCGCCTGCGTGCGCGAGAGTCCCAGCTGATCGGCCAGAAAGCGGTCGAGCCGCTCCGTCAGATCGGCCGAGACCGTGAAGGTAAGATCAGGCAGCCGAAGCCGATTCCGGTTCCGGCCGGGTGGCGTCCTCCCGCCAGAGCGAGATCGCCAGCGCGAGCGCTCCGCAGCTCACCGCGATGTCCGCCAAATTGAAGGTTGGCCAGCGATGGGCGCCGATGCCTACATCCAGAAAATCAACGACGCCGCGGGCGCTGCGGATCCGGTCGATGAGATTGCCGGCCGCACCGCCCGCAACCAGGCCGAGCGCCAGCTGGCGGAAGTGGTCGGCCGCGGGACTGGTTCGGCTCATTCTGGTCAGAACGAACACCGCCACCACCGCCACGGCGAAGAAGATCCAGCGCGAGTACGGTCCCACGTGAAGGCCGAAAGCCGCGCCCTGATTGTAGACCAGCCGAAGCTGAAACCAGTCCCCAAAGACCGACACCCCCGGTGTGCGGAGCAGCGTCGCCTCCGCGATCAACTTGGTGATCAGATCGAGAACCACGGTGACGAGCGCGGCTACGACGAATACCCTGCGGGTAGGACCCGGGAGCAGCCCCTGCTCCGACTGAAGCGCAGGACCCGGCGCTGACCGGAGCGAAGGGTCAGCGTCGTTTGCCATCTTCTTCTTTCTCCTTGCACGTGATGCAGAGCCGGGCATGCGGAAGCGCATCGAGCCGCTCGAAGTTGATCTCCTGCCCGCATTGCTGGCAGTGGCCAAACTTTTCCGGGTTGCCGTAGAGCCGGCGGAGCGCCTCGTTCACATGCCAGAGATAGCGCCCCTCCTGGGAGGCGAACAGAAACTGCTTCTCGCGCTCCATCGCGTCGGTGCCCTGATCCGCCATGTGAAAGGAATAGGAGGAGAGATCGCCGTCGGAGGATTGCAAGCTGGTATTGAATGACTCGTCATAGTAGCCCAATTCCTTCATGACGCGAGCGCGCTCCTCCATCAGGCGCTTCTCGAGATGACCGAGCTGTTTCTTGTTCATTACGCGTCCCTGGGTTGAGGGCCGTCTGAATGCCGGCCGTCCTGATATCGTTGAACTCCCACCACCACCTCGTGCCCATCGATGTCCACCCGCTGCTCCAGATCGGCGGCGGGAGCACGAGCAAACAGCTCGAGACAGCGCGCGAGGGTCTCTCCCCGGATGAAGTCCGCGTGACCTCGCGCAGCTTCGACGACGGCGGCATCGCCGTCGATCCAGAGTGCAATTCTGTCGCTATAGACATAGCCGGCTTCCTTCCGGATCCGCTGGACCCGGTTCACCACTTCCCGCGCGAGCCCCTCGCGCCGGAGCTCCTCGTCCAGACGAGGATCGAGCGCCACCACGAACGGGCCGCTGCTCTGGACCGACCAGTCGCTGGCGACGTCTCGTTCGACAGCCACATCCTCGGGCAGATACGTCACCCACTCCCCCTCCAGCTCCAGCATGGCGGGCGTACCGTTTTCCAGGCTCTGGAGCTGGCCCAGCGTGAGTGATGCCGCGGCTGCAGCAACTGCCGGAGTCCGCTTGCCGTACTTCTTGCCCAGGCTTCGAAAGTTCGGCTTGGGCCGCAGGCGGACCAGGTCGGTGTCAGAGGCGACGATCTCGATCTCCTTCACGTTTACTTCCGCTTGCAGCAGCTCGAGTAGCTGGTTCAGGACGGGACCCCGTACCCCAGCGGGGACAGCCACCTGCATCCGGCCGAGCGGCTGCCGCACGCGCAGGTTCTTCTCTTCCCGAGCCGAGTGCGCCAGGGACGCCAGCCGCCGAACCGCATCCATCGAGCTCTCCAGCTCCAAGGTCCGATGGTTTCGTGCTTCGGGAAACCGCGCCAGGTGCACGGATGTTCCCGTGAGCGCCCGATGCAGCCAGTCGCTGACGAATGGCGCGGCAGGGGCGAGCAGTCGGCTTATCGTGGCCAGCGCCTCATGCAAGGTCGCCAGCGCGGCGGGATCGGGCACAGTGTCCGGGGCCCAGAATCGGGCCCGATTGATCCGGACGTACCACTGGGAGACGTCCTCCAGCAGGAAGTCCATGATGGCCCGTACCCCGGTGGTAACATCGTATCCGCTCCAGGACGCCGACACAGCTTCCACGGTGGCCTCCAGACGACTCAGGAGCCAGCGATCCACCAGCGGCCGCTCCGACGCGGGAGGCGCGTCTGCCGGATTCCAGTCACCGGCATAGTCAGCGAAAAACCGGTAACTGTTCTTCAGCGCATTAAAGAACTTGCCGGCTACCTGCGGAATTGACCGAGGGTCGAAGCGCTTGGGCAGCCAGACCTGACTGGACGCGAGGAGATAGAGGCGGATTGTGTCGGCACCGAACTCCTCGATCATGTCCCATGGATTCACCACATTGCCGCGGCTCTTCGACATCTTCTGGCCCTCGGGATCGAGGACCAGCTCGTTGACGATCACGTGCCGATATGCCGGGCTGTCGAATGCGGTTACCGCGATTGCCAGCAGCGAGTAAAACCATCCACGGGTCTGGTCCACTCCCTCACAAATGAAGTCGGCCGGGAAATGAGCAGCGAATTCCTCCTGATGCTCGAACGGATAGTGCCACTGGGCATAAGGCATGGCGCCGGAGTCGAACCAGGTATCGATCACCTCGGGCGTGCGGCGCATCAAGCCTCCGCAGCGGCAGGCCCAACTGTACCCATCGATGAATGGCTTGTGCGGATCGAAACCCTCGGGCAGCGGACGGCCCCATCGCTCCGCCAGACGGGCATAGCTGGCGATCACCTCGAAGTGTGATGGATCGTCCTCACATACCCACACCGGAAGCGGCGTGCCCCAGTAACGGTCGCGTGACAAGGCCCAATCCACGTTGTTTTCCAGCCATTCGCCAAAGCGCCCGGCCCCGACTTCCGGCGGATGCCAGTCGACCTGGCGGTTGACTTCCAGCATCCGCTCCCTGGCCGAGGTAGTACGAACGAACCAGGAGTCGCGCGCATAGTAGATCAGCGGGCTGGCACAGCGCCAGCAATGGGGATACGTGTGGGTGTACGGCTCTGTGAGATGCCAGCGCCCTTCTTGCTTCAGCCGCTGAATGATCAGATCGTTGGTTTCCCGAGCCGTGACCAGCCGTCCTTCGATCTCGGGCCAGGTGGTGCCGGTGAAAGTCCCGTCGGCAGCTACGGGCCGAACCAAAGCCAAGCCATGCTCGACGCCGGCCTGGAAGTCGTCCGCTCCAAATGCGGGAGCCAGGTGGACCAGTCCAGATCCGTCATCGGCGGTCACGAACTCGCCGGCCACGATCTGTCGCGACACCCGGTCGTCCGGAAGCGGAACCACTTCGAGTGGTCGGAGATATCTCCGGCCGATCAGCTCGCGACCAGCGAAGGTGCGGACGGCACCAAGCTCGGCGAAGCTCGGCGCGCCTCGCTGGGATCCGCTTGAAAGAGAAGCGCGTGACGTGGCGAGAATGATGCGCCGGTCACCTACCGCGTACTCGCCATATTCCAGATCCGGATTCACGGCGACGGCAACGTTCGACAGCAACGTCCAGGGGGTGGTGGTCCAGACCAGGAGTTGGGTTGAGGGATCGTCCTCCAGGGGAAAGGTCACGTACACCGAGTTGGTAGTGACGGTTTCGTAGCCTTGCGCCAGCTCGTGACTCGAGAGCACCGTGCCGCAACGTGGGCAGTATGGCAGCACGCGATGCCCGCGATACAGCAGGTTCCGTTCGTGCAACCGATGCAGCAGCCACCACACACTCTCGATGTAGTCATTGCTGCAGGTGACGTACGGATGCTCGTAGTCGAGCCAGTAGCCGATCCGGTCGGAGAGGTTCTCCCATTCGGACTGATACTTGAATACGCTCTGCCGGGCTCGGGCATTGAACTGCTCCACCCCGAACCGCTCGATGTCCTTCTTGCCGCTGAGCTCCAGCTCTTTCTCGACCTCGATCTCGACCGGCAGGCCGTGAGTATCCCAGCCGGCCATGCGCGTCACCGACTCGCCCTGCATGGCGTGGAAGCGGCAGACCAGGTCCTTGATGGTACGGGCGAAGACGTGATGGATGCCGGGCCGTCCGTTGGCGGTCGGGGGACCTTCATAGAACACGAACGGACGGCCGTTGCGCCCCGCCTCGATCGTCTTGCTGAAGAGCCCTTCCGATTTCCAAAGCTCGAGCTGCCGCTGCTCCAGCTGGTTGGGGGAAACGTCCGGCCAGGTAGGAAACGCCATCAGTGCACCTGCTCCACTACCCGGGTTACCAGACGCGTCAACGACGGCTCGGCCCGCTCTGCCGTCGCGATGATCCTGCCGATGTCGGCCGGCTCGAGGGCATCAGGCAAGCACTGGTCGGTGATGATGGAGATGCCAACAGTGCGCATTCCGGCGTGATTTGCGACGATGACCTCGGGCACGGTAGACATGCCGACGACGTCCGCACCCATCATCCGGAGCATGCGATACTCGGCGCGAGTCTCGAGGTTCGGACCCGGGACGGCAACATAGACGCCCTCGCGGAGCACGATGCCGAGCTCGATGGCCGCGGCGCGCGCCTGGGCACGGAGGTCGGGATCATACGGGGCCGACATGTCGGGGAAGCGAGGCCCCAATCGGTCATCGTTGGCTCCAACCAGCGGATTATCTCCCAGCAGATTGATATGATCGCTCAGCAGCACCAGGTCACCCGGACTCCACAACGGATTCATCCCACCACATGCGTTGGAAACGACGAGCGACCCAGCTCCCAGCGCGCGCATCACCCGCACTGGAAACGTGACCTCCGCCAGACTGTATCCCTCATACCGGTGGAAGCGCCCCTGCATCGCAACCACGGGCCGGTTACCCAGCCGGCCCAGAAGCAGGCGACCAGCGTGGGTCTCGACGGTCGAGAGCGGAAAGCCGGGGATCTGCTCGTAGGAGATGGACGACTCTACCTCGATCTCTCGCGCCAGACCGCCCAATCCAGTCCCCAGGATGAGCCCGACGTCAGGCACCAGCCTGCACTGCTTCCGAACGACTCCGACGGCGACCTGGATTCGATCGAACAGTGGCGGCGCAGCCGTCATCCTTTTTGTCCCAGCGGAGATTCGTCAGGCGGCTCGGCTCCGCCGGGACGGGCACGCCGCTGCAATCCGTCGACTTCACCCAGGTGGCGCTCGAGCAGCGTACGGAAGCTCGCGACGTAGGTGGTAAACTGGCGGGCCGCGCCATCGGCACGCTCCCGAACTTGCGCCTCCTCTTGCCGGGCACGCTCGAGAATCCGCTCCGCTTCGGCCTTGGCCTCGCGCAGGACCAACTCCGCCTCACGCTCCGCCTGGGCCCGGCTGTCAACCCGGAGCTGCTGCGCGGCGACGAGCGCCTCGTTCATGGCCCTCTCTCGATCCCGGAACGCCCGCAGCTGCTCCTGGGCGCTGCGCAGCCGCTCTTCGGTCTGCACCTTATCTCGCAGGAGCCGTTCCAGCTCCTCGGAGATTGCGAGCTTGAACTCGTCGACCTGCGCCCGATCATATCCGCGCATGGCACGAACGAACTCCTGCGAGCGCACATCGAGTGGCGTCAGATGGAAGGCATCATCGCTCATGCGCTGCGCTCACCAAACAGGATGGTACCGAGCCGGATCATCGTTGCCCCTTCCTCGACCGCTATGGGGTAGTCGCCCGACATGCCCATCGATAGCTCAGGAAGACGGTGCCCCGCCCGAGCACACTCGTCTCTCAAGTTTCTGAGAAGCCGGAAGGCTCGGCGTTGCTCGCCGGTATCGTCCGTCAGAGCGCTCATCGTCATAAGCCCGGTCACATCCAGCCGCTCCAGCGTTCGAAGCTGATCCAGCAACCAGGGGAGCTGTTCGGGCGAGACGCCGCCTTTCTGCTCTTCCCGGGAACAGTTCACCTGCACCAGAACTCGCTGCCTTTGGCCTTCGGACATGCGGCGGTGAAGCTCTTCCGCCAGATCGATCCGATCCACCGAATGGATCAGGGCAAACCGGCCGATCGCATGACGAGCCTTGTTCTTCTGCAGGGTACCGATCAGGTGCCACTGAACAGACAATCCCGACAGCGCGTCCTGTTTCTGTAGCGCCTCCTGCACCCGATTCTCGCCGACGTCTGTCAGTCCCGCGGCAGCGGCCTCGACCACTGCTTCCGGGCCGTGAGTCTTGGTGACTCCGACGATCCGCACCGGGTGATTCCAGCCGGAGGCCTCCTGTCGGCGGGCCACAGTCTCGCGCACTTCGGCGAGCCGAGCCCGGAGGCCTGGGAAGTTCATAGCCCTGTAATTTATCGGGGGGTCACTACTTATAGAAGGATGGGGTGGATGGGAAAAGGCTTAGTCTCCCTTCACCCGCAGTTCGGCCAGAGCCGCCCGCAGCGCTGGATTGGGTGAGAGTTGCACCGCGCGATCGAGGGCCCGCTGCATCTTTTCCTGTTGTCCCCGCCCGCTATAGGCATATGCCAGCTGGGTGAACGGGAGGGAGAGAGTAGACGCAATGCTCGCGCTGGTGCTTTCGAGTTTGGTGACGTCCCCGTGGAGCAGCCCGCCGTAGCGGTAGGTCTCCCAGAGCAGCCGTTCGGTGGTAGGAACGTCCAAGGGAGCCCCGGCCAATCTCCTGAGGTCCAAAGCCGGTGAAGTAGTGTCCGGGCGTGAGGTCCGGAGCACAAAGCCCAGCCCCTGCTGAACCACATAGTCGGCAAAGCCACCGTACTCCCTGCCGGCGGTGATGGCCCACACTATGGGCCGGCTGCCGACGTTCTGCCGCACCACGCTCAGCGTGAGAAGGTCGTTAGGCAGCAGATAAGTCCCCGCCTCGAGCGAGCGTGTCAGCGGTCCGAATGTGAGCTGCTGGGTCTGCTGTACTGCGTAACCGAGCATCGCGGCGCTGATCATGGAGTCGGACATCGCGTGCAGCGGCCGTTTGGGGGGAACTACCACACTGCCCTGCCAGACCGGAGGCAGCGCAGTCCGGTCCAAGGGACGCACCGGCGCATCTCGTAGCTGCCGCATATACCAGTCGGTATTGGCGAGGGCCAGGCACACCACAGTCACATCCTGGCGGATTCCGGCTACCTCCTGGCCCCACCAGAGCGGAAAGGTGTCATTATCGCCGTAGGTAAAGAGGATGCCATAGGGTGGTGCGCTGTTGAGCAGGTCATAGGCGAAGTCCGCTGCCAGGCGAGCATCGGCCCCGTGGCGCCGCGAAGCCGCGCTCCAGTTGAACACCAGCGGAATCGCCGCGAGGACGAAGACCGTGGGGGCGAGACTGCGAACGAGCTCGGATCGCGCCAGCATCGCCCGGGCCAGCAGAACCAGCCCCATCCCTGCCCACAGTCCCCACACGATGAAGCTCACCACGAAGAAGTAGTCCCGCTCCCGCACCTCATGCGCGGCGCCGGAGGGATAGCTGTCGAACCAGCGGCCAAAGCCTGGCTTGAAGTTCATGTAGAACACGAGGCCGAGGCCGGTCACGAGAAACAGGCTGGTGAGGAGCCACCACGCCGGCCGGTCGGCTCGCCGCTGTGCCACCGCTCCGCGGAGTCCAAGAGCCACGAACAGGAGTGTTACGGCAACCTGTCCCCAGAGAGCAAGGGATTTGGCCCACTGCCAGGTGAAGTAGACAATGTAGTCCGCGAGCTGGATACCAATCAGCCCTATCGTTCGACCTGGATTGTCGGTACCGCTCGCGACCGTAGGATCGTCCAGTGGCGTGCGAGGAGGATATTGTGCCCGCCGGATCACGGCGAGCAGCGCATCGAAGGTGGCCGGAGCCGCCTCGTTGATCGGAGGGTTCTGGGCGGACCTGATGTACAGATAGAGGTACGGCGTGATCCCCACACAAGCGATGAAGAGAGTGAGGAGTGCAAACAGTCCCGCGTTCCCGCTGAACGCGTACACCGCGGCGGCCCCAAAGCAGATTCCGCCGAGGGTTATGAGAGCTGTGCTGCCGAGCCCGGTGCCGATCAGAAGCGCCCAGATCCCCGCCACGACTGCCACCTGGGCCCACTCGGTTCGTCGAGTGCGCGCATCGAGGGCAGGTGATTCACGGAGTGTGCTGATGAGGAACAGAATGATGGCCGGCCCGGCGAGCAGCGCGAGCAGGTGGTTGCCGATTGAAATGCCGGCGAGATAGACGATGAGCAGGAGCAAACGCGGCGCACGATCGGTACCTCTAGCGCTGCGCCAGACGTGCGCCAGCCAGCTCATGGCGGCGATGGTGCACGTGGCCACGGCGTAGACTTCGGTCTCGTTCGAGTTCTGCCAGTTGGTGAAGGTGAAAGCGCCGAGGAGAGCAGCTGCGCCACCACCGCCCAGAGAGAGCAGCCGAGTGGAAGCGGCGTCGGAATTGGCTGAGATATGGCGGATGGACTCGTGCGCCACCAGGAAGAAGAAGCCGGCGCCAGTCGCACTCAGCAGCGCACTCAAGAAGTTGGTGCGGACCGCATATTCGCCTATCGGCACCAGCATCGCCCAGACGTGCGCGATCAAGACAAACAGCGGTGTTCCTGGAGGATGGGGGATACCGAGGGTCTTGGCCGCGGCGATGAACTCACCGGCATCCCAGAATGTCACCGTAGGCGCGAGAGTCAGGACATACCCGGCCAGTACCAGCAAGACCACACCCAAGGCCGCAAGGTAGGGAGCCGGTCTGGCAGGCTGACTCACCTAGGGTCCTCTGACCACTTGGGCGATCGCCAGTGCCTCACGAGCGGCATCCACCGCGTGTATGCGGAAGAGACTCGCGCCTCTTTCATAAGCCAAGGCGCAAGCGGTAGCGGTGGCTCGGTCGCGGTCCTCTACCGGGAGATTGGCCAGAGACCCGAGAAACCGCTTCCGGGACGGGCCCACCAGAATCGGACGCCCCAGCGCCAGCAAGGCCGGCAATTGATCGAACAGCGTGACGTTCTGATCCACCGTTTTGGAAAAACCAAATCCCGGATCGATCACCGTCGCCTCAGCGCCGACCCCCGCCGCCGAAGCCACCTCCAGCGCTTGCCGTAACTCAGCCAGAACTCGCCCGACCACATCGCCGCCGTAGTCGGCGTGAGTATAGGACGCGACCTCGAGGATCGATCCTCGTGAATGCATGAGGATGAGCCCTGCGCCGGCCGCGGCGACTGTAGCTCCGAGTGCGGGATCGAGCCTGAGGGCAGAGACATCGTTGACGATCGCGGCGCCGGCCTCGAGAGCCGCGCGAGCCACCACAGCCTTGACCGTGTCAATGGAGAGGAGCAGTGAAGGAAAAGCGCGGACCAGTGCCTCGATCACGGGCACCACGCGGCGCAGCTCCTCTTCCTGAGCAACCTCCTCGGTGCGTCCGGGCCGAGTGGACTCGCCGCCGACGTCCAGGATGGTGGCGCCATCCCGCAAGAGGGTTTCCGCATGAGCAAGCGCGGTATCCACGTTGGTGAACCGGCCGCCATCGCTGAAGCTGTCCGGGGTGACGTTGAGGATACCGACGAGGACCGGCCGGTCGAGCGCGACAGGACCGCGAGCCGTCTGCCAGACAGTGGCAGGCTCGGACGGCATTGCGAGTCCGATACCAGTGGCGACCTCGGCGAGCGGCGCTGGCACCGACCAGGGCCGCGCGATCGCGCTCAGGCGCGACCTGCTGCCCGCGAGAATGGCCCAGCTATCGCCGGTGAGCACCTCGAGACCGAGGCCACCTGCGAAAGGGACCAGGGCTTCGAGGGCTCCCTGGTCCAGTCCGGTCAGATGAAATGCTGTGGTATGGATTCCCTCAGCCGCCGTATCCGCTAGCGCCTCTTCCCACCCGTGGGAGCGGAGGGCATCGCCCACCGCCCTCGGCGAGTGGAGCGCCAGCGGCGTGACATTCACGCTCCGGCAGGTTCGGCCGGCGGCGCTCCCAGGATCGGCGCGCGACCAGGTGCGGCGCCCTGCTTGGCTGGGGTATTGCTCGGCGCCGCCGCCGGGGTGGGCGGAGGCAATGGGCGGGGTGGGAGCGTCTGGTTCTTCACCAATCGGTCGAGGTCCTCACGGTCGATCGTTTCACGATCCAGCAACGCCTGCGCGATCCGATCCAGCAGCTCGCGATTTTCGCCTACAATGGCGGTGGCGCGGGAGTACGCCTCATCGATGAGACGCTTTACCTCGCCATCGACCATCTGGGCAGTGCGCTCAGAGATCTCGCGCCGCTGGGCAAACTCCCGGCCCAGGAAGATCTCCTGCTCTTTGTCTCCCACAGCGAGCGGGCCTATCAGCTCGCTCATGCCAAATTGGGTGACCATCCGCCGGGCGAGACCGGTGGCGCGCTCGATGTCGTTCCCCGCCCCGGTTGTAATCTTGTCGGCCCCGAACACCAGCTCCTCGGCGACACGGCCGCCGAAGAACATGGCGAGGCTCCCGATCAGCCAATCCTTGCTGTAGTTGTGGCGATCCACCTCGGGCAGTGAGGCAGTGAGACCGAGCGCCCGGCCTCGCGGAACGATGGTCACCTTATGGATCGGGTCGCTGCCGGGGATCTTGATGGCGACGATGGCGTGACCCGCCTCGTGATAGGCAGTTAGCGTCCGCTCCTCCTCCGTGAGCACCAGGCTGCGGCGCTCGACGCCGAGCATGACCTTGTCCTTGGCGTCTTCGAAGTCAGACATGTCCACCAGCGACTTGTTGCGCCGCGCCGCGAGCACTGCCGCTTCATTGACCAGGTTGGCAAGGTCGGCGCCGGCCATACCCGGCGTGCCTTTGGCTATCACCTCGAGTCGCACGTCCGCTGCCAGAGGGATCTTCCGGGTATGGACCCGGAGAATTCCCTCTCGGCCCCGCACATCCGGCGCGTCAACCACGATCTGCCGATCGAAACGACCAGGACGGAGGAGCGCCGGATCGAGTACATCCGGACGATTGGTCGCGGCGACCAGGATGACCCCGTCGTTCGACTCGAAGCCATCCATCTCGACCAGGAGCTGATTGAGGGTCTGCTCCCGCTCGTCGTGTCCCCCGCCGAGCCCAGCGCCCCGGTGCCGTCCGACGGCGTCGATCTCGTCGATGAAGATGATGCACGGAGCATGGGCCTTGCCCTGCTCGAACAGGTCACGGACGCGGCTGGCGCCGACGCCCACGAACATCTCCACGAAGTCTGAGCCCGACATCGAGAAGAAGGGCCGCCCCGCCTCGCCGGCCACAGCCTTGGCCAGGAGGGTCTTGCCGGTGCCCGGGGGCCCGACCAGAAGCGCACCCTTCGGGAGCCGGCCACCGAGACGAGTGAACTTTTGAGGATCCTTGAGGAACTCGATGATCTCCTGGAGTTCGACCTTCGCCTCGTCGGCTCCCGCGACGTCGGCGAACGTCACCTTGGGAGTGTCGCCCGCGAGTAGCTTGGCTTTCGATTTCCCGAACGCGAAGGCACGGCTCCCGCCGGCCTGCAGCTGCCGCAGGAGGAAGAACCAGAGGCCAAGAATCACGATCCAGGGAAGTGCCGCAATGATGATGGCAGTGATACCGCCCTTGGGTTCCTTCGCCAGGATGGGAACATTGGCATCTTCCAGCCGCTTGATGAACGCCTCGCTGTTCGCCACCGGCAGCAGGACCTGGAAGCTCTTGGCGCTCCGGCCCTCCTGCGAGACCGGGTTCCTGAAGTCTCCCTCCAGACGCTTGCCGTCGAAGACCTCAACCCGAGCGATGTTGCCCTGATCGAGCTGCTTGCTGAACTCGGTGTAGGAAAACTCCTGGGTCGGGTTCCGCTGCCGGCTCATCATCTGAAAGAGGGCCAGCGCCAGAAGACCCACGAGAAGCCAGAGGGCCAGGTTCTTACTCAGGTTCCCCCAGTTGGTGCGAGGGGGTCGGTTTGGGAGTCGGTCTGCCATTTATTCCAGGTCCGCAATGAACGGGAGATGACGATAGTTCTCGGCGTGGTCGAGCCCGTAGCCCACCAGAAACGCCGGGGGTGCCCGGAAGCCCACGAATCGGAGCTCAGGGCGAGGCTCGGGTGCCAGTTGTTTGTCCAGGAGCGCGCAAATGGCGAGGCTCCGCGGCTGCCGCGCACCGAGCAGCACCATCAGGCGCTGCAGCGTCTTACCTGTATCAATAATATCCTCAACCAGCAGGATATGTTTGCCCTCGAGCCGAGTTTCCGGGTCGTAGACCAGCCGGACCGTTCCGCTGGAGACCTTCTTGTTCCCGTACGAGCTCGCCACCAGGAAATCCACCTGCATCGGCCGCTCGATGCATCGAACCAGATCACTCAGGAAGATGAAGCTTCCTTTGAGGAGGCCGAGAACCAGAAGGTCGCCCTCGGGATACGCCTGGGTGATCTCACTGGCGAGCGACTGAACCCGCGCTGCGATCGTTTGCTGGTCGAAAACAATTGACTTGACCGGCCGTCCTCCGGTCCGGCGAAGCACCTCAGGCGTACTCAGCATCGACCCGTAGCGCCTCCGTTCCCGGACTCGGTACCCGGGCATCGGAGCGACAGACGCCCGGCACCCACATGACTTCCTCACCCTGCGCCAGCACCGGCCAGGCACCCCTGAGCGCGCGGGGTACCCGTTCCTCCTGAAAGCAGCGCACGATCAGCCGGCGACCGGTTCCTCCGAGGGGTTTGAGCTTCTCGCCGGGAACCCACGACCGGACGGTGATCGGCGAGGGGGTGAACCATGCCCTCATGCCTGACCGAGTCTGTTCCTGAGGCACGGTGCCCAACTCCCACCGAAAGCGCCATCGACCCCACGCACCCCGCCCGGCGTTACCGGCCAGAGACCACGAGTCAGCGGGCTCCTGAGCTTCACTCTGAACGAGGCGCAAACGGCCGAACGTCAGCTCCCCAGTCCACTGCCCGCCCAAGGGAACCCGATCACCGCTGGAACCGCTGCTCAGCAGCTCGAGAACTCGGGTGAACCGCGCCGGACCGAGACGACACCCCGCCCGCCGTGCGATTGCGCAAATGACTGCCTGGACTAATGACGAATCATAGCCCGCGAGTACGGGGGCAGCAACGGAAATGCCGTCGTATTCGGGCCGGAGATCGAGGCCGGGCAACTGGTCCAGCAGTTCATCCCATGCAGCTCTGTCTTTGCCCGCTTGACGACCGGTCCGCTGGAGCTTGGCATCAACGTCGGGGAGCCGCGCGCGAATGGTGGGAAGGAGCTCAGTCCGGATCCAGGAGCGGAGGTGGCGTGGATCGCTATTGGCGGGATCGGTCCAGGCGGTGAGTCCCCTCTCCTCGAGGTGCTGCAGCAGCTCCCCGTGCCCAAACGGGAGCAGCGGCCGGACCAGTGTGCCGGTGATGGGGGCCATGCCCGCGAGTCCGGCCGGACCGGAACCGGCCAGTACCCGCATCAGCACGGTTTCGACCTGGTCGTCGGCGTGGTGGGCGGTGACGATGTAGCGCGCCTGCAGTCGCTCGCGGGTGACTTCGAGCCAGTCATATCTCGCTGTCCGGGCGGCGGTCTCGCTGGCGTTCGCCCCGAGACCGAGCCGAGTGGTTTCAAAGGGCAGATGAAATCGGTCGGCCAGGGCTCGAACCTGATCCGCGACGAGGCTGCTGTCCGGGTGAATGCCGTGGTCGGCGTGAGCCACGATGAGGTCGTGTCGGTGGGTCTCGCGAGTGGTGACCAGAAGGTCCAGCAGGGCGACCGAGTCCGGGCCACCGGATACCGGGACCAGAGCGGGGCCGGGTGATAGCTGCAGGGTACCCAGATGTTGCCGGAAGCGATCGAGCAAGGTCATGCAGAGAACTTAAGCAGGGCCGGACGAGATACGGGCGAGAGTTTAGGACCCTCGCCCGTATGAATCTCGGATCTGCGGAGAAACTATTTCGTTAGCGTCGTGAGCACGTTGATGCGCCCTTTCCCGAAGAACGGATCGGTGCCGGGCTTCCCGATGTCATCAGCCCCCTGTTGAATGCGAGTGAGCAGCTGGGAGGGCTTTGCCGTTCCACCGAACTGCGAGTCAAGATACGCGGCCAGACCCGAGACATGGGGAGCGGCTTGGCTAGTTCCGATAACAAACAGATAACGATTCTTAGTCTTGCAGGCGGCTAGTGCGGGGTTCACGCTGCGACTACTGCACGGGCTTAGAACAAAGTGTGTAGCGGGGTCGCCAAAGTCGCCACCGGGCGCCGCGACATTGATTGCGTTGGTGCCATAGTTCGAGTACGAGGCCTTCAGGTCTTCCGGACCGGTCGCGGAAATGCACATCCCAACGCCCGCCTCACATGGAAGCGAGATGTTGTTGCCGTCGTGCTGCAAGTCGATGTCATCATTGCCGGCTGATGACACCACAAGCACGCCGTGACTGTGAGCGTAGTTGATGGCTCGGTTAAACGCGGTGTGGGTCGGCGGTGATGCATCATTCTTCGGTCCATACTCGCCGAGACTCATGTTGATCACCTGTGCACCGACATTGGTAGCGTGAATGATGCCGGCGATGACTTGTGCGTCCGAACCGAAGCCGGTGAAGTCGAGCACTTTCACGGCGATCAGCGTGACGTTGGGGGCGACACCCGCCGTGCCGATGTTGTTGGTGGTGACCGTTCCGCCCACATGGGTGCCGTGGAAGTGGTCGTCCGCCCATTCCGGTGGTCCTGCAACCGAAGGCGCGAAGGCGATGCTGCTCGCCTGATCGATGACGGTCCCGGTTTGGTCGATGTGATCCGGATCGAGACCGGTATCGAGGATGGCTACACGGACCGAGGGAATACCCGATCTGCCAGTAGCCCATGCCTCTGGCGCTTGGATCTTGTGCATATCCCACTGCTCAGCCAAGAACGCGGCGGTCAGCGGTGACTTGGCGGTGAAATCGGGAACGAACCCATCTGGCAAGCTCTTGATTGAACCTTCAGCCTGCTCCAATGTCGGCACCATCTGCCGTGACACATCCCTCATGACATCGGCGCTGGGGCCCGCCAGCGCCTGGGCGTCCGCATCGGAGAGGCCCTTGGTCACCGCCACGTTTATCTCCTTGAAGACCTTCTCCAGCTTCCCGCCTTTGGCAGCTACCCGAGCCGCGAAGTCTGACGGCACGCTGCCCTTCATGCTGATGATGTGCTTGTCTGTGACCACCGAAGCATTGGCCATGCTGGCGCGAACCGGTGCGTGATCCGGGCTCATTGCGGGCTCACTACACCCTGACGCAAGCACGCATGCGAAAGCGAGTCCCATTGTAGGGTAGAGCACGTGTTTCATAGGCGCCTCAGTGGAAGGAGTGGGTACCGCGGGGAAATAAGAAGCGCCTCGATTCAATCGAGGCGCTCATACTGTCAAGAACTGGTTCAAGTTGTAGTTGAGACAGGGACAATCCCGGCGGCCGCCATTCCTGGCGACAGGCGGACGATTCGTAGGACGATAGAACAAAGACTTTGAAGGCATTTATATCTGCAATACTGGCGGTGAGGAGATCTGAGATTCTCCAATGTACGTACCTCGTTGAAACGCGCAATAGCACGTCTCTGCGGGGCGAACGCTGGCTCTGACCGCCCTTCCTTAATTCTGAATTTGAAGCCCGCCGCCTTGAATTGTTGAGCGGGTTGCGATTCCTTTGAAGCTGCCGGGTCCCCCCCTGGCTCCCCCTTGGAGGGCAGCATCATGCCCCCTGTCCGACCCTCTCGCCTGTGCCTCGGCACCCTGGTTCGCTGGATCGTCCCTCTCGCCACAGTTGCCTGTGGTGGCGGCGGAGGCACGGACGTCGTGCTGCCGTCGCTCACCGTGACGACTAGCACTACCGGCGTCGAGCTCGACTCCGACGGCTACTCCATGGCGGTCGACAACCTTCCTGGCCAGACGATCGGCGCGAGCGCCAGTGTGACGGTCGACCGGCTAGCGGATGGGGCGCACACGGTGACGCTCAGCGGCATTGCCGCCAACTGCGCGGTAGACGGCGACAATCCCAAGGCCGTGACCACCGGCCCAAACGCAACCGCGACCCTGACGTTCGCTGTGAATTGTGCCCCGAGCACCGCCACGCTCACCGTGGTCACTACCAGTAGCGGACCAAGCCCTGACGCGGACGGCTACACCCTCTCTATCGACGAGGTCGCACGCGGCCCGATCGGCACCGGAGAGACCCTCGCCATCACCGGACTCACACCCGGCGAGCACTCGGTCGGCCTGAGTGGGCTCGCAGCCAATTGCCAGGTGAGCGGCGACAATCCTCTGCGCTTTTCGGCGGTCGGTGGTCAGACGGTCACCGCATCGTTTGCCGTGGCGTGCACCACGATCCAGCCCGGCACTGGCAGCATTCAAGTCACCAGCTCGACCTCCGGCGCGCCACCAGATCCGGACGGCTACAGCATCAGCGTCGACGTCGGAGCCGGACAGGCCCTCGGGATCAACTCCAACCTGACGGTGTCTGGGTTGTCAGTGGGGACGCACAGCGTTCGCCTGAGCGGCGCCAGCTCCAACTGCAAAGTGGCTGGGGACAATCCGCGCAATGTGGCCGTCACCCAGGGTCAAACAGCGACCACAGCGTTCGCCATCACCTGCGCCGCCACCACGGGCGGCCTCACACTGACTGTGTCGGGCCTTCCCACGGGTACCTCGGCCGCAATCACGGTGACCGGCCCGGCAAGCTTTTCTCGCGCCGTGACCGCAACAACGACCCTGGATGGCCTGGCCGCGGGCAACTACACCATCGCCGCCAAAGCCGCGACCAGCGGGGGGACCACATACAACCCCGCCCCTGATCGCCAAACGGCGGCAGTCACCGCCGGCGCAACCGCCACCGCAACCGTGACCTATTCGGCGGCAGCGCCTTCCGTGAATCTGCAGATCGCTCGCATCCAGCTCACCCAAAGCACTCAGAGCGCTGCCGGTGATATTCCGCTGGTCAGCGGCCGCGATGCGTACCTCCGCGTCTTCGTCGTAGCCAGCACCACGAATAGCCTCAAGCCCGATGTGCGGGTTGTGGTGAGCGGCCAAGCGACCCCATTCACCATCAAGGCGCCCGGCAGCTCAACACCCACCAGCGTACAGGAGGGCACGCTGGGCAGCTCCTGGAATCTTCGAGTGCCGGCATCGCTGGTCCACTCGGGCCTTACTGTTCGGGCCGAGGTGGACCCGGCCAACACCACCACCGAGAGCAACGAGGGCGACAACAGCTTCCCTGCCGCGGGACCCCAAGCGTTTACGGTCCAGACCGCACCGGCCGCGAACATCAGGTTCGTGCCGATCGATCAGGGCGGCAACGGACCCGGCAACGTCAGCAATGCAAACAAGGACCAGTTGGTCCAGCTGGCTCGCCGCATGTACCCGCTGAATTCAGTTACCACGGCGGTTCACCCAGTGTTCGTGTCCACCAGCGATCCGCTCCAGGCGGACGGTAGCGGATGGGCACAGATGCTGAGTGATCTGGATGCCCTGCGGGTGATGGATGGATCGAACGACATCTACTTCGGCATTGCAAAGGTGGGCTACACCTCGGGAATCGTCGGCCTGGCTTTCCCGGGAGTCCCAACCGCACAGACGGCTCTCGGGTGGGACGATGCAGCTGACGTGAGCCGGGTGGTGGCTCACGAGCTGGGCCACATCTGGGGTGAGCAGCACACTCCGTGCGGCAGTCCGCCCAACGTGGATCCGAACTACCCTTACGGCAGCGGGAACATCGGAGTCTTCGGGGTCGATGTGGCGAGCACAGCGCTCAAGAATCTTTCGACACCCGACATCATGGGCTACTGCAAGAATCCATGGACCAGCGACTACACCTATAGGAGAGTCCAGGATTTTCGGCGGAACAACGTCACGGCGGCAGCGGGAGCCAAACAGCCGACGCTGCTGGTCTGGGGCCGCATCGTGAACGGCCGCCCCGTGCTGGAGCCCGCCTTCCAAATCGTCACTCGCCCCAGCCTTCCGGCCACGCCAGGACCGTACTCTGTCTCCGGGACTGCCGCCGACGGCAGCCAACTCTTTACGCTGTCCTTTGACGCAGCGGCGGCTGCAGACGATCCGCAGGGCACCCGGTCGTTCGCGTTTGCAGTTCCACTGCAGCCGAACCAGGCGGCCCGCCTAACGGATCTCAGGTTGTCGGGTCCTGGTGGTGTGGCGGCGAGCACTCGGGCCAGTGCGGCGCAAGTGGAAGGAGAAGCGGCGAGCGCGGTCCCAACGACGGCGCGGCGTCAGGGAGCCGGTGTGATCCTTCGATGGAACCCAGCTACTCAACCGATGATCATGGTGCGCGACGCTGTGAGTGGCGAGGTGCTTTCATTCGCTCGGGGCGGCAGCGCTCGGCTGAGCACCAATGCGCGTCAGCTCGACTTCCTGGTCTCGGATGGCGTGCACAGCCACCCGCTCCGGCTCAGCGTAAGCGGGCCCTGAGCCGCTCCGACGCGGTCAGAGGTTTCGCATCGCTCTGCCGGGTCACTGAAGCGGCACTCTGTTTGGGTGGACGATTCGAGCGCCAGATTCGACTCCTCCCCCCGGCGATCTCCTCCATGGTGCGCCCGGTAGTCACGGACGTGTCGTACTGAGATCCGACGTCCGACCCCGGAATGGCATACTCGTCCCGATGCTTGATGAGGAGCCACTGCGGTTTGGTGGACTCGCCCCGGCGGGTCCGCACCAGCACCCACGATCCCTGTAGCCGCTTGCCGTGGAGGACGAACTTGAAATCGCCTTTGGCATAGGACCGCCTCAGCGCGTCGAGAGGGTCGTCAGTCTCGCCGGCATATTCGTAGGTCCCCCGATCCCACAGCATGACGGTGCCACCACCGTACTCACCGTGAGGGATCGTCCCCTCGAATGTGTTGTACTCTATCGGGTGATCTTCGACTTGCATGGCGAGACGCTTCACTGCGGGGTCCAGACTGGGACCTTTCGGGACGGCCCAGCTTTTCATGACGCCGTCCAGCTCGAGCCTGAGATCGTAGTGCAGATGGCTGGCCGCGTGCTTCTGGATGACAAACGCCAGCTTCTTGGCGGCACGCGTGCTGCCACCCCGGGGCTCGGATGTCAGGGAGAAGTCTCGCTTGCGGCGATATTCGGCGAGTTTGCCTTCTGGGGCGAGCCTTTCCTTGGGTGTTCTGCTGCTCTTCTTCGGGGTCGCTGTTTTCTTCGCCATAAACCTCTCCTCTCCCGCGTCTTCTTTGTCGTCGTGCCGAGCGTTATCGAAGCTGATCTATCGTGCATTGCTCGGGAGCTTTGTCGGGCCGCCAGCGCAGGAACTTCGTTCCGTGGCGGAAGCGCCCGTCCGATACGTGATCGTAACCGACCTCGACCACGAGCGTCGGGGCAAGCGGCTCCCACTTGCCGGACCGCTCGGTGCTCCACCGGCTCGGCCCGCCTGGTGCCCGCCCGGTAAACCCGGGCGGCCGTATCAAACGCTCGAGCTTGTCCTTGAGCCCCTTCCGCTCGTCGGCTCGAAGACTGGACGTGAACCCGACGTGATGGAGGAGACCATCCTCGTCGTAGAGTCCCAGTAGCAACGATCCGATTCCTCCTCCGGCAGAGGCATACCGAAATCCGCCGACCACGCAATCGGCGGTTCGACGCCGCTTCACCTTCTGCATTCCATCGCGCTCGCCCGAGCGGTACGGGAGGTCGAGCCTCTTGGCCATGACGCCCTCCAGATCTGCTCGGCCTCGGCCCGCCAGCCAGGTCTCCGCTGTGGCCAACCTGCGAGTGGCCTGCGAGAGAATGATCGAGCCGGTGGTGAAGTATTTTTTGGCGAAGGCCTCAAGCCTGGGACGCCGTTCCGCGAGCGGCAGATCCACCAGCGACCGACCTCGCTCGTCCACCAGCAGATCGAACACCACCAGCCTGGCGGGATGAGCCTCCACCAGAGCCCGAACTCTGCTTTCGGCGGGATGGACCCGCATCAACAGCTCATCGAACGAGAGCCGGCCATTCACAGGAATCACGATCTCGCCGTCGAGCACGAACTGCTTCGCCCGCAGCTCCTGCACCGACTTCACCACATCCGGGAAGTAGCGCCCGAGCGGCTTACCCGCTTTGGATTGAATCCGAACGCCTTCTTGATCCTTGAATGCCAGGCAGCGGAACCCGTCCCATTTCGGCTCGTAGAGCCAGCTCTTGCCGTTCGGGAGCGCGTCAGCCGAATCTGCCTCCATTGGAGGAAAGGGAAAGGCGAGTGGAAGGGTCACGAGAGTTTATCCAATCGCGCCCGGCCGCGACTGGCGAGCAGCGGCTTCCAGAGGTCACCTAGCTTCCGCACGCGAGCCGGCACGTTGTCCATCCTGAAATCCTCGATCTCGACACCTGCCTCCACCTCCTGCCAGGTGACGGGAGTGGAGACGGTCGCCTTGTTCGTAGGGCGCACCGAGTAGATCGAGGCGAGGGTTCGTCCCCAGGCGTTCTGGTTGTAGTCCACCAGCACCCGGCCTTTGGGACGATTCGCGATTCGGTACTCCGCGGTGATCAGAGCGGGATGCTGCTGGTCCAACCACTTGGCCAGGATTTTGGCATAATTCCAAACCTCCTTCTGCGTCGGCCCGCGCACGATGGGCACGTACAGGTGGAGCCCCTTCGACCCGCTGGTCTTGACCAGCGGCTTCATCCCCAGCTGCTCCAGTACATCGCGAACCAGAAGCGCGGTCTCCCGTACCTGCTCGAAGGTTGCGCCGTTGCCGGGATCGAGATCGAAATGGAGGTAATCGGGGCGGTCGACATCATCACAGCGGGCGTACCACTGGTTGAGGTCGATGCAGCCGAGGTTCACGACCCAGAGAAGTGATGCGAGGTCCTGGACCATTGGAAAGGCGATGAGGTTTTCCGACTCGTGGAGAATCTCACAGGTCTCGAGCCACTCCGGCCTGGGCGAGGGGGTTCGCTTCATAAAAAACCACTTGCCGTCAATCCCGTTGGGGTAGCGCTTCATCACCATGGCGCGATCTCTCAGGTGCGGCAGCAGCACAGCGGAGACATCGGCGTAGTACTGAAGCAAGTCGGCTTTGGTGAAGCCCAACTCGGGCCAGAACAGTTTGTCGAGGTTCGTCAGCTGCACCACGTGTGGCCCGAGCCTGAGCGTCGCATCTCCCGACCGAGGAATGCTTACCCAAGCGGCAGCGGCCCTCGTGCCGGTCATCGGTTCGGACTCAGCCTTGGCGGACGCCGCCCCCGCCGTATCGCGCCCGCGACCGGCTGATACGCCAGCTCCTTCCCCTCCCGCACTGCCCGCAGCAACAGCCCACCACGACTCATGTCGCCGCGGCCTACAAACTCGGTCGGAAAGAGGAGACGGTCGCCCAATCTCTCGAGCAGGATGTCCACGTACTTGCCAGTGGCCACGCTTCCCAGCAGCACCACCTCGGCCTCGGAGCCGAGCCGGCTCACGTCCCGCTCGAGCGGAGTGCGGTATTGTGCCTGGTCCGCGCTGATGTCGACTGACCCAAAGGCGCGAAGATCCTGTGGTCTCACTGCGGTGTCTGCCGCCAGTAGACCACGATCGGTGGTGATAATCTGGACGCCATGCTGGCTGACGGATGGACGGGCGAAACGGTGTGCGTACGTCAGCTTGCCCCGGAAGTAGAGGCCGCTGAGGAAGCTGAACGCCTCACCCAGGCTGACACCTGCGGAGCGCAGGCGCACGGCCAGGGGAAACTGGGCCCGTTCGTTCAGCAACAACTCGGCGCGCTTTCCACCGCAATGGGCTGGAGAGAGAAGAAAAATACGGAGTGGCGCCATGGCAGCTCAACGTGATTGCCTCGTCCGGTCGCGATAACGAACCCGGTCGTTGGCGCGACGTCCCGCGGGCTTCGGAGGCGCTCCCAGCAGAGGGGTGAGCACATGCTGGAGCACCTCAGTCGTAAACGGCTTCTCCAGAAACGGCAGCTCGGGATACGCCGCCACCAGGTCCGCGATCTCGCCCACCGGATAGGCCGACATCAGCACGATCGGAAGCCTGGGGTGTAAGTCCCGGGCCCGTTCTGCCAACTCCCCACCATCCATCGTCGGCATCACCACATCGGTGAGGATGAGGCGGATCTCGCCCGGATGCTGCTGAAGGTACCGCAGTGCCTCCCGACCGTCCCGCGCGGTGCGCACCTGGTATCCCAGCGCTCGAACCATGTGGGAGGTGACGGAGCGGGGTGTCTCCTCGTCATCGACGACCAGGACGGTCGGATCGACAGAGAAGCGTGACCTCCGGTCTCCTCGTTTGGACATGCGGGCTCCTGGCTGCGAGTGGTCGCTGCCTCAAGCCCTCCCCACGAAGAGGGTTCCTGTGATTTGAACGTCAGGCTACCAGCACCTGCGTGCGCACCGCTGTGACGCACATCAACCCCGAATGGTCGCGGCCCTGCCGACCTATGTAAGAAGTTAGGTGACTTCTCAGACGCAAGCCAGAGTACCTCATCGGCTTAGGGGCCTAGTTGGGCAACAACCCTCACTCGGCCTGCTGTGCGCTACGGCACACCCGGCCAAGGGACCCTGGGTTAGCGTAGTGACTCGGCGTGAGCAATCGGGCATCCTCCGAGGGCCCGAAGAAGCCTGTAATGCTTTCCTTAGTATGGAGTCTCTCTATGAATAAGCCGATTTCGCCTCAGCTCCACGGAATACTCGATTACGCGACTGCCGCCACGACGACTGCTGCCACCCGTCTTCTAGGCGTTTCCGCGCCCGCGGCTCGCATCGCACGTGCGTGGGCGGCTGGATACAGCACGCTGGCAGCGCTCACGGACTATCCTCTTGCCGTGAAGCGTGCGGTCCCGTTTCGGGCTCACGGGACGGTGGACAAGATGCTGGGTGTCCTGCTGCCAGCGGTCCCTTGGGTCCTCGGCTTCGCCCGGGATCGTCGGGGGCGCAATCTCTTTCTGGGGTTGGCCGCTGTGAGCATCGTGGTCACCGCGCTTACCGACTGGAACGCAGCCAGGGACGGGAGAGCAGCATAGCTGCGACTTTCGGCGTGACACATGTAGTGCTGCTGGGCGACTCGATCTTGGATAACGGGGCCTACACCAACGGGGGCCCCGACGTCATCACCCAGCTCCGGAGCATACTGCCGACGGACTGGCAAGCCACGCTTCTGGCGGTAGACGGACACCGTACCGAAGATGTGAGGGATCAGGTTGCGCGCCTGCCGCCGAACACGTCCCATCTGGTCCTGAGTGTCGGGGGCAATGACGCCCTCGCTCATAGCGATATCCTCGATCAGCGAGCAAGATCGTCAGCTCGGTTGCTCGGACTGCTGGCGGACGCCCAAGCCGGGTTCGAGCGGCGCTACCGAGCAGTGACTGAGGTTCTAACTCGGAAGGGGCCACCTCTCGCGGTCTGTACTATCTACAACGGCCACTTCCCCGATCAGGATTTTCAACGGCTCGCCTCGACCGCTCTGTGTGTGTTCAACGACGTCATCATCCGGGTGGCGTTCGAACGTGGCCTGAGGGTTATAGACTTGCGGCTGATTTGCGATCAGGCGGAAGACTACGCCAATCCGATCGAACCATCTTCGCGAGGAGGAGCGAAGATCGCAGCAGCCGTTCTGCAAGCGGTGACAGGAGCTGCCAAGCCGAGCGTTGTTGTGGTCACCGGACGGGAGGGGTTCCCCGGCACCTCGGGAGGTGACTACCTTGCGTGAGGTCCCCTGCTCTCCTGATGGTATCGAGTAATCACCATGCACATCTCGATCTCGCACGCCGGCCTGATCACCGGACTGGCTTCAATTCTCGTCTCCTGTAGTGATCCGTCATCGGGGGGAAACGCCTCCCCAACTGCGGCATTCACCTCCAGCTGCACCGGCCTGACGTGCAGCTTCACCGACGCCAGCTCGGACCCGGACGGCACCATCACAGCCAGGGTGTGGGACTTCGGCGATGGCACCCCGCCGAGCGAGGGTGCCTCGCACAGCTACAACGCAGCCGGCACTTACCATGTGTCACTGACGGTAACGGACAACGGCGGTGCGACGGCGAGCGCGACCCACGATGTGATCGTCCAGCCGGCCGCACCGGGTAACCAGTCACCACACGCAGCATTCGTCTCCTCCTGTTCTGCCCTTACGTGCGGCTTCACCGATCAGAGCTCCGATCCCGACGGGAGCATCAGCAGCCGCGCCTGGGACTTTGGGGATGGATCCAAGTCGAGCGAGACGAATCCGAGCCACACGTATTCATCGGCCGGAACTTTTGCGGTGGCATTGACGGTCACCGACAATGGTGGCGCTACCGGATCCACCACTACCCAGATCCAGGCTCAAGGCGGCAGCGGTGAAGCGGTGTTCATCGGTGCCGGTGACATCGCCGGCTGCTCGGCGGACTATAAGGACAAGGTCACGGCAGCAATTCTGGCCCGCTACCCCACTGCGACGATCTATACTTTGGGTGACAACGCGTACAACGACGGGACCCCCGCCAACTACACCAATTGCTACGCGCCTGGATGGGGACAGTTCAAGGATCGAACCCGTCCCGCTCCCGGCAACCACGACTATCACACTGCCGGTGCTCCGGGATATTTCGGGTACTTCGGCGACCGGGCGGGGCCCGCGGGCCGCGGTTATTACAGCTTCGACCTGGGCGGCTGGCACATCATATCGCTCAACAGCGAAGTCGACGCGAGTGCCACGAGCGCGCAGGCAACCTGGCTCAAGCAGGACCTCACCGACCATCCCAGCACTTGTACTCTGGCCTACTGGCACAAGCCCTTGTTCACCTCCGGCCTGGTCCACCCGCCTGATCCGCGCTTCCGTGACCTCTTTACCATCCTCAACGATGCGGGCGCGGAGATTGTCTTGAGTGGACACAACCACCACTACGAGCGGTTTGCGCCGATGCGACCAGACGGCACCGCGGACCCACGAGGCATTCGTGAGTTCGTTGTGGGGAGCGGTGGATCGGCCAGTCTCTATGACTTCGGACCGGCTCAGCCCAACAGCGAGGTTCGGTTTAAGGGCTGGGGCGTACTCAAGCTGACATTGGGTGCGGCGAGTTACGGGTGGGAGTTCCTGGGCATCGAAGGCTCAACCTTCACCGACCGGGGCCAGGGCAGCTGCCACTGAGAATGGCAGGGGAGAGTTCGACGGGGCCATTCCAGCCGGCCGGCTTGTGCTGCCGGGAGGAAGATCAGCTCAAACCTTGTTGGTGCAGGCGTGACGCTTGTTGGACCACTCGGATTGAACGAAGTAGTCGTGACCGTTCAAGGTACGGTTGGTCGCGAAGGCGAAGCAGATGTCGGCCATCTCCAGACCGAAGAGAAGGTTGAACCATCCGTCACCATCCGGATTGGTGATCGTCTCCATCACCTCGTGCGAGAGTGTCGAGGCGGTGGCGTCGATGACTCCATGCGGCGTCTGACCGGGAAGTTGGCAGCCCGGCACCGCCTGGTATGGCTCGACCGAGAACAACACATGCTCGGTGTCGCTGAAGTCCACCGAGCCGTGGAACGCGCAGAAGACCGAGTTGGCAGGGTCGTCGGGTGAATAGCAGGTAAACTCGTCGATGCACATGCTGGTGCCTTGGGGCAAAAAGACGTGGTACATAGCATCGTATCCCGTCGCACCAGTCTTCTGCACCGCCGAGAAGATGACTTGGAATATCTCCTCCAGGATTGCAAACTCCGGCGTGGCGAACTTCGCGGTGGTCTTGAGCTCCTTCACCGGAAACTGTTTCCTGGCGTCGGAACCGATGTACTCGTTCACCAGCCGAATGAAGTCACTGAAATTCAGATCCTTGATGACATTCCGGGGCGACAGCGACCCCGTGCCCCAGCACGCAGCCGGCGTTGTTGGGCAGTTCACGTACACGTTGTAAGAGGTGGCCGCATGGAGAACCTGGCCGCCGAAATAGGTCAAATCAAAGGGGGAGTTCACCGTCCTCGTCTCATCGGCCATCAGCCGCGGGGCGGCCGATCGAGTGGCGAGTGTTCCCAGCGGATGGAAGCCGATCATCCTGGCGGTCTTCGCGGCAACCTGAGCTTCGGCTGTAACCGTGAACTCGGCGGGCGGAACGTCGGCATCTTCGTCTGCCCCCGGAGCGGCAGGCTGGTCCTGACACGCCGTGACGGATGACAGCACCATGAGCAGCGCAGCCAGCGTAAGGTTCGGCTGTTGCAACTGTTTCCGAACGAGCATAGATGCTCCTTCAGCGGATCGGATCACAAGTTGTCTGCGGGTCACGGTGGGGTGCGGCAGACGAGGCGGCTGAGCAAGCGTGGCGGCAGCAGCCCGGGAAGCGGAACCACGTTAGGGCAGAGGCCGGTGATAATCAATAGGAGAACGGACAGCCGCTGAAAATAAGGGGCGTGCCGGCGTTCAGCCTGGCAAAACTGAGGGACGGCAAGGCGCAGCGGCATCAGGAGTCATCCTACCGGTATCCCTGCTCTATCGAGGCGCGGACCGCATCGAGTGAGGACCGTACCTGTCCTTCCTGAAGCACGACGAAATACCGCGGGCGTTCCGAGCCTTCGACCAACGACGACCAGGCATAACACACCGACGCTGACGGATGACCCTGGAGATCGAAGACAGCCACGTCGCCCACCCACATCGGTCTTCCTGCCAGCACCTCTCGCACATGTTCGGTCCTGCGAAACGTCGCGCTGCAGCGGTGGATCCGTTCAACTGCCTGTCGGAGGCTGTCCACCTCGGCCTCAGTCATCTCCTCGATCGGCGCAGAGGTGAACGCCGCGCGAATCCGGCTATTTGCTTCTTCGACCAGGACGTCGCAGCAGGTCGCAATGTCTATTTCGAGATCCTCCAGAGTCCGTCCCCGTACCCGAAGCACCGGGGCGCGCCGGTGGACCGGACAGCTGACGTTTCCCAGCGCCCGGTTGTAATGGCTCAGAATCTTCTGAACCGCTGACTGCGCCGCCGCCTGGCCGAGCGCGTCGCCTTCGAACTCCCATTCGACCTCTATCATGCGAGGACGCTCGTATCCCGGGCGAGCCTCCCGTGTGGATGGCTGCCTCGGTAGTCGTGGCAAACGTGTGGGTCGAGCCTGGCGACCCTGATCGGTCCAGCTGAATTCATCTGTTGGTCACGCGGAAAAGCGAGGGAGACAGCGCTGTAGGGAGATCCCCCATCGTTGACGGTGCGGACGCAAGATGGTCGAGTCAGGCACGAGGCACCGTGACCAGGCTCACCGCAAGCCCGGTTCGGAAGTAAGCTTACAGCTCCCTTGCCCTCTCTCGAGGAGTTTCAGTGAGTCACCGTGTCATCGGGTTCCTCCTGGCGTTCGAGGCCTTCAGCTTGGCCCTGCTGCTCGGATGCGCTTCTTCCTCCGGCAGCAACCCCGGTGCAAGGCCGCTGCCGCCTGCGTTAGCCAACGGAGACAGCCCTCCCGAAGGGCCGATGAAACACCGGGCCGAGCCGACGACTGCCGGGATTACCGCTAAGGACCTGATGACGCGCCTCTATGTGTTTGCCGATGATTCGATGTTGGGTCGAGAGGCCGGGACGGAAGGAAACCTCAAGGCGACGGCGTACCTGGCCCAGGAGGCAAAGCGCATAGGACTCGAGCCTATGGGCGAGAACGGAACGTTCTTTCAGGATGTTCCCATCGTCTCCACCGCCGTCGATCCAGCGTCGTCGCTTCAGGTGTCGGGAACGCGTCTCGAGCTCGGCCGCGATTTTCTTCCGCTTCCGGTTCTCCCATCGCCCCTGTTCCCCTTCGGAGCTCGGCCGCTGACGGACAGCGTCCCCGCCATTTACGTCGGCCGGGTTGGGGATTCTATCAGCCCCTCGCTTGTAGGCCAGAGCGTGGGGAAGCTGGTGGTGCTCGGAGCTCCTCGGACACCAGAGGGCTC
Organism: uncultured Gemmatimonadales bacterium; assembly: GCA_963751925.1. Lineage (GTDB taxonomy): Bacteria > Gemmatimonadota > Gemmatimonadetes > Gemmatimonadales > GWC2-71-9 > CAVVWJ01. The sequence goes on along the minus strand of CAVVWJ010000002.1, from coordinate 278,649 downwards.
ACCCGACTGGCGGTTTTTCGTCTATCGCCAGCCACCGGCTTTCCCCCGGGCCGCAGCAATCGCGATCGCCACGCTCGATATCACACCACCGAAGGCGATCGACATCTTGCGAACCGATCAGCCGCTTCTCGCGAGTACTTTGGCGACAAGGCGAAGCACGCCCGCCGGCATACTCATCAGTGCCTCGGCGGCCGCGCAGTTGTTGGGGGCACCGGTCGACAGCCTCAAGGCCGGTGCTCAGGGGAAGACAGTGCAAGCCCGGGTTTTGTTCACCAACACTCCGGGGGGCCCAGCTCGCAATGTGGTGGCCGTACTCACGGGCATCGACTCGGTTTTGCGCTCAGAGTACGTGGCGATCGGTGCTCACAGCGATCACCTGGGCACTCAGTCACCTGCAGTGGATCATGATTCTGTCCGGGCTTACAACGCGATCTTTCGGCCGGAAGGGGAGAACAGCGCACCCGCGCCGCCGACAGCGGAGCGGCTGGTGGCCGCACGAACAACCCTGGACAGCCTCCGCCAGCTCAGGCCGGCCCGGCTCGATTCCATCTTCAACGGCGCCGACGATGACGGCTCTGGATCGGTGACGGTGCTCGAGATCGCCGAGGCATTGAAATATGGCGCGGTGAGACCGAAGCGGTCTGTGTTATTTGTTTGGCATACGGCCGAGGAGAAAGGACTCTACGGCTCAGAGTGGTTCACCGACCACCTCACCGTCCCGCGAGGCTCCATCGTGGCGCAGCTCAACATGGACATGGTCGGGCGAGGGAGAGCCAGTGATGTAGCGGGAGGAGGCCCGAACGTGCTGGGGCTGGTAGGGTCGCGGCGTGTGTCTACCGAGCTGGGTGACATCATCGAGATGATCAATCGCTCACCAACCCACGGATTCGCGCTCGACTACCGCTATGATGCAAAAGGTCACCCGGACAAGGTGTATTGCCGAAGTGACCATTACATGTATGCCCGCTTCGGCATACCGATTGCCTTTTTCAGCACTGGGCTACATCGAGACTACCACGAGGTGACCGATGAGCCGCAGTACATCGACTACACTCACATGGCACGGGTGGCGGCGCTGGTAAAGGACGTGGCACTGGCGGTGGCCAACCTCAACCATCGTCCAGCAGTGGACCGGCCGGTGCCGGACCGAAGGGCTCCCTGCGAGCAATGAAATCGGTGGTTCGTTAGGCTCCGTCCTCCGCCGGGTCGGAACTGCGGGTCCGGACGTCCAGCAGCCGCTTCCCTGCCGGCTCACCGCCTCTGAAGTCGAAGTGCCTGGAGTCGAAAGTTCGGCTGAACAGTCCCAGGGCGCGCTGCTTGTGGACCCGGGCAATGACCTGCTCCGCCAGTACTCGGGCGGGCAACCACACACCCGCCTGCACACCCTCATACAGCAGAGCGTATTCCGGCTTGAGCCGGATCTCCCGAGGTGGGGTGGACGGATCATTACGGGAGTTACTGCGCCACACTCTCGTCGAGCTCTTGTCAGACGGTGGCATCGGCATCCGCATTCCGGTGGTTAGGAGTGGAACGAGGCAAGCCTCCCCGGAACTCGAAGTGAGCGTCGGGAAGGACCCGGTCCTGCAGGACAGCATCTGGTGGAGCTGTTGGCTGCCGCAACCTCGCGACCAGTGCGGAGAGCACGGCGGCGCCCTGCCAGACATCAGGTCTGAGTGTCGGATACACCGGTGCGTACTCGGGGCGAAGTCGAGCCTCTCGACGCATTTGACATCTGCTCTGATTATCGGCGGATACCCAGGGGAGGTTGATTAATTTCGGTATTGTGCCGGAAAGCAACAAGCGCCTACTTCTCTTCGGGCACATCATCGGCACTGTTGATCTGATGTTGATCGGTAAGGCAAGACAGTCGCAATACTTACTGCAGCAGACAACATCTCCACACCATGTTGAAGAACGACCATGTGGGTTGGGCGCGGCTCCACGATTGGCACCGCGCCCCATTTCACGTGCTCGATCGTACGTTCCTGATGCAGTTGGGACCTTCGGAACAGCGCGGGCTTACTGAATCCAGCTGTACAAGAGGCGGTTCGGCGTATTGGCGCCACGGTTGGCGATGCGATCACGGGTGGTGGCTCCGAGGACGGCGCTGACTACCTGCGCCGGTGTTGCCCTCGGGAAGAGCTCCAGGTACTGGGCGGCCGCTCCTGCTACATGGGGCGACGCCATGGAAGTGCCGTAATACACGGCGGTGGCGTTATCACCGGTGTTGAAGGCCGAGCGGATGGCGACTCCCGGAGCGTAGAGATCTACGCAGCTCCCGTAGTTGGAAAAGGACGCCTGCCGGTCGGAGTTGTCGCTTGCCGCTACGGTGAGAGCCGCCGGAAGACGTGCCGGCGAGTAGTTGCACGCATTCGCCGAGTTGTTCATTGCAGCGATGGTGTAGACCACCCCTGACCTGATCGAGCCCGCCACCGCGTCATCAACGGCACGGCTGGCGTTCCCCCCCAAACTCATGTTGGCCACGGCCGGCTTCAGGGCGTGGGCGGTGACCCACTCCACCCCGGCGATGATCGAAGACCAGGAGCCCTGGTTATCGCAACCGAGCACCCGAACCGCCACCAGAGTTGCCCGCTTGGCCACACCGTAGGTAGCGCCGCCCGCGGTTCCAGCGACATGGGTGCCGTGACCATTGCAATCGTTGGTGCCCCGTCCATCATGGACCTCGTCCACCCCGACCAGAGCCCGCCCTCCGAAGTCAACGTGGGTCCTCCGAATGCCGCTGTCGATCACATAGATGTGAACACCTCGACCGGTCCTACCGTAGCCGAAGCTATTGGACAAGGGGAGCGATCGTTGATCGATCCGATCCAGTCCCCATCCAGCAGAGTTTTGAACGCTGCCTCCGGACACCATCCGATCGGGCTCGATGTAGCGAACGTTGGGATTCGTCCGCAAGGCTTGGACAGCCGCTGGTGAAAGAGTGGCCGTGTAACCCTTGAGCGCCCGCGAGTAGGTGTAGAGCACCCTTCCACCGCGCGAGACGACCTGGCGTTTGGTCTCACGGGGAACATCGGAGATACTGCTGTTGAGAACGACGATGTAGCGATTGGGGATACTGTCCTGGAGGCTAGCGGCGGGAGTTTCGGGGTTAGGCTCGTAAAACGGGGGACTCGGGTCGGACGCATCGTGGCAGCTGACGGTCAGGGACCCAATAACCACACAGGCGCAGCCCAGCAGTGCTCGTCGCACGGTGCCTCCGCGTCTACGGTCGGGTGCGCGCGAACGCGCACTATGTCAGGGGATGCAACGAGGTTAGTCGGGTGTGGCGCGATGTCAAGGGAAATTGAGTCGAGGGTCGAGGGTCCTGGCCTGAGCGATTCCCGACTCCTTACCCCAAACTTTCGACTCTCAACCCTAGACCCTAGACTCTAGACTCTAGACTCTCCACTCTCCACTCTCCACTCTCCACTCTCCACTTCAGGTTTGCGCTCTACTTTCGACCAGTCGATGGTTGGGAGGCAGCCTTTCGACCCCAGGATTTGAAGGACTCGAAGGACAGGTTTTCGATTTCCATCGACACCGCGCGGGCGGCAGCGAGGGCGCCGTCCCGGTCGTCGGAGAGATCACGGATGTTGAGGCCGATGATACTGCGCAACTCAGAAAGCCGGTGATCCACCCGGTCCTGCAGCATGAGGCGGACTTTCTCGAAGAGGGCTCGACGCATGAGCCAACCGTGCCGGTGCACCGCCCAGAGGATGAGGCCCTGGAGCCAGATCAGGAACGTCAGGGCGAAGCCCTGCTGCCCATGGGTGAGTTGGCTCAGGGTAACCAGGATAGCGATCACTACGCCTACGGCCGTCAGGAACAGCTCAAAGTGCTCGGCCAGGGCGGAGCGGATCGCCAGCAGGGTTGAGGAGGAACGGGTCATCGGGCGTTCTCACTGATTGGGAAAACTTCGGTACGCCGGGACGCCAAGACAGTGACTAGTATCTAGTGCATCGGGTTCCCCGTCCAGCCCCCGACGCGAAAAGAGACGTCCTCCACCCGCGTGGTGGAGTGGAGCCGGGCAGTGGATCTTGCTGAGACATCGGGTGAGAAGGATCGTGTAACCCCATACCTTACAAGACACAGCGCTCTCACACCCCGCCAACACCGAGGAGCTGGCGGACAGCAGCCAAGCTGCCAGTCCGGAATCCCAGCTACTGCAACAGGCCCCAGCAAGTCCTCGCCCCGGGCTTGAGAGGACCACGCAGGCCTTGACCCATGCTTGACTAGTCGCCCCCACCATCTGTGGCACATGGAACTCACACCAGACCGCGGCCTCATTTGAAAGGGCGTAACCCATGAAATACTCACGGATAGGACCTGTCGCAGCCGTAGCAGCTGCCCTCGCCTGTAACACCGCCACTGAACCACCAGTGACCACCGAGGTAGCGCAACCCTCCTTGAGCGATCACTTCTTTGGAGGCGTTCCCGGTACTCCGAACTGCCGCGGTCAGACACTCGCGTTCCTGGCGCAGTACGGAAAGAACAACCCAGGCGACTTTCCCGAGAGCTTCCGCGGTCTCGCCGGTATCGCAAGAGCCGGCAACATCGACCCGCAGCGTTATCAGGAAATCGTCACGAGCTATTGCGATGGGTAAGGAAGGACCGGCATTGGCTAAGCGGGAATCGTTTCTCAGAGAGGGCGCCCACTCGGGCGCCCTATGCCTTATGAAGTGCTCGAGCGCTCCTCCTCTGCCACCTTCTGCACCGGAAACTCTCCGGTCACGTCCCCGGATGATACCGTCCGGACGGCAACAGTGGCTGGGGTCTCGGGCTCTAGTGAATCGGCCAGAGCCCACGCAAACGGCAGCGTCGCCAGTACCAGTAGTCCCGCGATCCAGAACGGCACCCCTACCCCGAACCGATCCATCAAAAACCCCGCGGCCACCGGGAACAGGACACGCGAGACTCCGCCGAACGTGTGCTGCACCCCCATGTAGAGGCCGCGCTCATTACCCGGAACCACTCGGCACAGGAGTCCCGTGACGCAGGGGAAGAGAAAGGCGGTACCCAGCGGCATCAGGGTGAAGCCGAGAAGCAGGAGAGCACCGTGTGAGGCGAGGCCGGTGCAGACGAGGCCGGCCGACAGCAGCACGAGTCCCAGCCGGGAAAGCCGAGCCTCGCCGAAGAAATCCACCGCCCGCCCGAGCAGCAGTGATCGGACGATCACGCCCATGCCGCCCAAATACATGACGAAGTACCCGATATTCCGTTCGGTGATCCCCAGCCGGTTCATGAGCAGGAGCGGGACCACCTGGATCGTCCCGTAGAAGGCTCCTATGCCGATGGTGTAAACCCAGATGAGCCGCGACGCAGGCTCGCGCCAGTGTGAGAGTACCCGGCCGATCGCCTGGCGGGAGCTGGTGGTGGATGGGACTGCATGGGAGCCGGAGGTGGCGAGCTGGCGCGATTCGGCCAGGTAGCGCGCAGCGAAGCCTGCGACCAGGAGCGCCAGAGCCGCCGACGCCAGTCCCGGTGCCGACCTTCCCCCGATGCTGATCATTACCGACCCGAACGCCGGGCCAGCTACGGCGCCCAGGCTGGTTACGACCGAGAGCCAGCCCAGGTTCTTGGTCCTCCGCTCGGGTGGCGAGGCGTCAGCCACGTACGCTTGCACGACACCGATGGTTCCGCCACCGAGCCCTTGCACCAGGCGCGAAACCAGCAGCACCAGGACAGAACCGGCATAGGCAAAGATGACGTAGGCGCAAGCGGTGAGGAGCAGCCCGGCGAGGATGGCGGGCCGGCGGCCGTATCGGTCGGAGAAGCGGCCCCAGACCGGCGCGACGCTCAGCTGTGCCACCGAGAATGCCGAGACCAGCACGCCAACCACGGTTGCGCTGGCACCCAATTCGGTGGCGTAGAACGGCAGCAGAGGGATGATCATGGTGAGCCCCACCATGTCCACGAACGCCGTCACGAACAGCACCAGCAGCCGGGTCATGGTCCAGAGGCTCCCCAGATGTGATTGGATACGAGTGGATTGAATCTTCCATCATCCCGAGTAGACGGGAAGAGTCGTTCTGAACTGGCACGTTGTTGTTGTTGTTCGGAGCCGCCAGAATGAGCAGCGGCAGAGGGCAGGCGAAGGATCGAGTTGCGGCCTGTCGACGGGGGACTACGAGCTACAAAAAATTATTTTAGGCCGCGGGCTGATGCCGCCAACGTCCGAGACTGTCGCCACGCCAGCACCCGCTCCGACCGTAACAGCACCAGCACCAGCGGTGGAATGAGGCCACACCAGAGCACCAGCGTGCCGTTGATCCATGTCTCTTCCGCGAAGTTGTGCATGGGACCGAGAAACGGCTCGACAGCGAAGGCGAGCGCAAAAGGGAGAATGGTGGGCAAAGCAAGGGCCGCGGCCTGAAGCCGGGTTCGCGCCACTAGACATGCCGGCAGGATGTCATAGAACAACCCCGTCATCGGCACGATCGCAAGGGCTACGAGGAGCCGAGCATCGGGGTCGCGCCGGCGGAGGAACGCCAGCAGCATGAGAAACCCACCGGGCCTGAGGATGAGTGGTCGAAAGTGGATGGAGTGCTGCAACGCCTCACGCCAGCGCCAGGGCCAGTGCGGATCGACCACGAGAGAGACGATTAGAAGCAGGGTGCCGCCGATGACGAGGAGCTGGGCGGCTCGCCAGGACCGCGCGCCGGCCAGCATGGCGATGCCGACATTGGGCTTGGCCACAGCGAGCCCACCGAGCGCCGGCAGGAGCATCGCGGCCGTGAGGAGCGGGGACCACTGGGCGCTCCGAACGGCGGTGAAAAACGGCATCCCCAAGAACGTAGGCCAGAGGTACGCCCGATCTCGGCCGATCGCGTACCCGAAGAGGGCTGCCCCACAGGTGACCCAGACGAGGCGTGCGAGCCAGAGCGGAAACGGAGCGAGCGGCGTAAGGACGATGCCTGCGGTGAGCGGGTAAAACAGGGGAAACGGTAACCAGCGAGCGTCACCCGGACCTACAGCAGCATAGGCGTCCTGCCCATGGAGGATGGCGCGGGCGGCGACCCAGAGCTGGTCCACGTCGGAATTTCCGAGCGGGAGCCAGAGATACTTGTGCGACGAGACGAAGCCGGCGATGGTCGCAGCAATCAACGCATAGATGAGTCCCCGACGTTGATTCACCAGGCGAGTCTCTGGACGAGAGGTTGGCGCAGCGAAGTCAGCAAAGATGATCTTCCTGGATCCTGGATCGAGACACTAACAAGTGCCCATTTCATCCCTAGCCGGATACGTGCACCATCGGAGTGTGACGCGCAGAAGAGACGGGCAGCTGCTAGCCCGGCACATGCACGGTAAAGCTGGTCGAGGGGTAGGGGCACGGGTTCGGATCGGCGGGGCTGCAGGAGTGCCGTCCCCAGACGGTGAGTTGAACGTCTCCCGGGAGCAGGGCGTGGATCCAAAAATCGTGGAGGACCAAACAGTTAGTGTCTATCCTTTGGGGCCGGCACCCGTGTCGAACCTCAAAGGCAGTAGAAATCTCCGGGCTGGCGTGGGTGGGGTCTCCAAATATCTCTTTCCCGCCTCGGAAAGCCCTCACCTTGAAGGGGTACCAGTCACCTCCTATTTCGACCGAAATCAAATTGTGCGATGCGTCGTACTGGGCTGGCGGCTCCTGCCACTCCGACCCCGCCACCGTCTCTACATGGATCGAATCGGCCTGAGGCGGGTCGGCGACCACGGTCACCTGCCGGGTCTCGGTACCGCCGCTCGCCATGACTGTCACCGTGGCGGTACCCGGTGCGTGCGCAATCAAATTCGCCCGGAAGGGTCCCAACAACCGACCTTGTTCCTCCAAGGTGACAACGGCTGGATCGGACGAGGCAAGTGTCAGGTCTGTAACCTCGATCCCGCACGGTACGACCGCTGCGCACCCCTCGGTCGTGGTTGCTCCGATTTCGACGGTTGAGTAGTCCCCCACACCCATGAGGATCTTGTCTGCCTCCCACTCGGCACCATAGACCGTGAGCCCGATACTCACGGGGCTCGTGGGCGGTGGGTCGTGACTGGAACCGCAACCCGTCAAGATGAGAGCAGTGAGAGCAGCCGTCGTGCAGCTTGCGAAGTGAGAGGTCATACGTCCTCTGGAGCTGCGGATGGTCCTAAGCTACCCCAGGGGCAGAGCGCCGATAGGGTGCAGACTGAATAGACCCTCCCGGCCTCAAGCTGGAATCAAGTTTCGCAATCGGTAGGGGGACTTTTTTATCACAAACCACTTGAGCCAAGTTGCCCAAGTGGTTGCAGTGTAAGTAGCAGGGGCAGGACTCGCAGCCGTAAGGCCGAGTCCAAGCGATGGGAGTGAAACGACCATAGCAGGGGCGGGACTCGCAGCCGAAGGCCGAGTCCCAGACAAAGGCCCGTGGAGTTCCCGGGCATAGCAGGGGCGGGACTCGAACCCGCGACCCCGGCATTATGAGTGCCGTGCTCTAACCAGCTGAGCTACCCTGCCGTCTTATCCTGACAGCGGGAACGGTAAACGGTAAACGGTGAACCGGAAAGCCGCCTACGGCTGCCGTCGCTTCACTGTTTACCGTTCACTGTTCTCTCCCCCACATGTCATCTCTCAACCGGCGCTGCCGGCTGCCGCTTCTCATCCTCCGGGACCAGCCGGTACAGGAACTCGCCTTTCCTGAGCATCCCGAACGACTCGCGGGCCACGCGCTCCTGCGTGCGAGGATCGGTCTCGATTGCCACCGCCGCACGGGTCAACGAGTCCACCAGCCGCTGCAGCCGCGCGACATTGGCCTGCTCCTGCGCCTCCTCCCGCCGGAGCTGCAACAAATCCAGCACACCGTATTCGCCACCTTGCAGCGCGAAGTAAAGCGCGAAGGCCACGCCAACGATCGCGGCCAAGCGGCCAAGGGTCACAGCTGGTAGAGGTCCCGACCGGGGTAGTGCGCCACGTCGCCCAGCTCCTCCGAGATCCGAAGCAGCTGATTGTACTTGGCGGTACGATCGGTGCGGCTGGCGCTGCCGGTCTTGATCTGCCCTGCTCCGGTCGCGACCGCGAGATCGGCGATGAAGGTGTCCTCGGTCTCACCCGAGCGATGCGAGATGATTACGCCGTACGCACTGCCTTTCGCCAGATCGATGCACTGGAGCGTTTCGGTGAGCGTGCCGATCTGGTTCACCTTGACCAGCACCGCGTTCGCGACGCCCTCCTCGATCCCTCGGCCCAGGCGATCGACGTTCGTCACGAAGAGATCGTCTCCCACCAGCTGCACTCGCTCGTTCAGCCGCTCCGTCAGGAGCTTCCACCCGGCCCAGTCATTCTCGGCCAGACCATCCTCGATCGACACGATGGGATACCGGTCTACCCAGCCGGCATAGAGGTCGACCATGTCCTTGGCGCTGCGCCGGCTGCCATCGCCCTTCTTGAACACGTACTCGCCATTCTGGAAGAGCTCGGATGCAGCGACATCGAGCGCGATGGCCATGTCATTTCCAGGCTCGTAGCCCGCCGCCTTGATCGCCTGCATCACGACATCGAGAGCGGCTTCGTTCGAGGGCAGCATCGGCGCAAAGCCGCCTTCGTCTCCCACCGCGGTAGACAGTCCCATCTTGCTCAACACCTTCTTCAACGCATGGAAGACCTCTACGCCCATGCGAAGCGCCTCAGGGAACGAATCCGCCCCGATCGGGACAATCATGAACTCCTGCGCATCCACGTTGTTGGAAGCGTGGGCACCACCGTTCAGAATGTTCATCATCGGGACCGGCAGCACCCTCGCCATTGGTCCACCGAGATACCGGTACAGCGGCAGCCCGCAGTCCTGCGCCGCCGCCCGAGCTACCGCGAGCGACACGCTGAGTATCGCATTCGCGCCCAGCTTGCTCTTGTTGGGCGTCCCATCCGCATCCATCATCTCGGCATCGATCTCGATCTGATCCGCGGCAGCCCTGCCCTCGAGCCGCGGTCCGAGCACCTCGTTGACGTTGCGCACGGCCTCAGTGACACCCTTCCCCACGTATCGTTTGGCATCACCATCGCGCAGCTCCACCGCCTCGTGCTCCCCAGTGGATGCTCCACTCGGCACGGCCGCTCGCCCCTGGGCGCCGCTCGAGAGGACTACCTCCGCTTCAACGGTGGGATTACCGCGGCTATCGAGAATTTCGCGCGCGTGAACTTCGATGATGGTGGACATGTGTTTCCGAGAAGGAGATGAGCGCTGAAGAGGCCTGAGGCTTGAGGCCTGTGGCCTGTGGCCTGACCGCGGGCCCAACCTAGCCGAGTCTCAGGGAATCCGTCAACCGAAGTGATCGAACCCTTTGAGAGCGATCGGCCGGGAGTCGAGATGAAAGGTGACACCTGCTCCGGTTTCTATTGAACCGATGGCTGTGAGCGGGATGCCGCACTCCTTTACAAATGCTGCCGAGCTTTCGAACTCCGGAGGCATGACCACCAGCAGCTCGTAGTCCTCACCGCCTTCGGCAGCAAACTGCTGAGACGACACGCCGAGCAAACCGGCCTCGCTCTGCACGCTGGGATGGATGGGCAGGAGACTCAAATCGATCGACAGCGATACCGCCGAGGCCGCGGCGAGGTGGCCGGCATCTCCACCCAGCCCGTCACTCAGGTCGATCATCGCACGGGCTCCGTTTCGTGCGAGCCACTTCCCCGCCACGATCCTCGGCTCCGGATGAACAAAGCGTGCTCGAGATTCGGCCGACGGCTTATCGCCTCGTCGCCAGGCCTCCAGTGCGGCGCGCGATCCTCCCAGAGTACCGGTGACCCAGAGTCGATCGCCGGGCCGGGCGCCTCGTCGAGTCACCGGAGCTGGGGTCCTGCCAACCACTGTTACCGTCACGCTCCACACCGGCCCAGCGGAAAGATCACCACCTACGACCGTGGCCCCGGTCCGCCTCGCGGCCTGCCCCGAACCATCCATCAGCCTCGATAGGTCGGTCTCGGCAGCAGACGCTGGTACCGTCACCGCGCACAAGAGGCCCAGCGGCTCCGCCCCGTCCGCGGCAAGGTCCGAGAGCGCCGCCGCCGTTGCACGCCAACCCACTTCCTCGAGCTGCATCCAATCCAGCCGGAAGTGCACGCCCTCGACACTCGTGTCGGTGCTGAGCGCGAGAAACTCCTGGCCCTGCGGGATGATGGCGCAGTCATCACCCAGCCCAACCCCGGCTGGCCCCAACACCCTGACAATTTCACGAATGCGATCGAACTCGGCGCCGCTCCCGAGCGGCAGACTCATGGGCGAACAGCGTCTAATCGGAAACGAACCAGGCCACCGTCGGTAGCCACCCAGAGGAATGTGTCGTCTACAGCGACGTCGTTGACGGCGCCTGGAAGGTCGCCCTCTCTGAGTGGGCGAACCGGCGGAGTTCCCAGCCGGGCGTAGCCGAGGCCGCGGTCTCCCGCCACCCAGAAGCCAGGTCCGTCAGCCACAAACCGGCGCAGCGGCCCGAGCAGCGCGGAGAGGTTGGGTCCCAGGGTCCAGCGCCTGGTGCCAGGATCACGCCAGAGCAGTTGATCGCGAGTGAGGGCTACCAGGGTATCCGCGAGTGGAGCGAGATCGACGACGACCCCTTTGAGGCTGGCCGACTCCAGACCGGCGGGGCGAACCAGACCCTCGTAGTTGGGCAGCGAGAGCAGCAGACCAGCGGGAGTACCGACCCAGATCGAGTCTCCCGCCGGCCACACTGCATACACCGGATCGCTGTACGACGGTGCCAGGCGTTCCACCTGCAACGAGTCGCCGATGCGCGCCAGCCCGTGGGCAGTACCGACCGTGATCCTGCCGGCTCGCGACACGATCGAGTACACCCTTCGGTCGGGAAGCCCGCGCGCTATCGGAGATCAGCTCCAGTCTGCCATCGGGCGGCTGCACTCTCGCGACGCCCAGATCGGTCGCCGCCCAGACCGAGCGTCCCTGTCCCGCCAGCTCTCGCACCTGATTGAAGGGAGGTCCGATAGCGGAAGGGCCCGGAAGTGAATGGAAGTTGTCGAGCTGCTCGCCCACGAATGTCAGTGAGGCATCGGTGAGGCGATTTCGATTGGTCGCCGCCCACACTCCGCCGGGCCAGCTGAACACCGCGCCGACTTGGGGAGCGGGAAGGCCGAAGGTCATGCGCTCGGGCAACGGGGAGAGATCCGATAAATACAGGGCACCGATGCCGGAGGTGCCTAGATACCAGCCCCGATTATCCGCGGCGCGGGCCACTGCGGTGTAGCGAACGTTGCGGAGTCGATTGTCACTGAGAATTGCTGCTGAATTGGCCTGCAGCGTCGGGTTGCTTCGAATTGCCTGTTCGATCGTCGGAGGCAGCAGCGGCCGTGACGGAGCCCGAGACGATGATGCGACCAGACCTCCGCGGGGAAGCAGCAACCAACCCTGGCCACTACGCAGATAGAGACCTGCCGCGGGGTCATCCCGGTCGAAGGCGATTGCCTGAATTCCCTGCGGGACTGGCCCCTGGTCCCAGAGCCGGAGGTCCGGTTGGTAATGAACCCAACCGTCGGACCGAGCCAACCACAGTGAGTTGTCGAGTGGATCGATGACGCCGGTGAAAACCCGCGCGAGGAGGGTTGGGTCGGGAGGATCGAAGGATCCGTCCCACTTCTGAAATTGCGGGTTCCAGATCAGGAGTGCGGCGGGACTCGCAATGAACACCCGATCGGACGCAGCAGCGATGGCGGTGACCTGACTGAAGTCGCCGATCACCGTGCGATCTTCCGGCCGCCAGTCACGTGTCGAAGATTGGGCCGCGGCCGATGATGCATACCCCAGGACGGCCGTTAGCACGAAGAGACAGCGCATTGGCAGAATCTATACGACTACGTGGTCTGTGGCCGGGGCAGCTCGAAGAGGATGGGGGGTCGAGGCGTGGGACGGGCGAGTCTCACCACCTCCCACTCGCGCCAGAGATCCGGGAAGGCGTTCACGACATCCATGGGGCGGAGACTTCTGGCAGTGTGGCGCCTCGCTCCGATATCGGCGGCTCGGCCGAGTACTTGGGCACCGAGCGCCGCAGCGAGGTCGGGCTCGACCCCCGCTGCGAGAGCGGCACCGATGACGCCGCTCAGGATGTCGCCACTGCCACCAGTGGCGAGTCCAGGATTGCCCGAAACCACTGTTCGGGTGGGCTTTCCCGGCGAGGTGATCACGGTGGGTACACCCTTGAGCAGAACGGTCGAGCCTGCCTGATCGCACGCCGCGGATGCCGCGGCCCAGGGATCGAGCTCACGTTTGCCGGCGAGGTCGGGAAAGAGTGCCCGGAATTCGCCGGGATGGGGCGTGAGCACGAAGGAGCGGGTAGCTGCCAGTTTCCGGAGCTGGCCCACGGCTCCGGCCAGCACCACCAAGGCGTCGGCATCGAGGACGACCTTCCGAGCGGCCTCGAGGATCGGAAGGACGAACTCGCGGCGGCCCGATTGCCGGCCGAGCCCGGGACCGATCACCACCGCGTCTGAGCGCTCGATCAACTCCAGCAAAGCAGCCGAGGCGGGTTGATCGAACGCCTGCTTCAGCGTCTGAACATCCGGCTCCGCCTGTACCAGCGAGGCGACTGTTTCGGATGGGGCGGCCACATGTACCAGCCCGGCACCGCTCCCGAATGCGGCACGCGCGCTCATCCGGATGGCGCCAGTCATACCGGCATCTCCTCCGATGACAACAAGCCGGCCCCGGTCTCCCTTGTGGGCCACGGCCTTGAGTGGCGGCAGCCACTCGGCGGCCTCGGTGTCGGTGACTACGGCCGGCCAAGCCGGATCGGGAGCCGGGTGTCCGATGTCGACCACGACGAGATCGCCTACCTCGTCACGCGCGAGGAGGTGGCCTCGGCGGAACCCCCCGAACGTGACAGTCAGATCCGCCCGGGTAGGGCCGTGAACCATGCCGGTGAGGAGATCGATTCCGGTTGGTCCGTCGATCGCGACGACCGGCGCCTCGAGATCGAGCAGCCGGGCCAGGAGGGTGGCGATGGCGGGTCGAGGAGTGCCGGTGGCGCCGGTTCCGAGCAACGCGTCAACGACAACGGCCGCGCTGGGCCACGGTCCGTCAGGAGCAACCTCCCGTACTCCCTCGGCACGTGCGACATCTGCCATCCGCTCGCGCAGCTCGGTTCCCGACCCCGAGGACGTGACCCATACCGGGATCTCCAGCCGATGGAGTGCACGGGCGACAACCCAGCCGTCTCCGCCGTTGTTGCCGGGCCCCGCCGCCACGAGCACCCCGTTTCGGAGCAGGTGGGCGTATCGACTCACCAGCACCGCGGCGACCGCACGCCCGGCGCTCTCCATGAGAGTGGCGAGATCGATGCCCGCGCTGATGGAGCGCTTGTCCCAGGCATTGCATTGTTCGGGGGTGAGGACGGGGAGCATAGGAGCTATTAGCTGTGAGCTATGAGCCGTGCGCTAATTGCTCTGGATGATCGCAGATGGGTAACCTACAGGGTGAATCAAGGAGCTGGCTATCAGCTAAAAGCTCACGGCCCATAGCTCAAAGCTCACTTATAGCTCTGCCCTATCGCCCGTCCGAAGCTGATCTCGCCGTTGTCGATCCGCAGATTGAATCCGCACTCGGGGTTGGTGCAGACCCACGCCTTGTAGGTGATGGGAGCGCCTTCGCGCCCGTAGTCAGAAAGCGGGATGAGAGTTCCTTGAGAGCACTTCTGGCAGGCGGGCCACTCTTTCGTCTCCATGCTTTCTCCTGGCGTACGCCGGCGCTACGCTCCGCGCAGACCTTGCCACTCATAGGGATCGCCGAAGGCGTCAGCGAACTGGAAGACTGCGTCGAAATCAGATTCGAGGTCTCCGGGCTGAGTCACCAGCAACCCGACCTCCACCAGAATGAAGACGATTCGTCCGAGGTCCTCCGTGCGATGAATGCCCCAGTGCGCCAGCACACCCTGTGCAAGGAGGCCGAACTGCTGGAGGGCAAAGTCGCGGCAGGCCCACGCCAGTTCTGCCGCGCTGACATGCCGGCGGGCGTCGAGGCGAGACTGCAGGAACTCGACGGCGCCGAGTACGAAAATGTATCCACGCTCGTGATAGCTTCCACCGCGGGCGCGAATGCGGGCCATGACATCTTCAGCGAACTGCAGATCGTTCACTACACTACCTCGTCGCGAGTCAGCAAAGGTTCAGGCGCTTCGGCGGATCCTGCTGGGGCCACGCCGTGCCTGATACAGCGGGAACAGTGAGGTCAGCTCTTCGACTTCAGTCTTGACCGAGGCAAGGGTGCCTTCGTCCGGATGGGTCAGGGCCCGATCGATCAGCTCGGCAATCAGGAGCATCTCGGCAACCCCCATGCCGCGTGTGGTCACCGCTGGAGTACCCAGGCGGATTCCGCTGGTGACGAAGGGCGACTGCGGATCGTCGGGGATGGTGTTCTTGTTGACCGTAATCCCCGCCTGGCCAAGCAGCTTCTCCGCCGCCTTGCCGGTGAGGTTCTTGGGCCGGAGATCGACCAGCATGAGATGCGAGTCGGTTCCCCCTGACACAATGGCAAAGCCCCGCTCAGTAAGGCCGTCCGCCAGCGCCTTCGCATTTTCCACCACCCGGCGGGCGTAATCCTTGAAGTCCTGGGTCAGAGCCTCACCGAATGCCACCGCCTTGGCCGCAATCACATGCTGCAGCGGCCCGCCCTGGGTTCCCGGAAAGACCGACTTGTCGATCGCCTTCGCATGCTCGCTAATGCAAAGGATCAGGCCGGCCCGAGGACCGCGCAACGTCTTGTGGGTCGTGCTGGTGACGACTTGCGCGTGCGGCACCGGCGAAGGATAGACCCCACCGGCAACCAACCCGGCGAAGTGCGCCATATCCACCAGGAAGAACGCGCCTACCTCGTCGGCAATCGAACGAAAGGCGGCAAAGTCGATGATGCGGGCGTACGCGCTGCCGCCAGCGACAATCAACCGGGGCCGCTCCTGTCGAGCCTGCTCCCGCACCTTGTCGTAATCGATGAGCCCGGTGGCCGGGTCGACTCCATAGTGCACCGCCCGCCAGACTACCCCGCTGTGGTTCACAGCCGCACCATGAGAGAGGTGGCCACCATGAGGCAGCGACATCCCCATGAGCAGCTCGCCCGGCCGGATCAGGGCCATGAAGGCGGCGAAGTTGGCCTGAGCCCCTGAGTGCGGCTGTACATTGGCGTGCTCGGCTCCGAAAAGCTGCTTCAGGCGATCGATGGCGAGCTGCTCGACTTCGTCCACCACCTCGCAGCCGCCGTAGTATCGCCGCCCCGGATATCCCTCGGCGTACTTGTTGGTGAGCGGCGTGCCCATGGCATCGATCACTGCACGGCTTGCGAAATTCTCGCTGGCGATCAGCTCCAGTCCCTGCTGCTGGCGCCGGAGCTCCGCGTCGATCAGCCGGGCGACCGCCGGATCGGCGTCTCTGAGAGATGCGTTGTGGTCCAGGGTCATGCGCTCTCCTGATCTATCTTGTCCACTCGGCGACTGTGCCGCCCGCCCGCGAATGGGGTGCCCAGCCACGTCTTGAGAATGTTGACCGCTTCGTCCTCGCTCACGAAACGAGCCGGAAGGATCAGTATGTTCGCGTCGTTGTGCTCGCGTGCGAGCTTGGCAACTTCGGGAGACCACACCACCGCCGCCCGCACCCCCGAATGTCGATTGGCCGCGTACGACATCCCCAACCCAGTACCGCACAGCAGCACTCCACGATCGGCGTCGTGGTGCTCCACCTTATCCGCGACAGCATGTGCGAAGTCAGGATAGTCGGCGGAGTCGGTACTATGGGTGCCTAGGTCGAGCGGCGCGTATCCCAGGGCCCGGAGCTCCTCGATCAACCGTTCCTTGAGCTGGAAACCGGCGTGATCGGACCCTATGGGGATGACTTCGGCCATTGGGTCAAAGGTAAGAGATGGTGGGAAGGACGGGAAGCGTCACCGCCTCCCCCCCATCCACATCCGGTCCAGTCCAGCGACCGAGGTGATCCGCTGCTCTGCCAGCCGGTCCGCCGCGCGGTAGGTCGGCATCCGTTCCCGCTTGGCGATATCGAAGATGCGAAGGAGCGTGTCATAGATCTCACCGGCCTTCTTCTTTGCCCGCTCAGTCGGCCAGCGATGGAGCTCACCATACACATTGATGACCCCTCCGCCGTTGATCACGTAATCCGGTGCGTACAGGATGCCTCGTTTCTCCAGCGCATCTCCGTGACGATCCTCAGCCAACTGGTTGTTGGCCCCTCCCGCAATGATTTGAACTTTGAGACGGGACAGCGTGTCGTCGTTGATGGTGGCACCGAGCGCACAGGGCGCGTAGACATCGGCTTTCTGATCGTAGATCGCGTCGGGAGAGACAGCCGTGGCACCGGTCTCCGACACCACTCGTTTTACCTTCTCGGCATCGATGTCGGTGACGATGAGCTTGGCTCCCTCGGCATGCAGGTGCTGCACCAGGTAGTACGCCACCTTGCCACAGCCCTGCACCGCCACACTCTTGCCACTCAGGCCGTCGTTCCCCCAGCACACTTTCGCCGCTGCCTTCATACCCACGTAGACGCCGTAGGCAGTCACAGGCGACGGATCTCCCGACAGGCCCAACAGTCCCGCAACGTGATCGGTCTCGAGCTTGATGTACTCCATGTCGGACGGGCTGGTCCCAATATCTTCGGCGGTGATGTAGCGTCCGTTGAGGGTTTCGATGAAGCGGCCGTGCGCCCGGAACAACGCTTCCCTATCTACTCGCTTGTTGTCACCGATGATGACCGACTTGCCTCCACCGAGATTGATTCCCGCCACGGCCGACTTGTAGGTCATCCCCCGGGCCAGACGGAGCGCATCGGTGATCGCCTCGTCGGTGCTCCCGTACTGCCAGAAGCGGGTGCCGCCGAGTGCCGGGCCCAGAGTGGTGTCGTGAATGGCGATGATCCCGAAGTAGCCACAGGAGGGATCGTGGGAGAGCAGAATCTGCTCGTGTCCCATCGAATGCATCATCGCGAAGATGTCGATGGGGGCGGTGGCGTGTTCGTGTCTAGTCACGGAGGTCGTCCTGAGGAGCGCAGCGACAATGGATAGAGTGGCACACGGGTCGATCCTTCGCTGCGCTCAGGATGACAGGCAGGTGCATGCTCACGATGCGCCGTACTGGTAGAACCCTCTCCCGCTCTTCCGTCCCAGGTACCCCGCGGCCACCATCTTTCGAAGCAGTGGGCAGGCTCGGTACTTGTCGTCGCCCAGGCCACGCTGCAGTACGTCCAAGATGGCCAGACACACATCCAGCCCAATGAAGTCGGCCAGCGCGAGCGGACCCATGGGGTGGGCCATCCCGAGCTTCATCACGACATCGATCGACTCGGGCGTAGCGACACCTTCCATCACGCAGAAAATCGCCTCGTTGATCATCGGCATCAGGACGCGATTCGACACAAATCCGGGGTAGTCATTTACCTCGACCGGCGTCTTGCCCAGGGCTTTGGCGGTTTCCATGACGGCCCGGGTAGTCTCGTCGCTCGTCGCATGCCCACGAATCACCTCTACCAGTTGCATCACCGGAACCGGGTTCATGAAGTGCATCCCGATCACCTGCGCCGGACGCCGCGTCCGGGCCGCAATCTCGGTGATCGAGATGGAGCTGGTGTTGGTGGCGAGAATGGCGCCGGGTGCACTGATCCTGTCGAGCTGCTCGAAGAGTGAGAATTTGACTGCCGGGTTCTCGCTGGCCGCCTCCACCACGATCTCTGCCTTGGCGGCCATGTCCAACCCAGTGCCGGTGGCGATACGCCCGAGCACCTGGGCAGGCGCATCGGCAGCGAGAGTACCCTTCTTCACCTGACGATCGAGGTTTCCCCGGATGGTCGAGGTCGCCTTCTCGAGCGCCGCCGGGGCAGCATCGATCAGCGCCACGCTCCACCCGTGCTGAGCGAAGACGTGCGCAATCCCGTTTCCCATCGTGCCGGCACCCACTACAGCCGCGCGCTTCATGCAGGATCCTTCCCGGCCCACCGAACAGTCGCGAGCAACGCCGCGGTGATCGCCGCAGTGGCCAGGAGTCCACCTTCCGGCCCGAACCGGCCACCCGAGAGCCAGACCGGGTTGCCTGCCTGGTAATCGATCCAGGGGATGCTGAACGGCAGGCCGCTCACCGGCGCATCGAGAGCAGCGAGCGTGGCGTTCCAGCCGAGGTGCGCGCCGAACGCAGTCCAGAGCCCGCCCGGCGCGTAAAACGCGACGCCCAGAAAGACTCCGGCCAGCGCAATGTTGCCCAAACCGAGCGGCGTCACGTCGGGATTGAGAGCATGAAAGAGTGCGAACACGACGCCCGCGACCAGCACCAGCGCTGTTCCACGGTTAACCGCCGATGCGAGAAGGACCAGAGGCACGCCGCGAAACATGATCTCCTCACTCAGCGCTGCCGGCGCCAGCACCAGAGAGGTCTTGCCGATTTGCACCAGATACTGGCCCAGTCCCCCGGCATCTCGAGTCCAGTGCGAGTTGGCGACCAGCACCGCAGTCACCAGCGCGGCGGCCGCTGCAGTGGCACCCAGGGCCAAGCCGATCGCCAGACCTCGCACGCCCGTCCGCGGTGACGCCCAGCGCAGCTGCGTGCGGCTGAGTCCCAGTACCCGAAACCCGATGACCCAGGTAGCCAGGGCGAAACCCAGCAGCTGGCTCACGCCGGCAATGAGGAGCTGATGAGGTCCCGGAGTCTTCAATGCTTGCAGGCCACCACCGACGCTGCCGTACTTGAGCAGCACCCACACTGACATGATGCCGCCGCTGAGACCGATTCCTAATAACAGGAAGGCGACCGTCCAACCGATCGCCTTCCGGAGAGAAACTCTGTCTGGACCCGCGGGAACCGAGGTCAAAGCAGCGAGCGGACCTTGGAGCCGGCCACCAGAATCAGGGCGGCGGCGAGGCCGACTTTGATCAAGTCGCCGGTGAGGAATGGAAGGAAGCCGACCCGGAAGGCCAGGCTGGGATCTCCACCGAGAAAGGCCAGCTGGGCCACGCCGCCAATATGAATGATGGCCATGCCGAGCGCGCAGGCGAGGAGTACCCGTAGCGCTGAGCTGGGATGTCGCGACACGATCGCCCCGGTCACACCGGCCGCAATCGGGAACGCCAGCAGATAGCCCCCGGTAGGTCCAATCAGATGAATGGCGCCAGCCGCACCACCGGCGTACACCGGCAAACCGATGGCGCCGAGAAAGAGATAGAGCACCAGGGCGCTGATACCGCCGGCCGCTCCCAGCAATCCGCCCACCAGCAGCACCGCGAGTGGCTGAAGCGTGATCGGTACCGGTACCATGGGTACGACTACTTGTGCCGCAATCGCCACCAGGAGTGCGCCAAGCCCAATCCCGACGATGCGTCGCGCGATAAGCGCACGGTTTCTCACGCGCTCCGGCGCGCTCAGCTCCTCTGCTTCAACCATGGCCGGCCGAGTCTCAGAATCCATTACATCCGCTCCACACTGAGGGCAACCGCATTGCCACCGCCCAGGCAGAGCGTGGCCAGTCCCGTAGTACCACCTCGATCCTCCAGGGCGTAGAGCAACGTCGTCAGTACTCGAGCGCCGCTCGCGCCGATGGGGTGGCCCAGTGCGACCGCGCCCCCGTTGACGTTCACCCGGTCCCAGTCCCAGCCCAGCTCTCGGCCATCCGCCAGCGCCTGCACCGCGAATGCCTCATTGGCTTCGATGAGGTCATAGTCGCTGATGCGTGTGCCGGACTTTTCCATCAAGGTGCGCACCGCAAGAACGGGGGCGAAGAACAAGTCCCTCGGCTCACCACCGCCAGTGGAATAGCCGGTGACCCGGGCCATGAGGTTGAGTCCATGAGCCTTGGCGAATGCGAGGGAGGTCACCACAAGAGCGCTACTCCCGTCGTTCAAGCCGGGGGCATTACCGGCGGTGACACTGCCGCCGTCCTTACGAAACGCCGGTTTGAGCTTCGCGAGCGTTTCGGCGGTGGTATCCCGGCGTGGTGCCTCATCCACTGAGACGCTGGTCGGCCCACCCTTGCCGGGAACCTGTACCGGCAGAATTTCGGCCTTGAACTTCCCCGCATCGATCGCGGCTATCGCCTTACGGTGGCTTTCGTGAGCGTAGGCGTCCTGGTCCGAACGGCTCACTCCAGCCTTGTCCGCCGTGTACTCGGCGTACTCTCCCATGTGGCAGCAGCCAAACGAATCCCATAGACCGTCGTGAATCATGCCGTCCACCATCGTCTGGTTTCCTGCCTTGATGCCTCCCCGCATGCCATAGACGTAGTGCGGCGCGCTGGACATGGACTCCTGTCCGCCCGCGACGATGCACTCGGCATCTCCAGCCTTGATCGCCTGCGAAGCCAGCATGACGGCCTTGAGGCCGGAGCCGCAGACCATGTTGATCGTCACCGCCGGAATCGTGGGGGAAAGGCCGGCATGAATCTGAGCCTGGCGGGCTGGCGCCTGGCCCGACCCGCCCTGGACCACCTGGCCCATGATGACGGACTCCACGGCGGCGGGATCGACCCCGGCACGGGAAACCGCCTCGCGGATGGCCATGGCACCCAGTTGAGGTGCGGTAAACGATGAAAGCCCGCCGAGATAACGACCGATGGGAGTGCGAACGGCGGAGACGATGACGGGGGTGGTGCTATCACTCACTGGATACTGGTCCGGTTCGGGTTCACTTGGAGGCAAAAGTACCCGGAAAACCGGTGTTTGTCACCTCGAAGGGGTCGCAGAAAGGAGTCTGTATTAACGGTCTCCTGGCCGCTACGGGACCATCTTCCGTGCGCGTATCTCTTCTCTGACGCGCTCCAGAAAAGCATCCACAGTCATCACCTCCTGCTTCTTACCGGCCCCGCGCACCCGTAGGGCCAGACTGTCCGACTCGGCTTCCCGCTGACCGATCACGGCCATGTAGGGAACCTTCTGCAGCTCGCCTTCCCGCACCCGATAGTTGAGGGTCTCATTCCTCTCATCGACGTGGACCCGGAGTCCCGCGGCCTTAAGACGGCGGGCCAGCGCCCGCGAGGCTTCGGCCTGGGCATCAGAGATGGGAATCACCCGAACCTGCTCGGGCGCCAACCAGACCGGAAATGCGCCGGCGAAGTGCTCGATCAGATTTCCGATGAAGCGCTCCAGTGTCCCATAGATGGCGCGGTGAATCATCACCGGCCGGTGAGGCCGGTTATCGGCACCGGTGTATTCGAGCTCGAACCGATCGGGAAGGTTGAAGTCGAGCTGAATCGTGGGGCCCTGCCACAGCCGGCCGATCGCGTCCCGGAACTTGATATCGATTTTGGGCCCGTAAAACGCGCCGCCGCCCTCGTCTATCCGGAATGGAATCCCTTTTCGCTCCAGCGCCCGCTTCAGCATCGACTCGGCCTGATCCCAGATTGCATCGTCACCTAAACGTTCGGTCGGGCGGGTCGAGACCTCGAAGTCCAGCTCGAAGCCAAACGTCTCTCGAACCAAACGGTCCACCTGGCCGAGGCAGAGAAAGATCTCTTCTTCCACCTGTTCGAGGGTGCAGAAGATGTGCGCGTCATCCATGGAGAGCCCACGCACCCGGAGCAGCCCATGAAGAACTCCTGAGCGCTCATTGCGATAGACGTTCGCAACCTCGGAAAGGCGAATCGGGAGATCCCGGTAGCTTCGCTGCTGGCTCTTGTAGATCAGCGCGTGCATCGGACAGTTCATCGGCTTTACCCGATACCGGACGTCCTCCGCCTCCTCGTGCCCCGCAGCCATCGGTGGATACTGATTGGCTTCGTAGAGCGGCAGGTGCCCCGAGATCTTGAACAACTCTTCCCGGGTGATGTTCGGCGTATAGACCAGGTCGTACCCACTCTGGACGTTGTCGTCTTCTACCGCGCGACTCAGGAGCCACTTGATCATGGCGCCTTTGGGATGCCAGAAGACCAGCCCGGGGCCGACCAGCTCCTGAATTGAAAACAGGTCCAGCTGCCGGCCGAGGACTCGATGATCCCTCTTGCGCGACTCTTCCAACCGGTGAAGGTAGGCGTCCAGATCCTCCTTCTTGAACCAGGCGGTACCGTAAATCCGCTGCAGCATCTGCCGCTTCTCGTCGCCTCGCCAATAGGCGCCCGCCGCATTCAGCAGCTTGAAGTGTTTCAGCCGTCCAGTACCCGGGATGTGCGGCCCGCGACAGAGATCAACGAAAGGCCCATCGGTGTAGACCGTGATGGTCTCGTCATCGCCCAGCTCAGCGATGCGTTCGAGCTTGAGCGGATCGTCGGCAAACCGCCGTTTGGCCTCGTTCCGATCCACGACTTCGCGGACGAATGGAAAATCCCGCGCGGCGACCTCCGCCATCTTGGCCTCGAGCCGCTCGAGATCCTCGGGCGTGAACGGGCGGTCGACCTGGAAGTCGTAGTAAAAGCCGTCCTCGATGGCAGGACCGAAGCCGATACCGGCGTTGGGGAAGAGCTCGCGCACCGCAGTGGCCAGGATGTGAGCCGAGGAGTGGCGCAGGAGCGGCAAGGCGTCGGGGTCTCGGTCGGTGATGATCGCGAGCGAGACATCGGACTCGAGCGGCCGGTCCAAGTCCCAGATCTCTCCGTTCACCCGGGCAGCCAGGGCTGCGCGCGCAAGCCCAGAGCCGATCCCTTCGGCGATCTTCCGCGCGCTGGTGCCGGATGGGACTTCACGCACGCTGCCATCGGGCAAGGTGACGCGGACTGTGCTCACGGTGCGTATTCCTGCACTGTGGGTGGGACGGCGGGCCCGGTAGACGGCGCGAAGTACAGGTAGAGTCCGATGCCGAGTACCACCAGCAGCACCAGAACAATCCACTTCATCAGCGCACGCCCCGTCATGTCGATCCGATCCTCATCCATGAATCGCGCCCGCGTATGGGATTTTCCTGCTTTCGGACTGGAAAAATGTTAACTTAATCGAACAACGTATCCTTCTGTATGAGGACAGCGCGTGACACGAGACAAACGGTTGAGTGGGGCTGAGATTGCGTTGTGGACCTCCCTGGGAATGGGTACAGGCCTGGTCACCGGATTCCTCCTCAGTGAGTGGATCGGCGGTGTCAACCAGACGCGGATGCGCGGGGCGGCCCAGCGGATCAAGCATCGCCCTCCGGTGCGAAGGAGCCCAGCCGCGTCAGCTCGTGAAGTCGAAACCGCGCTGCAGCAGGAGCCGCGTCTCGCCGGCTTCACCCTCGAGGTCGTCACCATCAATCGGGGCACGGTCGAGCTCCGGGGTTGGGTAGGAGACCGCGCTGCCCGCACGCTGGCTGCCCGGGTTGCCTGCGCCGTTGCCGGGATCGATACCGTGATCAATAGCATTCTGGTTCGCGGTGAAGACGACCGGATTCAGCCGGGCGGGAAGCGCGTCACAGACCAGAGCGCATGACCGAGCCGCTCGCTCCGCAATACAATCCATCCGCCATCGAGTCCGAGCTCTACCACTGGTGGGAAGAGCGCGGTCTGTTCTCGCCGGAATCCCACGCTCCCGGGTCGGGAGAGCCGTACGTCATCGTGATGCCGCCACCGAACGTCACCTCGGTGCTGCACATGGGACACGGTCTCAACAACAGCGTCCAGGACGTGCTCATTCGCTTCGAGCGCATGCGCGGCCGCCGAGCGCTGTGGCTCCCGGGTACCGACCACGCCGGCATCGCCACTCAGAACGTGGTCGAGCGCCTGCTGGCTCAGGAGGGACTCACCCGGTTTGACCTGGGCCGCGACGCCTTTGTCGAACGGGTGTGGACCCATGTTCGGGAGACCGGCTCCGCCATTCTCGAGCAGCTCAAGGCCCTGGGCTGCTCAGCCGACTGGCCGCGGACCTACTTCACCCTGGACGAGGGACTCTCGCGCGCCGTTCGGGAAACGTTTGTCCGCCTCTTCGAGGAGGGGCTGGTCTACCGCGGCCACTACATCATCAACTGGTGCCCCCGCTGCCTCACGGCACTCTCCAACGAAGAAGCCGAGAAGGAGGAGGTCGACGGGGAAATCTGGCACCTGCGCTATCCCCTGGCCGACGGATCCGGACACATCACGGTAGCGACCACTCGGCCCGAGACGATGCTGGGCGACACCGCCGTCGCGGTGCATCCGGAGGACGAGCGGTATCGTAACCTGATCGGTCGCGAGATCCTGTTGCCCGTGGTGCAGCGGCGGGTACCGATCATCGCTGATGAAGCAATCGATCCCGCGTTCGGCTCCGGTGCCGTCAAGATTACCCCGGCACACGATCCGCTCGACTTCGAGATCGGCCGCCGCCACTCGCTGCCAAGCGTCGACGTCATGACGCCCGAGGCTCGGATAAGTCTGGCCGGGCCCGAGCGGTTCCAGGGTCTCGATCGCTACGAGGCGCGCCGCCGAGTGGTGGCGGAGTTCGAGGCCGCCGGCCTGCTCGACAAGATCGAGGAGCATCGGCATGCGGTCGGCCACTGCTACCGCTGCGATACGGTGATCGAGCCGCGGCTCTCGGACCAGTGGTTCGTACGGATGGAGCCTCTGGCCCGTCCTGCCCTGGCCGCTTACCGGGACGGCACTCTCAGCTTCGTGCCGGAACGTCGAGGCGACGACTACTCTGCGTGGCTGGAGGGAATTCGAGACTGGTGCATCTCCCGCCAGCTCTGGTGGGGTCACCGGATCCCAGTGTGGTACTGCGATGCCCCCGGATGCGGCAAGACGCACGTCAGTCGAACGGACCTCGAGGTTTGCCCCAGCTGCGGAGGGACGGTCCGGCAGGATGATGACGTCCTGGACACCTGGTTCTCCTCGTGGCTGGTGCCCTTCTCCGGCCTGGGCTGGCCCGAGCAGACGGCTGATCTCGCGACGTTCTATCCCGGGGACACACTCGTCTCCTCGCCCGACATCCTCTTCTTCTGGGTGTCCCGGATGATCATGGCGGGGCTGCACTTCATGGAGGAGGTGCCGTACACCCGGATTTATCTCCACGGTGTGGTGCGCGACACCAAGCACCGGAAAATGTCCAAGTCGCTGGGCAACGGCATCGACCCGCTGGAGGTGATCGAGCGCTATGGTGCGGACGCTCTGCGCTACTCCCTGATCTCCGGGATGTCGGTCGGCACCGACGTCATCCTCGACCCGGCAGATCTCGAGAGCTCCTTTGCCGCCGGACGGAACTTTGCCAACAAGCTCTGGAACGCCGGGCGGTTCATTCTTTCCTACTTCCCTGACACTGCGGAGGGATCGAAGCGAGTGCGTCCGCTCGCCGGCCCCGCGAAGAACGTGGTTCAGCGAAACGAGCTCACCCTGGCCGACCGATGGATCATTGCGCGCTGTGATGCGACAGTCAGGGAAGCGACTGAGGCGTACGAGCGCTTCCGCTTGAACGAAGCAGCCGCCGCGGTGTACCGGTTCATCTGGAGCGACCTGGCTGACTGGTACATCGAGCAGATCAAGCCTCGGCTCTATGGTGACGTGCCCGGCGGAGACGTGGCCCGTGCCGTCGTGATTCAGACATTCGACGTGGCGCTTCGACTGCTGCACCCAATCATGCCGTTCGTTACCGAGACGCTCTGGCGGCGCTTTCCGGGGCGCCCCAGGAACACATCCATCTCGGTGGCACCCTGGCCCACGACCGATGTTCGGGCGCATGATCCCGCCGCGCTGAAGGAGTTCGGGGTGGTACAGGAGCTGATCGGCGCCATCCGGACGATTCGGGCGGAGTATGGCATTCAGCCGGGGCAGTCCGTCCGCGCCATCGTGAGCGGCGACAACGGAGGCGCACCTGCCGCACTGGAGCAGGAACGGGCGACCATAACTCGCCTGGCAAAGCTGACCGATCTCAAGTTCGGCCAAAGCCGAGAGCGAGTTGGCGGGCACGCTGTCCTGTCGGATGGCAGCGCGGTCTTTGTTCCCCTGGGAGACGCGATCGACGTCAACCGAGAGTGCCTGCGTCTGGGCAGCGAAGTCGATAGACTCGCCCGGCTGGTCGAGTCCCAGCACAAGAAGCTCGGCAACCAGCAGTTCGTCTCTCGTGCGCCCGCGGACGTGGTAGAGCGGGAACGACAAAAGCTCGCGACCTGGACCGAGCAACGAGATGTGCTGGTACAGAAGCGGGAGCTGTTGGGGTGCGGTTGAGGCGGGCGGAAGATGCGGACGGAGGGGAAGCGGCGGAAGGTGTTCGAGCCGTCTCTCCTGGTCGCTGGATCAGTACCGCCCTTACCGCCTCTTCCGCCATTAGCGCCGCTCTCATCTCGTGCGCCCGGATCGAGCCGCCACCCGGTGGCCCCCCCGATCCCACTCCTCCCCAGCTGGTCGCGACTCGGCCGGATTCGTTCGCTCAGCTCCCCGGATTCAAGGGCAACGTCGAGTTCAGGTTCGACGAGGTGATATCGGAGGGCGGCACGCCAAACCGGGGTGAAGGGACCGGAGGCCTCGAGAAGCTGGTGATCCTCTCCCCCACCTCGCGCGTGCCCGAGGTCAGTTGGCGCAGAAATCGAATCACCGTGCGGCCACGCGAAGGGTGGCGGCCGAACCGGGTCTATCGCGTGCAGCTCCTGCCCGGTGTCACCGACCTGAGAAACAATCGGACCCGCGAGGGCACGGTGCTCACCTTCTCGACGGGGGCACCCAAGCCGGAAACGACGCTGCAGGGCCAGGTGGTCGACTGGACCACCAGCCGGCCGGCCGCCGGCGCGCTCGTCGTCGCCACGCTGCTGCCCGATAGCCTGGCCTATCGTGGGATTGCTGATTCGACCGGCCGCTTCGCGCTGGCGCCGCTCCCTGCGGGGGACTACCTGGTCTCCGGCGTGCTGGACCAGAACAACGACCAGCTCCAGGATCCGCGTGAGGCGTTTGCCAGTGTCCGAGTTCCCCGAGGAAAGACCGACGTCGGCGAGCTGTGGACCTTCGTACACGACACCACGCCGGTCCGCATTCAAACGGTGGCGGTGGATGACAGCTCCAAGGCAACCGTCACCTTCTCTCAGAAGCTGGACCCGCGGCAACGACTGACGCCACGGGACGTGAGTCTGCGGCTGCTCCCGGACTCTACGCCCGTTGCGGTCGCCTCGATTCTGCCGCTACCGGTCGATGACAGTTTGCACCAAAGCGCTCCCCGCCCTGCTGATTCGACCACCGTCCGTGATTCTCTGGCTCGGGGTGACACCACCCGCAGCCGGTTGCGGCCTGGAGCCAGACCGCAGTTGAAACCAGGGATGAATGAGACGAAGACCAGCCGTCCGCCCCTGTTCGACCGGCTGGTTCTCCGGCCCGCCCGACCCTGGGCACCGGGAGCTCGCCTGGTGCTGGAAGTGCGGGGTATCAGAAACGTGACCGGCATAGCGGCCAGTCCAATCGGGGTGGTAGCGGTCCCGGCCAGGCCTGCCACCCCGAGGGACAGCGGCCGAGTTCGGGCACCACGTGACACGTCTAAGGTTCGAGGAGCCCGCGACAGCATCGCCGGTCCAAAGCCGATCCGCCCCACCGCTCCCACTCCTCCGCCCAAGAAATGAGCGATCGCAGGCGAGAGCTCCCTTCGGTCGACCGGCTGCTGCACCAGCCCGGCGTGCAGCAGCTCCTGCACCAGGCGCCGCGCGGAGCGGTCGTTGCCGCGGTTCGGGAGTCACTGGAGGCAGCACGCAGCCGCAGGGCCGGCCCACCTGAGGAGTGGGACGAGGACATCCGTGAGCGTTTGGCTCGCAGGATTGCTCCCAGCCTTCGGCCGGTCCTCAACGCCACGGGGGTAGTGCTGCACACCAACCTGGGCCGCGCTCCGCTGGCGGAGGTTGCGGTCGAGGCGATGACCGCGGTCGCGAGTGGTTACAGCAACCTCGAGCTGGATCTGTCCTCCGGCACGCGAGGCAGCCGGACCGACCACTGCCGAGCCCTGTTGAGAACCGTCACCGGCGCGGAGGATGGCCTGGTGGTGAACAACGCCGCGGGCGCTCTGGTCCTGGCCTTGAATGCATTGGCGGAAGGCCGGGATGTGCTCATCTCCCGCGGTGAGCTGATCGAGATCGGTGGATCCTTTCGAATCCCGGACATCATCGCGAAAAGCGGAGCACGTTTGCGGGAGGTGGGAACGACCAACCGAACCCACCTCGACGATTACCGGCGCGCCTTGAATGAGGGAGTCGCCGCGATACTGACCGTTCATCGGTCGAACTTCGAGCAGCGTGGCTTCGTCACGTCGCCTGAGCCATCGGCACTGGCAGAGCTCGCCGCCGAAGCCGGAATCTCATACCTCTATGACGTTGGGAGCGGGCTGCTGGCGGATCTCTCGCGTTGGGGACTCACTGGCGAGCCGAGCATCACCGATGCGCTCGCTGCTGGAGCCGGGTTGGTGCTCTTCAGTGGCGACAAGCTGCTGGGAGGCCCGCAGGCCGGCTGCCTGGTTGGCCGGAGAGAAGTTGTGGGCCTCTGCCGCGAGAACTCGATCGCCCGCGCTGTCCGAGCCGACAAGCTCACCCTTGCCGGGTTGGCGGCCACGTTGGCGCTCTACCAGGAGCCCGAGAGCGCCATACAGTCGATTCCCGTCCTGGCGATGCTCACGGTAGATCGGCTCGAGCTGAGCCGGCGGGCAGTCGCGCTCCGTGACCTCTGCCCCGCTGCCACTCGAGCCGACACCATTCCTGGCGAGTCCGCAGTTGGCGGTGGGTCGTTCCCTGGCACTGCGCTTCCCACTACCCTCGTCGCGCTCGATCCTGGGGAGCTCGGTGCTGACGGACTCGCGCTTCGTCTGAGGTTGGGAGACCCCGCTATCGTCACCCGGGTAGGAGAAGGCCGCGTCCTGCTGGACCCGCGCACGTTACCAGAAGCTGCGTTTCTCACTATCGGACGAGCGATCGAGCAGGCCCTCATCTCGTGATCCCGCCGCCGCCCGGAAGCCGGCGCGCCGTCTTCCTCGACCGGGACGGCACCATCATCGAGGACACCGGCTACCTGCACGATCCGGCCCAGGTCCGCCTCCTTCCGGGAGCGGCGCAGGCGATCAAGCGTTTGAACGAGAGTGGGCTACTCGCCATCGTCGTCACCAACCAGTCCGGCATCGCTCGCGGACTTCTTTCCGAGGCCGAATACCGCAGTGGTGAGCGGCGACTGGATCAGCTGCTCGAGCGCGAAGGTGCTCGGCTCGATGCGCACTATTTCTGCCCCCATCTCCCCGAAATCTCCGGCCCCTGTGACTGTCGTAAGCCCGGTGTACTGCTCTACCAGCAGGCAGCCGAACGGTTCGGGATCGACCTGCGGTCCAGCTGGTGGGTGGGAGACCGGGAGCGGGACGTGGCACCGGCGGCCGCCTTCAACGGCAAGGGGATTCTGGTGCTCACCGGAGCCGGTAAGGTCGAGGCAGCAGCTGTTTCGGCGAGAGGGTTTGAGCAGGTGCCGGATTTGGCGGCGGCGGCGGAGGTAATTGTGAGCTGTGAGGTAAGAGCTAAGAGCTAAGAGCTAGGGGCTCGGGGCTAGGGCGGTGAGCTATGCGCTAGCGTACAAGCATTTGAGCGGGGAGCGTTAAGCCCCGTGCTGTCAGCTCCGAGCTCCTAGCTCCTAGCTAATAATATACTTGACTCACCTTGGACCTTGTTGTATCTTAGGTCCATGAACAAGACCATCGCCGCACCTACCAGCCTGCTCACCGCCATGCGGTACTTCTCCGACCCTGACGTGTGCCTGTCGTTCCTGGCTGGCCTGCGCTGGCCGGATGGCGTTACCTGCCCCCGCTGCGGCTCCGACAAGAACTCGTTCCTGTCCACCCGCCGCATTTGGAAGTGCAAGGGCTGTGGCAAACAGTTCTCCGTCAAACTCGGCACCATTTTCGAGGACTCGCCAATCGGTCTCGACAAGTGGCTGCCAGCCATTTGGCTGCTGGTCAACTGCCAAGAACGGAATCAGTTCTTACGAGCTGCACCGTGCCCTTGGCGTCACTCAGAAAACCGCGTGGTTCATGCTCCACCGTATCCGGCTGGCGATGCAGACCCGCACCTTTGAGAAGTTCAAGGGCGACGTTGAGGTCGACGAGTCCTTCATCGGTGGCCTTGCCCGCTTCATGCACAAGGGTGAGCGCAAGAGCGCCAACCAACGCGCGCCGGTCCCTAGCAAGACCGCCGTCATGGGTCTGCTGGAACGTCACGGCCATGACCCGCTCGACAAGGGCGTCAGTCAGGTTCGCGCTCGTCGTCGTCCGCACCACTCGCCGCCATGACTTGTCGGCCAAGGTCCATGAACACGTTGAGCCGGGGTCGAGGTGTTCACCGACGCCCACCCGTCCTATCGTGGGCTGGAAGACGGTACGTCCATCAAGTCATTGACCACGCCGAGTCCTACGCCAAAGGGAAGGTCCACACCAACGGGCTGGAGAACTTCTGGAGCCTGTTGAAGCGCGGCATCAAGGGCACCTATGTGAACGTCGAGCCGTTCCACCTGTTCCGTTACCTCGATGAGCAAGTCTTCCGCTTCAACAATCGGAAGACCAAGGACGTTGCTCGGTTCGTGAGCGCCGTGGGCCAGATCATCGGCAAGCGGCTGACCTACGCTGATCTGATCGGGGCAAACGCGGCCCCATCTACGACGTGACGCCGCCAACAAACATCACCGACGCCGTGGTCGCCGCGATGCTGGAAACGACCCAGGAGATCGCGGCGGAGTCCCGCCACCTGATCGAGCGGGCGCAAAGCGCCAGAGCGGACGCAGAACGATTCCGAAACGTGCTCCGAAACGGAGGAAGAAACGATGAAGGAGAACAGCCCCAAGGGTCCGGTTGAGGAGACGCCGGACCCCAAGGCGTTTGAGCGCATGACCGAACTCACGCGACGACTCATCGCCGTCCCCAAGTCCGAACTGCCGACTAAGCGGAAACCACAGAAGCGAAAGCGCAACTAGCGCGCCTGGGTTGCGTGCACTACTCACCTAGACCGATGCATTTCAATAAGGGCCAGTAGGTTGTCCCTACCAATGATCGGCGACTCTATAACCGACCTCTGCAATCGCTCCCACTGCCATCGCTTCGGACGGCCCTCTCGCAAATCCTCCATGCGGCGATACGCTTCATAAGCGAGTACGTCAGCCGCTTGAAGTGGCTTGACGCGTATACGGTCGTCAAAGGCTATGGCCCCGAGACGATGTCTCTGCCTGAAATCCGGGTTATCGCGTAGGCTGTCGTACATGGGCTTGGCACGACCCTCTAAATCTCTTCGCCGGTCAAACACAAACCCGACACGCTCATCACCGGGTAGGTCGATTAGTTCGTCCGCGACGAGTTCTACAACTGCCTGAAAGACCATGAAGTAGGGGTCATCCAACGGCGTTTACCGGCCCACCAGGAAGGAGCGACGAATCTGCCTGATTTGGTCTCGAAGAGGCTCGTAGTGTTCCATTTCGATCCCAGCAACAAACCCAGCAGATGATACCGAGAATCGGTAATGATTTCGATGAACGTTTCTTGAATGCTCTCCCGTTCTGGCTTCTCCATACCGCCGAAAATTTTGCCATAGCCACCCTCGCAATCAGCCATGTGGATCTCTGGCAAATTCTTCTCAGCAAGTGCCTGTCCCATGCGACCCAGAGGCGTCCAGTCCTGCCGTCCCAAGAAATCCGCAACAACATAAGATTGTCCCCTGTTGTTATGCTTTCTCACCATAGCAGTCATTATTTCAACCCCGCTCCCCCATGTCCCATGATTAGCTACCAAAGACCAACTCTCACCAGCGACGCATTAATCATAACGCAGCTGTGAGCCAAGTATATTAGTGTCTCCTAGCTCCTAGCTCTTAGCTCATGGCTAATACCTCATAGCTCCAGTTACTTTCACCCGCCATGACGATGCGGATAGCCGTGGCGATCTCCGGTCGCGGCAGTAATCTCGAGTCGCTGCTGAAAGCGCTTGAGCCCGGCGCGCCAGCAGAGGTGGTGCTCGTCATCAGCGATCGGGCAGATGCGGGTGGTCTGAGTCTGGCGCGGGCCCGTGAAACTCCGGCCGAGGTGCTGACGGATCCGGGGGATGCTGAGGAATGGCTGCCGCTGCTGGAGCGGCATGCTGTCGACCTCATCGTGCTGGCCGGCTACCTCAAGCTGGTACCCGCCGCCGTGATCGGCGCCTACCGCGGACGCATCATCAACATCCATCCTGCCCTCCTTCCAGACTTTGGCGGCAAAGGGATGTACGGGAAGCGAGTCCATCGCGCGGTCCTCGCGAGCGGCGTCCGGGAAACTGGAGTTACCATACACCTGGTTGACGAGGTATACGATCGCGGCGCCGTGCTGGCCCAGGCCAGGGTCCCCGTGTTGCCGGGCGACACCCCCGAGCAGCTGGCGGCGCGAGTGCTCGAAGTCGAGCACCGGCTGCTTCCGGCAGCAGTACTGGCAGCTGCCGAAGCAGGACATCCGGTTGCCTTAGTGCATGTCGAAAGTCGAGAGTCGAGCGTCGAGAACTTCGCCTCAAAATCGAGGACCGTCGAAGCCAGCAAGGATCATGACCCTAGACCCTAGACCCTCGACTCGCTTCTAGCATGCCACGAGCCCTGATGTCCGTCAGTGACAAGCGCGGGGTGGTTGCCTTCGCGCAGGGGTTGGTGGAGCTCGGATGGGAGATCATCTCCACCGGCGGAACGGCTGCCGCCTTGCGGGCCGGTAACGTCCCGGTGCTGGAGGTGGAAGAGGTTACCGGCTTCCCCGAGATCCTCGATGGGCGGGTCAAGACCCTGCACCCTTTGATCCACGCAGCCTTGCTGGGCCGACGAGATCTGCCGGAGCATGTGTCCACCCTCCGCGAGCGCAAGATCGTGCCGATCGATCTGGTGGCAGTCAATCTCTATCCGTTCCAGATAACGATTTCGAGGGCTGGCGCATCTTTCGAGGATGCCGTCGAGAATATCGATGTCGGTGGACCTTCGATGCTTCGCTCCGCCGCCAAGAATCACCAGTTTGTTTTGCCGGTAGTGGACCCAACCGACTATCCGGTAGTCCTGGAGATGCTCCGGGGCGGCGGGATCGATCCAGCAGTACGCCGGGAGTTTGCGGCCAAGGTGTTCGCGCACACGTCAGACTACGACGCGGCCATCGCCACGTACTTTACACCCAAATCGGAAGGCCTGCCGGGGAGGCTGGTGCTGCCGATGGAACGGATGCAGGCACTGCGCTACGGAGAAAATCCCACTCAGCGAGCCGCGCTTTATGTCACCGAAGAACCGCGCGGGATGCGAGACCTGACCCAGCGTCAGGGAAAGGAGCTCTCGTTCAACAACCTGCTGGACGTTGATGCAGGCATGTCAGCCGTGGCCTGCTGGACCAATCGACCGGCCTGTGCGGTTATCAAGCACACTACGCCCTGCGGTGTGGCGGTGGCGCCATCCGCCGTCGAGGCGTTTCGGAGAGCACGTGCAACCGATCCCCTCTCGGCCTTCGGCTCGGTTGTGGCCTTCAACACGGTGGTGGATCGTCCGACGGCGGAGGCGATGAGCGATCTGTTCGTCGAGGTCGTCGTGGCACCGTCGTTTCATGCGGAGGCCCTCAGCGTGTTCCAAGCCAAGAAGCAGCTCCGAGTGGTAGAGCTGCCGGTAAGCCGTGGCAGTGGGACGCTGGACTTCAAGCGCGTCCGCGGCGGCTTTCTGGTGCAGGACCAGTTCCAGTTCGATCCTTCCGAACAGGAATGGAAGATCGCGACCTCTCGGCAGCCGACCGATCAGGAGTGGAACGATCTCCGGTTTGCCTGGGCGGCGGTGGCATCGATCAAATCGAACGCGATTCTGCTGGCCCGGAACGAGATGGCGGTCGGCATCGGAGCCGGGCAGATGAGTCGGGTCGATAGCGTGTTTCTGGCCCTCCACAAAACCCGGCAACAAGGCCACGATCCTGCCGGGAGTGCCATGGCTTCGGATGCATTCTTTCCCTTTGCCGACAGTGTGGAGCTGGCGGCCGAAGCCGGAGTCAGCGCCATCATTCAGCCCGGCGGATCGCTCCGCGACGCGGAGGTGATCCAGGCCGCGGACCGGCACGGCATGGCCATGATCATGACCGGCAAACGCCAGTTCAGGCATTAATCGGCGTTAGAGGCTCTCGCTTCTCATTCTAACTTGGTACCTATGAGCACTGACCGCGAAGCACCGCCGTATCTCTGGGGACTTCTGACGGCCATCGTCGTATTTGCCATCTATCTCGCGACGCTGGCGCCGACCACCGCCTTCTGGGATACCTCCGAGTACATCGCCGCGGCCAAGGTGCTGGGGATCCCGCATCCGCCTGGCAACCCGCTGTTCGTCATTCTCGCGCACACGTTCGGGCTGCTCCCGCTGGCAGCATCCTACGCCGTCCGAATCAATCTGTTCGCCGCGGCAACGAGCGCCGCTGCAGCCGGCTTGTGGTTCCTGGTGGCCGAGCGCTGGCTCCAGGGAATCGTGTCGAATCGTTGGGCCCGCTACGGGGCCGCATTCGGCGGGGTGCTCGTGGGCGCGACGTCCTGGTCGGTGTGGAATCAGTCGACGGTGAACGAGAAGGTCTACACCGTGTCGCTGCTCTCGATAGCGCTGGTGATGTGGCTGGTGGTGCGATGGGGAGACGACGAGCCCGGCACTCACCGCGACCGGTGGCTGGTGCTGATCGCCTACGTGCTGGCGCTCACCTCCACCAATCACATGATGGGAGTGCTGGCCCTTCCGGCTCTTGCCGTGTACGTGCTCTGGACCGACTGGCGCACCGTGCTGCGCCCCTGGGCAATCGTCACCTTCTGGGCCCTGCTGCTCGCCGTCTCAGGTGAATGGACCGCGATGCTCCACGCGGATACCACGGGTTACCTCATCATCATCGCGACGCTGGCTGCGATGGGGTATGCGCTCTGGAAGACGCCCAAGGATCCGCTGGTCTACCTTGGGCTGCTGGCGGTCATCGTCGGCATTTCACTCAACTACCTCTGGCTGCCGCTCCGGGCTGCACAGTATCCCCCTATTAATGAAGGAGAGCCGGTAGGGTTTCTGAGCCAGTCGCTCCAGGACGTCTTGAATCGGGTTCAGTACGGTAAGCCGGCACTCTCTGAGCGGCAGGCCACCTTTCCCGCCCAACTCGCCAACTTCTGGCAGTACTTCACCTGGCAGTTCGCCCGCGACTCGGCGGTGCTGGGGCGCATCGCCACGGTGATCTTCACGGTACTGGGGCTGAGCGGACTGGTCTCGCTTTGGAAGAGTGACCGGCGGGCCGGGATAGCCTGCGTCGCCCTGCTGGGGACGCTGTCGGTCGGACTGGTGTTCTACATGAACTTCAAGTACGGCTTCTCGCAGTATCCGGGCGAGCCATCGCTGCCGCGCGAGGTGCGCGAACGGGACTACTTCTTCATGGGCTCGTTCGCCGTCTACGGCGCCTTCGTCGCACTCGGTCTCGGCGGACTGATGCAAGGCATCGTGGATTTCCTGCGAGAGCGCGGGACCACTACCGGCCGCTGGGCCGCCGCAAGCCCGGTTCTCGCGCTCGCGCTGATTCCGCTGTTCGGCAATCGGATTACCGCCAGCAGAGCCCATGAGACGCTCCCGCGGGACTTCGCCTACGACATCCTTCAATCAGTCGAGCCGTACGGCATTCTGATCACCGCGGGTGACAACGACACCTTTCCGCTGTGGTATGCCCAGGAGGTGGAAGGCATTCGGAAAGACGTGACGTTGGCCAACTTGTCTTTGATGAATACGCGCTGGCATCTGCGGCAGCTCCGGCGTCGGCAAACTCCACCGTTCGATCCGGCCGAAGCCGCGGCGCTCTGGAAACCACATCCACAGGAGTCCGGCACACCGCTAACTGCAACCAAGGATTCCACGATCGCGAGCCCGGCCTGGCCGGCGCCCAAGCAGCCGGTCTTCTCGCTTACCGAAGCCCAGCTCGATAGTCTGCCCGAGGCAATGCGGGTGGATGAGAAGTCGGGTGTCGCATTCGACAGCCTCAAGATTGCGTTCGGGCAGGACGTCCTGATGCTGCAGGACCTTGCCACCATCTTCCTCATCAGGGATAACCTGGGGAAGCGGCCGGTCTTCTTCAGCTGGAGCGATGGCGGGTATCCCGACCAGACTCTGGGCTTGAGCCCCTATCTCGTGTCTCAGGGATTCGTTCGCAAGCTGATGCCGAAGCCGGTGGTGGCGAGCGACTCGATAGTTATGAGTCCCAGTCTGGGATTTCTCGACTTGCCTCGAACCCAGCGATTACTGTGGGAGGTGTATCACTGGAAGGCAGCCGCACGCGAACGGCCCCGTGGCTGGGTCGATCAGCCATCGGGATCGATTCTGCAGTTGTACGCGGTGGTCTACAACGGTGCGTCGAGAGCGTTTGCGGCGGCGGGGCGAAAGGACCTGGCTGCCAAGGCGGACTCGGTCGCGCGGGGAGTCTCCGAGAGCCTCACCCGCGGGTCTCCCTACTAGTCGATCTTCTTCGGCTCGAGGGCGACAACGTCGAGTTGCGACGCGCCGTTGTTCCAGGTGGCCCATGTCAGGGGGCAGCCGATCCCGAACGGTGGGTCCGGGTGTCCTGGGTGTCCCACCAGGTCGTGCAGCATCTCGTGCCGTACAACCATCTCATCCATCACCCAGTCGTCGGCCAGGTAGATCTGATGATTGGTGCTCCAGTGCCCGGCGCACTCGCCGCTGGAACACGGAAAGCTGTGACCAGGCACGACCGACCAGCGCAACCGCTCGAAGTTCCCCGTCTTGCCTGAGCAGGCCTGGGTCTTCGCCCACCACTCCCGGTAAATCGGGGGCGGCGCGAGCGGCTCATCCCCTTCGGGATCGAACCCACACGCAGTAAGCGCCAGTACCAGTCCCACCGTCCAGAAGAGCCCGGTGGATCGCCTTCTCCGCTGCATCCCTTCCTCCAGCTCCTGTGACTGTCCCGATCGGCGTGCCTCACGCGCGGGTCATTTTCTGGTATCGGCCAAGGGCTGGAGGAACTGAAGGATCAGGGATGGGGTGGTCGTACTGTGTGGGAATGAGGCGGTCCGCACTGGGAGGGCTCGGGTCCGGACAGTCGAATCCCCCGCCTGCGATGCAGACGGGGGACTTTCCTGCTGTAAAGACCTGACAAGTTGCTTGAGGTAACCGGCTCAACCAGCGGCGCGGATTACTCTAAGCAGATTGATCTCTACCTGTACATTCGAGCCATTAGGCTCTTGCTCCCCTTCTCATGGGAACGTCTGGCTCGACTTGTTCGAGCAGACCGCGCCTGTCTGCCCGGGAGCCTGACCCTTCTGGCAGAGTTGGAAGGTGTAGGTGATCGGCTCGTACACATTACTCCGGGTCGAGCCCATGTGCCCGTCGTTCTCGGTCCGGGCGATCTTGAGCAGTGCACCACCGGGGGTGGAGTTCCGGAAAACCTCGACGCTGTCTCCGGTGGCACCGGTCCAGTCGAGCAGCGCGTAACTGAGCGTCGTGCTGGCCTTCTTGGTCACCGTGAGCGCGATTGACGAGGGCGGAGGCGGCGCGGGAGCCGCTGTGACTGTGACGCTCCGAGTCGTGGTACCGGTACCGCCCCGATTGTCGGTGACCGTGAGCCGCACGGTGTATGTCGCCGCACCCGTGTAGGTCTTGCTCGGGTTGGTGGCCGTCGAGGTCGTATTGTCGCCGAAGTTCCAGCTCCGGCTTGCGATCGATCCGTCGGTGTCGCTGCTCCCATCGGTGAAGGTGCAGTTGAGATTGGTGCAGCTCGCCGTGAACGCGGCGGTGGGAGACACGTTGGCTGCACTGACCGTCACCGGATGGCTAGCGGTTCCGGTCTTTCCACCATTGTCCGTGACAGTGAGGGTCACGGTGTAAGTCCCGGCGGTCACATAAGTGTGCGAGGCCGTAGTGCCTGATGTATTGTCGCCATAGTTCCAGCTGCGACCCAAGCTAGCGGATGTTTGATCTGGATCGCTGCTCTGATCCGTGAAGGTGCAGACCAGATTGGTGCAGCTTGTCGTAAACGCCGCCGTCGGTGACACGTTGGCCGGACTGACGGTGACTGGGTGGTTGGCACTACCGCTCAAGCCGCCGTTATCCGTAACTGTGAGTGTCACGGTGTAAGTCCCGCCGGTGGCATAGGTGTGCGAAGCCGTCGCGCCCGTGTTCCCATCGCCATAATTCCAGCTGCGACCCAAGCTTGCGGGTGTTTGATCTGGATCACTGCTCTGATCGGTGAAAGTGCAGGCCAGGTTAGTGCAGGTTGTCGTAAACGCCGCCGTAGGCGCGGTGTTCGCCGGCGGAGGCGGCGCCTGGCGGCGCTGTGACAGTGACGGTGTGAGTGACGGGCGCGCTGGCAAGGCCCTTGTTGTCCTTGACCGTGAGCGTCACCGCATGATCGCCGCCCGCCGTGAACGCATGTGATGGGTTCTGCTCGGTCGAGGTCCCATCGGTGAAGTCCCAGCTCCACCCCGCGACACTGCCGTCCGTGTCGCTGCTTCCGTCATCAGCGAAGGTGCAGGTCAGTCCCTCGGCCGGACACACCCACTTGAAATCAGCGGTTGGAGCCGAGTTCGGCGTCGGAGTGCCGACCGTCACCGTTTGGCTCGCGGTGTTGGTGGCTCCCTTGTCATCGGTGACCGTGAGCTTGACCGTATAGACGTCTGCAGTCGAGTAGGTGTGCGTCTGATCGGCGCCGGTGGTGGCTGGCATCGTTGCGCCGTCGCCGAACTCCCAGTTCCAACCGGCAATCGTACCGTCACCATTCGGATCGGTGCTGGTGTTATCGAAGGTGCAGCTCAGACTGCTGCTCGAACAGTTGGCGGTGAACGACGCCGTGGGAGCGGCGTTGGCGGCCGCAACAGTGACATCCTTGGTCACGGTGCCGGTGGCGCCCCCGTTATCGGTGACCGTCAGCGTCACGCGATAGGTACCGGCAGTCGAGTAGGTATGGTTCTGAGGCGACGCCGTTCCCGTGGTGTTGTCCCCGAAGTTCCAGCTCCGGCTCGCGATACTCCCGTTGTCGGTGCTGTTGTCGGTGAAAATGCACGCGAGGTTGGTGCAGGTCTGAGAGAACGCCGCCGTGGGCGGAGGATTGGTGGTCGATCCCGGCGGGAAGCTCTGGCTCGACGTGTTGGAGCAGACGGCGCCGGCCTGTCCGGGCGCCTGCCCTTTCTGGCAGATCTGGAAGGTGTAGGTGATCGGCTCGAACGAATTGCTCCGGGTCGAGCCCAAGTGCCCGTCGTTCTCGGTCCGGGTGATCTTCGCGAGTGCACCGCCCTGAGTCGAGTTCCGGAACACTTCGACACTATCTCCGGTGGCACCGGTCCAGTCGAGGATGGCGTAGCTAAGGGTAGTACTGGGCTTGGACGTGACGGTCAATGCGATGGACGTAGGAGGCGGCGGCGTGCCTCCACTCCCAACAGTGATGTCCTTCGACGTTGCGTTGGTGGCGCCGTCGTCGTCGGTCACGGTGAGCGTCACGTGGTACGTCCCGGCGGCTGAGTAGGTGTGGCTCTGCGGGGTGGCGGTGCCCACCGCCGTGTTGTCACCGAAGTTCCAGCTCCGGCTTCTGATGATGCCGTCGCTGTCGGTGCTATTGTCTGTGAACGAGCAGACCAGATTGGAGCATGTCTGCGAGAACGACGCCGTGGGCGCCACGTTCGGTGGCGGCGGCGTGGTGGCCGGTGCACCATGGCAGTTGGTGGTCGGGATATCGTCGGTGAAGGTGCCCGAGCTGGCCAGAAACTTGGCCGCGTACTTGTTGTCCAGAAGACTGAGCCGCAGCACGCCATAGGTGTCCTTGGGTGATCGAACCCGGACGCCGGATGCACCTTCAGAAATGTCGCCTGTGATTCCCCGCCGGTCCCTACGATGATCTCGGTGATGCCGTGTGCTGCGTCCTGGACTCCATCTGGGGTGAGCGGCGCGAAGCGCTCGTACCCATGCGCGTGGCCAGTGAGAATCAGATCAGCCCCCGCATTGTACAATCGTTGCCAAGGCGTCGAAGTGAAGCCATCGAGCGGGTCGATGACCGCATCGTTAGTCGAGGAGAAAAATCGCGGGTGGTGCATCAGCCCCAGAATGCAGGGCTTGGTGTTCGCCGCCAGGTCCGAGATGAGCCAGTTGTCTTGCGCGCTTCCCGGCTTGGTGCTCACCTTGGGGCTATAGGTGTTGAGGACCACGATATGCCACGTCCCGATGTTGTACGAGTAGTACATCCCGGGCGCGTGGGTTACCGAGGTGCCGAAGTAGCCGTTGTAACCCTGCGCGGTAGAGGCGCTATCGTACTCGTGATTGCCGACGACCGGCTTGGTGATCGACTTGAACGAGCCCCAGGCAGGGTTGTAGCAGTTGGTGAAGTCGCTGGACCGGGCGTAGGGGTAAACCAGATCTCCCAGCGGGGCAACGATCGCATTCGGGTAGCTCGGCAGCAGACTCCGTATCAGGTCTCCCGTTCCGTTGTCCTGGGTCCGGCTGCAGTTGGCGATGTCACCCGCTGCCAGGATCATGGACGAGGCATCGAACGCCACCGCCAGACTCGGTCTTTCGTCGCGGCGAGTGCGCGGCGCGGAAGGACCCAGGTTGTCCTGTGAGCAAGCGACGACAGCGATGGGAAGCAGCCCAAAGCGAACTATACGGAAGGATGAGACCACGCGGTCCCCCTGTTTGGCTGTGGATCAGATGAAGATCGTGTGCAGCGTGTGAAACGGGCGTGAATATCCGGCGATTACGAACGCAGGCTCTGGAACCAGTCAGACTTCAACTCGCAAAGAGAGGGGGTGAGCGAGGCTGAGACGAACGCCCGCAATGTAGGAAGGTGTACCGCCTCGCGAAAGTGGCAAAATTGGACGGGGTTTGGGAGTTTTGCGACGGAATGTAGATGCCGCTGTCGCAATCGATGACAGGCCAGTTCACTCCTGAAATGTCTAATCCTTACGCGCAAAAAAGATCCCCGACTCCGTTCTGGAGCCGGGGAAAGTTTTTTTGACAGCCCTTCCACTTTCAGAGACCAACCCTGGAGGTCTAAATCGCCTTTTTCAGGGGGCGATGCTGATGATGTGGGTGATCGAGCCAGTGGCCCCCTTGTTGTCCGTCACCG
Organism: uncultured Gemmatimonadales bacterium; assembly: GCA_963751925.1. Lineage (GTDB taxonomy): Bacteria > Gemmatimonadota > Gemmatimonadetes > Gemmatimonadales > GWC2-71-9 > CAVVWJ01. The sequence continues at coordinate 236,786 of CAVVWJ010000002.1, read as the reverse complement.
TGAGCTTCGGTTTGAAGCTCCCGCCCGCAGTATAGACGTGGGTTGGATTCCGTGTGCTCGAGCTGGTCCCGTCGCCGAAGGCCCAGCTCCACGCCACGATGGTGCTGTTGCCGTTGGGGTCGGTGCTTCGGTCGGTGAAGACGCAGCTGAGCTTGGTGCAGGCACTCCCGAAGAATGCCGAGGGCGCGGCGTTGGCCGGTGCCGTCACTGTAATAGTCCGAGTGGTGGTGCCGGTAGCGCCACCATTGTCGGTGACCGTGAGGCGGACCGTATACGTCCCCGCGGCCACGTAGGTCTTACTTGGGCTCGTTGCGGTCGACGTGCTGTTGTCACCGAAGTTCCAGCTCCGACTCACGACCGATCCGTCGCCGTCGCTGCTGCCGTCGGTGAAGCTGCAGCTGAGGTTGGTGCAGTTGGCCGTGAAGGCGGCCGTAGGAGAGACGTTGGCCGGGCTTACGGTGACGTTCCGCGTCGTGGTTCCGGTCCCACCCCGATTGTCGGTGACCGTTAGCCTGACGGTGTAGCTCCCCGCCGCTGCGTAACTCTTGCTCGGGCTCGTTGCGGTCGAGATGGTGTTGTCACCGAAGTTCCAGCTTCGGCTGGCGATCGAGCCGTCGCCGTCGCTGCTACCGTCGGTGAAGCTGCAGCTGAGGTTGGTGCAGCTCGCTGTGAACGCCGCGGTCGGCGCAACGTTCGCAGCGGAGACCGTCACGGAATTGGTGGCGTCTCCGGTCTTCCCGCCGTTATCCGTCACGGTGAGCTTCACGGTGTAGCTCCCGCCGATTGCATAGGTGTGCGACGGGATCGTCCCGGTACTCCCGTCACCGTAGTTCCAGCTCCGGGTCAATGTGTTTGCAGCCTGGTCGGGATCGCTGCTCTGGTCGGTGAAGCTACAGGCCAGATTGGTGCAGCTGGTGGTGAACGCCGCCGTCGGCGCGCTGTTCGGCGGCGGAGGCGGTGCGGTCACAGTCACATCATGGCTGACCGAGGTGCTGGCGAGACCCCGGTTGTCCGTGACCGTCAGCGTGACGGCGAAGGTGCCTCCGTCGGCAAACGTATGCGACGGCTTCTGGGCGGTCGAAGGTGCACCCTCGTTGAAGTCCCAGCTCCACTGGGTCACGCTGCCATCGCTGTCGGCGCTTCCGTCGTCGGCAAAGGTGCAGGTCAGCCCCTCGGCTGGGCACTGCCAGGTGAAGTCAGCAGTAGGCGCAGCATTCGGAGGCCCCACAGTGATGGTGTGGGTGACGGTGTTCGTCCCACCCTTGCTGTCCATCACGGTCAGCTTCGCGACATAGTCATTCGGGTTCGGGTAGTCGTGCGACTGGTTGTCGGGAGCCGTTGCCGTAACTGTTGCTTGGTCCCCGAACTCCCATGTCCAGCTCGCGATTGTGCCGTTGCCGTCCGGATCTGTGCTGCCATCGGTGAAGGTGCAGGTCAATCCTGCCTGAGGACAGCTCGCCGTAAAAGCAGCAGTCGGTAAGGCATTGGCCGGGGTGACAGTGACGTCTCTGGTGAGGGAGCTCGTTCCACCACGGTTGTCGGTCACGCTGAGGGTGACATGGTACGTGTCACCAGAGCCATAGGTCTTTGAGGGGTTCGTGGCCGTCGAACTCGTGTTGTCACCAAAATCCCAGGTCCGGCTGGCGATGGAGCCATCACTATCGGTGCTCTCGTCCGTGAAGGTGCAAACAAGGTTACTGCAGCTGGTGCTAAAGGCAGCGGTCGGCAAGACGTTCGCGGCGCTCACGATGACATCCTTGGTGAGCGCATTGGTGGCGCCACCGTCATCGGTGACGGTGAGCTTCACATGGTACGTACCACCGGTCCCATACGTGTGCTCCTGCGGAGTGCCCGTGCCGAGAGGGAGGCTGTTGTCGCCAAAGTCCCAGCTCCGCGTGGCAATGCTGCCATCGCCATCGGTACTGACGTCAGTGAAGGTGCAGACCAGATTGGCGCAGCTAGTGGTAAATGCAGCCGTGGGTGCCGCGTTGCCCGCAGTCACCGTGACATCCTTCGTCAGATTGCTGCTCGAGCCGTCGTCGTCGGTCACCGTCAGTGTCACATGGTAGGTGCCGCCGGTTCCGTACGTATGGCTCGGCTGCGTTCCAGTACCCGCTGCCGTGTTGTCCCCGAAGCTCCAGCTCCGGCTGGCAATGCTCCCGTCGCTATCGGTGCTCGCGTCGATGAAGCTACAGCTCGCATTGGTGCAGTTGGACGTGAACGCCGCCTTGGGCGATACGTTCGCCGTTGGCGACGGAAACGTATGACTCACCAGGTTCGAGCAGACGGCGCCGGCCTGCCCTGGGGCCTGCCCCTTGGAACAGAGCTGGAAGGTGTAGCGGATCGGCTCGTAGGAGTTGCTCCGGGTCACGCCCATATGACCGTCGTTCTCGGTGCGGGCGACCTTCAGCAGTGCGCCGCCGGGCGTCGAGTTCCGGAAGACTTCTATGCTGTCGCCGGTCACCCCTGTCCAGTCCATGATGGCGTAGCTCAGGGTGGTGCTCGGCTTAGTGGTGACCGTGAGCCCGAATGACGATGGGGGTAGTGTCCCCACTGTCACGTCCCGAAAGAGGGTGCCCGTGGCATCGTCGTCATCGGTCACCGTCAACGTTATTCGGTAAGTACCACTGGCGCCGAAGGTGTGACTCTGCGGCGTGGCGGTCCCGGTTGCGGTGTTGTCGCCAAAGCTCCAACTCCGGCTCTTGATGATGCCGTCGCTGTCGGTGCTCTGATCGGTGAAGCTGCAGACCAGGTTATTGCAGCTCTGAGAGAAGGCTGCGGTGGGCGCAACGTTCTCCCCCGGGGGAGAGGGGGGCGGTGCGCCATGGCAGTTCGGCACCGAGAGCGAGTCGGTGAAACTCCCGCTCGTCGGGATGAACTTGGCGCTATAGCGGTTTGCCAGCAGCGTGAGCCGAAGTACTCCGTAAGTCTCCTTTGGCGAACGGATCACTGAGGCTGGGTGGACTTTGAGGAAGTTGGCCTGAGACTCGCCACCCGTACCCACCACTATTTCCGTTATCCCATGAGCGTTATCGACCACCCCGGCCGGCGTCAGCGGCTGAAACCGCTCGTACCCGTGGGCATGCCCGGTCAGGATGAGATCGGCACCCGCAGTGTACAACCGTTGCCAGGGCTGAGAGGTGAAGCCGTCCAGCGGATCGATGATCGTGTCGTTGGTGGACGAGAAGAACCGGGGGTGGTGCATCAAACCCAGGATGCAGGGCTTGTTGTTGGCCAGTAGATCGGCCCTTAGCCAGTTGTCCTGTGCGCTGCCCACCCCGGTCGCCACCTTCGGTGAGTAGGTGTTCAAAACCACGATGTGCCAGGTGCCGATGTCGTAGGAGTAGTACATCCCTGGCGGATGCGTCAGCTCGGTACCGAAGTAGCCGGTGTAGCCCTCGGCGGCGGAGGCGCTGTCGTACTCGTGATTGCCAATGACCGGCGCGGTAATACCCTTGAAGGAGCCCCAGGCGGGATCGTAGCAGTTGGTGAATTCGGCCAGCCGGGCAATCGGATAGACCAGATCACCTAACGGCGCAACGGTGACGTTAGGGAAATTCGGCAGCAGGCTCCGGATCAGATCGCCGGTCGCGTTGTCCTGGGTCCGGCTACAGTTCGCAATGTCACCCGCGGCCAGAATCGTCGGCGTCGCATCCACAATGACGTCGGCTACTGGATTTCGCTGAGTCTCACTGGGCGGAGCGGTTGGCAGGGTATCTTCGGAGCAGGCGAGCAGGCCGAGAAAGAGGATGCCCGTCCGGTACCAACGGTGCGACGCGACCACGAGATCCCCCTGCCGCTTCTAAACTGTTTGAGCCGGAGAGTTACTGCGCTCTATGTGATGGGAGGTGTGGCCGGGCACGGGTGCAAGTTTAGAACCCGGAACAATTCGAGTCAGTTGAGGAACACAACCGGATGCCGGGGAACTACTTACCTTGGAGCGGACGGCAGTTGGCGGGACAGCTGTTGCAGCACTGAGACAACAAAGATGCTGTAGGCTAAATTAGCTCCGCGGCAACTCCTGGTTACCAGGCGTGGTGGCAGAGTGGTTGAATGCAGCGGTCTTGAAAACCGCCGAACGGGAAACCGTTCCGTGAGTTCGAATCTCACCCACGCCGCTGGATGGACCTCCTACCGCTCGATTCCGAAGCCACTCCATTCCTGCCGGAGCACGTCGGCTGTAACCGGATCCACCGCGATTTCTCGATAGACCTCTCGACCTACCCCTCCTTCCGGCATACCAAGCCGGCGCCGAGCCTCGGCGATAGGAAGATTCCAGATCTCCTGCACCGGAATCTCGAAAAGGTTGGTCAGCCGGGTCCGGCGGGCATAGTCGTAGGCTCGGGCAAAGACGCCGAGCAGGATGCCCCGGCCCACCTGCCGGAACGACGCGATCCCCCGCGCGCACTCGACGAACGCTCCTCCGTAGAACAGAAGCCAGCCAACAGCCTTCGGCACACCGCGAGAGGCGAAATAGAGTCCCTGCTCCGCGGCTTCGCCTGCTAGCAGGACCAGGGGTGGCTCATCATGCGTGAAGGTGGTTCCAGTGAGCACGTGCGAGGCGTCATGCACCAGGTAAATCTGCTCCGGAGGCCGAGATCCGTTGATAAGCTTGCGAAACAACTTGAGGAAGTGTGGCTTTGCCGGGATCGGAAGACCCACATATCCGTTCACGTCCCGGAAGCGCTGAATGGCATCGCCCAGGGTGATCGTCCCGCGATCGCTCTCCCAGTCATAGGAAGACAGCAGAAGGGTCTCGGCTGTGGCCGGAGCGGCCTGCTTGTCCGAAAGAGCTGCGGATGCCGCCGCGCTCCGGCTCATGATGCACTCCGCGCCAGGGCCGGCGCCGCCGGCTCACTGACCCGCTCGGCCAGCTCGAGCTCCAGATCAGCCTCCGAGCGCCGGCTGATGTACCGGCGATACCAGACCTCGGCACTCAAGAGCAGCCAGATCCGGTTCCCGTGGTCGAACCGCCGGGAGAGATGCTCGTCCACCAGCTGCTTCATCCGCTCCGCCCGGAGATAGCCCGCCCGAACCAGTTCGCTTTGCAGCAACAATCGGGGTGCGAGCGCCCGCACTTCACCCTCGAGGATGTACATGAGAGGCGAGGCGAAGCCTTGCTTCCGGCGGCGCAACACTTCCGGCGGCAGGTATCGCTCGCCCAAACGCCGCTCCAGATGACGCAGCCGCCGGCCCTTGATCTTCATCGAGGCAGGCACCCGGGCCATGAACTCGGCAAAGCGCGGATCCAGGAACGGTGAGCGAGACTCCAGGCTGTAGGCCATCGTCGCCCGGTCCAGGATCGTGAGCGACTGACCCGGCAGGCGAGACATGCTGTCCACGTACATCATCCGGTCCATCGGCGCCTCCGCGTTGGAGGCGGCATACAGCTCGAGCAAACATGCATCCGGCCGCTGCCCCAGGAGCTGGGCCCGGAACTCCGGCGTGTACAGCTCCGAGCGGTGCGCTTCGTTGAACCAGAAGAATTGCAGGCTCTCGGCGTAGCGCTCCCCGCCGGTCTTCCGAGCCATCAGGTCCACCCAGCGGAGCTTGTGAGTCAGACTCTTGAAGGTGAACTGATCGGGCATCCGCCGGAGCACCTGCTTGGAGACCACGTCCCGAATGGCCTCGGGCACCGCCCGATATCGGTCGAGCCAGCGATCCGCCGCGTAGCGGTCGTACCCACCGAAGAGCTCGTCGCCTCCGTCGCCGCCGAGGACCACTTTGACGTGCTGAGCCGTCATGCGCGCGAGGTGCAGCAGGCAGATGGAGAGCGGATCGGCCGGCTCGTCCAGGGCCGAGACCAGACGGGGCAAATCGTCCATCACGCTGGGTGTGACTTCCTCAGCGTGATGCTGGGTACCGTACCGGGCTGCCACTGCGGCCGCGTACGGTAGCTCGTTCAGATCCCGGTACGGAATGCCCATGGAGAACGTCCGGAGCTCGGAGCCGAGCGTCCTTGCGGCGTAGGAGGCAATGAGAGTCGAATCCAGGCCGCCGCTCAGAAATGCTCCGACCGGTACGTCGCTCAAGAGGTGGAGCTTGACCGTCTCCGCCAGCAGCTCGTCGATTCGATCCAGCGTCTCGTCTTCGGTCAACGTCCACTTGGGACCGTACGTCAGGTCCCAGTAGCGCTCGATCCGGGCGCGGCCTTGCTCCCAGACCATATAGTGCGCCGGCGGAAGCGCACGCACCCGGCTGAAGAAGGTTTCGGGAGCCTGCACGAACCTCATCGTCAGGTACTGGTCCAGCGCCCTGACTGAGAGCTCAGCCAGGGAGGGATCGTCGGCCAGCAGCGCCTTTATCTCCGAGGCGAAGGCGAGTTGTCCGCCGTGCTCGGTGTAGAACAACGGTTTCTGGCCGAAGTGATCGCGGGCCAGGAGGAGGCGCCGGCGGGGGCGGTCCCAAATGGCAAAGGCGAACATGCCACGGAGCCGGGCCACCATCCCTTCCCCGTACTCCTCGTAGAGATGCACCAGCGCCTCGGTGTCACAGCGAGTCTTGAAGCGGTGGCCCTTGGCGACAATCTCATCGTGCAGGCTCGGAAAGTTGTACAGCTCGCCGTTGAAGACCACCACGATACTGCCGTCCTCGTTGGACATCGGCTGGTGGCCGCCGGCCAGGTCGACGATACTGAGACGGCGCATGCCGAGGCCCACACCGCCTTCGATGAAGGTGCCCCAATCATCGGGACCCCGGTGCGCGATCGCGTCGCACATCCGGAGGATCTCCCCTTCACTGACCGGCGCCGAGCCGGCCTTCCCTGCTATGCCACACATCTCAGGCCGCCTTCTTCTTTCCCCAGGCCACCATCATGTAGCCGGGTGAAAACGGGATCAGATTGTCGAGCATCGTCCAGGCCCGGAGGGCCGGGTAAACCGCGGAATACAGTTTATAGGCGGTGCCGACCTTGTTGAGTGCCTCGGCCGACATCGGCGCGGTGTCGCCATGAAAGTCCTGCTGTTCGGTGTCCTTCCCCTTCATCGACTTGCGATGGTAGGCGTAGTTGAGCAGATCCTCGACCGATTCGGTGAAGAGACGGCAATAGTCGTCGATTCCGCTGACTTCGAGGCCATGCCGCTCCATCAGCGATCGGGCAGACGCGGGCGGATAGCCGTCCCGGGCGTGTCCGAACCCCTCCTGGTCGGCGGTGAAGCCGAGAATTTTCTTGAGCGCGTAGCCCGGCCGGCCGGTCTCACCCCGGGGGGCCATGAAGAGAAAGTCCCCACCCGGCTTGAGCACCCGAACCATCTCACTGAAGAATGTCTCATCGTCCTCGATATGCTCGAGGAAGTTGATCGCAGCGACCAGATCGAACGAGCTGCTTCGGAACGGAAGCTCGGCATCACTGGTCTGCAGGACACGATCTCCCACCAGCTGCTTGGCCGAGCGCACGTGGTCCCGCTCGAAGTCGCTGCTTACCCAGTTACCACCGCGTTGGCGCAGGAAGTACGAGGTCAGGCCGGTGCCACACCCCACCTCGAGACACAACTTTCCTTGGGGCGACGGCAGATGCTCCAGCAACGCACCCACGGTGAGCTTCTTCTTGAGCGAGCGGCGATACAGTTGCAGTTGCCAGGGTTCGGTCAAGTCACCATCTCCCGTTGATTCTACGATCGTTCTGGCCCGGCTTCGGTCGCGCCAGGCTACGTCAGCAGGCCGCACCGGCGATAGTCCTCGAGGGTGCGGCGCACCCCCTCACGCAAATCTACCCGGGGTTCCCACCCGAGAACCTGGCGCGCCCGGCTGGTGTCGAACTCCGAATCGCTGCTGAAGAAATCCATGCGACGCCGGTAGATCGGTGGATCGACCTTGATCGCCTTCGAGACGTCTTCCACCACGGCAGCCAGGCCCAGCATCGGCGCCAGAGGCAGGCGGACACCATAGCGCTTGCTCCCGGTTGCGAGAGCGATCTCGGTCACCAGCTCGCGGAGGGTACATGCCCGTGGCCCTGCCACTATCATGCCCTGTCCTACTGCTTCGTCCCGCTCCACCGCCTTGAAGAAGGCGGAGACCACGTCATCGACGTACACCATATGGCGGCGTCCATTGCCCGAGCCGAACAGCGGAAAACGCCCCCGGCTCACTCCCTTGAACAGCTTGAGCAGACGATGGTCCCGCGGGCCATACACGTCGGCCGGACGGAGCACCACGGCCCTGAGGCCGCACTTCTCGGCAAAGTCGCGAACCTGGCGTTCGGCTGAGACCTTGGTACGCTCGTAGATATTTCCCGGCGCTAACGGCGAATCTTCCCGGGTGATACCAGGAGCGCGGTGTCCGTATATGCCGATCGTACTGCAATAGACGAAGCGCTCGACCCGTCCTGCCGTTGAGGCTTCCAGCAGGTGACGGGTTCCATCCAGATTGATCGACTCGAAGAACTCGTCACTCTTGCCGCCCTCTCGCATGGCCACGGCAAGATGGAAGACGTGGGTTGCGCCTTTGGCCGCGCGGCGGCAGAGAGCCTCGTCGGTAATGCTGCCCGACAGCACCTCGGCCCCGAGCCGGGACAGGAGCTCGGCATTGGCCTGCTCTTCCGGCCGGTCAGTCAACCCGAGCACCACGACCTCCGCCCCTCGCCGCCTTCCCTCCTCAGCCAGATGCGAGCCGATGAAGCCGGTGCCGCCCGTCACCAGCAGCTTCATCCGAACCGCTCCTTCAGCGCCGTGACGATGCGCCCGCTCGCCTGCCCGTCTCCGTACGGGTTCACTGCGTTGGCCATGCGCTCGTACGCCGCGCGTGACGTCAGCAGCTCACTGGCCACGGCAACGATGCGCTCGCGGTCGGTGCCGACCACCACTGCCGTCCCGGCGTCGACGCCTTCGGGCCTCTCCGTCACTTCGCGCAAGACCAGGACTGGCTTCCCCAGCGAAGGGGCCTCTTCCTGCACGCCCCCGCTGTCCGTCAGAATCAGATACGATCGATTCATGAGGTGCACGAATTCCAGGTAATCGACCGGCTCGATCAGGTACATCCCGGGGATGTCGCAGAGCAGCCGCTCGACCGTTTGCTTGACCTGAGGGTTGGGATGCACCGGCAACACGAACTGGAGGTCGGGAAAGCGGGTTGCCAGGTCCCGGATCGCGGCGCAGGTGGACCGCAACGGCGCGCCGAAGCTTTCGCGCCGGTGAGTGGTGATGAGCACCAGCCGGCGCTCGGGGTCGAGCCCGCTCAATGCGGGAGATCTGAAGCTGTAGTTCGGCTTCACCGTCTGGAGGAGTGCGTCTATGACGGTGTTGCCGGTGAGGTGGACGTCGGAGGCCGGAATACCCTCGGCCAGGAGCGCGTCGCGAGCCTTCGTCGTTGGCGCAAAATGGAGGGAGGCCAGACGGGTCGTGAGCACTCGGTTCATCTCTTCTGGAAACGGCTGATACCGATCGCCGGTGCGCAGTCCAGCTTCCACGTGCCCGCTGGGGATCCGCTCCAGATAAGCGGCGAAGGCGGCCGCGAAGCTCGTCATCGTGTCGCCCTGAACCAGCAGGACGTCGGGGCGAATCTGCTGAAGCAGCGGAGGAAGGCGTTGGAGCACCCGGGCAGTCACGTCAGCCGGAGACTGCCCGGATGTCATGAGATCGAGATCATGATCGGCCTTCAGCCCGAAGACGGCCAGGACCTGGTCGAGCATGGCGCGATGCTGCGCCGAAACACAGACAATGCTCTCGAACTGGTCGGCGGCCTGAAGCGCTCGCACCACCGGCGCCATCTTGATGGCTTCAGGACGGGTCCCGAAGACACTGAGAACCCGGATCATCGCCCGGGCGAGCCCGCCCGCAGTCGCTCGGCCATCGTTTGCAGGGTGACGAAGCGGTAGCCCCGCTCGAGCACCGTGGCAAAGACCTGACGCAGCATCTGGTCGCGAACTCCCTCATAGCACGGATGGCCGTACAGAACGACCCAGTCGTTGTGATCGAGGTGATCGTGGAGCTGCCGGATGACCTCGGGTTCCGGGGTGCCACGGGCGCCATGGTATTCCAGGAAAGGGATCGTTCGGGGCCCCGACAGCGTCACCGGAATGGTCCAATGGCGGAGGGGTTTGCCCGCTACTGTCGCACGGTGAGGGCTGCCGCCGATGGCGTCTCCGTTGTAGATGAAGCCAAGCCGATCCAGCAGCGCCATCACCCGCTCGTCGGAGTAGAAGCCTGGGGACGAGAACCCGGCGGGCTTGCCGAAGTGTCTCACGAAATGCCCGAACGACTCTTCCACGTCCGACCCCAGGACGTGTTCGGGGAGCTCATGAAAGCGGCGGCTCCAGACCACGTGATCCATGCCGCCGTGCAGTCCCAGCTCGTGCCCTTCGGTCTGGAGCGTCTGGAGGAGGGGAACGAACGAAAGGCCGACCGGGCGGGCGAGAGCAGTCTCGATCAGAAATCGGGGCCAGCCGGTTTTCTTGATGAGGTGAACCGCTTCCCGGTCGGCAAGCTTGGCTTTCGAACGGGCCATGCCGGCCCCGATCCATTCCACCAGGTTGGTGGAACGCCCCATGTTCACGAAGAACGTGTTGGGGACACCGAAGTCGCGGCATGCGGCTTGGATACGAGGGAGACCATCGGTGGCACAAACCCGGTGATCGACATCCCAGCGAAACGCAAACAGCCGTTCGCTCACCGATGCATCCGGGCGGCGACCTCGCGGTAGAGCTGCTCGAACTGCTCGGCGGAGCGGTCCCAGTCAAAGAGACGGAGTGCCCGGGCTCGGCCGGCCTGCCCCATCTCCCGCCGTCGCTTCGGATCAGTCAGAAGCGTCTGGATCGCTCGGGCGAGCGCATCGGCGTCCCCTCGCGGTACCACCAGGCCGGTCACACCGTTTTCGACAACCTCTGGAAGCCCGCCGGCGTCGCTTGCCACGACCGGCACCTCACAGCCCATTGCCTCTGCCGCGGGAATGCCGAAGCCCTCTTCCAGTGATGGAATGACTGACACGGCCGCGGCGCGGTAGTAGGGCGGGAGATCGGTGTTCGGCACCCATCCCAGAAACGTGACGTCTGCTGCGATCCCGAGTTGATCGGCCAGCCGCACCAGCTCGGGGCGCTCGAAGCCGTCGCCGGCCAGCACCACTTTGAGGTCAGGGAATTGTGGCTTGAGTTGAGCTGCGGCCTCCAGCAGGAACCTGATTCCCTTTCGGGGAAACAGCTGCCGGCAGGCAAAGATCATGTGCTCCCCGTACGGCAGGTTCCCACGGGTGCCGTTGTCGCTGGGACTGAAGCGCCGGAGATCGGTTCCGTTGAAGACCAGGCGAATGTGCTCCGCCGGAGCACCGGCGCGCAGGGCATGCTGGCGGCAATCTTCCGTAATTGCGGTGAGCGCGCCCGCGTGCCGCAGGGTCCAGCGCAGCGCCGGGCGAACGTACCACCGGGTTGGGAAGTCGTATCCCTGCTCCGGGTTCACGTACACATCACCGCCGTGCATCGTGATGACTGAGGGTACGTCCAGCTTTCGGGCGGCCATGACGGCAGCCGGACCGGTGGGAATCGCCCAATGGGCGTGAATGACGTCGACGCCGCTCTCACGCGCTTCGGCGATGATGGCCCTGTGCTGCGCTTCCATGTAGTGGGCCATGACGGCAACCCTGGCAAACCGGCCCAGCCAGCTTACCCGGCTCTGAGCAACTCGGCCGTAGGTCAGATCGGCGGGCAGCTCGAGCGGGAAGCGGACGATGTTGACGCCGTCGAACGTGTCTGTCTTTGGGAGGGATGGAGCTCCGGGGGTAACTACGGTGACTGAGTGGCCCCGGCGCACGAGGTGCCGATTGATGTCGTGAACGTAGGTAGCCTGGGTGTCTGTGGCGTGCTGAGGATACCAGTACGTGGGACAAATTATGCGCAACGGCGTGCCTCGCCCCCCAGAACGACGAGGGGGCTCCTGCGGTGCCGCGACCACTAGTCCCCCTGCTGTCATAGCTTGGTCATTTCAGAAGATAGCTGACAGGGCTAAGGCTAGAAGAACGACCTGCAAAGATCAACATTTATGCCAGCCAGGACCCCGTCGGATCTCGAAATTTAGCCCGAAAATGGGCGGGAATGACGAACATCCGCCACAGAAATGTGCTGCCCCGGTGCGGCGAACCACTGTGATAGATGACCCGGTGCTTCCGACAGGATGCTTCGGAGAACGTGGAGGAGGGTTCAGCTACCGCCGAGTAGTGACTTGACCTTGTGCGCGAGATCGTCCTGGGTGAAAGGCTTGGGAAGAAAGGGAGCGTTGGGCTCGAGCAGACCGCCCTGGAACACCTCCGAGGCAAACCCTGACATGTAAAGAATGGGCTTGCCCGGCCACCGCTGCTCGACGTGGCGGCCCAATTCTCGTCCATTCATGCCGGGCATCTTGATGTCGGTCAAGATTAGATGGATGGCACCCGCATGCTGCTCGATGGTGGCGATCGCCTCCCGGCCATGACTCGCCTCCAAGGCCTGGTAGCCGGTCCACGTCAACATCCGACACGCCAGCCGGCGCACGGCCTCTTCATCATCGACTACGAGGACCGTGTAGCCGCCTGGTGGCCGCTCGGGACCTGGCGAGTTGGCGGTGGAGCCCTGGTGTGGCATGCGCTCGGCCTGGTGCATGGTCGCAAGGTAAGGCAACGCGTTGCGAAAGTACCGCCGCCCCGTTGGCGACCGCAAGCAGAATGGGTCACCGTCCCCGCTGCAGCTATGTGACCCCAGCCACAAGGCCGTGAGAGCCCCATCGCCATATTCGGCTCCGGTGGATAGCTTTCTGGAGTCGGACCACGGCTCGTCCTGCAAGTGTGAGGTTGAATGACATCCTGCGCGGAGCTTCTCGATCAAACCAAGCCCGAGTCCCATCTGGTTCAGCTCTATGGCAAAGACGATCGTCTTCTCACCGGAAATGTCAGTCGTTACCTGTCGGAAGGGCTCCGCCGAGGGGAAGGTCTTGTCGTCATCGCGACAGCGGAACACCGCAGCTCCATAGCATCCCAGCTTCGACTGACAATCGGATACTCCCAGGCGGTTCTGAAGGGCCAACTGGTGTTTCTCGACGCGCGCGAGACCCTGAGCCGTCTACTCCGAAACGGCCATCCGGATCAAGACCTCTTCCGAAGCGTGGTGGGCTCGACGGTGAGCCGTGTCCAGGAGCGCGCCGGTCACTCTTTCGTTAGAGCCTATGGAGAGATGGTGGGACTTCTGTGGCAGGATGGGGATTTCACGGCAGCCGCGGAGCTCGAAACCTTTTGGAACTCGCTGCTGGCTTCGAGCGATATCAGTCTCTTCTGTGCCTACCCGGTGGACATCTTCGGCGAAGAGTTCCAGATGGACGCCGTGGACGCGGTCCTCTGCGCCCACACTCACCTTCTGCCAGTCGATGAGGCGCTCGATTCCGCTCTGAGCCGCGCCATGGACGAGGTGCTGGGCGCGAGAGTGGAGGGTATCCGGAAGCTGATGCGGTCGAACCATCGCCCCTCCTGGGGAGTAATCCCCCGCCCGGAAGCCATCATTCTTTGGCTGCGGAATAACCTGCCAGGATCGGCTCAAGAGATCGTGGCGCTGGCTCGGGACTATTACCGCTCAGCCGTTCTGAACTAGCTTCTCTACCCTCCGCTACCCGGAGGCGCTCCGGCCGGTGCGTCCGAGGTCCTGCCGCCGTTAAGCTTCACCCACACTGCTCATCTAGTCGTACTAAACCCGCTCTGCCCTGTCTCGAGAGGTCGGATGAAAGCCGCTGGCGACCAACCCGCCCACCCCACGGTGGTACGCTATCGTGAAGAGTTCCGTTCCGCCTTTGCGCAGCTCAACCAGGAATGGATCGAGAAGTACTTCGTGCTGGAGGATGAGGACCGGGAAGTTCTCGGCGATCCCCGGGGCACCATTCTCGACGCTGGCGGGGAAATCTTCTTCGTGCTCGCAGGTGGAGAGGTGCAGGGCACCTGCGCTTTACTCCGTCACGGCACCGACTGCGAGATCGCCAAGATGGCGGTGGCGCCGTCTGCCCGCGGCCGTGGGTTCGGCGATTTGTTGATGGATGCGGCGATGGCGGCAGCTGCCGAAATGGGAGCCCGGCGGGTGATCATCGTTTCCAACACGGCGCTGGAGCCCGCGATCCGACTCTACGAGAAACACGGTTTCGTGAGGGTTCCAATGGCCAGTGATGAACGCTACCAGCGGGCGAACATTCGATTGGAGCGCGAGATCGGAACCTCGATTCCAGCTTCCTCCTGACCGCGAGAGAGGTGACGACTCCGCTCGCGCGGGGTTGCATAACATCGGGCGAAATGTGAATTTCCCGGCTCGCTGCGGAAACTGGGAGCGGTGGCCGAGTGGCTGAAGGCACCGGTTTGCTAAACCGGCATAGGGGGTCAACCTCTATCGAGGGTTCGAATCCCTCCCGCTCCGTTCAACAACGGTGAACGGTCAACACTGAACGGTGAACGGGCCGCCCCACCTCCCCCGTTCACCGTTTCCCGTTTACCGTTCACCCTGTGAAACACCCACGCGTTCGCTTCGCCCCATCCCCGACAGGCTATCTCCACGTCGGCGGCGCTCGGACCGCGCTCTTCAACTGGCTCTACGCCCGACACACCGGCGGTACCCATGTGCTGCGCATCGAGGACACCGACCGCGAGCGCAGCACCGAGGGACACACCCAAGTCATCCTCGATGGGCTAACCTGGCTGGGCGTTTCATGGGACGAAGGTCCCTACTTCCAGGGCGAGTACGCTGCGCGACACCAAGCTGATGCCGAACGGCTTCTGGCTGAGGGTAAAGCGTATCGCTGCTTCTGTACCCGGGAAGAGCTCGATGCTCAGCGGGTGCAAGCCGAGAAGGCCGGTGCCGGATTTCGCTATGACCGAAGATGCGCGGCGCTGAGTCCCGCCGAAGTCGAATCGCGAAGCCTCGCGGGCGCGCCATCGACCATTCGGTTTCGGTTGCCTGACGGAGAGATCGCCTGGGAGGATGCGGTGCACGGCCGTATCAGCTTCCAGGGAAAGGATCTCGATGATTTCGTGATCCTGCGAAGCGACAACAGCGCCATCTACAATCTGGCCGTTGTGTCGCGACGACATCGCCATGGACATCACCCACGTCATCCGGGGCGATGATCATATCTCGAACACGCCCAAGCAGATCGCCCTGTACCGGGCGCTGGGCCACGAGCCGCCCGTCTTCGCCCACGTGCCGATGATCCTCGGCGCCGACGGCAAGAAGCTCTCGAAACGTCACGGCGCCACGGCAGTCGGCGACTACCAGGAGCAGGGCATCCTCCCCGCGGCCATGCGGAACTTCCTCGCGCTGCTCGGCTGGTCTCCGGGCGAGGATCGCGAGATCCTGGCCGAAGACGAGATGATCCGGCTGTTCACCCTCGAAGGGATCCAAAAGAAGCCCGCCGTCTTCGATACTACGAAGCTCGAGTGGATGAACGGTCAGTATTTATCTGCTCTGCCGGCCGATGAGCTGCTCGAACCCGTTCGGCGGCAGCTCGCGCGGATGGGAATCGAACCGAGAGGGGATCTTCGGCCCATCATCGATGCGGTGAAAGCGCGTTCTCGGACAATCCTTCATGTGGCCGAGCAGGTTGCGGTGCGTCTCGACCCGGCTCGGGCCAAGGTGGACACCAAGGGAGATGCGCTGATGCGGAAACTGGGTCCGGCGTTCGGCGGAAACCTGCGCCTGGCTGTCCACGCCCTCGAGGGTCTGAGTCAGTCCGAGTGGACGCCGGATCGCCTTCTGGAGACGGTCCGCTCGATGGCGGAGGCCAACGGTCTCAAGCTGGGAGACGCGATGCAGCCAATCCGGGTGGCACTCACCGGATCAACCGTATCGGAGCCGGTGAATGAGTTGTTGGCGGTCGTGGGCCCTGAACATAGCCTCCGTCGCCTGAATGAAGTGGCTGAGCGTTCCAGCGGAGGAATCACCGCAGCGTGAGGCCGAGCCTTCGCTGGCTCCTGCTTGCGGCGGCTGTTGGTTGCTCCAAAGCCCCACCGGCGACGCAGCCTCCTCCCGCACCTCCGGTCGCAAAACCCGATTCGCAGATCTCTCTCCCATCGCCGTTGATTGAGCCAAGCCCGGTCCCTGCTCCGCGCATGTACGCTCCGGTTCGTTTGGCGTTTGTGGGCGATATCAATCTCGGGACCGCAACGCTGCCGGACGGCGTGCCTCCAGATAGCGGCCGTGGTCTGCTCGACAAGGCCCGTCCGAGCCTCCACGGTGATCTGGTGGTGGGCAACTTCGAGGGTGTTCTTGCCGACACCGGCACATCAGTCAAGTGTCTGGTGAAACCGGCGCCGGTACATCGAAGCAAGAGAAAGCGAAAGAAGCCGGTGGTACCAGCGACTCCGGTGACTCGCCCCAACTGTTATGCCTTCCGTACCCCCGTCATGCTGGCTCCCCGGCTCACTGAAGCTGGTTTCACCCATCTCAATCTTGCCAACAATCACGCCAACGATCTCGGTCCCGCTGGGCGGGAATCGACCGAACGCGTGCTCGATAGTCTGGGGCTTCATCTCTACGGTCCGCTGGGGCATATAGCGATCGATACCGTTCGCTCGGGCAACGCATACACCTCAGTCGGTCTGGTTGGCTTCACCACTTACCCTTTCGCCTACGACCTGCTCGACATCGAGCGGAGCGTGGCCGTCATCGACTCGATCCGGCCGATGGTCGATCTGCTGGTCGTGACGTTCCATGGGGGCTCCGAGGGGATCAAGGCCCTCCGCACGGGTGAAGTCGCTGAATCGCTCGGCGCCGAGCCACGGGGAGACCTGCGGCGCTGGGCGCGGGCGGTCGTCGATGCCGGTGCCGATGTCGTGATCGGACACGGCCCCCACGTCCTCAGAGGAATCGAGTTTTATCGAGGCCACATGGTGGCCTACTCAATGGGAAATTTTCTCACGTACCGCGGGTTCAATCTGTCCGGGCCACTGGGGGTAACCGGTGTGCTTCAGTTGGAATTCGCCGGAAGCCGCACGCTCCAACGGGCCCGCCTCGTTCCGATGCTACAACTGCCCCGCGAAGGACCCGCGCCCGACCCTGAAGGTGCCGCCCTGCGCCTGGTACGCAGCCTGTCGGCCGAGGATTTCGGCGCGAACGCCGCTGTGATAACGGACAAAGGCGAGATCATCCCGCCGACGAACACGCCGTAGCTGTTCCGGCGCTTGCCGTAGCGACAAGTCCCACCTACTGATTCCATATGACGACGGATTTACCTGACGCCGCCGGCGATGCCGAGCCGACTCCCACGGCAATTGCGGCAACCGAAGAGCCGGTGCAGCTGAAGGTCGGACTGGTAGAGGATGAACGGGTGCCGGCGGAGATGGTGTGCATGGGCACCTACCGCAACGATCGTCTCGTTGCGCGGTCAGTCATGACGCCGGAAGCCTGGGAGCAAATCCAGCAGCATCACTTCTTCGACGAGCCATTGCAGGTGGTACTGGTGGGGCGCCTCTCGCCTCCTGGCCTCCAATGCCAGCTGTTCGCGATGGTGCCTCTGCCGGACGACGACGGGGAAGAACCGGAGGAGCCGTGGGCCGCCAGCGTGCCTGGCTCATCGTACGAGGCCTCAATTGAGAGCGACTCGATCCAGCCGGATGATCCCCGGGTCGCGCCGGTGCCGCTCGGGAACATCGTCCGATACGAGCGGGACCGGGTACATCCGGACAGCCTGCCGCTCGAGACGGCAGACATCCTGAGGAAAATCATCGAGGGAGATACGACGGAGATGGTGGATCGAGCACTGGCCGATCTGCTCGGCCTCTAAACGAACACTCCCGTCCGGAAACGCCAAATCCGGCTCAGCAGGTCATCCAGATATCCCTGGGTCATGAAGATCTCCACCGCGACGGCGGTTTGCTCGGCATCCACACCCCAGAGACTTGCTCGCTTCACCTCCGCCTCGAAATCGGCCTGCACAAAGACCCGCTCCTCCCGCGAGTAGACCATGGGGAGTGACTCGGCGAAGTCGTTGGAGACGCCGTTTGCGCCGGGACCGCCGATCGCAATCGTGGGGTTCAAGTGAAAAATCCGGTTTTCCAGGTACCAGAGATCTGCCACGACGACGGCCCGGCGATAGGCGTGCCCGGTGCCGCGCCGATCGATTTCTGACTTGAGCCGGTACGCCAGCGGGCGATCCCGCTCTTCCGCGGGGAGCGATGATCCGGTGACGAGCACGATCGTCTCGTCCGTGTCTACAAGCTTCATGGTGTTGCCGGCGTCTCCGGGGGTGGTGCGGTCCGTTGATTCTTCTCGAACTCGCGCTCGCGCTCCTTTCGGAGCCGCATCTCTTTGATCATCGTCTTGAACTCCTCCATGTTCTGGGCGCGCTGTGCCGCATACTGGAGGTCGGCCCGCAGGTCCAGGAGATGGTTGTACGCGCGGTTCTGGTCGATGTTGCCGGCGGGAATAGGAAGCAAGGCCAACACGGCCACCGGAATCTTGAGACCCGCTATGTAAATATTCTTCTCGTCTATCCCGAACTTCTTCCCCACCAGCTCCGTGGTCCAACTGGGCGGCTTAAGATCCCTGCTCGCGGGATCGCCCGCAATAGAGTCGAGATACGCCTGCACGATCCGGGTCACCGCACTGTCCACCAACTGGGCTTTGGTCCGGGAGAGCCGCTGGGCCAACTCCTGGGGCGGGAGAGGCAGCGGCCTGACCCAGAGCCGCCCCTCCGCTAAACCCGGGCCGATTCTGCCCGCGGCCGCCTGATCCCGGCCTGCCGCCGTCGCGGTGTCTACTGTGTCCGGCTCGGGCTTGGGTGCAGGCACCACGGTCACCTCTTCTGGCCGAGCGGGGAGCGCGGGACGAATCGGCTTCCCCACCCCGCGCCTGGGCTCCGGAAGCCGGCTCCGGCCCCGTTCACCGGTGGGCTCGAACCTCTGGTACGGTGTGATTGCGGGTTCCGGTCCCGCCGCTGGGGCGGAGAGCACGATCAGCTGGCGGGGGAAGCGGGGCACATCGGGAATACGCCCGTCCACCCAGCCGAAAAGGAGCAGACTGTGTAGCAGAACGCTGGCCCCAATGGCGATCCACGGCCAGGGTGCCCGCTTGGGGAAATTGACATCAAACGGAGGTCGCAAGTGCCCCTCGGGGGGTCCGCTCCAACGCGACGCCCAGGCGCTTGGCGGCGGCCTGCAGCCGTTCAGCGCCTACGGTCAGCGCAATTCGGAAGAAGCCCTCTCCCGCCGGTCCAAATCCGCTGCCAGGCAGCACCACGACACCGCCTTCTTCGATCGCCTGTTTAGCAAATGACGAAGAGAGCACCCCAGGCGGCAGCGGTACCCACAGATACATCGCTGCCCGGGGGGACTCGACGGCGAAACCCACACTACGGAGCGCTGATACCGCGGCATCACGCCGTCGCTGGAGCTCGGCCCTGATGGGCGCCACCAACTCTTCGGCTGCATCGAGTGCGGCCACGCCGGCCTTCTGGACCGCGAGAAAGGGTCCGGTGTCCACGTAGGACTTCACCCGAGTGAGCGCCTGAATGAGCTCGGACCGTCCTAGCGCGAAGCCCAGGCGCCAACCAGTCATGGAATAGCTCTTGGAAAGCGAGAAGAACTCGAGCGCAATATCGCGAGCGCCGGGTGTCTCGAAGATGCTGGGCGCACGATACCCGTCGAACGTCAGGTCGCAGTAGGCGTTGTCGTAAGCCAGGACGATGTTGTGTTTACGGCACAGCGCCACCGTCCGCTCGAGGTACTCTGCCGGGGCGATGGCGGCGGTCGGATTATTGGGATAGTTCACAAACACGATCTTGGCTCGGCGCAGAACGTCACCAGGGACGTCCTCCAGCTCGATCAGAAAGTTGTTCTCCGGCCGAAGAGGCGCGATGTACGGCTCCGCTCCGGCGAGGAGCGCGCCACCCAGATAAGCCTGATAGCCGGGCTCCGGCACTATGGCCACGTCCCCCGGATTGATCAGCGCGTGCGGCAGGTGAGAGAGCCCCTCTTTCGAGCCTATCAGTGGCAACGTTTCGGTGGTGGGGTCGAAAGCCACCCCGAAACGCCGCTGAACCCAGCGGGCCGCCGCCTGGCGAAATTCGGGCAGGCCCTGCTGGAATCCGTACTTACTCAATGCGGGGTTCCTGAGAGCAGCCGTCATCGCCTCCACCACAACGGCGGGTGGCGGCGTATCGTTGTCCCCGGCGCCGAGATCGATGACGTCGACGCCCGCTTCCAGAAGCCTCCGCTTGATCGCAGGGATCTCCGCCAGGGGATATCCTGGGAGACTCGCCAACCGCCTGCTGAACTGAATCATCCACCCTCGGCTTTACGAACCGGGTTAGAGAGGATCCCGACACCAGGGATTTCGACCTCCACGACATCACCATCGTGGAGTGGGGCTGTTCCGGCCGGCGTCCCGGTGGCGATGAGGTCGCCTGGCTCCAAAGTCATGATCCCGCTGAGAAACGCTACCAGCTCAGGAATCGAAAAGTGCATGTCGGTCGCCTTCGCTCGCTGCCGCTCTGTCCCATTTACCCGGCATATCAGCTCCAGCTCCCGCCAGTTCAACCCGGTTCCGATGCGGGGCCCAACCGGGCAGAAAGTGTCGAAACCTTTGGCGCGACCCCACTGCCCGTCGACCTTCTGAAGATCGCGACAAGTCACGTCGTTCACACAGATGTACCCACCGATGGAGCGCTCGGCAGCGGCAGCATCCACATTGCGGATGCGCTTCTCGATGACCACACCGATC
Source organism: uncultured Gemmatimonadales bacterium (assembly GCA_963751925.1). Lineage (GTDB taxonomy): Bacteria > Gemmatimonadota > Gemmatimonadetes > Gemmatimonadales > GWC2-71-9 > CAVVWJ01. Next base: position 216,145 of record CAVVWJ010000002.1, on the reverse strand, counting down.
TCGGCTTCGAACTCCACCCGCGTGGAGACGTCCGGAAGCAGGATGGTGTCTCCGGGCCCGATGAGTGAAGTTGGGGGCTTGAAAAAAAGAATAGGTACTGCGGGGACTTCATTGCCCAGCTCGCGCGCGTGTTCGAGATAGTTGCGCCCGATACCGATGATCTTGGTAGGCCGGACCGGCATCATGCGATGGCACCGATGCCCTGGCGAGCAAAGAAGTCCTCGCACTTGGTGCGCACCTGACTCCAACTCCCGATGACCCGCTCGGCCCGAGGCAAGCCGCTCAGCAGGAGATGCCCATACCGCTTGGTCACCACTCGGCTATCCAACAGTACGACCACACCGGTGTCCTGCCGGCTCCGGATCAGGCGCCCGAATCCCTGTTTCAGCTTCAGCGCGGCGTGAGGCAACAGATAATGCATGAACCCATCCAGCCCTTCCTCAGCTAACCGCTCCAGCCGCGCCGCGGTGATCGGCTCGGACGGTACCTTGAAAGGTAGCTTGTTGAGGACCAGTGTGCGGAGCGCACGGCCGGGCACGTCCACGCCTTCCCAGAACGAATCGGTGCCGAACAATATGGCGTTTTCCGCGTGACGGAATCGCCGCAATAGCACGTCCCGGGGCGCCTCTCCCTGCACCAGGATGGGCCACCGATCGCCCAGCGCTGCTCGAAGCTCCTGCGCTGCGCGGCGTAAGGCGCTGTGGCTGGTGAAAAGGACGAACATCCCGCCGTCCGAGGCATAGGCCAGGTCGGTCACCACCTGCACCACCGCCGCTCCATGCGCTGCCTCGTCTTCGCGCGGTTCAGGGAGATCGTTGGGGATTCCAAAGACACACTGCGACGGGTAGTCGAACGGCGAAGAGAAGATCTCTCGCACGCTCACGGGGGACAGTTCCCCGCCGAGACCCAGACGAGACTCCAGAAAGCCAAACTCTCCAGCCGCCGCGAGCGTCGCGCTCGTGAGCACGACTGTTTGGAGACGACTGAAGAGCAGCTCACGGAGCACCGGCGCCAGATCCAGCGGGACGGCCGAGAGACTCACGTGCTGTCCCCTGGCGCTCCGCTCCATCCAGCGCACGGTGGGAGCGCCGCCGGCTACCGGCCTCAGGGTCCGGTTGAGTCCGTCTGACAAACCATCCAGACGACGAATGACACCGCGCATCTCCTGCAGCAGCTGCCCCCGGCGCTCCGTCTCCTCGGCCTGGGACAGCCGGTCGGCGATCGTCTCCACCATCTCGCGCAACGCCCGGAATGCACCCAGGCTGGCGTCGACGTCGAAGGCGAGCCCCTGGTCCCAGATCGGATCAGTCGCGAAATCGTCGTCAAGTCGGAGCTGGCTTCCGGGCACCTGCTCCAACCGCTCGGACAATCTGAGGAAAAGCGCATCGGTGGCGCGGCGGGCATCCGAGATTGCTGGAATCAGGCGCTGCTGCAGCAAGTCGAGGCTGGCACGACTCAGCAGATCGTTGCTGGTCTGAAGCTCATACGACAGGCTGGGAGCCAGGCCACGACCGTTTCGTTCGAATCGTCCCAGGAGCCGGCGAACCGCCCGGCCGGTAACCTGAATGCCCAGATGATTGGCGGCGACATCCTCCAGATGGTGCGCCTCATCGAGAATGAGCCGTTGATACGGCGGGAGCACGGCTGCTTCCTGCCAGTTGTCCTGCGCCTGGCGCACGGCTAAATCGGCGGCCAGCAAGTGGTGATTGACAACGACCACATCTGCCTCCGCCGCACGACGGCGAGCCCGAAAAAGGAAGCAGCGGTCGAAGTGCGAGCACTTGAGCCGGGTACAGAGGTCCGGTTCTGCACTCACCTCGTCCCAGACTTCTGGGCTGGGACTGACCGGCAGATCGCTTAGTGTGCCGTCCGAGGTATGCCCGGCCCATTCCGAGATCCCGATCAGCTCGTCCAGCTTGTCCTGCTCCAGCAATGTGCGCTGGGCCGACACCGCCTGGTGCATACGAGCAAGACAGAGGTAGTTGCGCCAGCCTTTGAGCAGCGCAAACGTGGGCGAGTAATCCGCCGACCCGAGCGCTTCGCGGAGGAGCGGGAGGTCCTTCCCTACCAGCTGTTCCTGCAGATTGATGGTGTTGGTGCTCACCACCGTCCGCTCGCCATTTGCCCGAGCCCACGCGAGGGCTGGAACCAGATAGGCGAACGACTTCCCCACCCCGGTTCCCGCCTCCAGCAGCTGGACGCCGCCGTCGTTGTAGCCGTCGGCAACGTGCGCGGCCATGTCACGCTGGCTCCGGCGGTCCTCGTAGCGGCTGAGCTGCCCCGCCACCGGGCCCTCCTCGCCCAGCAGGTCGATGATATCGAACGGGTCGATCCGAACCGCCGGCCGGTCCCTGGGCACCTCCACGACGACGTAGAGATTGCTCGCGTCGTTGTTGAGGATCCCAAATCCCACGCCGGCGTCGTGCAGGCGGGCCGCGACGTTGAGATCGGCGGCCGAAGGATCCAGCACTCCGCTGGGATGATTGTGCAGCAGCATGTCGCCCCGGCAGGCTCCGCCCGGGAGCGCGAGCACCATCTGAACGGTTCCGCGCGCAACCGCCCGCGCATCAGTAACCACCCCGTCCCGGTCGACCCGAGCGACGAAGGCAACTTCGCGTCCGCCCGCAGCCGAAATCTCGGCGGCGAGGTATCCCCGAACTCCCGGGGCGATGCGCTCGCTCAAGTCTTCAGCTCTTTCTTCTTGGCGGCAGGAAACAGAACGTTGTTGAGGATCAGCCGGTATCCCGGCGAGTGTGGGTGCAGAGAGAGATCGGTAGGCGCGTCGCCGATCTGGTGCTGAGGATCTTCCGGGTCGTGTCCCCCAAAGAATGTCCAGGTGCCCTGGCCCCGCTCGCCATGGATGTACTTGACCCAGGGAGCGCCCGGCTCCTCAGCCAGAACCGTGACGCTCGGCTTCAGTGTTTTCCGGGTAAACGATGTGGTGAGACCATAGAAGTCCGGGATGACTTGCCGGTGGTTCTGTACCAGCATGGTGGCCACCGGATCGATTTTGGCGCTGAAATTGAAAAGGCTGAACGAGCCCAGGGGCTGCCGCCGGTCGGGCGAGTTCACCTGGTGTCCATCGATGTCGGAATAGACCGACATGGTGGGACTCAGCTCCAGACGCGCGTTGTGGAAGGCCAGGGCACGGTCCCACTTCATGCGGGCACTCGCGTTGGCATCCATCGGTGTTCCGTCAGCGTAAGATGCCGCGATGTCTACTCCTTCCGACGCCAGTGCCAGATCGAGCGTCTCCGTGGCCGTACACATCGCGAACAGAAAGCCGCCCCGTTCGACGAAGCTCGCGATTGCCCCGGCGACGGCGCGTTTTTCCGCTGGGACTGAGGTGAAGCCGAGCTTGGCGGCCATAGCGCGGTTGCGCTCGACCATATCCACCAGCCAGGGCGCGCCCGCATAGTTCAGAAAGAACTTGGAGTACTGGCCGGTGAAGTCCTCATGGTGCAGATGGAGCCAGTCATAAGTACTGAGCTTCTGACCCAGCACCTCGGCGTCCCACACCTTTTCGAATTCTATGCCGGCGTAGTTGAGCGCCATGGTGACCGCATCGTCCCAGGGCGGCGCGTTGGGTGGCGCATAAACCGCCACCTTGGGCGTCTTCTCCAACGGCACGGCATCCATGTTGCCGGCCTGGAGCTCGCCCCGGATCCGAACCAGGGCAGCGTCATCCATCGGCTCGACCATGACACCGGCCAGCGCGGCATCTCTGGCGATCGCCGTGTCACCCGGCAGCAGGAAGGCCCCACTCCGGTAGTTGAGGAACCATTCCCCCCGTATTCCGCGTTTCAGCGCGCGGTAGGTCAGACCGTACGCCTTGAGGTGGTCGGTCTGGGCATCGTCCATGGGAACGAGCAGCCAGGGCGCACTCCAGCGAGGTCTCCAGGACAGCGCGGGAGAGAGCGCCGCTATCCCTGCACTCGCACGCAGGACGAACTCACGCCGCTTCATGTCTTGGGGACTGCTCCCCGCGCCTGGTCCAGTTCCCGCCGGGCCTGCGGCACCAATGCGCTCTCGGGATAGGTCAGAATGAGGTGCTCGAGCACACTCACCGCATCTTCGGTTCTCTGGGACGAGATGAGCAGCTCGGCCAGAGCCAGCTCAGCTGCGGAGGCGGTCGCGGGGGCGGCTTTGGCCGCGGCAGCACGGAAGAGACGCTCGGCGTCAGCCGCTTTACCAGAGGCCCCCAACAGGCGTCCCGCCAGCAGGTGCAGCTCGGCCCCACCCCGCTGGACCGGGAGGCCCGTGGCGACGCGCTCCAAACCGGCAGCAGCTTCCGCTGTGTCTCCCTGCTCCAGCTGGAGGAGCGCGCGCCCGAGTGCCGGAAGAGTGTCCTTCTCGATTGGCTGGATCAGCGCCATCAGCATCGTTCTCTCGGTGGCCTCCTCCCGGTCACCCGCATAGGGTCCCGCTGCCTTGAACCGGGTTAGCGCGCCCGCGATGTCGCCGCGGTAGAGCCGCACCCGGCCGCTCACCGCAAGACCGTCCACGCTGCTATCCGGCGTGATCGCCGAGTCGGCGCGCGCAAGCTCACCAGAACGAACCCACGCCATCACCAGCTTTCGTCTCGTGAGATCGTACTGGTCTGCTGACATGTTCGGGCGAAGATCCGCCAATCGCTTCTGTGCTTCGTCCAGTTTGTCATCGCTGATCAGAACGCTGAGCAAGGTGTTTCCAGCGTCCGCCGACACGTTGGCAGGTGTGTCCCGACTATCAGCCAGTCCGGCCAGCATTCGCCGGGCCGCAGTTCTATCGCCACCGGCGGAGTAGGCCCGAGCCGCATCCAGTCGAAGCCGCGAAGCCTGAGCTGGAGGTACTCGCTCTGATATCAATTCCAAAACCTTGCCCTGCGCTTGCTGGCCTTCCGCAGTTCGAAGCGTTCGCAGCTGATCGAGGAGACCCTGAAGTGCGCCAATGGCCTGAACCCGATCCGGAGGCAATGCACCCTCGAGGACCCGGACCGCTCCCAGAGGGTCTCCCCAACCGGCCCGCAGCTCCGATTCAATCCGGCGTGACATGAGATCGGGCTCCGCCGTCAGCAAGCGAAGCAGCTCCGGCCGGGCCTGCTCCGGTGCCTGACTGAGCGTCGAAACGGCGGTCACCTTGTAGCCGGGAAGTCGATGCACAGCGAGCAGCCACTCTCGAGCAGCTCCAGGGTAGTCGCCCTCCGAGAGGGCAAGCTGAGCCAGCTCGGCGGACAGGGCATCGGGCCTCCCGATCTTCTGGCGGCCTTCCAGGTAGGCGGCTCGTGCGCCTGAACGGTTTTGGCGGCCCAGCTCGGACGCTCCCCACTCCCGGTAGGGCGACTCATCGGTCGGCGCGACCCGCGCCCAACGTTGGGCGAAGCTTCTGACACTGTCCGGCTGATCGGCCGCAGCCCAAGCCCGTAGCGCAACGCCGTACGCAGCCGAGCTGGCAGGAGCGGCCGCGAGTGCCGCACGTACCGCAGGGATCATCTCGGCAGTTCGGTTCAACGGAAGCAGCGAGCGCTCGAGCCCCAGAAGCGCCGACACCTCGGACGGATTTGCGTTGAGGACAGTTCGGTACGCGTTGGCGGCACCGGCGTAGTCCCCTCGGCGCTCCAGGTCGAAGGCACGCATCATGGCAGGTTGCTGCGACCAGACCGCGGCCGGCAACAACCACCAGAACAGGGCAACGAAAGCTGGGCGAAGGACAGGATTCATCAGAGTTACCTCGCGGCCGGCTCGGACAGGCGGCGGAAGTAATCTACTACCAGCCGGCGCTCCTCCGGAGAGAGCCGTTGCAGCTCTTCCCAGCTCGGAACTCGAAATCTCCGGTTCTCATCCTCCAGTCGGGCTCGAAGCGCCGGCGGCAGGTGGACGCTGTCACCAACGGCGGTTGTGCTTTGGCGCTCCTTCTTCTGGTCTTCTTCGTTCCCCTGAAGGGTTCGGCCGGCATCCAGCATCCGGCGGAAGAGCTGCTGCTGCCGTTCGACCAGCTCTCGATCGATTCGACCGCCTTCCAGCCGCTTCGACAGCTGGTCGGCTTCATCGGCCATCTGTCCCGCGCCTGGCAGGTTGCCACCTCCCCGGAGTTTCTCGAGCTCCTGAGACAGTGCGCGCTGTCTGGCAGCGAGACCCTGCAGCTGCTCGCGTATCGCGCCGCTTCCTGCCATAGGGAGGAGTCCAGCGCCCTGCTGTCCCAGTCCGCCTTGTTCCTTGGCAAGCTGGGCCATTCGCTCCAGCGCTTCGCTGAGACCTGACCCTGACTGTGCGCCCGATACGTCGGCGCGGGCGCGAAGCAGTTGGTGGGCAGCGGAATTGAGGGCGTCGAGCGCGCCGCCGGCCTGATCCGCGGCCTCGCGCCCGTTGGGAGCTGCCGAAGAGATAGCCTCTCGGGCTTGCTGCATTTGGAGCTGTGCCGCGGACAGTGCCGCTCCGATCTGAGGAGAGACCAGCGCGTTCTTGCCGGAGGCCTGCTTGACCTGGTCGAGGATCTTTTGGACTCCCTCCTCGATGGCGCCCTGCTCTGCCCTGGTTGAGGCCTCAGGCTGTCCTCCATTTTGCAACTTCTCCTGAACCTGGAGCTGTCGCTCCGCCAATCGGCTGGTTTCTGCGGTGGCTTGATCGAGAGCCTCCATCACCTGGCGCTTCCAGTTCTGTTGCATCTCTTCGCGCTGCCGCTGCAGCTGATCGCTCAGCGGCTCGAGACTCTTGGACGCATTTTCGCCGTGCTGCCTCGCGTCCTGCCGCTGCCCGCGTTCAGCAGACTTCCCGGCCTGGCGCATCTCGCCCGCCGCCTTTCCCGCCTGCTCCGCCCCGGCTTGCAGCGGGTTGTTCTTCTGGTCGGGTGAGGCGGCCCGGGAGACCCTCGAAAGAGCGGCAGAAAGAGAATCGGTTCTGACAGCGAGCTGCTGTTCAGCCGCGGCCGTGCGGCTGCTGTCTGGAGAGTTTGCGTGCTCGTTCCATTGACGCTGCTGCGCAGCCAGTTCTTTGGATTCCTGACTCAGACTGGCCAGATCACCCTCGAGCGCCGCCCGGCGGAATAGCTCCCGGCTTCGTTCCAATGCCTCTCGCAGCTCCTTCTGCGCCTGGGCCAGTTGCTCCAGTGACTCGCGGGCGCGGTCGGCATCGAGATCCTTGAGGGCTTGCTGCAATGACGCCAGCCGCTCACGCAGCTCGGGCGAGAGCGCGCGCTCCAGCTGGTCCCGGATTTCACTGAGCTGCCGCTGCCAGGCAGAATCGCGCACGCCTGCTGCTTCAGCACTCCGCCGCAGCGACTCGAGCGTCTGCTTCAGGGCTTCTGCCTGGCGGACCAGCTGTTCCTGTGACTTGGCTACAGCCTCTGCCCGCCGAGCCTCCTCATACGGGAGTGACTCTTCCTTATTTCCCGGTCCTCCCGTGGGCCGAGTACGCTCCCGCGCCAAATCATCGGTTTGCCGTTCAATGCGCCGGCTCGCCTCGGTGATGGAGTCCAGTTGAGTCGAGACGGCGGCAGTCGCCTGCCGCTGCGCGGCTCGGACCTCGCTCATCGTGGGAAGGCGCAGGACGAACTCGCGCGAGCGGCCGATGTGTCCCGAGGGTGCGTTGTCCTTGGCCATCGCGAAGTACCGGACGGTGTCGCCAGGCAGCAGCCCGCGCCGATTGAGATCCAGGGTAAAGGTGAGAATCGCCCGATCGGGCCGTTCCGCCGGCACTGGAACGATCTCACGGCGGCTGGAGTCGACCTGACCGAACCGGCTGATGCGGCGGCTCTCCAGGGCGACACTCGTGACACTGTGATCGTCGCGAGCATCGATGATGAGAGGAACCTGGAGGTTGAGCGGCGCTATCGTGTCTCCACCGGGAACGGGAATTTCGACTGAGGGTGCGCTGTCTGGCACGATTCGGATCGGGAGTCGGACCGAGTCTCCGCCCAGCGGTGCACCTGCCGCCGTAACCAGCGTGAGCCGGTATTCCCCCGACCGAACCGGGACGAAGCTCCCTCCAAATCGGCTCGCATTGACGTCCATCGGCTCAGCTTTTCCGGGGATCTCCCAGGCTGCTTGTACCAGCTTCGCGGTCGCCTCGCCATGAGTTTCGAGGCGGGTGCCGGCGGGCAAAATCAGCGTGTCCCCCCCGGTGGGAACTGGCTCGCTTTCCATACCGAGGTACGGCGGGTAACGAGCAGTCACGCTGAGAGAGCCGAGAAAGACCGGGAGCCGAACCCGAACCACGACGGTGTCCGATGAACGGCTGCCACTGGTCAATCGGGCGAAGAGATCGGTTTGTAGCGGGGGAGAGAGGATCGTGGCCCGCCCGAGTGAGTCGAGCTTCACACCGCGGGGCTTCCACGATTCGCCTGGAGTGCGGAGCCACAGCGTAGCGACCGAGCGTCCCATTGCCTCCAGCTGAAACGCCACCGGCTGTCCCCGGTCGACCACGCTGCTGGTGGCTCGGAGTTGCACCGGTGCAATGGTGGCCTTCCAGGCGCGATGGGGATGCCAGAGAGCGGCCGCCGCTCCCCTGAGCGGACCCGCGGTGCTGAAAGCAGAGACACCGAGACACAGGCATAGGGCGCCGACGATGAGCACCGATTGGACCGGCTGCGCCAGGGGCTGGACCGCAACGATGCCCCGGCGCGCGATGTCATCGGCCTGGGCGCGATCGGCCAACGCCAGCAGCTCCCGGCTGGTGCCCGATGCAGTGGCATCGAGAAGTGATGTCAAGCTTCCCCGCCGCCAGGCGCCCAGCTCTTCCAGGCGGCCTGCCACTCGCGAGCCGAAAGCCGCGACTGCGCCGCCCAGGCCTGGTAGACCACTACAGCCACGGCGAGTAACGCGAGAGTCCACGCCACCAGAACCCAGTAGGGGGCGTTTACCCAGCCTAGCTTGACGGCCCACGCGGCCAAGCCCAGGAGCAGAGCGACTGCCCCGATCGCGACCGCGGCCCAACCGGCCCGGTTTCGAGTTCTGAGCGGTCCGGATAGTTGCTGAAGTGCGCGATGGGTCGCGAGCACGGTCACCCGCCGTACCCGATCGCGTAGGCGAACAGATTTACCCCCATCCGCAGGGCTGCCTCATGCTTGGCCGGTGGGTCGTGATGGACCTCCGGATCTTCCCATCCGTCGCCGAGATCGGATTGATAGGAGTAGTACACGGCGAGCCGGCCGTCGAGGAAAATTCCGAAACCCTGCGCGGGCTTGTTGTCGTGCACGTGGATCTTGGGGATCCCGCGGGGAAAGTCGTAGACGAGATGGTAAATCGGATGATCGAGCGGAACTTCGACCAGCGGGTGGTCTGGAAAGAGTCTCGCCAGCTCTCTCCGTATCGATACGTCCATGCCGTAGTTGTCATCGGCATGCAGAAATCCGCCCTGCTGTAGGTAGCGCCGAAGCACCGCCAGGTCCTGGTCGCTCCAATGCACGTTGCCGTGCCCGGTCATATAGATGTAGGGGACGTTCCAGAGATCATCGTCTCTCAGGGTGACGACCTTTTCCTCGGGTGAAACACGGAGAGCCGTCCGGGTCTGAAGCGCGGAGAGCAGGTTGGGCAGGCTGGATGGATTGGCGTACCAGTCGCCGCCCCCTTCGTAGTGCAGTCGTCCAATCGTCAGGACCGGCGCCGGAGTGCTCGGTGAGACGCCTGCAATGAGGAGGGCAGCGAGAATCCTGGAGATCACGGCAACTCCATTACCAGCTTGTAGGCTTCGTTGCGGGGGAGGCCCAGTGAGTCGGTCAGGCGTCGAACCACTTCGCGCCGGCTCATCCCACCGGCAAGGAGAACGCTGGCTTGCTCCACTGCGTCTTCCGTCCGATCCGGCTCCGCGGGTGGCTCGCCGGTTCCCTGCAGAACGATCGTGAGCTCGCCTCGTGCCGATATCGACGTAAAATAATCGACCAGTTCCGCCAGAGTCCCTCCACGAATTTCCTCGTGAAGCTTGGTCAACTCGCGCGCCACCACCGCCCGCCGCTCTCCGCCGGCGGCAGATACGAGATCAGCCAGCAAGGCGACCAGACGGGGGGCGGCCTCGAACATGACAACGCTCCATTCTTCTGTCCCGGCTCGGTTCAGCAGTCGCGCTCGCTCCTTCCCCTTCCGGGGGATAAAACCGAGGAACAGGTACCGGTCCGCTGGGAGACCCGCTGCTGAGAGCGCTGTGGCAACGGCCGACGCTCCCGGGATCGGTACAACGGTGATTCCGGCGTTGCGCGCCAGGGCAACCAGATCGGCGCCGGGATCGCTCACCACCGGTGTGCCTGCGTCCGAGACGAGGGCTACGTCCCTTCCCGACCGGAGGATTTCCAGCAGAACCTCCGGCCGGTGTTCGTCCGAGTGCGCGTGGTAACTGAGAAGAGTAGGTCGAGCCCCGAGATGACTTAGCAGACCCCGAGTTCGCCGGGTGTCTTCCGCCGCAACCACAGGAGCGTTCCGCAGGACCTCGGCAGCCCGAGTCGAGAGGTCGCCCAGGTTCCCGAGCGGGGTGGCTACAACGAACAGGGTACCGGGATCGACCATACTGGATCAATGGTGTGAGGTGGAGCGGCGGTCAAGGAAACGAAAGGATCTCAGACTGAATGCCCGAGATCCTTGAGTCGTCCAGACGGTCAGCCTGTCCCGACCGTCCCCTGCTGTGTCGCCTGAGCCCTAGAGGAGATGCTGCTTGATCTTCCCTTCCAGCGTCGCTTTGGGGACTGCCCCGATCACGGTATCGATGTGCTGGCCGTTCTTGAAGAACAGGATGCTGGGTATCGATCGCACGTTGAACCGCATCGCCGTTCTCTGATTCGCATCTACGTCGACTTTCGCGACCTTGGCCTTGCCGGCATACTCGCCCGCGAGCTGATCGAGGATGGGCGCCACGATCTGGCACGGCCCGCACCACGACGCCCAAAAATCAACCAGCACCAAACCGTTCGCCTGCTCGATTTCGACAGCGAACGAGGCGTCGCTTACGTGGACGGAGGGAGTGTTCGTCGTGCCCATGTTGTTATTCTCCTGGTGTGTATGACGGCGTTCACCGCTGGTCTGCCCACGGGTCGCCTGTATTTTTCCGGAGGTGTCAGTGTCTGATCGCCCCCGCATCGCGCATGTCGGCATTGCCGTACCAAATCTCGAAGAGGCGCTCGCCTTCTATCGAGACGTGCTCGGCCTGGAAGCGCATTCCCCTGAAACCGTGGACGGGGCAACGATCGTCGCGCTTCCATTCGGTGAAGCCGAGGTGGAGCTCCTGGCTCCTCTGGACGATACGGGCCCGATCGGGAAGTTTCTCGCCCGCCGCGGGCCCGGCATCCATCATATCTGTTACCGAGTGGCCGATCTTGACGCCGCCCTCGAGGCATGTCGCGCGGCTGGGTACCAACTGGTCGACGATACCCCCCGCCTCGGCGCAGGGGGCAGGCGAATCGCCTTCGTACATCCCAAGGCTACGGCCGGTATCCTGCTGGAACTAACAGACTGAAAGATAACCGGGCCGTGTGCCGGAAAGTTCCTGAGCCTACTTGTGAGACGCGGAGTCGGCGCCTTCGCCTTCTTTGCACGGGCGCGCCGGGTTTCCCGCAGCGGTGAGATCCACCTGGTTGACGATCCATGTGCCGTCCCCGGTCTTCACCGCCACAAACGGGACAGTCCAGGTGCAGGCCTGCCGTTTGATTTCGACCTGGAGAGCCCGGCGGTTCTCAGTTGTTTCCGGCGAATCGGACAGGAGCTTGAAGGAGTCATTACGCAGGTACGCCTGCATAATGACAATGCGGCGCTGGTAATCCTGAGGCTGGCCGGTCTTGCCGGCCGAGCCGCCGGGGGTACCCCACAGCGACGCCATCCCGGTGAGATTGCTATCCGCAACGGCCTGCATGAATCCGCGCACCGCACCGGCCGCGGTGCTGGCTGGTTTGACGGGAGCGGCACCAGGAGCACCGCACGACACGACCAGAAACGCCAACCCGAGCCACCGTTGCATGTTCACAAGTCTCTCGCTGGGAATATGTTAGGCTGCGAACTTAACCACCACGGAAGCGGCGAGCAATGAGGCCAATGCGGCTCTACATCAACATTGACCACGTAGCGACGCTGCGTGAAGCTCGGCGCACCGACGAGCCGGACCCGGTCGAGGCCGCTCTGCTGTGCGAACAGGCAGGAGCGGATGGGATCACGGCCCACCTGCGGGAAGATCGTCGGCACATTCAGGACCGTGATGTCGAACGGCTGAGTGCAGCGGTCAGGGTGCTCAACCTCGAGCTTGCCGTCAGTCCCGATGTGCTCGAGCTGGCCTGCCGCCTTGGCCCGTACCAGGCAACGTTGGTGCCGGAGCGTCGCGAGGAGGTCACGACCGAAGGAGGGCTCGATCTGACCCGCCCAAACCGCCGTTTGCGAGAGACGATCAGGAGGCTGGACGAGGCGGGGGCTCGGGTCAGCCTCTTTATCGACCCCGACCTCAGAACCCTGGATGCTGCCAAGGATCTGGGGGTGCCTGCGATAGAGCTTCATACCGGCAGGTACGCTCTGACCTGGCGGCAGAGCAGCACAGCTCTCGAGGAGCTACGCCGAGCGGCGAGGCATGCCGCCGACATGGGGCTCTTCGTGCATGCGGGACACGGACTCACCCGGGCCAATGTCGCTCCGGTCGCCGCAATCCCCGAGATCGAGGAGCTGAATATCGGACACAGCATCGTCAGCCGGTCCATTGTCGTGGGCATAGCGGCGGGTGTCCGCGAGATGAGAGCTGCGATGGCAGAGAATCTGTGAGCCGGCTGTGGGCAGCCGACTCCTGGTTTTACTATGTTATAGCCGTCGTCTCACCCCACACCCCTTGAAACGATTGCAAACGAGACCCAGCCACCGGCCCCGAGCGAGCGCTACACCATGAGCAATCCTCTCGGCACCGCTGATTTCTTCGCTCTCGAAGCAGGAGAGTGCCTCGATCGCCTGGAGCAGCTGGCGACCGGTGCAGAGGCACCTCCAGGCGATGACTTCCTTCGCACCGCCAGAGTCTTGCGAGGGTCGGCGCTGATGGCAGGTCAGACGCAAATAGCCCGGGCCGCGGCCGGGCTGGAGGCAGTGGCGCGCGCACAGCGCGATCAGCGGCAGAGCTGGGACCCGGTCACCCGCGAACAAGTGGCGCAGGCAGTGGAGGAGTTCCGCCTCCTCGTCCGGCATGCACGGGAGTGGACCGATGCAGACAGTGCCCGGGCCACGCGGCTCGGCCGGGGTCTCGAAACACTCGCGGGCGGCGGCAATCCCCAAGCCGTCGACCGCCAGGCGGACGCGGCCCGGCCGGAGCTCCATACGGGAGTACGCGCGTTCGTGGCCCGTGAAGGCGCCCTCATTGCCAGTGCCCTCGACCGAGCCGCACGTGCACTCCGTACCACACCCGGCGACCGGGAGCCGCTGTACAACGTCATCCGCCGCATGCAGTCGCTCCGCGGGCTCGCCGAGCTGGGTGATCTGGTCCCGCTGCCCGAGATCCTCGATGGCATCGAGCTCGCGGTGGGCGATCTTACACGGCTCTATTCGCCGCCTCCCGGAGTGGATGAGGTGATCGAGGCGGCGGGCCAGGCGCTCACTCGTATTGCCCGGGATGTCGCTGACCAGGGGCGTCCCGATCCCGAAGCAGAGGAAGCCCGGCGCTTTACCGAGCTGCTGCTGAAGGCTTTCGCCGTCGAGCGCGATGTGGTCCCGATCGAATCACTGTATTTCGCGGATGACCGGGAGCCGCTCACTCACCCCTCGTCTCAACCCCAGTTTGCACCGCCCGAGCCACTCGGCCCGCTCGAGCTGGTCAGTCATGGCGAGCACCTGTGTCAGAGCTCAGATCTCATCGCGGCCGCGCAATCGCCGATTCAGCGCGACCTTCGACTCTACCACCTGCTGGGCGTGCTGCGATCAGCCGCCACTCCCAGTCCCGATCCCGTTGGAGGAGGGCTGGCCATTTTCGCCCGCTCGGCCCAGGAGGCGATTGCTGCCGGGGTAGGAAGCCGGTCGGTTGACGGACTGGTCAGCCGTTTGCGCGAGGCAGGCGAGCTGCTTCGAAGCGTGGTGGAATCAGACGACCGAATGCTGGTTTCCCGCCGTCTGCTCGATGTCGCCCATCGCCTCGATGGCTTGCGGGGCAACCTGGAGTCACCCGCCGATTCGGTGCGGCACGACCCGGCTCCAGAGGATGAATCGCCCATCGTGCCGATCGAGAGCCTGTTCGAGGACGAGGTGGTACCGATCGAAAGCCTCACAGCAAGCAGTGCGGCATCACAAGCGCCAGGAGGTCTCGAAGAGAGCTTCCGCACCTTCGACAAGCTCGTGGCTCAGCGTGCCCCAGCCAGTAGCTCCCTGCAGCAGCTGCTCGCCTCAACCAGCACGGTCGTTCCAGCCACGGGACCAATCACCGAGTCGATCCTCGAGCCCAAGGACGTTGAAGTCGCGATCGACACCCTCTTCTACCGTGGTCACGCGGCGCTGGCACGGGCCGATGTCGTTCGGCATCAGATCGCGGCCGAGTTGAACCGGAACGCCAGCCTGGAATCTCTCAAGCCCCTGCTGCAAGAGCTCCTCGACCTCGTTCCGTTGGCGCTTGCCGAGTCCTGAGTCGGCTCCCCGCGGAGGGCTCCGTCATGCTCTCCCGGCTGTTCTGGGGATCGCCGTGTCGGTTGGTCTCCTCGCGTGGGCCTTGCATGGTGTGCGGCTTTCAGAGGTGCTCCGCCACGTTTCCGCCGCGGAGCCGGTGTCACTCACCGCGGCGGTCCTGCTGGCAACCTCGGCGTTTCCTCTCCGACTGATCCGCTGGCGGTACTTCCTCCGGGATGAGACAGGGGCCGCCTATCCCTGGCTCCCGCTCTGGCACGCAACCGCGCTCGGGTTCATGGCCAACAACCTGCTGCCGCTCAGGGCTGGAGAGCTGATCCGGTCCTACACGGCTGCGCGTCTGACCGGCGCACGCTTTACCACCATCATCTCCTCGGTGGCGGTGGAACGCATTTTCGATGGGCTCACTGTGGTATTCCTCCTGACCGTGGCACTCCTGAGCTCAGACCTGCCGCACTCGACCGTGGTTGGTGGTGTATCGGTGGCGCATCTCGCACGCGCGGGTGGTGTACTCGGCCTGGTCGGCTTGATCGCAGCGATTCTGGTCGTCTCTGCTCCGCTCGGCGCGGAACGGCTGGTTCGCCGAGTCGTGCCGGCTCCAAGACTGGCTGATCGCCTCGTTGGTCTCCTGGAGGGGATCAGGCAAGGTCTCGGAGTCCTTCGTTCGCCGAGCCGCTTACTCGCAGTCGTTTTCTGGTCGTTCGTGTTGTGGATGGTGAATGCGCTGGGCTATTACGTCTGTTTTTGGGCGTTCGACATTCACGTGAGCTACATGGGAGCGTTGCTGTTGCAGGGACTCCTGATTCTCGGAATCTCGATCCCTTCGACACCCGGGTTCTTCGGACCCTTCGAAGCCGTAATCGTAGCGGTGCTGGCGCTCTACGGTGTGCCGCATGGGCTGGCGTTCTCCTACGCCATCGCCTTTCACGTGACCTCGTTCTTCCCCATCACCGTGCTGGGACTCTGGTCTCTGGCTCGCACCCCAGGTGGCTTCAGAAGCCTTCGCCAAACCCCGGCATGACCTCCGCAGCTGTATCGCTCGACGCCCTCGCAAAGATCAACCTCTTGCTGCGGGTGCTCTCCCGTGAGGACGATGGATATCACGGGATCGAGACTCTCTTCTGCCTCCTCAGCCTCGCGGACAGCCTGCGAGCCGAGCGGCGCGAAGGCCGCGGCGTCACCATCGAGGTCGACGGGGCGGACGTTGGCCCTCCCGAAGAGAATCTTGCAGTGCAGGCGGCGCTAAAAGTTTTGGAAGCGACGGGACACCGTTTCGCTGTCCACCTGAGCCTGACCAAGCGAATTCCGGTACGGGCCGGCCTCGGCGGTGGATCGAGTGATGCCGCGGCAGCCCTGCATGCCGTAAATCGTCTTGCAGGTGACGCCGTCCCCCGCCACGAATTGCTCCAGATCGCGGCTCGGCTCGGCAGTGATGTGCCCTTCTTTGTCACCGGTGCTTCGTTGGCCCTGGGATGGGGACGCGGCGAGCGGATACTCCGACTGCCTCCTTTACCAACGGCCCCTGCGCTGCTGCTTACGCCGCGGATTCCGATTGCGACAGCCGACGCCTACGGGTGGGTAGATCAGGCCCGACAATCAGCCGGGCGCCGTGGCGGATTGGCACTCGATTTGGATGCTTTGTCGCGGTGGGGAGACATCGGCAGGATGGCGGGAAATGATTTCGAGTCACCAGTGTTCGGCCGCCACGGCGAGATCCGTTCGGCCTTCGAGGCGCTGGTCACTACTCATCCACTGGTCTGCCGGATGAGCGGCTCGGGGTCGACACTCTTTGCCGTCTACCGGTCCAGCCGCGACCGCGATGACGCCGCCATGATGCTGGGCCGGAAGCATGGAGCCATTAAACCGGTAGAGACCGTGTCCTCGCGGGCACCCGATCTCGATATTGTTACACCTACTTCATCCGGATAACCCGCCCCACCGAAGGCACGCCGCTCCCGTTCACCACGAAGATCATGTAGTGCCCCGGCGGGGCGAGATTCCCGTTGGCCGGCGCCTTGACGTTGAGGCCACCTGTTGTGGTGGTGAACGACAGGCGGAGGAAGCGTTGATTGGCATCAAAGGCGTGGGTGACCGAACCGAGCCGGATCAGGGTGACCTTACTGATCGACCCCACCGTTCCGATGAAGAATGTAGATCCGTAAGCAGTAGAGGATGGCGCGCTCGAGAGGGTCGGCCGAGTACCCTTGAACAGGTACGGTGGAGAGAACAGCTCGGCCGTCAGCTGATTGGTGTTGCCCTTGGCGCCGTCACCGCTTCCAGCGTGCAGAACCCGGCCGTCGGGCAGCAATAAGGATGATGCGTGATACACCCGTGGTACCGCGCTGCTCGCCAGGGTCGTCCACACTCCGGTGGCCGGGTCCCAGATCTCGGCAGAGCGCTCGGCGGTCGCCTGATCGCTGAATCCGGTTCCGCTGGTCCCCCCGGTCACCAGCACCTGTCCGGTGGGAAGCAGGGTGGCGTTAAGATGGCGCCGTGGGCGGGCCATCGAGCCAGTCCATCGCCATTGCGGGCTCGCCTGATTCAAATCAATGATTTCCGCAGTGTTGGTTGTGCGGCCTCCACCCACGTAGAGCACCTTTCCTGGCTCATACATGACTGCCGAGCCGTAGTCGCGGGTTCCGTACCGCCGAGTGGCCGACGTGGTCCAGGATCCGGTGCCTGAGGTGGAGAGATACGCGGTAGTCTGGCTCTCACCCGCGTAGAAAATCCGGCCGTTCGGGGCCACGAACGTCCGCGGATAGTAGGCAAGCGTTCGCTTGGCCGTCGTGAGCGCGCGCCAGCTGCTGCCGGTCCAAACCTCGGGGGTCGTCACTTCTACCCCCGCCTGGTCGCGGCCAGCGAGGGTCAGGACTTCTCCGTTGGCGAGAGTGGTGGAGGTTGGATACCAGCGGCCACGAGCCATGGGCGCAGCGGCAGTCCACGTACCCGTCCCGTAGTTGAAGATGTTGGTGGCGGGGAGCCCATGGTCGTCGGAGATGTGACCGCCATTCACCAGCAGACGACCGTCCGCCAGAAAGCTGTGGCCACTGCAGAAAAGTAGAGAGGGAGTGGCCGCCGAGGTGGAAACCTTGGTCGCGGGATCCCAGATGTACGATCCGCCTCCCCTGCCCCAACTGAGCACCTTCTTATTTGGGAGGAGATGCAGGTGGACCGCCACGGCCGGCCAGGCGAAGGGAGCCGACCACTCGCCCGTCGACGAAGGCGCTCCTACCGCTGTCACCGCAGCCGAGATGGCTGAGGATCCGCAGGACCGGTTCTCATTAGCCCGGCGAGCCACCCGAGCGTCATTGTAGTACAGCTCCACGACGCCCTTCTGAGAAGTCTCCAGCTCCGTTTCACTGAAGCCAGGATCCCCACCGGGGCCTTCTCGGAGCTCCAGGGTGCCGCGTTCCTTCGTGCCCGCGACCGTGTATGTCACCTGAACCGGTGCAGTAGTGGAGTTGGTCGCCAAAAATTTGTTTCCGCAGACATAGACCAGGTCCACCGGCCCAAGCGTGCTGCCGGAGGGTTGCTCTCCCTCGGGTGCGTCTGGCCGTATCGGCGGCGACCCCGTCCCCTCGCCGCAGCCGACCAGGAGAAGACAGGCGCAACTGATGAGACCGATAGAGACAACCCTACCGCGGTTTTCGGGCACGAGCCGACCTGCCTTTTGGGAGACTACTGGATTTGGATGATGGAGCCGGTGGAGGGGACGCCTGCGCTGTTGAGCACAAATATGATGTAATGCCCTGGAGGCGCCAGTGCACTGGACGAGGGTCCGACTATCGAGAGCCCGCCGGCAGTTCGCCGCATGGTGAGATCGAGAAAGCGCTGGTTCTGATCGAAGCCGTGGGTAACGGAAGGAAGCCGGACCAATGTCACACGGACCACACGGCCGGCATCTGGACTGGCCACAAAAAACGACTGGCCGTAACTGATCACACCGGGAACCCCGGTAATAGTAGGACGCGATCCTTTGAACAGATAGGGCGGAGAGAAGAGCTCGCCGTTGAGTTCGCGCGGCAAATTGGGACCGTCCCCGCTGCCAGTGTGCAACACCCGGCCGTCGGGAAGCAGCAGGCTGGTGGAGTGATACACTCTGGTTACTTGGTTGCTGGCCAGCGTTTGCCACTCTTCCCTCCGCGGGTCCCACAGCTCGGCCGCATGCACCGCCCCTGCCGGGTCACTGAATCCTGCGGCGCTGGTCCCTCCTGTAGCTAGTACTTTGCCATCCGGCAGTATGGTGGCGTTGAATTGCCGTCTCGGGTACTGCATCTGTCCGGTATATCGCCAGGAAGGAACTGGGTCATTGAGATCGATCACCTCCGCGGATGCCGTGGGCAAACCATCCGGCGGATCGCTGCCACCCACGATCATGACCTTGCCCGGCTGGTACATGACCGCCGAACCGTAATCGCGGCGGCCGTACTGGCTTTTGGCCACCGGAGTCCAGCTCCCCGGGCCGTCCGGGTTCAGGTAAGCGCTTTGCTGCAGCTCGCCGGCATAGAAGACCAGCCCGCTCGGGGCAACGAACACGCGCGGATAATATGGAAGGGAACGGGCAGCGCCCTCGAGCGGATGCCAGACCCCCTGACTCCAGATCTCGGGAACATCCACGACAGCGCCGGCCTCGTCGCGACCCGCAGTCGTCAGAACGGAGCCATCCGGCAACGTCGTGCTGGTGGGATACCAGCGGCCACGACTCATCGGCGCCTGCGCCGTCCAGCGCTGAGCGACGGGGTCGAAGGTGTTTACATCGGGAATACCGTGCTCATCGCTGAGGTGTCCCCCGGTGACCAGCAGGCGACCGTCAGGAAGAAAGGCGTGGCCGCTGCAGAAAAGCATCGTGGTACTGGGGATTTCGACAAACACATTTGTTTCGGGGCTCCAGAGCTGGGGCGGGCCAACCCGTCCCCAGGACAGCACCTTCCCATTCGGCATCAGATGGAGGTGGACCGCCACGACGGGCCATGGAAAGGGGGCGCTCCACTGCCCGACCGTGCTCTGCGGTTCAACCGTTGTGGACGGTGAGCAGGCTGCGGCCGCATTGGGAACGGCCGCCATCTCCTCCGCGTTCGAGGAGACCTGGAGTGGCCCTCGAGTGAGCGTCGTCAGGTACGTGCTGCTCAGAGTACCATCCGACGCACGGGCGGGCAGCGACAGCTCTCCCCGCTCGTCACCGCCGAGCACCTGGTACTTCACCGTGAGTGGCCCGGTGCTCCCGCTCTGCAAGACGAAGTCATTGTCGCAGATGTATGCCACATGGAGCTGGAGCGCCTCGGATCCAGGCTGAGCGGGCCTGGAACTGTCTTCACAGGCAACTGTCGAGAGGGCGAGCGCTGAGGCGAGGAGACGCGGGGAGGGAAACATGGTCGACGTCGTCTACGGCTGCTGCCTCCCGTTTACCTTGGCGTCGACGATCTCCCGAACCTTCCGGGCCAACGCCTCGGGGACGAGCGGCTTCTGAATGAACTCGCGGCCCTCCTCCAACAATCCCCTGCGCACCACATCGACGCCGGTGTAGCCGGACGTGAAGAGTACCGGGACGTCAGGCCAGGTATGCGCGGTCCGAGCCGCCATCTCACGGCCTCCCATGTCGGGCATAACGACGTCGGCAATGACAAGACTGACCCTTCCCTCCTTCGCGTGCAGGATCTCCAACGCCTCCCGGCCGTTCTCGGCTTCGAGTACGCCATAGCCGCACTCCCGCAGGGTTCTGGCTACGATAGCACGGACCATCGGTTCATCCTCCGCCACCAGAACGACCTCGTCTGGAAGAGCCCGAGGAGGAGCCGAGGAGCTCGTCTCCACGTCTCCGGGTGCGTTAGCAAGGGGAAAATACATCTTGAAGGTGGTGCCCAATCCAGGCTCGCTATAAACCCAGATGAAGCCGCCGCTCTGCTTCACAATCCCATATGCGGTGGACAACCCGAGGCCGGTGCCCTGCCCCACGGACTTGGTGGTGAAAAACGGCTCGAACACTCGAGCCACGGTCCCCCGGTCCATACCGTGACCGGTGTCGCTGACGATCAAGGCGGCGTACCGGCCGGGCTTCAGAGTTTCGACCGGCTTCGCGGCCACGTACCGCTCGTCGAGCTCCACATTCAACGTGTCGATGCTCAGGGTCCCTTCCTCGAGCATCGCATCACGGGCGTTGAGCGTCAGATTGATCAGCACCTGCTCCAGCTGGCCCGGATCGGCCCGGATGAGACCCAACTCGGGGGACAGGTTGAGCCGGAGCGTTCGAACCTCTCCCAACGTGCGGCTCAGAATGGGGGCCAGCTCGCGGACCGTCATATTGAGGTCCAGCACCTGCGGCTGGAGCACCTGGCGGCGGCTGAACGCCAGCAGCTGTTGGGTGATGCCCGCCGTTCGTTTCGCCGCCCGCCAAATCTGGTCGACGTCCTCCCGGACCACCTCGGGGAGGTCGCTGCGCTGCAGAACATAGTCGGCGCATCCCAGCACCACCGACATCATGTTGTTCGCTTCGTGCGCGATTCCGCCGGCAAGCTGTCCCACGGACTCCATGCGCTGAGCCTGACGCAACCGTTCATCGACCTGCTTCCGCTCGGTGACGTCGAGACACACGCCGGTCATGTAGCTCAGCTTCCCTGAGCCATCCCGCACCACATGACCCTGGTCTGCCAGCCACCTGATCCGCCCGTCCGGCAGCACGATCCGGAACTCGTAATCGAGTCCGCCCCCGAGCCGGAGCGCCCGGTCCACTGACCCGGCGACATAGGCACGGTCGTCGGGATGCACCCGCTCGATGAAACCTTCGTAGCTGTCGATGGTTGTTCCGTCGATGCCGTACAACTGATGAAGTCCCTGATCCCAGCTCAACGCATTGGTCTTGATGTCCCAGCGCCAGGTACCCATCCGCGCCGCCTTGAGCGCGAGCTGCAGCCGCTCCTGACTCTGCAGCAGCGCCTCCTCCGCCTGCTTTCGCGCGGTGACGTCCCGCTTGATCGAGGACGCGCCCACCACCTGCCCTGAACGGTCGCGGATGGGAGAGACACTGACAGCAACGAAGATCCGGCGGCCGTCCCGGGTGATCCGCTCCGCTTCGGAGAACTCCACTCGTTCGCCCCGGGCGATGCGGTCGAGCAGGTTCTGTTCGGATCCATGGAGCTCCTCAGGGATCAGCCTATAGATGGAGTTGCCGACCATCTCTGCTGCCGTGTAGCCGAAGATCTGCTCCGCGGCTGCATTCCAGCTCGTGACGACCCCTTCGATCGTCTTCCCGATGATCGCGTCGGCCGACGATGCGACGATGGCCGCAAGACGAGCCATCGCCTGTTCCGCCCCCTGCTGACTGGTGACATCCCGGGTGAAGCACCGGGTGTGGACGAACTTTCCATCATCGAAATAGACGCTGGAATCGATGAGCACATGCTTGATCGAGCCATCCTTGCATCGGAGGCGGGCAGGATAGTCGTGCAGCACCTCACCGCTGCTCAGCCGCCGAAGGATGTCCGTGATCACCGGCTGGTCGGCATGGAACTCGACGATGTTCCGTCCCAGGTACTCGTCCCGATCGTAGCCGAGAAGGTCGAGCTCGGCCTGGTTGACCCGGAGGATGGTGCCGTCCGGCCCCACCCAGTGCAGCGGAATCGCGGCGTTCTCGAAGAAGTCGGTGAGCTCGTGTTCGCGGCGGCGGAGCTCCGCTTCCTTTTCCTTCAGCTCGTGAATGTCGACGGTTGTCCCCACCCACTGCTTCACCGGCGCCTCGGGGTCCAGAGGGACCACCCGTGCCAGCATCCAACGGAATTCCCCGTCGTGGCGGCGGTAGCGGAGCTCCATCTCGAAGGGTTGGCCCTCCCCGATCGAGCGGGCCCACGCCGCTGCCACCCGCTCTGCCTCGTCCGGGTGGTTGAACTTCTCCCAGCCGAAACGGTTGAGCTCGTCCAGCGTCGACCCACTGTACGACTCCCAGGTGCGGTTGACGTACAGGAACTTTCCGTCCCCATCCACCACCCAGAGGAACCCCGGCACCGCGTTGCCCAGAGCCTCGGTCAGCGCCGTAGGTGACTGGTGGGCTTGCTTGTCCCCGGTCAGCGTTGCCTCAGGGTCGGGATCCCTGATCTGCCCAGCAGCGGACCCGACCATCAGCGGCAAAGTCGGTAAGTAGGGCCTGCAGAAGTCATCAAAGTAGAATTTGCCTGGATAAGGGCACCGCGGGAAACGAGAGCACGGGGGTTACCACTGAAGGGTGTTCAGTGACTCGGGCGAGTGTGAACTTACCGGCCGTTGGCGAGCCAGATCAAGGGCAAACCGCCTCCCTTTCATCCGCTTCCGAGGCTCGCTAGGCTTCTAGCCGGCGGCGCCTGCAGCGCCCGCTGGCCCTTCGTCCAACGGCAGGACAGCGGACTTTGGATCCGTTAATGGTGGTTCGAATCCACCAGGGCCAATTGAACTTAGCAGAAGTTGCGCCAGTTTCCTGCTCCAGTTCCTGCCTCAGTTTGACTGTTATCAGCACATCGACGACTTCCAGACTCTCATAAGATGCGCCTGAGGACACTTTCCCATTTCCTTCACGACGATTTCATGAGGGCCGAGCTAAACTGCGCACGGTTCACCTGGGTGAAGCGGAGTACCAGCACTTCCTCGGTGGCCAGCCCTCGCACAACAGGATTGGAGTCCAAGATGTCAAGAACTTACCTGACCTTTGCGGCAATGGTTCTTACTGTCACTCTTGGGGGCGGTACACTTGAAGCGCAGGTACACATCAGACAGTCTGTGATCGAGTCCCCTGCGCCCCAGGACCATTCCCCAATTGTGGAGCAACACAGCAGCACACCGGCCGCCGACACGCCTGCGCCGGCACTGGATGACGCGACCATCGTGGCAATCTTCGATAACGCCAATACCGTCGACATAGAAACCGGCAAGCTGGCCGCCGAACGCGGTTGGACGAGTGAGGTGCGTCAGTTTGGCGCCATGCTCGCGCGTGACCATGACATGGTTCGCCAGCAAGGCCGCGACCTGGTGAAAAAGCTCGGTGTCACGCCAACGCCACCGGTGGGTGATCGGAGCGCTGAGGACCAGAAGGCTGTGATTCGCCGGCTAAATAGCCTGCGTGGACCCGAGTTCGATCGCGCGTTTCTGGAGCGTGAAATCCAGTTCCACAAGGACGTGATTGCCGCGATTGAGACGACGTTGCTGCCAGCAATCAAGAATGAGGAGCTCAGAGCATTGGTGGTGAAGGTGGCCCCTGCTTTCCAGGCGCACTTGGATATGGCGGAGAACCTGCTGACGCGAGTTGCCACGAAGTGAGTGGTTTACTGCTCAACCAGCCTCGGGTTCCTGAGGGGCACTATGGCAGGTTGAGCGCGAACACGGCCCGAACGTCTCGCAGCACGCTGGCAGCTGTCTCCCGCGTCCTCGCCGTCCCTCTGTGCAGTAGTGACTCGATCGCGCCAAAATCTCTGGCGAACTCCTGGCGTCGCGTGCGTATCGGGGCTAGGAGCGACTCGAGAACCTCTTCAAGGCGGCGCTTGAGCGCGACGTCGCCCAGACCTCCGGCCTGGTAGCGCTTCTTGAGTTCTTGCGACCTCGACCCGTCCGGGTCGAACGCGTCGAGGTAGGCAAAGACAACGTTGCCTTCGATGTGACCTGGGTCGCTCGGTCGTAGGTGCCTGGGATCGGTGAACATGGCGCGCACCTTTGTACGGATCTCGTCGGGCATCGCAGAGAGCGAGATGGCATTTCCCAGCGACTTGCTGGCCTTTCGACCGTCTACCCCCGGCAGCCGCGGGGTATCGGACAATAGCGGTCGGCACTCGGGCAGCACGGGACGCCCCGCCAGGTGCGCGAGGCGCCGAACGATCTCGTTGGTCTGCTCGATCATCGGGAGCTGGTCATCGCCGACGGGCACAAGAGTCGCCCGTACCGCGGTGATGTCGGCCGCCTGGCTGACCGGATACACGAGAAAACCGGCTGGGATGGCGCGCCCGAACCCTCGAAGTGCGATCTCCTCCCGCACTGTGGGGTTTCGCTCGAGCCGCGCGACCGTTACCAGGTTCAGGTACAGCACCGTGAGCTCTGCGAGCTCGGGGATGCCCGACTGCAAGGCGATGGTCGTCGCATTGGGGTCAATGCCGACGGCGAGATAGTCGAGCGCGAGCTCCATCACCTGCCGTCGAACGTCCACTGGACGACCTGCGTTATCGGTGAGCGCCTGAAGATCGGCAATGAGGATGGTCTGGTCATGCTCGTACTGGAGTGCCAGGCGGGTGCGCAAAGACCCGGCAAAATGGCCGAGGTGCAGTGGGCCGGTGGGACGATCTCCGGTCAGTACCACCTCACGCCGGGAGGTGGAGACTTCCGACACGGCGTGCATCCGTTGGGTTAGCTCACGGGAGTGGTGAACGAGGAGGCATGCCGGAACAATAAGTCTCAGTCATCGGAGGTTACATGGTTGTCCTTCCTGCTCCACATGGTCCTTGCGCGCCAGTGACTCAATCGCGGGACTCGCCGACATTCAGCTTGCTGGATAAGGTCATAAGCCTCATGTCAGTTGTGACTATGCTATCCACCGTGCCGCAGGTCCTCCAGGTTTGGCTGGGAAGCGCGAGCGGTGTCTCCCTGGTCTCGTGGGCGGCGTACCTTGTAGCCGCCTGTCTCTGGTTGATTCACGGAGTTCGAAAGCACGACAAATCGATCTACGTTGCCTGCGTCGGCTGGATCGTCCTGGACGCCGCCATCGTCATTGGCATAATCGTCCGACAGTGAGCGGGATCTCGGTCAGCCAGCCAGCTTCCGAGTTCCGGCTCACGTGATCTCCCCGCCTGAAGCGTTGCTTAGGGATTGGGTTCTCCTTTTTGCGAGCATGGTGAAGTCGTGACGCAAACTCGCTCGGTCAAGAAGCGGCTCGAAGACAGACCGGCCCAGAACCGTTACTCCATTCGCGTCCCTGCGGCGTACCGCCTCGATCTCACGGTCAATGTCCTCCGCCGGCTGTCGACCAATCTGGTCGATGTGCTCAGTCCGGATGGAGCATACCTCCGCCTGCTGGGGGTCCCCCCCGAGGTGGCGGTCGTGCGGGTAGTCCAGCCCGACCGGGAAACGCTTACCATCGAGATCGAGGACGACCGCCGCGAACATGCGCGGCTGCTCGCGCAGGTGCGCCGGATGCTCGGCGTCGAAGTCGACCTCACTCGGTTCTACCACTCGGCCTCCCAAGTTGAGTGGCTCCATCCGCTGGTGCGCCGCATGCTCGGCGTGCGCCCGCCGCGCTACCCGACTGTATGGGAGGCATGCGTCAATGCGATTGTCTTTCAGCAGATTAGCCTCCACGCGGCCAGCGCTATCATGAGCCGTTTCATCAGAGGGTTGAGTGAGCCCGTCGAACGCAACGGCGCCCGGCTGTATAGCTTCCCCAGCGCTGAGCATTTTCTGAGTGCGCCCGACAGCCTCCTGCGGAGCGCCGGCCTCAGTGCCAGCAAGCTGGCGACTCTGCGCCGGGTGGCTGATGAGCTCGGGGCTGGCGTGCTCGACGAGCGGCAACTGGAGAGGCTTCCCAGTCCGAATGCAGCGGCCCTGCTTCGAAGCATCAAAGGCATTGGCCCCTGGACGGCGGTGATCATCCTGCTGCGGGGATTGGGTCGCCTCGACGTGTTTCCCGCAAATGACACCAGCGTGGCGCGTAACCTGAAGCTGATCGGAGGTCCTGCGGCGCTCGACGTCGGAACCCTGCTCGACACCCTGGGGCCGGACCGAGGGATGCTGTATTACCACCTGCTGCTCGGGCGACTGGAGGCCCGGGGAGACCTCTCTCCTTCAAGGTAGCTGCTGCACCGACGCCAACTCTTCGGCTGAGAGCTGAGCTGGGCGAGTGGAGTGCCCCACGGTCCACACCGTGAGGCCCATTCTCCGCCCTGTTTTACTTCCCTGACCAGGCCTTGGGGAGGCCGAAGATCACCACGGCATCACCGAGAGGGTAACTGAGTTGAAAGTTCCCCCCGCACGCGACGGCAATGAACTGCTCCCCCTCGTACTCGAAGCTGATGGGTGCTGCGTTGCATCCCGCGCCCGCGCTAAACTGCCAGAGCAGCTTGCCGGTCCTGGACTCGTAGGCGTTGAAGTTCCCGTTCCCCTCACCGGTGAAGGTGAGGCCCCCCGCGGTGGACACCGATCCGCCCATCATTGGCTGGGGTACCTGGTTCTGCCAGGCGATCTTCCCGGTCTTCAGGTCGATGGCGGAAAAGAGCCCGTACTGCTCCTCTCCAGGGATGGCGACGAAGGCTGAGCCTAGCCAGAGCCGCCCTTTTTCCAAGGGCGCGGTATGGGTGATGTAGTTCATCGGCTGGTGCAGTCCCGCCACGAAAGCATATCCGAGATTGGGATTGACCGAGATAGGCGACCACTCGGACCCGCCGTTCGCGCCAGGCAGCATCCGGGTTCCTTTATCTGTCGGCAGCGCGAAGATGTTCTCGTGCGGCACGAAATTCTCGCTCTTCCGTACCAGCTTGCCGGTGGCCGCATCGACAATGTAGAGCCAGCCGGTCTTGCCGGCGTGTAGCACGACCTTCTTTCCGTTCAGCATCGTCACGACCGAGGGCGAGGTGGCATCGAGGTCCCAGACGTCGTGGGGCACGGTCTGATAGTACCACTTGGTCTTTCCGGTCCTCGCGTCGATTGCCACCATGGCATCGGTGAAAAGGTTATCGCCCGGCCGGACGCTACCGTCGAGATCGGGGGAGGGGTTACCCACGGTGGCGAAGAGGGTGTTGGTCTCCTTGTCATAGGCTGGTGTAGTCCAGACACCACCTCCACCGGTCTTCCAGGCGTCGGCATACTTGGCGCTATCGGCCTTTTCCTTGGCGATATCGCGGTGCAGGTCGGCCTCCTCGGCCTTGGGGGCCCAAGTTCCCCACCAGCCGTTCGGTGCCTTCTCATCGTAGGTGGGATCGCCCTTCGGCGCGGGAATCGAGTACCAGCGCCAGACTTGTTTGCCAGTGGCGATGTTGTAGGCCGTCAGGTGACCGCGAATGCCGTACTCTCCGCCGGACACGCCGACGATTACGTTCTCGCCCACGATCAGCGGCGCCATGGTGATGCTGTAGCCACCCGCGGGCTCCGCCACATCCACCTCCCACTTCACTTTGCCGTTCTGGGCGTCAAGGGCCAGCACGCGGCCATCAAGTGTACCTACGAATACATTGCCCCCACCCACGGCCACTCCGCGGTTGACCGGCCCGCAGCACGCGATGACGGTGCCAACCTTGGGCTCGTGCCGCCACAGTTGCTTCCTGGTCTTCAGGTCGTAGGCGATGATGGCTTCACTGTTGGGAGTGGTCACGTACATCCTGCCGTCGATGACGATAGGGGTGTTCTCGAACGAGCCGAGCTTGCTGGTGCCGGTCTGGAACATCATCCGGGGCACCAGGCGGTTCACGTTCGTGGTGGTGATCTGCGTCAGCGTGGACCACCGCTGGCTCCACTCATTTCCGCCATAGGTCGGCCAGTTATTCTGGGCCGCTGCCGGGGCGGCCATCAGGCCTGCCGCGGCAATCCACAGCCATAGGTGCTTCATATACTCACTCCTTCCTAAGGATCAGCCGCCGCGAGCTATCACCGAGGCAACAAGGGTGTCACTTGCTCCGCTCGATGGTGCCACAGGCGATCGGCAAGGTGACCTGGGCCGGGATAGGCCCGAGGGACTGAACGGACTTCGGCAAGGTGTTGGGGGTGCCATGAATCAGAACTACCCGCCGGTCGAGATCGAGCTTTGCCCCGTCGAAGGCCTTACTGAAGGCGGCGGTCAGGGCCTCGACCGAGACGGTCTGCTGGTATTCGTACGTACCATCGGCCGATGCCTTGGGATACGTGCCCTCGGCCACATTCATGCTCACCGGGTCGTCGATGAAGGGCACCATCGTGGTTCCGGACGCCGGCTGGGTCTCGATCAGGTCCACGATCCCATCACGGTTCTTGTCAGCCGACTGGGTGGCGCAGGTTGCGTCACGATTGTCCTTGAAGCCATGGAAATGCTGCCAGTGGGGGAGACCGGGAGCCGCGTCTTTCACGTTGATGCTGATCCTCAGGCTGTCGCCGTCCACGGTGAACCGGGCCTGTCCTGTAGTCCTATGATTCGTGATCTTGGCGTTCATCGGGCGGAGCTGTGCGACGTACACGGTCTTGGACTGACGCTCGGAGGATGACTCCTGCGCCGTGGCCGGAACTGCAAACAGGCATGCAATCGTCGTAAGGGCGAGCGTCGGAAACGGTGGTCTTTTCATGCCGGAGCCTCGTGAACCGGGAGAGGAATGCCTTCCGCCGGTGCGGAGCAGGTCTACCGCCGGAGTCACAAAATCACCTATGCTGGATGAAGGCGATGTGAAGGCGGTGTGAGGTTTTGCCCATTCGACTCGCCGCTCAGGCCCGCGGCTGCTGGAGCGAACTGCTGTCGGGAACGACGAGGAGTGGCACCTGCGCGCCACGTAGCGTTAGGCGAGTGGCCGATCCAATACCCCCCGGTCCAGTGGCGTGAGCACCGTCGCGTCCCACTACAATGAGATCGGCGCGGGCGGCTTGAGCGCGGGCCAGGATCGTCGGGCCTGCTGCGCCCACGGCTACACTCGTGCGCACGACAGCTGGTTCTTCGTCGATAGAACCGATACTCCGTAGCCAGGCATGGGTGGGAGACACCCAGCAGGAACTGTTGCCTAGGCTCGTCTGCTCCGGCGGTTCCCCCACACCCTCGTCCGAGTCGCACGCGTGCGCCAGAAGCTCACCGCTGAGCACGTGCAGCAGTGTGAGCTCCGCCCCGAAATACTGGGCTAGCTTGGCCGCCCAGCCCACCACCTGGCGGCCGATCGGAGCATCATCTACGGCGGCAAGAATGCGTCGGGGCCGTTGGCCGGTGCCATTACCTATGATCAGGGCAGGCATGTTGAGGGAACGGATCAGGCGCTCGAGCGTGCGGCCCCTGCTGCCGTCCAGGCTCTTGCGCCCGAGTACCACAAGATCCGCCTCGAGGTTGCCCGCGACATCAGCAAGGCTCTGGACGGCGTGTCCGACGCGCACATGAACTGACAGGTCCGTGGCGCCGAGCGTCGCCGCAAAACCACGCAGACCGGCAAGTGGGCTGCCGAACTTGGCGATGAGCCGGTCGTCAAGCACCGGCATCATCGGCTGCAGAAATCCAGGTACTTCCGGAACCGTCTGTACGTGCGCGAGCGCCAGCTGTGTGCGGCGGCCAAAGTGAGTGGCGGTCCACCGGGCGGCTGCGAGGGAGGGCTGGCGAAAGTCTACGCCCACCAGCATCCGATCGAGGGCCGGCTCGGCGAGCTCCCTTCCCGAGGAGTCGGCGACGTGATTGACCTGGGTCATTTTCCTTGTTCCTCCTCAGCTACACCGCACGCAGGTCTTCGTCTCCGGTATCACCGAGAGACGATCGAACGCAATGGGTGACTGGCAGATCAGGCAGGTCCCGTACACTCCGGCGCGAATTCGCTTCAACGCCTCCAGAATGAGTCTGATCCGGCTGTCCGTTCGGATATCGTGCCGCGTTGCTCCGACCATAGAGCCAGGGGTCAGCCGGCGCAGTTCACTGAGCAGCTCCGCACTCAGATCTTCCAGCTGTGCGTCGGTCAAATCCGAGGCGCGAGTGGGCGAGTAGGCATATGAGGCAGTCATGATGCTCCTCCCTGAGAGGCAATAGGGCGTCCTCACCAGGTGGCTGGTGATCGAGCCTCAGTCTATCATCGAACGGCTGAAGTGAATCGGAAGAAACTCTGAAGTTGGCTTCATTCATCTTGACCGCTGTTCACCCCTTTGCGGAAAACCCCCGAGACAGCAGGTTCAGCAAGTGAGTGATGCTCCACCGTTCCGCCTACCCGGCATCCACTTCGCCGGGGCGATCATCTGGCTGCTTTTAGGAGGCGCAGGTCTGGTCGCGGTCGCGCCGGATCTGGCAGCGGCCCGGTTTCTCTCGCCCCGAGTACTCGCTGTGACCCATCTCTACACCCTGGGGGTGATCGTCGCCTCCATTTTCGGGGCTCTCTACCAGTTCTATCCCATGTCGCTGGGCGCCGGCGCGCGCAGCATCCGCGTCGGTGTCGCCGGGGCCTGGCTCCTGCACACCGGCGTGGCTCTGCTGGTGACGGGCTTCTGGTTCTGGCGGCCCGGGCTGCAGGCAGCCGGATGGTGCGCGCTCTTTCTGGCGATCGGCTGTGTGTCCTGGAACTTGCTACCGCAGCGGCGGCGCATGTCACAGGGCCGCCGCGCCGGTGCCTATGTCTCCGCTGCGCACTCGATGCTCGGCTTCGCGCTCCTGCTGGCTGGAGCCCGGATCGGTGCCTCGCTGGGCTGGTGGGAGATTGATCGTCTCGGTCTGATCGCGGCCCACTTCCACCTGGCGGCATTCGGCTTTGCCGGCCTGACAGCAGTCGGTGTCGGCGGCAGGATGATTCCCATGTTTCTGGTTGCGGGGCCGGTCCCGGAGTGGCCCCTGCGAGTGATCGGCCCTGGAGCCACACTGGGACTGCTCACGCTCGCAGCCGGCCTGCTCTTCGGTTTCCCGCCAGCGGTATGGCTGGGAGCGATACTTGGCCTGGCTTCGGCCTCCGCTTTCGTAATCACGATCGCGGGCTTCTTCCGCCGCCGGCTGATGCGCCGGCTCGAGCCCGCCTTCGGCCACGTGCTGGTTGCGTTCTTTAGCCTGGTGCTGGCGCTGGCAATTGGGATAGGCCAGCTAGTGCTTCCCGGCATGTCAGCGCGGGGATGGGTGATGTATGCCGAACTGACCCTGCTCGGCTGGCTGGTCATTTTCATCACGGGGATCTGGTACCGGCTCTTTGCCTTCCTTATTTGGCTGCACTTCTACGGTCGGCCTGGTACGCGGGTGCGTCAAGCGGCGGAACTGGTCCACCACCGAACCGCATGGGTGGCGCTCGGAGTGTTGACCGCCGGCGTGATTCTGCTCGTGGGCGGGACCGCCGCGACATCGCCGGTAGGCGCCCGTACGGGGGCGGTGGGCATTCTGACGGGAAGCCTGCTTATAGGAGCGCAGTACGTCCGGATATTCCGAGACCGGGACACAGCTTCACCACCAACAACCAATCTCAACGTGTCGCAATGAACTTCACAGTTGGTTCACCATTTATTCATCGCGGCGGGTTTAATCTGCGTAGGGTGGCCAGGAGAGTCGCCTAGCCGAGAAGGCTACCAGCGGGCGAGTGCCGCCTTGAACGGAGAGGAGTGTCAGGTGATCAAGCTCAAGCGAGCTTACGACCGCCCCAGCAAGGACGATGGCGTGCGGTACCTGGTGGAGCGACTCTGGCCCCGGGGAATCAAGAAGACGGAGCTCCCCCTGGATGGGTGGCTGAAGGAAGTGGCGCCCAGTCCCGAGCTGCGGAAATGGTTCGGGCATGATCCGGAGAAGTGGCCCCAGTTCCGGAAGCGCTACTTCACCGAGCTCAAAGCTCACAAACAATCACTGGAGCCGCTGCGGAAGGCCGCTCGCCGGGGCCCGGTTACCCTGGTCTTCAGTTCCCACGACACCGAGCACAACGCCGCCGTGGCCCTGCGGGATTACCTGCAAACCCACGCTGTATCCTAGGCGGTTTGGACCAGTCTAAGGCCCCAAATACTCGGCATAGTGCCTGGCGCCGCACTCAGGACAAAATGTATGGGAGAACTGGGCTTCCGAGTGATTACTGATGAAGCCTTCCAGCGACTCCCACGCCTTGCCGTTCCGGATCCGCTTGCAAAACCCGCAGATTGGCAGCATTCCCTCGAGAACCCGAAGAGTTAATGCTTGCCGCCGCAGATGGAAAATGAGAAGCGCGATTGCAATGGAGCACAGAACGATCAGCACGGTGTCGAGCACCGCCTCGAGCGGCGGCGCTCGCCAGCCCCAATAGTGAAAGATGAGCATCCGAACCGGCGGCAGAGCCGCCGCCAGGGAAAGGCTCCACCGGCGAGCCCCGCTCCAAGCTGCCATTGCCGCGGGAATGGGATAGAGCAGGACCATCGAGTCGAGATAAGGTCCCGTGAAGTAGTCGAGCGGGATGATGCAGATGCTGGCGAGGAACCAGTGAACCGAGGAAAAGCGGGTGGGTGAGCGAATCGAGAATCGGTCAATGACACCGATCCCTGCGTTGATGGCCACTGATGCCTAAACCCCGGCTAGGCCGTCTGCGAACTGCCGCATGTGCCGGGAAATTCCCGTGCCCTGGAGGGCACGCCACATGATGCGGGCTCGCGCGAGGGCGAAAACCTCCATCCGCTCATTGGGAAGGAGCTCGATCTGAAAACCCCAGTCGCCAGCTGTGGACTCTTCGGGAGCAGGCGGGAGCAGTGTGGCCAAAGGCCGCTCCGCCTCCAAGGCGGCTGTCCGGCGCTGGCCTAGAGCATGGTACGCTGCGGAGGCTGCCCGGGCGGCCTCATCGCGGGTAGCAAACCCTCGGAAGCCAACCGCGGTACTGTTCACCCAGCCAATTTCCTGTTCGTCCTGAACCAGATGGTACTCGGATCCGGTGCCGACACGACGTGCTCGCATTGCAAGATCCTCCCTCAGTAGCTGCCTGGTGATGAGCAACACCAGTTTATCGCCGACTGGGTGAAGGTGGCGGGAAGAAACTCTGAAGCTGCATTCATTGAGGCTCTTCCCCTGCTTTCGGTCGCGCTGTCAGCGTGAGGAGAAAGAAGGCGCCTTTGGGGGCGCTCACGGCATGGCGTACGCCGCTATCGAGCGCCGCCAATGAGCCGTGGTTTAAGCGCTGTATATTGCCCCCCGCTTCGAGGAGGATCTCGCCTTCCAGGACGTGAATGGTGATCGGAGCGTCCGCCTGATGCGGCCGGATGTTCGCGCCTGGGCCGAGTCCGACCAAGGTGAGCCGCAGGGGGCCCTCCTTGACGAGGGTCCGCGCAATTTGGGCCGGCCCCGCCATGAGCTCCTCTCGAGCAGTCCGCATCTCCGCGTCTAGGTCGAACCCGAGTACGTCCCACTCAGGTCTCGATCCACCGATGTCATGGGGTCCTCCCTTCCTGAATCAACGCCGGGCGAGCGTCTTCGACGAAATCTTGGCAGGACGGATCACCAAGACCGGAATCTCGGCTCCACGCACGACCTTATCTGCAACGCTGCCCAAAGCCAGGCGCCGAATACCACCCTCGCCCCGGGTGGCGATCGCCACCAGCCCTACCCTGCTGTGCCGAGCCACTTCCAGGATCGTCCCAGCCGCCTCGGGCCCGAGCACGACCCTGCTGCTTGCAGCCAGGCCTTCCTGGTTGAGCCGCTTGGTGATGGCTTGGAGATACTCTTCAGCTTCGCTCTGGACCAGCTTCATGGCCTGCTCGTAGAAGCCGATTGAACGCGGACCCATCGGAGGGATATTCACCAGCAGCGGCGGTACCGCCTGGAGCAGCAGAATCTCCATACCAAGCAAGCGAGCGAGCGCCGCTGCGGGTGCCAGTGCAGCTTCGGCCAGAGAGGAGCCGTCCAGCGGCACGATCATCCGCGTGATGGCTGGCGGATGCTTGGCTGTCAATGGGCGCTTCCGTGGCCGAATCAAGAGAGTCGGCACTTGGAGGTGACGGATCAGGTGATCGGCTACACTGCCGAGCCAGAGCCGCTGCAGGGGACCGCGGCCGTGCGTGGTCATCACGACGAGGTCGGCTCGACTGTCACGTACGTAATGGGTCAGGGTGTCAGTGACGGGTCCCGCGAGTAAGGCGGAGGAGATCCCCGGTCCTCCAGATTTGCGGAATCGGCCGGCGACCTCGCGCAGGTAGTTACGCTCTGACCTACGGACCGCCTGGTCCATGGAGGTGAAGTAGCGTGCGGCCTCCACGCTGATGGGGAGCGCCGCGCTCTCATGAACCCGAGCGAGCCGCACCTTACTCCTGGCAGCGCGCCCGATCGCCAGCGCCCAAGGGAGCGCCTGCTCGGCGAAGAGAGAGCCGTCCAGAGGGACCACGATGGAGCGAAACGGACGAGTGCGGCGGGTCATGACCACTCACCCGTTCCTGACGCCGGGGGACAAGATCAGATCCATATCTCGATGCTCCAGCATGAGCAGGTTCGACGAACCTTCATCATCCGCACCATGGCTGCCACTCCTGAACTCTCCGCCCTGAAATCCGATCCGGCCGCGTTTGCCGGGGCTGCAGCCCGCATGCACGCGGCCGATGTCGCGGCAGCTCTAGCAGATCTCGATCCCGGAGCCGCGGGCCGCATCCTTGCGGCTCTCCGGTTCGATGTCGCCGTACAGATACTCGACGATCCGGCGCTGAACGACCGCGCATCGATCATCGGCTCTCTGGACACCGGCACCGCGGCCTCTCTCCTCGATGCCATGTCGGCCGACCAGCAGGCAGCTTTGTTTCGCGACCTTCCCGAACCGGACCGTGCGCGGCTGCTGCCGGAGCTCAGCAGGCTGGCTCAGGATGCCCTCACCTTCCTGCTGCGCTACCGACCCGACCAGGCCGGCGGCATTATGACCACGGAGTTCATGGGGGTACCCCCCACTTGGACCGTGGGAGAGACTCTGCGGCTCATCCAGAGCGTGGGTGGCGCTAAGGAGACGGTGTATGAGATATACGTCGTCGAGCCGGCGGACAGCCGCCTGCGGCACGTGGTGTCGCTTCGGGAACTCGTCCTCAGCGACCGCAACAAGCTCGTGACCGAAATCGGCAGCCCGGGCAAGCCGGTCACGGTCGACCCCGCTACCGATCGCGAGGACGTGGCGCGGCTCATCTCGAAGTACGATCTCCTGGCGCTCCCGGTCGTAGATCAGGCCGGACGGATGCTGGGAATTGTGACGGTGGATGACGTCATCGACGTCATGGCTGCTGAGGAGACCGAAGACACTCAGAAATTTGGCGGCCTGGAGCCGCTGGATGAGCCATACACGCAGGTTCGGTTCGGCGCGATGATCAGGAAGCGGGCCGGTTGGCTCACCGCGCTGTTCGTCGGGGAGATGTTTACCGCGACCGCGATGGGACGTTTCGAGCATGAGATCGAGCGCGCCGTGGTGCTGGCCTTGTTCATTCCGCTCATTATCAGCTCGGGCGGTAACTCCGGGTCGCAAGCCACGTCGCTCATCATCCGGGCGCTCGCCCTGCGGGAAATAACACTGCGGGACTGGTGGCAGGTGGCAGCCCGCGAGATCCCCAGCGGATTGGCGCTCGGCGTCATTCTGGGGCTGGTGGGCGCAGGACGCATAATGCTGTGGCAAGCCATGGGATGGTACGACTATGGCGAGCACGATTGGCTGATTGCGCTCACGGTCGGGCTTGCGCTTGTCGGCGTGGTCACCTTCGGCTCGGTCACCGGCTCAATGCTTCCGTTCGCACTCAAGCGCCTGGGGTTCGACCCTGCCAGTGCCTCGGCCCCGTTCGTGGCTACCCTGGTAGACGTCACCGGCATCGTGATCTACTTCACGATCGCCGCACTGATCCTTCGAGACACCGTACTTTAGTTACCCCGCGTCTCGCCTCGCGTGCTCGAGTCGTGAAGACACACTCCCCCAGGCGGGCGGATCGCTCGCCGGGAAGGATTGTTCGCCAAGTTCATCGATCAGCAGATCAATCGTCTGCCTACGGGTCTCGGTAGACTCCTTATCGCCGCCACGCAGCCGCCAATCCCTATTTGGCATAGCTGCCCTCCATGAGCTGGAATCTCAGGCCGCGGAGGACGTCTCCCCTGCTCACCATCCCGACCAGAATGCTATGGTCGTGTCGCCGCTCGACCACGGGAAGGCTTCGCAGGTTGTTTGCTACCATTATGGCGCCTGCCGTCGCAATCGACGCCAGAGGTTCGACTGACACAATTTCGTCACGCATCAAATCCTCCACCCGCGTGGCCCCGATGTCTCCGGTAGCGGGAGCCGATGGGTCACCGGACAGGAAGAGCTCAAGGAGGTCCAGCTTGGAAATGATTCCTCGCAACCGGCCGCGGTGGTCTAGGACAGGAAAGGCGTTGAAGTCGTGCCGGTCGAACTGGGCTAATAGCTCAGTGACTGAGGTGGCCGGCCCCACGCTGATCGGGGACGCGCTCATTATCTCGTGGACGGCAGTCACCAGATGCACTCTCCTTGTCCTACACCCTGATTACCCCGGAGATAAGACGTTTCAGGCGATCTTTCCTGTCGCGACGGCGCGAACAATGTCGGTCTGGGTGATGACCCCAACCAGAACCCCATTGTCCTCGACAAAGAGCCGATGCACATCAGCGTAGAGCATGTGCCGAGCGGCTTCTTCCAGCTCGGCGGTTGATTCGATCAGGAGAGGTCTCGGCGTCATGATATCCCGCACCGGCGTCTCTTCCAAGAGTATCTGTCGCTCTCCGGCGTCCCGCGTCTCGGCCTGGGCTGCGATCACATCCGTGCCCGAAACCACCCCAATCACCCGGTTCCCGGTGTCGACCACCGGAAGCCCGGTCACCTGGCCATCCGCGAGGGAGACCAGGACCTCGGATACTGGAGTATCGATAGCCACGGTCCTCACATCGGTTTCCATGATCTCCGCTACTTTCATTTGCATCTCCGACGTTTAAGCTTTCAGCGCTTCAGAGGTTTCGGTGGGTAGGCTGGAACCTCGCCGCCCCAGTCTTCCCAGAATACCAGTTGGTACCTGACGGCGCTATGTGCGAGCGCCGCGATTCGTCCAGTCCCTTCGAGTGCACGCTTTCATCGCCGGAGGTAGTCGGCAGCGCCCCTCATGAGCATCTCCACGGCCACGACCACCAGGAGCATCCCCATGAGCCGCTCGAGGGCCGTGAGCCCGCGATCCCCCAGCAGCCGTCGCAGGTTGCTCGCAAAGTAGAGAATGATGGCCGATGCGAGCCATGCCAGGACCACTGCCCCTAGCCAGACCGGCCACCGATGCGGTTCTCGTTCCATGAACAGTAGCTCGGTCGCCAGCATCCCTGGTCCTGCTGTATACGGGATGGCGAGCGGCACCACAAACGGCTCTTCCCGAACCTCTTCCCCGCGCGGCTCGCCCGCGGGAAAGACCATTCGCAACGCAATCAGCAGAAGAATCACGCCGCCCCCGGCCGTAAGCGCGGCCGGCGAGACCTGGAGTAGCTCCAGGACGAAGCCGCCGATAAAGAGGAAGACGACGAGGATCGCGAGCGCAATCAGGAGCTCGCGCACGATGATCGGTCGGACCCGCGGCGGGTCGACGTGTCGGAGCGCGGAGATGAACAGAGGCACGTTGCCCAGCGGATCCATCACGAAGAACAGCAGGGCCGCGGCCGAAAATAAAGACATTGGGCTGAGATTACGGCACGCGCAGGACCTTGGCAATCGGCTTCGCCGACTGTGATATAGGATCCTATCCTCTTAAGGGAAAATCCCGAGCTCGAGGTAGCTCTGAGCAATTTTGTCGATCGCCAGGGACAGCGCTGCTGTCCGGAGATCGGGAATGTTCGGGTTAGCGGTGTGCACCGTCCGAATTTGCTGGAACGCGGTGGCCATAGTCTCCTCCAGCCCGGAGTTGACCAGATCCTCCTCCCCGGCACCACGGATGAGGAGGGACCGTTCCGCCGGTGGCAACTGTTTGCCCGCGGCACTCTCGATGGCCTGGACCATTCTCCTGGCGCTCAGCTCCTCAAAGCGCTTGGCCATGCGGCCAAAGCGGACGTGAGACAGGTTCTTGAGCCACTCGAAGTAGGAGACCGTTACCCCGCCTGCATTCAGGTACATATCGGGAATGACCAGTACGCCGCGGGAGCGCAGGATAGCCTCGGCATCCGCGGTGGTAGGGCCGTTGGCGGCTTCGGCCACGCAGCGCGCTCGTACCCGCCCGGCATTCTGCCGAGTCAGAACGTTTTCCAGGGCCGCTGGAACCAGCACATCGCAATCGAGCTCGAGCGCGGCTGCGCTCGACGGCAGGTCGGTGGCGCCGTGGTACCCAGTGATCCGGCCGCTCTCCTTCCGGTGGCGTACTACGGACTCGAGGTCGAGCCCATCCGGGTGCGTGATCGCGCCTTCGTATTCCGCGAGGCCGACCAGTATGGCGCCGCCCTCCTGAAGAAACCGGGCGGCGGCATAGCCGACGTTACCCAATCCCTGAACCACCACGCGCTTTCCCGCCAGTCCCGGGCTCAGGCCGTGGGTCCTGACCAGGTCGGCGTCCATCAACGCTTCTCTGATCCCATAGAAGACTCCACGGCCGGTCGCCTCGCTCCGGCCCCGCACGCCGCCTTGGCTGATGGGTTTTCCGGTGACGCAGCCCAGTGCGTCGATCTCTCCGGGATGAACCTGGACATAGGTATCCGCAATCCAGGCCATCTCTCGGGGACCGCTTCCGTAGTCGGGAGCCGGAACATCGATGGCGGGCCCGATGAAGTTCTTCTTGATCAGCTCCATGGTGTAACGCCGGGTGATCCGCTCGAGCTGCTCGACGCTGGTTCTGCGGGGGTCCACCCGGATGGCGCCTTTCGCCCCCCCGAACGGGACGTCCACGATGGCGCACTTGTAGGTCATCAGCGCCGCCAGAGCCTGAACCTCGTCGGCGTCGACCTCGGGTGAGTAGCGGATCCCGCCCTTTACCGGGAGCTTGTGATGGCTATGCTCGGCCCGCCACGCCTCGATCACTTCATAGCCCCCGCCTTCCTTCCGGACGGGAAAGTGGAATCGATAGAGGCTGTTGCACGTTCTGATCTGCTCGAGCAGGCCGGCCGGGTAGCTGCCGTAAGCCGCGGCCGCATCGAAGTTGCGATTGACCGTCTCCAGGAAACTTCCGCCCGTCACCGTCGCCGCCATCGGCTCGTCTAGTATCGCGCTCATCAGGTACTCCGCTCACCACTGTTGTCGGTCAGAATGGGCTGGCCTCCCGCCAGAGCATCAGGCGGCTGCCGCAGGAACCTCCCGGAGGAGCTCCACTTCGACCGAGATCTCGATATTGTTGCCCACGAGTAAGCCACCGGCTTCTAGCGCCTGGTTCCAGGTAAGGCCGAAGTCGGTGCGGTCGATCTTTCCCCGGGCACTAAACCCAGCCCGCTCCGCGCCCCAAGGGTCGATTAAGCGTCCCTCACTCGAGACCTCGAGCACAATCCCGCGAGTGACATCGCGGATGGTCAGATCCCCCACCAGGCGAAACTGGCTCGCACGGAGATTCCCCTCCACCAGCCGGCTGCGGAAGGTGATGGTTGGGAACCGCGCCACGTCAAAGAAATCGGCCGAGCGGAGGTGCGCATCCCGCTGCTCCTGACGGGTATCGATGCTGGCGACCTGGATGGTAATGTCCACCAGAGCGGTGGCCGCATCAGAGTCATCAGTCCAGACGGTCCCCCGCACATCGCCAAAGGCGCCTTTGACGGTCGAGATCATCAGATGGCGGACGGAGAATTCTACGTGCGAGTGCGCCGGATCGATCTTCCAGCTGGTTCCTCGAGCCGGGGCACTCGGGATACGGTCGAGGACGAAAGTCGATTTCATCTGCATCTCCTCTATTCACTCAGGACTTGGTGGGCCCGAAACTGGGCTGCTTCGCGGCCGGGTCGACCTTGAGCCAGATCCACTGTCCCGAAAGGCCGTGGCCCGGCACTCCGCAGACGATCCGGTAAGAACCGCCCGCCGGGACTGGGAAGCGGATTACGTCCGTAGCTTCCTGTGGCAGACCTTCCAGCACCTTGTTGGTATAAGCCCGCGGTATGGCTGGATCGGTCGGGACGTTCGGAATCGGTCCGTCACCGTCAATCACGATGGCGCTGTGTGGAGTCCCGTCCTTATTGACGAAGTTCATAACGATCGTCGCCTTGGGGGGAACCAGCAGGGTGGCTCGGCCGTCGCGATAGCCGTTGAAAGTGAATGGCCCGGCGATCAGCTCGAAGGTGACCGTGTTGGTGGCAGCATCATAGGACAGCCATTTGTCCTGTGAGGCTGTGGCATTGGAGCTGGGGAGGTAGGCTCCCAGGATGATGCTCCAGAGCAATGCGCTCATTCATGGCCTCTCAGAAGGGGTACAGACCGGTTTATCAGAGGCGTTCGGCGGACACCACACCGCCCGTTTCAAGCGGGATGAGGCAGCGCCCCATGCCGGCGCATCACTGGCAGGGAATGATTGCTCTGCAATCTCGTCGATGAAACTCTCCACCGTCTGTCGGCATTCCGGCTCGCCGGTTTTATCCTGACCAGGCGTCCCGGCGTCGGCCGAAGGAGATGGAATCTGCCTGCCGTCTGCTGCCCTCATCGGATCCTCAAGGTTAAGGGTGAAGATGGCGCTGCAGGGGTGAAGGCAGCATGAAGACCTTTCTAAAAAAACCTCATGCCCGGACGGCTAGCGGGAACTGACCAGGGTGCGGATCCGGTCCAACAAATCGTCGAATCTGAAGGGCTTTCCCATGTAGTCATTGACTCCGGCCGCGGACCCCCGGCGGATGTCCTCGGCCGAATCGCGCGCCGTCAGCATGAGAATGGGAGTTTGCTGGTCCAAGCTTCGAATATCACGCGCAACCTCAAGGCCGTCCTTCTTGGGCAGCATGAAATCGAGCAGGACAACATCGTAAGCGCCGGCATTCGCGAGCTCGATCGCGGCGTCTCCGTCCTTGGCCCAATCCACGAGAAAACCTTCCTGGCGAAGGCCCTCCTCCAGGAAAGCACCAACTTTCCGATCGTCCTCGACCAGCAAGATTCTCATTTACGCGAGTCTACTCCTCCGCTCCTGAACGAAACATTCGTTCCCTCTTGCTTCACCGGTTCTTCATGAAGCTGATGCTAGTTTGCCCCGAACTCTCACCCGAGGTGCTACTCATGATGAACGCCATGGCTGTGGCCGAATCCATTGTTGGTACGCTTCCGCGCCGCATAGCACCGCCACTCGATGCCAAGCTGCATGATCTCAACCGCCGTTGGATGGAGGAGACCTCGGAGTGGCTGACTCCCGCACTGGCTCCAGATGCCGACTTCTGGAACGGGTGGAGCGCAGTCCGCTATATCAATGATCAGTTCGACCGGCAATACCTGCGCAAGTGCGCACTGGTGGCTGCCATACTCCCGCTCCTGCGGCCGACTGACGCGTTTGTTTTGCGCGCCGCCACCGTGCTACTCGAACGGGCCCGTCGCGACCTCGATCGGATCGGACGTCGGCAAGGTGCAACTGAGGCGGTTCGGGCAGTGACCTGGCGGTTTCTCCAGCTGCTTCGCACCTGGCTCGGGCAGATCGAGTGTGCCACCCAAAAAGCTGACCGTGGCTGATCTTCCTGCTGAAGGACGGCATGCCCTCGCCCAACTCACAGCAGGTGCTGCGACGTGGCAATAAGGAGTTCAATTACCTTCATGCCGAAGGATGAAGCCGACTCCTCGGACCGTGGCCAGCAGCGGCTCCCCCGCGGCGCTGGTCAGCTTTCGCCGCAGGTTACCGACATGGACATCGACCACATTGCTTTCTGGGTCGAAATGCATGTCCCACACTTTTTCGAGGAGCGCAGTGCGGCGGACCACTTCCTCGGGATGCAGCAGGAAATACTCGAGGAGCTGAAACTCCTTGGGCGTGAGATCCAGCACCTTGTCGTTCACTGCCGCTACGTGACGAAGCCGATCGAGCGTTATCGGGCCATAGCGAAGCACGTCAAGGCGTTCCGCCCCTCCCCGCCGGTAGAGTGCGCGAATCCGTGCCAGCAGCTCGTCGAAGCGGAAGGGCTTGGAGAGATAGTCGTCGGCTCCGGCATCCAGCCCCCGGACAACGTCTTCGGCCGCATCACGTGAGGTCAGCATCAGGATGGGCGTGTTGCGGCCTTCGCGCCGAAGCTCGGTAGCG
Source organism: uncultured Gemmatimonadales bacterium (assembly GCA_963751925.1). GTDB lineage: Bacteria > Gemmatimonadota > Gemmatimonadetes > Gemmatimonadales > GWC2-71-9 > CAVVWJ01. The sequence continues at coordinate 173,901 of CAVVWJ010000002.1, read as the reverse complement.
ATCTGGAAACCGTTTTTCTTCGGCAGCATCACATCCAGAAGCATCACGTCGTAGTCGTTGACGTGGGCCAACATGGTTGCTTCGTCCCCGTCGCGGGCGAGATCGACGACGTATCCCTCCTCCTTTAGCCCCTGCTCGACGAATCCGGCGACCTTCCGGTCGTCCTCCACCACTAGAATTTTCATAGCTGAACTTTAAGTCCTGTCGCTGAAGCGGATTGGAACCCTTTATGAAGATTCCTTCAGGACGCGCTGGCGGGGACTTCGAGAATGAAGAAGCCGCCCTTTCCCGGCCGTGCCACGGCGTGGAGCTCGCCTCCGAGCAGCTGAGCCAGCCGCCGGGACAGAGGAAGACCCAATCCTAGCCCTCGGCTCTCCTCACCGGCTTTGGTCACGTAGATGTCGAATATTCTTTCCACGTCCCCCGGCGGAACCCCTGGCCCCTCATCTTCCACTTCATACACCACGCGCCCGGCCCGCGCCGTGACGCTGACCCGCACCGTGCTGCGCTCGGGAGCGTACTTGATGGCATTTCCGAGAAGATTGACCAGGATCTGCTCGACCCGGTTAGCGTCGGTTTCGCAGTAGGGCAGGCCGGGGCTCGGCAGGAGTTGCAGGGTGACCTGCTTGAGGTTTGCCGCGGGCGTCACCACTCCCACCGCGCGTTTGGCCAGGGATAGTGGCTCGACTGCCCGAATGACTGGCCGCAACCGGTCCTCGTCCAGCCGGCTCAAATCGAGCAGATCATTGATGAGAGCGACGGCGTACTGCGCCGAGTCCAAGACCTCGAACGCGGCGCGAGGCACCGTCGCCGGATCTTTCTTCCGGACCAGCATTTCCGACCAGCCGTACACTCCGGCGAGGGCGTTTCGGAGCTCGTGGTTAACCATCGCGAAAAACCGCTCCCGCGTGCGATGCAGCTGCTGCACCTCCTCGAGGAGGCGGGCGCTCTCTTCATGGTGCCGTACATTCTCTACCGCGGCGGCGGTCTGGGCCGCCAGCAGGATGGCGATGTCCTCGTCCTCCTCCGTAAACGCCTCGGAGCCGACCTTCTCCGTCAGATAGAGGTTCCCGAATACGCCGCGGGTGCCGATTATCGGCACGCCGAGAAATGAGTGCATGACGGGATGGTGCGGCGGAAACCCGTAAGAGTCCGGGTGCTGGGTGAGATCGGGGAGACGGATCGGCTTGGCCTCGCGGATCACCAGACCAAGGATGCCATGCCCCCTAGGCGGCGGGCCCAACCTGGCCCGGAGCTCAGGGTCAATCCCATAGGTGGTAAAGCTCTCCATCACCCTGCCATCGGGTCCCAGAACTCCAATAGCAGCATAACGGGCACCGATCACCTCAGCAGCCGCCTCCACCACCCGGCGGAGAACGGCATCGAGGGAGACCTCGGTGATGAGAGCTGAGGTAGCCATCACGAGCCGTTCGATACGCTCTCGCGGTGAGGCAGGGCCGGCAATCGAGTTCAAAGACATACCGCAACATATCGCCCGGGCGCGGCGGAGGGTAACCCGATCTGATCTTCCGATCGCTTTAACCGTTTCTTCATGCTTGCGAGACTAATGTGCAGTCGCCCCCATGTTTGGAGAGATCGATGAAGGTACAGCACATCCTCGCAGCAGCTGATGAATCAGAGGCAGGACGCCAAGCCATCCGATCTGCCATCGATTTAGCCCGCCGGGCTGACGCTCGCGTGACTGTGGTCCACGCGGTACCAGTGATGGCCATGGCTGTGGCTGCGACAGCTACTGGGGGTTACGACTCCGCCGGAGCGGAGATCCAGAGCCCTGCCATAGAGGAATTGCGTCAATGGATCGAATCCGATCTCCGGGCCCAGTCCGAGCCCCCGCCGGTGGAATTGGCCATTGTATCCGGCATTCCTGGCATGGAGATCCGCCGCTTGGCCGATCAGCGCGAAGCTGACCTGGTGGTACTGGGTCGGAAGCGGCGGTCGCAATTCGCCCGCCTGATCTTGGGGGACACCGCTGGACTAATGGCTCGGCACAGCCGGATCCCTTGCCTGATGGTGCCCGCCAACAGCGGCTCCCTGGGGAGGATGCTGGTCGCGATCGACGGCTCGAATGACGGAATGCTGATTCTGGCCAAGGCCGCCAGCTTTGCCCAGGCCACCGGGATCAGGCTCCAGGTACTTACCATTGAGCCCGGCTCGGGTCATCGAGCAACTCCTGGGGACTCGGCTTGGAAGTCCCGGGACAGACAGGTGCGGGAGATCCTCAGCCACCACGGTATGGAGGCAACGCTTCCGGTAGTGGAGGTGCGCCGGGGAGCCATCGTTCCGGAGATTCTCGCGGCACTCGGCGCGAGTGGCTCCGACCTTCTCGCGATCGGCTATCATCGCGGAGGACTGCCGGGAATCGTCGAAGCCGGCAGCACTGCGCGACGCCTGGCCCACACCGCCCCCTGCGCGGTCCTCACGATACCGCTGTGAAAACGCGCAGAGCCCGGCCGTTTCGCTCGATACTGGTGCCGCTGGATGGATCGCCACTGGCAGAGCAGAGCATCCCGTTCGCGCTCGAAATAGCGCGGGTTGCTCGGAGCAAACTGCGCCTAGTGCTGGTACACCCCCTTCTTCCGCCACCGTTCTACGAGGAAAGCGCGCAGCTGAACGTCACGATCGATCTCGCAATGCGAAAGTCGGCCCGCGACTACCTCCGCGGACTCGCGGCCCGACTGCGGGAGCAGTCCGGCCTGCAGATCTCTTCGGTCATACTCGACGGTCCGACTGAGGCAGCGTTGGCGAGGTACGTCCATGACATCGGGGCGGACCTCGTGGCGATGACAACCCACGGGCGCGGTGGAATCCGTGGTGCGTGGCTCGGCAGTGTTGCGGACCGTCTGGTCCGGAGGCTCGACGTTCCCGTCCTGGTGACACGCGCCCGGGACGGAGCGGGTACCCTGTCCCTACCGCCCACAATTCGGCAAATCCTGGTGCCGCTCGACGGTTCCGCCTTAGCCGAGGCGGCACTCGCGCCCGCGGCAGCGATAGCACACCTGTTCGAAGCCGAGCTGGTACTGGTCCAGATCGTCCCCCCGCTGACCGCCGGGAGCTTACTGCCGGTCAACTTTGCTGCCGGGTACGACAGGGACGCCGTGGCCTTCCAACGGAAGCAGGCACAGGATTATCTCGAGGGTCTCGGCGAGGACCAGCGGAAGCGAGGGATTCACGTCAGAACCACTGTTTCCGTCGCACCCAACGTAGGCGAAGCGCTCATCAGACTGGCCCACCCGCAACGGATCGATCTGGTGGCGATAGCCACCCACGGCCGCAACCGGGTCCAACGCCTGATGCTGGGGAGCATCGCCGACAAGTTGATCCGAGGAGCGGAACCGCCGGTACTCGTCGTCCGGCCCACGAAGAGACGCTGAGCTGAATCAATCATTTCCAAACGAGTGGATAAACCATGGTTGAAGAACGGGGACTGGCAGTGCGGCGGGGAGCAGGGCCGTCTCCCCGACGCGCTCGAGAGTCAAGGCTGGCATGCGTAGCTGCGGAGCACTCCTGAGGTGAGGCCAACTCCTGAATTCTGGCTTCGCGGACCGGTGGAGGGGGTCCCCTCCCTCCTAATGCCGGTGGCGCATGCCCTGCTGCAAGCCCGAAAAGATCTACGAGAAGCGGCCGAGCCTCTCACAACAGTCGAGCTGTGGGAGCGCCCCGGCGGGGCCGCTTCGGTGGGCTTCCATCTGAGACACGTCAGCGGGAGCGTGGACCGGCTCTTCACCTATGCCCGGGGACAGCCGGTCAGGGATGACCAGCTCATCACCATGCGTCGAGAGGGAAACCCCTGCTCCCCACCAGCGACTGCCAAGGAGCTGCTTGCCTTTGTCGACATGGCACTCAATGACGCGGTAAGCAGCCTGAAAGAGATTTCGGAGGACCAGCTCCTGAGCCCGAGGGCTGTTGGCCGCGCTCACCTCCCCAGCAACGTCCTCGGTCTGCTCTTCCATGCGGCCGAACATACTCAGCGTCACACCGGGCAGGTTATCACAACCAGCAAGATCATCCGAGAGCTGGGGCACCCGCTTAAAACCGGAGCGGCCCATGCCACCACTTCCTGAGATGGCGAATGCACGTTATCCGGCAATCGCTCCTAGGGCACTGCTGGGGGGAGTGAGCCTCCTCGCATGGCCCAGCGGGTTGCTGACGGAGATCGGCTCTGGGCACGGCCCGCGCGCCCTTGTGACTCTGCACTCGGCGGTGTGTCCCCATTGCCAACGGTACATCCGTGGGCTGTTGGCCTCGAGCGCCGGACGGATCTCTGAATGGGGAGGGCGGCTTGGCGTCGTTGTGCCCAGTGACGGGCGGAGCGCGCATGAGCTCGCAGAGACTATCGGCGATGCAGTGCCGATCCTTATGGATCTTGAGGGGAAACTTGCCTTGGGGAAGGCGATGGTCGTCGTCACTGACGAGTGGGGAGAAGTTTACTTCGTGGCGGATGCAGGAGCCGGCCACGACCTCCCGGCTCCAGTCCAGATCGCGGACTGGATCCGTTTCCTGGCAATACAATGCCCCGAGTGCGAGGGACCAGAGGGAGAATGGCGAACAATCTGAAGAAGGACCACTCCCTGAAATACTCGGCTGGAGGAGCTGTCGACGGAGCTATCGGGAAGCAGTGTACGCCCGCGCCCTCGGCCAGGCCTGCATGGCAAAGGCGCAAACAGCAAGCGCTTCAGCCACCCGGCCCAGAACGGAGACGCTAGTTGGGGCGTTCAACGTCTGCCCTAGCCCGACTGTCAGGATGCCGATGTTCAGAAGTACCAGGGACAGCCAGGCGAGCGGTTCGCTTCCCCTGGCTAGACTGCCGGGAAGCCGTGGCAGGATCCAGTAGGCAACACCAAACGCGAGCTGGGCCATCCAGCCAATTAGGAGGCTCTCCGTGTGCAGCGGACGCAGCCGCAGAATCGGGAGAGCAAAGTCAATGGCAGTAGATGAAAGCATGAGCGCCCCCAACGTAAAGCCAAGTCCGAGATACAAGAGGGCCATTCGGACCCACCAGACGCTCAGGGTTGGCACTCAGCGCTCCTTGACTCGCGGCCAGGTATTGAAGACGAATACCCAGCCAGCGCCAAGCTGGAGAAGAGCTGCTACTACGAGAATCCCGCTCGTGCGTCCGCCCAGTGCGAAAGCAGGCTCACCGATAGCGCGGAGCACCAATCCAGCATTGAGAAGCCCGTAGCTGATCCAGCCAAGCAGCTCACTGCCGTGTGGTTCCTTGGCCGAACGTCGGGGGAACATCCAAAATGCCACACCAAAGATCAGCTGAGTAAGCCAGCCCAGGACAAACAAATGCACGTACGTGGGCCAGAGCAAAGTACTTAGCGATGGAGATGTCATCTGGAGGACCCCTGCCACCAGAGCCACCAACAGGTAGACGAGGGCCGTACGGATGAACCAGCGACTGAGTCTTGGTATGACTTCAATCCTCGATTATTGGCGGGTCACCACCGTTCAAACCGGAGCAAAGCATGGTTAATCAACTTCGGGCGGTGGCGCTGTTGGCGTTTGTTTTCGCGTGCCGCTCCTCACCGCCTCCACAACACGCCACAGAAGCGCCTCTGGTCAGCCCTGGCGCTTCGAAGACTAACGCGGAACCGCAGGTCGTGGATACGCCGCCAGCTGATGTCTCCCATGGGGAGGCTCGAATTGGCGGCCCCAACGCGCCGCCTGCACCAGTGGAGGCACGTTTGCCGCCGCTCGAGCCGGGGCGACTGCGGAAGATCAGGTTCGAAGTCTCGCATACAACGGTCGACATCGCACCGGGTGTGAAGTATGCAGCATGGACGTTCGAGGGCAGAATACCCGGGCCGGCCTTGCACATCCGGCAAGGAGATACCGTCGCGTTCACTCTAGTGAACCGAACAAACATGCCGCACAGTATGGACTTTCACGCAGCGGAGATCGCGCCGAGCAAGTATTACGTGAACGTCCTGCCCGGCGATTCGCTTCACTACCGCTTCGTGGCGCGCGTGCCAGGGGCATTCATGTACCACTGCGGCACCGCGCCCACGGCGATGCACATAGCCAACGGCATGTACGGCGCACTCATTGTGGATCCAGTGACTCCGAGGCCCCGCGCCAAGGAGTTCGTTCTCGTGCAGAGCGAGTTCTATCTGAGCCCTAAGGCGGAAGCCGGCGGAGCGAAGAGCCTAGACTGGAGTAAACTCCTGGGGCTCGTACCTGATCACATCGTGTTCAACGGCCGAGCAGACCAGTACGCCACTCATCCGCTGGATGTACCACCCAACCAGCTCCTACGACTGTATGTTGTAAATGCAGGCCCCAACCGCATTTCGTCTTTTCACGTCGTTGGCGGGATTTTTGAGCGTGTCTTTCAGGACGGGTCACAGGCCAATCCACTGATTGGAGTTCAGACGGTCAACGTGCCTGTGGGTGGAGGGTCAATCTTTGAGCTGCGCCTACGAGAGCCAGGTGATTACCCCTTCGTGACGCATGCGTTTGCAGACGCCACGAAGGGCGCGGTGGGGGTCCTTCGCGCGACCGCAACAAAGTAAGCCCGCAACAGCCCAGCAGCGTTGCTCCAGGTTTGCTCCAGTTTGCGCGGTAAAACCAGTGTATTTGGCTCATCAGTGTACAGCAAAAGCACCGCTAACCTGTTGAATTAGCGGTGCAATGCTGTAAGCTGGGCTTCGGTTACCGAGACTTTGGATCCGTTAATGGTGGTTCGAATCCACCAGGGCCAATTGGAGTTACGCTTTTTGAGAGGCCCCGGTGGTATGGTACCTGACGGTACCTAGAGGCTCGAGGCCGGGCAGCTTAATCCTCCGCAGCAAACGTGTGGGATTGGCGGCGACAAGCGGATCGGAGTCTTTGCCATCGATCGCCCCATAACAGACAATCAGCGTTGGTGGCACCGGCCAGGAGTCGGGCGAGGTCACTACCTGCGCCGGGACAGACTCGTGAATCTGGATATGGTGCTGAACGATGAACACCTCGGCTGGACCCGGAACAACCGGAACCCGGTCTCCATTCTTACCCATGTGCTTGGGGCCGGGGCATGCCCTTGTGGGCTGGGCCGTTGAAAGCAATGCAGCGCGGCTCCGCTGCCACCGATACCAGCCTGGTCGTGAGATGTCGTTCAGCTCCAGCCGCAGTCCTTAAACCGGCCCGGCTCCCCCAAGATGTTCTGCACGCCGGCCTTGAGCTGATCTTCCGACATCGAGCCCACCGCATTAACCGGAGCAACCCCGCGTCCGGTACACCCGACGAAAGCCGCGGCGGCTGAGCCCTCCGCCTCCTCCTGACGCCGCCGAATTGAACCCATGCTGGTCGGGGAACTGTCAATGCCGATCCCTCGCTGGGCCGACACGACGGCGGTCCCGCAGCCACTCCAAGGCGTCAAGAACCATATTCTTCTTTGACGCTCACGCTGATGATCCGGTCGAGGACGGCAAGTGGCTCGACCGGCGAGCGCCCGACTGAAGGGGCCCTCCGGCATTGACGGGACCTGTACCGGTACGTAGGTCTAACTCGCCCCACATGACTCCCGCTTGATCGCGCCACGTAATCTCCATGTTCGAGAACAGGTAGAGGCACTCCGGCAGGAGCCGTCTGATGCTGCAGCGAATCGCTCTGAGGCCATTGGTCGGCGGGATCGTGTTCTCCGGATCCAGCTGCGGCGGCGACCCTCAGGAACCTCCCATCATCGGCACGCTCCTTCTTTCCGCCACGACATCCGGGACATTCCCTAACCCTGACGGCAACTGTTTTGGCGTAGACGGAATGGGGACTCACGTCTATTGCACCAGCCTGCGGACGTAGGAGGAAGATCATGAGAGACTCGAGCCTAGCGTTGCGGGCATCTCTTCTCCTTCTCGCCGTCCTGGCCGTAGCTGCCTGCGGCGGCGACGATATAGTTGCCCCTACGACGGGCACGCTTGAAATAACCACAACTACGACTGGTGCTGAGCCTGACCTGGACGGCTACACCATTCAGGTGGATGCAGGGACGGCGCGGAGCATCGGGTCTACTGCGACCTTACCCATAACGCAGATCCCCGCTGGACCTCACACAATACAGCTGGGTGGTGTGGCCGTTAATTGCAGTGTTTCGGGGAGTAATGTTCGGTCGGTAAGCGCCCTTGGAGGCGAGACGGCGACCGTCGAATTCGACGTGACGTGCAGCCCCACGACTGGCAGCATCCAGATTACCTCTTCCACCAACGGTCCCTCACCGGACGCTGATGGCTATACCCTGACATTGGATGGGGCTGACCACGGCCCGATTGCCGTGAGCGCCTCGATTACGATCACAGGGCTACTTCCGGGAAGTTACTTGGTGGGTTTGATCGGCGTCTCAGCTAACTGCCAGGTAGAGCAGGAGAACCCTCGGACGGTGGTTGTCACCGCTGGAACCAGCAGCAGCGCAGCTTTCGCTGTGAGCTGTCAGATGCCTCCACCCCAGGCGGGCACCCTGCAGGTCAGTACGGGGACCACTGGTATCGAACAGGACGGAGATGGCTACATCTTTTTGGTGGATGGCGGCGCCAGCCAGCCCATAGGGCTGAATGCAAAGTCGACAGTTCCGAATGTGTCACTGGGTGACCACCTCGTGAAGCTTGCGGGCATTGCAGCTAACTGTTCGGTATCTGTCACCAATCCCCGCAATGTCACACTCACGGCCGGTGCTACCGCCGAGGTAGCATTCTCGGTCTCATGCACTGCCAGGAGACCACTCGAGCTCGTCTCCGCCCGCGATCACATTCCAGGCGGGTTTACCACCCCTCGATCCGTGTACGCTGATCGTGATCACATCTACCTGGGCTCCTACGACGGTACTTTGTTCGTCCTCGCTCGGGACCGAGCGTCCGATTTTCCAATAACACAAACCATTGCTGGCGGAACTCCGATAACGGGGATACGCGGTGACGATAGCCGGCTCTATGTGGCCTCCGCTTTCGATCTGCGGGTTTATACCAAGGGAGCAGCGCTCAGGCTGGCAGCGACGCCGATTTCAAAGACATACCTGGGAACGGTGGAACTTCTTCGAGGGGAAGATCTATGTCACGGTTGGACAGGCTGGAATGGCTGTCGACCATGACTGGCTCTACCTCTCTCAGTTGAACGAAGGTGACATCGCTCTGGAGATCGACAAGGTCACGCTGCGGATCACCCTGTACTTATGGCAAGGGCACATTCTTCCCGGAGCGCACGGTTGTGTTTGATCGCGGTACCGGTGTGCGCAAGATGACTCTGTCGAATCCCACCGATCTATCGGGCGCCGCCAGGTTTCCCTCCCTCTATTCTGACGGACACAGCCTCATGCAAACAATCGCCGGGTGCTGCGGTTTCGGAATCACTCTATGGAAAGCCCCTGACTTTACTAAGTCCGAGTTCATAGATGCAGGCTTCGCCAACGTGGTAACTGTGAGTGGGAACGGACTCCTCGTTGGTACCGAAGCAGGATCGATCGATTATTTCAGAGAGAACAGGCTAGTTGACGGCCTTGACCTCCGCGCTGCAACGGGACATACAGCGGTTGAAGACGTCGAGATCCGATCGATTTGGGCAGATGGATTGGATGATCTGATATTCGCCGGCAGCTCCTGGGGAAACGAGGCGTCTAGAGGACCCTTACTGCCATCGTTCTTCGTGGCGTCAGTGAGGGACAAGTGACTGTTCGACCTCTCATTCTAGCGCGGCCTGACAGGAGAGAACTGCGGTTTACGTTGTCAGCCAGGCTGGCGGTAAGACCCGGCCACCCAAACCCCAGGCACGACGGCAACGAGGAAATGGATTGATCCAGGATTGCCATCTCAGAGCCCTCTCCTTGCCGCTAGGGTGAGGCTCCGGCCGGCCAAAATATCGCCCAAAGCTGAGAAGGCCCTGGCAATTAAGGAAACATCTAGTCAGGAAGCAACGTGATCAGGTGGACGGTGAGACCCATGATGCAGCAGCCGCGCCTGTGGCTCACCGGTGCTCTTCTGGTCTCGACCTTCAGCTGCGGCGGACCAGAGGTTGGGCCCTCTCCTGGTCCCGGCAGTATCGTAATCTCTACGATGACGCAGGGACCAGGATCCGACGGCGATGGCTTTACCGTCGCCCTCGACAAGGTCGTGCGAGCTCCGATCGGGATGATGGGAGCCGTGCAGCTCGACAGCATCGAGGCCGGCACGCATACGGTCGGACTTGGAGGGAATGACTCCGAACTGCAGTGTCGAATCTTCGGAAAATCCCCAGTCTGTGGTCGTGACCGCCGGCGACACTGCTGTAACCTACTTCGGGGTCTGGTGTACCCACGCCTTCGGGACCATCGAGGTTACAACCCGGACAACTGGCCCCTCACCCGACCCAGACGGGTATACTGTGGACATAGTTCAATGGAGTTCCTACTTCATAGGCGTGACCGAAGTACGGAACTTCAACTATATCTCGCCCGGATCCCACCCGGTCAGCCTATCCGGCCTCGCTGGGAACTGCAGGGTCGAGGGGGAGAACTTCCGAGACGTGATCGTCGGAAACGGCACCACGACGGCAGTTTCGTTTGATGTCGTCTGCTCCGCTTTCGAGAGCATTCGCTGGACGACGATTCCACTCGGCAGCGACTTCACCTGGAGCGACCTGTGGGGCAGCTCGGCGACCGACCTGTTTGTCACGGGGTCCCGCGGCGCTACGAGCGTGATCTGGCATTACGACGGCGGCACCTGGAGCGAACAGTTTCGTCGAGATAAAGCGGATCTGTCGGCAGTGTGGGGAAGCTCCGCAAACGATGTGTTTGTCGCAGAGCTCCGGCTCGGTCCTGCACTACGACGGTTTTCGATGGTCAGATATGGATGGCAGCATGCCGCAGGATCCCACAAAGTCTTACCAAGCTATGTTGGGCACGGCGACCAGGCCTGGGCCTCCATTAGGCGAGAACGTCTACGCCGGCGGCGCGGATCTGCTGATGCACTATGATGGACTCAGCTGGTCAGAGATGCCCGCTGAAGGCCTGAGCGGTCGCTGGTCCATCACTCAATTCGCGGGAATCTTCTTCGACATCTACGCAGCAGGTGAGCGTCCAGTGTGTGCCGGCTGCGCCGGCCAGGAGGCATTTATTGCGCACTATGACGGGACTCGTTGGAGTACGATCAATACTCGTGCTGGTCCTGCCGACGCCACGTCATGGTTCAGGATGTGGGCCAGCGACCAGCGATTCAACGATCTGTGGGTGGTGAATACAATTTGGCATGCCACCAATGAGACCGGCCGTGAGGGCAGGGTCGAGCACTATGATGGAGCGGGCTGGACGACATCGCTAAGACGAACACCCCAGGACGTGCCAAGCGATGATGTCCGACTTGAAGATATCTGGGGGACCTCAGGCTCTGACCTGTACGTGGTTGGTACCGGAGGAATTTTACATTACGATGGAATCGACTGGACAGAGATCCATCCGAACCCCGGGCGTCGAATCCTAGGCATCCCAAATACAGGCATTTTCGTTCTTGGCAATGATGCTGTCCTCCTTGGCAGACCTTGAGGGAGCGACTTTAAACATTGGGACTATCCTCAACCCTCCGGCAGAACCCCCGACCCTCGACAATGTCGTTCGAGTTCGGAGAGGCAGGGCTCAGCTTTCTTGATGACGAGCCTTGCTCCAGGTTTGGGTAGTGGCCCAGTTTGAGGCCAGTACCCAGGTTTGCTCCAGTTTGCGCAGTAAAACCCGTGTATTTGGCTCATCTGTGTACAGCAAAAGCACCGCTAACCTGTTGAATTAGCGGTGCAATGCTGTAAGCTGGGCTTCGGTTACCGAGACTTTGGATCCGTTAATGGTGGTTCGAATCCACCAGGGCCAATGCACTTAGCAAGTTCTGCTCCAGTTTGTTCCTCCAGTTTCCCCCTGCCCCGCACATTCAAGCCTGCCTTACCCTGCAACACTGTTCACTATGCTCCACAGTGCCTGTCGCTGAGAGTCGGCAGCATCGCCGCGCGAATGAGATAGCGATCGCTGAAGCTGCCGGGCGGCTCCTCGTCCGATTTTGGTCTACCGGCCGCCAAGGAGCACGAGCTCCAAGGGGTAATGGGGCCAGACAATATTCCTTGACAGTGTAGCAGGTGATTCCTACCGTGGGGTGTGAACATGAACTCGTCTATCTCCCGGCGGGCCTTCGTTCGTAGTTCCGCCGCTGGTATTGGCTCGGGAACCGCGCTCGGCTCTTTGCTCGGTCTCGGCGCCAGCCTGGCACCAGCCAGGGTCAGAGCCCAAGAGCTTCGAATCAAGGACGCCAAAGCGACCCCGAGCGTCTGCCCGTACTGCGCGGTCGGCTGCGCCATGATGGTGCACACCATTGGCAACGAGATCGTGAACATCGAGGGCGACCCCCGGAGCCCTCACAACGAAGGCTGTCTCTGCCCCAAGGGCGCCGCCACCTATCAGCTGCTCAAGAATCCCAACCGCGCCACCCGGGTTCTCCATCGGAAGCCCGGCGCCGGCGATTGGGAGGAAGTGGAGCTGGACTGGGCCATGGACCGCATCGCCGAGCTGGTGAAGAAGACGCGGGACGAGACTTTTGTCGAACGCCTGGAGGACGGCACCCTGGTCAACCAGACCACCGCAATCTTCGCGCTGGGTGGAGCCACTCTGGACAACGAGTGGAATCACATGCAGCAGAAGCTCATGCGAGGACTGGGTGCGGTGGCCATCGAAAACCAGGCCCGAATATGACACTCCTCCAGCGTCCCCGGTCTGGGGACCCGGCTCGGACGCGGCGCGGCGTCCACCTACCCGCGCAACCTTTCCTTCTCGGATTGCATCGTGTTCGAGGGGAGCAACATGGCGGAGTGCCACCCGGTCGCCTTCCGCTGGCCGATGAAGGCGAAGGTGGAGAACGGCGCCAAGCTGATCCACGTCGACCCCCGCTTCACCCGCACCAGCGCTATGTGCGACATCTACGCTCCCATTCGGGCAGGGAGCGACATCGCCTTTCTCGGCGGGCTGATCAACCACGTCATCAACGACGAGCGCTGGAAGACCGATCCGTTCTTCCAGGAGTACCTGCTCCACTACACCAATGCCTCCGCCATTGTTCGCTCCGATTTCAAAGGTACCGAAGAGCTGGACGGAGTCTTCTCCGGACTGATGGAGTACACCCGGGATAAGCCCGGCTGGGACTACGACGGCTTTCTCGGGACCTACAACACAGACTCGTGGCAGTACGCCGCCCAGGGAGACGAGATGGGCCAGCCGCGGGGAGGCGAGGAGAACTCCGCGCCGGGCCGGAAAGACGCGCAGACCAAACCGACACCGGGCGAGCCATTCGATTCGGTGATCCGCAAGCTGATCAAGCCCCCAACCCAGCACGATCCGACGCTGAAGGACCCCCACTGCGTCTTCCAGCTCGTGAAGCGCCACTTCAGCCGCTATACCCCCGAGATGGTCCAGCAGGTTACCGGCTGCCCCCCGGAGACTTTTACCAAGGTTGCCGCGACCATCCTGGAAAACTCGGGTCGCGAGCGGACCACCGCGTTCGCCTATGCGGTCGCCTGGACCCAGCACACCAATGGTCCCCAGATGATCGGCTGTTGTGCCCTGCTGCAGCTACTGCTGGGCAACATGGGGCGCCCTGGAGGGGGAATCATGGCGCTTCGGGGACATGCGTCGATCCAGGGATCTACCGACGTCCCCACGCTCTATCACAGCATCCATGGCTACATGGTGTCCCCGTCGGCCCTGAAGGACCACGGCTCCCTGCGCGACTACATCGCGACCGAGGCCAATGCCACCAGCTACTGGGCCAACTACCCCAAGTTCATGGTGTCCTATCTCAAGTCGATGTACGGCGACGCGGCGACTGCGAAGAATGATTTCGGCTACGATTGGCACCCCAAGATCACGGGCGACCACTCCCACATGCCGATGTTCGTCGCCATGGCCGACGGCAAGGTGAAGGGCATGCTGTGCATCGGTCAGAACCCGGCCACTTCGCTCAATGCGGCGCTGGAACGGAAGGGACTGCGGAAGCTGGAATGGTTGGTGGTGCGCGACATTTTTCTGACTGAGACAGCCACCTTCTGGAACCGCTCTCCGGAAAACCAGTCGGGTGAGGTGAAGCCCGAGGACATTGACACCGAAGTGTTCTTCATGCCGGCGGCCCAGGCGGCGGAGACCGACGGGAGCTTCACGAACACCCAGCGAATGCTGCAGTGGCACTTCAAGGCAGCGGAGGCGCCGGGACAGTGCCGCTCGGACCTCTGGTTCACTCACCAGCTCGCGTTGCGGCTCAAGAAGATGTATGCGGCGAGTGATCTCCCGCGTGACCGGGGAATCAAGAACCTGACCTGGGATTTCGATTTTGATCAGGACAGTGCCTCACGAGCCGAAGGAGCCGAACGGCTCGCGGGCGATTCCACCGATCCCGGCGCTCCTTCCGTCCCGCGCCATCCGCCGGGCGAACCAGACGCATACAAGGTTCTCCGCGAGATCAACGGTTACCTAACCGGTCAACCGGAGCAGCATCTCGAGGGATTCGACCAGCTGAAGGACGATGGTTCCACAACCTGCGCGTCATGGATCTATTGCGGAGTGTATCCCGCTCCGGGGCAGAACCTGGCGGCAAGGAGGGAAGCCGATCCTCCAGGCGTACTCAATGCCGAGCGGAATTGGGGCTGGGCCTGGCCGGCCAACCGGCGGGTGTTGTACAACCGGGCGTCCGCGGATCTCAATGGCAAGCCCTGGAGCGAGCGGAAGAAATGGGTCTGGTGGGACGGCAAGCAGTGGACCGGGTATGACACGCCGGATTTCGCCAAGACCAAGCCTCCGGGCGCTCCGGCCAACTACAGGAAGATTGGACTCGATGCGCTCGGTGGCGACCAGCCGTTCATCATGATTCCGGACGGCCAGGGATGGCTCTACAACCCGTCCGGATTGCTGGACGGACCGCTGCCAACCCACTACGAGCCGGCCGAGTCGGTGATGCGGAATCCACTATACCGCCAACAGTCGAGCCCGGTATTCAAGTACTGGAAGCGGCCGGATAACCCGCTCGCCGGCATTGCCGATCCGCGGTACCCCTACGTCATCACCACCTATCGGCTCACCGAGCACTACCTCTCGGGTGTGATGAGTCGCTGGAATCCATGGCTCACCGAGCTGATGCCGGAATTATTCATCGAACTGTCCCCCGAGCTGGCCAGCGAAAAGGGCATCAAGAACACCGATTGGGTTCGGATCAGCACCCCTCGTTCGCACATTCGAGCGAAGGCACTGGTCACCCGGCGACTCCGTCCTTTCCATATGGGAGACCGGGTGGTGCACCAGGTGGGGATGCCCTGGCACTGGGGTTGGGAAGGAGTGGTGACCGGAGACGTGGTGAATACCCTCACGTCGATGGTAGGCGACCCCAACGTGACGATTCACGAGGGTAAGGCCTTCGTCTGTAACGTGGAGAAGGCCTGATGCCCGAGCCGATGGGGTTTTACACCGATACTACCGTCTGCATCGGCTGCAAGGCCTGTGAGGTGGCCTGCAAGGAGTGGAACCAGCTGCCCTCGACTGGCGGCGGGCGGCACGAAATGAGCGGCGACAGCTATGACAACACCCGGCGCCTGGATGGAACCCACTGGCGGCACGTCAAATTCATCGAGCAGTTCAGCGAGGACCGGGTCGACGGCCGCTGGCTGATGATGAGCGATGTCTGCAAGCACTGCGTCAACGCGCCCTGCCTGGAGATCTGTCCCACCGGCGCCATCATCCGAACCGAGTTCGATACCGTGGTGATCCAGTCCGATACCTGCAATGGGTGCCGAGCCTGCATCGCGGCCTGTCCCTTTGGGGTGATCGACATTAACGACGTATCCAACGTCGCCCAGAAGTGCACCCTCTGCTACGACAGGCTCCAGGTCGGGATGGAACCGGCGTGCTCCCAGGCGTGCCCCACCGATTCGATCAGGTTCGGGCCGATTCGCGAGATGCGCGAGTTGGCGGCGAGCCGGGTAGAGCAACTGCATCAGCTGGGTGAGAAGCGGGCCTACCTCTATGGGGCGGACGACAAGTTCCTAGGTGGGCTCAACTCCTTCTATCTCCTGGTGGATGAGCCCGAAGTGTACGGCCTGCCGCGGGCACCGAAGATGCCCACGCGCAACCTTATTCCGGCATCGCTTCTCTCTGCAGGCGGAGCGGTAGTCCTGGCCCTGCTCGGCATGGTGGGACTCCGGAAGCGCCGGATGGATGGGAAGACAGATCAGGGTACGCCAGAGGCACGGGATGTCTGACACCTTTTTCACCGCGTCGCCGCATTGGGCCTGGTGGATCATCTTGTACTTCTTCATTGGCGGGATCGCAGGCACCGCATTCCTGCTGTCCTCGCTCCTGCATCTGGCTGGGCGCCCTTCTGACCGGCCGCTCGTCCGTCTGGGCTACTACATGGCATTCATCGGAGCGGCCGTCAGCGGGCTCCTGCTGACGCTCGACCTGAATCGCCCGCTCCGGTTCTGGCACATGCTGATCCAGTCCAACACGGGACAGCCGATGTTCAAGTCCTGGGTGCCGATGTCGGTCGGCTCCTGGGGACTGCTCCTGTTTGGATTGTTCTCGTTCCTGGCTGCTGTCGCGGCACTGAGCGAGGAGCGGCAACAGCCGGGCCTGCTGCAATCGGCCCCGGTTCTTTTGCTCCGGAGACGCGGACTGGCAGTGTTGATTGCGGTGCTGGGGAGCATCTTCGGTCTTTTTCTCGCCGGGTACACGGGAGTGCTGCTTGCCGTCAGCAACAGACCAGTATGGGCCGACTCCACCCTGCTCGGCCTGCTGTTCCTGGTTTCCGGTGCGTCCACTGGAGCAGCCGCGCTCATCCTCCTCGGAGTCTGGCGACGAGTGAGCCACCCCGCTTCGCTCGAGTGGTTGAGCTGGTTCGATAAGAGAGTGCTGATTCTCGAGCTGCTTGTGCTGATCGTCTTTCTGGTGTCGCTCGGGTCAGTGGCTGACGTCTACCTGAGCTGGTGGGGTATCGTGCTGGTGGTCGGAGTGGTGGGAATCGGTATTCTCGCGCCGCTCCTGCTGGGGCGAAATGGGCGAGCCCACGGGCACCGTGAGCTGGTTCGCAGCGCATCGCTCGTGCTATTCGGTGGGCTCCTGCTGCGAGTCGTGGTGGTGCTTTCCTCCGAACAGATCCATGTGCTTGGCTCAGGGGTCACGGGACGATGAGACCAGTCATGCTCGCAATGACTGTCCTGTTCGTGGGCTGCACGAGCCCGGAAGCCGGCCGTGCCCGGGGTGGCGGGCCCGGCGCGGACGTGAGAAACTGGGGCCACCCAGTCGAGCTTCACGCCGGCGCCGAGCCATACTACAAGACGCCTTGTGTCACGGAGGTTGAATGTCACGGACCGCTGCCGGTGTTCGGACGGACCGCGCCACCAGACTAGCCGAGTTCCAGCGACGACGACCGGAATGGCAGACCTGGCTCTCCCTCCTGGGCGAGGCCGAGCGCGCTCTTGCCGATCCTGCCTGGGGCGATCTCCTGAATGTGGAAGAGCTCGAAGCTGGCTCGCCTGCTGCCTCCAGTCAGACCCCGCTCTTGCACGGGGAAACCCTGAACGTCAACGCCGATCGTGTCCGGGCTTGGGTTCGGCATCTGGCGTCGATCGCATCCCAGGGCGGCGATGCGCGTCTGGCACAGCTCCGCGGGTACAGGCCACCCTCTGCTCAAGCCGTGCGGCTAGTCGCCGCGGCCGTCCGCCAGGACGCGGCAGAGATGGGAGCCCTTGCCGCTGAGGCGGGCATCGATCGAGGTGTTCTCATCTCCATTGCTCACCTGGCCGCGTTTCCGCTCCTGCAGTCCTGTGGCGCGCGTGCTCGAGGATCGGATTCCGCGCTCCTGGACCAACGGGTACTGTCCGATCTGCGCAGCCTGGCCCATACTCGCGGAACGACGCGGACTCGACCAGACCCGGCGACTGCGGTGTGGTCGCTGCGGTTCAGAATGGCAGGTCCAGTGGTTTTGTTGCACCTACTGCGACGAACGAGAGCACGAGCAGCTGGGATCGCTGGTGATCGAAGGGAGGGGAGATAGGCTACACGTGGCAACCTGTTCTACCTGCCGCGGGTACGTAAAATCGTTCGCCACGCTGCAGCCAATCCCTCCTTTCGAGCTGCTCCTGCAGGATCTCGAGACGGTCGAGCTCGACCTGGTAGCGCTGGATCGGGGTTACGCTCGGCCGGAGGAGCCGGGCTTCAACCTCGACGTACAACTGCTATGATCTCGCCCTCAGCTAAAGAACTGCCGGAGGCATCTCAGTCGTGCTGCTGAACAGAGGCGGTGCCCTTCGTCCATCCGAGGTCTGCCGGCAACTGCTGGCGGCGCTCGATGCTTCCGACGGGCGTCGCCGCCGGCGTAAGCGAAACACCACTCCCGACTCGATCGGCATGACGATCAAGCGCTCTATTCTGGAGGAGGTGGTACGCCACGATCCCGAGGGCTCCGCATTCGAGGGCTGGCTTCTGGAACGCTGTCTCGCCGCGGGTGAATCCCAAGACCCGGACGACCCGGCGGGGCTGTTGGGCGCTCCCGGGCCGCTCCGTGCCATGGCTCTCGAGGTGTTGGCCGAGTGGCGATTGGCGGAGCAACCCGGCGCGTTCCGAAACTGGCTCACGCAGGGCGCGCCCTCTGATGACGCGGAGAAGTCTGATCGGCCCTGAAAGCTGCCATTCCTGTGCTCGCCCTTCTGACCCCTCGGACTTTACATGATGTCGTCTTGGTTCCGCCGTGAATGGCCTCTGTTGCTCAGCATCGCCACCACAGGGCTGTTTCTGACGTTCGGAAACGCGTGGCTCGCCGATCTTTCCAGCCCCGTTTGGTTCGCCCTGATGCTGGGATGGCTCTTCGGGGCCATTCTGGCCTCCGCGTTCGCGGTGGTGCGTCATGCGGAAGCCCTCGCGGTTCTGCTCGGCGAACCGTTTGGGACCTTGGTACTGACGCTTTCAATGAGCGGAATGGAAATGATGATGATCGCTGCGGTGATGTATACCGGTCATGGCGAGTCATCGCTTGCCCGCGACACCATGCTGGCAATTGTCATGATCGTGTTGAACGGATTGGTGGGCGCCAGCCTGCTACTTGGAGGTCTTCGGTATCACGAGCAAACGTACAACTTGTATGGGGCAAACGCTTTTCTGGCCGTGATCCTGCCACTGGCGGTCCTTGGACTTATTCTGCCGAGCTTCACACTGTCCTCTCCGGGACCCACTCTCTCACCACTCCAGTCGACCTTTCTGATTGTCATGTCGGTAGGGCTCTATGGCGTGTTCCTCGCAATTCAGACTATGCGCCATCGTGACTATTTCGTTGCGCCCGGAGCCGGGGCAGCTGCCCAACCGCAAGAACATGAGACTCACCACGCGCTCGAGGTTCAGTCGGCGAGACATCACAGCCTTCTCTTGTTGGCCTATGTCCTTCCTATCGTTCTGTTGGCCAAACAGATCGCCGTCCCGATCAACTACGGCATCAGCGGGCTGGGTGCGCCTGCCGCACTCGGGGGCCTGCTCGTGGCGGTCCTCATACTGTCACCCGAATCTCTGGCTGCCATCAGGGCCGCGCGGGCTAATCAGCTCCAGCGCTCTATCAATCTCGCGCTGGGAACCGCCTTAACCAGCATCAGCCTGACGATTCCAGCAGTCATCATTATCGGATTTATTACAGGTAGGATTCTCATCTTGGGCCTGGGCGCCACCGATTCGATTTTGCTGTTATTGACGCTGATGGTGAGCATGCTGACCTTTGCCTTGGAACGAACCAACGTCCTCTTGGGCGTGGTGCACTTGCTCCTGTTCCTCGCCTACCTGATGCTCATCTTTGCGAATTGATGCCATGCCGGCCAGCGTTTGCTCCAGGTTTGCTCCAGTTAACAGGTCGGATCTTGTATTTGGCGAATCCGCATCAGTAAAAGCGCCCCTAACTCTTTAGTTAGCGGCGCTGCACTGTAAGCTAGCTTTCGTGGAGAGACTTTGGATCCACTAGTGGTGGTTGAAATCCACCAGGGCTAATCGGCGTGGGAGGCTTACTCGCAGGCGGGCGCCTCATCCAGCTCGATAGGTACAGACTGAGTCGAATCCCCCGGTGCGTCTCCCCCTACTACGATGTACGCTGAAACTCTGCCATCGACACAGCGCAGAGCGAGCTCGGGCTCCTCGCCTTGCATCAGGCCCTCGATCTCCCGTGCTGCCGGCAGCTGAACCGACGCGGTGGTGACCTGACCGCCGTGGGACGTATCCTCCGCCACCTTCCATTCCGCCGGAATCGATTCCTCTGAGACGACCGAGTCCTTCGACGTTCCGGCCAGCAGCCGGGTGCCGAAGTCGTCGGGGTATTGGAGCAGGCGGCCGCTACGAGCAACGCCACCGCTCCCAACATTCTACGCACCGTATTCTCCCGCGTAAGCACTACCAGTGAAAGAAAACAGCCTCGGTCCGGTACATCCCTGCCGGTCCGAGGCTGCTCGCGTGACAGATCGTCTTAGAACTGGTCTTGCGGTCAGTTCCCGGTCGGTGTGGCCGTCAGGGTCATGACCAGGTCGTTGAAGTCGGCATCCTCGCCGTCCTCAAACGTGAGGCTCCACTGGGGGTAGGAACCAGTGACCTTGAGCCGTGGCGCGTTTGCCAACACGGGAGCCACCACTTCGGCGTTGATCTGGGTTCCGGCCGCGAAGGCGCCGGCGAACGTCAGGGTCTTGCCTGCGCTCTCGTAACACCCATCCGTAGTCAGCGTACCGGCGCGTGGAGCGGTCACCCGGAACACATTGCCGTGCGCGGTGCAGCTCGAGCTGTTGAGAACCACGTTGAAGCTGGCCTCTTGCTCCAGGGTCAGGGTACAGGCGACAAACCCACCCGGTGCCGAGCCATCGACGCACGAGAGCGTCGTCACGGCGGGGTCAGTTGCAACAACCTGCTTGGTCTGAGTCGACGTTTCACCTTCGGCATCGGTCACCGTGAGGCTCACGTTGTACGGGCCAGCCGAGCCGTAGGTGTGGTTCGGGCTGGTCTCGCCGCTGCTGGCATTGTCACCAAACGCCCAGCTCCAGCTTGCAACTGCCGCATCATCGGTGCTGGCATCACGGAAATCGCACCGGCGGGCCGCGCACTCGAACGAGAACTTCGCGTTCGGAGCCTCATTCACCGGTCCAACATTCTTGTTGGGATCGGAATCTTTGCAGGCCGTGCTCACGGCCGCGATCCCAATCGCCACTGCGAGCAGACGCATCGTTCTCATCGTACTCCTCGGGGGTGGGTGGAGCGTTTTGGCTGCGGATCGGCCGCAGACTTCCGTCCTGCCCGCCGGAGGATACCCTCCGGCGGGTCACTACTTTCTGTATTTGTGTAGAGTGTTACGGCTGAGGTGTGGCGGTTACCGTCACTACGATGTCATTGAAGTCGGGCTCACCATTGCCGACGTCCTCACCATCGTCGAAATCGAGCGTCCACTCAGGAAAGTCGTTGAGCACGTGCACAGCTGGTGCTGTCTTCTGCTTAGTGGACCCGGAGATGAGCTGGGCCTTGAGCACAGTCCCTGCTGCGAACGCGGTCCCATTCTGCAGGGTAACGGTCGCCTCAGCCGTTCCTGGCACCGGCTTCTTACACGCATTGGTGAAGATCGTGTCCAGGATCGGTTCGGTGATGATCACTTTAGTGCCGAACGCGGTGCAGTCTGCGCTGGTCAGAGTGATCTTCACGGAGGATTTCTGGGTCAGCGTTAGTCCGCAGTCCACGAAAGTGCCGCCATCGTTGCATTGCAGCCCAGCCGGTGGCGATACGGCGGGAGTGGCTTTGGTGATGCTTCCAGTGAGACCTGCGTTATCTGTGACAGTGAGCTTGACGTTAAAGGGTGTCGGTGTGGTCACGTTATAGTGGTGGGTCGGGTTCGTCTCGGTCGAGGCAGCTGAACCATCGCCGAAGTCCCAGCTCCATCCCACGACCTGCCCGTCCGTATCTGTGCTTTGATCGGTAAACGAGCAGTCCAGGCCGCTACAGGTGATGGCGAACTCAGCGGCAGGGGACCCGCCGGTCGGGGCTGCCACAGTCACCTTAACCGTCTTGCTGTTGGTGTTCCCGCCGTTGTCAGTCACGGTCAGCTTGACGTTATAATCGCCAGCGGCTGAGAACGTGTGAGCCGGGCTCACTTCGGCCGAAGCATTCGCCTGGCCGGAATTCGGATCCCCGAAGTCCCACGCCCGCGTGGTAATCGTGGTGTTGCCATCCGGATCAGTACTGGCGTCGGTAAAGGTACAGGCCAAGTCGGTACAGACCTGGGTGAAGTTCGCCGAAGGGGCGCCACCCGGTCCCACGCCACCACCATCGCCACCGCAAGCGGCTAGCGTCAGGGTGACGATCGTTGCAGTCAGCAGACGGTTTGATCGCATAGTCTTCTTCCAAGCGAAAGTGACAAAGTACCCACGGGAAAATCGGCGGAGCGGTGCGCGAGACCTGAGAGTTCTTCGCGCCAGCCGGATGAGCCAGAGCCGTGCCAGCCACCGGTCCGCTTGTGCCACACCTCAGCGCACACGCGCAAGGAACGATGCCACATAGGGCTAGCCCACTGCGCTGAGGAAACATCATAACGGTGCAGCGAGCCCACAACTGTGGCGGGTGACCCATACTCCGAGGTCGCAGAAAAGGTGAGTCGGTGCTCACTTTGGCTGACATCAGCAGCCTAAGGACCCGCGTGGCTGGCGGTTGACTGACGACCCGTCAGCGGGCTACGTTTGCGGGCTGTAACCATGACGGACCTGTCGCTTTCGCGCAGCCAGATGCTGCTCCTGAGCGGGTCGGCCAACCGCCCCCTCGCTGAAGAGGTAGCCGCCCATTTGGGGCAGCCTCTCTGTCAGGTCACGATCCGCCGCTTCGCCGACGGCGAGATCTTCGTCAAAATTGACGAGAACGTCCGGGGACGCGACGTCTATATCGTGCAGCCGACGAACCCCCCGGCGGAGAACATGATCGAGCTGCTGCTCCTCATGGATGCCGCCAAGCGGGCCAGTGCTGCCCGGGTCACGTCGGTGATTCCTTACTTCGGGTACGCTCGCCAGGATCGGAAAGACCAGCCGCGGGTGGCAATCAGTGCCAAGCTGATGGCGAACATGGTGTCGATGGCCGGCGCGGATAGGGTGCTCGCGATGGACTTCCACCAGCACCAGCTCCAGGGGTTCTTCGATTTGCCGGTCGATCACTTGTACGCAGCGCCGGTGTTCGTGAACCACTATCGCCAGAAGTCGCTCCGGGACCTGGTGATCGTGGCTCCTGATGTGGGCTCGGCCAAGATGGCTCGGGGCTTTGCCAAGCGGCTGAACGCCTCCCTGGCCATCATTGATAAGCGTAGGCCTTCGGCCAACATCGCCGAGGTCCTTAATGTGGTAGGTGAGGTGACGGGTAAGGACTGCATCATCCCGGACGACATGATCGATACGGCCGGGACGATGGCTGAAGCAGTGACAGCCCTTAAGCGACTGGGTGCGGAGGACATCTACTGCTGTGCCACCCACGCGCTCCTCTCCGGCCCGGCAGTCGACCGCTTTATGGCATCCGGAGTGAAGGAAGTCGCGGTCACCAATACGATCGCCATTCCGCCAGAGCGGCGCTTCGATCGACTGAAGGTCCTTTCGATCGCTGGCCTCCTGGCCAAAGCGATCGGTTACACCCACAGCGATCAGTCGGTGAGCTCGTTGTTTGATTGAGTGCAGGTCTAGGGTCAAGAGTCCAGGGTCTAGGATCCTGGCACTGACTCACTAGACCCTCGACTTTAGACTCTAGACCATTCTGAGGTACCGATGGCCCAGCAAGCGAACCTCCAAGCCGCCACCCGGACCGGGACGGGCAAAGGCGCCGCCCGCACCCTTCGACGGGAAGGCAAGGTCCCGGGTGTGATCTATGGACACAACCGCCAGCCCGAGGCTGTGTCCATTGATACCGCGGTGCTGAACAAGATGCTTATAGGCATCAGCTCCGGTACCACCGTACTCGACGTGGTTGTCGATGGCCGGCCAGCGGTAAAAGCCCTGATCCGCGAGATCCAAAGGGATTCGGTGCGGCCTGCCGAAATTCTCCATCTCGATCTGTATGAGGTTCGGGCGGACGAGAAGGTGACGCTCTCGATCCCGATTCACCTGGTGGGAATCCCGGACGGAGTGCGCAACTCTGGCGGCGTCCTGGATCACTCACTCCGCGAGCTCGAGATCGAGGTGCTTCCGGCCGACATTCCGGAGCACGTAGAGCTCGACGTGACGGCCCTGACGATCGGACACACTTTGTTTGTTCGAGATCTCAAGGTTGAAAAAGCCGAGATCCTCAATGAGCCCGACACGCCGGTCTGCAGTGTGGTGGCGCCCAGGACGGAGGAAGCTCCGGCGGCGGTTGAAGAGATCGCTGCTCCGACAGAGCCGGAGCTCATCCGGAAGCCCAAGCCGGACGAAGAGGCCGAAGCAGAACCGAAAGCCTAGGACCTGCATACGATCGTTGGGCTGGGTAATCCAGGCCCGGAGTACGAAAACACCCGGCACAACGCCGGGTTCCGCCTGGCAGATCACCTGGCATCCCGCTGGCGGTTGGGTCAGTTCCGTCGCGGCGAGCGAGCTCGGGAAGCGCAGGGCACGTGGGACAGCCTTCCGGTAAGAATCCTCAAGCCTCAGACATACATGAACCGGAGCGGGGCGGCGATCACGCCGCTCCGCTCCCTCACAGGCTTCGATCCAGCACAGCATCTGCTGATCCTGGTGGATGATGTCGCGCTCCCGATCGGGCGTTTCCGGCTGCGGGGCGCGGGCTCTGCGGGCGGGCACAATGGACTCAAGAGCGTGGAAGGCGTGCTGCAGCGACAGGACTATGCCAGACTGAGGATCGGTGTCGGTCCCGCTCCACCAGAGCTGGACGATCTCGCTGACTTCGTGCTGGATGAGTTTACGGCTGAAGAGCGTGACACCATCGCCGGTCTGCTGGACCCGATGAGTGAGGCGGTCGAGTCCTGGCTGCGGGAAGGCATCGAAAAAGCGATGAATCAGTTCAATAGATAGTCAGGAGGCAGGAGTTAAGGGTCAGGAGCGGGGAGTCGGGAGACGTAAGAGTCATCTTCGGAATGAGCGGATCAGCCCATTGAGCATACGACTGATTTCCTGCGAAGCGCCCTCGAGTTCGACCAGGGCATCTTGTTGCAGGTAGCCGAGCTTAAAGCAGTTCACGGAAGTTGCCCATGGACAGAGGTTACGATTGGAATGGTTTGAATCGGTGCTATTTCATTGCAGCCGTGGGCGTTTTGGATCGCTCTCGACTCCTGACTCCTGACTCCTGACTCCTTGTGCTTAGACTCGGAATTGTGGGACTGCCGAACGTGGGCAAATCCACCCTCTTCAACGCCCTCACATCAGCCAAGGCGCTGGTGGCGAACTATCCCTTTGCCACCATCGAGCCGAATACCGGGATCGTGCAGGTGCCCGATCCACGGCTCGATGCCCTGGCCAAGATCGTAAATCCCGAGCGAACGGTGCCGGCAGTGGTCGAGTTCGTGGACATCGCAGGGCTCGTCAAGGGTGCCAGTGAGGGCGAGGGTCTCGGAAACCAGTTCCTGGCCAACATCCGTGAGGTGGATGCCATCGTTCATGTGGTCCGATGCTTCGAAGACCCCGATGTCCAGCATGTGATGGGCGAAGTGGACCCGGCTCGAGACCGCGAAATCATCAACATCGAGCTGGGACTGGCTGACCTCGCCAGCGTCGAGAAGCGTCTCGACAAAACCACCCGCTCGGCCAAATCGGGCGATGCCCAGGCCAAGCTCGAGCAACGGCTGCTGGAAGCCGTCCAGCGCGCGCTGGCCGCGGGGAAGCCGGCCCGGAGTGTCGTGCCGTCCGAGGAGGAGGCTCCAACCTTCCGCACTTTCAACCTGCTCACTGCCAAGCCGGTTCTGTATGCCGCGAATGTCGCCGAGCACGAGATCAGCTCCGGCAATCGATATGTTAACCAGCTCCGGGCCGCCCTCGAGGCCGACCAGGAGGAGGCGGAAGTGGTCACCTTCTCCGCCAAGGTCGAGGCTGAACTGGCTGAGCTCGCACCCGAGGATCGGGCGGAGTTTCTGGAGTCTCTGGGTCTCACCGAGTCTGGCCTCGATCGGCTGGCTCACGCGGCCTATCACCTGCTCGGCCTGCAGAGCTATTTCACTGCCGGCGAGAAGGAGGTACGCGCCTGGACCGTCCACCGCGGTGACAAGGCGCCGGCCGCCGCGGGCGCGATCCACTCTGACTTCGAAAAGGGCTTCATTCGGGCGGAGACGGTCGCCTATGGAGACTTTGTCCGGGTAGGCGGCTGGAAGCCGGCGCGGGAGCAAGGACTCTCCCGAGCCGAGGGCAAGGAGTACGTGGTGCAGGACGGCGATGTTATGCTGTTCAGGTTCAGCAATTAGGTGGATTGTCAGCACGCTATTATCTTCTCGGCTACATATCTCCTCCCCGGCGCCAACACCAGGCCCGGGGCACACGCGCCGGCAGCAATCCGCCGGCACACGACCGAAGGAAGGTGTTATGACCCGTCAGTACGAGGTGGTCTATATCTTCGACAGTGCGCTCGAAGAGGCCGCCATCAATGAGCGCCTCGCGCGCTTTCACGCCCTCATTCAGCAGGCTGGTGCCGAAGCTCCCCAGGTGAGCCACTGGGGGAAGCGCACGCTTGCCTACCCGGTCAAGAAGCACGAGACCGCCTACTACGTCGTCGCCAAGTTCGACGCCGAAGCCACCGCCCTGCCGGAGTTCGAGCGGGCCATCAAGCTGGACGAGGGGGTCTTGCGATTCCTCGTGGTTGTCAGTGAGAACGCCCAGCCGGTCCCCGTCACCGCAGGAAAGAGCGACGAGGAGGATGACGAATGAGGCGCCCACAAAAGACCTGCGCCATCTGCGAATCCGGCGTTCGGGTCGTGGACTTTAAGGATGAGCGGACGCTCTCGCGCTTTCTCACCGAGCGGGGGAAAATCTTGCCCAGCCGGCTTTCAGGAACCTGCGCTCGTCACCAGCGGCAGTTGAGCACGGCGATCAAGCGGGCCAGGCAGTTGGCGTTGCTGCCGTACATCAAAGGCTTCGGCGCCTGACCGGCAGCCAGAACGGTGCGGCCGAGCTCAGGGGACCAGGAGCAAGGCGGCAGAACGCCCCTTCGCGACCATGGGGACCCGTCCTTACGCTCGCCGGGTTCCTGCTACTGGCTCCAGCGTTTCTGGTGATTGGTCCACTGGGTGGGTTACTGCTGCTTGCGCGCCCGGGCACTGCGCGTGAGTGGTTTTGGGTGTTTGGGCAGTGCCCTCTGGTCGGTTCTGTGGCTGACCGAAACCGGCGGGCTGGCCGCTCAGTTCGGGCGCGCCGCGGGCGTACTTCTAGCCGGTACTTTTCTGGCTTTGACCGTGTGGCGAGCCTCAGAACGATTTTCTCGAGCGTTGACGGCCACAGTCTTGGCGGGAGCGGCCCTGATGGTCTGGATGTGGCACCTGGGTCTTGGCTGGCCCGAAATCCAGCGCGCCATCGAGCATGAGCTCTGGATCTATAATCGAGACCTGCTGGTTCGTCTGAGCGAGGCCACCCAGGCGCAGACGGATGGGGGTACCCTGCTGGAGGAGATGTCGCTAATGGTGCGGACGATCGGGGCCCTCTACCCTGCTCTCCTGTTCCTGGCGAGTCTGGGCGGTCTGCGACTCGCCTGGAGCTGGCATCACCGGATTGCTCGCCATCCCATTGGACCTCCACCTCCACCGTTTGCTGCCTTCCATTTCAGTGACCAGCTCGTCTGGGGCTGGGTGATCGGCCTGGCCCTCTGCCTGTTGCCTTTGAAGGCAGGCTGGAGCATCGCGGGAGCGAATATTCTCCTGGTCTGGGCCGTTCTTTACGCGGTACGAGGTCTCGCGGTCTTCTCCGCCGGGTCCACCCGGGTCCCGGGGGCGGTGATCGCAACCTTGACCGTCATTGCCATGTTCCTCCTTCCCTTCGTTGTCGGCGGTCTGACCCTGCTCGGGCTCGCGGACACCTGGCTAGATTTCCGGCGTCGACTCGCCACGCCGGCCACTTGAGGCTCGACCAATGATCGAAGTCATTTTGAGAGAGGATATAAAGACGCTGGGCAAGGCCGGGCAGATGGTCCGGGTGAAGCCCGGCTACGCCCGCAACTATCTCCTCCCTCAGGGACTCGCCTACGAGGCGACCGAGGGCAACAAGAAGCGGATCGCGGCGGAGACACGGGCGCGAAGCACGCGGGATCAGGCGGAGAAAGTCGAAGCGGAGCGGTTCGCCGCCACGTTGAGTAGCGTCGCCGTGAGGCTGTCCGGCAAGGCCGGGGAAGAAGGCAAGCTGTTCGGCTCTATCACCCCGCAGGACATCGCCGACGCCCTTGCCCGAGAGGGGCATACCGTCGATCGGCGGCGGATCGAGTTGGAGCAGCCGATCAAGACGATCGGTGAGCACACCGTCACGATTCGGCTCCATCCTGAGGTCCATGCCGAGCTTCGCGTCACAGTCGTCTCGGAGTAGCCCGGCCGCAATGACGGTTGGGATTGCGTACGTCGACGGACCTCGACTGGCGCGATCGATTCTAGCAGCCGCGGATTGGGTTGCCGCCGGCCGGGAGGAAATCAACCGCATCAATGTATTTCCGGTGCCGGATGGAGATACCGGCACCAACTTCACTTTGACTCTGCGCGCCATCGCCGACGCGCTTCGCTCACTCGGCGATGCTCCCCTGCCAGAAACCGCCAGCACCATCGCCCGCGCCGCCGTTCTCGGCGCCCGGGGGAACTCGGGTATGATGCTGGCCCACTTCCTCATGGGCTTCACCGAGTCGCTGGGACAACTCGAGATAGCGAGCGCGACCGACATCGCCCGAGCCATTCGCACGGGCTCTGACCGGCTCTACCAGTCCCTGGAGGATCCGCGCGAAGGCACGATTCTCACAGTCGCCCGGGACGCCGCGGTTGCCGCCGAACCGATTGCCGCCCAATCCTCGGATATCGGGGATTTCATGCAGCGGCTTCTGGAAGAGGGCGAAGCCGCCCTGGCCCGAACCCCCGAGCTTATGGCCTTGCTCAAGGAAGCCGGCGTGGTGGACGCTGGCGGTAAAGGCTTCGTGCGGATGCTCGAAGGCGTGGTGCGCTACATCCAGGGTGACCCGACGCTCCTGGCTGAGGTCGAGAGCGACGGAGCGAGACCCGCCGTGCCTGCGGCGGACATCTCGGTCGATGCCGATCGGGACTTCCGCTACTGCACCGAGGTCCTGGTTCGGGGAGACCATCTCCCGCCAATGAATGAAGTGCGGGCCGAGCTGCACGCGTTCGGGGGCTCCACCGTTGTGGCGGTGATGGGTGATATTCTCAAGATCCATGTGCACACCGACACCCCCGATGCCGTCTTTACCTATGCGGCGCGTTGGGGGAGAGTAGAGACCACCAAGGCCGAGGACATGCGGGCGCAGCACCGGCGCCTGGCACACGCTGAGACTCGCGCCGTCGCAATTGTCACGGATAGCTCGGCCGATCTCCCGGATTCCGTGCTCGATCAGTACCGAATCGCACTGGTGCCGCTGCAGGTCATCTTCGGCGATGAGACCTTCCGGGATCGGGTCGAATTGAAACCGGAAGAGTTTTACCGGCGGCTGCGCGACTCCCGGGAGCTACCGACGACATCGCAGCCCGCTCCCGCCGAGTTCGCGGAGGCTTTCCGAGGCGCGCGGCACGAGGCCGATGAAGTTGTTGCCGTCCTTCTCGGCTCGGCCCTGTCGGGCACTTTCGCCTCGGCTCAGGCGGCGGTTCGGTCGGCCAAGCTCTCGGGAGTTCACCTGGTAGACAGCAAGTCGGCGTCCCTGGGTGTGGGACTCCTGGCACTCCGGGGTGCCGAGCTGGCCGAAGCCGGCTGGACCGCTCCCGGAATTGCGGCAGAGCTGACCCGAATCAGAGACCAATCCGGCATGCTCCTGGCCGTCGATCAGTATGACAATTTGCTCCGGTCCGGCCGGATTTCGAGAGGTAAGGCATGGCTCGCAGGCATGCTCGATGTGAAGCCGATCCTCACGCTAGATAAGGAAGGAAAGGTGGTTCCTCTCGAGCGAGTCCGCGGGCGGGGGAACGTGGAGACCAGGGCACTGGCGCTGCTCGATCAGCGACTCTCGCCCCGGCCAACAGTGGTACGTTTCGGTATAGCCCATGCTGACGCTCCTGAGGTCGCTCAACGCATACGCGCGGCATTGGTCGACCGGTATAAACCACGAGACTGCTTTGTCACCCTTGCAACCGGAGTGCTCGGTACGCACGTCGGTCCCGGGGCATGGGGCATCTTCTATCAGGTCGAGGATGGGCTCCTCGAGCAGCCCAAAGGAGGTTCCGGCAGGGAATGATTCAAGACGTAAGGTCTGACCAGCACGTGTCCGCTCCGCCAGAAGCACTCCGGCTGGCTCTGAACGCGATACAAGATTTGAAAGGCAACCAGCTCGTCGTTCTGGATCTCAGGGGCCTGAATGACGCCACCGATTACTTCGTCATCGCTTCGGGTACCTCCGATGCCCACGTCCGCGGCATCGCCGAATCGGTGATGGAGAAGTTGAGTCATCTGGGGCACCGAACTCACCACATCGAGGGACTCCCCGGCGGCAGATGGGTTCTGCTCGATTTTGTAGACTTCGTGGTTCACCTGTTCCATCCCGAGACTCGCTCGTTCTATCAACTGGAGCGGCTCTGGAATGACGCACCCGAGCTGCTGATCAGCTCCTCCTAGATCGAGGTCTCTATGCTCCGACGCGCCGCCCCAGCACTCCTGTTCCTGCTGCTGGCGCCGGGACTACTGTCCGCGCAGTACTTCGGGCGGAACAAGGTCCAATACACCACGTTCGGTTTTAAAATCATCCAAACCGAACATTTCGACGTGTACTACTACGAGCGCGAGCGGGTCGCGGCGATGGACGCGGCCCGAATGGCCGAGCGCGGCTATGCCCGACTGTCGAAGGTGCTGAACCACGAGTTCAGGGAGCGGAAGCCGATCATCCTCTACGCCTCCCACTCGGATTTCCAGCAGACCAATGCACTGGGTGAGGCCCCGGGCGAAGGCACCGGAGGTGTGACGGACTTCCAGCGGAATCGGGCGGTCATGCCGTTCACCGGCTCCTACGCGGAATTCGAGCACGTCCTGCAGCATGAGATGACTCACCAGTTCCAGTATGACATCTGGTCTCGGGGACGGGCGGGCGGTGGTCTATCGACGATCATAGCGATCAGCCCTCCCCTCTGGTTTGCCGAGGGTATGGCCGAGTATCTGTCGCTCGGCCCGATCAACCCCGAAACGGCGATGTGGCTGAGAGATGCTTCGCTGGAGGGGAGCCTGCCCACCATCGAGCAGATGACGCTCGATCCCTACAAATACTTCCCGTACCGGTTCGGCCACGCTCTCTGGTCCTATATCGGCGAACGCTGGGGAGACGAGGCTGTCGGCGCCATCCTCAAGGGAACGCTCGCGGGCGGAGTTGACGGCGCGTTCCGGCGCACCATCGGTCTTACCCTGGAGCAGCTCTCCAGCCAGTGGCGCGATGCCGTGCAGAAGAAATATCTGCCGGAAATCGGAGCCCGCCCCAAGGCGCGTGCGGTCTCAGACGAGCTCCTGACCGAGAAGCGCTCGGAAGGCACGCTTCATTTGGCACCGGCGCTCTCACCGGACGGGTCGCTGGTCGCCTACTTCAGCGAGAAGGACTTCTACTTCGTCGACCTGTACCTGGCAGACGGCGTCACCGGAAAGGTGAAGCGGCGCATCCTGAAGTCGGGTGTGAGCAGCAACTACGAGACGTACCGGTTCATCAACTCGCAGGCGAACTGGTCCCCCGACGGGAAGTACCTGGCCTTCGCGGCCAAACGGGGACCTCGGGACGATATCATCATCGTCGATGTCGCCCGCAATAAGGAGGTCAAGCGCATCCAGGTGAAGCTCAGCGGGGTGACCACACCCTCGTGGAGTCCAGATGGCCAACAGCTGGTGTTCACTGGCTACGACGGTGGTCTCAGCGATCTCTTCGTGGTAGGTCGTGACGGTAAGAACCTGCGACGGCTGACGGAGGACAAGTACGCCGATCTGCATCCGGTCTGGTCACCAGACGGAAAGAGCATCGCGTTCGCCACCGACCGCGGCGGCGAGACAAACTTCAAGACCCTGGCGATCGGCAACATGCGGATTGCGCTGTACGATCTCGACACCGGTACCATCCAGGTGCTGGATCACATGGACCAGGGCAAAAACGTGAGCCCACAGTGGTCTCCTGATGGCCAGTCGATTGCGTTCGTGTCGGACCGCAACGGGGTGAGCAACATCTTTCTGTACGAACTGGGGAACAAGTCGCTGTACCAGTTGACCGACTTCTACACCGGGACCCAGGGCATTACCCCGCTTTCGCCGGTGCTCTCATGGGCACCCAAGGCGGACCGGCTGGCTTTCGTCTACTTCGAGAAAGGCAAGTACGACGTCTACAGCATCACCAATCCCCGCGGTTTGAAGCGGCAGCCCTATAAGCTCACGGCTCCCGACAGCAGCGGACTGCTGGCTACGACGACTCCGACGGTCGCGGACACCACGCCCTCTCTCCAGGTCCCTGAAGACGTACGGCCTCAGGTGGGCGAAGGCGGATCGATTTATCGGACCCAGAAAGGGTTCCGGTCGTCCAGCGAAGTAGCGCGGACGGGGGACACGACGACCATCCAGCAGCCGATCTCGATCGCTGCGCTACTGGATTCTGCCAGCTACAGCCTGCCGGATACCAGCGAGTTCACCATCAAGGACTACCGGGTCCACTTTACACCCGACTACGTGGCACGCCCATCGATCGGATATGCTCGAGACAACTTTGGCCGGGGCTTCTTCGGCGGCAGCGCGGTGTCACTCAGTGACATCCTTGGCAACCACCAGCTGGTCTTCGCCGGTTACGTCAATGGCCGTATCAGCGAGGCGCAGGTGCTCGCCGCCTACGCGAACCTCGCTCACCGCATCAACTGGGTGACCGGGATCTCGCAGGATCCCTACTACTTCCTCGAGCCCAGTGAGGTGCGGGTTGGCGAGCCGGATCCCAGCCAAAACACCTTCGTGACCAACGTTCGACGTCTGGTCGTCCGGTCGGTATTTGCCCAGGGCTACTACCCCATCAGTCGCTTCCGGCGCATCGAAGGAAGCCTGCGTTTTGCCAACGTGGACGACGCGCTCCTCAGCATCCTCGAGCCCTACGACCCCGCCTTCGGCTTCTCCACCGACGAGCCGTCGCTCGAGACCAACAACCGCCCGGGAGTGAACTACTTCCAGCCCTCGACCGCGCTGGTGTTCGACAACTCGTTGTTCGGGTACACCGGTCCGTTTATGGGACAGCGGTATCGGCTGGAGTTTGCCCAGACGTTGGGAAGCTGGCGGTTCTCCCAGATCACCGCTGACTATCGGCGCTACGACCCCATCATCGGCCCGATCGTCCTTGCCACCCGGGCGCTGTACTTCGGGCGGATCGGCCGCGATGCGGACCAGTTCCGCCTCTTCGGCGGCAGCACCGAGCTGATTCGTGGCAACACCTCGGGGTCGTACCGGCGCCACGAGTGCCTGAACGCGAACGACATCGGTACTCAGACCGGCTGCGCGGCACTGGATCGCTTGGTGGGCACGCAAATCGGTGTGGCCAGCGCCGAACTGCGCTTCCCGATTCTCACACCGTCGTTCGGGTTCCTGCCCAACGGCTTCCCGCCGATCGAGGGCGCGATCTTTTACGACATTGGTCTCACCTGGGACGAGGGGAGCACCATACGATGGAATCGTGAAGCAGGGGACGATCCTCTCCGGGTCCGGACACCGCTTCAGACGATCGGCTTCTCTATCCGAACCAATCTCTTCGGCTTCGCGGTTGCCCGGGTGGATTACTCGATCCCCCAGGAGCGTCGTGGCGTGAAGGGACTCTGGACCTTCGCATTGGGGCCGACGTTCTGATTGGGTATGTTTCGGGCGTGAACCTGAGACATATTCTGGCCCTGCCCGCAGCTTCCCTGCTGGTGGCGGCGTGTGGCAAATCACCGGATCTGGCGACGGACAGTGTTCCGGCTGGCGCCCGCGGGATGCCCAGTGTGTCCGTGCTGAGGCTCCCGCGAGAGGGTGGACTGGCACGGCTCTATCGGGTGCCGGGACTCGACTCCGCCGCATGGAAGCCTGCCGAGAAGCTACCGCCGATCGATCGTCCGGTCGGGGCGGATCCGGAACAGGGACTGGTGTACGTCCTGGATAAGAAGAGCAACGTCGTAGCTCTGGACCTCGACACCCGTCGCGTCCGGACCTACCTGGACAACGTCCGGTACGCGGCACTCGGGCCTGACGGTGCATTGTACACCGTCGATACCGGCAGCACTGTCACTCAGCTGGTACGGCGAACACCGGTCCGGTTCCGCTCCAAGCTGCAGGGGAAGCCGGCAGACCTCTACGGCACCATGGACGGTGCTCTCATCGCCACTCTCGCCGGCAAGCACCCCGCACTCGAATACCTCGGCTCCGATCAAGCCCCGACATCCACCGACTTACCCGAAGGTCAGGTGGCAGCCAGCTTTCTGGGTGATCTCGTGGCCGTGGCCGCAGATACCGCCGTGCTGCTCTACAAGCCCGAGGGCAAGAGCCCGCCGCGGTCTCTTCCCATCGTGGGCGACGCCAGGTCGGTGCTGTTCTCACCTTCAGGACATCGCATCTACGTCGCTCGGGCGGCGGCGCCACTGCTGGTACTCGACAGATTTGAGGGCACCAAACTCCGCGAGATCGAGCTACCCGGACCGGCCCGCTCTCTCCGCAGTGATCTCTATGGGAATTGGCTGCTGGTCCGCCCCGAGAATGGCGATTCAGTGTGGGTCGTCGACATCGGCACCGGCCGTCTGGTTGGGACAACCCCTGCACGCTGGACCGACGACCTGCCGACAGTGGCATCGCCCCATACCCTCCTGGTCCGAAGGGGGGCGGATCTTGTGGGACTGGATCTTTCTGCCAGCGGATTTACCGAGCTCGGACGCATCGCCGGCGGTGCCAGCGATTTTTGGCTGACCCTGCCCTGGCACCCGGCTCAGGAGACAGAGCTTCCGATCCTGGCCGACTCGAGCGCGGTCGCGAGCGACAGCGGCGCGGCGCGGTCGGGGGTCTACCTGCAGGTCAGCAGCTCACAGAATCCAGCGTGGGCCAAGGAGCTGTCGGACAAGCTGCGCGGCGCGGGTTTGCCGGCCTCGGTGCTGACCCCGAAGCGGAAGGACGAAGCCTATCGCGTGGTCTTGGGCCCCTACCCGACCCGTGAGCAGGCGGAGGATACCGGGCGGAAGCTCGGAATGCCCTCCTTCATTGTTGCGACGCAGGATCAGCCGGCACAGTAGCTCTCCTCACCAAAACAGGGACGACCGGATGAGGCTCACCAAGCTGGAACTCTCGGGCTTCAAGTCCTTCGCTGATACCGTGACGCTCACCTTCGAGGACGGCGTCACGGCGATCGTGGGACCGAACGGCTGCGGCAAATCCAACGTGTCCGATTCGGTACGGTGGGTCCTGGGCGAACAATCGGCCAGGCTCTTGCGCGGGGGCAAGATGGAAGACGTGATCTTCCAGGGCTCATCGGCGCGGCGTCCGGTCAATGTCACCGAGGTCTCGCTCTTCCTCGACAACAGCTCCGGTGATCTGCCCATCGCGTACCGCGAAGTAGTGGTCACCCGCCGGCTCTCCCGCTCGGGCCAGAGCGACTATCTACTCAACGGCTCGCCAGTTCGGCTCCGCGACATCCAGGACCTCCTGCGCGGCACCGGACTCGGTAGTGACGCTGGCGTGGTGATCGAAGCGAAGATGATCGACCTGCTTCTCTCGGATCGTGCCGAGGAGCGGCGCTCCCTCTTCGAGGAAGCTGCCGGCATAGGGTTGTACCGCGACCGGAAGCACAGCACCGAGCGGCGGCTGGAAGAAACTGCAGTCGACCTTCAGCGGTTGGAGGACCTGATTGCGGAAGTCCAGTCCCAGATCCGTAGTCTCGCACGTCAGCGCGGTAAGGCCGAACGCCACGCCAAGCTCTCCGAAGAGAAGTTCTCGGTTCAGCTCACCCTGGCGCGAAAGCAGTTGGAGCGTTTGGCACAAGAGGACGCCGGGATGGAAGCACGCTATACCGAGCTGACGGAAGCTCTGCCGGCGGCTCGCCAACGGCTCACGGAAAGTGATGCCCGGCGCGACGAGA
This sequence comes from uncultured Gemmatimonadales bacterium, assembly GCA_963751925.1. Taxonomy (GTDB): domain Bacteria; phylum Gemmatimonadota; class Gemmatimonadetes; order Gemmatimonadales; family GWC2-71-9; genus CAVVWJ01. The sequence continues at coordinate 137,708 of CAVVWJ010000002.1, read as the reverse complement.
CGGCACACGCCCGATCGGCTGCTGAGGCCCGGCGTACCAGTATCGCCGGCAAAGTCGCCGCGCTCAGGCTCGAGATCGGCAAGCTCGAGGGCGACCTGGCACTGGCGGCGGAGCGCCTCGCCAATGCGGCGGCGCGGCGCTTACGCGCCGCCGAAGAGCGCACTCAGATGGAGCAGCGCGCGGCCCAGGCTGCGGTCGAGCAGGCCGGAGCAGCGGAAGATCGTGATGCCGCCGCGGCTGAACACGAGCGCATCCGAGGAGAGTTGGCCGGCCGAGCGGAGGTCGAAGAAGGTGTCCGGCGCAGGCTGGGCGAGCAACGCGGCATCGTGCGGCAGTTGGAGCAGGAGCTCCAGACCCATGCCCAGACGCTCCGTTCGCTCGAAGGTGAACGCACCGCTCTGGAAGGCGAGCTCGCGGCACTGAGGGAGCGCTCCGCCCAGATCAGCGCTCACAACTCCGGCATTCAACAGGAGCTGGCTTCGGCAGAGAGACGACGCGACAGCGACGTGGAGAAGGCCGGGTTCCTGGCTCAGGAAACAAGGCGAGCGGCGGCGGCAGCCGAGCACGCCCGTCACCTGGTGGCTGAAGCTCGGGAACGTGAGGCCATGAATCGCGCGGATCGCCGGCAGGCGGAAGAAACCCTGGCGCAGATGACAGCCCGGCGGCAGGCACTCGAAGAGCTCGAGCGGGACCGCGTCGGTCTCGCGCCTGCGGCCGCCTCACTCCTTGAGGAGCGAGATCGGTTCGGTGGCGGAATTCTCGGTCCGCTCAGTGACTTTGTCAGCGCTGATCAAGCCGATGCGGAACTGGCCGAGCGACTCCTGGGTGACTGGATGCATGCGGTGTTGGTGCGGGATGAGCAAACGGTGCGTGCCATTCAGTCCTGGCACGCTGAGCATCAGCCCGGCGCACTGGTGCTGCTGCCGCTGGATCCCGGCCCGCTCACCCCGCTGGGGGGAGAGCCACTATCAGGACGCTTGCGGGGCGAGGGACCGGCTGAGGGGTGGGTGCGCACGGCCCTGGCCGGCTCGGAGGTGCTCGATGGAGACGGGCGCATGCTGCGCCGAGCCAGTGGGGCCATTTTTCTTTCCGGCACCAGCGCTCCTTCCGGTCCACTTCGGCGCCGCGCGGAGCTCGCCACACTCACCCACGACATTGCCCAAACCGAGCTCGCGCTGGCCAGTGCGGACGCAGCACTCTCTGCAACGGCTGAACTCCTCGCACAGCGAGAGCAGTCGTTGTCCGAGCTCTCCGCGGCAGCGGAACAGAGCCGTGACTCCGAACGGCAAGCAGTGGCGGCGCGAGACGACGTGGTCCGGCTGGTAGGAAACCTGGCGCGTGAGCTTGCCGAGTCAGGCACCCAGCTGGATCGCGTCACTGAGCGGCTGACCCGATCGGAACAGCGTCTTACCCAGATCGATGCCGGCCTGATCGAAGGCGATCTCACGCGTGGCCGGGTCGAGGAAGCACTCGGCGCGTCTCGTACCCTGCTCTCGGAACTCGAGGCCGAACAAGAGGCTGCCCGCGAGCAGCGGGCGCACTGGCAGGTTCAGGAAGCGCACCTTGCTGGCAGTCTGCGGGCTGCGGCTGAGCGACTCGAGCGGGCTCGTGCCACCCGAGCCGAAGCTGAGCGCGTGTCTCAGAACCTCACGCTCGAGCTGACCCAGCTCGACGCCGATACGGCCGCCCTTGCCACCCAGCAGTCTCGCTGGATAGAGGTGGAGGCCGAGCATCGCGCGACGCTTCAGGAACTCGAGGTTGCGAGCGCCGCGGCCGAGGCTGCACTCACGCGCACCGAAGCCGCCCTTGCGGCGGCAGAAGCGGAGCTCGATGACGCCAGAGCCCAACTGGACGCCGCGGGTGACGAAAGCCACCGGCTTCAGGTACGCCTCACCGAGAGCACAGGCCTGCGCCGTGGAATTATCGAGCGGGTCGAAGCCGAATGGAGGAGACCGCTCGAAGTCTTGCTGGATGAGGCAGTGCCGCTGGACCTTGATCTCGAAACGCTGGAGGCAGAGTCCGCCAGAATCCTGGCGGCTCTCGAGTCGATTGGACCCGTCAATGCCTTGGCCGTCGAGGAGCACGCGGAGGAGTCGAAGCGGTTCGAATTCCTCACCGCGCAACGGGATGACCTCATCAGCGCACGCCAATCGTTGATTCAGGCGATCCGTGAGATCGACGGTACCGCCCGTACCATGTTCCTGGAAACGTTTTCTGCGGTCCAGGCCAACTTCCTGAAGGTGTTCCAAACCCTGTTCGGTGGCGGAGAATGCGAGCTGCGCCTGGCCAATCCGGACGACCCGCTCGAGAGTGAGATCGATATCCATGCCGCTCCCCGCGGCAAACGGACGCAACGCATTCACCTCTTGTCCTCAGGGGAGCGAACTCTGGTAGCCGTCTCACTGCTCTTCAGTATCTATTTGACGAAGCCGAGTCCCTTCTGTCTCATGGATGAGGTCGATGCCCCGCTCGATGACGCCAATGTCGGCCGGTTTACCCGTCTGCTGGAAGAGTTCAAGAGTGATACCCAGTTCCTGGTGATCACCCACAACCCGCGCACGATGCAGGCGGCCGACGCGGTCTATGGCGTGACTATGCAGGAGCCTGGCGTGTCCACCATCGTAGGCGTCAGGCTGGGTGAGCCAGAGCACGTCTGAAAGGGTCGGGAGTCGGGAGTCAGGAGTGTAGAACACTCCGGCTTTGTTGCTGACCTGGCACGTTGCCTGCATCCTTCATCGGACGACCTTCGACCCGAGCTTAAGACTCCTGACTCCTGACTCCCGACTAACATGCTGATCGTCATGCGCCATGGCGCCCCCGAAGAGGACATCCGGCGTGTCGCAGCCACCATCGAGGAGATGGGGTATCAGGCGAGGCCCATGCCCGGGAAGCAGCGCACGACGATCGGCCTGGTCGGCAACGACGGACGGGTGGACGGGTCTCGGCTGGCGGCTCTGCCGGGAGTGCAGGAGATCATCCACGTCACCAAGCCCTACAAGCAGGTCTCTCGGGAGTGGAAAGCCGATGCGACACTGGTCCGGCTTCCCGGAGGGCTGACGGTCGGAGGGGACGAGGTTGTAGTCATGGCGGGCCCCTGCTCGGTCGAGAGCGAGCGGCAGATTCTCGATGCCGCGCGCGCCGTGCGTGAGGCAGGAGCAACGGTCCTTCGGGCCGGGGCGTACAAGCCGCGAAGTTCCCCCTATTCCTTCCAGGGTCTTGGACGAGCTGGACTGTCGTTGCTGGCCCGAGCTCGGGAAGAAACCGGCCTCCTGATCGTGACCGAAGCGATGGACAGCGAGGGAATGGATGCCGTCGCCGAAACCGCTGACATCATTCAGATCGGTGCTCGCAACATGCAGAACTACTCGTTGCTCAAGCGGGCCGGTCGCTCGGGTAAACCGATCCTCCTCAAGCGCGGGCTCTCTGCCACAATTCAGGAGCTGCTTCTGTCGGCCGAATACATCCTGGCCGAAGGCAACCCCAATGTGATCCTCTGCGAGCGCGGGGTACGTGGGTTCGATCCCGCCACTCGCAACCTCTTCGACCTCAGCGCCATACCCGTAGTACACGGGCTCTCTCATCTGCCGATCATCGCGGACCCGAGTCATGGCACCGGGCATCGTGACATGGTAACTCCGATGGCGCGAGCCGCCGTCGCGGCGGGCGCCGACGGGCTCCTGGTCGAGGTGCACCCCAATCCCGACCGCGCCCTCTCCGATGGGGCGCAGAGCCTCTATCCGGAGCAGTTCGAGAAGCTGATGAAAGAGATCAGGCTGATCGCGGAAGCGATCGGACGACGGGTGGCCGAACCGGTGGGATTACGGGTATGAAGATTTTGCTGCTGTTCGCGCTTCACGGTGATCGCGGGTCAGCCGGTGCAGGCGCAGGACGCGAAGGCGATCATCGGTCGGGCCGCGCGCGTCTACCGCTCACTAGCGAATCTGAAAGCCGATTTCGTGCAGGTAATCGACAACCCAATGATCGACAGTGCGGAGAGCCGGGGTACCCTGACCCAGGCGGGACAGGGCAAGCTCGCTATGCGGTTCAGCGATCCGCCGGGCGAGGCGGTCGTCATCGACGGACAACATGTATGGGTGTATACACCGAGCACTGTGCCGGGCCAGGTCATCCGCCTCTCGGCCAGCGGAGGACCGGTGTACGGATACAACCTGCTCGCCTGGCTGCTGGACCGGCCAGCCGAGCGATACCGGCCCTCTTATCTTCGTTCGGAAAAGCTCGGCGGCAGAGCGACTGATGTCATTCAGCTGGTGCCTGCGGTGCCGGATCTTCCATTCACGAAGGCTATCATCTGGTTGGACCATCAAGACGCTTTGCCGCGGCGCCTGCAGATCGATGAGTCGTCAGGTGCGACTCGAACGCTGAACCTCACCAAAATCAAGGTGAATCAGCGAGTTCCGGATCAGACCTTTGCCTTCAAGGTCCCGTCCGGGGTGCGCGTAGTCGATCAATAGCGCCAGCACGTCCCCCATCAACTGTCCCCCGCCAGCACGCGATCCACCCGCTCCGCCGTACCATCGTTGAGCCCCGCCTCACGGGCTAGCGCGACCGCAGCCCGGCCCACCGTGCGGTAGAGCTTTTGGTCCCCTGACTCGAGGGCGTCCAGGTGCGCCTGAATCGTCTCGATGTCACCTCGGCGGACTGCCCCCGTGAGCGAGGCCGCGGGTCCCAGGGCGTTCAGGTTGGCAACTGCTCCGCCGAGGAGAGGCAGGTAAATTCGCGCGGCGATCTCGGGCGACACCCCGGCCGAGCGGGCGAGTCGTTCCGCCACTCCGACGAGCGCGACGGTGTAGTTCGCCACAAAGGCAGCGCCTGCGTGATACGCCGGCTTGGCTTCGGCAGGTATGCGTACCGGCACCATTCGCAGTGTGTTCGCCAGTCGCTCCGCCGCGGTCAGGGCCCGGTCATCTCCCTCGATGCCGACGTAAGCTCCCTTCAACCGCTCTGCCGCGGTAGCGGCGTCCGCAACTGACTGGAGCGGGTGGAACGACCCGCATCCGGCGCCACTCTCTTCCAGGGCGGCGAGCGCAGTCCGGTCCAGCAGTCCGGAGAGGTGGAGCACGACCTGATCTCTGCTGACCGCGCGCTCGGCGGCGAGCTCAGCCGCCACCGTGCTGATCGCGTCGTCCGGTGTCGCAATGAGTATCAGTTCGGAGCCGGCAGTTGCCTCGGCCCGACTGCCTTGATGAAGTACCAGTGGAGGTATGACATCACGAGGCGTTCGACTCAGGAGCGCGATCTTGTAGCCCCGCCGTTTGAGCGCGAGCGCCAGGCCCTGCCCCATCCTCCCTGCACCGATCACCGTCACGCGTGGCTGAGACAACCCGAGACTCCTTCGAGATCTGTTGTGTAAATGCGCGAGCCCGGCCGGCCAGTCATCGGCCGACCGGGCTCGATTCGCTGTATCGAACGGGACCTAATTCTGGGCCGTGGCGGCGGCAGTATTGGGCCGCGCCAGCGTGAGCAGCTGCTTGGGCGATTGCGCCTTTCGGAGCAGTCCTAACGCGGTCTGCATCTGAACGTCGTGCGCCGCTCGACGGCGGAATTCGGCCGGCCGGCCGAACACGTAGCGGGCAATCTCATAGCCCAACTGTTCGTCGATGAGACTACCGGCGCCGTTGAACACCGTGGGGCTGACCTGGACGTTGTGTCCCCGAAGCCGCTCATAAACCTGCTGCCGCATCTGCGGAGTCACTTTGAACGACTCATTGGTGACACCGTGCGTCTTCTTGGCCTCGAGCGCAATCGAGGTGAGCGCATCACGGTACTGAGGAAGGCCGTTGCCCAGGTCCTTGGCGAACTCACGTTCGGCAGCCGTCAGAGAGTCCGGCCGGATCACGAGATCGGGTACGATCCCGCCACCACCCCGTACAACTCGACCTGCGTCGGTGTGAAAGATCGGCCGTTCTTTCAGAGCGGAGTCAGTCGTCTCCTTGTCCGGCGCACCCAGAACCGTGTCCGCCACCACCGCCATTGCCGCCTGGGTAGCTTGATCTTCCTCGTTCTTGGCGATCCGCTGGATGGTTCGGCCGCTGGGAGTAAACCACCGTGCGGTGGTCAGCTTCAGCGCTACGCCTTCACCAAGTGGGAAGAGCGTCTGCACCAGGCCTTTGCCGAAAGTCGGCGCACCCACCACCACCGCTCGGTCGTGATCCTGTAGAGCCCCGGCGATAATCTCCGCCGCGCTCGCCGTCCCGTCGTTGACCAGAACGACAATGGGAAGATCGGGCCACACCTGCCGGGCCTCATCGAAGAACTCCTTAGTGGAGCCACGCGCCCGGCCACGGGTGGAGACGATCTCCTGCCGGGCATCGAGAAAGAGGTCCGAGACTTTGACGCCCTGATCGAGTAACCCGCCTGGGTTGCCTCTCAAGTCCATGACCAGGGACTTCATCCCCTTGCCCTTCATACTGGCGATTTCCTGGCGCAACTCCTCAGCCGAGGTCTCGCTCACCGGATTCAGCGAGATGTAACCGACTCCACCATCGAACATGGTGCCGGGCGGCACCGACCGCATGTGGATCTGGGCCCGTGTAAGGTGGTACTTGAGTGGATCCGCAATCCCGGCCCGCCGGATGGTGATGCCGATTTTCGAACCGGCTTCTCCACGCAACGCTTTCACGGCTTGATCGTTTTTCCAACCCTCGGTGGTCTTACCGTCGACCTCGATGATCTGGTCTCCCGTCATGATTCCCGCGCGCTCTGCCGGGGTTTCAGGCAGCGGGGCCACCACGGTGATCCAACCGTCCCTCACATCGATCTGGATGCCCAACCCGGCGTAGTTTCCCGACGTCTGTTCCGTGAGAGCCTTGTAGTCGTCACCCACCAGCAGGACCGAGTAAGGATCTTTCAACTGCTCGAGCATCCCTGTGGTGGCCTTCTGATACAGGTCTGTTTCGCCGACCGAGTCGACGTAGTAGGTGCTCACGTGACCGAGCACGTCATCGAACAGCCGAGCCTGCTGGTACACGTTTCCGTCGCTGGCGACACCCCGCTGGAGCAGCCAGCCGCCGCTCAGGAACGAGATTACCGCGACCAGTGCTATGAGGCCCCAGCGCTGCTTCATATCCTCCTCCACTCCTGCAGTATGGCTGATTCGTCTCTGGAAGCCGCATGGCTACCAGATCGTCAAACGCGGCTGCGAAACGATGACGGTGTAGACGGTAGTTTCTAGCTCGGCATGCAGTTATCGACGGCGACCTGGAAGGTCTCGGGGGCCGCCGCGCGGACTTCGGCCCAGGCTGCCTGCAAGAGCCGGTCCGGAGATAACTTACCGTCTAAATGTCGCACCCCTTCACCCTTAACCGCCAGGTAGTACTCCACCACTCGGCGGTGGAAGTCCGCACTCTCCCGATCCAGACGGTCCTGCCGCTTCCCAGCGGCGATCTGCCGTGCCTGACCCATCTCGGGAGACAGGTCCAGGATCAGCGTGAGATTGGGACGAATTCCCTGAGTCGCAGCCTGATTTGCCGCGCGGACCATTCCGGCATCGAGACCTCGTCCCGCCATCTGGTAGGCCTCGGTGGACATCGCGAATCGGTCAGACAGCACAACCCGTCCGGCATCGAGCGCGGGTCGAATTATGGTTTCGACCAGGTCGGCTCGAGCCGCGAGATAGAAGAACAACTCTGCCACAGGACCGACCGGGTGATCGGGGTCGAGCAGCGCCTGCCGGGCGATCTCCGCGGCTCTGGTTCCACCCGGCTCGCGCACCACCAGCGGTTCGATCTGGCTGCCTCGCATGCAGTCGGCCAGAGGGCCGCAACAGAGTAGACTTCCCTGAGCCTTCCGGACCTTCCAGAACGATAAACAGCCCGCGCCGACTCATCCCAGCGTGATGATGCTGCTGGTCGCGCCCTTTTCCATTCCCTCGCTGATCTGCTGGTTCACTTTCGTCATCAGCTTCTCGAAGTTCGACCGTGCGACTACGTACGCCTGGCCGGTGGGACTCATCTCCAGGTCACGGACGGCGGTCTCATATGCCTCGGCGGTGGCCTGGTCAGGCATCTGCCCTGTGGTCACTGCCTGATCGACTCGACGTGCCAACGTCTGAATCTGATCGAGCTTGGCGACGGTATCCTTGTCTTCACGGAGCGCAGCCTCGGCCCGCCGAAGAGTCTGGTATTCAGTGGATTGGCCGATGAGGCGCCCGAGGTCCTGTGCCTTGTCCCAGATCACCGTGTGTTGCTCCTTCTCGCGAGCAGGTACCGCTCGCGACCAAATAGGTCCATATGGATCGTCACGTCATCCCAGCCGAGTGCCCGAGCCCGCTCTGCTGCAACACCGGCGCGCGAACAATCCACCTCGAGTGCGAGCCAGCCGCCCACTCGCAATGCAAATCGTCCCTCATCCAGGAGCCGAGCGGTGGCTTCCAGACCATCTGACCCGCTCACGAGCGCCGTAGCGGGCTCCCAATTACGCACCGAGGCATCGAGCTCCGAATACTCAGCTGCTGTAAGATAGGGTGGGTTCGACACCAGCGCGTCGAACGCCCCGGGGCGGAGGGGAGCACATAGATCCCCCTGCACCAGTCCGACCGGCAGGTCAGCCAACGTCTGGTTGAGCCGCGCCAGCGCCAAAGCTGGGCCGGAGCAATCCACGGCAACGACTTCAGAAAAGTTGCCTTCCTGAGCCAGGCTCAGAGCCAAACAGCCGCTACCGGTGCCGATATCAGCAACCCGTCCAGTCCGCACCCGATCCAGCAGCAAATCCACCAGCATTTCCGTTTCCGGCCTCGGAATGAGCGCGCGAGCGTCGCTGCGAAGCGAGAGATGCCGAAACCCAATCAACCCAGTGACGTGGGCCAGGGGTTCACCCGAGCATCGCCGCAAAACCTGCCGGTGAAAAACACGGATGGCGTCCGAGTTAGCAGGCTCACTGCCTTGCAGAAGAACGCGTGCGATGTCCACCTCCGCCAGCTCGGCCCAGATGCGAAGCGCTTCACGGCGGCTGTCGGCCACTCCAGCACGATGGAGGCGGTCCCTCCCTTCGGCCAGTACCGTCTCGAGGGCTACAGCGGCTTCAGGCATCGATCAGCTCCTGCCGGCTGGCCATGCGAAGGGCATCCACCATCTCATCCAGGTTCCCGTTCAGCACATCAGAGAGGTTGTGCACCGAGAGGTTGATTCGGTGATCGGTGATGCGGCTTTGGGGAAAGTTGTACGTTCGAATCTTGGCTGACCGGTCGCCGGTACCTACCATGGCCCGGCGATCGCGAGATCGTGCGGCTTCCTGTTCGGCGAGCATCCGATCGAGAAGACGCGCCCGCAGCACCTCCATAGCCTTGATCTTGTTCTGGAGCTGCGATTTTTGATCCTGCTGGCTCACTACCAGGCCGCTGGGCAGGTGGGTGATGCGCACCGCGCTATCGGTGGTATTGACGCTCTGGCCGCCGGGACCGGAAGAGCGGAAGACATCGATCTTGAGGTCCTGGGGCTCGATCTTGAAGTCGACTTCCTCGGCCTCAGGAAGCACGGCAACCGTGGCAGCCGAGGTGTGGATTCTCCCTTGGGTCTCGGTCGCGGGAACTCGCTGGACCCGGTGCACGCCCGATTCGCGGCGAAGGAAGCCGTAGGCTCCAGGCCCCCGCACTGCTACGATCGCTTCCTTGATCCCTCCGAGCGGCCCATCGCTGACGGAGATTGGCTCCCAGGTGAGACCGTGACGCTCACAGTACCGCTGATACATGCGGTAGAGGTCAGCCGCGAACAACGCAGCCTCATCCCCGCCGGTACCTGCGCGGATCTCGACGATGGCATCGCGCTCATCGTGCGGATCCCGAGGCAGCAGTAGCTCATGCAGCTCGGCCGTGATCGCGGAAATTTCTTCAGGAAGTCTTGCGAGGTCGGCCTTCACCAGCGCCGCGAACTCTGGGTCCGAGTCGTCTGCTAGTCCGCGGGTCTGTTCCAACTCGGATTCCAGCCGAGCGAGACGCTCAGCGAGTCTGACGACGGGAGCGAGGCGGGTGTGCTCGCGGCCGAGGGATCTCAGCTTTTCCGGATCTTTGGTGAGCTCCGGGTCTGAGAGACCTCGGCCAACCTCCTCCGCCCGAGCCAGGGCCTGGCGGAGCCGAGCCTCCATTCCTTACGCCTTGGGTGTTGCTGGCGCTGACTCGGTCTGGTACTTCCGCCGGAAGCGATCCACCCGGCCTGCGGTATCGACCAGCCGCTGTTTGCCGGTAAAGTACGGGTGGCACTGAGCGCAGACTTCCACGTGAATGGAGTCGGCGGTAGAGCGAGTCTCGAACTGATTGCCACAGGCGCACTGGACCATGAGCTTGTGGTACGTCGGGTGCAGATCGGCCTTCATTTCTTTCTCCTGGGTCGGTGCTAAGCCGTTCAATTTAATCGGCTTCCAGCGCTACATGCAAGCTCACTCGAGTGGCGAGGCGGGGGCCTGGCCCGAGGTGAGCTGGCCGAGCTTCCAACCAACGAACGGGCCAGTCGGTTCCAGATAGTTGCAATTGACAGTCTTCCCAGTCGCAAGTATGCTACGCCCAACCACTTCCATATCGAGAGGCTCGAGTGGCACTTTCCCCGATGGAGGTCCTGCGCAAGGTCCCCCTCTTCTCCGGGTTGGGAGAGGCCGACCTGACCGCGTTTGCTGAGCTGACTCGGGAGCGCAGCTATCCCAAGGGCAGTGTGATTGTCTTCGAGGATGATCCAGGGGACGCACTCTTCCTGGTCGCTGCCGGCCAGGTCAAGGTGGTGCTGATCGCGGAGGATGGACGAGAAGTTATCCTGTCAGTTCTGGGCGAAGGCAGTTTCTTCGGGGAGATGGCCGTGATCGACGAGGAGCCCCGATCGGCTCACGTCATCGCGATGGACGACTCGAGCCTCCTGGTCTTGCGACGGGAGGATTTTCATGCCCGGCTGCGCAACTCGCCCGAAGTAGCCATCTCGCTGCTGAAAGAGATCTCGCGCCGGCTTCGGCGGGCAGACGAGAAAATCGGGAGCCTCGTACTGTTGGACGTCAATGGCAGGGTGGCTCACCTCCTTCTCCGCATGGCGGAGGACGAAGGGGGAGATCGAATCACCCGCAAGCTGACCCATCATACGATTGCGCAGATGATCGGATCCAGCCGTGAGACCGTGTCCCGCACCATGCGCAACCTGGTGGAGCGTGGAATCATCCAGGTGACTCGTAAGGACATAACGCTGCGCGACCGCCGTTCCCTCATGCTCGCTGCTCGAAGGTCGTGACCGGCGTCACTTTGCCGGCGTGACTCTTACCGCTGCCTGGCTCCTCTGCAACTCTGATCGTTGCGGAATGGCCCTACCGGCAGCGGGTCGCCCCACATGACCCACACTGTGACGTTTTGGGGAACCCGGGGCTCTATTCCGACTCCCGGGCCTGATACGGCACGCTATGGCGGGAACACCGCCTGCATCGGTGTTGGCGGACCGGGCTCCCGTCTGGTCATCCTCGATGCGGGAAGCGGCTTGCGCCCACTGGGGCACGAGCTGATGAAGCACCGCAATGGCCCGCTCACAGTCGACATGCTGTTGTCCCACACCCATTGGGACCACATTCAGGGACTTCCCTTCTTCAAGCCGCTCAGCTCCCGCGGCACCTCGCTCTGTATCTATGGTGCCGCCCAGGAGGGCGTGCCGCTCAAGGAGATTCTGGGACGCCAGATGGACCCGATGGTGTTTCCGGTTCCCCTGGACGCACTGGCTGCTGCGCTCAAGGTGGTAGAAATAACCGAGGGCGATTTCGAGATCGATCAGTTCCGGGTTTGCGCGTTCCGTCTCCGCCATCCCGGCACCACACTGGGGTACCGCCTCATCCCAACCTCGCATGGTCGGGAGATCGCATACGTCACCGACAACGAGCTCGGCGCCGGGGGGAGCTACGAGCTGGCGCCGAATTGGCGAGCACGTATGGTTCAGTTCCTGGAGGGAACGGACACTTTAATCCACGACGCGATGTATCTGGATCAAATCATTCAGGCTCGCGCCGGTTGGGGTCATTCTACGCCGCGGCAGGCTGTGGATCTCGCGTCCGAGGCTCGATGCCGGCGCTTGATCTTGTTCCATCACGAGCCGGAGCATGATGATGACGCACTGGACCTGCTCGTGAGTGACACTCGCTCCTACGCCGCCCGTGTTGCCCCGGGACTCGAGGTCGAAGCCGCAGTGGAAGGAATGCGGTTTTCTCTTTGATTGTAGGCTCAGGCCTGCCGACCTGGCTCGCGCAGAATCCCCCATATGCTTGCCGCCAGACCCACCTGCGCGGGTAGTGCGAGCGCGATGATCTGACCGTTCACCTGATCGAACACTGGTAGTGCCTTCAGCACTAGCCCGAGGATAGAAAACCCCGCTGACGCAACCACCAACCGTAGAGCCCACCTACCGGTTCGAGCGCGCTTGACAATTCCAGGAATCAGCCAGACCAGAGGCAAGGCCAGCGGCGTGAACTGCAGCACGTTTTCATTTCGGTAAGCCGCCGTGTGATCGGTGAGGCCCCACAGCCCCAGCAGCAGCACCCCAAGAATTCCTGAGATGAGTGCCCACCCGCCGGCCAGGAAGGCGAAAGCGATCCGAGCTGGCCGGTGGATAGGTGCGGCTCTACTCAGGGCGAGCGAGCCGCCACCCACCAGAACACCAACTAGAAGGTAGGCGGGAATCCAGTCTGGTGGGCTGTTGGGCGGCGTAGGCTCGGTGGATTCAACGAGTGTGCGCTCCGATTTGATCAGCGGCCGCTGCACGCCGTCCGAATCGCTGACCGTAACGTTCCGCAGGTGTTCCCGGAGCGCCAGTGGCAGAAACATCTCTTCCCAGGCTGAAATCGGCCGGTCGACCGGGTGACCCAGTGCGAGAAGAAGCCCGGTGTAGATCGGCGGATCGTTGGAGGTGAGGCGCTGGGTATGGAACCGGTAGGTGTGTCCGGTATCGCGGTTGGTGGTGAGCTGACGGATGCGACCACCAAGGGCCCGGTCGAGCGCATCGCGAACGCGGGTCGAGCAGTTGTCGAGGTAGTAGTCGTAATGGTAGTACCGATTTTCCGGACGCTCATTCCACTCCAGGAACTGCTGCAGCTGCCTTCGGCCCTGTAGCGGGATGTCGAGCTCCTGAATCCAGACAGAGCGGTTGGCCTTCCGGTACAGCTCGACGTACGACTGGGCCGGAAATCCCTGCATCCAGTACCACATGCGGCCCTGGATGAAGCGCAAGAGGAAGTTGTGTTGCCCGAAATCGAACAGGCCATAGTTGTACGCCTGATCGGTGCCGCGAGCCGGGTCGTGAATCCAGATGGCATTGTGGCCGAACCGTTCCCAGACCCGCTTGCCCGGACCCATTGTCATCAGGTAAACGGTCACCTCGTTGCTGCCCTCGAGCGGATGAACGGATGGGGACCGGGGGTGACGAGTCTGTCCGAAGGTAGCGCTTGCAAGCAGTGGCATTGCTGCGGTCACGAGCAGCAACCGGTGAGCTACCGTTTTCTTCCACCCTCCGCCTGCCCTCACAACTCCACGTCTCGCCCGTCGATGGCAGAGCGGTAAATGGCGTCCATTACTTTGTGCAACGTGAGATGTTCCTGGAGCGACGGCACTTTCGCCTCTCCGGCAATAGCAGCCTGAAAGTGAGCCCACTCAGCCCGATACGAGGCAGTAAAGGCGTTCTCCCTTCCTACCGATCCGGTGGGTGAGACATCCACTGCGACCCCGTGCAGCTCCTTCCACACGTTCAGCGGATTGATCCCGGCGCTCCCCTTACTCCCCCGCAGGCCCACCCCGAACCGCTCCCCTTCCCCCAGGTGCCGCCAGGTCACGTCAACGAAGATCGACATCCCGTTCTCGCAGACGACGAATGCACTGCCCGACTGCTCCACCGCGCGGTCCTTTCCTGCCGGGTCGAGGCTGGCACTCACCCGTGCCGGCGGCGATGTGCCGCCCAGCCAAAGACCGAGGTCGATGATCGAGAGTCCCAGATCGAGCATTGCGCCACCGCCGGCTTGGTCTCGCCGCTGGCGCCAGCCGAGCTGGGGTCGGCCGGGCCGGAACACATGCCAACTCCCTCGAACGCTCTCGATGGTGCCGAGCTCGCCACTCTGAACGAAGCTCCGAACGATCTGCACATCCGGCCGGTACCGATGATTCATACCCACCATCAGCACGCGCTCACGCTTCTCGGCCACGCGCAGCACGCGCTGAACGCTCGTTCCCGACATGGCCAGCGGCTTTTCCACCAACACGTTCAGATCGGCGGAGAGAGCCGCCAGGATATGCGATTCATGCAGATGATTGGGGGAACAGATCACTACGGCATCCAGAGCCTCGTAACGAAGGAGATCCTCGATATCATCGTAGGCATCCTTCACCCCGAAACGATCGGCCAGCGCGCGAGCCTTGGGCAGATCGGTATCGCAGATGGCTTGGATCTCGACGCCCCGCATCTTCTTGAGCACCGGGAGGTGGGCAACCTGGGTAATAGCGCCGCCACCGATGATTCCGACCTTGAGGCGCTCAGTAGTACCGCCGCCGCGACCCGCAGTCATAGGTCCCCCATCCTAGTAACGGCGCTCCAGTCGAGTGCCGGGAAAATACGCCTGGAGTATCCGGTCGTACGATTGGCCGGCGCGCGCCCGACCGACCGCCCCCCACTGGCAGAAGCCGACACCATGGCCTGCCCCGGCCCCATCCACCGCCAGCCGCGTCACACTGTGGCCCTTCCCGGCGACATCGACGTTGAATGCGGTACTACGCAACAGCTCACCCGTGGTGGGCCGCAGGACCTGACGGATGGTGGGGCCGTCGACCCGAACCTCAGAGTTCCCCAAGGTGATGACCAGCTCATCCACCCGCCCCGAACCGGTACGCTTACCCACCCGGATATCGGTGATTTCTCCCAACTGATCAGCGGTGACGGAAGCTCTCGGCAGATATCGCTGCAGCGTCGAACGGAGTGACTCCCCGCTCCACTCTTCATGCCACCGGAAACGAGGCGAGATGCTGCAATACACCGATCCATCTCCGGCCTGGTCGGGAATCGACCTGAGATACGGGCGCGAAGCGCCGCGGAAGACCTCCACTCCCTCGGCTGTACGACCGCCGCACGTCGAATAGAAGAATGCGTCAATCGGTATGCCCTGGTAGGTCAGAATCAGCCCCTTTGACTCGGCCACCGCGCTCCGGCCCTCAGGCGTCTCCCCAGCCACACCGGCATACACCTGATCGGCCAGGGTGGCCGAGAGATCGAATCCGTGTCTTCTCCAACGCCCGCCCATGTTACGCAGGGCGTACGTCCGCGAGACCACCGCCTGCGCTCGCAATGCCTCCTGCTCGTTGGCGCTTCGACGGCCCATCTCGGCTGAGACGACTCCGTCCAGATAAGCCTCGAGACCAACTCGGTTCACAACGGTCAGACCGGTCGAGTCCCGAAGGACGTCCGCCGCGCCCCGGTAGAGTTTTCCATTCACGCGCACAGGCGAGCCGGGGTCAGCCGCTGCAACCGTCGCTGTCTCGATCGGTCCGGATCTCCACCCGGTCGGACTAGCAAAAATCAGGTTGGTTCCTTCGATGCTGACGCTCCAAACTTCTCCTGCTGGAATAGAGGCGATCGGCGACCCGTCGGGGTGATTCACGACCAGAGCCGCGTCCCCGCCGATCAGCGCAGAGCTTTCCCCAATGAGGAGACCGACACGAACGTCAGGATCGCGCCGGAGCGTGACTGACGGGGTCTCGACTGGCTCAGCTGGCCGCTCTGGAGGTTTTGCCGGGGGTTCAGCTCGACCTGATGGCTTGACGACCGGTACAGGAACGCTGGGTGGTCGAGCCGACCGTTTGGACACGCAGCTCGCGCTGATTAACACCAGCGCGAACCAGAGCCGCCGCCTGGCAGCTCTGTTAACCGCGGTAGTTGCCAAATTTGAGCTCGATCCCGAAGTCCTCTCCCTTGAGGAAGGCTATAACCGCCTGCAACTCGTCTCGCGACGGCGCCGTGATTCGGATCTCCTCGCCTTGAATGCTGGTCTGCACCTTCTTGAATCCCTGGTCCTTGATGGCTTTCACCATTCGCTTGGACACGTCCTGCGGAATTCCTTGAGTCAGCGTGAGCGTCCGCCGGACGCTCTGACCAGTCGCCAGTTCGAGATCGCCGAGCTTCAGGTTCTTCACTGGCACTCCGCGCTTGATCATCTTGGTCTGGAGCACGTCCACCAGGGCATCCATCCGGAACTCGTCATCGGCACTAAGACGGATCTCGCCTTTGGTCCTATCGAAATCGACGGTGCAGTGGGTGCCTTTGAAATCGTACCGCTGGGCGATCTCTTTGTGGGTCTGATTCACGGCGTTATCGACCTCTTGCAGATCGGCGCCGGTGGATACGTCGAATGAAGCGTTGCTGGCCATAGGAGTCGGTGCGAGTGGCTGCGGAACAGTGTGTAGGCGTGGACGCCGGAAGAATCGCATCGCGCGTCCGTTGCAGCAAGCGGAACGATCCCGGAACACCTGCTTGACACTGTGTCGGGTGAGTTGTAGTGTAATCACTCGGCGGTTGATTTAAGGCCACTTGCTCCCGCCGGGTGCCTTCGGGCCCAAAACAAAGAGCTAAAGCGCCGGGTTCTATGCCCTCCGCGCTTCTCAGGCCGGGGGGCTTTGTGCTCCTCGCACCAACGAATCAGAGGTTTGGATGCGCCGCCACCGTGAGATGTGTTGCCGAATTTGCCTCTGTCTCCCCTGTATGGGGTGGACCGAGGGCTCGGCGCGCACACGGCAGGAGACGGAGAGCTAGCACCAGGCTCCCATCCAGACCGAGACCGAGGCCCGGACCACTCATCAGTGATCCGGGCCATTTTCTTTTTCTACTGAGAGGAGCAGCCGATGCCGTACCAGCC
This sequence comes from uncultured Gemmatimonadales bacterium, assembly GCA_963751925.1. Classification (GTDB taxonomy): domain Bacteria; phylum Gemmatimonadota; class Gemmatimonadetes; order Gemmatimonadales; family GWC2-71-9; genus CAVVWJ01. The sequence continues at coordinate 120,854 of CAVVWJ010000002.1, read as the reverse complement.
AGACACCGTGGCCGTCCACGCCGGCCAGGCGGTCGATCCCGCCACCAATGCGCGGGCCGTTCCGATTTACGCCACCACCAGCTACGTCTTCAATGACACCCAGCACGCCGCTGATCTGTTTGGTCTCCGAGTATTCGGAAACATCTATACCCGGATCATGAACCCGACCAGCGACGTCTTCGAGAAGCGGATTGCGGAGCTCGAAGGAGGCGTGGCGGCTTTGGCCGTCGCCAGCGGGCAAGCCGCCACCACTCTCTCCATCCTCAACATCGCCGGGGCCGGGGACAATCTGGTCTCGTCCCAGACTCTCTACGGCGGCACCTACAATCTGTTCGCTTATACCCTCCCGAAGCTGGGGGTGACCACGAAGTTCGTGGACATCCACAACCTGGACCAGGTGCGTGCTGCTATCGATGACGGCACCCGACTGATCTTCGTTGAAACGATCGGTAATCCCCGTCTCGATGTACCAAACCTCGAAGCCCTCGCGGACATCGCTCATTCAGCCGGCATTCCGCTGGTAGTCGACAACACCTTTGGTGCTGCCGGTACACTGAGCCGTCCGATCGACTATGGGGCAGATATCATCGTCCACTCCGCTACCAAGTGGATCGGCGGGCACGGAACCGCCATTGGGGGTGTGGTGGTGGATGCCGGGCGGTTCGATTGGGCCAGTCCCAGCTCGCGGAAGCGGTTTCCCGAGTTCACCCAACCGGATCCATCTTATCACGGGTTGGTCTATACCGATGCATTCGGACCGGCGGCCTTCATCATCAAGCTCCGGGTTCAACTGCTCCGGGATCTCGGGCCCGCCCTGTCGCCGTTTAACTCATTCCTGTTTCTCCAGGGACTGGAAACATTGCCACTGCGCATCCAGCGGCACTCCAGCAACGCGCTGGCAGTGGCGCGCTGGTTAGCCGAAGACAAGCGGGTCGAATGGGTATCGTACCCTGGTCTGGAGAGTCATCCCGAGCACAAGAATGCGGTCAAGTACCTCAAGGGGGGCTTCGGCGGCGTGCTCACGTTTGGGGTGAAGGGCGGCCACGCCGTCGCGCGGGCGCTGATCGACAGAGTGAAGCTCTTTTCGCTGCTCGCCAACGTGGGTGACGCAAAGTCCCTGATCATTCATCCGGCGTCCACCACGCACGAGCAACTCACGGCAGAGCAGCAACGCGCCACCGGCGTTACCCCCGAGCTGGTACGCCTCTCGGTTGGAATCGAAGATGTCAGCGACTTGATCGAGGACCTGGATCAGGCCCTGGGTGAGGTTGCCTCCCCGGCGACAGCCCCAGTGGCCGAGAAGGTGGGCGCCGGCAGGTGACTGCGCCATTGATCATGAAGTTCGGGGGGGATGCGCTCGCTACACCAAACCGGATTGCAGCTGCTGCTCGGGTTATCGAACAGCGGCTCGCATCCGGGCCGGTGGTGGCAGTGGCCAGCGCACGCCGAGGAGTTACCGACCATCTGCTCAGTCTGGTCGCTCAGGTGAAAGGTGACGACGGATCTCACAAAAAGAGGCAGGCACTCGCGGCCTCCGCTGATCGGGCCATTGCGGCGGGAGAGCTGGTCTCGGCCTCGCTCCTGGCCCTTGCCCTCGGGCGTCTCGGGATTGCGGCGGAAGTGCTCGATGCCAGGGAAGCCGGCTTGCAGAGTGACGGCCACTGGAGCCGGGCCCAGATCGTCCAGGTTCGCCCGGGGCACATACTCAAGCTTCTATCCCGCGGCGTGACTCCAGTGGTAACGGGATTTCAGGGATGGTACCGGGGACGCATCACGACGCTCGGTCGCGGCGGATCCGACACGACGGCCGTGGCACTCACGCAGGCTCTCGGCGGAATCCGCTGCGAGCTGGTAAAGCATCGCGGGGGAGTTTTCACGGCAGACCCCAAGATCGTGCCCGAGGCTCGGCTGATCTCGCGCGCCTCTCACCAGTTCGTAACTGCGTTGGCGACCGCCGGCGCGAAAGTCATCGCAGCCCGTGCGGCTGTGCTGGCAGAGCAACATGGCATCACGCTGCACTTCAGCTCAGTGGAGGATGCAGACGTCTCTATCGTGGAAAGAACCGCTGCCGTTGGAGAAACCTGCGCCGTTGCATCCCGCAGCGGTCGCTATCGCCTCAAAGCTCGACTCAGCTCGCCACCAGATCAGGATAGCCGCGCCGTGTTCTCCCGTGGTGTCGAGTTGGCAGGTCTACCACTGGAATGGGAACTCACGGCCGATGCTGCGGGCGCCAGCCTGGAAGTGCTGACCGATCCGGCAGATCTGGATGCCTGTTTCGAACTGGCCCGGCCACTGCTGCCGAGGGGACGCCAGTTGTCATTGCTGGATGCCGGGCTCACTAGCGTCACAGTCATAGGCTCGTCCCATGGACAGCGCAGTCTGCTCCACCATACTGCCCGAACGATGGAAGCGAGGCTGCTTCGCACATCGAGGACGACGCCCAGCGTCTCCTTTCTGATTCCTGACGCGGCAGGGCCCACATTGGTGCGGGCGCTTCACTCCGCGCTCTGGGACTCGGCTCCAGAATCCGCCAATCTCGACCACAACGATCCAGCCACTTGGGTAAGGAGGGAACATGTCGGCCAGCGATGAGTTGCTCGAAGCGAACGCAGAGTATGCCAGGACATTTGACCGGGGTGACTTGCCGATGCCTCCCAGCAGGAAGTTGGCAATCCTGACTTGCATGGACGCTCGCATAGTGCCCTCGCATGCTTTCGGCATTCAGGAGGGAGATGCGCATGTGATTCGGAACGCGGGAGGCAGAGCCCGGGACGCCGTCCGCTCGCTCGTCATCTCCCAGCGCCTCCTGGGGACCAATGAGATTGCCGTCATCCATCATACCGACTGCGGCATGCTCACCTTCAACAATTCGGATCTTCATGCCAAGGTCAAGCAGGACGTTGGTGCCGATGCCAGCGCGATCGATTTCCTGCCGTTTTCGGATATAGAGGAGAGCGTGAAGGAGGACGTCGCTTTCCTCCTGTCCTCCCCGCTGATCCCAGGTGACATCATCGTCCGGGGGTTTGTGTACGACGTCAGGAGCGGGCGCCTGGACGAAGTCCATTTCAATTCAACGGTCGAGAGCGCATGAGCGTCACCCTGGCCCCGGGCGCCACCCGGGAGCTTCCGCTGGATCCGTTTACGACGGGACGAGGACAGACGCTCTCTGGACTCAAGCTTCGTTACCGTACCATCGGGAACGTGGAGGCTGCGGCCGAGAATGGGTGGATTCTCGTCTTCCATGCGCTGACCGGCAACGCGGACGTTGATGTCTGGTGGAAACCGTTGGTCGGCGATGACCGGGCTCTCGACACCTCTCAGCATGCGATCGTCGCGGCCAATCTTCTGGGGAGCTGCTACGGAAGTACCGGCCCGCGTGAGTGGGAGGCGGAACACGGTGTTCCCTTTCCTGAGCTGAGCCCGGCAGATCTGGCTCGTGCCCACATCCCTTTGTTGGAACACCTGGGCATTCGCCGGCTCGCCCTCGCGACGGGAGGGTCGCTGGGTGGGATGGTCGCCCTCGAGTGGGGTCGCGTCGCCAGTGTCTTCACAGACAGACTAGTCGTCTTTGCTGCGCCCGCGGTCGCGTCTCCCCAGGCAATCGCATGGAACGCAGTTCAACGCATGTCCATCGAGGCTGATCCGGCTTGGGCCGGCGGGCGCTACTATCCCGGCAAGGGCCCCGAAGCCGGATTGGCCGCGGCCCGGGCGCTCGCTATGATCACCTACCGCTCGGGGCCGGAATTTCAGGCCCGCTTCGGCCGCACTTCCTCACGTTCGCCGGGTCAATTTGACGTCGAGTATTACTTACGGCGCCAAGGCGAGAAGCTGGTGGCCCGTTTCGATGCTGGAAGCTACGTCGCGCTCACTCGGATAATGGATCTGCAGGACGTAGGGGATCTCTCTTCAGCGGCGCGGGACACCAGTCGGCGGGTCGGCCAGGTGATCGGGGTCGGCATCGACTCGGACATCCTCTATTGGCCGGCCGAGGTACGCGACTGGGTGGCTGCGTACCAGGCAGCCGGCGCCAATGCCGAGTACCGCGAGATCGCTTCGCTATACGGCCACGACGCCTTTTTGATGGAGTGGGATCAGGTCGAGCGGATACTGCGAGGTTAAGACTATGCGAGAAAGCTTTCGAGTGCTCTGGCGCGGCTCACATGGCGCAGGCGGCTCAAGGCCTTCTCCTTGATTTGACGGACCCGTTCCCGGGTGATCCCCAGCAAACTCCCGATTTCCTCCAACGTCATCGGTTCCGGCCCATCCAGCCCAAAATACAAGCGGAGAATCTTGGCCTCACGTTCCTTGAGGGTCGACAAGACCTCTTCGATCGATTCCGTCAGCGCGTGCTCGAAGGTTTCCGAATCGGGACCAGGGTTCTGGGTATCCGGGAGATAATCCAGCAGCTTGTTGTCTTCGCCGGGTGTGAGTGGCGCATCCAGCGAGAGATGGTTCTGCGAAATGGACAGGGTCTTTTGGACCTCCTCCATCGAGATGTCCATGCCCTCGGCGATCTCGGACGGCGTCGGCTCGCGGCCGAGCTCCTGTAGCAGCGCCGACGACCGCTTCCCGATTCGATGCAGGGTACCAGCCCGGTTGAGCGGCACCCGCACTATCCGGCTCTGCTCCGCCAGCGCCTGCAGGATGGCCTGCCGGATCCACCAGACCGCATAGGAGATGAACTTGATGCCCTTGGTCTCATCGAACTTGTGAGCCGCGCGGATTAGACCGAGGTTCCCCTCGTTGATCAGATCGGCGAGAGATACGCCCTGATTCTGGTATTTCTTGGCGACGGAGACCACAAACCGAAGATTACTGCGGACCAGCTTGTCGAGCGCCTCTTCCTCGCCAACTCGGATGCGCTGAGCCAGGTTGACTTCCTCTTCCTGGGGAATCAGTGGGTATTTACTGATTTCACGTAGGTACTGGTCGAGCGAGCCTTCATCAAACGACGGGCCTCGCTTACCGGAACCGACCTGCATTGGGCGCATGCGACTCGACCTCGTATGCATGGGGGGGAGCTACTCGAGTGGCGGTCTGCATCGAGAAAACATCTGGCACCACGGCGACGAATGACGGCAGACGAGCACCTTCTGGAACCTTACCCTCCGGCAGAGCGCTGCGCAATGGAGTCTGATACGCCGAACATCTCTGAGATAACGATTCGTGTCCAAGGTCTGACACATTGTGTGACAACCGTCACGATCTGCACTTTTTTTCAGATGTCATAGGTATCTATCTGGGCCCGCTGGAGCTTCCCGGAATAGTCCACATAGCAAACCTTCGTTTCCGAGTAGAACTCATACACCTCCCAGCCCCCCTCCCGGTGTCCGTTCCCGGTGGCCTTCACACCTCCGAACGGCAGGTGGGCCTCAGCCCCGATGGTGGGTGCGTTCACATAGGTGATGCCGTTGTCCAGCTCCTGCATGGCGCGGAAAGCGGCGTCGACATTGGCGGTGTAGATCGAGCTCGAGAGTCCATATCGCACGTCGTTGTTGACCTGGACCGCTTCATCGAACGATCCAACGCGAATAACGCTCAGGACCGGACCGAAGATCTCCTCCTGCTCGAGACGGCTTCCGGGTTGAACCCCAGCGAAAACAGTGGGTTGGTAGAACCACCCCTTCCCCAGGCGGGTTCCGTTGGGTGTCTTGCCGCCGGTGACGAGCTCCGCCCCTTCTTCCTGGCCGATTCGAACGTAGCGTTCCACCTTCTCACGGGCCGCCTCATGGATGAGGGGCCCAACCTGGGTCTTCTCCTCCCGTCCGTCTCCCAGCTTCAAGGAATCTGCAGCTTGAGCCAGTCGCTCCAAAAAACGATCATGCACCGCGCGGTGCAGGATCAGGCGGCTGGTAGCCGTGCAGCGCTGCCCCGTGGTGCCAAACGCACCCCACAGCACACCCTCGAGCGCCAGGTCGAGATTGGCATCGTCCATGACGATCATGGCGTTCTTGCCGCCCATCTCGAGCGAGAGGCGCTTGTGCATCCGCCCGCAGGTCTCGCCGATGATAGCGCCGGTTTCGGTGGAACCGGTAAAGGAAATCACCGGCACCTCCGGGTGTTCGACGAGTGCCTTCCCTACCGTCTCCCCCCGGCCGTGCACCAGCTGCACCACCTCGGCCGGCAAACCTGCTTCCAGGAGAATTTCCACCAGCAGGTGCACCGTATGTGGCACGTCCTCTGACGGCTTGATGATGACGGAATTTCCGCAGAGCAAGGCCGGGAACATCTTCCAGGTGGGGATCGCCAGCGGAAAGTTGAAAGGTGTGATCAGGCCAACCACTCCGATCGGACGGCGATAGCTCATCGCCCATTTGGACCGAAGCTCGGAAGGCACCACCTGCCCGAAGAGCCTCCGCCCCTCGGTCGCGGCGTAGTAGGCCGTGTCGATGCCTTCCTGCACGTCTCCCCGCGTCTCAGCCAGCACCTTTCCCATCTCGCGAGTCATGGCCTCGGCGACAGCGTCCTTTCGCTCCACCAGCAGGTCACCGACCCGCCGGAGCACGTCTCCCCGGACCGGCGCCGGCGTGCGGGACCAGAGTGCGAACCCGCGTTTCGCCGAGACGACCGCGGCATTCACGTCAGCCTGGTCCGAATCCGGGAAGCGACCGATCAGATCGTCGGAATCAGCCGGGTTGAGGTTGTCGAAGTACGCGCCGGTAGTTGGGGCTACCCACTCGCCTCCGATGAGGTTCTTGAAAGTCTTCGCCATAATCTCGGGAGATCCCGTTCTAGTGATCGGCCGGTGCCGGGGCCGGCGCCGGTGCTGGTGACGCGGCCGGTTGGGCCGCACATACCCAGTCGCGTGACTCGCGGGCGTAGCCGGCCCGCGGCAGAACTTCACGGGCCACCATGATTCCGGCCCATGCAATCACCAGCAGGCACAGCATGTGGGCGACACCCTGCCGGTGTGACCAGCTCGCAATGGTACCGAGGACACCGACCAGAATCGCGATCCCGGCCGCACCCAGATAGAAGACGAGCCGAAGCCCGCAGCTCTGGTCGTAGGGCCACAATGGAAGCGCCAGCGCCAGAATGACTGCGAGCACCGTCCAGAACCAGGTGAGCGCGACGAACCGCCGGGCCGCTACCGGAGCCGATGGGCCGGTCGCTGGCGGCGAGGGCGATGGCGTGGCAGCTGGTTGTTTGGCTATAGCGCGATCGATGTTTGCGAGTTCTCGATCCCAGTCTCGTGGCTGCTCAGTCATACCGGCTCCCGGGTGAGGCCATAGCGCTCGATTTTTTTGTAGAGGTTGGATCGCGGCATCTTCAGCGAGCGGGCCGTCTCTGACACGTTCCAGTCGTGTTCGCGGAGCTTCTGTTCCAGGAAGTTCTTCTCGGCTTCCTGCTTGAACGTCTCGAACGTTTGGCCACCCTCCGCTGACGAGCCACTCGAAGGAGTCGGGAGCAGCAGATCGATGTCCGCCGCGCTAATCACTTTTCCAGAAGCCAGAATCAGAGCCCGCTCGATGGCGTTGCGAAGCTCGCGAACGTTCCCGGGCCAGCTCCGAGCCTGAAGCCGGCGCACGGCATCGTCGCCGAACTTTCGCCCGGGAACGCCCGCTCCCGCGGCAAGTTGCTCGGTGAAGTGGGTTACCAGAGCCGGAATGTCCTCGGTGCGTTCTCGCAGCGGTGGGACGTCTATCGGTACCACGTTGAGCCGATACAGGAGGTCCTCCCGAAAGCGGCCTTCCCCTATCTCAGACTCCAGATCTTTGTTGGTCGCCGCAAGAACCCGTACGTCGACACGGATCGGCTTGGAGCCACCGATGCGCGTGACAACGCCCTCCTGCAGGACCCGGAGAAGCTTGGCCTGGGCCGACAGTGACATGTCTCCGACTTCATCCAGAAACAACGTGCCACCATCGGCCTGCTCGAACTTGCCCGCGCGATCCGCGAAAGCGCCGGTGAAGGAACCCTTCATATGGCCAAAGAGTTCGCTCTCGATAAGCTCGGAAGGAATGGCGGCGCAGTTGACCTCGATAAATGGCCGGTCGCGGCGAGGGGACGCGTGATGCAGTGCCCGCGCCACCAGCTCCTTCCCGGTGCCGTTCTCGCCCGTGATGAGCACCCGAGCAGCGGTGGGACCCACTTTCTCGATCAGCTCCCGCACCGTTTGCAGAGCAGAACTCCGCCCCACCATGATGTAGCGACTTTCGGTCGCCTCCCGGAGCCGGGTATTCTCGCCCACCAACTCGCCCTGGGTGAGAGCATTGCGGACGGTCACCAGCAAGCGGTCGGTGTCGAGCGGCTTCTCCAGGAAGTCGAACGCTCCCCGTTGAGTAGCCTCAACTGCCGTTGCAATGGTGCCGTGGCCCGAGATCATGACGACCTGAGCCTTCGGATCCAGGTCTCTAAGCCGGCTCAATGTCTCGAGTCCATCCAGGCCCGCCATTTTCACGTCCAGGAACACGAGATGGGGACGGAACTCGGAGTACACCGTGATCGCTTCTCCGCCGGACGCAGTCACTCGGACGACGAGGTCCTCGTATTCGAGTACCTGCTTCAGGGCTTGGCGGATGCCGGCCTCGTCGTCGACGATGAGAACACGGTGGCTCATGGTCGTGGGGCGCCCAGCAACGTTGCTCCCGACGGCCGCACTCGGATCGCCCGCACACCCGGGGGTATTCGGAGCGGCACTGCCCGCTTCGTCGAGTCTCCGAACGCTCTTACCAATAGCCTCGGAACGGCGTCTCGTGGAATGGGAAAGTCTCTGACCCGGAACGATCGAACGCTCCATTCGGCCTTTCTCGGCCCGACCACTTCGATCGGTCCAGCCGCCTCGATCGGCTCATGTGGCCGGAGCGCGAAGGCGAGCGGCCCGATCAACTCCTTGGGCAGCCGGGCGGTCGCGAGCCTGGCGCTGAGCTTTACGCTCCCATCCAGGAGCTCCACCCGCACTGAGTCCAACTGATCTCGGAGCCCCTGATTGAGCCCGGTACCGATGAGTGACGCGACTTCGGACGCGCTGAGCACCACCGAATCGGCTCGCCAGCCGTTGAGCGAGTCGATCTTCGCCTGGGCCGAGATCAGGGCGCTCGACCCTGGCCTGCCGGTGGAGACCGCTGAGGCAGGTGAGCTTGACGATCCCAGCACCTGGTGTATCTCGTCTGCGAGGCGGTCGCGGTAGAGCCAGCCGATGGCCAGGACGATCAGCAGCACGAGAAACCCCAACAGCTTGAATGGCGCGGAGAGGCAGCCCATTAGTGCCCGAGCTCCAACGTGAGCCGCGGCTCATAGCGCGGCCCGGCCGTGGTGAGAAGACTCTCATAGAGGACCAGCTCCTGGCCGGTGAATGAGACCGGCTCGAGCCGTTCGGCATGATCGTCGAGACCCCCTGTCGGAAGGCGCTGACCTTCGCGGACTCGCCCGAGGGTTACGTGCGGCTGAAACGGCGCGCCCTCCGGGGGAAATCCGATCGCCTCGCAGCCGCGCTCGATGCGATCCTGCAATAGTTCTAATGCCGGTGGCGCCTCGATTCCCACCCACAGGATCCGCGGTCGGCTCCGGCTGGGAAACGCCCCGAGCTCTCCCAGTTTGAGCGCCAGCGAGCCGGCACCCTCGGCGGCAAAGCGGAGCGCTTCGATGATGACGTCCAGCCGCTCCGCCCCGACTTCGCCAAAAAACTTGAGCGTCATGTGCAGATTCTCATCATGGACCCACCGAACCGGCCATCCTCCAGCACGAAGGTGACCCAGCAGGCCCAGGATCTGTCCCCGCGCCGGATCGGGAATCGGCACCGCCACAAAGAGGCGCATCAACCCGAGACTTGCGGTGCCAACGTCAGGAGCCCGCCGCGACGATAACCGTTCGGGTCGAGCTTGACCGCCTCGAATCCGAGCCCGCGAAAAACGCCCTCGATGGTCTCCCAGTTTCTGCGAAGTATGTCCATCTCCTGCGGCGTGACCTCGAGCCGGGCCGAGGTTCCATGGTGCCGTACTCGAAGATCACCAGTCACACCCAGGCTGCGAACGTACGCCTCCCCCGCCTCGATTTGGCGCAAACGCTCAGGGGTAATCTCCAGCCCATACAGCACGCGGCTGGACAGGCAGGGTGACGCAGGGGCGTTCCAGGTGCTCAGGTCCAGCTCATGGGCCGCCCGACGTACCAGATCCTTGGTCCAGCCCAGTTCCGCCAGCGGTGACCGGACGCCATGCTCCGTCGCAGCCCGGAGCCCGGGGCGATGCTCGTGAAGATCATCGGCGTTGGTGCCATCGATGAGGGTATCGAACCCACGCTCCCGAACGATGGCGCCGAGTCGTGTCCAGAGCTCGTCCTTGCAGAAGTAGCAGCGATCGGTCGAGTTGCTCAGGTAGCGCTGGTCCTTGAGCTCATAGGTGTCCACTACCAGCACGGGAATGTCGAAGCGTGCAGCCAGCTGCTCGGCGGCCCGGGACTGTGCTGCGGGATACGACGCACTCCGGCCGGTGACCGCGAGGAATCGGGCCGGGCCCAGCGCCTTCCGGGCGGCGACTGCCAGCAGGCCAGAATCGACGCCCCCGGAGTAACCCAGCACCACTCTGCCGAGCTGCGAGAGGTGTTCCTGCAGGATTGTAAGCTCACGCATGGTCAGTAACGTAACCGGGAAAAAGCGTGAGCGGTAAGCGGAGAGCGCCGGCCGACGTCGACGGACAGAGCAGCGAGGTGAGCACGGGAGTTTGGATTTAAATACCTTCTCCCTATGGCTGAAGACAACGTGCTCGAGATCGGGCCTGAGCTTCGTCTCCCACTGGGGGAGCTGGAGTATCATGCGACACGCTCAGGTGGTCCCGGCGGACAGCACGTGAATACGTCCTCCACTCGAATCGAGCTTTGGTGGAACGTCGCGGCTTCTCCCTCGCTCACACCCGGGCAACGCGAGCGGCTCCTCCACAGCCTCAGCCCGAGACTCGACAGCAGCGGGCATCTTCGACTGGTGTCCAGCGCATCGCGCAGTCAGCTCCGCAATCGCGAAGACGTCACCGAGCGGTTCCGGCTGCTGGTCGCGGCCGCTCTGGTGGTGCCCAAGAAGCGAAAACGCACTGCTCCCAGCCGAGCCTCGAGAGCCGCCCGACTGGCAGCCAAGCGCCGGCGCAGCGAGACCAAGACACGTCGCCGCGCTCCCCCGAACGAGGAGTGACGTCCTTCGACAGTTGTTAAGGAGGGAGGTACCAGGGCAAATTCCCTCGCGTTTTTGAGCCGCTCACCAGGCAGGTTTGATTCGGTGCGTTCCAAGATTTGCACCGATCCGCGCAATGGCGCGGAACCTGCGCCACCCCAAGAGCGAGTCAGCTCGAGTGTCCGCCCGTTGCTATCTGGCTAGACCCACGCCGGGAAACGACATGAGAACGGTCCATCGGCAGTGCACCACCCGAGGTGGCAGGCGCGCGTGCAGGGCCACGCTTTTCATGATGACGCTGTCTTTTTGGGCGTGTGCCTCGCAGAAAGCAGCCGACCCAACTCCTGCTCCAGCTCCAGCCCAGCGTCCGGCGCAGAGTTCTGCACGGCCGGAGCAGGACCGGCGGATCGCGCGCCTAGAGCTCAGCCTGATGGAAAAGGAAGCACAGGTGGAGGAGTTGCAAGCCCGTCTCGACGAGACGCGGCAGGAGGTCGTTCGGGCGATGGCGAAGCTTCAGACATTGGCGACTCGAGCCGAGGCAGCGTCGGGGATGGCTGAAGCCGAGGTGGCTCTCCAGACCCTGAAGCCTGGGCCGGGCCAAGCTATCGCCCCGGAGGCGGCTCAAGGCACGCGATTACTGAACCAGAGCTCGACTGAGTTCAATCGGCAGAATTACGGGGGCGCCCTGTATCTGGCGAACCAGGCCAAAACCCAGGCAGGCGCGGCTCGCGGACGGCTCTCCGCCCAGGAGCGCGGAGCTCAGCGTCCTGGTGAGACGCCTTTTGCCGTTCCCATTCAATTGAAGGCGGTTGGCCGTGCGAACGTTCGGGACATCCCCGGCACCGGTTCACGGATAGCGTTTGCGATCGAGCAGGGTGACTCGGTGACGGGATATTCGTACGTGGACGAATGGGTTCGCATCAGCGACGACGCAGGACGAGGTGGCTGGATCGCTCGTAGCCTCGTCGCCCGGCGGTGATCAGCCTTCTTGTCTGACCTTCTTCGACTTGGGACTGGCCCGCACCACCCGGTTCCGCCCTTCCCGCTTCGCTTGATATAGCGCGTCGTCCGCACTGGTGATCACGGCTTCTGCGGTATGGCCGTGCTCCGGAAACTCCGCCACACCCACGCTGATCGTCACGCGTTCTCCCGGGAACTCCTCATCGGCGACCCGAGCCCGAATCCGTTCGGCAACTTCAAGCGCTGCATCACCGACCTTGCCAGAGATCAAGACCGCGAACTCCTCGCCTCCGTAGCGGGCGGTGCAGTCTTCAGCCCGGGTGGAGCTGCGAAGTATTCTGGCAACCTTCTTCAAGACCTCGTCTCCGGCCGGATGGCCGTAGGCATCGTTGTACTTCTTGAAGCGATCCACGTCGGCCATCAGAATGGTGAAGGAATGGTCGTTACGATGGGATCGAATCAGCTCTTCCGAGAGCCGCTGCGTGAGGAAACGACGGTTCGACAGACCAGTCAGAGAGTCAGACGTAGAAAGCCGCTCCAGGGCCTCGTTTTGCCGACGAAGGGTCTCGTTGACCGCATCGAGCTCCTGGCGGCTCTGCCGCAGCCGGCCAACCATGTGGTTGAACACTTTCGTCAGATAACCGACTTCTCCCTCGGCCGCTGGGAGATCGACGGCCAGATCTCCCTCGGCCACCTCAGCAGCCCCTTGAGTGAGCCGCTCGAGTGGGCGCACGATGAGCAGACCAAGCCGATATGCGATCGTGCTGACGCAAAGGAGAAGACCGGTGACAAACATGAGAGTAAGGTCACGAAAGCTGCGGACTTGAAGGTACGCGACGTCCGCCGGGATCTCCGCTACCACGGCCCAGCCGACCCGTGGCACCGTCTTGAGGCTGCCGAGGAGCTCGGCCCCACCCTTCCCATGATAGGTCGCCACGGACCCTTCCTGCTTCATCAGTCGGGCAAGCACCGCCGGCGCCAGCTTCGTCCCCATCAGCTTGGCCGAGTTGAATTGCGAGCCGACGATCATCTCGCCTTCGGCGGTCATGAGATAGACCTGGCCCGAGGTGCTGGGAGCGAATGTCCGCAACCCGCGTTGGGCGCCACGGAGGTTGAGTCGGGCGGCCACTGCGCCGATAAGGCGTCCGTCGGCCCTCTGCACTGGTACCGCGACGATAAGGATCCCTTTGGCCAGAGACTGGTCCCACGAGGCGTTGCCGACCAGGGCATTGTTGGCGCTCAACTCCCTGGCCCAGTCTCGCGGAAGCCGCAGCGAACGAAGCTGGTGGGCGCTGGTGCCGGCTACCCTTCCCTCTGGATCGAGGACCAGTAGCTCTTCGTAATCGCTGAACCGCTCCCGAACCGAGTTGAGGTAGTCGTTGAGCCGGCCTTCGGTGGGTGACCCCTTCTTTTTCTTGGTCAGATTCTCAGTGACTTCATAGGAGCTGGCGAATACGCGCAGATCGTAGAGGCGCTCCTTGAGCCATACATCCATCTCGCGCGCCGTCTGAGTGCTTGCACTCGTGAGCTCTTGCGTAATCTTCTCTTCGAGAGCGCCGCGGTTTTGGGTATAGGAGATCCAGGCGGTGAGACCTGAGGGAATGAGCGTCACCAACACTGCAAAGGTAAGAATCCGGCTCCGAATGCTGCCCGGACGGAACATCCGAAAGTATTTGGAGATGCTGGTTGCTGCCCGCACGCTCGACCTCACCCGCAGGGGATTCTTCGGACTGGAATGGGCGAGTTGGCCACTTCAGCAGGTACTGGGCCAGCCCTTATCCAAAGGCCCCATAAGCGAATAGGCAGTGGAACGGAGCCGGTCAGATGGTGACCTGCATTGGGTCTGGCGGATTCCCTGCCCACCCCAGGCGTTGTGGACAGCATGTTTTTCATGCAAATTCTTTCTTCCGATCCAGGCTCCGATACTGAATTGCCTCGCTGACATGGACTGTGGTGAGATCGGCCTCGCCACCCAGATCGGCGATTGTCCGCGCGATCTTGAGCACCCGATGATAAGCGCGCGCCGAGAGACCGAGGCGGGTTACGGCCTGCCGCAGCATTGACTCGACCGCAGTGCTCAAGCGACAATGACGGCGGAGGTCGCGAGCCGACATGTGGGCATTGGCGTAAATGCCTGGCTGCTTGCGAAACCGCTCGCGCTGCACCTGGCGAGCCTGCTCCACCCGTCCACGGACGACACGACTGGGCTCCCCGCTGGCCTCCCCCATGAGCTCACCATAGGCCACGGCGGGGACCTCGAGATGTATATCGATTCGATCGAGCAGCGGCCCCGATACTCGGGAGCGGTAGCGTTCGATGGCCAGCGGGCCGCAGCTGCAAGGATGCAGTGGGTCCCCGGAGTAACCGCAGGGGCAAGGATTCATCGCTGCCGCGAGCATGAAACGGGCGGGATAGGTGAGACTCATGGCGGCTCGGCTCAGGGTGACAACGCCGTCTTCCATAGGCTGACGCAGCACCTCCAAGACGTTTCTGCGGAACTCGGGTAGCTCGTCGAGGAATAACACGCCCCCGTGCGCGAGGCTCACTTCGCCCGGTCGGGGAGACGAGCCGCCGCCAATCAGACCCGCATCACTGATCGTGTGGTGGGGCGCACGAAAGGGCCTTTGAGTCATCAGGGACTGGCCACCGGGTAGGGTGCCCGCCACGCTGTGGATCTTGGTCGTCTCCAACGCCTCATCCAGGCTCAATGACGGCAAGATGCTCGGGAGACGGCGAGCCAACATGGTCTTGCCAGCGCCCGGGGGCCCGATGAGGAGAATGTTGTGTCCGCCGGCGGCGGCAACCTCGAGTGCACGCTTGGCTGCGGCCTGACTGCGGACATCCGCAAAGTCGGTTTGATCGGATTCACGGGTGCTCATCAGGGCGGCAACGTCGGCACGAGTCGGTGTGATAGGATCTTTTCCCGACAGATGCCGGCAGGCCTCCAGCAGTGTGCGGGCGCCGCAGACACTGACGCCTTCCACCACTGAGGCTTCCGCGATGTTGGCGTGAGGAAGTAAGACGCCAGCGCAGGTGGAAGTTCGGGCGGTGAGAGCCATCGATAGCGCTCCCCGCACTGGGCGGAGGTCTCCTTCCAGTCCTACTTCGCCGATGATGATTTGATCCGGCAGACGATCGTCGCTGAGCTGCCCACTGGCGACCAGTATGCCGAGCGCGATGGGCAGATCGAACCCGGATCCGTCTTTTCTGATGTCTGCTGGAGCCAGATTGACCGTAATTCTTCTGAGCGGGAAGGAAAATCCGGCGTTCACCAAAGCAGCGCTGACCCGTTCTCTACCCTCTTTAACCGCCCCCTGGGGTAAACCGACGGTGGAGAATGAGGGCAGGCCGTTGGTGATGTCTACCTCGACATCTACGGGATACGCGTCAATCCCGAGAACGGCGGCCGAGCGAACCCGAGCGAGCATCAGCGAAACCAGGTGAGGGGCCAGCCAAGCTAGACAGCCGCATGGCCCCTCAGGTACCGGGTCAGTGCCGTTGTGGACCGAATCGTGCAGAGACTTTGGAAGCTTCTTTCGTATGGATGGCACTGAATTGGTTGCAAGCAGGGCGGAAAACCCCTGTACCCACCGCACTGCTATCGGTGTTCAGCTCCGGAGAACGACACATGGGTAGGCTGTTCAGCGGGTTGTTTCTATTGGTTGGGCTGAATGCCTGCGCCGCTCCGCGAGCGGCCGGTGCACCGCTAGCGCCTATGGGCCGGTCGTGGGCTGTCCCCACACTGGGACTCTATCAGGAGTGGTGGGACAAGACAGTTGCGTGTTCCGGCCGTCCGGGCAAAATGACGGATGTGAGCTTCTACGCGGTGGATGCCCCGAATGGCGCCATAGAGCTGGCCGGTGAGATGGCACATGCATGGTGGGTCAGAGGCGGAAACCGGATCTACCTTCCAGCCAATGCGCTAGGCGAAGAGTGGCTGGTGCGGCACGAGATGCTTCACGCGCTTCTTCAGCGAGGCGCCCACCCGGCCGAAGTGTTCGTAAAAGCATGTCACGTGGCCTCTGCGGCTGTTTGGCGGGACTCCACTCTAACCGCCGATCCGGGAAACCCACGAGGACGCTAATCCATATAACTTTGTAGGGTGGTAAGGCCTCGCTTCGCCGCCCTTGATTACATCACCGAAGCAGCAATCCCCGGCCTCCGGGGGATGCATCCAGCAGACCTTCTGGCATTTCGCGGGAGCTACTAACGCATGATGGGACCTTCTGCTAGGGCACGTTGGGGCGGACTGACGGCTCTAGTCGTGCTCTCGATCCTGAGCGGAGGCTGGTTGCTCCGCCGGAAGGCTGCCCCTGACGGAAGTGTGTACCAGCAAGCGCGCCTCTTCGAAAACGTGGTCGCTTCCATTCACTCCCATTACATCGATTCGATCGGCGAAGGCGATCTTTATCAGACCGCCGCCAAAGCCCTGGTTGGCTCCCTTCGAGATCCCTACGCCGAGCTACTGTCTCGTGAGAGCTACCGCCAGTACCAACGCCAGATGTCCGGAACCGAGGTGGATGTCGGCCTCAGCCCCGAATCAGGAATGCTCGGCACTCGCATGGCATTCGGACCAGGCGACGAGGTGCTCAGCATCGACGGACGCAGCACTCGAGGCTGGTCGGCCCAGCGGGTAGAGGAAGCACTCGCAGCGGGGGCCGGATCGATCGTCACTGTGCTGGTGCGTCCCCGAGGATCCGCCACGCCCGTTATCCGGCGGCTGACCCGGACCATCGTACACGTACCGGCGGCGTCCGCCGGGGTCATGATGGGTGGCGGAGTCGGCTACATCGAGCTCCGAAGGATCAGTGACGGCGCTGCACTCGAGCTGAGAGAGGCTATCGATCGCCTCATGTCACAGGGAATGACGTCACTCGTTCTGGATCTGCGGGGTGACCCCGGTGGGCTCATCAATGAGGGGGTACGGATCGCCAGCCTGTTTCTGCACCCCGGAGATACGGTGGCCATCTCCCGCGGTCGTTCGGGCGATCACTCGAAAGTCTACCTGGCAGGTCTCGCTGGTGGTTGGGAGGAGCTCCGGCTGGCCCTGCTGGTCAATCGTGGGACTGCCAGCTCAGCTGAGCTGATTGCCGGTGCCCTTCAGGACCACGACCGCGCCATCGTCCTCGGAACGCCCAGCTTCGGGAAGGGAGTGCTCCAGACTACCTACCCGCTGGGCGACGAAATCGCGCTGAAGCTGACCACCGCCCGGTGGTTTACCCCCAGCGGACGTACCGTACAGCGCCCCAGGCCGGACGGGGAAGGTGCTCAGGGCAACCGCACACCGGCTCAAATTCCTCAGGTGTACCACACCAGCGGCGGCCGGCCAATTCCCGATGCGAGCGGCATCCTGCCTGACCTCCCTGTCCGAGGCGCCCCGCGGTCTGATGCCGAGCGGGCGTTGATGGCGGAGCTGGCCGATAATCTCAATCTCTTTCGGGCGGTGCTATCGGATTATGCGCTCGAGGTGAAGAGGACGCATCCTCCCAAGTCTGAGTCGTTCAGGGTCAGCCCGGAAATGCGTGACTCGGTGTACCTCCGGCTGCAGCAGAACGGAGTTGGGTTGGTCCGTGAGACCTTCGATTCGGCAGGCACCTATGTCGACGAACAGCTAGGGTACCAGATTGCTGGTGCCGTCTTCGGTCCTGTAGCTGAAGCGAGGCGCCGGTCATTGTCGGACCGCCAGATGCAGACCGCCATGCGGCTGCTGCGGCGCTCACGGAGCCAGGAGCAGGCACTGGCCCTCACACTGGCCGAACGCGCGCGAGGCAACCTCAGGTAGCAGGACTGGTGGCGAGTGTCACCGTCACCACCGTTCCCCGCCCTGCTTCGCTCTCCACGTCGATCGTACCACCCCAGCCTTCCACCAGCCGCCTCACGATCGCCAGGCCCAACCCTGATCCGCTGGTATTGGTGGAGAAGTGTGGCTCGAAAACCCGCGGCAGCAGGTCAGGCGCAATCCCCGCACCATTGTCCGACACGCGAATCACACCCGGAGCTACATCCACCTCCACCAGCTTGGCCGCGGCGTTCCGTGAGTTCTCCAGCAGGTTTACCATCACCTCTTTCACCTCGTCGGCTCTGGCGATTCCGAGCGCCTCGGGTGCCATGGTGAGTCGAACCTCATAGCCGTCTTCCGCGAGGCGATAGAGCTGCACTACCTCGCCTACCGCAACTCTGATGTCTATCAGCTCCGCTCCCTCTCGTTGGTCCGCCGGTGCGGCAAACCGGCTGAAGGCGCGCGCGATGGTGTCCAGGCGGTCGATCTCACCAAGGATCCGGTTCGCCGTTTCGTCCAGCGTTGACTCGAACTCCTGCGGACGATCCCGGTAAACCCGGCGGAGGTGCTGCATGCCCAGCCGCATCGGTGTGAGCGGATTCTTGATTTCGTGCGCCACCTGCCTGGCCATCTCGCCCCACGCAAGAACCCGCTCAGCTCGGGACATGTCGGTTACGTCGTTCAGCGCGATCACAACTCCTCGCACATCGGGACCGAGTGAGGCCAGCTGGAAGGTGAGACGCCGCCCGCCTGCATCGAGCTCAGCCACCGTATCGGCCGCGGGGTTTCTTAGAAAACGGCGCACCGCATTCACCAGTGGGGCCCATTCCGAGGTGAGCCGGTCCAGGAACGCATCTCCCTCCTGCAGCTGAGTTCCCAGCAGGTCGATCGCTTGCCGGTTGGCGATCAGCACCTTGCCACTGGTATCCAGACCCACCACGCCGGTCGCCACTGTCGCGAGGACGGCGGCGGTGCGCCGTCTGGCCTCCTCTAACGCGCTCTGACTGGAGCGAATATCTGCTGCCATTCGCTCGAAGGCACCGAAGACCGGCTCGAACTCCAGCGGTGGGCGCTCCGAGTGCGAGGGCATCGGCTGCCCCCGACCAAGTGCGAGCGCCGAGCGACGAAGCTCGGAGACAGGACGCGAGAGCGCTCGAGCAGCCACCTGGGCACTGGCCAACGCGGCCCCGATACCGATCAGTGTCGACAGAAGTAACACGAGAGCCAGATCCAGTTGGCGGCTGCCCAGCGACGAGTCATCCGCCAGCTGTGGAGTTGCCAGCACACCGATCTCTGCCGGCTGGCCTGGCTGCAGGACACGATACCCCACACGCTCAGCCAGCTGCGGTATGGACCCCTCCTGTGTGACCTCCAGCTGACCCTCGAGCGCCAACGCCTTGAAGGCTTCGGGGTCCATGAGCTGGCCCACCACCCCGAGATCTTCCAGGACAGCCGTACTCGTGCCCGCCAGCCTGCCGCCCCGGTATAGCGCCAGGTCTGCATCGATTCGGCGGCTCAACTCCCGTAGACCCTCGGAAGGCATGCCGCTGCCACTCAGAATTCCACCCGCGCTCAGGACCGCATCCCGCAGAGTCTGGGTAATCAGGAGATCGCGGCTCCGCTCCGCCTCCTGACCGAGGCGCGCAAAGCTCCAGGTCGTGAATCCCACGGCGGGGAGCAGGAAGAAGGCGCCGAGTGTGACCGCAAGGCGAATTCGGAAGGAACGGGCGAGGCTCCGCCATTGAGGCATGCGCGGCCTGACTCCGGCCACGGACTCTGCCAAAAACCAGAGCAGGGCGAGAACTGCGGCGTCGAGCAGCACTACGAGTACGCCGCGAACGAAGAGTGCGAGCGGGCCTCGCAAATCAATGGTGGCGTGAATGACGCGTCGGCTTCCTGGCAGCGCCAAAGGGTACTCGCTATGGAGTGCCCAGCCTTCCCGGTGCCACCGCACCAGCCGTGACGGAGAGATGTTAGTGCCGCTGGGAGGCGAGAGCGTGAGTGTGTAGAGCCGTGCCTGATGTCTGGTGGGATCGAGCAATCGCCCGACCCGTCCAGGCAGAATGAGCTCGGACCGCGGGCCAATCGAAGCCGTCATCACCTCTTCCCCGCCGAGACGGACCAAAAGCACATAGTGCACCCCGGGGACGCGGATCAGCTGGACGACGCGCAGTGTGTCCGTGGAGGGCAGATTGGTGACGAGAGTCGACAGCAGAGACGGAGGAACGTCGAGCGAGTCCAGGGTCAGCTCATCTCGCAGCGCACCCGAGCTGGACCAGAGACCTAGATGTGCAGGATAGCCCTGCTCGCCCAGGTGGGAGTCATGCCAGAGCGCGTACATCTCGGACGCGCTTGCCGGAGCGGGCGAATGCCGCACCTGCTCACCAAACCGCTCCAGCAAGGGGAGCGCGAGTGGGTCTGGTTCCGTTCCAAGCCGGGCGACATCACGTTGCGCCACCTGTACCCTGCCGGACAGCTCGGCCCCCCATGTCACCAGCGCAGCTGAGCTGCCCGCCACTAGCGCGATGCCGCTGATGGTGGCCCAGCGACGAGCCGGCAACGTTACCAGGAGTAAGGCAGGGGTCCAGAGAAAGGTGTACCAATCCGGCCACCCACCTCGGGGAGACCAGACCAATACACCTATGATTGCCGCGGCGAAAGCCATGGCGACGCCGAGCAGAACTCGCCAGCGGCCGTGGCTTTCGGGGCCATTTCCGCGCAGCAGAGCAGCCGCGGGCACGATGAGCGCGGAAACGGACACCAGCAGGGTGAGTTGCCACGTGAGCCACAGCGCAATCGGCACGCCTCGGGCAGGCGGCGTAATACCCCGCCCCAGACCGCTGATCAGATAGGGAGATATCAGCAGTAGGGCCACGCCGAGAGCCGTGGTATACCAGCGCCGGGGAAGTCGCTGTCGCCAGAGCCACACACCTGCCATCGTCACCAGCATGCCCGACAATGCGAGCACGCCGGCCGACGACGAGAATGGACCCAGCAGCGGCCGAAAAAAAGTTGCTGGCGAAAAGAGCGGCGCCAGACCGAATGCGTTTCCCAGCGGCGCCCGCAGCGCGAGCCACAGCACCATCGGAAGTAGAACAAAGCGCTCTGCCGCGGCGGAGGCGAGGATAAGCGCCAGCGCCAGCATCAGGAGGGTGAGCCACGTGACGACTCGGCTGCCAGTAGTAAATGCCAATTCCTTAGCGGCACCCTGTTCGGGCGGGATCGGCTGAGCACTGAAGAGGAGCCGGGGTCCGGCTGTGGTGGGTTCCTCGTAGTCGAATACATCGGCGCTGTCCGGCGCAGTGCCTGGCGGATAGATGGCGAGTCCCACCTCGGTACGGGCCCGGAAGAGCTCGGCCAGACTGCGACCACGATCCGGCACAGCCGGGTGGGCCCAGATCAACACCGAGGCTACAGCGCTGCGGCCGTCAGGCGAGTGGCGCCGCGCCTCGAGCAGGACGTAATATCCACTCGCGCGAGAGGCGACCGAATCACCCTCGCTGTGAGGTGGTAGCCGGTGCCGTCCAGCCCAGGCCCACGGATCGCCCCGGGCATCGAACAGGACAATGCCCATCTCCGGCCCGTTCCTGGGTACGAGACGGTCGAGGATGTCGAGGGCCGCACCGCGGTCGGCTGAAGGAGTGAGTGCAGCTGCTTCGGCCAGACGTTCCGCGCGGTGCAGGACCGAGTGCAGGTCACCGCGGAGACGCTGCGAGGCGGCTGTGACCCTGGCTTCTCGCTCAGCAGGCCAACGAGTCTCGATGGCCCCGACCCGCGCTTGGGCGAGCGTGAGACTCAAGCCGAGCGCGAAGAGAGTCGTCAGCAGCAGACGTTCGCGCCAGCCAGTCCTGCGCCAGAGGGTCACGACGCCGGCGAGAACGCAGGCCCAGGCCATCCAGACCCAGGCAGCGGACGGCTGCCGAAGCCACTCAGCCGCGGCCACGCCCGCTGCCAGGACAACGATGACCCACATCCGCCTGCGATGAATCAGCACCAGCACCCCTGGCGTCTGAAGGAGATGACCCCCGGATCTGTGGGGGAACGCCTGCTGGAACGGCCGGCTCTCCTCGTCCCAGTGGGAACCACCGAACAGCACGGCCCGCACCTGCCGCTCGGCTGCGATACCATCATTCTAGAACGGCTGGCAGACGATCTTTCGAGCACATTCGGCATTATCCGGACTCCCACCGTCGAGTACGGCGTTCACGAAAGGACACGTCCATTTCCCGGGGGAGCCACCCTGCGACGGCGGACCCTTCACCGCGTCATGAACGAACTTATCGAGTCCTGGGAGGACGGGGCAGGCGTCCGCGAGTTCGTCATCCTCACCGCGCAATCGAGTGAAGCACATCTGGAAGCGCTCAGCACCATTCGCACCGATCAGGCGACGGTGCAGGTGGTGGACATCTTCAGCATCGATTTTTCGGCCGAGCTGGAACGGCCGGCACCAATCCAGGGCGGCGAGCTCGACACCTCACTCCTCCTCTACATCGCGCCTCAGCTGGTGCGAATGGACCTGGCCAAGGATTTCTCGCTGAGCCCCGACGTTCGATACCAGCCAGGACAGAGCCGGCACCTGCCTGAGGGCTCGCCCGGCTCGATCGGATTTCCCAGCCTCGCCTCCGCCCAGAAGGGGGAGCGTCTATATAGATTTATCCTCGAACGGGTCAGCAGCTGCCTGGTCAAGTCCTGACGCCATCCCGGAGTTCCTATGCGCCTCGCTGCGGTTCTGCTCTTGTGCTCTACCGCCTCTCGAACAGTCGCACAGGAGCCGCTGCAAAACAGCTTGACCGTCCAGCAGGGCGGGAAGGAAATCGGCAGGGAAGATTTCACGTTGCGCCAGGGTCGCGGCCGGGGGATTCCAGGAACTACCCTGATCGCATCGGCCCGGTATCCGGCAGAGAATCCAACGCTCAAGCTGAACGCGACGCTCGAGCGTACCGAGGAATCCGCCTTGGCCAAGTTCCAATTGGATGTCGACGGCCCCAACGGCCCGACGGTCATTCTGGCCGCAGGCTCCGGGGTACGACTGATCGTCCGAACGGTGGCGAAGGGATCTGAGGCCGGACGCGAGCTCCCCGGCGGGCCGGATGTAGTTCTGCTTGACGATGCGGTCTATTCCCTTTACGCCTCTGTGGCGGATGTCGCGACGGCCGGTGGCAAGGCACTGACCGCGATTTTCCCGCGCACTGGACGCCGCGCCAACTTCACCGCACGTCGTGATGGCGACCGGGAGAACGGGGCCATCCGGGTGACGCTCACCGGTGACATCACCGGATCGCTGGTGACGGATGCACAGGGCCGAGTCCAGAGGCTGGAGCTGCCCCAGTCGGGAACGGTGGTATCCAGAGCCAAAGAGTAGCGCAGCATACAAAGACCAGCAGCACCCTTCCTCCAGCTCGCTGAGAACAGCATCGAAGACGTGCTTTGTCGCAAGCTGAAACCTCTGCGACGAGGCCCCCGTATAGGGCCGGTCACGTCCTACCACAAAGGGGCTTCTCTCATGAATCGTTGGTTCGGGCTCCTGACCCTTTCGGTCACGCTCCCTTCTTTAGTTCTGGCGCAGGATTCGACTCGAGGCTCCCCTTCCCCGATACCAGTCACCCTCAGCTTGGCCGAAGCACTGCGGCAGGCACGAGCGAACAGCCCGACCTACCGCCAGGTTCTGAACGATGCTTCGCCCGCCAAATGGGGTGTGCGTAGCGCCTACGCCAGTCTGCTTCCCACGGTCACGGCCTCGAGTGATGTGGGCTATACCGGCTCGGGGCAGTCCAATTTCGGCGGGGGTTTTGTCCAGCCTACTTCAGCTTTCATCACTTCGGGGTATAGCCTGGGTCTGCAATGGCAGCTGAGCGGCCGCACCCTGAGCGCCCCGGGGCAGCAGAAAGCGCTGCAGCGAGCGACCGAGGAGGACATCGGCGGAGCCGACATCGCGCTGACGGCCGAGATCTCGACTCAATACCTCAGCACCCTGCAGGCAGGGGCTCAGGTGGAAGTCGCCCGTCAGCAGGTCAAGCGGAATGAGGATTTCCTCGCCTTGGCCAAGGCGCGCCACCAGGTCGGTCAGGCCACGCTGCTCGATGTTCGCCAGGCCGAGGTCATCAAGGGGACCTCGGACGTGGCGCTGCTCCAGGCTCTCCAGGCCGAGACCGAGGCCAAGCTGGATCTCCTGCGGCGAATGGGTGTGGAGTCTCCAGTGCCGATCGACCAGGTATCTCTCACCGATTCTTTTCCGGTAACGGCTCCCGCTTACCAGGTCGACAGCCTGCTCGCGTTGGCAGAGCAGCAGAACCCTCTGCTCCGTTCGTTGCGGGCCAGGGGGCATGCCGCGGATATCGATGTTCGCGCGGCGAAGACCGAGTTTCTGCCTTCTCTTTCTCTGCGAGCCGGTTGGAGTGGCTTCACTCAACAGTTCACCAACGAGAACGTACTCATCGGCGAGAGCCTCACCAGTGCCCAGGGGCAAGCCGCGGACTGTCAGTACAACAACTCGGTGCGCTCGGCGCTCTCGCTCGGTGGAGAGGTCTCCAACTGCTTCGCGGCCGCCGGTCTGATTGATGGCGGCGGCGCGCTGCTGGACCCGGTCGCCCAACAGATTCGAAATCAGAACAGCGTGTTTCCCTTTCACTACACCGGACAGCCGTTCCAGGCCAACCTGACGGTGTCGCTCCCGATCTTCACCGGACTGGGACGTTCACTCCGTCTCTCCCAGGCGCGAGCGCAGCAGGATGATGCCGATGAGAATGTGCGCGCCCGTCGGCTGCAGGTGCGCAGCGACGTTCAGGCGCGCTACCTTGGACTGCAAACGACCTATAAGACTATCGGCATCCAGGCGGCCAGTCGTGACGCGGCCCGGGACCAGCTCCGTCTGGCCCAGGACAGGTATCGGCTGGGAGCCGGCACCGCCCTAGAGGTCTCGGACGCTCAGAACGCGGTGCAGCGGGCAGAGGGAGACTACGTGAACGCAATCTATGACTACCACAAGGCGATTACCGCACTGGAAGCGGCAGTCGGCCGACCCCTTCGTTAACGAGGAACGGACATGTCGCGTGGGACGAAGCTGGGGTTGGCAGTCGGAATCATCGTTCTCGCTGTCGGAGGCGTGATCGGATTCCGCATCCACAAGAAGAAGCACGCCGGCACTGAAGTCCGGCTGGAGCAGGTCGCCAAGCGGAACCTGGTCAGCGCGGTCACCGCCAGCGGAAAGATCGAGGCGAAAACGTCGGTGGACATCAGCGCCGACATCACCGGTCGCATAATTCAAATTGCAGTGCGCGAAGGTGACGTCGTGAAACGAGGTCAGTTCCTGCTTCAGATCGATCCGGCGCAGTACCAGGCGGCGGTCGCGCGGGCGCAGGGTGTGGTGGCGTCGACCCAAGCCGTTCTGCTCCAGACCAAGGCCAATCGGGATCAGGCACAGCGGGCATGGGACCGGGCCCGGCAACTGACACAGCTGGGGGAGAATCTGATCTCTCCCGAGGCAGCCGAGCAGGCCCAGACGGCGCTCGAGGTCGCGGAAGCGAATTATCAGTCTACCAAGGCTCAGCTGGAGCAATCGAGAGCCGGGCTTCAGGAGGCCAAAGACAACCTCGGCAAGACGCGGCTGACTGCACCGATTTCCGGCCGAGTGGTCAGGCTGGCGGTTGAGCAGGGGGAGGTCGCGGTGCCGGGCACGTTCTCCCGCGAGACGGGATTGCTCATGACTATCGCGGACCTCTCGGTCATTCTGGCGAAGGTGCAGGTCGACGAGACCGACGTCGTACGCCTCAGCGCGAGCGATTCGGTCGACGTGACTATCGATGCCTATCCCGATACGACCTTCACCGGGCGGGTCACCAAGGTCAGCCACAGTGCCAGGCTCACTCCCACCCAGACTGCCTCCGGTTCGAACGATCGGGCGGTCGATTTCGATGTCGAGATCACGCTTCGGCGTCCGCCGCCGGATATCCGACCGGATCTGAGCTGCACTGCCAGAATCGTGACTGATACCCGCGGGAACGCGCTCAGCATCCCGATCATCTCGCTCACCGTGCGTGACCATGAGAAGATCCCGAACGAGTCCGACTCCGGGCCGCCGGTAGATACGCTCCGGGCGCGCTTCAACAAGAGAGAAGCCGAGGGAGTCTTCGTGGTCCGCAACGGACTGGCCACGTTCCGTCCGGTGAAGGTAGGCGTTGCTGGTGACGAGTACTTCGAGGTGGTGGACGGCCTCCGTGAAGGTGAAACCATCGTTGCCGGGACCTATCAGGCTATCCGCGACCTCAAGGACGGCGCCAAAGTCCGCCAGGCCGACACGACGAAGGCCGCCGGAACCAAGTCCTAGTGCGCCTGCTGGACGCGGTACGGATGGCCCTCGGCACCATCCGCGCACAGAAGCTCAAGAGTTTCTTCTCCCTCCTCGGTGTGCTCATCGGTGTCACCTTCCTGATTGCCGTGGTCTCCATTGTCCAGGGCATGAACCGTTACATGGTCGAGCGGTTTGCCAACACCCTGGTCGGCGCCAACACGTTCGAGCTGCGCCAGCGCCCCAGCATCATCACGGGAAACGTGACGGACGATGTCTGGCTCGCCTGGAACCGCCGCCCGAGGATCAGCTATGCCGACGCTGATTACGTGCGAGATCGAATGGGCAACGAAGCACGGTACGCCAAGTTCTGCGAGGACCGGGTGGCCGTGCACTACAGCGGGAAGACGGCTCGCGACATCCACCTGGTGGGGACGGAAGAGAGTTACTTCGGCATTCGGAACTACGAGCTCACTTCTGGGCGGACGTTCACCGCGCAGGAAGTCCGGACGGCACAGCCCGTTCTGGTGGTCGGACATGAGCTGGCGGAAAAGCTACTGCCGGGGGTTGATCCGCTTCAGAAGGTAGTGGTCATTGGCGGTCTTCCCTATCGCATCATCGGCGTCGTTGAACGCCAGGGTACTCTCTTCGGGCTTTCGCTCGACAAGTTCGCCATCATGCCGTTCAGCGCGCCGGGGCGGCGGTTGATCTGCCCCATCAATATTCTCGATGCGCTCATCGTACAGACTGATGACCCCGGCCAGATGCAGTCCGTGATGGGCAAGACGGAAGCGCTGATGCGAAGTCGGCGTCAGCTCAAGCCATGGCAGGAGAGTAATTTCGCGCTGCAAACGGCAGAAGGCGCGCTGGGCAGCTGGCAGAAGATCTCGCGGATTCTTTTCGTGGCGCTACCCGGACTGGTGGCCATCTCTCTCGTGGTCGGCGGAATAGTGATCATGAATATCATGCTCATGGCCGTGAGCGAGCGGACCCGGGAGATCGGAATACGGAAGGCGCTGGGCGCCCGGCGGCACGACATTCTGGCTCAGTTCGTGGTGGAGTCGGCCACGATTTCGGCGGTTGGCGCGCTGCTCGGGATCGGCCTGGGGCTCGCGCTGGCCCTGGTCGTCAAGCTGGCCACGCCGCTTCCCGCCATGGTGGCGCCGTGGTCGATTGTGGTCGGCGTGCTGTTGGGGGTGAGCGTAGGCGTCGCGGCCGGCGTCTACCCTGCCAGCCGAGCCTCTCGCCTCGACCCGATAGCGGCGTTGAGGGCCGAGTGAGGATCCGGCGGGCGCGAGTGTTCTCGCGCATGCTGGAGGGGTCCGCCATTGCCCTGGACTCTATCCGGGCGAACAAGGTCCGCGCGGCGCTCACGATTCTCGGCGTGGCTATCGGTGTGACGGTGGTCATCGCCATGGCGTCCGCAATCACCGGGATCAACCAGAGCATCACTGGAATTCTGGAGTCCGCCGGTCCCAAGACCTTCTTCGTCCAGCGCTACTTCTCCGGCGGGCTCGACATCTCCGATGGCTCGGATGAGCTCTCACCCTGGCGCCGAATGCCGCCACTGACGGTAGAGGAAGCCGAGCTCATCCGTGCGCTGCCGCTGGTGCATGACGTCAACATCGGCGAGTACACCAATGGGCCTGTGAGCTTCGAGGGAGTGGAGCTCAAGAGCGTCGCTATAGCCGGGATGAGCCCGAGCTGGAATCAGGTGAATGGGGGCGACATCCTGGGGGGACGGAACTTTACACCCATGGAGTATGCTGCCGGCTCTGCAGTCGCCGTGGTCAACGACAAGCTGGCCCAGTCTCTCTTTCCCGGCCGCGATGCGGTAGGCAAGAGGATCAAGATTTTTGGCCAGCCCTTTCAGATTGTCGGAATGCACGCGGAAGCCGCGTCACTCTTCAGCAACGCCAATGAGCCACGCCTCGCGATTCCCCACACCACGTTCCTGAAAGCCGCCGACTTCGAGAAGGGTTGGATGGAAATTGCCGTGCTTCCAGTCGAGGCAGCGACGGTCCAACAGACCGAGGACCAGGTTACCACCGCGCTCCGGAGTCGCCGCGGACTCCGGCCGGGTCAGCCCGACAACTTCGCGTTGGTAACCCAGGACCGCGTGCTCGATACCTTCAACAAGATTACCGCCGCTTTCTTCGTGGTCATGATCGCGCTGTCGAGCGTGGGATTGATGGTTGGGGGCGTCGGTGTGGTGGCAATCATGATGATCTCGGTAACCGAGCGAACCCGCGAGATTGGAGTCCGCAAGGCACTCGGCGCCACCCGCCGGGAGATCATGTTCCAGTTCCTGGTCGAGGCAGCGACCCTGACCTTGATCGGATGCCTGATCGGCATGGCCCTCGGCGCGCTGGTGGCCTGGGCTATCCGCTCCTGGACGCCGGTGCCGGCCACCATTCCACTTCTCTCGGTGGTGGCGGCAGTGATCTCCTCAATCCTGACGGGAGTGCTGTTCGGGATTTACCCTGCCAGCAAAGCCTCTCGGCTGGATCCGGTGGAGGCACTGAGATATGAGTAGGTAATAGGTAAGAGGTAAGAGGTAAGAGGTAAGAGGCGAGGGGTGAGGGGTGAGCGGGACAGCCAGCCCTCTCACTTCTCACCTCTCACCTCTTACTTTTCCCGCAATGCCCTTCACAGAAGCCCTGCGCCTGGCACTCCAGGCCATCTGGAACAGCAAGCTCCGCTCGTTCTTTACCCTCCTCGGTATCATCGTCTCCGTCGGCTTCCTGGTGGTGGTCGTCGCCGTGATTCAGGGGATGAACGCCTACGTCCGGGAAAACCTGACTGGCGCCATGATCGGGACCAACGCCTTTCAGGTGCGCCGCTCGCCCATCTCAGTAGGTCTGCTGACCGAAGAGCAAGTCAAGACGATCAACAAGCGCCCTATCATATCCGCCGCTGATGCCGAGGCGGTCTACCGTGCGGTGCCCACCGCTCGAGCTGTGTCGCTCCAGTCTGGCTGGCCCACGCCGGTGAGCGATGTCGAGTACCGGAACCGCACCGTCGGCCAAGTGCTGGTCTTCGGGGTTACTCCGCCATACCAGATCGTGCAGGACTATCAATTCGAGGCCGGCGATCCGCTCAGCGAGCCCGACGTTAACGAACGCCGTCCTGTCGCGGTGCTCGGTTACGATGTCGCCTACAAGCTTTTCGATGTACCGGCGAGCGGCATCGGCCGGCGCATCCGGGTGGCGGGACGGGAAATCACGGTAAAGGGAGTCATCGCGAAGAAGGGGCGAATGTTAGGCCAGTCATTCGACGGCTTCATCCTGCTTCCCCTCAGCACTTTCGAATCCATGTACGGCCGGCGGAAGACGACTGTCGTTTCCGTCAAAATGGAGAATGCCGATGCCATCTCCGCGGCGATGGCGCAGGCTCAAGAAGCGATGCGGATCGCCCATCGGCTGCGTCCGGGCGAGGCCGACGACTTCACCGTCGACAAGGCGGATGCCCTGGTCGCATTCTGGCGAAGCCTGACCCGGCTCCTCTTTACCGCGATCCCCGCCGTGGTGTGTATCGGCATCGTGGTCGGCGGCATCGTAATCATGAACATCATGCTGATGACCGTGACGGAACGCACCCGCGAAATCGGCATTCGGAAGTCGCTGGGCGCGACCCGGGCAGACATTCGGCGCCAGTTCCTCATCGAGGCGGTGGTGCTGGCTACCCTGGGTGGCATCCAGGGTGTCCTCGGCGGCTGGGCGCTCGCCGTGGCCGTTTCGAGCTTCACGCCCTTGCCCGCCCGTATCACGCTGTGGTCGGTTGGGGTTGCGTTGGCACTGGGAGCCGGCGCAGGAATAGCCTTCGGGGTGTTCCCCGCCACCCGGGCCGCACGGCTCGATCCCATCACCGCCCTGCGAGCCGAATGAATCTCCCATGATTCGCAATGTCGGGGAGGGGATCTCGATCGCGGTGGACTCCCTTGGAGCCAACAAGCTGCGCTCGGCGCTGACGATACTGGGAGTGGTCATTGGGGTCACCACGGTGATGACCATCGCATCGATGGTGCAAGGAATCCGCACCCAGATCTTCAATGCCATCGAGACTGCCGGGCCCACCGCGTTCTACGTGATCCGGTTCTTCTCGCAGACTCCGCTCAATCCCGACCGCCTTCCGTATGAGGTCCGTATCCGTCCGGTGGTCCAGCGCAGCGACGCCGAGGCGATCGGGCGGATCCCCGGCATCGGCTACAGTGCCATGTGGGTCCAGCTCTTCCAGCGGCTCGAGTACGAAGGCGAGCGCACCGGTACCCTCACCGTGTTTGGGGCGGATTCACGCTACATGGAGATTCAGGGCGGCACGCTCTTGCGCGGACGATTCTTCACTCGGGCAGAGATGAGTGGCGCCGATGTGATGGTGCTGGAAACGGATGTGGCCGATCATCTCTTCGGGCGCACCGATCCGCTCGGGCGCGTGCTCCGGGTAGGAGGCAAATCTTTCCGGGTGATCGGCATATACCAGAAGCCGCAGAACATCTTCGAACCGCCAGGCCAGGAAGTCGGCGGCGTCATTCCCTTTGAAACCGCCCGGCAAAACTTCCGGTACGATGAGACCAACAGCCTCTTCATCGCCGTCAAGCCGCGCAGCGGGATCTCGGTGGCCGAAGCACAGGATTTGGTAACCGTGGCTCTCCGGCGAGTCCGCAATCTGCGGCCGGGAACGCCGAACACCTTCGACTTGATCTCGCAGGATCAGATCCTCGAAGTGGTGGGCAACTTCACATCCTACTTTTTCGTCGCCATGGTGGCACTGTCCAGCGTGGCTCTCCTGGTCGGTGGCATCGGCGTCATGGCCATCATGATGGTCTCGGTGACAGACCGAACCAAGGAAATCGGACTGAGGAAGGCCCTCGGCGCCACTCGACGCGAGATCCTCTGGCAGTTTCTGGTGGAAGCGGCGACGCTCACGTTTACGGGGGGGTTGTTCGGGATCTTGTTCGGGCTGGGCGCCGGGGAACTCCTCAAGTACGCGCTCAATCTGCAGTCAGGAGTACCGCTCTGGAGTGCTGCGCTCGCCTGCGTGGTAAGTATCGCGATCGGATTGGGGTTTGGGCTCTATCCAGCAAATCGGGCAGCACGGATGGATCCAGTCGAAGCCCTGCGGCACGAATAGAACGTCAGCCGGGTTACCTGCCAACCGCTGCAGCGTGCAAGCTTCTCGCGGTGGTGCATCTCCAGTGCTCCCTAAGGAGGCACCATGCGAGTACCGATGCTTGTACTGGGGCTCATGCAGGCAGCCCTGCTGATGGCGTGCGACAACTTTCGCGGCACACCCAAGGCGACGAATGAAGTGCGAGCAGAACGCGTCGCCGGGAACAGGAAGGCAGCCGACGCGCCGGGCAGGGGCGACGAAGCCGTCTCGCTTCAGGCAGCCTCGCCCAGCGATCAATCCAGCACTCCCTGGTCCCGGCCGCTGCCATCGGACCCTGCGTCCAGACTGATCGTCCGCACTGGACAGGCAAGCGTCGAGGTCGACTCCCTCGAGACCGCCATGATGGAAGTGCGCCGCCTCATGCAGCGCCTCGGAGGATTCGTGGCAGACGCCTCAGTACAGAGCGGCCGGAACCAGCTTCGCTCGGCCACCTTGGAATTGAAGGCCCCATCATCCCGATTCGACGAGCTGACCGAAGGCCTCCGGCCGCTGGGGCGACTGCAATACGTCAACATCAAAGCGGAGGATGTAAGCGAGGAATTCGTAGATCTGACGGCCCGTGTGGCCAATGGGCACCGGCTCGAGGAAAGACTCATAGAGCTTCTCCGTACCCGTACCGGCAAGCTTCAGGATGTCCTCACCGTCGAGCGCGAGCTGGCGCGAGTGCGAGAGGAGATCGAGCGGATGGAGGGACGGCTGCGCTTCCTCAATAACAGCGCGCAACTGAGCACGCTCTCTGTCAATCTGTTTGAGCCGCTCCCAATCACGGCATCCCACCCGATCCGGCGGGTCTTCGTCGAGGCTTTCACCACCGCCTGGAGCAATTTGATGGGAGTGGTTGCGGTCGCGATTGCGTCGCTCGGATTTGTTGCACCGATCATGGTGCTGGGATGGGCAGCAGTGGTGCTGGGCAAGCGGTATAGACGGAAGCCGGCGTGAGACTCTCACCGGTGAACAGCGAACGGTGAACGGTAAACGGCTGAGACCGCAACCGTTCACTGTTCACCGTTCACCTTTCACGTTTTATTACCCCCATGCCAGTCGATATTCTCGCCATCGCGGCCCATAGAGACGACGTCGAGCTGACCTGTGCCGGTACCCTCCTGAAGGCGAGCGACGCCGGCTATCGCACAGGTATCCTGGACCTTACCGCCGGCGAGACGGGTACCCGCGGGAGTGCCAGCCTGCGGGCGGAAGAAGCCGAGCGCGCGGCCCGCATCCTCTGTGTTGTTGAACGCAGGAACGCGGGCCTTCCCGATGCACATTTGCATAACACCGACGAGACCCGCCGCGTAGTCGTCGAGCAGATCCGGCACTTCGCTCCTCGCGTGGTCATTCTGCCCTTCCCTGTTGGACGCCACCCGGACCACAGGATCGCCTCGGAGTTGGGGCGGGACGCCTGCTACCTGGCCGGCCTTGCGCGCTACGATGCCAAAGGGACCGAGCACCGGCCCCACAAGGTCCTCTATGCCCTCTCGTACCGCGAAGATCCTATCAAGCCGAGCTTCGTGATCGATATCAGCCTCCAGTTCGAGCGCAAGCTCGCGGCGGTCAAGTGCTACGCCAGCCAGTTCGATGGCGCCAAGGCGGCAGGAGAGATCTTTCCCACCGGCCAGGACCTGTACTCGCTGGTCGAGACCCAGAGTGCCCACTACGGGTCACTGATCCGGAAGCGTTACGGAGAGCCGTTCTTTACGCCCGAAACGCTCGAGGTCGAAAACGTCATGGAGCTCGGCGTCCAGAGCCTCTGACGGATTTCACGGCCCGTCCATCCGGCGCTATCTTCTGTTGATGCGCCCGCCCATCTATCTCGATCATGCTGCTACCACCCCGGTTCGTGCCGAGGTGCTGGAAGCGATGCTGCCGTACCTCACCGACCAGGCGTTCGGAAACCCATCCAGCTCCCATAGATACGGACGGGCGGCGAGGGCCGGAATCGAGCAGGCTCGCCGCCAGATCGCCGAGGCGGTCGGAGCCGAGCCCAATCAGGTTGTGTTCACATCGGGTGGAACCGAGGCAGACAATCTCGGCATCGTAGGCGCCGCACTGGCCTCCCGTGATCGAGGCGGCGCCATGTGCGCAGCCGTGTCCGCCATCGAGCACAAGGCGGTGTTGGCCGCTGCCCACGCCGTCTGCCACCTGGGCGGGCGCGAGGTGCTCCTTCCGGTAGACAGCCGAGGCCAGCTCGAGCTCGCTGCCCTCGATCGTGCACTCGCCGACAGACCGGCGGTGGTCTCAGTCATGTGGGTCAACAATGAAGTCGGTGTGGTGCAGCCGGTGGAGGAGATCGCTGGGCGGTGCCGGGAGGCAGGGGTGGTATTTCATACCGATGCGGTTCAGGCGTTCGGAAAAGTGCCGGTGTCACTCACGACTTTGTCGTGCACCCTGATGACTCTCTCGGGTCACAAGATCGGCGGACCCAAGGGGATCGGCGCGCTGATCGTCCGCGACCGCAAGGCGATCGAGGCGATCATTCACGGCGGTGGCCAACAGTTCGGAATGCGCCCCGGTACCGAGAACGTGGCTGGTGCGGTTGCGCTGGGTCGCGCGGCCCAGCTCGCGGCTGCCGAGCAATCCACCGTTGCCGAAAGACTGTGTGCGCTTCGCAACGAACTGGCCGCCCGGCTCAAGGCCACGGTTCCGGACCTGATCGTCAATGCTGAAGACGCTCCACGCGCTCCCCACCTTCTGAGCGTCGCGGTTGCCGGTGCAGATAGCGAGGCCCTTCTGATGCATCTGGATCTAGCCGGCGTCGCCGCCTCGAGCGGGTCGGCCTGCTCCACCGGGGCGGTGGAGCCTTCGCATGTTCTCGTTGCCATGGGCGTCTCCAGGGAGCTCGCGCTCGGAACGATTCGCTTCAGCCTGGGCCGGGAGACCGGTCCCGATGATGTGAACCGCGCTGCCGAGGTAGTGCCCGCTGTTGTCTCCAAAGTACGGAAGCTGGCCGGGGTACTGGGGCGTGTCTGAGCGAGTGCTGGTGGCAATGTCAGGCGGAGTCGACAGCTCCGTAGCTGCGGCTCGTCTGGTCGAGCAAGGCTACGAGGTGGTGGGCGCCACCATGAAGCTCTTCTGCTACGGAGATAACGTTCCCGATCGGCCCTGCTGTTCGCTGGACTCGATCAACGACGCACGAGACGTGGCCCATTCGATCGGGATTCCCCACTACGTTCTCAACCTGGAAGACCGCTTCAACCTGCACGTCATCCAGAACTTCGTCAGCGAGTACAGCCGGGGCCGAACCCCGATTCCATGTGTGCGCTGCAATTCGTTCACCAAATTTCGGGACCTCCTGGCCCACGCAGACGCGCTCGACTGCGCCTTCATTGCGACCGGCCATTATGCCATCGCTCGTGACGGAGGACTCTACCGCGGGCTCGATCCGGGCAAGGATCAGAGCTACTTCCTCTGGGGAATCGACCGCCAGGTCGTGACGCGCATGTTGACGCCGGTGGGCACGATGTCCAAGGCAGAGACGAGAGCGTACGCCCGCGAACTGGGGCTCACGACCGCCGACAAGAAGGAGTCGGTCGAAATCTGCTTCGTGCCCGACGACGATTATGCCTCAGTACTCGAGCGTCACCTGCCGGCTGACGCTCCCGCGCTGGTTCCCGGACCGCTCGTGACCACCTCCGGGGAAGTGATTGGGCAGCACGGCGGGTTTGCCCGGTACACCATCGGCCAGCGCAAAGGTCTCCCGGGTGGCTCCGGCGCGGCGCGATATGTGGTGGCCATCAACCCGGAGCGCCGCGAAGTGGTAGTGGGAGGATTGGATGAGCTGGCCGGCCACAGCGTCGATCTGGAAGAGATGAACTGGCTGAGTGAGCCGCTCGAGGTCGGTGACGTCTGTGAGGTTCAGATCAGATACCGGGCGAGACCCGTCGCCGCCACGGTAGAGACGAGTACGCCCGATTCGATCAGGCTCGTGCTGGATAGCCCAGTACGCGCCATAACTCCGGGCCAGTCAGGTGTGCTCTACCAGGGAGATCGAGTGCTCGGCGGAGGCGTCATCGGCTGAACACATCGTCGTTGCTCCTGCATTGGGTCCTCAACGCGGCGGCACTCTGGGTCGCGTCCGCCATCATTCCCGGTCTCGCTTTCACCGGTGGTCCGGGACGCCTCCTGCTGGTCGCGGCAGTGTTCGGCATTGTGAACAGCACCCTTCGCCCGCTGCTGACCGTCCTCACCTGTCCGCTGGTGGTGATCACGCTTGGTCTCTTCACCCTGGTGATCAACGCGATCATGCTGCTGGTGACCGGCTGGGTGTCGGAGAGCTGGCATCTCGGATTCACTGTCGACGGATTCTGGGCAGCTTTCTGGGGCGGGTTGGTGGTTGGTCTGGTGAGTATGGTGCTCTCGCTGGTCCTGCCGGGGAAAGCAAAGCGCCCGTACCCTACCGGACGCGAACTGCGCTAGTGATCAGTACGGCAATCCTGCGGAATCCGCGAATTTCTTAAGCAGATCCTGCTGCTCGGGGGTCAGCTCGTCTGGCACTGTGACCTGCACGCCGACCAGCTGGTCGCCTCGCCGGCCGTTCTTCTCGATGCCCTGCCCCTTGATCCGGAACTTCCGCCCCGGTTGCGTCCCGGGTGGAATCCGGAGCAACACCTTCTTGCCGTCCAGCGTCCTGACCCGGAGACGGGTGCCCAGCACCGCCTGGGCCAGGTTGATCGGTATATCGGCCACGATGTCCAATCCTTCCCGCCGGAAAAACCGGTCGGGCTGGACCTGGAAGGTGATGATCAAATCACCGGGGGTGCCGCCAGGCCGGCTGGGCTGACCTTGGCCCCGCAGCATCACCTTGGAACCAGTGTCGGTGCCCGGAGGCACCGTGATCATGATCCGACGCTCAGTTCGCACCTCACCCGCACCACGGCATGTCGGGCATTTCTCAGATGGAATTTTGCCGCGCCCACGACACTGGGGGCAGGGCCGGTTGACCGCAAAGCTTCCCTGACCGAACGAAATGGTGCCTCGCCCGTTGCACTCGGGGCAGGTCGATAGCGTGGCGCCGGGAGCCCCTCCGCTACCGGAACAGGTCGGACACGTCTCGGTGACCGGTAACGTCACCGGGATCTTCCCGCCCAGCATCGCCACTCGGAACGGCACCTCGACCACCGCCTCGAGGGTCTCGGCTCCGCCGCCATCCTCGCGCCGCCCTCGGCCGAAGATGGACGAGAAGATGTCGCCCAGGCCACCGAGATCACCGAATTCGATCCCCTGCGCCCCAAAGTCCTCCGGACCAGCGCTCCCTGCCTGTCCCCGGCTCGCTCCAGCGTTCTGAGAGCGCCGTGGCGTACCATCAAACGCCCCGTACCGGCGCATCTGGTCGTACTGTTTTCGTTTGTCGGGATCCGATAGCGTTCCGTGCGCCTCGGAAATCTCCTTGAAGCGCTCGGCCGCCGTGGCGTTGTTCGGGTTGGCGTCCGGATGGTACTGCTTGGCGAGCCGACGGTAGGCCTTCTTGATCTCCGCCTGGGTCGCTGTGTCGGAGACGCCGAGGACCTGGTAGAAGTCCTTGGCTGCCACGTTAGTGCTGGCCCGAGTCGGAGTACACCTGCACTCGCGCGGGCCTGACGAGAGTGCCCTTGAACTGATAGCCCGGCTGGAACGTGGCGCTTACCGTCTGGTCCAACTTCGGGCTGGGGGCGGGCGTGGTTGAGACCGCCTCGTGAACACTGGGGTCGAACGGAGTCTGCACCGGATCGATCCGCTCGACACCGGCCTCCTGCAGCTGCTTCCAGAGCTTGCGATCTACGGCACTCAGCGCCTCCCGCAATGCCGTCAGCGGGGTACCTGGATCACTGGCTACCAATCGGTCGAGATCGTCGAGGACGTCAAGAAGCTTGGCTACAAAGCTTGCCTGGGCCCGGTCCGCCAGCTCGGCCCGCTCTCGAGTGCTCCGCTTCCGGAAGTTGTCGAACTCCGCCATCAGCCGGAGGTTCCGGTCCTTTAGCTCGGCGATCTCGGCTTCCAATTTGCCGCGGCCGCCCAGGAACTCGGGTTGGGTGCTTTCGGCGCGCGATGAGGGCTCGGCGCTCATATCGGTGGAGGCCATGTCGGCACCATCCGCGCTCCTGCCGCTGCTGGATGCCGGCTCAGCCATGCCCCCCGGGGTATCGATCGGAGGCGACTCGGTATCGAGGTCGTTGCTGAAATCAGTCTTGTCTGTCACGTAAACCCACCTTCGCTGCGAGACCTGCGAAAGATAATATCACCCAATCTGTAGGATGTCGGGTACTTGGGAGCGGCGGATTATGGTACCGGCAAGAGAGGCCTATTCACATCGCATGTGCTTCGGAACCGGCCCGGAGTCGCCTATAGAGCATGAGCAAGGCGGCCTGAGCCGCCCGGGCACGAACTTCGTGGCGGGAGCCCACGAACACTGCGCGTCTCGTTTGGATCACCCCTCCGAGCGCGCAGCCAAACCACACCGTCCCGACCGGCTTCTCCTTGGTGCCGCCACCGGGGCCGGCTATGCCGGTGACCGAGACGGCGGCCTCGGCGCCAAAGCGCTTGATAGCGCCTTCGGCCATGGCGTGAGCAACCTGCTCACTGACGGCCCCGTGCTGCTGCAGAACCGGCTCCGGCACGCCGAGTAGCTCCACCTTGAGCCGGTTATCGTAGGCAATGGCTCCGCCGAGAAACACGTCGGAGCTACCCGGGATCTCGGTAAGCCTGCCACCCACAAGGCCGCCAGTGCAGGACTCGGCCACCACGATGTGCAGTTGCTGCTCGCGGGCTATTTGAAGCACCAGCTCTGCCAGGTCAGCGTCCCCTTCTCCATACACATGCTCACCGGCCCGGGATCGCAGCAGGTCCGCGGCAGACCGGAGCCGCTGGTCGGCTTCCTCGCTTTCGAGCCCCCAGGCGCTGAGTCGGAGATCTACACCTTCGAGGCCTGGAAGGTACGCCAGCGTGATGGGGGCAATCTCCTTTTCGACCTCTCCCATTCGTTCAGCCAGCGTCGATTCGGCGATTCCGGAGGTCCGTACCAGGAGGGATCGTATCACGCCGCCTCCCCCGCGGCCCCGGAGGCGAGGCATCACCTCATGCTCCAGGAGGCGACGCATTTCCAGCGGCACACCCGGTAGCATGATGACCAGCCCCGGCGTTCCCTCCAGCCAGAGCCCGGGCGCGGTTCCCCAGCGATTCCGCAGCACCGTTGCGCCGCGAGGCACTTCTGCCTGACTGCGATTGCTTTCAGCCGGCTTTCTCTCCAGGCGGGCAAAGCGCTCCAGCAAACTACTCCAGATGCCCTCGTCGAACTCCAACGGCGCGGCGAAGAGATCGGCAACCACTTTCTTGGTGATGTCGTCCCGCGTTGGCCCCAGGCCGCCGGTAGTGAGCACCGCGCCAGTGCGGGCCAGTCCCTCGGAGACGGCCTGTCGGATCTCCTCGCCCTGGTCGGCCACTGAGGTACGGCGAGTTACCCTGATCCCCTCGGCCGCAAGAGCCCGGGCAATCTCCGCTCCGTTGGTATCGACGGTCATCCCGAGCAGGAGCTCGGTGCCGATGGTGACGAGCTCGATGTTCATCTGGGTTGTGGCCGAGAGGCTGGGGCCAACTACCGAGCCTGGTCCGAAAAGAGCCGGCGGTTGCGGTAGAGATAGAGCACGAAGGAGTACACCGTGAGCAGGGCGGCTACCGCGAGTGTCACCGCGACAAATCCACCATGGAACTGATTCCAATATTGGGCATACCGGTTGTGCTCCCAGCCCATTGGCTTCCGGGCATCGCGGAAGGCAAACCAGAGGATAACCGCGCCGACAAAGATGTTCTGGATGGTGGTCTTGAGCTTCCCCGCGCCGCCAGCAGGAATGATGACCCCGCGCCGGCTGGCCCACCAACGGAAGCCCGTCATCGCAAGCTCGCGGCCGATCAGCAAGAGACACACCCAGAGCGGAATGCTACCCCAGATGGGAATGTCGTACAGATCGTGGCGCTGGCGTGAGATCCAGTAGATCGGAATGAGCGTGGCGAAGAGCAGCAGCTTGTCGGCGATGGGATCGAGCAGCTTCCCGAGATCAGTGACCTCGTTTCGGCTGCGGGCGAGATACCCGTCGTAAATGTCGCTGACCGCGGCGATGATGAAGATGAAAAAAGCGATCAGCTTGGGCCAGTAGCCCTCGATGAACGGCAGAAGGGCGATGACCGGAGTGAAGCAGATCCGAACCAGTGTGATGATGTTGGGCAGGGTCCACATGGCGACCTTCTAGCCCAGCGTTTTCACGACGTTCTTGCTTATGGCCTTGAGTGTATCGAACACACCTTCGCCCGTCAGGGCAACGGCCTCGAAGTACGCCGCCCGCTCGATCCACTGCCCGTCTTCCTGTTTGATCAGAAATTCGGAGTCGTGATACGGGTCCGGGGTAGCCCGCTGCCGGGACGGCTCGTTCACTGGCCAGCCGGGATTCAGCGCAGCCTGCAGCTCCGAGATGGGCGCGGCGTTAGGCAGATCGCGTTTGTTGTACTGAATGGCGAAGGGGATTCTGGTGACGTCGTACCCGTGCTGGGTCATGTTTTCGTAGAGGTTCTGCATCGCCTCGATATTCGCGTCCATTCGCTCGATCTGGCTGTCCGCCACGAAGACGACGCCATCCACCCCCTTGAGAATCAGCTTCCGGGAGGCGTTGTAGTAGACCTGACCGGGGACGGTATACAGGTGGAACTTGACCTTGAATCCACGAATGTTGCCGAGGTCGACCGGGAGAAAGTCGAAGAAGAGGGTGCGCTCGGTTTCGGTCGCCAGAGAGATCATCTTCCCGCGCGAAGCCGGAGCCACCTTGTTGTAGACGTGCTCCAGGTTGGTCGTCTTCCCACCCAGACCAGGCCCGTAGTAGACCAGTTTGCAGTTGATCTCGCGCGAGGCGTAGTTGATCATCGACACGGCTGCGTCTCCTCAGGCCCCGAAGAGTTTGTCGATCTCATCTTCCGCCTCGCCGAGAAACTCGGACTCCACACCCGGCGCGCTGGTGCCATCGCGGTTG
Organism: uncultured Gemmatimonadales bacterium; assembly: GCA_963751925.1. GTDB lineage: Bacteria > Gemmatimonadota > Gemmatimonadetes > Gemmatimonadales > GWC2-71-9 > CAVVWJ01. Next base: position 80,577 of record CAVVWJ010000002.1, on the reverse strand, counting down.
AACATGTCGGTAAAAACCTGGGTGAGTTGTACCACGGCCGTCTTGACCCGCAGCTTCACCAATCCAAGCGTCGTACGGTTGTCGAATAGGACCACCAGGATAACCCGGCGGGCGATGTCCGCCAGATACATCGATTCCCGCTCGCCCTGGTGGAAGAGGGCGCCGAACTCCGATTCCCCCAGCATTCTCGCGAGCTGGTCGTTGGCACTGAAGTCCGCTGCGGTGAGTGAGGCGAAGGCGGTAGGATCGAACGCAGGGGTTTCGCCGACGGTGGCGACCATCTGCCCGGTACGGTCGACGATCAGCGCGGTGCGCGCATTACTTTCGCCGAGAAAGGAGCTGAGGATCGTCTGAATGCGCCGGAAGTCCTCCTCACCGAAGGACCAGCTGGAGGCTCCGCTCACCGGCTCAGGCTCATGCGAGAGTCGATTCCATACGGCGCACGATGGCTTCCGCCCGGCGGCGCAGCATTGGTTGACGCTCCCACGCGAGATAATCTCTCAGGAGACGAACGGTCTCTACTCCATTCTGACCAGCGAGAAAGCCCAGTGCGGCCAGGCGACGTAACGGACGGGGGCTGAACAGATCCCGCCGGTGGTAGGTGAAGCGCCGCTGAGCCAGGAGCCAGCCAACGGTGCCGCCCACCAGAATGCCACCGGCGAAGACCCACGAGCGGGAACGCATCAGCCGACGTCTTGCCGCGCCAGAAGTGCGTGCGCCAGCGTGACCCCATCCACGTACTCCAAATCACCACCCATAGGCAGTCCCCGCGCGAGCCGAGTGACCCGGACGCTCATCCCCGCGAGCAGCTGCTGGATGTACGTGGCCGTGACCTCGCCCTCCATTGAGGGGTTTGTGGCCAGGATAACTTCGCGGACTCCCCCGTCCCGGACCCGCTGGACCAGCCTCTCAAGATGGAGCTCCTCGGGTCCTACCCCGTCCAGCGGGGAAAGCCGGCCGCCCAGCACGTGATACATCCCGCGGAAATCAGTGGAACGGTCGACTACCGCGACGGTGGACGGCTCCTCCACCACACAGAGCAAACCCGGATCCCGCCGAGGATCCCGGCAGATGCTGCAAGGTTGCTCCTCGGTGAGATTGCCACAGGCCTGGCAAGCCCGAATCCGTTCGGTGACAGACGCAAGGACGGCCGCAAGGCGGCCGACCTGTTCAGGAGGTTGCTGGAGCAGATGGAAGGTGAGCCGTTGGGCCGTCTTCCGCCCGATACCCGGGAGCCTGGCCAGTTCCGTGATCAGCTCCTCGATGGCGCTCACCGGTCAAAGCGGCGAGCCAAAGGGCAGCTGTGGCACCTTCCGCATCTCGGCCTGAAGCATCTCGGCAGCTCGGCGCTGGGCCTCCGCCACCGCGGCGAGCACCAACTCACCCAGGAACTCGGCGTCGTGGTTCTCGAATATGCCGGGATCGATCGAGACGGCGCGCACCGTGCCACGACCATCGGCGGTCACCTTCACCATGCCGCCGCCGGCCGATGTCTCTATGGTCCTGGTCGCCAGCTCGGTCTGCAATTGCTGTAACCGGCCCTGCACCTGCTGGCCCATCTGAAAGAGCTGCTGAAGATCTGCCATGCTATCGGGTAATCCTGCCATGGTCGGGAAAGTAGGGGTGAGCGAAAGGTACGGCAACTGAGCGAATAGCTATTAGCTGCTGACTATTAGCCATTGGCTCGCTGTTAATCCACTATCTCCAAATCTAACGCATCGGCGGCCGTGTCGAGTGCCGGATCTTTGGCGCGGAACTCCCGCAGCCGCTCGGCCTTGAGGCTCGATTCCGACATCCTTCTGGGCTTTGGTGCCGGCGAGTTTTCGCTGCCAGGTACGGCGCTGACCCGCAGCCTGGTCGGCTGACCCAGGCTCAAGCTGAGTACTTCCTCGATCTTCGCCGCCTCTTCCTGCAAACGCTCGGCCAGTAGCTGGTTGGGCTCCACCATCCTCACGGTGAGCCAGGGAGAGTCGATGGCCAGCGGCTCGGTGGCCGCCAGTGCTTCTCCCAAAAAGCGGCTGTGGAGCCGGACTGCGGCAACCATTTCCGGCCAATCCGCACGGACCCCCTCGAGTGTTGTTGGCGACTTGCCGGAAGATGCAACAGGGCGATCCGGAGCTCCTCGAGGTACAGGAGTTGGTTCGAGCGCGGACGAAGTAGTTTGACCCCTTGTCTCAGCAGGCTTGGGAGGAGCGGGCGGGACTGCGGGCGGCCGCTTCGCTGTACTCTGATTGCCGGACGTTCCCTGCCCTGGTGTTCCAGCAGTGGGCCGGCCACCACCCTGGATGACCTGCTCGAGGTCCACGATCCGGTCCAGCATGGCCCAGCGCAGAAGCAGGGTTTCCACTACCAGGCGGGGATTTCCGCTGCGTCTGATACCCATCTCATTGTCGGCCAGAAGGCGGAGCATACGCAGCACGTCGCCCGGGTCGAGTTGCGTCCGGTACCGCTCCAGCACCGAGCGCAGCGCCTCGGTCATGGCCTCGGGCTCCGCGCCTACCTGCAGCATGAGCAACCCGCGGAGCAGCTCGGCGGCCCCGGCCATGAACTCCCCCAGGTCCATCCCGGCACTCACCAGGCGGTCGACGAGAGGAAAGACCGCGGCAGGCTGCCGGTCGGCGACCAGCTCCAGCACGGCGGAGTAGAGCTCATCGTCCACCAGACCCAGGATCTCTCGCACGCGCTCGGCCGTGACCCTTCCCTCACCGAAGCTCAGACATTGGTCGAGCACCGAAAGCGCGTCACGCATCCCCCCGTCGGCGTGGCGGGCAATGAGGGTGAGGGCATCCTCGTCTGCCTCGATCTGTTCAGCAGCGAGCACCTGGCGCAGCCGGTCACGAATGGCAGTCGGGCCGATTCTCCGGAAATCAAACCGTTGCAGCCGGGACATTACCGGGGCGGCAGTCGTCGCGATTTTCTGTGGCTCGGTGGTAGCGAAGACGAAGACCACGCCTGGCGGCGGCTCTTCCAGAATCTTGAGAAGGGCGTTCCAGGCCTCTCGCGTCAGCATGTGGGCCTCGTCCACGATGTACACCTTGTGGTGGCCCTCCTGCGATGCCGCATACATGGCACGCTCGCGAAGATCCCTGGCGTCGTCCACGCCCCGGTTACTCGCGGCATCGATCTCGACCACATCCAGGTTGGCAGAGCCGTTCCACACCCGAAGGCAGTTCTCACACTCCCCGCAGGGATCGCCAGACGGCTCCCGAAGGGGGCAGTTGAGCGCCATGGCCAGTATCCGTGCGGCCGTGGTTTTGCCCACGCCGCGAGGACCTGTCAGCAGGTACCCGTGTCCTACCCGCCCTCGGGCAACGGCCCCGCGCAGCACCGCCGCCACGTGGTCCTGGACCAGAAGATCGGAAAAACGCTTGGGACGGTAACGGCGAGCGAGGGCGATCATGGTTGAAAGTTCGGCCCAAAGTTAGAGCGGGAGATGTGGCGGCTGGAGCGGCGGAAAAGAAAAGTGCCTCAGGCACCCCGAAGCAACACCGGACATCGCTTAGCGCTGCTACCGGCGAGGTCCTGACGCGGTTCGCGCGCCGGCGCCCTTCGGACCTGAGGCATCATGAATATAACCAGGGGTAGCGGCGCGGGGAATCGCTCTCAGTGCTGTGCCAGGTTCGAGCTGTACATATCCACCACGTACTTCCAACTGCCATCAGGCTGTTTCTTGAGCACTTCCACGAATTTCCCCTCGTCGGCTACACCCGGAGCACCCTTCGCCTTGGGCACTGCCGTGAAGCGGTAGTGACCCACGTTGTAGGCCAGGTCTCCCCGGCCCTCGATCGTGTCGGATCCGGTTTCAAAGCGGACAGTGTAGACATCCAGAAAGCCGCCCCAGAACGCCTTCACCGCCTGCTGCCCTCGCTGGGTCGGCAGATTGGGAGGAAGCAGGGCCGCATCAGCCGCATACTGCTTCACCACTCCATCCACATCCGCAGCATTCACGGCCGCCACGAACGCCGAGTCCGTCCGGCGAATGGCGGCTTCGTCGGCCGGTGTCAGGGCCGCTGGTGCATCGCTGCCGGCGGGTTTCTCCGGCGGCTGGCAAGCAGCTGATAGACTGAGACCAATGGCGATCAGGAGATCAGCAGGGCGATAACGTCTCTTCACATACACCTCCGCTTTGAGTCGATGGATTCACCCCAGAGTTGCCCGTTGCCGCTCCTGCATGCTCCGGAGCTCCCAGGTCTCAGCGACGACAGCCCCGAGCAGGAAGACGATAGCGGTGTAGTAAAGCCAGAGAATAAAAAGGACGAGAGCTCCGACGTTGGCATCACCGCCCTGACTCTCCAGGGACGCGAAGTTCGCGAGATAGAGCCCGTATAATCGTTTGGCGACTTCGAACAGCACCGCCGTAAAGGTGGAGGCGAGGAGGGCAGTTCTCCATGGCAGCCGGCGAACCGAGGCGTACCGATAGGTCACGTAGAACAGCGATACCGAGAAGACGAACGCCAGCAGCTCCCCCAGGATCCGCCCCACGGTGGATACGAAGAAGGCCAGGTGGGGGACACTGGCAGTGCCGCGCGCCTCGAGCACGGCCAACCCGGTTGTGAGCAGAGTATTGGCGAGGAAGAGCACGACTGTGACGAGCACCATGCTGACGTCGCGCAATTTCGCCAGGAGGTAGATCGCGAGGAACGCCCGGTGGCGGGTCGGGCGAAGAGAGACGTCGTAGATGTCGTTGAGCGACGTTCGTATACCGGCAAAGAGGCGGGTACTGAACCAGAGAAACGCTGGCGCCGCATAGAGGGAGAGCTGCCCCCGGTTCTTGGTGATCCCCGTCAGGATACGCTCGATAATGCCAAGCGGATCCTGGCTGGACGTGGCCGAGTGTGGCGGCAGGAATCGATGGAAGAGCAGCACGGTGTCGATCGCCGGGCCTTTGGTCACAGCTTGCGCCAGGTGAGTCAGACCAATCAGCAGGAGCAGAATGAAGGGTATGGCGGCGAGCAGCGCGTCGAATGTGAGCGCGCTGGCGAGGAACGGTATGTTGTCTTCATCCGCCGCCTGGAGGGTCCGGCGAACGAAACCGGTGGGAGACTTATGCCACCCACCGGCCCGACTGCCGCTCAGGCGAGCGGCTCCTCAACGTCGCCAGGTGCGCGGCGGCGGGAGCGAGCATCGGCCAGCCGGCGTTCCAGCTCTTCCCGGGGGGACACGCTGGAGCCGCGGCCATAGAAGCCACGACTCTCGGGTTCGGCTTCGGTGTCCTCGTCGTCTTCGTCCTCCATAATTCCCTGCAGCGACTCCTTGGACCCACCGAACTGCTGGCTGATCTCGTCCAGCTTTTCCTCGGTCATGGCGCGAAGCTTCCAGAGCTTGCGTTGAAGATTCCGCCTGGTCTCTTCACCGCTGCTGGGCGCGTACAGGAGTGCCAGCCCGGCGCCCAGAGTGACGCCCCAGAACAACCACTTTGCGGATGAGTCCCCGCCCCGCTCCACGTACACTACCTCTCTACGCTGATTGCGACGCATGCGGTCTCCTATTCCCCGGCGTCAGGGTCGTCGGCCGCCGCCACGAGCACCGGCTTGAGCGCCGCATGGTGCTGCATCGGGGCCTGGATGAATCGGTGCACCTGATCCTCAGTGCCGTTCACATTCAACTGCTCGAAAAGAAATGCAAAAGTCTTTTCCAAGTCCGCGGCGATGGCGTCCCGGATCTCGTCCGGAAGCGACCAGAGCTCGCGCTTGAATGGCCCAATCGCCTTCTTGCGTGCCTTATAGTAGAACTGCTCGTTCGTGTCTCCGCCCTTTCGCTCCCCAGCGGCATTTTCATCCAACCAGCTGCGAATGCGGTCCTTGAGCGGCGCCGGGAGTCGAGGATGATCGAAGACGATATTCTGGAAGTTAGTGGCCAGATGGATTTCGCAGGTCTCGATACGGGGGAAATTGCCGAAAGCATTCGGCGGCAAGGTGCTGGCTCCATGCTGCACCGCCCCGGCCAGCCCATACTCCTCGCGTGCGGCTTTGGACAAAGCCGCCAGCGCCGGTAAATCGAGTTTCACATCGGCGATGGATCCATCGGCGAGCACAACACCACCGTGGGAAGTCCCTGTCTGTACCGAGATCTTGCTGATTCCCGCGTAATCGCCGAGGCCCGACAGACTCGCGTTGTACCCCTGCATGAAGGCGTGAAGCTCTTCGACGGTACTGTTTTTCATGCCGACTTCGCCGATCTCGGCTCCCACCGACACCGTTACGCCCTCGGGTTCCCGCTCCCGGATGAAGGCAGTGATCTCAGCGGCACGCTCGTAGTTGAGCCGCTGCTGCTCGCTCAGCGATGGCCGGGAAAGATCTACCAGGGTGGAGGTGTCGACATCGATGTTGTAGAACCCGGCTCCGACCTCCTCCGCGATCAGCTTCTTGACTTCCCCGACCTCACCCTCGGGATCTGACTGATATTTCTTGTGGTTCACCTGGCAGTGGTCGCCCTGAATGAAGAGCGGCAAAGCGTAACCTTCGCGCAGCGCAGCACCGATCATCACGGCCACGTATTCCGCTGGACGCTGCTCGGTATAGGCAATCTCGGATCGGGCGATCTCGAGAATGATCGCGCCGGCCTTTCCTGCCCGCGCCGCGCGGAAGATGGCCCGAGCGGTATCGTACGCGAGCATCCGAACGTTGATGGCGGGGACGGTGAAGCCACCGCAGTCCCCACGTCCCCGAGCCATATACAGGTCATTGATAGAAGCCGGGCGTGATCCGCTGACCTGCCCCAACTCCCATAGCAACCAGCGCGCAGCCTCGCGCTCTTCGGGATCGCCGAAAACCGCCTGCCGCACCACCCGATCGGTAGCTGACGACCTGAGCTTTGACTGGTCCCGCACCTTGACGCCACCGGGTACGAGAGCGACCGCGCCATTATAGAGATCGATCAGCCGCTGTGTTGCATCAGCCATGCAGGTCTATCCTCATTGAGTCACTGCCGAGACGATCTGCCAAAGGTAGGGCGTGAAGCGGTGACCGTCAAACATACATTCGCCCTGCTAGCACAACATCTTGTGACATAATTAGATCACGCCTCATCCCTCGACAGCGGCTGAGCCTCGTCTGCCGCCTCGAAGCCCGGGCGGCCCATGGCGGCGTAGGTCAGGCGTTTGCCCAGCTCGACACCCGGCTGATCGAACGGATCGATGCCGTACCATGCTCCCGCGTAGCCAGTGGCCAGTTGGAAAAACATGATGCCCTCACCCAACGTTTCCGGCGACAGGTCGGGAAAGCGTAACGAGCAGCTCATGCGTCCGCGTTGCGCCAGCGCTGCCGAGGTGGCCTCGTATTCGGCCCGCAAGAGCTGCCCCAGGGTTCGCCCAGGGAGATAGGAAAGGTCGGGCGGCAGAGCTGCCTCTGAGCCGTTCGAGGAGTTAACGGCGGGGATGGGGACGTCCTCACCCAGATTCTCGACTTCGATGAAGGTGATGACCTTGTCGAAGGGACCTTCCATAAAGAGCTGCACCTGGCTGTGCTGGTCGGTGGCGCCCACCGCGCCGACCGGCGTCGGTCCCAGGTGAACGGTCTGGCCCTTCCGGTCCACCGCCTTGCCCAGGCTCTCGGCCCACAGTTGGCGATACCATTCGGCAAATTCCCGCAGCCGGTCGGTGTATGGCATCAGCACATGAACCCGAGCACCCAAAGTCACATCGGCCGACCAGTGCAAGGCCGCATACAGTGCCGCAGGGTTCTGCGACAACAGGTCCGACTCAGCGCGCTCCACCGCGCGAGCGGCCCCGGCCAGCAATGCGTCCACGTCGATTCCAACCAACGCGGCCGGCAGGAGCCCGACCGGCGACAGGACACTGAAGCGCCCGCCAACATCCGGCGGAACGTCCAGAGTCGCGATACGCTCGCGACTGGCGATCTCTCGGAGGGCCCCTCGCGCCGGATCGGTGGTAAAGACGAGATGGCGATCCGCAGCGGATCCCAAGGCGTCTTCCAGCCACCGTCGAACGACGAGGTACTGAGCCATAGTTTCTGCGGTGCCGCCCGATTTACTGATCACGTTGACGAGTACCCGCCTCGGGTCGATCCGTTGGAGTGCGGCACTGACGGAGGTCGGGTCCACGTTCTCGAGAATCGTCAGGCGGGGAAAAAAGTCACGCGCTTCATCGTCCAATTCGTTCCATGCCGGCGGGCGCAGTGCATTCATCAGCGCCTTGGTGCCAAGGGCCGAGCCGCCAATGCCGAGAATCAGGACGTGATCGTAGGCCTGACCCACGCCTTCCGCGAAGGTCTTGATCTGGGCCACGGTCGATCCCTGATCGACCAGCTTGTAGAACCCGTACTCGCCCTCGCTGCGGCGCCGCCGGACCTCAGCCTGCACCGATCCGAACTTCTCACCCAGGTCGGTCAGACGGTTCCGCGGCAGCCCATGCTGCCGGTCAAGCGAATCCTGAAACATCCGTCCGTAGCGCAGCTTGATCACGCGACCTCCACCGTGAGACCATCGTACGCGGGGAATACCCCGGCAGGCAGCTGTGCCTCCAGCTCAGCGTGCCCGGTCTCATGAGTTAAATGGGTCAGATAGGTCCGTGGTACCTCCAAGGCGCGGGCCGTCTCGACCGCCTCGGAGATGCTCAGGTGAGTGGGGTGGGGTCGCCACCAGAGTGCATTGAGCACCAGCACTTCGAGGCCCCGGAGCAGCTCTCGTTCGGCCGATGGAATGGTTTTCACGTCAGTGATGTACGCCAGCTTGCCGAACCGATACCCGAATACGCGGAGGTGCCCATGCTGAAAGGCGAGTGGGAGCACTTCGATGCCGCCGATGTCGATCGGTGTGCCGGGTTCAACCGGATGCAGGGTAAGCCGCGGCTTCGAGGTTCCCTCATAGGGCCGTACCGAGTCGTCGAAGATGTAGTTGAAGGAACTTCGAAGACGCTCCAGAGTTTCGGCCGGGCCGTAGAGCGGGAGCGGCTGCCGCCGGCGCACCGAGAAGATGCGGAGGTCGTCTATGCCGTTGATGTGATCGGCGTGCTCATGGGTGTAGACCACCGCATCGATGCTCGTGAAACCGGCACTGATCAGCTGCAGCCGAAGCTCAGGTGGGGTATCGATGAGGATGGTGGATCCCTGTGATTCCAGCACGGCACCCGATCGCGTACGCTTGTCGCGGGGATCGCTCGAACGACACACGGCGCAGTCACATCCGATCTGGGGCACGCCGAAGGACGTACCCGTCCCCAGAAACGTGAGTCGCATTTCCTAAACTGCTTCAACCTTGAGGAGGTTGGTAGTACCAGGCATGTCGAACGGAACACCCGCAGTGACGACGAGACGCTCACCCGGCTGGGCGAGCCCCCGCTCGAGAATCTGCTGGCGGGCCACGGCGAGCATGGTGTCGTAGTCAGTGGAGTGCTGGGTGAGAGCTGGAGTGACACCCCATACCAGCGCCAGCTGTCGAAATGTCTCGGGCTCGGGAGTACAGGCGAACACCGGCACCGTGGGGCGGCAGGTTGCCACCTTCCGGGCGGTAAAGCCGCTGCTGGTGAAGCACACGATCAATGGTGCGGATAACATCTCGGCCGCGGCGCAGACCGCTACCGCGATGGCATCCTCGGTTCTGATGGGACCAGTCTGGACTACCCGGTGGTTGCGCAGAGCACCGTCTTCAGCCGATCGCCGTCCCAACGCGGCATCTATGGTGGCGCCGCGGGTCTGTCGCTGACTCTCCATTTCTCGAGCGATCCGGTCCATCGCCTGCACCGCCTCCAGCGGGTACTCGCCGATTGCCGTCTCGGCCGACAGCATGACTGCATCGGTTCCATCGAGAATGGCGTTGGCAACGTCGGACGCTTCCGCCCGAGTTGGCCGGGGAGCATGTACCATCGACTCCAGCATCTGCGTTGCCGTGATCACCGGCTTACCGTGGAGACTCGCTTCACGAATGATCTGCTTCTGGATCAGGGGAATCTCTTCAAACGGCAGCTCCACCCCGAGATCGCCACGCGCCACCATGATCGCGTCTGACGCGTCCAGAATCCCGCAGAGGTTCTTAAGCGCGGTGTCCTTCTCGATCTTTGCGACAAGCTTGACACCGCGCGGCACCAGGCTCCGGAGCTGTTCCAGGTCCTCCTGCCGCCGGACGAACGAGAGAGCGATGTAGTCCACGCCCAGCTCGCGCGCCTGCTCCACGTCCTCGAGGTCCTTCTCGGTGAGCGCCGGCGCGCTGACCTCGATGCCAGGGAGGTTCATGCCCTTGTGCGCCTTGAGCTCGCCGCCGTAGTGGACTACTGCCTGCACCCTCTCGGCACGTACACGGCGCACCTCGAGCGCGAGCAGGCCGTCGTCCAGCAGGATGCGGGAACCAACGCGGACATCCTTTGCCAGGTCTTCGTACGTGGTCGGGATCTCCTCCTCCCGGGCGATCTCCTCGGGTGCGAACACCACCTCCTGACCCGGCTCGAGCTTCTTCGGAGCAGTGAGATTGCCAATGCGAATCCGCGGGCCCTGCAGGTCCAGCAGGATCGCCGCGGCTTCACGCCGTCCTTCCAGCAGCGTCTTGAGCTGGCGAATCCAACGGGCCCGAATGTCGGCAGTTCCATGGGACGCGTTGATGCGAACCACATCGACGCCGGCGTCGAGTAGGGCCGTCATCTGTGCGATTTCGTCCCAGGCTGGGCCGAGGGTAGCGACGATCTTGGTCCGGCGAATGGAGGCACGTGGCATGCGAAAAGTTTAATGCAGGCGGGTCACTGCTGCATCACGACCTGGCCTCCCACGATCGTGAGGATCGCCCTGGCGTCGCGAATGGCTGCGCCATTGCCGAACTCCACCGATGGGTCCATCGCCCAGGCGACGAGATCAGCATCGTACCCCGGAGCGAGTCGGCCGCGACGTGTGCCTGTTCCAGCCGCATCTGCCGCGCCCGCCGTATAGGCCCGAACGACCGTGGGAAAATCGATCTTCTCCTCCGGGCGCCATCCGCCGGCAGGTCCGTCGCTGCCTATCCGCTCCATCGCGGCGTAGATCCCTTCCCGTGGATCCAGGGACGCGACCGGTACGTCGCTCCCGAAGACGAGCCGTGCTCCCCGGTCCTGCAACGACCGAAACGCATAGGCACCCCGGCCGCGGTCGCCCCAGTGACGGTCTACCAACGGAATGTCCGCCAGCAGATGCGCCGGTTGCATCGAGAGCACGACGCCACTGCTCGGCGCGCGTTCGAGATCCGCAGGGTGGACACATTGGAAATGTTCGATCCGGTGCGGTATGGCGACGGCCGGCAGCTCCGAGAGTAAATCGAGAGCTCGGCGCACGGCGGCATCTCCGATAGCATGGACGGTGCTCGCGATGCCCGCCACGGCAGCGGCGTGCATCGCCTGCCGCACGTCGAGCTCGGTGGAAATGGGAAAACCCCGGTCCCGGGTTCCGGCGTACGGCTCCAGCATCCATGCGGTGCGGCTCCCGAGACTGCCGTCCAGAAACATCTTGACGCCGCCAATAGCTAGCCAGTCAGAGCCGTGACCGCTCCGCACTCCGTCCGCAATCAGCGAAGCCAGGGCGGCAACCGGTGGATGGAAGAGCACGCGCATCCGTAGCGCTCCCCTGCTCTCCAGCCGCCTGAAGCCAGCAAGAGTTTCCATATTCTCGACGTCGTGGATGCCGGTAATACCCAGCCGGTGAGCCTCAGCCTGGGCCTCGAGCAAAGCGGCATCCAGCACACGATCCTGAGGCTCCGGGAGGTGCGGGGTAGCGAGCTCGACCGCACGCTCCAGCAGCAGACCAGTAGCGTCCCCATTGGCATCCCTCACAATTCGTCCGCCGAATGGGTCGGGTGTGTCGCGGGTAATACCGGCAGCTGCGAGTGCCGCAGAGTTCAGCCAGGCGGCATGCATATCGAGCGAGTCGAGATAGACCGGAGCGGGCTGGACGCGGTCGAGAGCCCAGCGATCTGGTGGGGTCCCCCAGTCGTTCGCATCCCATCCCTGTCCCAAGACCCAGCCCGAGACCAGGTGCGCGTTCGCCACCCGAGCGAGCACATCCTCGCGTGTGCGCACTCCCACCAGCTGGACGCGACTGCGATTCAGTGCCCAGCTCGCCAGGTGGGTATGGCCATCGACCAGCCCAGGAGTGACCAGCGCGTCCGGCAAGTCGAAGCGCGGGACACGATGAGGAACCACACGGTCGAGCTCAGCCGCAGGTCCAACGGCCTGAACCCGGCCGTCTTTCCACCAAAGAGAGTCCGCCTCTATGCCCGGTACCATTGTGAGAAGGCGGCGGGCACGGAGGAGGCCGCTCGTCTCAAGCTCGAGATTATTCATGGCGACCAAGATAAGGAGCCCGCAAAACCCGCGTTGTCCCGTCGGTCTTCGCCGCTCTCAACCCCTCGGTAGGGCCGGTTTCCACATGTGGAAAACCTTCAGAAGTGAATATCTTATTTGCGTGCAAAACGTAGTAAACGGGTTGAAGCCGTCAAGACAATCAACTTGCGGTAGAAACGGCAAGTACCACCGCCGAGCGAGGTTGTCATCGACAGCTATAGATACTTCTCAGGATGATGACAGTGTCGCCTGTGCTCAAGTAATTATGCATACTTTCTAATTATGAACATCATTCACATGGACTTACGTCAAAATGGAGGCTGCGACAGCCCCGAGCCCAGAATCAGGGCTGTTTGGGGTGCGCCGGAGGGAAGAATTGGTCCAGCGGTCTTAGAACTAAGAGGGGTGCAATCTGGAGGATAGACTGCGGAGAAGTGTCGAGGTGTGAGCAGTCGGTGTCGCGGAACCGGCTGAATTTAGCGGGAGAAAACCAGCTCAGCCGAGCCACCGCTGAATAAAGGGCCAACAAATCGAGTGGGAGACGCCTTGAGAAGTTTGGCCAAACCTCCCTTCCCTTCGACTCTGAGCGTCCCCACAAGAGGGTGACTCCAGTTCGGGGCCAGCTTCATGTGGACATTCCAAATGGCCTGGCGCAGGCCCTTCAACCACCAGGAGTACTCCGTTGGCGCCTCTACCCGGGTGCTGTCTGCCGCCGTCCGACCGCTCCAGACCAGTTGGGTCTTCCCGATTTTAATGGTGTACTGATCGTCGCTACTGTCCGGAACCTTGGAGACATCGGAGCTGATCTCGTTGATGCGGACCAGTAGCGGCTCCGCCAGCTCATTCAGACGACCCCGGCTCGCATAGAGCTCCGGAATGAGATCCCGCCGAGCCTTGCTCCCCTGCTCAGTTGCCGCCACGCTCCAGACGCCCAGCATCTGGGGCTTCTGCGGGTCTTTCTTCACGACTCGCTGGTCTTTCATCTGTACTGCGTCGGCGTAGTAAAGGCAGAAACTCGATGGGATCCACGAGCGGAACTCAGGTTGACTGGCGAGGACCTGGCGCAGCGCGGGGTGCAACGACTCGTCCTGGTCCGCAGGCACCAGATCGAACCCGCGCTCGATCTCCTTGCTTGCATCTCGTGGGTTGATCAGAAAGCGAATGCAGTACCCTGCCCTCAAACCTTCGAGCGTCCAGAGCTGAGGCTTCTTGCTTTCTGATCCGGTTTGGGCCTGCAGCGACGGTCCACCCCAACATGTGGCGACTGCCGCCACACCCAGGGTCAACCGGGCAGCAAGCGTCATACGGGGAGTGAGGTGCTCAACAGCACCGGATCAGCTCCCGCTCTCGGCCCGGATGGCGGAACGCAGCTCAGAATAATCCTTGGGGTCCAAGGAGTTGAAGTTGAGATTCCTGAACTTCACCCGGCCATCCGGACCGATCACATATACGGTGCGCCGGTTGTACCCTCCGGAATCCTTGCTGGCGTACTGCTTGGATACGTGTTGATTGGGATCGCTCAGCAGTCGAAACGGCAGGTTCAAGCTGGATGCGAAACGACTGTGAGTCTGAACGGAATCGGTGCTGATGGCCACGAGCACTGCGTCGGGCCCGATCAGGCTGTCGTATTGCTGCGCCAAGGTCTTCATCTCCGCCGTGCAGCCCGACGTGAAGTCGCGCGGGTAGAAAGCCACTACGACAGTCTTGCCTCTGTCGCTCGCCAGCTGGTAGGGCGACTCCACCGGGCCAATACCCTCCCGATTCGCCCATGGCAGCGAAAAGTCGGGGGCACGGCGGCCCACATCGGGACCACTCGTGAGGAGAACGGTGACCTTACCTTCCTTGTCCTTGATCTTCTGAGCCGAACCGGCAGATACGCCGGCCAGCAGCAACACGGTCAATATGAGCGCAGCCTTTACAGGATACATATCGGAGCTGTCCTCTGTGGGGAGTGGGTCATTGCTGGGACACCTTGCGAAGCGCGGTATCGAACGTCTGAGTCCCTCCGATTCCGGTATACGCGACTTTGCCGGCCCGGTCCACGATGACGACATAGGACGTCGAAGGGACCTGGTACGCTCGAATACTGGCGCCCTCGTCATCGTACAGCGTTCGGAATGCAGGTTGATGTGTCTGAATGTAGCGACGCACCCGGTTCGGCGACTGATTTACCGAGACGTTGATGCCGATGAATTCCACTTTCTCGCCATAGGCGGCCCGGGCAGCCTTCACCTGTGGGACGAGCTGCTCGCAGAGCTCGCACCAGGTGGCCCAGAACTCGAGAAACACCGGCTTCTGCCCGATGAACTGTCCGAGGTCGACGGCTTTGCCGTCGAGGTCATGCACAGCGACGGCAGGTGCCCTGGCGCCAACCGAAATCCCGGCCTCCTGCGCCGCCACCGCGGGAGCCTGGCGCAATGCGAGCGCCAGAATCCAGGCACCCCCAAAGAGAATCCTCACAGCACCGTCCCCATTCTGACGAAGTAGTACTCAGCCATAGCAAGGAGGAGGAGTCCTCCGCCACGCTTGATCCAGAGCGTCCATCGTCCAGCACTGGGCAAGGCGGCCAGGCCGCCGCTGAAGATTCCGACGGCAACGAGAATCGCCGTTAGACCAAGCGAGAAGATGAACAGGTACGCGAAACCGAGCCACGCGTTCCGGGTGGTGCCCACAAAGGTGAGGACTGCGCCAAAGGCGGGCGCTCCACAAGGTGCGGCAACGAGCCCAGAGGTGGCTCCCAGGGCGAAAACCCCACCCACGGAATCAGCGCTGATCCGGCTGATGCGGCCGGCCAGCCCGCTCGGCACGCTGAGAGTAAAGACGTCCAACAGTGCCAAACCGAACACGAGCAGCAAGTTCCCCATCACAAAGAATGCCCACGGGTTCGAGCTGATCGTGCCAAACAATGTGCCCGACAGTGCCGCCAGAAGTCCGAGGCTCGCGTACACCAACGCGAGGCCCAGGACGTACACCAGGGTCAAACCGATGCTGCGTCGGCGAGACCTTTTCGTCGCCGCAGCACCGCCGAGGATTCCCGCGGTTATGGGGATCATCGGGTAGACACAAGGTGTCAGGCTGGTCGCGACGCCGGCGCCAAAGAGTACGGCCATGGCCACCAGAGGCTGGTCCCGAAGCGAAGTCTCGAGGCCGCCCAGAGCGCCCAGACTCACTCTCTCGCGCTCACCGTCGCGACCGCACCATAGCGGGAGGCGACGTACTCCTCGAGAATGCCTAGGAACTCCGATACGATGCTGTCGCCCTTGAGAGTCACCAGCAGTCGACCGTCCACATACACGGGGGCCTTGGGATCTTCGAAGGTGCCCGGTAGGGAGATCCCGATATCGGCGTGCTTGGACTCGCCCGGGCCATTCACGACACAGCCCATGACTGCGACTTTCAGCTCCTCGACCCCGGGGCGCTCACTGCGCCACGCCGGCATTCGCTCGCGAAGATGGTCCTGGATTTCCTGCGCCATCTGCTGAAAGAACGTGCTGGTGGTTCGGCCGCAGCCGGGACAACTGGTAACCTGGGGTGTGAAGCTACGAAGCCCGAGCGACTGCAGCACCTGTTGCGCGACCCGAACTTCCTCGGCCCGATCGCCGCCTGGAGCTGGCGTCAGTGAGACTCGTATGGTGTCACCGATGCCCTCCTGGAGCAGAATACTGAGCCCTGCAGTGCTGGCGATGATACCTTTGCTGCCGAGGCCGGCCTCCGTGAGTCCCAGGTGGAGGGGGTAGTCGCATCTCTCAGCCAGGAGCCGATACACATCGACCAAATCCTGTACCCCCGAAACCTTGGCGCTGATGACGATCCGGTCGTGCCCCAGCCCGGTGGCTTCCGCCAAGGTCGCCGATCGGAGCGCGCTTTCGACCATAGCGTCCATGACGACCGCCCGAGCCTCTCGCGGGGCGCTGCTGCCCGCGTTCGCATCCATCATTTGGGTCAGCAACGTCTGATCGAGCGAGCCCCAGTTGACCCCAATCCGTACCGGCTTGTCATTCCTGACAGCCACTTCGATGATCGAGCGAAAATTTTCGTCGTGCCGTTTTCCCCCGACGTTCCCCGGGTTGATTCGGTACTTGGCGAGGGCGCGAGCACAGTCGGGGTACTTCGTCAGCAGCAGGTGGCCGTTATAGTGGAAGTCACCCACGATCGGGACCGAGACGCCCATGAGGCCGAGTCCCTCGACGATCGCCGGCACAGCCGCCGCGGACTCATCATTGTTGACTGTCACCCGCACCAGCGCGCTCCCCGCAACCGCAAGCTCGGCGATCTGCCGCACGGTGGCGGGCACATCGGCCGTATCGGTGTTGGTCATCGATTGGACCACAACCGGATGACCAGAGCCGACGAGGACCCCGCCAATATCAGCGGTGACAGTTTGCCGGCGCGTCAGAGGGGGCATGCTGGAAATATAGCGGGCGTGGCCGCTTGCGTGGCGTTCACATTTCGGACCAGATTCGAACATGACTGACTCCCGGACTCCGGCTTGCGCCACGATCTCCGCCGTGGCCACGTACGTGCCGGAGCGGATCCTCACCAACGCTGACCTCGCACAAAGCCTCGAAACCTCGGATGAATGGATCGTCTCTCGCACCGGAATCCGGGAACGCAGAATAGGAGGCCCCGGTGAAACGACATCCACCATGGGCTCAGAGGCAGTACGAAAGTTGATGACTCAGCGCAATCTCGGTGCTCGCGACATCGATGTTCTGATCGTTGCCACGGTAACACCGGACATGTTCTTTCCTGCCACCGCATGTTTGATCCAAGACCAGCTCGGCCTCAGGGAAACCTGGGGATTCGATCTTTCCGCCGCTTGCTCGGGGTTCCTCTACGCTCTGACTACCGGAGCTCAGTTCGTGGCCAGTGGAGTACACCGGCGGGTCGTCGTTGTCGGGGCTGATCTGATGAGTGCCATCATCGATCCGCTCGACCGGACCACAGCCGTGCTGTTCGGTGATGGAGCAGGAGCCGTGCTCCTGGAAGCGGGGGAGGCCGGCTACGGCTTCCTCGACTTTCATCACCAGGTGGACGGAAGCGGCCGCAACGATCTCCTCATGCCCGCCGGAGGTAGTCTCCTGCCGTCCAGTGCAGCCACCGTTGCGGCGCGCCAACATTTTCTGAAGCAGAACGGCCGTGTCGTGTTCAAGTTCGCGGTGTCGCAGATGGTGGAGAGCGTTCAAACAGTGTTGGACCGCAACGGGCTTACCCCAAACGATGTAGCGATGATCATCCCGCACCAGGCGAATCAACGTATCCTGGACGCCGCGGCCGAGCGCCTGGGCGTCCCGCATGAGCGGGTTGCCTCCGTGCTGGAACGGTACGGCAACACCACGGCGGCTACGTTGCCTCTCGCCCTTGATGCAATGCTCGCCCAGGGCAGGATCAAGCGAGGTGATCTGGTGATATTCACTGCAGTGGGGGCGGGCTTTACGGTAGGGGCAACCCTGGTGCGCTGGTCGTAATCCGGACTAGGCCCGCGAGAACTCGGCCGAGGTAATGGCGCTCAGGTCCGCCTCGCTCAGCGTGATCTCTGCGGCGCCCAGGCTGTCCACCGCATGCTCCACGGTGCGAGCACTCGGGATCACGATGACCGCTGGAGACCGGGCGAGAACCCAGGCGAGAACCAGCACGTGCGGTGTCACTCCCAGGCGTGCAGCCATCGGTTGGAGCACTGGGTGAGCGGGAAGCTTCCGATTCAGTCGCCCCCCTCCTGTCGGACTGTAGGCCAGGAATCCGATCTTCCTCTCCCCGCAATACGACACCACGCCCTCAGCAAGCGCTTCCCGAAAAAAGGGATTCAACCGATTCTGCACCGTGCTGATCGGTGCCACCGCCTCGGCCTCCTTGATCTCCGAGACTGAGACGTTGGAAAGTCCAATCCAGCGGATCTTACCCTCACGTTGCAGATCGCCAAGCGCGCCCACGCTCTCAGCCAGAGGAACGCGGGGATCCGGCACGTGCAGCTGATAGAGATCGATCCGCTCCACCCCCAAAGCCGTCAATGACCGCTCGCAGGCAGCGCGAAGATGGCTGGGCTTGCCGTTCATCTCCCACCGGCCACCCGGCCTGATCATGCCACCCTTGGTCGCAACCACAATGTGTTCGGGTTTGCCGGACCAGCTTCGAAGCGCGCGAGCAATCAGCCGCTCGTTGTGACCAATCTCGCTATCGTCGAGGCAGTAGACGTCAGCCGTATCGATTAGGGTAACGCCTGAGTCGAGAGTCGCGTGGATGACTCGTACGGACTGTTCTTCCGGTGGGCGGTCCTGGATGGAGAGGTGCATGCCACCGTAACCCACTGCGGAAACCGGCGGAGCCTCAGGTCCGAGCTTACGACGCTGGATCACTGCGGTTGCAGCGATTGCTGGAGAAACCGGTGACGCTCGTCTCGGACGTGGTAGTAGATCGCCATCGCGGGAGCCGAGCCGGAGACAATCCGGCTGGTGACGTGTGGGAGCCCGCGGCCCCAAGCGGTAACGTTGGTGGCCCCCTCGAAGGAATCCTCCCGGGAGGAGGCGAGGTACACGAGGATCTGCTGCTCCACGACCGAGCGGATACGGGCCGGAGCGTCGTGCCCTCGCAGATCGAAAGCGAGTGTCGCAATACCATCGTCGAGGAGGTCGGCGACGAACGGGGCGTAGCTGTCCCGAGTGGCGGGGTAGTGATGAGCCAGGAGGACGAGTTGGAAAGCCCCGGCGTACTTGGCCGGATGCTTGAGCGTACCATTAAGTATGAGTCCGTCCGCTGCCGGGGCGGACATCTCGAGCCGGCCGAGGCTCACACCAATCCGAGCTGCTTCGTCAGACGGTGCCAGTCTGCAACCGAGATCACACCCTCGTCCTTGAGCGGAGTGAGCGTCTTGAGGATGTCGGCCCGGTTACCGTCGATCCGGCGATCGCGAAGCTCACCGATCATCCGAGCGAATCGGTGCTCGTACTCATCTGGCGTAAGCTTTCCTTCTTTTCTTTGACTGCTGAGCTTCTTGAGCTCCTCAGCAACCCGCGCCGGGGTTACCGGCTTGAGCGCCCCACCCTGTTGATCAGCCGACATGTCGTACCCCTTCGAAGCCGTGGATGATGAATCCGATCACTGCAATTATCGCCCGCCCCCTGGTGCATCGTCCAGAGTAGCCTTGTCAGCTCGCGCTGGCGATACCTCCCACGAGCTGCTGCCCCACCGGCAAGCTCCGGATGCGGCGGCCGGTTGCGGCGAAGATGGCATTACATAGCGCTGCGCCAACTGGTGGCACCCCCGGCTCGCCGATTCCCCCGGGACGCGCCGTGCTCGGAACGATATGCACTGCGAGCTGCCGGGGCGCCAGGTTGATGCGAGCGACCTGGTAGTTGGAGTAATTCGACTGGACCGTGCGCCCCTGCTTGAAGGTGATCTCCCCGAGGAGCGTATTGCCGATGCCCATGATCGTAGCGCCCTCGATCTGGGCGCGGATCCTCTCGGGGTGGACGATGGTGCCGGCATCTACGACGACATCGGCTCGAGGAATCGAGACGCTCCCGTCGGGTTTTACCTCAACCTGGATGACGGTCGCGACGTAACTGAGAAAACTCCGGTGGACTGCGATACCGCGGCCCTGTCCCTGTCCCAACGGCTGACCCCATCCAGACTTCTCGGCTGCGAGCTGAAGCACGTGTCGGTATCGCGCCACATCGATAGGGTAGTCCTCGAAGCTCCGGTCATAGTTCCAGGGTTTTCCGGCCAGTCCGGAACGGCTCATGTCGATGACGCGGTCCGGTCCGAGGAGCTGCAGCAGAAAATCCTTCGGGTCCTTGCCCGCCGCATGGGCCAGCTCGTCCGCGAACGAACCGATCGCGAAGGCGTGCGGAATGTTGATGACCGATCGATACCAGCCAATGCGCACCCGGGCGGCCGCGGGGCCGTTCTCACACCTGAGATTGGGAATCGCAAACGGCAGATCCGTCACCCCCTGGCCGAGCTCTCCGTCTCCCGCGTACAGCGTGTTGGGTGCGAACGTCGCCATGATCGAGGGAAGTACCGTCCGATGGAGCCAGGCGGAAACCTTGCCGTTCGCATCGAGCCCGCCTTCGAGATGCTGGGCCGCGACGGTGTGGTAGTAGTCGTGCTGGATGTCATCCTCGCGAGTCCAGATCACCTTCACGGGTTTACCGGTCTCGCGCGCCAGCAGTGCGGCCTCGACGATGAAATCGGGTTTCGATTTTCTGCCGAAGCCTCCGCCTAGCAGTGTCACGTGGACCTGCACATCATCAACCGGGATCTTGAGCGCCAGTGCCACGGTATCGCGCGCCGCCTGAGGATGCTGCGTCGGCGCCCAGATTTCACACTTTCCGTTCTCGAACGACGCGAGGGCGGCCAACGGCTCCATTTGCGCATGTCCCAGGTGCGGTATGTAGTAGTCGGCCTGCACCCGTTTCGCGGCTCGGCGGAGCGCGCTGTTCACGTCTCCCTGGTTGCGAACGACCTTGCCCGGGCGCCTAGCGCTTCGTTCGAGCTCCGCCCGGTACTGCTCGGAATCGTAGGTTGCGTTGGGGCCGTCATTCCAGACGAGCTTTAGAGCTTGCCGGCCCTGCATGGCCGCCCAGGTGTTTCGCCCCAGCACAGCAACTCCGCCCAAGGCGAGGAAGCCGGATGGCGGCGGCGGTGAGTCCATTTTCACGATGCGCACCACGCCCGGAATCTTCTCCGCATCGGCTGAGTCCACCGATTTGAGGCTGCCGCCATACACCGGTGGTCGGGCGATCACGGCCAGCAGCATCCCATCTCGCCGGAGGTCCATCCCGTACTGGGCTCGTCCGGTCGTCATGTCGAGCAGGTCGACGATCGGCACCTCTTTCCCGATATACCGAAACTGCTCGGGCGTCTTGAGTCTGATTGCGCTGGGAGCTGGCACTGGAAGCTTCCGAGCCGTCTCGACCAGATCGCCGTAGCCCAGCTTGCGGCCGCTGGGGCGATGCAGGACCTCGTGCATCCGAGCCTCAACCTCCGAGACCGGCACACTCCATTGTTTCGCCGCGGAAGCCTCGAGGAGGGCGCGTCCGGTCGCGCCAGCTTGCCGCAAGGCATCCAGAAATTCGCGGATGCTTCGCGAGCCGTCGGTATTTTGGGAGCCGAACGTTTTCTCATCGCCGGGTGCCTGCTCCACCTTCACTCTGTCCCAGTCGGCGTCCAGCTCGTCGGCGACGATCATCGCGACTGAGGTCCGGACTCCCTGCCCCATTTCGGAGCGATGACAGACGACGGTCACCCCGCCTGCATCGTCGATACGCAGGTAGGCAGCTGGGCTGACCGAGGACGTCGCTGCCTTGGGCGCGCCCCTCAGGGAATCACTCACCCGGCGGCAACCGCTCTGCGACACCACCAACACCAGGCCGCCACCGCCGAGCAGCTGGACAAACTCGCGCCGCTCCATGCCGTTGGTGATCGAGTCCATGGTCACTTCCCTCCTGCCGCGGCCCTGATTGCGGACCGGATACGGACGTAGGTGCCGCACCGGCAGATGTTGCCGGCCATCCCCTGGTCGATTTGCGAGTCGGTGGGCTGGGGTGTGGTGGCAAGCAAGGCCGCAGCCTGCATGATCTGACCGCTCTGGCAGTAGCCGCACTGCGGAACGTTGTGCGCGCGCCAGGCCCGCTGTACCGGGTGCGATCCGTCTGGGCTGAGCCCTTCGATGGTGACGACGCGCTTACCTGAAGCGGCTGATACGGGCGTGACGCAGGAGCGGACCGCCTGCCCTTCCAGGTGTACCGTGCACGCTCCGCAGGCAGCAATGCCGCAGCCGAACTTGGTGCCCGTCAGGCCCAGTTCATCCCGCAGATACCACAGCAGCGGGGTGGCGGCATCACCGTCGAAATCCCTTCGAGTGCCATTGATAATCACGCTGATCATGAGTGCCTCTCCAGGTGTTATGTCGCTCAACTCGTGGCGGCTCGATGGGACGAGTGCTTCGGAGTCTCAACGGCGCGGCCACGCTATGCAGTTCCTGCAATCTGGCGGTTCGAGTGGTTCACGCAAGCAGCACCTCGACTGGCGGCGACATCATGAGTTGTGCTATGCTGCCATGACCTTCATGCTCGAGCCTGATATGCGGATCGCTGTGGGACTGTGGTTCATGACAATACTGGTCGGCTGCAATCATCCTGGTAAAGAACGCGAGCTGGCAGAATGTGTGAGCATCTACCGCACAGCCTACGTCTCCGGCCAGGTGCGAGACTGCCTGGTGAAGCGTTACGGCTGGTCCACCGAGGATGCGGATGAGGCGGAGCGGAAACAGCTGGGAGCCACCAGCCCCGACAGCTCCAGGCAGGCGGACAGCGGCCGGATCGGCGACAGCGTTAAGCGGTAAACCGACACGACAATGGGATGCCCGAAGCCGGACATCCCATTGCGGTACCACATCGTGACGACTGGACAGCTATCTACGAACGA
The DNA here is from genome assembly GCA_963751925.1 of uncultured Gemmatimonadales bacterium. Lineage (GTDB taxonomy): Bacteria > Gemmatimonadota > Gemmatimonadetes > Gemmatimonadales > GWC2-71-9 > CAVVWJ01. Next base: position 57,899 of record CAVVWJ010000002.1, on the reverse strand, counting down.
CCACGATCATCCGCACTCACTGAAGCCGCACACGTGGCACTTCATACACCCCTCGGCAAACTCGAGCTGCGAGCCACAATCCGGGCAGGCCCCGGACAAGGTCTCCTGCATACCGCCCAGAACCATCTGCTCTCCGGCATCGCCGGGCTGAATCGTGGGCTGTGAGACGACGGGCGCCAGCTCACCAGAGAGGCTGGAACCGCGCGGCTGACCCGCGGGGGGCAGCAGCTCCTGCTGGATCCCCGCCTTCTGTTGCATCCAACGCTCGATGGCAATTCCGACCGCGTCCGGCACCGACAGGATCTTGTTGGGCCCCAGACCGATGACACGATCGGAGCTGATCCCACGAAGTTGACGGTAGATCTCTTTCATGGGGATACCGGAGCGGAGCGCGAGACTGATCAGACGGCCCAGCGACTCCACGTCCGCCATCAATGCCCCGCCGGCCTTACCCAGCGTCATGAAGACCTCGAACGGCTGCCCTCTGTCATCCTCGGTAATGGTGACATAGAGCGTCCCGAGCGGAGTTTCCACCCTTCTCGTGGTTCCGCGCAGAACTTCCGGGCGCGACCGCTTCTGGCGGCGCTGCAGGTTCTCCGACTCGAGATCGTGCACGATCCGGCGGAGTCTCTCGTTCTCCGCCCGCAGCTCGGCGATCTCTCCATGGAGATCGGCGGTGACCAGGCTGGCGGATGCCTCTTTACCGACCTTCGCGGCTTTGGTATCCGAGTGACCCTCCACCACTTTCTTTGCCGTCGTTCCGGACGAGAGCACCTGCATCTCCCGGCTGCCGTCACGGTAGACCGTCACGCCCTTGCAGTTGAGCCGGTACGCCAGACGGTAGATCTCCTCGACGTACTCCTCAGTGGCATCGTGGGCGAAGTTGCAGGTCTTCGAGATGGCGCTGTCGTTGTACTCCTGGAACGCCGCCTGCATTCGGATGTGCCACTCGGGCTTGATCGCGTTCGCGGTGACGAACACGCGCTGCCATTTGGCGGGGACCTCTGGAAATGCGATCTGCCCGGTTTCAGCGATCTTCCGCATGAGCTCCTCGGAATACCACCCCTCGGACCTGGCGATCGCGACGAAGTCTTCATTTACATCCGGCATCAGCACTCCCGCCTGATTGCGCATGAAGGCAACGGCGAAGAGCGGCTCGATCCCGGAGCTGCACCCGGCGATGATCGAGATCGTCCCGGTGGGGGCGACGGTGGTGACGTTGCAATTGCGAAGGCGGCGCATGGGGCGGACCCGCTCACCCTGGCTGTCCCGGGCACAGCTCTCATCCGGTCCCCAGATGCTCCGCTCCCACTCGGGGAAGACCCCGCGCTCGCCGGCCAGCCGCTCTGATTCGACCTTTCCTTCTTCGTCCACGAACTGCTGGATCTTCCGGCCGAGGGCCACACCCTCTTCCGAGTCGTAGGCAACGCCCAGTTTCACGAACACATCTGCCAGCCCCATGACGCCGAGCCCGATGCGACGGATGCGCTGGGCCAGCTCGGTGATCTCGGGTAGCGGATACTGGTTCGCGTCGATCACGTTCTCGAGAAAGTGGGTCGACAGGTGCACCACCTGACGCAGATGATCCCAGTCGATCTGCGCACCCGCGTCAGTCTCCGCGGTCTTGGCGGGCTTGACGAACGCGCCCAGGTTGATCGATCCGAGATTGCAGACGTCATAGGGGAGCAGCGGCTGCTCACCGCAGGGATTGGTGGCCTCGTACTCCCCCAGGTGTGGTACCGGATTGTAGTAATTGGCTTTGTCGATGAAAAAGACCCCTGGCTCACCGGTCTTCCAGGCGCCGTGTATGATCAGCTCCCAAATTTCACGAGCGCGGAGCTGGCCGGTAACGGCCCGGGTCTTGGGATGGATCAGATCGTACAGACTATCGGTCTCGACCGCGGCCATGAATGCATCAGTGACGGCAACCGAGATGTTGAAGTTGGTGATCTTGGTTGTGTCGTCCTTGCAGGTGATGAAGTCCAGAATGTCTGGATGGTCGACACGCAGGATGCCCATGTTGGCGCCCCGCCGGGTGCCGCCCTGCTTCACGACATCGGTGGAGGCATCGAACAGGCTCATGAATGACACCGGGCCCGACGCCACACCCATGGTCGACCGCACGATGTCGTTCTTGGGACGGAGGCGGGAGAAGCTGAATCCGGTGCCGCCGCCCGACTGATGCACCAGGGCCATGGCGCGGAGCGTATCGTAAATCCCGCTCTTGCCGTTCGAGAGCGCGTCATCCACCGGCAGCACGAAGCAGGCGGAGAGCTGCCCCAGAGGGCGCCCGGCATTCATCAATGTCGGCGAGTTCGGCACGAAGAGCCGTTCGGCCATCAGGCCGAAGAAGTCTCGAGCGACCTTGCTAACCACGGCGTCGGATGCGCCGTAGTGCCGGTCCGCCTCCGCGACGGTGTTCGCCACCCTCCAGAACAGGTCCGCTGGCTTCTCCACTGGCGCCCCGGTTTCATCCTTGAGCAGATAGCGCTTTTCGAGCACCGTGATGGCGTTGGGCGACAGCCGGACCGCGTCCCGTGGGGTGGACGATTTCATAGTGCTCCCCGCTTGAGATATGGACCCTGAGAGAGTGGAGCGTTCGCTCCGCAACGATGACTTGACTCTGGCATTCTGCCGCCGAAGCGGAAGGCCAAGCTAGGGCTAGTGGCCGACCCGCACAATAGACTCAAAAAGAGGCGGATCTACGTACGATCTCGCTTCCCACATCACAAATATAATCAGAGATGACGATGTGGAGACGTGGAGATGTGAGGATAAGTCGTGGATTGCCGATGAGTCAGATCACTGATGCGACAGCAGCGGATAGTGCCCGGCGCGGTGGCTCCGCGCCTCCTTCACATAGTGCCTCCAGGTGGCCGCGGCCCTCTCGGCCAGCGCCGAATCCACTGGACGAACGATTCGCGCCGGCACGCCCATGACGAGGGAGCCCGGCGGCACCTGCATCCCCTCGGGCACCACCGCACCGGCAGCGATAACGCTCCCAGCCCCAACGCTCACTCCGTTAAGGAGGATGCTGCCCATCGCGATCAAGCAGTCGTCCGCGACGGTACAGCCGTGCAGGATGACCCGGTGGCCGACACCAACTCGGCTGCCCACGATGCACGGGACACCTGCGTCCACATGAACCACACCCCCATCCTGGATGTTGGTCTGCGCCCCGATGACGATCGGCGCCATGTCGCCGCGAAGCACGGCACCGTACCAGACGCTCGATTCTTCACCAAGGGTCACATCACCCATGACTGCCGCCGTGGACGCGATGAAGGCGGTGCGATGGATAGTGGGCATTGGGAAGGACTATTGTTGGGCCGGCGGGAACAGCATCTGGGTCCAGGCTTCGATCGATGCGCCATCCTTCACTGCCGGGTGCCAGGTCACCGTCCAGACGAAATTTCGCACCTCACGCTCGTAGGCCGGATCATTCGAAGGCCGAAGGCGCATGATGTCTACCGTCCTACCCTCGGCCGAGACCTTCACCCAGAGCAGAGACGGTCTCGGCGCGGCTTGAGCGTCGGCAGGTACGGTGACGAACGGCGGATTGACCGGTTTGGGGCGCTCATCGAAACAGGAACCGTCCGCGTTGTACCCGGGTCCCGGCACGCACCCACCCGAAGGTTGTCCCGACTGACGTCTGGCGGTGGGCACCGGCGCACCGATCACGGTCAGCTGGGGCGTGACTTCCTGAACCTGTCCCGGACGAATGACAATGGTGTCGGAATAGAAGTTGTATCGCGGCGCCGAGATGGCGAGGGCATGCGGCCCCGGCGAGAGGCGGGTCAGCGCCTGTAAGATCGGCTTTTCGTCGATCATGACGGTCGACCCACGGGGCAGGCCCACCAGACGCACTCCGCCGCTATCGACGGGACCGGTGACGTCATTGCGGGGGTCCCCAGCCACCGTGTCGGCTCCGGTGGTTGTCGGTGCGCCAGGTGGGCGGGGCCGAGCGTCAGCCGAACCTGCGGGAGCTGACGTGTCCCGAGAAGCGGCACTGTCGCTGGGCGCCGCCGAGCGCTGTGCCGGCTGGACCACCGGTCCTACCGCCGTGTCTGGACCGGAGAGGGCCGAGTCGGCAGGGAGGTCTATCGACGCCTTCCCCGGAGCAAAACCTTTGGCCTTGTAATAGTAGATGGCGCCGCCGAGCCCCCCGAGGACTGCCAGCAGTACCCAGAGCCAGGCCCACGACGAGGTGTTGGTCCGCATGGCGACCGAGCGATCCGCCACTCTGCGCGGCACCTCACGTCGTTCGCGCGGCGTCAGCCGCCGGTTCACCAGAGGAGAATCGAGCGGAGTCGTTGGCTGGCTGACAATCGGAGGCAGCCCCGCTCCACTGAGCCCGGACGCGGCGCCGGCGCCCGCCGCCGCGGTTGCGCGGCTCGGGATCGAGATGGCGGCGCTCACCCGCAAGGCACCGGGCGCGGCGATGGGCTGCCCCTGGAATGAGGCGATCAGCTCTTCACAGGTCTGAAACCGGTCGAAGGGATCCTTCATGAGCATCCGCTTGATGATTTCGAAGACCCGTCGTTCGTCAGCCGTCACCAGGCTGGGTGTCGGAATCGGCTCGGTGATGTGCTTGTAGCCGATCGAGAAGCTGTCTTCCCCATCGTACGGAACACTCCCTGTCAGGCATTGATAAGCCACCACACCCAGGCTGTAGATGTCACTCCGACCGTCGATCGCCTGCGCCCGCGCCTGCTCTGGACTCATGTAGTGCGGAGTTCCGATCGACATGCCCGTGCCGGTCAATTTCTGCCCCGACGCCGCTTTGGCGATGCCAAAGTCGGTCAGCACAGACTGGCCGAATTCGTCGAACATGATGTTGTCAGGCTTGATGTCTCGATGGACGATGCCACGTTGGGCCGCGTAGCCGAGCGCACTACCCGCTTCCAGGAGGAGGCGCCGAATCTCCGGAGGGGTTAACTTCTTTCTCGCCCCCAACACAGTTGATAGAGACCCGCCGCGAAGGAACTTCATCACGAAGTAGATGACCCTTCCTGAGCGGCCGACCCGATAGATCGAGATGATGTTGGGGTGTTCCAGTTGGGCGGCGGTGCGAGCTTCTCGCTGAAATCGCTCGACGAACTCGGTATCGAACGCGAGGGAGAACGGAAGCACTTTCACCGCCACCTCGCGCTCGAGCTGACGGTCTTTGGCCCGATACACCATCGCCATGCCGCCGCGTCCCAGCTCTTCGATGATCTCGTATTCGGCGGCCAGTGATTCGCGGACGAGGTCCAGCTCCTGCAATACCCCGGTTGCGATGGCGTGGACCGGAGTCGTCGCCATCAGGTCCAGGCCGCAGGAGGGGCAGAACTTCGATTTGCCGGTGATTTCGCTGCCACAGCGGGAGCAGAACATATGGGCGCAAGCTACGCGGCGGTCGAAGGGAGTCAAGCGGAATCGCGTGGCGTATCGCGAGATGGGTTGCGAAAGACCGCGTGGCTCGTGCGATGCCGTCGGCCACTGCCGCTGAGGCCTTTGCTGGAATCTCGTGGCTCGATCAGAGGCAAATCGGTGGACCTGTAGTCCAGTGGCATTGCAGTACCGCGTTGGCACGCAGAATGCAGCCAACCGCGTCGGGTGTTCCCGGCCACCCCCAGCCCGCCGAACACCAACCCCGCTATAGATCCAGGAGAGCCCGTGGTACCGTATCACACGATTGCCTTCAGCCAGCAGAAGCTCAGGGCCGCCCTTCGGCGAGCGGCCGGGCAGGACCCGTCGTTCACCTACGGCTTTGTAGTCCACTCGCGGCGCCAGAACGAGCGGCCCTCTCTCGGCTTGATCACACTTCACGGAGAGAGCCTGGCGTTCAACGAACGGCTGTTGAACGCTCTGGACGGACTTCCGCTCTGGCTGTTCGGCCACGCGCGCATCACGCTCGTGCCGGGCACCTCGATCGCGCCGGAAAGCGGAAGAACCAAGCAGGCCGACCGTCCGCTGGCTTCCATGCTGATGCACATCGCAACGTTCGATACCACAACCGGGGTCACCCAGCATTTAGTGCAGGTCGAGGCGGTGGTGAAGGCCGAGAGCCTGGTCCAGCCCCTGCTGATCCTGACTCCCACTCGACCCGCCGCCTGGCCGATGTAGGCAGGAAAAGACCCTCCGAGCGTCGGCTTCGGAGGGTCTCTGGTGTCGGTGGGTGCCTGCCGCTGTTCCCTATTTCTTCCGATCCTGATCGTCCACCACCTGAAAGTCCTGGGCCCGATGATCCTTCCGGCCCGCCGCATCCAACACGCTGACCTCCAGGACGTAGTTGCCTGGCTTGAGGCGGTCGAGCTTGAGGCTCCGGTGCGTCGATGCGGTCGGCGTCGTAGCCTGCTCCTCGAACTTCAATCGAATCGCCGCCGAGCTTCCGCCGAAAATTTTCTTGAAGATTCCTCCTCCCGACCCTTTCTTCCGCACTTCCAGCTCGACCGTGTATGGCGCCGGACGCAAACCTTCTATCTCGTAGTACAGCTCCATCTCATCTCCCCGGCGGTAGGTCCGGAGCGGGTTGAAGAGCACCGTATCGTCCCGCGAGCGAACCCACGCGAGGTTCGCGTTGCGCGAGCCGAGCACCAGATCGCTGAGCCCGAGGGCGCCGGGAGCGGGCGCCCCGACACGAACGCTGTCCCGAGGGAGGGTCACTCCTATCTCATCTCCCTGCTGCAAAGCCAGGCGATAATGGAGGGCACCAGCAGGCACCGGCAAGGAGACACGCCCGACCAGGTGCTCATCTGGCGGGACCGGGGCGGGAGCAACGAAGTGCCGGGTGGTATCCAGGAACGCCACGACTCTATCCATGGCGTTCATGGCGGTGAACCGCAGCCGAACGCTGTACAGATAGCCGCGGGTGACCGTGACGGGCTCGAGAGTCGAGCCGGCGACGGCGTAAGCCACCTGCACCAGGTGGGTACTGGAGTCGTGGCCTACCGCCAAAACCTCGGAATGTGCCTTGAGCTCATGGGGGAATCGCAGCTCGTAGCTGTCGGTCCGAGTGCCTAGTGCGATGCTCTCCTGACCCACCCGGCGCTCCTGCGTCTGATACCGTCCGCTGCTGATGCGTCCCGCTCCCTGCAAGGTGCGGTAGATGGGAGAGAGCTGCTCCCGTGAAAGAATGAGTTGTTCGGCGACGGCGTTATCCGCGGCACCATTGTCACGATCCTGAAGTCGCACAGCGTCGCTGAAGCCGAGCACGTCGAACAGACTCTCGACCAGCTTGAAGTCCTGCACGTCTTCGCGTGCAATGAAGTGAAACAGCAGATCACCGTCAGGCCGGCTGTAGCGCCAGGATTCATTCGGCTCCAGTCCCGGTGCGGCATACGTCGCCCGGCTGGAGGGCTCGCCGTGGCGGATGTAGATCACCCCGCGATCGTCGAAATCGCGACTCCCCGATCGGTAACGCTCGACGATGTCGTAGTGACGGTTGTTTGCGGTGAGCTGAAAGTTCTTGCGGGCGTAGAAGAGTCGGCGGTAATGCTCTCGCAGCCGCTCACCGGTGGAACGCAGCTCCAGCCGGTCCCGATCTTCCCAGAAATGGTGGAGATACTGGGCTCGCTGCTCACCCCGTTGGCGGTCGAACTCACCGAGGACGCTGTCGGATGCGATGGTCGCCAGATCCGCTCGATAGCCAGCCACAGTGGCGGAATCGTCGTTGGCCGCGCCTTCAAAGTATGGAGTCGACCCGTCGAAGCGGCCCAGTAAAAAACGAGTACGAGCGATCTCGAGCTTTCCCAGGCTGGGGTTTGGTCCATGGTCCTCGTAGCCCTGGAAGGCAGCGAGAGCGGAGTCCCCATCACCCACCTCGCGCTCGACTCGGCCGCGTGCCAGCTGCACTCGAGGATCGGCCCCTGCCGTGGTGCGGCTGGCGCGGCGAAGAGCCTCCAGCGCCACACCCAGCTTCACATTCACTCGCTGACGGAGCGCTGTGTTTGCCAGGTCCACCAGACCCTGGACGAACGCTGGGTCGATTTCAGCCGACTTGGCAAAGGCGACCGCTGACCGGGTCAGCGCATCCTTTCCCAGCATCGTCTTGAGGCCGGTGACGAAGGAAATCTGGGAATCCCCCACCCCGTACTCTGCCAACCCCATTCCATACCAGGCGTACGGCCAGGTCGGCTGCAGGTCGATGGCCCACTGAAACTCAGAGGCGGCATCATCATAGTGGGAGTGACCCCCGAGATCTCCCAGCCGGAGAGACAGAAAGCCGAGCTTGAGGTGGGCCACGCCGTTGCTTCGATCCGCCTTTGCCGCGGCAATCAATCGCTTTTCGAGGCTCAGCAGCCCCACAGAATCGGCCGTACTGGAGAGGGAATCACGAAAGTGTTCAAGCACGTCGCGATCGGTTGCGCTCTGGGCCTCGGCCCTGGGCAAAACAGAGAGCGTGAGGAGCAGCGAGACAGCACCGATGGACAACGTGCTACGAGAGCCAGACAGGCGAGAGATGTTGGGGATTTTCAACCACGACCTCTGGAAAGGCATCAGCCGAACCCTCATCACTGCACTCTAGGGAGACACACCGCCAGCCGGGGCGCCGGGCGTTGCCGCGCGGGGCGATGGGGTAGGATTTGTCTTAGGAGACGCACCCGAACTCCTCTGGCCCACAGGGCCGGCTCGCTGGGCCTTCCCTCGCAGCTCCAAAAAGCGGCGTATTCCTTCATAGACCCCCCGGGCGTAGAGCCGCTGCCCTTCCGGGGACCTGAGCATCAGCTCCTGCTCGGGAATGAGCATGAACATTCCCTCGCACAGCACCGATGGCATCCAGGTAGATCGAACCACCGCCAAATCGGCCCGGCTGATGCCGAGATCGGGCAGTTTCAAGCGCCGCACCAGCGCCCGCTGGACCTCCAGAGCAAGAGGGATACTGCGGGGCTGATTATAGAATACGCTGGTGCCGTTGTTGGTGAAGGGGTTCACGCCATCGGGCAGCGCATTGTTGTGAATGGAGACAAGCACGTCGGCACCGGCGCTGTCGGCGAGGGCCACTCGGGGCCAGAGATCGATGGCGGAATCCACGGTTCGAGTCATCAGGACACGGGCACCTGCTTTCTCGAGCATCGCCCGAAGCTGAAACGCTACGGCCAGATTGGCCTCGGCTTCGCGAAAGCCTGTCGGACCGGTTGCGCCGAGTGGCGGGTGACCCGGATCGAGCGCGATCAGGCGGCCTCGAAGCGGGTCCCGGCGGTCGATCACGGGTGGACGGCGGATCTCGAGAAGGAGGTCATTCCGGCTCCAGCGTGCCCGGTACCCCCAGAGAGGCGAGGTAAGCTCCAGCGTGAGGGTCATCTCCTCCCGGCCGGACTGAGCCCAGCTCATCCGATCAATCAGCGAATCGGAACCGTAGCGCATCCAGTCTACGTCTCCGACGGCGCCGTAAAACTTGAGGGCCAGTGTTCTTTCTGTCTCGGAGACCTGGAACGGCACCCTCTGACTTAGAGGGATCCGCAGTACCGCCATACCAGGCGCCGAGCTCAGGGTTACCGAGCTCACGACGGCGTGCGGCTCCGGCAACCCGCGCAGGAGAGGCCGCGCATCCGCCACGTTGACCCAGGCGTCGGCGGCCGGGGAGAGACGGATCCGGAGATCACTGTTCCATCGGCCGCTCACGGCGGCACGGGTGCCGGTCGGGAAGAACCATTCATAGGTCCCGCCCGGGGTGGCCCGCCCTGGGCTGATGCTATCGGTGTTCCCCCGCCCCAGCGTGTCGTCGTCGAATTCGGTTACGACGGGCACGGTGTCCAAAAGGGCGACTTGCAGGGGCCAGCGAACCCGCACCGTGTCTCCCGAGCGCACCGCTTGAATGATGGCCCAGTCTCGCTGGGACGACGCCAACTCGGCATACGGGGCGGGACAGGCCAATCCGGCAGCGCAGCGTGAAACTGCTCGACCAAGCACACCGATCGTCCCGAGCGAAGTACCGAGGACGGGGCCGGGATCCGGCCCAATCGTGCGGCCCCGGACGATCCCGACATATCTCACCTCATCGGCTCCGCGAAGTTTGGTGGTGTCGCGGTCGAAGGCCCGCAACGCCGGAAGCACCTCTCCCGATTGCATCTCGGCCTGAAGACGGATTACCCTGCCGTCTGCGAGGCGTATGCTCACGTCCGATCCTTCGGCGGCCCGAGTGGAAAGCGTGAGGTATTCGCTGGAGGGCAGCCACACCTGACCTTGAGGACTGAGGGAGGTCGAGTCTATCCAGGCAGTACCAACCCGAATCTCTCGTGGGACGTAGCGGGGGTCGCGACGAACCGGATAGATCAACACCGCTGAATCCGCCGGCAAGCGAGCCTCGATTCTGAACTGCATGACGCTGTCAGGCGGGAACGGGAGCCATGCGAGCCACGCGCCGTTGGGCCAGACCTTCACTGGCGAACCGTTGATGGTGATGCGAACGTGCTTGCTTGCCACTGAGCCAAAGAGAAAGCTCGAGTCCTGCACCCGAACGAGATCGTCGGCTGCCGGGTAGATCACATGAAGTCCAATCGAATCATCCAACGTGGGGGGGACCACCCGTCTGGACGGGGGAGATGTTACGAGTTGATCCTGCCGGGCCCCCCTGACCTGCGGGGAAAGGCGTGCCGGGCTGGTAGTGCGAGCGCAGGCCGACGCCGTGACGAGGAGCCAGGGCGCCCAGCGAAAGATTCGACTGGAGAGCATGCTGCAAGGTAAACGTTGACTATGACTTACGCCAAGACTCTGTTGACGCTCTGAAGTGGGCTCTCTAGATTCGTCTGACCCCGAAGCCCCGTCTCTGACGGAAGGGACCTACCGCGTGACCAACGGTGTGGTGCGAGTTTCCGTCTTCGGCAAGACCGACCTCGGCCGCTCGCGTGGTCACAATGAGGACACCTTCCTCGTCGCCGACTTGAGTACCGGAAACTCCAGCCTACAACCCGAGGTCCGAAACCACGAGGTGGGCGACCGTGGCTCGCTGTTCATGGTCGCCGATGGGATGGGTGGCGCCGCAGCTGGGGAGCTGGCGAGTGCGATGGCCGCCGACCTGATCTACCGGCATATGGCCACTGCCTGGGCCAAGGATCCAGTGCCGTCCGCCGAACGGTTCGCTTACCGCATGCGGGAAGCCGTTGAGCTGGCCAACGAACAGATCTATTCCTATGCTCGCCAGCATCCCGAAGTACGCGGAATGGGAACCACCGTCACCGCCGCGGGTGTGTTCGGGAGTGACCTCTACCTGACCCAGATCGGAGATAGCCGCGCCTACCTGGTGCGCAACGCGGAGACGGTTCAACTCACCAAGGACCAGAGTCTGATGCAACGTCTGGTGGATGCGGGAGAGTTGACCGAGGTAGAGGCGGAGCAGAGCGAGCGGCGGAACATCATCCTTCAGGCGCTTGGTCCCGATCCGCGGGTCAAAGTTGACCTCAGTCATCAGCCGATCCAAAACGGCGATGCCCTCATTCTCTGCTCTGACGGTCTGTCCGGACTGGTGCGCCGCGAAGAGTTTGCCAGCTTGATCCAACAGCATCGCGAGCCCGCCGCAGTCTGTTCCGCGCTCATCGACCTTGCGAACGCGCGCGGGGGGCCCGACAACATAACGGCGGTAGTCGCGCGCTTCGAGGGAGACGGACTGCCCGAGGCGAACGGGAGCGATGGCGTGGCATACCGGAGCTACGAACTCCCCCCCACCGCGACACCCGTCGAGGTAGGCAGAGCCGAGCTATCGGAGATCTCCAACGAAGCAGCGGCCGACTCAGACCCGGCGATGGAGCGCATCAGAAACCTGGCCCTCGCCCTCGTCGTGCTCGGCGTCCTGATCCTTCTGCTGACGGTTTGGCGATAACCACTCCAGCTCGAGCTGATCCAGTTGAGCCCTCCGGCGTAGCTGCGCCCCTGGGCGTCCGCCTGGCCTGGCTGGCCGCACTGTCGTTCGCTTCAGGATTTCCCTTTGGCCTCGTCAACGAAACACTCCCGGTCTATCTCCGTACCCACGGCTCCGGTCTGGTAGAGATCGGATTGATCAGTGCCGTCAGCTTTCCCTGGACGTTCAAGTTCATCTGGTCGCCGCTGGTGGATCGCATCGGCACTCGCAAGCATTGGATCGCAGCCTGTCTGGCTGGCCTCACCGTTCTCACACTCATTCTGGCGACGGTTGAGCTCGGCACGATGGCGCGGTGGTTCTGGCTGCTCCTCGCCTTGATGGTGACCCTCTCGGCGACGCAGGACATCGCTATCGATGCGTATACCATCGAGACCACCACCACCCGTGAACTCGGCGTGGCCAACTCAGTACGAATCGGCGCCTACCGCGTGGCGATGTTTACCGCTGGGGGACTGTTGCTCTGGCTGGCGGGCAGGCTTGGGTGGCCCACCTCATTTGAGGTCGGGGCTCTCATGATCGGCGTACTCGGCCTCGCCGCGCTCGCCTTGCCGGCCACGAGACGAACTGCCGCGGTGTCCGTGGATTTCTGGGAGCCGCTCCGGGCGCTGCTGGCCCGGCCGGGGATCTGGGTCGTGGTGCTGTTCGCATTGTTGTTCAAGGTGGACATCTATGCCATGGAGCCGATGACTCGGCCCTTTTGGGTGGACCGTGGCTTTTCGCTCGAGGAAATCGGGGCGGTGTTGACCACCGGGAGGATTGTCGCCACGCTGACAGGCGCGGTGATCGGGGGTGTGCTGACGACGCGCTGGGGGATCTTTACCGCGCTCTGGTCCCTGGGACTGGTGCAGGCGCTCTCGAGCCTGGCCTACGCCGGTGCGGCGAGCGTGAGCGCCTCCAAGACACTCATCATCGCCGTCGCCCTTTTCGAGAACTTCGCCCATGGACTGGCGACGGCCGCGTTCGTGGCGTTCTTGATGTCGGTCTGTGAGCGCCGGTATGCCGCGACACAGTACGCCGTGCTTTCCGCCCTTCTCGCATTGAGCCGAACCCTGGCGGGCGCTGCCTCGGGTGCCGTGGCGGAACAGTTGGGGTATGCCCACTACTTCCTGCTCACCTTCCTGTTTGGCTTGCCGGCATTCGCGCTTCTGCCCTGGATCCGTCAGGCCAGTCGAGCCGAGGCTACGAGCTCGCCCTAGACGCTCAGACCTGAACCTTCCGTAGATGCTGACCCAACCAGCGTGCCACTGCTTCCTGCATCAGCCGCTGACGATGCCAAGCCAACAACACCGGCGCACTACTGGGCAACTCGGCGATGAGCCGGGGATGACCAAACAGCACGATCAAGTCAGCGCCGGCGCCGTGGTGAGCCAGCGCTTCACGCGATGCGCTGCTGAACCCCGATCGTCCCTTCCATGCTCGCGGCTCCGCAAACACCAGCAATACACGGGCGCCGCCGCCATAGCGGCCGATCAGACTCGTGCCAAGCGCCTGATGGACGTAATCACTGGGGCCCGGGGGATAGGGTCCTCCGATGTCGTCATCCACGACCACCAGGTCGAGTGGTCCGTCGAGCGCGGGAGCCGCACCGCGAGCCATCCCATTGTTGAGCAGCTCGTCGGCGAGCTCTACTGCAGAGTCGAAGGGTCCTCGGGTCACTGGCGGCGTCGGCGACGTCGCTGCCGCCAGGGCCCGCTCGTATCGAGTGAGTGAGAGCTGGAGCCGCGATTGCTCTATGGCTCCACTGGCAAGCGCAGCCTCGAGGGCATCGCGCACGCGACGGGCGTCGTTGGGATAGAGCAGCAGATCCGCTCCCGCCTGAATCGCCTGCACCGCTGCGTCGGACTCACGGCGGCCACCCAAGGCACCATCCATGATCAAGGCGTCGGTCACCACCAGACCTTCGAATCGCACACCGGCTCGTAACTCCGTCAGGACGATACGGGAGAGGGTTGCCGGCAGTCCCGAGCTGTCGAGCGCCGGGTAGGCGACGTGGGCCGTCATGATGGAAGCCACCCCGCTCTCGACCGCCACCCTGAACGGCAGAAGGTCCGACGAACGCAGGGCGGCGGCTGGAGCTTCGACCACCGGGAGAGTTATGTGCGAATCCGCGGTCGTGCGGCCATGCCCAGGGTAATGTTTGGCACATGCGAGGGCACCGGATGACTGACACCCCTCAATCCACTGGCGCACGTAAGTGGCGACCTCATTGGGATCCCCACCGAACGATCGCGTCTGCACGATGGGGTTTTCCGGCAGAATGTCGAGGTCGGCCACCGGCGCGAAAACCCAGTTGATCCCGACCGCGCGCGCCTCCTGGGCCGTGACGGATGCGGCCCAGCGGACCACCGCGGGGTCGTGCAGCGACGCGAGCGCCATAGGTGGAGGGAATTCGGTCAAGCCGGCGACCTGCTGCCCTGCCCCACGCTCCAGATCCGAGGCCAGGAGGAGTGGTCGTCCCGCCCGCCGGAGCAGATCGGCGGTGAGCCGGCGGACGCTCTCCGCTGTACCGCCGAAGATGATGAAGCCGCCCACTCCAATTTCGAGTGCGTCCGCGATCCGGCCGGCCTCGTGCGCAAATCCGGTAAGCGCGTCCGCCCGTAGGGCCGGCATGATCAAGCGCGCCGCAGGAGTCCCGGTGCTCTGATCTTTCATGCCGGTGTCACCGTCCCGAGGACCCGTGATCCTTCGGCGCCGGTGGCGGCGGGAAGATTGCCTGGCTGGCCATGGAGCGTCAGGTAGCCCAGTAGCGCAAACGCAACCGCCTCTTTGGCGTCGCCCGCGAAGAAAAGATCATCAAACCGCCGAAGCGGGTGGTTGCCGCTTTGCTCGAGGTGGCGCGCCAGTGATGACATCAGCCCAGGGTGGTGGCACCCTCCACCGGATGCTACCACCTCGACCCCGGCGGGAGTCCACCGGTTCACGGCCGCGGCGATGCTGCGCGCCGTGAGCTCCACCGCGGTCGCGACTCCGTCGGGGCCGGGCACTCGCTCATTCAGCGTCCGGGCGTACTGATCGCCAAACCGCTCCCGCCCGGTGCTCTTGGGGGGAGCCGCCGCAAAAAATGGATCGGCGAGAAGCTCGTCCAGAATCTTGCCGTTAACCGTTCCCTCAGCCGCAATTTTGCCGTCGCGATCATAGGAGCGTCGTGGGTCTACCAAGCGGGTTACGGCGTCGATTACCGCCACGCCTGGCCCGGTATCAAACGCCAGTACTCCCTGCTCCTGCGCGCGACGCTCGACGTACGTGATGTTGGCCATTCCTCCGAGGTTCAGCAGGATGCGCGGCGAGTCCACTGCAGCGAAGAGCAGGACATCCGCCATCGGCACCAGGGGGGCACCCTGCCCACCGGCGGCGACGTCGCGGGCACGGAATCCGCTGACGACCCGAACGCCGAATCGCTCAGCGAGAACGGCGGGCTCGCCCAGCTGCCACGATACCAGTGGCGGCTCATGCCAGATCGTCTGCCCCGGAAAAGCAATGAGCGAGACGTCGAGCGCAGGCACGCCCGCCTGCACCAGCAGCGTCTGCACTGCTTCGGCCGCCCACTCGGCCACCCGGACATGCAGACGAGCCAGCGCAGGAGCCGTGGCGCCGTTCAAGGCACCCCTGATCTCGGCGCGTTCCTCATCGGTATAGGGGCGGGAGACAAAGTCCAGTAGCGTGGCGTGGGTCGGGCCTTCGAGGCGCACCAGCGCGGCGTCCATACCATCGAGCGACGTCCCTGACATGAGGCCGACGGCCAACGTGGGTCGCTCGGTCATCTTGATTGTACCGCGGGTGGGTCGCCCACGATCGGACGCAGCCGGCCGGCATGTTCGGCCAGGAGCCGCTCCGCTTCATCTTTGGCCACGCCACGACGTGCCATGACGATGGCGGTCTTCACGCTTCCGTCAGCTGCCTTGATCACCGTCTGTGCCCGACTGCGATCGAGTCCGGTCGTTTCCATGACGATGCGCTGGCTCCGATCGACGAGCTTGTCGTTCCAGGCTCTGAGATCGACCATCAGATTCCCGTACACTTTGCCCAGGCGTATCATGGCGCCCGTCGTCAGCGTATTCAGCACCAGCTTGGTGGCGGTGCCCGCTTTCATCCTGGTCGACCCGGTGACGATCTCAGGTCCCACCAGCACGGTGATGCAGACGTCGGACATCTGGCGAAGATCGGTCGGCGGCTCTGAGCACGAAACCAGACCGATCCGGGCCCCGAGTGCCTTTGCGCGCGACAATGCAGCCTTCACATACGGCGTGCTCCCGCTGGCCGCAATCCCAATCACCACATCGCTGGCGCCCACCTTGTGGGTATCCATCTCCTTTGATGCCGTCGTGACATCGTCTTCCGCGCCTTCCACGGAGCGCACCAGCGCCGGCGCTCCTCCGGCTATGACGCCTACCACCATATCCGGAGGCGTCCCGAACGTGGGAGGACACTCGGTAGCATCGAGCACGCCGAGGCGGCCACTGGTCCCGGCGCCGACATAGATCAATCTGCCGCCGGCTCGGAACGCCGCTTCGATGAAGTCGATGGCGCTGCGCGATCTCGACGCGAGCCTTGGCCACCGCGGCGGGGACACCCGCGTCTTCGGCGCCGATGAGATCCACGATCTCCAGGGCGGTGGCGATATCGATGGTAGTGCTGCGAGGGTTGCGCCGTTCGGTCAGGCGCGCGTCGAGGTAGTCGTCAGCCACGCAAGCAGAAGATAGGAGTGTCCGGGTGATCGCGAGTCGCTAAATTAGGAGCCGTGCCATCTCCGGGGCAACTCCGCCGAACATCCCTTCTCCACACAGGAGCTTCCATGCGGGCTCACACAGCCGGTGCGCTGCTGCTGCTCACCCTCTCCGCAGCGTGCGCCGGCCGGAGCAACATCGCTCCGAACCCAGGTGTGGCTCCTACCTGGAGCTACCGCGGCAAAGCCCTGGTGGTGGATGCGCCCAAGGCCATGGTCGTCTCGGGAAGCCCCATCGCCAGTGCGGTCGGCCGGGACATTCTGCGGCTGGGTGGCAACGCCGTCGATGCGGCTGTAGCGGTGGGATTCGCCCTGGCAGTGGTCCATCCCGAAGCAGGCAATATCGGGGGCGGCGGCTTTATGCTCGTTCTCCCGTCCGGTGGACAACCGCAGGCGCTCGACTACCGCGAGACCGCGCCGGCACGGGCAAACCGAGACATGTATCGCAACGCGGCAGAGGACGCGAGCGTCACTGGCCATCTCTCGGTTGCTGTGCCCGGCGCGGTTGCCGGACTGACGGAAGCTCATCACAAATTCGGCAAGCTCCCATTCGCTGCGGTCATTGCCCCGGCCATCCGTCTCGCCCAGTCGGGCTTCCTGGTGGACGATTACCGGAGCCGGTCGATTGCCGAGGAAAGTGCGAGATTGGCGCGCTTCCCCGCTTCGCGCAGCTTCCTGCCGGAAGGCCAGCCACCCCGTCCCGGATCGATCTTCAGGCAGCCGGATCTGGCCTCCACCCTGGAATCGATTCGCGATAGCAGCGCCGCCGGCTTCTACCGGGGCCGAGTCGCCGATCTGATCGTGGCGGAGATGGATCGCGGCGGCGGCATCATTTCGCGGGAAGATCTCGCGGCCTATCGGCCCATCTGGCGAACGCCGGTGACAATCGGGTATCGGGGCTACACCATCTACTCCATGCCTCCCGCATCGTCGGGCGGTGTGACGATGGGCGAGATCCTCAACATCATGGAAGGATTCGGTCCGCTGGCCCCGTTCGGATCGGCGACGCTGATGCACCGTGAAGCCGAAGCGATGCGGCGGGCGTTTACCGATCGCAACAAGTATCTTGGCGATCCGGCGTTTGTACGGAACCCGGTTGACCGGCTCTTGTCCAAGGAGTACGCGGCCGAGCTGCGGAAAGAGATCGGCGAACATGCGTCGGTGACTCCCGCATTCGATCCCGCGGTCCCGAGCGGATCATCCACCACGCACTACTCGGTGGTGGATCAGGACGGGATGGCAGTCAGCTGCACGACCACCCTCAACAACAGCTACGGCAGTGCGGTGACGGTGACCGGCGCCGGCTTTCTGCTCAACGACGAAATGGATGACTTCGCCACAACCCCGGGCCAGCCGAACATGTACGGACTGGTACAGGGCGAGGCCAATGCAATTGTGCCGGGCAAGCGAATGCTGTCCGCGATGACGCCCAGCATCGTGCTCGACTCCCGGAAGCAGCCGTATCTCATCGTCGGCACGCCCGGCGGGCCCCGCATCATCACCATGGTGTATCACGTGATCTCGAACGTTATCGACCATCGCATGTCGCTCGCTGACGCGGTAGCAGCGCCGCGCATGCATCATCAGGGATTGCCAGACAGCCTGGAGGTGGAAAACGGAGGATTTCTTCCGGCCACCCTCGATACGCTGCGCATGAAAGGCCATGGCGTCGCCGTGGAAGGTTCCTGGGGCGATGTGGAGGCCATCATTCGCACGCCGACCGGGTGGCAGGGCGTCAGTGACCCGAGACTGGGAGGAGGCGGAGCAGGTTATTAGGAAGGAAACAGAAAGCGGTGAGAAGGTGGGTAACCCGCTCACCGCTGCTGTCCTTTGAGTGTCGGCCTACATCGTCGGTGTGAACTTCTCCTGCAGTGAGAGCGTGATCGTCGTCCCCTGTGGAAGCACCACGTCGCGGTCCTTGGTCTCCACCGCGCGCTGAGCACCAACCGCACCTCCCAGAACGCCTCCAATGATCGCCCCCTTCGTGCTGCCGCCGAGAACCCGGCCCACCACCGCTCCCACGGCCGTGCCCGCGCCGACTTTGGCGACGTCACCGGCCCCAGTTTTCCGCCCCTGCAGCTCGGTGTTGACCTTCTCGATCGTGGCCGAGACCGGATACGATTGGCCATTGATGCTGATGGAAGTCGGCTGAAGTGTCAGCGTGCCGGTCTTGTCACTCTTGTTCTCCGACTCCTTGATTGCCGTCACCTTGAGCGTGACTTCAGAGCCGGCCGGAACCACGACTCGCCCGGCGTTGTCCTTGACGTCGCTGGCAATGGTGGCGGTGACCTCATCGCCGACCTTGTTCTTGTTGGAGCGAATCTCTGCAGTGGTAGCAGCCGTCAGTGTGCTGCCCGCTGCCAAGCTCCGGCTGGCGCAGGGGCCGGTGTTGCGGGTGCCGGAGCAGAAGCGCTCGGTTTGGGTGTGGCAGGGCGAGAAGCCGTGGGTGATGGCGCCGGCCGAGGACGAGCAGCCGGACGAGCCGCCGGGGCAGGCGTGCTCGCAACCGGCGTAACAGCGGTATCAGCCGGACGGTCGTTGAGCGCGGCAGTCGTGTCCACGGGAGCCAGTTGGAGATCGCGATTAAGGCTGTCGGCTGCCGCGGTGTCGCGTCGGTCGCTCCGTCCGCACGCAGCAACGGCGGCCAACGTGAGCACTGCAATCATCGTTCTCGACATCAAAGCCTCCTTGGATGTGACTTGCTCGGGTTCCGCGGCCCGATGACATTCACTGCCTATGCGTGAGCTGCGGTCCCTACTTCCGTATCTGAAGCCCTATCGCCGGACCTACTTATTCGGGCTTGCCTTCGTCCTGGCCTCGAACTTCTTTGCCGCGCTCGGCCCCCGGTTCCTGCAGCGTGGAATCGACGCGTTGCGCGCCGGCGGTGACTTTCGCAATGTCCAGACGGCGGTGCTGCTCCTGCTTGCCGTTGCGCTCGTAGGTGGTGGTGCTCGCTATGGAATGCGCGAACTTCTCAACAGCGGCAGTCGCCGGGTTGAGACAGATCTACGAGACCAGCTGTACCTCCACCTTCAGCGGATGTCGGCCGAATTTTACGACCGGTACTCGACCGGCGATGTGATGGCCCGCACAACCAACGACCTGCTGGCGGTGCGCATGGTCGCCGGTCCGGCGCTGATGTATCTGGTGGATACTACCATACGTGCGCTGCTATTGGCACCGGCCATGCTCGCGATCAGCCCCCGTCTCACCGCCCTCGCGTTCGTTCCGCTTCTGGGACTGCCCGTCGCCATGGTCTTACTCGGCCGAATGATTCATCAGCGCTCCCAGGCAATTCAGGCACAGTTCAGCGAGCTCACCACCCACGCCCACGAAAACCTCTCCGGCGTCCGGGTGGTACGATCATACCGTCAGGAGAATGCGGAGATCGAGCACTTTCGTGAACTGAGCAAGACATACCTCACGCGGAATCTGAGTCTCGCCCGAGTTCAGGGCGCCTTCTTCCCTCTCCTCGGCATGCTCGGCGGTCTCAGCGCTTTGGTCGTGCTGTATGCGGGCGGGCAGCTGGTAATGGCCGGCCGAGTGTCAGTGGGCGAATTCGTCGCCTTCGGCGTGTATCTCGCGATGCTGGTATGGCCGATGATTGCGCTGGGTTGGGCCATCAATCTGGTTCAGCGCGGGGCCGCCTCCATGGGTCGCATCAATCAGCTCTTCCGTGAGCCGCCGGCCATTACCAGCGCCAGTCGTCCCCATTCGCTCCCACCGGCCAGAAACGGCAGAGCGGTCGAGTTCCGGGATGTATGGTTCCGCTACCCTGGCGCCCGCGACCGCGGCTGGGTCCTGGAGGAGATCTCGTTCCGGGTGGAGCCGGGAGCTTCGCTGGCAATCGTCGGCGCTACCGGGTCGGGGAAATCCACCTTGGTGGATTTGATTGTCCGGGCGTATGACCCCGACCGTGGCGGCATTCTCATTGACGGCGTCGACGTCCGCCAACTTTCGCTGGAGGAACTGAGAGGCGTGGTAGGCTTCGTACCGCAGGAGACGTTCCTGTTCGGGGAGACTCTGAGACGCAACATCCTGCTGGGCGCACCCGACGATGGGCGTCTGGAGCGTGTTTCTGACGTGGCTCAACTCACCGAGGCGCTTCCGGCGCTACCCCATGGGTACGACACCATGCTGGGGGAACGAGGAATCAATTTGTCGGGGGGTCAGAAGCAGCGGGCCGCCATCGCCCGGGCCCTGGCGCAGGACCCGCCGGTCTTCGTTCTGGACGATGCTTTGAGTGCGGTCGACGCCCACACCGAGGCACGGATCCTCGCCGGACTCCGCGGCGCGCTGGCCGGACGGACCAGCATCATCGTTTCCCACCGGCTCGCGGCGGTCCGTGATGCAGATTGGATTCTGGTGCTCGATCGCGGTCGCATCGTGGAGCAGGGTATCCACGAAGACCTTCTGGCGGCGGGCGGACGCTACTGGGAGCTGCTCCGGCGACAACAGATGGAAGAGGAGTTGGAGGAAGACGACGTCAGAGCTGCTCCTTCAAGAAATCTGGTGTGAGGGTTTGAAGCCATCCGGCGAGCCGGGTGAACTCTCCGCTGACCAGAAGAATCCCCACGAACACCAGCATCACCCCGCTGAGCCGCATGACCCAGGGGAGGAAACGCCGGAACCTCTGGAACCAGCCGAGGAATCGCTCCAAGGCGGCGGCCGCTATGAGGAACGGCACCGCCAGACCGGCCGAGTAGGCTGCGAGCAGGAACATGCCGCGTGAGACATCGGCCGATGTGGCAGCGAGACCGAGCACCGCCCCCAGCACTGGGCCGATGCAGGGTGTCCATCCAGCCGCAAAGGTCATCCCCACCAGCACCGATCCCAGGTAGCCGATCGGCTTGTGCTCCAGGTGCAACCGCCGCTCGGTGGTGAGCCATCCCGTCTTAAGCACACCCAGGCACAGCAGCCCGAACCCAATGATCAGAATCCCACCGATTCGCTGAAGCCACACCTGGTAGTAGTTGAGGGCATAGCCGAGAGCGGTGGCACTGGCTCCAAGGAGGATGAAGATCAGGGAGAAGCCGGAGACAAAGAGGAGCGCGTGCACCAGCGCGGCGCGGCGCCGGGCAGCCATCTGGTCGAGCGTCATGCCCGTGAGAAAGCCGATGTAGGAAGGGACCAGCGGCAGTACGCAGGGAGAGAGAAAGCTCAACATGCCGGCGGTGAAGGCGACCACCAGCCCCAATCCGGGCGTCTCGTTCACAGCGGGCCCAGCTCACGTTGGCGGCACTCACGGCAGACACCATAGATCTCCAGCCGATGCCGTTGGTGCTGGAATCCATGCTCATCGGCAAGGCTCGGTAGCATCCGCTCCAGCCGCTCGTTGCTGAACTCCACTACCCTGCCACAGCGTTGACAGATCAGATGCTCGTGATCCGCCCGCGTTGGCATGGGCTCGTACCGTTTGAAGCCTTCCCCGAAGTCATGGGCTCGCACCAGCCCGCTTTCGACCAGGAGATCCAGAGTGCGATAGACGGTCGCCATCCCCACCTGCTCACTCCGGCGCTTCAGCTCGCGGCGGATCCCTTCCACTGAAACATGTTCGTCGGAGAGAAAGACTACCTGGGCAACCAGGTCCCGTTGGCGGGTGACCGGCTGGTGGTGCTCGCGGAGGTGTCGGCGAAAGCGATCGAGAAGGGCCGCTGCCTCACCCTTATCGAGGTGGGCCATCGACGCGAGCAGGGCGCGTGGAGGGGAACCATGACTCGGGTGGGACCGGCATCGGAGGATGCTCGTCGTCGATCCGCCGCTGCGCCTCCTGCAGGAGGCGTTCGACCGCCTCGGAGGTTCCGCTACCAACTTCCTCGATTGAGGTGTCGAATTTGCCGCGTTCTTTGCCCTTGATGGCGAGCACGTAGCGCGCGGTATAGATGCGGCGCCGGTCGCCGTCCAGGCGGGAGAGCACCGCAGTACCCCATTCCCTGCCTTCGTGGCGCAACGGGGCGAAGAGCCAGACAGCATCCACTTCCGCCGCGGGCACAAGCACCTCAACCGCTTGTGCCAGGCGATCCCACCCGAGTCCCTGGAGCGCTGCCGGTTCGCTCACGCGCTTCCCCGCTCCCACTGCTCGGCATAGAACCGGAGCACGTGCATGAAGTCCTGCGCGTTGGTTACCACGCCGTAGGCCTGGTGAGTGCCGCGGTCCTTCAGCTTGTTGACGACAAACTCCGTCTGATCGACGCAGATGGTCATCAGCGGCAGGGGCATCCCCTCGTGGAGATGAAAGGCGGGGAGCATGTTTCCGACCGCAATCGCATGCAGCGCCGTGGCCACGAAAATGGCCCCGGTCGCCTTGACGGTGTGTTCGCGCATGGCATCCTGCGCCTGCAGGTTGTCGCTGTACACTCCCGGAAGTGGACCGTCGTCCCGGATCGAGCCGGCGAGCACGTAGGGTACCTTGCTGGTGACGAGCGCATGCATGATGCCACTCTTGATCAAACCGGTCTCGACGGCGCGCTCGATCGACCCGGCCGCCCGCACCCGGTTGATGGCACGCATGTGCAGCCCGTGCCCGCCCTGTGTCGGCTGACCCGTGTTCGTCATGCCCAGCGTGGTTCCGAAAATCGCGGCCTCGATGTCATGCACCGCGACGGCGTTGCCGGCCAGCACCGCCTGGACGTAGCCGTTCCGAATGAACCACTCGAAGTCCGACCGAGCACGCGAGTGCACCAGGGCCGGGCCAGCGACCCAGATCAGGTAGCCATTCCGCCGCTTCTCTTCACCCAGCCGGGCTGCCAACTCCTCATAGTTCACCGGGCGTTCGCGGCTCACCTCAGTGGACATGAACCGGAACTCGTTGACGCCATGTCCCCCGCCGAGAAATCCTTTGGCGTAGACGACGATGCCTTCAGTGCCGTCTTCCGCCTCTCCCATCGCTATCAGCTCTCCCCGCTTGAGACGCCGCGGCTCGATCGTCTCCAGCTGACCCGTCCGCTTGACCACCACGCAATCCATGCGCGGCCGAGTCGGTGCAAGCCACTTCCCCTCTACCCGGATGTACGTCGGAAGATTGGATGTGGAGAAGAAGCCCTCCGGTAGCACTCCGTCGGCGGGAAGCTGGGCAAAACGCGCTTCCGGGGCTCCTGCAAAGGGAGGTTGGTTGAAATCCGGAAGTGTATTGGTCACGGTGGGTGCGTGCATACGCGAGGAAAGTAGGGCGGCACCGGAGGGGATACAAGCGGATGATTCTGTCCCCCATGGGATTAACTTTCTCGCTAACCTGGAGAGCACCATGTATCGATGGGGTTTACTGCCGTTGTCGTCATTCCTGAGATGTTGCCGCCGTCCCGCAGTGCTGGGTTCGGCACTGCTGATGCTTACGGCTCTGGCCGCCCAAGCCCAGCAGCCGGTCAGACCGGATACGACGTCTCCCGATTCCACCAAGATCAGTCGGCTGCCCGAGATCAACGTCACAGTGACGCGAAGCCAGGAACCGCTGAGCCGGGTTCCTTTCGCAGTCGGCGTGCTCGACCGGAATGCGCTCCAGCGGGGACAGCAGACGCTGGGGATCGACGAAGCACTGAACAATCTGCCCGGAGTGGTGGTCTCGAACCGATACAACTTCTCTCTGGATCAGCGAATTTCCATTCGAGGGTTCGGGAGTCGCTCCAACTTCGGCGTTCGCGGACTCAAGATCCTGCTCGACGGCGTCCCGCAGACGCTTCCCGATGGCCAGAGCCAGCTGACCAACATCGATTTTGCCGACGTGGAGCGAGCGGAGGTGCTCCGGGGCGCCAGCTCATCGCTCTATGGCAATGCGTCCGGTGGCGTCATCTCGTTTCAGTCGCAGCGGGCTGCTGAGGGGCCGTTCGCCCAGAGGGTTCGGGTACAGGGTGGAAGCGGTGAGCGCAGTGGCGACGACTTCTACAAGTGGCAGAGCTGGACCTCTGGCCGATCCGGGAGTGTCAGCGGAACCCTTTCCGTCTCACAGTTCAAGGCCGACGGCTTCCGACAGCACAGCGCGGCGGAATTCCGGCAGCTCAATGCCGGACTGGACTACGCCGCGAGTGGATCGACTCTGGCCACGCTCCGTTTGAGCCTGGCTGACGATCCGCGGGCGGAGAATCCGGGCGCGCTCACATTGGCCGAGTACGTCGCCAATCCGGACTCGGCAGCCGCCACGAATATCCGCCGTGGTGCCGACAAAGACGCACAGCAGCATCAGGCGGCGCTCGGACTCCGCCACTTCGATGCCGCAGGGAACGAGTATGACGTCACCGTCTTCGGCGTGCTCCGCGACCTGGCCAACCCGCTCGCCGCGCCTCCTCCCGTCAATCCGGGGCCAACCGCCGGAACCTATGTGTCGATCGACCGCGCGGTGGGCGGCACCAGGCTCAGCGCAATCCACCGCCTGGGCGCGAGCGACCAGGCCCCTCGCCTGACGGCGGGCGCCGACCTCCAGCGCATGCGCGACAATAGAAAGAATGTCGTCTCCGACGCGGGCGTCCCCACCGCGACCGTGTTCCTGGACCAGCGAGAGCAGGTCACCGAATTCGGGCCCTTCGCGCAGCTGCAGTGGAGCCCGGCCGAGCCGCTACTGCTGAGTACCGGAGCGCGCTTCGATTGGGTCCGCTTCGCCCTGGCTGACCGGTTCATTGCCGACGGGGATGATAGCGACGCACGAACGATGTCAGCGGTCAGCGGCAACGTCGGGGCAAGCTGGTCATTTGGCGACCGGTTCGTGCCCTACGTCAACGTGTCGACGGCTTTCGAGACACCGACCACCACCGAGCTGGTGAACAAGCCGAATGGGACGGGAGGGTTCAACCCGGAGCTCGGCCCCCAGCGCGCTGTGAATTACGAAGTAGGAGCTCGAGGCCAGCCGATACCCGGCCTGAGCTATTCGGTGGCGCTATTCCTGGGCCGCGTAACTGACGCCATTGTCCAACAAGCTGAAGTCGGCGGACGCGCCTTCTTCCGTAATGCAGGGAAGACACACAACGATGGTGCTGAAGTGGGACTCACTCTCACTCCGGTCCACGGCCTCAGCCTGAGCGGCGCCTACACTTACGCACGATATCGGTTCGCCAGCGATACTCTCGCCGGAAACCGCCTGCCGGGCGTGCCCGAGCATTTCTGGCGTCTGGGTCTCCGCACGGCCCTGCCGGCTGGATTCTATCTGGATGGCGACCACACAATCAGCACCTCTGTCGCCGCCGACGACGCGAACACGATCTTCGTACCGGCGTGGGGAGCGGGTGTGACGAATCTTCGTGTCGGTTGGACGAGGGATGTCGGGAGCATGCAGCTCGCTCCCTTTCTCGGCGTGAACAATCTGTGGGATCGGCGATACATCGGGTCAGTGACCCTGAACGGTGTGGCAGGTCGAGTGATCGAGCCGGCTCCCCGCCGTGTCGTCTACCTTGGGGCGGAGGTGGGGTACCGGACTGCGGCAGCGCCCTAAAGCAGCGACACCGGCTCGCGATCGATTGCGATCCGCGTGCTGCCTTTCCGGGTGAGCCTCCCAGCGGCATATCGCACCAGCCGTCCAAGCGACTCGGAAGACCCTTTCAGGACGACGTGCCAGCGCCACCGGTCCTTGATCCGTGCCAGCGGGCATGGCGCCGGGCCCAGAACGCTGACTCCGAGCTCGTGTCGCTCGATGAGGCTGCTGCACCACTCCGCTAAATTCGCGGCCTGTGTCCCTACATCCCGCTCGCTCAGCCCTGAGACGACCAGGTTCACCAGCGAGGTCGCCGGCGGATAGGGCGGATCCTCCCGTAGGACCCGCTCCTCCCGCAAGAATCCCTCAGTGTCGTGTTGTGCCGCCCACACCAGCGCATGGTGGGCCGGGTGCCGCGTTTGAATCAGCACACGCCCGCCCTTGGGACCTCGTCCCGCACGACCTGCTACCTGGGCCAGCAGCTGAAACGTCCGCTCCGCCGCCCGGAAGTCCGGCAGATAGAGTCCGGTATCGGCATCGACAGCACCGACCAGGGTGACGTTCGGGAAATCCAGCCCTTTGGCGATCATCTGGGTGCCTATCAACAGATCCACCTCACCTGATTCAACCGAGCCCAGAATTCGTTGATGCGACCACTTAGTGCTGGTCGTGTCCAGATCCATCCGCGCGATCCGCGCGTCGGGATATCGTTCCGCCAGCATTCGCTCGAGCTGCTGGGTTCCTACTCCGCGCATCTGCTGGACTGGATTGGCACACGAACGGCAGGTGATCGGAAGCGGCTCCTCATGGCTGCAGTAGTGGCATCGAAGACCCGGTGGAGCCTGGTGCACCGTGAGCGAGATGCTGCAGCGTGGGCACTGCCAGACCTCGCCGCAGTCGGGGCATTGCAGGAAGGACGCGTAGCCCCGCCGGTTGAGCAGAAGGAGCGCCTGCTCTCTCCGGGCGAGCGTTGAGACGATGGCCGCATCGAGCGCCTCAGACCACGCGACCGGCCCGGTTCCGCTCACTTTGGCTGCGACACGCAGATCGATGATCTCGACCGGCGGCAACGGCCGTGACCCAACCCGTTCCGGCAGGCGAATCAGCTGGAGCTTCGATTCGGCTCGTACCACGGTTTCCAGTGAAGGCGTCGCACTCCCGAGTATGACGACCGCGCCTTCCAACTTCGCTCGGACAAAGGCGACCTCGCGCGTGTGGTAGCGCGGAGTCTCCCCATTTTTGTAGCTGGCCTCGTGCTCCTCGTCCACAACGATCATGCCGAGGTTAGCCACCGGGGCGAAGATCGCAGAGCGGGCACCCACCGCGACCCGTCGCTCCCCTCGGCGAAGACGCCGCCAGGCATCAGCCCGCTCGCCATCCGAGAGCGCGCTGTGGAGCACCGCCACGTCATCCCCGAATGCCCCGCGAAAGCGGCTCACGGTCTGCGGCGTCAAACCGATCTCGGGCACGAGCACAATCGCGCCGGCTCCCCTTGCCAGCACCCGTCGTACCGCCTCCAGATACACCAGCGTCTTTCCGCTGCCCGTCACCCCGAATAAGAGTGTGCCTTCACCCGGGCCAAGGCCGGCTATGGTGCTGAGAGCAGCGGACTGGGCCGGAGTCAGGTTGGTTGGCGGAGGTGTCGCGGGGGAGCCGGCGAAGGGATCGCGCAGCCGTTCGGAGTGCGTCAACTGGGCCAGGCCATCGCGGGCCAGTCCGCGCATGACGCTGTGAGTGAAGCCAAGCTGCTCCGAGAGGTGTCGGATCGAGGCGCTGCCACCGAGAGTTTCCAATGTCTCGTATAGCTGCCGCTGCTTGGGGCGCCGACGAAAGAGCTGATCGCGCTCCAGGAGCGAGGGGCGCTCTTCCATCAGTGAGAGTACACGCTCGGTCAGCCGTCCCGCATCGGTATCCGGCGGCTGGACTCTCAGGCTCACGGCTTGAACCCGAGACAGCCGCTCGATGACATCCCACAGCGGCCGCTTGAGCGCGCGTGCCGCAGTACCCACCGGCGCTTCCCCGCCCCGCTCCTTCAGCCAGGCCAGCACATCCCCTGCGACGCCACCGTGACCTCGTGAACCGTTAGTGAGGGAAACGATGACCTGCGACTCACCCCACATCCCTGCGGGCAGGATGGACTTCAAGGTGAGCCCGAGCGGTGCTCCGTAGTAGCCGGCGATCCACTCGGCTGTGGCGAGCAGTGGAGCAGTGAGTGCAGGCTCCGGATCAGGTACGGCGAGAACGTCTCTGGCAGTGGCGCTGGGAGGATCCGCGTCCGCCGCTACAACCAGCCCGATCAATTCGCGACGCCGTACCGGGACCACGACCCTGGTACCGGCCATCACTCGGTCGCCCAGCGTCTCTGGAATGCGGTAGGTATAGGGAGTGGCGAGCGGGAGCGGTAATGCGACGAGGGCGAAACGCTCAGTCATCGCCGCCGGACGCCCAACCCCGGGCCAGATGGCAGCGCAACCTGGCCGCCGTCGATGGTCGCGCCGGTGAAAGGATCGTTGGCCAGTAGTGCGGCGCCATCGAGGTCGACGATGTCGACCAATGGTGTGAAGTGCGCCGCGGCCGTGATGCCGAGGGAGCTTTCGATCATGCAGCCGACCATGACGAGTAGCCCGTGCGCTCGCGCCACCGCGATCATCCGCAGTGCTTCGCGCATGCCGCCGCACTTCGCCAGCTTGATGTTGATGCCGTCTACCCTGCCGACCAGCCGGGGGATGTCCGCCGTTGTCAAGCAGCTCTCGTCTGCAATCACCGGAATGTCCGCTTGGGCCGTGATGGTCGAGAGCCCATCCAGATCCTCTGGCAGAAGTGGCTGCTCCAGCACCGTCACACCAAATTCATTCAGTACCGGAAGCATCCGTATTGCCTGTTTCAGCGTCCAGCCGCAGTTGGCATCGACTCGGATCTCCTTATCGGTTGCGTCCCGTATTGCCGTGAGAATCTCCAGGTCACGGTCTGTTCCTAGCTTGACCTTGAGGATGGGAAACTGCTCGGCCTCGCGAACCTTTACCCGTATGCCTTCCGGCGTGTCGAGGCCGATCGTGAACGTCGACTTGGGTGCGGCACATGGATTCAGTCCCCATAGCTGGTACACGGGGACGCCGAGGCGCTTGCCGCCGAGGTCGTGCAGAGCGGCGGACAACGCCGAACGCGCGGCGGCGTTACCCCGAAGCTTCGTCTCCCAGGCGCGTTCCGCGTCTTCCAGATTGAACGGGTTGTCGGGAAGGACCGCGGCGTACACCTTGAGCGCAGCGAGCACAGACTCCGGGGTCTCCCCGTAGTATTTGCTGGGCGCCGCTTCGCCCCACCCTTCCTGTCCGTCGCTGTCGGTCAATCGAACCCACACCGTGCGATTGTCGCTCTGACCGCCTCGCGCGATCACGAATGGATGCGTGGTGCGCAGCTCGAGGAGCTCGACATCCATACGAAGGGACTGGGGCAAGAGACGCTCGGAGGTAAGGGGAAGGAGAGCGTTACGGCTGGATTATACGACTCGATTCGGGAGAGGCAACCGCCCGCTCAGGCGAGGGCTCGCACATGCGCCGAGACGCCGGCAGCGAGACGATCGGGGATGTACCCGCCTTCGAGCAACCCCACAACCGGACAGCCAGGCACCCGCTCGCGCAGCCGGGTCGTGAGGTCGGCATAGTGCTCCGGCTCGAGCGTGAAACCGCCGAGCGGGTCACCGGCCATGGCGTCGAAGCCAGCGGATACGAGGATCAGATCAGGAGACCAGTCGGTGGTAGCCGCCACGATGGCTGCCCAGAGGTCCCCCACGTAGAGAGTCGGGGGCTGCCCGGGACTTCTCGGCACATTAAATACATTGCCGACGCCACGCTCCGCCGCTGCTCCAGTTCCCGGGTACCAGGGAGACTGGTGCAGGGAGACGTACCGGATGGAGGGATCGGCTTCCACGAGCGCCTGGGTCCCGTTGCCGTGGTGCACATCCCAATCGATGATCAACACGCGTCCGCGTCCGTCACGCTGGGCGTGACGCGCGGCGACGACTACGTTGTTCACCAGACAAAAGCCCATGCCCCGGCCGGCGAGCGCGTGATGACCGGGAGGACGCACCGCGGCGAAACTGTTCCCCCGTCCGCCAAGGGCATGATCGACTGCCGCCAGCACCGCTCCGGTTCCCCCCAGCACCGCCTCCCAACTGTGGCGATTCAGGATGGTATCCAGAAAGAGCAGGCCACCACCTCTCGCGCTCATCGCCTCCAGGTTGTCGAGGTAGGGCTGAGTGTGTACGGCCAGCAGTGGCGCAGGGGTCGCCGGCTTTGCTTCCCGGAGCTCGGCTGACGGTTGTGTTCGAAGCCGTGCCAGCACCGCCTGAAGCCTCGCAGGGGTCTCGGGATGGTCTGGGCCTGGGTCGTGCTGGAGACAGCTGGGATGAGTGAAGACCGGGATGGGCACTTGGAAGTGAGAGGTGAGAGGTCAGAGGCGAGAGGGAAAACGGTGAACGGTGAACGGTAAACCGGCAACGGGCGCTAAAATATTCGCTCTCACGGCTCACATCTTACTTCTTACTTCTTACTTCTTACCTCTTACTTCTTAACGCTCACCTCTTCTGAGCAGACGCTGCATCTCCTTGACTTCATCACGTAGAGCTGAGCGGGTGCTGGCGATCTCTTCCAACCTGCGGCGGTACCAGCGCCAGGAAAGGAGCACCACACCGGATGAGAGGAAGATGACCAGGCCGATAAGCGACAGCATGATTCGGTTGGTCCAGAGCCCGGCGGCGCCCAGCGCTGCTCCATCGAACGCCAGGACCGCGGCGGCGATCAGTGTGAGGGTGCGCCCCGCGAAGGGAGACACGCCTACGACACTAGCGGACCGGCCTGCGGCGGCGGGCCAGGACGATCACTGCGCCATTGGGAACCAGGCCGGCGTCTGACAACGAGCGCGATTCATCCGACAACTCGGCGCCTCGGAACTTCATGACGTAGCCGGAGGGATCTCCAGTCACCCGCGTAAGCTGCAGGGCTCGCCGCTTGAGCTCTCCCAACGATGTTGCCGGAGGCAAATCGACGAGCACCTCATCCCAGGCATCCTCCACCATCACCCGGAGCGGGAGCGCGCCCGTCACGCCACGTGCTCGGCGGGCAGCGGAAGGGTCGAGAGAAAACGATCCAACACCTGGTCGAATAAGAGTGTTGAGGCTCGAACCCGGGTTCCTCCGGGTGCGGGCCAGACCGCAATGGCGATCTCCTCACCCCCCTGCCCCCTGAGGGTCAAAAAGCGGGGACCTTCCCGTTCCGGATAGGCTGCGTTGAGAGGCACTCGTTCGGCGAAGAACCGCTTCGCCTGAGCGAGAACCTGGGCGCCATCCAGCGTCGTGACGAGCTCATAGACCATAGGTCGAGTCCCTGGGAGTTGCTACAGTGCTTCCGTCGTCAGAAGATACCCGGCTGAGGAATCGCTTGCACATTCGCCTGGAAGACTTGGGGAGCACTGAAGAGGTCTCGCAGAGCCGGCCGTTGTCGAAGAGCGAGTATCAGGTCTCCTCCCGGTGGGTTCACCACACCGGAGACGGTCAGGAAACAGGGCAATGTGGCGTCCTCGGGAACATCGACGAGGTAGCCTCGGCCGTCCCACCCGAAGCCCAGATTCGGTGGAAGCGAGCGAACCAACCGCTCGATGAAGACATCTTCCTCGACGAGGTAGACGCCCTCACTCTGCCGCTCGCCGCTGAGAAAGAACGTCGGATCGAACCAGTCGCCATCGTGTCGTGCGAAGTTATGCTCGACAGCCCAATCCAGATCCTCCAGGTCGGGCGCCCGAGCTCTCCACTCGAGGTGATGTCGCAGCTCGTGGGTCAGCGTCTCCCACGCTTCCATCCGCCAGTCGAAGTCCGCCTCCGTGCTGGCCAGCGCCTCGAAGGAGCCGTGGTACAACACGATCCGGCTCTGAATTCCTTCCGCACCGCTCCCCACCTCGACCTCCAGCGGTACGCACTCGCCCAGGGTAAAAATTTCGGCGCGATCAGGATGCGGCACCGTGCGGGGCGAGACGACGATCTCGGTGATTCCGTCAAGGAAATCCTGGGGCACGTCGCAGGACAATTCTCGAACCAGGGCTTCGAAATCGGTGAGGTGCATGTTGTCAACTAGCTGCAGGACAACCGCTTATAGCTTCTCCTTAATGTACTCTCTTACTCGGTCCACACCCACCCGCTCCTGCTGCATGCTGTCCCGATGACGAACTGTTACCGTGCGGGCGGAAAGCGTTTCTCCGTCGATGGTGACGGCGAACGGCGTGCCTGCCTCATCCATCCGGCGATACCGCCGGCCGATGGCACCACTGTCGTCATAGAAGACGGGGAAGCTCTTTTTCAGATCGTGATAGAGCGTCGTGGCCACTTCGGGCATGCCGTCTTTCTTTACCAGCGGTAGCACGGCGGCTTTGATCGGTGCCAGAGCCGGATGAAAGCCGAGCACGACCCTGGTCTCTCCTTCGACCTGTTCCTCGCGGTACGCATCCACCAACACCGTCAGCGCTACACGATCGGCGCCGGCCGACGTCTCGACGATGTAGGGCAGAAACCGCTGGTTCGTGGGCTGATCGAAGTACTCCAGTTTCTTGCCCGAGTATTCCTGGTGGCGTCCGAGATCGAAGTCTCCGCGGTTGTGGATGCCCTCGATCTCCTGCCAGCCGAAGGGGAACTCATACTGCACGTCGAACGCCGCCTTGGCATAGTGGGCCAGCTCGTTACCAGCGTGTTGATGCCATTGGAGCTTGGATGGAGTGAGTCCGAGCGACTGATGCCACTGCATTCGCCACTCGCGCCATCGCTCGAACCACTCGCCGTCGGTTCCTGGCTTGACGAAGAACTGCATCTCCATCTGTTCGAATTCGCGAGTCCTGAAGATGAAGTTTCCGGGCGTGATCTCATTGCGGAACGCCTTACCGATCTGAGCGATACCGAAGGGAATTCGCTGGCGCGACGATTGAAGCACGTTCAAGTAATTGACGTAGATACCCTGCGCCGTTTCAGGCCGCAGATAGACCACGGCAGCAGAGTCTTCCACTGGCCCCATGAACGTCTTGAACATCAAGTTGAACATGCGCGGCTCGGTGAGCGACCCGCGCGTTCCGCACACTGGGCACTGGGCATCCGGTTGTCCGGGTGTCCCCTTGATGCGCGGATCGTCCGCCCGAAACCGGTTCTTGCAGTGGCGGCAGTCCACCAGAGGATCGGTGAACCCGGCCACGTGGCCCGACGCTTCCCACACTCTGGGATGCATCAGGATCGCCGCATCGAGGCCCTCGATGTCGTCTCGCGCGTGGACCATGGCGTTCCACCAGCGGTCCTTCACGTTCTTCTTGAGCTCTACGCCGAGGGGACCGTAATCCCATACTGATCCCAGGCCGCCGTAGATCTCCGAGGATTGAAAGACGAACCCGCGGCGCTTGCAGAGAGAAACCAGCTTGTCCATCAACGTCGTGTCAGCCATCGAGTTCCGCGTCGAAATGGGAGGAGGGTTCGGACCAGCGGGGAAGATAGGCCCGGCAGGAGTGCCAAGGAAGCGCGGCAGAAGCAGCGAATTCCGGCGAAGACGCCAGAAAAATCACTCCATTGCGTCCATTCCACTGCTCCTAAGCCACTGCCACCGAAGTTGTTACCAACAGTGCCTCCACCGGCTCGGAATTTGCCGCCTGTCGATGCTCTCCTAACCCTCTTCCAGGATCCCTCGCGAGGCGCGGCTGATGGCCAGAAAATCACGTTCGGGCCGCCGCTCACGAGAGTCGCCGGCCAGTCAGGACTCTGACAGCAAGGCCGCTTCTGCCCCGGCGCCCGGCCGCGGGGCAGCCCTCTCTCGAGAGCTTGCCGACTTCCTGGTCGAGTTCTCCATCGTCCTCAACAAACGCTCGATGTATCCCTCGGGGCACCCACAGCTCCGGACCGCGGCTGAGCGCTTTGTTCAGCGCCTGACCGTTCTGCTGGAGGGGCGGGACTCCGTCACGCTCGGCGTCGCGCGACACAGGCTGGTGATCGAGAGCGTGACAACCGACCCGAACAATGCCCTCCTCCGGGAGCTGGCTCACCGGCTTCACCGTCATAAAGTGGCCTCGGTGCATCTGACCCGAGGGATAACCCTCGATGAGATCGAGGCACTGCTCGCGGCGTTGAGTGCGGACCCACAGCGTGACGGCGGACCGGTTGGCGCCCGGTTGAATCAGATCGGGCCATGGCAGCACATCCGGCTTCGGGCGATCGGGTACGACAGATTCGCCCTGCAGGAGAGCGAGCATCTGGAGCCCGCGGCCGACACAGAGCTCGATGAGACGCGCGACTACTGGGTTGAGCTTGCCCGCTTGGCGCTCTCGACTGAGCACAACCCCGATTCACTGCAGGATGCCGACCCGCTGGTGGTCGCGCAGGCCATAGACCGGAAGTCGGGAGAAGTGGCGTACGACCGTGTGGTACTCGGCTACCTCTCACAGATCGCGGAGGAAATCTCGGGCAGGAAGGGCCAGAGCGAAGACCAGTTGGGTCAGCGGATTTCCCGGCTGATCCACGCGATGGATCCCGAAGCCCTTCGCCGGTTGCTGGAGGCGGGCGCCACGCCGGGTGAGCGCAAGAAGTTTGCACTCAATGCATCGCAGGTCCTGGCAGCAGACGCAGTGATGGAGGTGGTCCAGGCTGCGGCACGGGCCTCCAAGCAGACCATCTCACACAACCTGCTTCGCCTCTTGCACAAGCTGGCGCAACACGCGGAAACGGGGCCGCAAGCCACTCGAGCAGAGGCCGACGGAGCGCTCCGGAACAACGTGGCCCGCCTGATAGATGACTGGAAACTGGAAGATCCCAATCCCAAGCCTTACACGGCGGTACTCGAGGGAATGGTTCGCAATGCCCCGCTTGACCAGCCTCCGGACACGAGGAACGGGTGCGAGCCGGAAATCCTCGTCAAGATGTCGCTGGAGCTCGATTGCGTAGGGCCGGCGGTATTCACGGCTGTCGACGAGATGCTGACCCGTCATCAGCTTCCTGAGCTCGCTGAGTTGCTCCATGCAGCGCCGCGTACGACCTCGGCTGAGGAGATCTGGCATCGCGTGGCGACACCCACCCGGCTGGAAGCTGAGCTGGCCAATTCACCGATCGATCATGAGATCGTGACGATCCTCGTCAAGCGGATCGGAGCCGACGCCGCTGACTCCCTGCTGGACCGCCTCGGTACTGCGAGCGATCGGTCGACCAGGGCGGCCGTCCTGAAACAGCTGCTCGCGCTCGGACCCGGTATCGGTCGTCTCGCCGTAGCTCGTCTTCCGGACGCTCCCTGGTTTCTCCAGAGAAACATTCTAGTCCTGCTGGGCAAGCTCGGTAGCTGGCCTGAGGGATTCTCCCCGCTCACGTATATGCAGCACCCTGATGCGCGAATCCGGCGCGAGGGAATCAAGCTCTTGCTCGATTCCCGGGAGCACTATGCGCTTGCTGTCTTCGCCGGCCTGGGCGACAGCGATCCGAGCATCGTCGGCTTGGCGCTGTCCGCGGCACTCGAGACCTGTCCAGCGGAAGCCTTGCCGCTGGTCGAGCGAGTGGCCGCTGACTCCCGCAGAAGCTCGGAGCTCCGGGTCGCGGCCGTGCGCATCCTCGCACGTACCCGCGCACCACAGGCATTGCGGGTCCTCGTAGCCCTGGCCCTCCAGCGGCGCTTCTGGCTGGGTCGGCGCCTCGCTCCGAAGTCTCCCGAGCTGATTGCCGCGGTGGCCGCTCTAGCCAGCCACTGGTCCACCGAGCCGATGGCCGCAGCCGTGCTCGACCGGGCGCTGCATCACTCAGACCCGGATGTCCGGGCCGCCGCGAGCTCAACTACCGCATGAGCGATCCGGTCCGGTTCCTCACCGCCTTCTCTCAGGTCCTCTCCACCAGGGCACTGTATGGTGAGGAGCACCCAGCATCGGCCCGCTCGCTCGAAGCAGCAGTCGAGCGGCTGAGAGATCTCCAGGCTATTCAGGCTGAGCTACAGTTCACCTTCCTGGCGGGCGAGGTCCTCTTCGGCAACGAGACGGTGCACGCACTGGAGGGGTGGGAATGGAGCTCCCGATTGGTGAGGGCCGGCGTCGAGCGGATCGAGTTCACAGGTCCGGTTGATGCGGACCAGTTCGGGCGCTTCCTTTGCCACCTCGAGGTGCGGCTGGGGATCCGGCCGGAGCGGGAGGCGGATTTGTGGCAGATGGGGCAATCGTCTATTCGCTTTGGATTGGTCACTCTCGCCGATGACAGTCCCAAGCGGGCGCCGGCACCCGCGATAGCCACGTTGACCTATAGCCTGCACGAGGAGCGCGAGGCGATGGACTGGGTGCACCAGGAAATCCGCGCCGGCGCCAAGCTCCCGATGATCGAAGCCGACGCGGTGGTGCGATCACTCTCGATCGCGATGCACGCGGAGCAGGCCATGGTGCTGCCGCTCCTTCAGCTCAAGGACTTCGATCAGTACACCACGACGCACTCGATGAACGTGTCGGTGCTGGCCATGGCGCTGGGAGAGTTTCTCGAGCTGGGTGGTCCTGTGGTTCGGGCACTTGGCGTCGCGGGCCTCCTGCACGATCTCGGCAAGGTCTGCATACCCCACGAATTGCTCGCCAAGCCCGGGAACCTGACGCCGCTCGAGCGAAAGGTCATCCAGAACCATCCGGTCGTCGGTGCCCGCATGCTGCTGCAGAGCCCCGATCCGATGGAGATCGCCGCCGTGGTCGCGTACGAGCACCACGTCATGCTGGACGGCGGCGGGTATCCTTCTTTAGGAGATGCGCGGGGAGCGCAGTATGCGAGCCGGCTGGTCCACGTGTGTGACGTCTACGATGCGCTTCGGACCAACCGCCCGTATCGGCAGGCCTGGGAATCAGAGCGGGCGATGGCGT
Source organism: uncultured Gemmatimonadales bacterium (assembly GCA_963751925.1). Lineage (GTDB taxonomy): Bacteria > Gemmatimonadota > Gemmatimonadetes > Gemmatimonadales > GWC2-71-9 > CAVVWJ01. The sequence continues at coordinate 21,062 of CAVVWJ010000002.1, read as the reverse complement.
ACATCGAGGGACGGGCCGGGGTAGAGTTCGATCCTGTGATCGCGCGTTCGTTTATCGCGATGATGCGACACTGGGACCACCGGATCGCGAAGGTATCGGCGTAGGCGCAGCGGCCCGGGTGTGGAGGAGGTGCCGGATGATGAGCTCTCCATGTCCCCGGGCGTTTTCGATGAAGAGCCGGTTGGCGTCGTTTCCGCTCGCAATCACTCCCGCCAAATAGCATCCGGGCACCGGTGTCGCCATCGTTGCCTCATCGTGGGCCGGAACTCCGGTGGTGGGATCGACCGGCACGCCGAGCCGGTGGAGCAGACTGGTATCGGCATGGTAGCCGGTCATCGCGAGCACCGCGTCTGCCGGGATCATCTCCACTTCGCCGGTCCGATCTGACGCGACTTCAACGTGAGTGGGCGTGATGGCCCGCACGCGCGAATGCCAGCGCACCGCGATGCTCCCTTCCTTTACCCGGTTCACAATGTCCGGGAGCACCCACGCCTTGACCGTGCGGTCGAAACCTTCGCCGAAATGCACCAGCGTCACCGTTGCTCCCGCCCGCCAGCACTCGAGCGCGGCGTCCACGCTGCTGTTCCCGGCTCCGATGACGATCACACGTTGATGCCAATAGGTGTGTCCCTCGAGAAAGTAATGAGCGACATGGGGCAGGCTTTCGCCGGGAATCCCTAGAAAGTTGGGATTGTCGTAGTACCCGGTTGCGAACACGACGGCCTTCGCCTGGTACGTCTTCCGATCATGCCGGCGGGCTACCTGGAGAATGAAGCCGCCGGACGGCTCTCGTCTCACGTCCACGACATCCTCTCCCGGACGGACGTCCAGGCCGTAGTGCTCCGCCACCCTGCGATAATAAATGAGACCGTCTTGCCGGGTTGGCTTCTCGTGACTGGCGATGAACGGGATGTCGCCGATCTCGATGCGCTCGGGGGTGGAGAAGAACGTCATCGCGAGTGGATAGCGATCGATGGTAGACACGATAGTGCGCCGGTCCAGAAGGACACAGTCGATCCCGGCCTGTTTGGCCGCAATTCCCGCGGCCAGGCCACAGGGCCCCGCCCCAATGACAATCACATCGATCGCCTCGGCGCCGCCGCCTTTACTGTTCACTGTTCACCCTTCACAGTTACACCTCGATAATCTGGTCCCGCCGGGTCCCGACGCTCACATACCGGACCGGAACTCCTGAGAGGTCCTCCAGCCTATCCAGATAGGCCCTGGCTTCCGTTGGCAGATCGGCGAGTCGCCGCGCGCCTCCGGTTGGATGCTGCCACCCACGATGCGTCTCATAGAGCGGCTGTACCCGGCTCAGTGCGTCGACTTCGGCCGGCATCTCCTCGCAGCTCTCACCATCCAGATTATAGGCGACGCCAACCGGGATTTCGGCGAAAGTGTCGAGGACGTCGAGCTTGGTCACCGCCAGGCCGGTCAGGCTGTTCACTCGCGCGGCATAGCGAACCACCGTGGCGTCGAACCAGCCGCATCTGCGCGGCCGGCCAGTGACCGAGCCGAACTCACCCCCCAGCTCCCGCAGGCGCTCCCCGAACGGGCTCTCTGCCTCGGTAGGCAATGGGCCGTTCCCCACTCGAGTGGTGTAGGCCTTCACCACGCCAAGCACCCCGTGGATAGCGGTGGGACCGATGCCCGCACCAACAGCAGCTCCTCCGGCAGTGGTGTTGGACGAGGTCACGTAAGGATAGGTCCCGTGGTCCACATCGAGGAGCGCACCTTGAGCACCCTCCAGGAGCACTCGTTTGCCCTCACGCATGGCCCGATGAACCATGAGGCCAGTGTCCCGAGTGAGAGGAAGCAGTCTGGGCGCTAACCGCTCGAGCAGCGCGACGTGCTGCTCCAGTGTCGCTCGCTCGGTGCTCCCCATCAGCTCCAGTAGCAGGTTGGCTCGCGCCACTCGATCCTGCAACAGGGTCCGGGCACATTCGAGGCGGCGGAGGTCAGTCACACGGATCCCCCTTCGGCCGTACTTATCCTCGTACGCCGGGCCGATACCCCTCCCCGTAGTGCCCAGTTTCTGGCTGCGTTCGCTGGCCGCGTCCAGCAGCTTGTGGTAGGGCATGACGAGGTGCGCCCGGTCCGATACAAACAGCCGGCCGGCGGTATCCACGCCTCTGGTATTGAGCTGGTCCAGCTCGCCAAAGAGGTTCTCCGGCTCGACCACGACACCGTTGCCGACGATACAGGTCACCCGCGGGTGCAGAATGCCCGACGGTATCTGGCGAAGGATGAACTGAGTATCACCGACAACAACGGTATGGCCGGCATTCGCGCCACCCTGATAGCGCACCACGAAGTCGGCGCGCTCCGCCAGCACATCGACGAGCTTTCCCTTGCCCTCGTCACCCCATTGTGCCCCGACCACGACCATGCAAGTGGTCTTCCCGTCGAACATGTCGGCTCCTCGGTAAAACAAAGAAAAGAGCCCCTCACGGGGCTCCTGCGTCCTCGGGCAAAGCTATCCCGCGGCTGATCAAAGGTCAATTCATCGCGAGAGCCCTGCCGACGTCTTCTGCCGGCTTGAGTGAAAGCCCGACAGGAGTATCAGCCGCAGTATGGATACACCGGAGCGTGCCCCAGGTCAGTCTGCCCACCGTCACAGCTGGGGCAATCCGGGCAAGCGGAGCGCTATCCACGAAGATACCGAGCGGCAGCCGGCGTCGCCGTACGGGCACGCCGAGAAGGGCCAGCCGAGGCTGTAGGGCTTCGCCCAGGCGCTCTCCCCTCCCATCGTGGCTCACCAGGAACAGAGATCCCACCTGATCGATGGTATCGACGTTCACGAACTCTGCGTCCGGGAGCGCTCCCGAGAGTCGAGCGAAGACCCGGGCTCCCACCAGCCCAAACTCCTCGGCGCCTGTGATCAGGATTCCAACTGTGGGATTCCGTGTTGCCGCGGCAGCAAGGGCTGCCACGATGCCGGTTCCGTTGTCGCGGGCGCCGAGCGAGCGGCCTTTGAGTCTGCCCCGGCCAGCCAGTACTCCCGCCAGCAAGGCCACGGCGATGCCCGCGCCGGCAACCAGGGGCAGGAGTGCACCGGTGAATCGGAATAGGACGAGCGCTGTGAGCACGACTGTGGCACATCCAACCACCCACACGGCTATGAGACGGCCAGCCATGGAATGGCCCTGCGCCTTGGAGTCGAGATGGGCAACCACCCAGCGTCGGGGCGGAGACGAGCCGAAAGTAGCGATCAGATTGGCGTCTTCGCGGACACCTTCCCCGAGATGCACCCAGCCCAGGCCGACTCCACCACTCACAATCGTGAGCGCCGCAAGGCCGCTGCTCCACACCGCGAATGCTGCCCACGGCGGAATGCCATCGGACGTGAGAAAGGGAAACAGCAGCAGAGCGAGGCCGCCCAGGCCGGCGCCGAAGATGGGAAAGGCGTTCAGGCTGGAAGGCGCAAAGGCGAAGCGTTGTGAGACGACGGTGTAGCCGAGGCTGGTGAGGTAGTCAGAGGCGAGCTCGCGAGCCTTCAGTGCTTCCGGTGTCCCGGCCTCACGGGGCAGCGCGAGAATCTGGCGAACGGTTTCGTCGAGAGTGGGCACGGAACGGCTGGTCGGTCAGGCCTGCTTGGACCGCCTCGGCGTGACAAGTGGCTGGTCCGCGGTGGCCAGGGCGGCGCGCTTGGTGTCTTCGGTGATCTGCTCGGACTCGAGCAGATCGTCCAGGTGCTGGTCATACGTTTGGGTGCCCAGCTCCTTTCGCCCGTCGGCCATGATTCGCTTGACTTGGGGTGTGCGCTTGGGATCCCTGAGGCACTCCCGGATCGCCGGGGTCGCGAGCAGCACCTCGACCGCAACGATTCTTCCGGTATCGCCCTTGAGCGGTAGCAGCTGCTGGGACACGACAGCGTGTACCGCCTCAGAAAAGCGCATCCGTCCCATCTCCCGCTCTTCCGCCGGGAGGGTGGCGATCACACGCTCGATCGTGGTGACCACGTCGGGAGTAGTCACTGTCGCGATGACGAGACGCCCGGTCTCCGCCCCTTTGAGCGCGGTGTCCACTGTGGCCGCATCCGACATTTCGCCGAGGACGACGACATCCGGGTCCTGTCGCAGCGCTGCCTTGAGCCCTACCGCAAGACTCTCAGTGTCCACCCCGATCTCCCGTTGCGTAATGGAGCAGCTCAGATCGCGGTGGAGGAACTCGATCGGGTTTTCGATCGTGACGACGTGCTTGTGGAGCGTGCGATTGATGTGGTGCACCATGGCAGCCACGGTCGAGCTCTTCCCGCTGCCACTGACGCCCGACACCAGCACCAGCCCTCGCTCCGCCTCGGCGATCTGCTTGAGGACGTCCGGGAGCTGGAGCGACTCTATCGAGGGTACGGTAAAAGGAATGACCCGCATGACGATCATGAATGAGGAGCGCTGCCGCAGGACATTGACGCGGAAGCGTCCGACCCCGGGCATGCCCCAGGAACAATCGAAATCGCGCAGGCGGTCGATTTTCAGCCGGTCTTCATCGTTGCTGATCAGCTTGAGGGCAATGGCCTTGGTCTGATCCGGCGTGAGCCGCTGCTTGGTAAGCGCCACCAGCTTGCCATTGATCCTGGCTCGGAAGACGTCTCCTGCCTTGATATGCAGGTCCGAGGCACCTCGTTCGACTGCCGCCTTGATGATCTTTTCCATTCCGTCCGCCACAGTCGAAGAAGCTGAGAGATTTGCCATCAGGTCGACTCGTCCACCACCGCCCGGCGGCTGGCCGGGAGGAGGCCCATACGGTCCCGCACCTCGCGCATCGTCTCGGCCGCCAACCGGCGGGCGACCGAGGCGCCGTCTCCCAGGATCTCCTCCAGCCGCTCCGGCTCGCTCTGGAGTCGTAAGGCGCGGTCGCGAATGGGGGCAAGGGTGGCAATCATATTATCGGCCAGTACCCGCTTACAGTCGAGGCACCCCCATTTGGCCCCTCGGCAGTTCTCCGCCACCACGGCGACTGTCTCCGGCGGTGAGAAGTATTTGTGGAGGTGATAAATGTTGCAGACCTCCGGGGTCCCGGGATCCCGTCTGGTGACTCTGGCCGGGTCAGTCTTGGCCGGGCGCAGCTTCTGCCAGATCTCCTCGGGTGTATCGAGAAGGCCAATTGTGTTGCCCAGACTCTTCGACATCTTGGCCTGGCCGTCGAGACCAGTGATCCGTTTGGCTTCCGTCAGAATCGGCTGGGGCTCGGGAAAGAAGGATTCTCCCCGGCCGAATTCCGCATTCCATTTCCGTGCAATCTCGCGGCTCAGCTCGAGGTGCTGTATCTGATCTTCTCCCACCGGGACCAGATCAGCGCGATACAAAAGAATGTCTGCGGCCATCAGCACCGGATAATTGAGCAATCCGGCTGGAACGCTCTCGAACCGCTGTGACTTATCTTTGAACTGGGTCATTCGCTCCAGCTCACCCAAAGGGGTGACGGTGTTGAGGAGCCACTGGAGCTCGGAGTGTTCGGGCACATGAGACTGAACGAACAGGGTGGCCTGCTCGGGATCTATGCCAGCAGCCAGGAGACCAATGGCCATCTCGCGAGTGCGCTGGGCCAGGGTCTCGTGCTCATACTTCCCGGTGATCGCGTGGAGATCCACGATGCAGATCAGGGACTCATAGCTGCGCTGGAGGTTGACCCAGTTCTGAACCGCCCCCAGCCAGTTGCCGATATGCAGCTCGCCGGAGGGCTGGATTCCTGAAAATATTCGTGGCATGATGGGCAACTTACCCTGCTGCTAATGGGCACACAAGATAGTGTCTGCATTGAACTTACTGGATCTGGCCACCACGGCCGCGAGCGCGGCTGCAGGGTACATTCGAAGCGTCCAGGCACCCGTCGCTCCGACCGAGTGGACCCTCAAGGGCAGTCGTGATTTCGTCACCGAGGTGGACCGGACAGCCGAGCGGATGATTACCGAGATCCTGTTGGCGGGAGAGCCCGGATCGCGGATGGTCGCCGAAGAGTTGAGTCCTGAGGTGGTCACCGAGGGCGTGGTCTGGGTGGTCGACCCGCTCGACGGGACCACGAACTTTCTACATGGGTTCCCCCAGTATGCCGTCTCGATCGCTGCGGCAGTGGACGGCGTTCTCGAGGCAGGGGTCGTCCACCATGTGCCCCGAAACGAGTCGTACTCAGCGACCCGCAATGGAGGAGCCTGGCTCGGTGAGCGACGACTCGCAGTCTCCGCCATCGACGATCCCGAGTTCGCCCTGATCGGCACCGGATTTCCGTTCCGCGACGTCTCCGGTCTGGCTGAATATCAACGCCAGTTCGGCCGCATCGTCTCTGGAAGCAGTGGGCTACGCCGGCCTGGTGCCGCGGCACTCGATCTCGCCGACGTTGCCGCGGGACGCTTCGACGGGTTTTGGGAGCAACAGCTCTCGGCCTGGGACATCGCCGCCGGCTGTCTCCTGATCCGCGAGGCTGGCGGCGTGGTAACCGATTCCACTGGCCGGAGCATCGGCATCGAGCACAGCGGGGTTGTCGCCGGAAATCCCACGATTCACGCCTGGCTCCTGGCGGCCATCAACTCGGTTTGACGGAAGTTGTTCAGAGGACGACACTAACGTGCGAGACGACGATATCGACGACACCGATCTGCTGAGCTCCAACAGCTCGCTCCAGGACTGGTCCGACGCGGTGGCGGCAGCGAGCCCCACCCCGGCCGGCGGAGCGGTAGCAGCCGTTGCGGCCGCTTTGGCCGCGGCGCTGGTGACGATGGTTGCCGGGCTCACGATCAGGCGGGAGAAGTACGTCGCGGTGCACAGCCGGGCCCGTGAGACGTTGGAGCGGGCCCAGGCACTGCGGGATGATCTGCTCGATCTCGCGATCGAAGACGCGATTGCGGTAGCCGAGTACATCGAGGCGCTCGGCTTGCCCCAAGGAACCGAGTTCGAACGCACTGCCCGCGAAGCCGCCAAGCGAGCCGCCCTCATCGAAGCCGCCCGGGTGCAGATCGAGCTGCTTCATCAGTCACTGGAAATCGTCCAGATGGCCGAGGCGATGGTGGGATCCGGCCTGGCCTCCGCCATCGGGGATGCCGCAGCAGCGACTTTTTTGGCGAGCGCGACCAGCCGGAGTGCCTACTGGAGCATCCGAAGCAATCTGAAGACGATCGGCCGGCCCGAAGAAAGCCGACTATTAATGGAGACGGCGCAGAGCCTACTGGAGCAAGTCGAGGCTGCGGAGCAACGGGTTCGACAGCTGCTGGAGGATCGAGTGAGCTGATCAGCTGGTGAGGACGCGGGGCCCCTCGGCGGTGATCGCCACCGTGTGCTCGAAATGCGCGGCCAGACTTCCATCGGCGGTTACTACCGTCCATTTGTCGGACAAGGTCTTGGTGGTGGGGCTCCCCACCGTGATCATCGGCTCGATCGCCAGGGTCATCCCTTCAAGCAGTCGAGGACCTCGTTTGGGAGCACCGTAGTTCGGCACCTGCGGCTCCTCGTGGAACCGGGCGCCGATCCCATGGCCGACCAGCTCACGGACCACGCCGTACCCGGCCTCTTCGGCCACGCGCTGGACCGCATACCCGATGTCCCCCACGTGATTGCCGACTCTTGCCTCCGCGATCCCCGCTGACAAGCACTCCTGGGTAACACGAAGAAGCCGCTGAGTCTCCTTATCAACCTGGCCGACCGGGAGGGTCGTCGCGGAATCTGCGTGCAGCCCTTCCAGGTGTACCCCCACATCCACGCTCACGATACTCCCCTCCTGAAGCACGCGCTTGGACGAGGGGATCCCGTGCACGATTTCCTGATCGATGGAAGTGCAGAGTGTCTTGGGGAAGCCGTAGAGGCCCTTGAACGATGGGACGGCGCCGTCGTGGCTGCGGATGAACCGTTCCGCTTCAGCGTCGAGGTCCTCAGTGCTGATGCCCGGACGCAAAATCTCTCTCATGCGCTCGAGCGTCTTCGCGAGGATTCGGCCGGCGCGTCCCATGATCTCTAGTTCACGGGGCGACTTCAGGGTGATCATATTACCTGCCAAGAACCCGCCGGACTTGCGCGGCGATCTCCTCTACCGAACCGCTTCCCGGAATGCGCCGCAACAGATTGCGCGCCTTGTACCAGTCGAGCACCGGAGCGGTTTGGGCCCGGTAGGCGGTGAGCCGTATGCCCACGGCCTTGGGGTCGTCGTCAGGGCGCTGCTCCGCGTCCCGCCGCTTGGTCAGCCGGGCGAGCAGCTCATCGTCACTCACGTCGAAGAACAACACCGCATCCATCTTCCGACCCTTCTCTGCCAGCAGACGCTCGACACCTTCGGCCTGAGGAATCGTACGGACCACACCGTCGAAGATGACGCCGTTGGCTGCGGTCGGCTTGGCGAGCTCTTCCCGGACCAGGCCCAGGATGATGTCGTCGCCCACCAGGTGTCCCGCCTCCATGACCCCCTTCGCCCGGCGTCCCAGGGGAGTGCCCTGCTTGACCGCATCGCGGAGGAGATCACCGGTAGCGAACTTGGGCAGGCCGAGCGCCTTCGCGAGCAGGGCGCCCTGGGTTCCCTTTCCCGCTCCGGGCGGGCCCATCAGTAGTATATCCACTCTTTCGGATCCCCAAAAAGGGAACGGTAAACGGTGAACAGTAAACAGGGGGCTCCTGAATCATCTCGAAGCCCCCTACCGTTCACCGTTAACGGTTCACAGTTCACGCTGTTTTACATATACCGCTGCTGGCGTCCCCGGAACTTCACCCGGCCCGTCTTCATGAAGCCGTCGTATTTCCGCAGAGTGCGGTGCTGTTCCACCTGGGCGATGGTGTCGAGCAGCACTCCCACAACGATGAGGACGGACGTGCCGCCGAAGCGGGCCTGGACTCCCACCCAGTTGGAGACCAGGATCGGGACCAGAGCAATCGCCGCGAGGAAGAGGCCCCCCGGCAGCGTCACTCGCGCCAGCACCGAGTCGATGTAGTCCGCCGTGCTCGCTCCGGGCTTCACCCCCGGAATGAACCCGCCCTGCTTCTTCAGATTTTCAGCCAGATCCACGGAATTGAAGATGATCGACGTGTAGAAGTAGCTGAACACCAGGATCAGGAACGCGAAGACCAGATCGTAGGGCAGGTCGCCCGGGTTGAAGAAGCTGGCGACCTCGGTCAGGATCGGATTCTTGGTAAAGCTCGCGATGGTGCCCGGCACGATGATGATCGTCTGGGCGAAGATGATCGGCATTACCCCCGCGGTGATGAGCCGGATGGGGATGAACGTCTTCTGTCCTTCGCGGATCCGGCCCCGACCCATCACCTTCCGCGGGATCTGAATCGGTATTCTGCGGGCTGCAATGGTCATACCGACCACCGCGCCGACCACGGCGACGAGAATCGCGAGGAAGACCACCGCCCCGATGGGACTGACCACGCCGCCCCGGATGAACTGCAGGAGCTGAAGCGTACCAGGCCAGAGCCGCTCCAGGATGGAGAAGGTGATCAGCAGGCTCATGCCATTGCCGATTCCCCGCTCCGTGATCTGCTCGCCCAGCCACATCACGAAGATGGCGCCGGTGGTCAGGGTGACGACCATGATGAGGCGAGACCAGAACCCCGGGGTGGGAACGGCGCCAGGGATCGATTCGGTGAAGAGGGCGAAGGTGTACGCCTGCGACAGCGAGATGAACACGGTGAGATACCGGGTCCACTGGGTGATCTTTTTCTTCCCCTCTTCGTCCTTCTGCATCTTGCCGATCGACGGCGCTACACCGCCGGCGAGCTGGAAGATGATGGAGGCGGAGATGTACGGCATGATCCCCAGGGCGAACACCGTCGCCCGGGAAAGCCCGCCGCCAAGCGCATCGTACAATCCGAAGAAGCCGGCTGCGGCCGAGTTCCGGATGAAGTCTGCCAGGGCAGTGACGTTGACGCCGGGAGCGGCGATGTGCGCGCCGACCCGGTAGATCACCAGCGCAATGAGGGTGAAGAGGAGCTTCTTCTTCAGCTCCTCATCCATGGCGAGGTTGGGAACGCGTGGTGAGGACACTTACTCCTCGATCTTGCCGCCGGCCGCCTCGATCTTCGTACGCGCCGACGCTGAAAGGGTCACGCCTCGAACAGTGTAGGACCGATCGGCGTCACCGGTCCCGAGCAGCTTCACCGGTTGATCGGGCTTTCCGATCAATCCGGCGGAATAGAGCGTCTCCGGGCTGACATCGGTGGCATTCACCCGCTTCAGCTCTGAGAGATTGACGATCTGCGACTCGACTCGGAACGGGTTGGTGAATCCCCGCTTCGGCAGCCGGCGATACATCGGCATCTGGCCACCTTCGAAACCGGGGTTGGTCCCGCCACCGGTACGAGCCTTGTGTCCCTTGTTGCCCTTACCCGAGGTCTTGCCCAAACCCGAGCCAGGCCCACGCCCGACCCGCTTGCGCGACTGGGTCGAGCCCGCCGCGGGCTGAAGACTCGAGAGGGTGATTGTCTTGGTGGGCGCCTGCCGCGGACGCCCTGTCTTTTCAGCCATCAGCTCTCCTGTGCCGGCGTCACCTCGATGAGGTGGCGCACCTTAAACAGCATGCCACGAATGGACGACGTATTGGGCACCCGGACCACCTGCTGGTGATGACGCAGCCCGAGCGCGCGCAGGGTGCGCCGCATGGTGTCCGAGTGGCCGATCTCCGAGCGGATCTGCTTCACCGCCAATGCGCTCGCCGCATCCTCAGTCGGAATCGTCGCCGCGTGATGCCCTGGGCCCTGACGGCCGGTTACCGGATTGCGTCCCATTCGTCAGCTCCTCTGCCGAGCCTTATAGGCGATCTGATCGACTTCGATCCCGCGCTCACGCGCAACCTGCCGGACCGACACGAGAGAGCCGAGGCCCTCCATCGTCGCACGCACCATGTTGTGCGGGTTGGTCGAGCCGAGGCTCTTGGTGAGGATGTCGGTGATACCGGCGCACTCGAGCACCGCCCGCACCGGTCCTCCCGCAATGACACCGGTGCCCGTGGCTGCCGGCTTCAGCAGCACCCGGCCGGCCCCGTGCTGACCCACTACCTCGTGGGGAATGGTCGAACCAGTCCGCGGCAGGTCTATCATCGATCGCTTTGCCGCTTCGACCGCCTTGCGTACCGCCTCGGAGACCTCGTTCGCTTTGCCGGTGGCGATGCCGACCTTTCCCTTGCCATCGCCGACGGCGACCAGCGCGTTGAATGAGAAGCGCCGGCCACCCTTCACCACCTTGGCCACACGGTTGATGGCGATGACGTTTTCCACGTGATCGCTGCCGCGGTCCCGGTCACCACGATCGCGCCGGGGGCCTCCTCGGCCACCGCGCTCTCCGCCACCACCACGGCCGCCCCGTCCCCGTGGGCGATCGGTGCCGGCGGGGCGTTCACCAACCGCAGGTCCGTCGCTGGGGTTGCCGGTTTCGGCCGCGGTGCCCTGGGCACCCGGACCACTGTGTGTGCCTGGTGTTTCGTCTGCCATTTAAAACTCCAATCCGCCTTCGCGCGCGCCGTCAGCGACGGCCTGCACGCGACCATGGTAACGGTAACCTGCCCGGTCGAACACCACCTTGCTGTACCCGGCCGCCTTTGCCTTCTCGGCCAGCAGCTTGCCGGTGCCTTTGGCGCGGCCGACCTTGCCGGCGCCATCGACCTGCAACCCTTCGCTCGCGTCACTGACGCCGAGAAGCGTCACGCCGAGCTCGTCGTTCACCAGCTGGGCATACATGTGCTTCAGCGAGCGATAGACTACCAGCCGCGGCCGCTCAGCGGTGCCGGAGACTTTCCGGCGCACCCGGAGGTGCCGGCGATAGCGGAGCTGCAGGCGAGACTTCGGCGCATGGATGGTACGCATTGTTACTTGGCTCCTGTCTTACCGGCCTTGCGGCGAACCTGTTCGCCCTGGTAGCGAATCCCCTTACCCTTGTACGGCTCCGGTGGCCGCACCGACCGGAGCTCTGCCGCCACCTGCCCGACCAGCTCCTTGTCCGCGCCTTCGACCTTGACGGTCGTGTTGTTCTCGACCGAGATCTTGATGCCCTTCGGAGCTTCGTACTTGACCGGGTGCGAGTAGCCGACGATCAGGTTGATCCCGTACGGCTTTGCCTCGGCCTTGTAGCCGACACCCTGGATCTCGAGCGTCTTGCTGAAGCCCTTCGAGACCCCTTCGACCATGTTCTGAACCAGGGTCCGCGTCAGGCCGTGCAGCGCCTTGTGACGCTTCTCCTCTGTTGGACGCGCCACGGTGAACTGATCGTTGGTCAGTGCGAGTTCCATGTCCGGATGGAGGCTCCGGCGGAGCTCGCCGCGGGGGCCCTTCACCGCCACGTCGTTGCCCTGGAGCTGGACCGTCACACCGCGGGGTACCACCACCGGTTTTCTGCCGATACGCGACATCGTCCCTCCTACCAGACCACGGCGAGGAGCTCGCCGCCCAGATTTGCGCTCCGCGCCTCACGGTCGCTCATCAGCCCGCGAGGAGTGGAGACGATCGCCATGCCCAGTCCGTTCTTGACCCGGGGGAGCTCGCGGCATTTTACATAGCGCCGGAGTCCGGGCGTCGAGACCCGGCGGAGCTCGCGAATGACCGGAAGCTCGTCGTGGTACTTCAAGTAGAGCCGAAGCACACCGTGGGCGCCGTCGTCGAGGATCTTGAAGTCCGCGATGTAGTGATTGTCGCGCAGCAGCCGGGCTACTTCACTCTTCAGCTTCGACACCGGCATGTCCACGCGCCGTTGGCCTGCCGAGCAGGCGTTCCGGATGCGTGTCAGCATATCCGCGACAGGATCTGTCATGCTCATACTTCTTTTATCCCCTTACCAGCTGGCCTTGTGCACGCCCGGGATTTCCCCCTTCAGGGCGAGCTCACGGAAACAGATACGGCAGAGACCGAACTTCCGCAGGACCGCGCGGGAGCGGCCGCACCGCTGACAGCGGCGCACCGTGCGCACCTTGAACTTCGGCGTGCGTTTGGCTCTCTCAATCCAGGCAGTTTTTGCCATGTTCCCTCAAGTACGTGAACAGTGAACAGTGAACAGTGAACTGGTGGGTGACGGGCCGGGCCCATTCACCGCTTACCGTTGACCGTTCACGCTTTTCCTTTACGCCACCCGCTGCGGGGTCTCGCCCCGGAACGGCCAGCCCAACTCGCGGAGCAGACCCATCGCGAGATCGTCGCGGTCGGTGGATGTCACCAGCGTGATGTCCATGCCGTGGATCTTCTCCACCCGGTCGTAGTTGATCTCCGGGAAGATCATCTGCTCCTTGACCCCGAAGGTGTAGTTCCCCCGGCCATCGAAGCTCCGGTTCGGCAACCCCCGGAAGTCGCGAATCCGCGGCACCGCGAGGTTGATGAACCGGTCGAGGAACTCGAACATCCGGGCACCGCGGAGCGTTACGGTGGCACCGACCGGCATTCCCTCGCGCAGACCGAAGTTGGCGATCGCCTTCTTGGCCTTCGTGACCACTGCCTTCTGGCCGGTGATCAACCCCAGCTCCTCCACCGCCGACTCGAGCTGCTTGGGATTCTTGCCCGCGTCTCCCATCCCCACGTTCAGCACGATCTTGACCAATCGCGGAACCTGGTTGGGATTGGTCAGGCCGAACTCCTTGCTGAGCTTGGGCCGGATCGTCTTCTCATAGTACTCCTGCAGGCGAGGTCTCCCTTCCATCGCTTTGGGAGCGTGATCCACGGCAGCGGCGGGAGCCTTGTCCTTGCTCTTGCCAGATGACTGCTGCCCACCACTCCTCGGCGCGGTAGCGGTTCCGCCTCCACCCTTCCCGCCTTTCCCGCCCTTTCCGCCATCTTTCTCGTCTGCCATAACTACCTGCTCCTGGGAATCGGCTGATCAGACTTCACGGCTATCCGCTCGACCGTTCCATCGGCGTCTCTCTGCCGGCGAATACGGGTGGGTTCCCCGCTCTTGGGATCGATCAGCATCGCCTTCGAGTGATGGATCGGCGCCGGGAATTCTACGATACCGGCTTCGGTCGATGCCGACGCCCGCCGATGGCGCTTCACGATGTTCACCCCGTCGATGGTGACGCGGCCGGTCTTGGGATGTACCCGCAGAACCTGTCCGCGCTTGCCCTTATCCTCACCGGAGATGACCTGCACCGTATCTCCCTTGGTGATGTGCAGCCGTACCCGGACCGGCGGCTGGTGACGTATCCGTTTTGCCTTCTTGTAGACGAGCGGCTTCATGCTACAGCACCTCCGGCGCCAGTGAAACGATTTTCATGTACCGCTTTTCGCGGAGCTCTCGGGCTACCGGGCCGAAGATGCGGGTGGCTCGTGGCTCGCCGGCATCGTTGATCAGCACCGCAGCGTTCTCGTCGAAGCGGATGTAGGAGCCGTCTTTCCGGCGAGTCTCCTTGGCCGTTCGCACGATCACTGCCTTGGCCACATCCCCCTTCTTCACCTGACCGGTCGGGATGGCGTCCTTGATCGCGACGACCACCGTATCGCCCAGTCCAGCGTATCGGCGCTTGCTGCCGCCCAGGACCCTGATGACGAGAGCCTTACGGGCGCCGGAGTTGTCCGCGATGCGGAGGATCGATTCCTGTTGAACCATTTTTCCCTCGTCGAGGGTCTAGGGTCTAGAGTCCAGGCCTAGGCTTTGACCCTAGACCATCGACCCTTAACCGTTCGACCTATTTAGCCCGCTCAACTATTTCAGTGACCCGCCAGCACACTGTCTTTGCCAGTGGCCGAGTCTCCATGATCCTGACCGTGTCTCCCGCCTTGGCCCCGTGATCGTTCCGGGCCTTCACCTTCTTGGTGCGCGTCACCTGCTTGCCGTACACCGGGTGAGCATACCGGCGCACCAGCGATACCGTCACCGTCCGATTCATCTTGTCGCTGGTGACCAGCCCCATGCGGATCTTCCGGCGGGTGCGAGTCGGAGTCTTTGTCTCTTCGGCCATGTTCGTGTTCCTAGTCAGGAGTCAGGAGTCTGGGGTCAGGATTTGGAGCCGGAGACAGCCGACTCCTGACTCTCGACTCCCGACTTCTCCTTCAAAATCGTGTGTATCCGGGCAATCTCCCGCCGGATGGCCCGGAACCGCATCGGGTTCTCGATCGATTCGGTGGCCGAACGAAACCGGAGCCGGAAGCGCTCCTCGGTTAATTCCGTCAGCCTGCCCTCGAGATTCTCGACCGACATCTCGCGCAACTCGGCGATCTTCACGCTATGCCTCCTCGCGCCGAACGAAGCGCGTCTTGACCGGGAGCTTGGCGGAGGCCAGGGCGAGCGCCTTCTTGGCGAGGTCCTCGCTGATCCCTTCGATCTCGAACAACACCCGGCCCGGCTTCACTACGGCGACCCAGCCCTCCGGGTTGCCCTTGCCCTTACCCATTCGGGTCTCGGCCGGCTTCTTGGTGATCGGCTTGTCCGGAAAGATCCGGATCCACACCTTGCCGCCGCGCTTCATCTCACGAGTCATGGCGACGCGGGAGGCCTCGATCTGACGGTTGGTGACCCAACCCGGATCCAGGCTCATAAGCCCGAACTCGCCGAAGGCCACGGTGTTTCCCCGGGTGGCGATCCCCTTGGTCCGGCCTTTGAACGTCTTCCGGAACTTGATTCTCTTCGGCGCGAGCATGGGTCAAGCCCCTGTGCTGTAAGTACGGCCAGACATATCCTCGATCACCTCGCCCTTGAAGATCCAGACCTTGATCCCGATGGTGCCGTAGGTCGTCTTGGCGGTGCTGGTGGCGTAGTCGATATCCGCGCGCAACGTGTGCAGCGGGACGCGTCCCTCGTGGTAGCCTTCGGTCCGCGCGATTTCCGCTCCACCCAGACGCCCTGCCGCGCGCACCTTGATTCCCTGCGCTCCCATCCGCATGGCACTCTGCACCGCTCGCTTCATGGCGCGCCGGAACGAGATCCGCTGCGTCAGCTGATGGGCGATATTGTCGCCTACGAGCTGGGCCGAGAGCTCCGGCCGCTTGATCTCCTCGACATTGATGGCGGCTTCCTTGCCGGTCAGCTGGGCCAGCTCGTCACGCAGCTTGTCCACCTCGGCGCCACGCTTCCCGATCACCACGCCGGGACGGCCGGTGTGGACGGTGATGGTGACCTTGCCCGGGCGCCGCTCGATGTCGATTTGCGCGATGGCCGCGTGTCCCAGCCGCTGCTTCAGATATTTCCGGATGAGCTCGTCTTCCTTGAGCAGCGCCGGCATCTCCTTGGTGGCAAACCACCGGGAGGAGGACTGCTTGACGATGCCGAGCCGAAGCCCGATCGGGTGCGTCTTCTGCCCCATTACTCGCTCTCCTTGTTCTCCACGTGGATCTCCACGTGGCTGGTGCGCTTCTTGATCGGGGTGGCGCGCCCCTGGGCGGCGGCGGTAAACCGCTTGAGCGGCTGGCCACCGTTCACGATCGCCTTCTTCACGAAAAGCGCATCGGCATCGAAGCTCTCATTGTCCTTGAGCGCCTTCTGCTCCGCATTCGCCACCGCCGACTTGAGCGTCTTGGCGATCTGCTTGGCCGCGAGCTTCTTGTTGAACTTGAGGATGGCATACGCCTCATTCACATCCTTGCCCCGGATGAGATCGATGACGAGCCTCATTTTTCTGGGCGACTGGCGCACCAGCCGCTGAATCGCATGGCCGCTCATGATTACTCCGGCTTGGCCTTCTTGTCCGCCACGATCTTGCCGCTGTGGCCCCGGAACAGCCGGGTGGGTGCGAACTCGCCGAGCTTGTGGCCGACCATGTTCTCGGTGACGTACACCGGGACGAACTTGTTCCCGTTGTGCACCGCGAACGTATGACCGACGAACTCGGGCAGAATCGTGCTCGCCCGGCTCCAGGTCTTGACCACCCGCTTCTCGTTCTTGTTGTTGAGGACCTCGACTTTGGCCATCAACGACTCTTGAACGAAGGGGCCCTTCTTGACGCTACGTGCCATGTTCTCTCTCTAAGTAGTCGGGAGTCGGGAGTCGGGAGTCAGGTGGCCTCGGGATCAACTCCCGACTCCTGACTCCTAGCTCCGGACTATGTGGTCGCTCTTCCGCGCTTCCGGCCCCGCACGATCATCTTGTTCGAGCCCTTCTTCCGATGCCGTGTCTTCTTGCCCTCTACCTTGCCCCAGGGGGACGTCGGCGGGCGGCCACCAGAGCTCTTGCCTTCGCCGCCGCCCAGCGGGTGATCGACCGGGTTCATCGCCACGCCCCGGACCTTGGGGCGCTTGCCCAACCACCGGCTCTTGCCGGCCTTGCCGACTGAGAGAAGCTCGTGCTCGGAGTTCCCCACTTCGCCGACCGTCGCGAGGCAGCGACCGTGAACCAGGCGCATTTCGGACGAGCGGAGCCGAAGCGTCACATACTCGCCCTCTTTGGCGACGACCTGCGCGCTCGATCCAGCCGTGCGCGCCAGCTGGCCACCCTTGCCGATCTTGAGCTCCACGTTGTGTACCGTGGTGCCGAGCGGAATCTCGCCCAACGGCAGCGCGTTGCCATTCCGGGTATCCGAACCGGGACCCGACACCACCGTGTCGCCCTGGAGCAAGCCCTTGGGGTGGATGATGTAGCGCTTCTCGCCATCGGCGTACACGATCAAGGCAATGCGGGCACTGCGGTTCGGATCGTACTCGATCTCCGTAACCCGGCCCGGAATTCCGAACTTATTCCGCTTGAAGTCGATGATCCGGTATTGCCGCTTATGCCCACCACCACGATGCCGCGACGTCAGGTGACCCTGATTGTTCCGGCCCCCGGTACGCTTTCTCGGCTCGACCAGTGACTTCTCCGGAGTGGTCCGGGTGATCTCGTCGAAACCGGAGATCGACCGGAACCGGGTTCCAGGCGTCATCGGACGAAATTGCTTGATGCTCATATCAGCCCTCGAATACGGCGATCGTGTCGCCGTCCTTGAGCGTGACGATCGCCTTCTTCCAGCGAGCAGTCGTCCCGCGGGTGCGTCCCCGGGTGACTTCGTGCCGGCGCATCTGCATGGTGCGAACGTCGGTCACCGTCACGCCGAAAAGCTTCTGCAGAGCATCCCGGATCTGGTACTTGTTGGCCTCGGGATGCACCTCGAAGGTGTATTCCTTCCGCGTCTGGTACGCGGCCGAGCTCTTCTCGGTCACGACCGGGCGCACGATGGTCTGATGCAGCGAAGGCATTTACTTGGACCCCTTCTTCTTCGGAGCCGCCTTTTTGGCGGACTTCTTGGCGCTCTTTCCCTCACCCTTGCTCTTGGCCGTCGTCTTTTTTGTGGCTTTTGCCTTGGCGGCTGGCTTCGCCTTGGAGGCAGGCTTCGCGGCCTTGGCCCGCTTGGGCTTCGCAGCCACGGGTCGGGGCTTCCGTTCGGCGCGCTCCGCCCTTTCCGCCTCTGTCTCTTCAGCCAACGGCTCCGGCATCACACCCGTGAGGGCGCCCTCTTCCACTACCACGGCATCAGACCACAGGATGTCGTAGGCCGACGCCTCGGGATACGCCATGACCTCGACCCGCGGAATGTTTCGTCCGCTGAGATAGGCGTTGGCGTTGTGACCCGCCGTCAGAACCAGGGCCTTTCTCCCATCGAGACCGAGACTGCTGAGCAACCCGGCCAATTGGGCGGTTTTGGGCGACCTGAACGCGAGGCGCTCGATCACGTGAAGCGCGCCTTCACGAGCTCGGGCATTGAGCGCGCTCTTTCGGGCGAGCTGACGCACCTTCTTTGGGATCTCGGTCCGGTAGTCTCTGGGAGACGGACCGAACACGATGCCGCCGCCTCGCCAGTGCGGGGCTCGAGTGGAACCCTGCCGGGCACGGCCGGTGCCCTTCTGCTTCCACGGCTTCTGATTACCGCCGGAGACGAAGCTCCGGCTCTTGGTCATGTGAGTGCCCTGACGCTGGTTGTTCAGGTACACCTTCACGGCCTGGTGCAGCACCGGTTCGTTCACGGTGCCGTCGAAGTATTCGGCGGGAAGCGAGAAGTTGCTGCCGTTCTTGGCGCCGGCCGATGTGTAGTGCGGAGCCTCAATCATGGCGGCTCGGCCCTCCCTGTTTTGCGACGGTCACAATGCCGTTCTTGGATCCCGGGATAGCGCCCTTCACGAACAGGAGATTCCGCTCGGAATCGACTCTCACAACCCGGAGACCCAGCTCCGTGTGGCGCTCGGCACCCATGTGGCCCGGCATCCGCTTCCCCTTGATGACGCGGGATGGATCGGTACCCGGACTGATCGAGCCTGGCTTCCGGTGACGGGTATTGCCGTGGGTCGCCGGGCCTCCGCCGAAGTGATACCGGTGCACCACGCCCTGGAAGCCGCGGCCTTTGGTGGTACCGGTGACTTTTACCAGCTCGCCCGGGGCAAAGATGTCTACTTTCACCTCGGCTCCAGCCGCAGGGGCCTCACCGTTGACGGTGAACACCCGCAGGACCTGCGGCGCCGTCTCGAGACCCGCCTTCTTCGCGTGTCCCAGCTCCGCCTTGGTGGTGCGCTGGGCCCGTCGCGCGCCGAAGCCGAGCTGCACACCACCATCGCGCACCTGCACCACGCGGCAGGGGCCGGCTTCGATCACCGTCACCGGTACCGCCGTGCCGTCTTCCTGGAAGACGCGCGTCATGCCGAGCTTGCGGCCGATCAGTCCCATTCCCATTGCTATTCGACCTTGATCTCGACGTCGACCCCGGCCGGGAGGTCGAGCTTCGTCAGCGCGTCCATCGTCTGGGGACGAGAGTCGTTGATGTCCATGAGCCGCTTGTGGGTTCTCAGCTCGAACTGCTCACGGCTCTTCTTGTCGACGTGCGGGCTGCGCAGCACGGTCCAACGCTCGGTCTTGACCGGCAGCGGGATCGGGCCGGAGACCTGCGCGCCGGTCTTCTCGGCGGTGCGCACGATATCGGCGGCGGCCTGGTCGAGGACGACGTGATCGAAGGCTTTGAGACGGATTCGGATTTTCTGGGCCATTTGTAGCTCGCTTTCGCTCGCTGTCTAGAGTCTAGAGTCTAGAGTCGAGGTCTATTCGGGTTCTTGACCCTCGACCCTGGACCCTCGACCTACTTAAGAATCTTCGTCACCACGCCCGCGCCCACCGTCCGCCCACCCTCGCGGATCGCGAAGCGCAGCCCCTCATCCATCGCGATCGGCGTGATCAGCTCGATCGTCATCTGCACGTTGTCCCCCGGCATCACCATCTCCACCCCCCCCGGCAGCTCCACACTCCCCGTCACGTCCGTCGTCCGGAAGTAGAACTGCGGCCGGTACCCCTTGAAGAACGGCGTGTGCCGACCCCCCTCTTCCTTCGTCAGCACGTACACCTCCGCCTCGAACTGCGTGTGCGGCGTGATACTCCCCGGCTTCGCCAGCACCATCCCCCGCTCGATCTCGTTCTTCTCCACCCCCCGGAGCAGGAGCCCCACGTTGTCCCCCGCCTCGCCCTGGTCCAGCAGCTTCCGGAACATCTCCACTCCCGTCACCACCGTCTTCTTGGCCACTGTTGAACCCCACCAGCGCCACCTCCTCCGACACCTTCACGATGCCCCGCTCGATCCGCCCCGTCGCCACCGTCCCCCGCCCCGTAATCGAGAACACATCCTCCACCGGCATCAGGAACGGCTTATCCACCTCGCGCTTGGGCTGCGGGATGTAGCTGTCCAGGGCATCCAGCAGCTCCTGGATCTTCTTCCCCTGCTCGCTGTTGGGGTCCCCACTCTCCAGCGCCTGCAACGCACTCCCCTGGATGATCGGCGTGTCGTCACCCGGGAAGTCGTAGCTGCTCAAGAGCTCCCGCACCTCCAGCTCCACCAGCTCCAGCAGCTCCGGGTCGTCCACCATGTCCACCTTGTTCATGAACACCACGATGTACGGCACGTTCACCTGCTTCGCCAACAGGATGTGCTCCCGGGTCTGCGGCATCGGCCCATCCGCCGCCTGACCACCAGGATCGCCCCATCCATCTGGGCCGCCCCCGTGATCATGTTCTTCACGTAGTCCGCATGCCCCGGGCAGTCCACGTGGGCATAGTGCCGCTTGGCGCTCTCGTACTCCACGTGCGCCGTCGCGATCGTGATCCCCCGCTCCCGCTCCTCCGGCGCCTTGTCGATCTGGTCGTACGCCGTAAACTGCGCCAGCCCCTTCTTCGCCTGGATCGCCGTGATCGCCGCCGTCAACGTCGTCTTCCCGTGGTCCACGTGCCCG
>CAVVWJ010000001.1:0-747737 GCA_963751925.1 uncultured Gemmatimonadales bacterium | reverse complement strand
GTGACGTCGCGGGTGACCGGATCCAACGCTTGATCGACATCCGTGTTGGCAGGGAAAAGATCTGAGGCGGCCCCCTCGCGTCGATGCTCGGGGCAGGCTCTACCGCCGTACCGCCGTACCGCCTTACCGCATTAGCTTCGTACCTCCATGGTGCCCCTTAGCGAACGATGACCGCCGAGCCGCTCTCCGACGAGGCCCTCCTCGCCCGCCTCGTTGCCTTCGACACCACTAGCCACAAGAGCAACCGCGACATCGCCGACTTCATCTGCGACTATCTCGACCGGCCCGGCGTGCGCATCACCCGCCACCCGACGGCGGACAGCGCCAAGCTCAACCTGATCGTGGCGGCCGGCCCGGAAGACAAAGGCCGTGGTCTGGTCCTCTCCGGCCACATGGACGTGGTGCCGGCCGAATTGGAGGGCTGGGATCCGACCCGTTCACGCTGACCCAGCGTGATGGATCCTACGTCGCCCGCGGCGCGGCCGACATGAAGGGCTTCCTCGCCCTCGCGATCAACCGGCTCGCCTCGGCCGACATCCCGCGACTCCGGCACCAGCTCGTGCTGCTCTTCACCCACGACGAGGAGACCGGCACCCAGGGTGCTCGGCGCCTGGTCGACGATTCGCGCACGCTGCCGCCGCTCCCGCGCGCCGCCATCATCGGCGAACCGACCTCGCTCCGGATTCTCCGCATGCACAAGGGCCACCTGCGGCTCCGGCTCTCCTTCACCGGCGTCCCCGCCCACAGCGGCCTCCCCCATCTCGGCGTGAACGCCGTCGAGGCGGCCGGTCGGGCGATCGTCACCCTTGCCGAGCTGCGCCAGGCGTTCGAGCGGGAACGGCCGCCCAACGCGGAGCACTTTCCCGAAGTCCCCTATGTCACCCTCAATGTCGCTCGAGTTAAGGGAGGCGGCGCCACCAACGTGGTCCCGGCCGACTGCGTGCTCGACCTTGGCGTGCGGCTCCTGCCCGGGATGTCGGCGGACGAGATGATCGGGCGAGTGCGAGCAGCAGTGCAGGAGGTATCGCGGGTGCCATTCGACTTAGTGCTGCTGAACGAGACGCCGCCGATGATCACCCCGGAAACGCACCGATCGTTCGCCTGCTCGCCGGCGAGCTGGGGCGAGACCGAATACGGGAGCGCGTCGTTCGCCACCGACGGCGGCTGGCTCAGCCGGCTCGGACTCGACTGCGTCATCTGGGGACCGGGCGCGATCGAGGTCGCCCACAAGCCGAACGAATCGCTGCCGGTTGCGGAGTTCGTGCGCGCCGGGGAGCTGCTGACCCGCGTCGTCCACCGTGCCTGCGGGCCACCGGCGTGAGCGCCATTCGCATTGGGCACACGAAATCGAAAGGACCTACATGCTAACCGTCATTGTTGCTCGGTATTCTTGTCGCCGCCGGATCACTCGGTGCCCAGTCGAGGCCACAGGCACCCTCGCCGCCGCCGTACTACCCGCCTGCCGGGCAGTGGGAACGGCGCGCCCCCAGCATCCGTCGCCATGGATGCAGAATTGGTCGACTCGGCAATCGCCTTTGCCAGGTCGATGGAAAGCACCGCGCCGAGAGATCTCCTGGCCGAGCATTGGGCGGGCCCGTATGCCCGGGAGCCGCTGCCGAATCCCATCGGCCCATTCAAGAGCCGAGGAGAGATGACCGGTATCATCCTGCGGCACGGGTACCTGGTAGCAGAGTGGGGCGAGCCGGAGCGGGTGGATCTGACCTTCAGTATTACCAAGAGCTTCCTCTCGAGCACCGTCGGCGTGGCGTGGATCGCAAGCTCATTCCCGATCTCCACGCCAGGGTCAAAGATTACGTGAAGACGGGTGAGTTCGACTCGGAGCACAACGCGAAGATCACCTGGGAGCACCTGCTGCGTCAGACCAGCGACTGGGAAGGCACGCTCTGGGGCAAACCCGACTGGGCGGACCGGCCGCCTGCCGATTTGCCGATCGAGCAGTATAAGAAACGGCGCCACGCTGAACCGGGTACGACCTACAAGTACAACGACGTCCGGGTCAACCTGCTCGCCTATGCCGCCCTGATGGTGTGGCGCCGTCCGCTGCCGGAAGTCTTGAAGCAATACCTGATGGACCCAATCGGGGCCTCGAATACCTGGGTCTGGCACGGGTACGACAACTCGTGGGTCAAGATCGGCGGCAGGAGGATGCAGTCGGTGACTGGCGGGGCGCATTGGGGCGGCGGCATGTGGATCAACGCGCGCGACCTCGCGCGGTTCGGGCTCCTCACGCTCCGCCGCGGCAAATGGAAGGACCGGCAGATCCTGTCGGAGGCGTGGATCGCCCAGGCGCTGACCCCCACGAAACCGCAGCCGACCTACGGCTTCATGAACTTTTTCCTGAACTCCCCAGGTGCGGAGGAGCAGCGACCCTGGCCTGACGCCACGCCCAATACGTTTTGCCACATCGGCAACGGCATGAACGCGGTCTGCGTGATACCCGAATTCGATCTGGTAGTGGTCGCGCGATGGATTCGAGACGATGCGTTGGACGGATTTCTGCAGCGCGTGATCGCGGCCAGCAAAGAGGAGGTGATCGGCCGCGGGCGGGCGGCGGGGCCGACGTGAGCGCGAAGGTGATCGAAGCCGAGCTGACCTGGACCGGCCGCCGCTTCGAGCCTGGCCTGCAGGTGGTCGTGGGCGACGACGGGCGGATCGAGGCGTGACCACCGGGCGGACGCCGACCGACCGGCACCAGCGCTCCGCGCTCCTGCCGGGCTTCATCAACGCCCACTCGCACGCCTTCCAGCGCGGCCTCCGGGCCAGGGCGAGCGTTTCCCGCCGGGTCGGGCCGCTTCTGGACCTGGCGCGAGGCGATGTACGCGCTGGTCGAGCGGCTCGACGAGCGCGAGCTGTTCCGGCTCCGGTCCAGGCGTTCGAGGAGATGCGGGACGCCGGCACCACCACCGTGGGCGAGTTCCACTATCTCCACCACGCGGGCGACGGCACCGACTACGAATTCGATCGCGTCGTGCTCGACGCCGCCGCCGCCGCCGGCATCCGCATCGTGCTGCTCCAGACCTACTACGCCACCGGCGGCTTCGGCCAGCCGCTCGGCCCGGCGCAGCGGCGCTTCCGCTCCACCGATCTGGGCTGCGTACTGGAAGCAGATAGACACTCTCGAATCGGCCCTCGATCGCCGGACCCAGAGCCTCGGCGCAGTGGCGCACAGCATCCGCGCCGTCGCGGTCAAGGACATCGTGACGCTACATCGCCGAGGCACAGCGCCGGCGGCTGCCGTTCCACATGCATGTGGAGGAGCAGCAGCGGGAGATCGAGGACTGTGTCGCGGCGTACGGCCGGGCGACCGATGCGGGTGCTGCTCGAACCATCGAGATCGGGGGAACCTGACCGCGGTACACTGCACCCATACCGCACCCGAGGATCTGCGGCAGTTTCTCCAGGCCGGAGGAACTGTGTGTGTCAATCCGCTTACCGAGGGTAACCTGGGTGACGGGCTGCCGGTGCTGGAGCCGGTCCCCGATCTGCTCGAGCGGCTCTGCCTGGGTCGGACTCGAAACGCGCGCATCTCACCGATCGAGGAGATGCGCTGGCTGGAGTACGGCCAGCGCCTGCGTAAGGAGAGACGTGGGCTGTTGCGGAACGGGGAAGGGGAGGTGGCGTCAACCGTGCTCGATGCAGCGACTGCCGGCGGTGCCAGGGCGCTGGGAGTCTCCGCAGGCCGGATCGACGTCGGTCACTGGGGCGACCTGGTCGTGATCGACCTCGAGCACCCTTCGCTCGCGGGATGTGAGGTCGAGACACTGGCGGAAGCGCTGGTCACCGGCGCCGATAATGGGGTCGTGCGAGGCACCTATGTGGGCGGGAACTGGAGAAAGAGCAGGCGGTAGATGAAGGAGGCGGAAGGAACAGAGGCGGTAGATGAGGAGGCGGTAGGAAGGAGGCGGAGGAAAAGAGCGGAGTAAAGAGGCGGTGGCGAAAGCGCGTCATCCCGAGCGTAGCGAGGGATCGCTTCGGCTGACGTCATGACATCGGAGCACGAACGCAAAGCGGCCCGATCCTTCGCATTCGCTCAGGATGACGGACTATTGCGGTGCTTCCACCTCTTTCCTGCCTCTTCGCCTACCGCCGCTTCCGTCTTCCGCCTCTCCTCCTTCCGCCCTTCCGCCCGTCCGCCCGTCCGCCTTGACAGCCGAGCGCCCGATCGTATACAGTGGATACTTCTCAGATGCCATGAAGCGGCGTGCGAACACAGTGGTCGCCCAAGCGCGCCGTGGAGCTAATCGCGAAACCGGCTGAGCGTTGTATTGCTCCGCCGGTTTTTTATTTGGCATGTGTGAGCTAGAAGCTGGGAGTCGGGAGCTGGGAGCTTGAAGGTAGGAGGTACGAGCTGGTCAGCGGCCTTCCACACTTTCGCTGAGCAGTGTGCACAGTCTCAAGCTGCCAACTCCCAGCTCCCGACTCCTAGCTCCTGACTCGTAGCTCTCCACCCAACCAAGGAGGCATCGATGTTCGCGACCATCCGCCGTTACTCGATCAAGACCGCTCCCAGCACCGACACCATCGATCAATTCAAGCGCCGCATCGAGGAAAACTTTCTTCCCAAGGTCAGTGATATTCGTGGCTTTCATAGCTACGGGATCTTGAAGACGAGCGATAAGGAGATGGTCTCCCTGACCGTCTTCGAGGATCGCCAGGGGGCCAGCCGAGGCCACCCGGAAGGCGGCGGAGTTCGTGTCCAAGGATCCGCTCAAGGACCAGCTGAGCAAACCCGAGGTGATCGAAGGCGAGCTGCTGCTGCTGAAGGAAGCGGGCGTCGGGTTCGCTAGCTCGACTGGTCACATTCTTCAGGAGGTCACCATGCCAGCGCAATCCACGCTGGTCTCCGAGCGGCAGCTCGTCGAGACTGCCAAGGCTCCGCTGCTCGGCTTCAACCAGAAGAACTGGAAAGCGGTGAAGGACGGCATCACTCCCGACTTCGTGTACGACGAGGTCGCCACCGGCCGCAGGGTCGAGGGAGTCGATCAGACTCTCACCGTCTGGCAGGGCTGGGCCACCGCGTTTCCCGACTGCCAGGCCACCTTCGATCGGGAGCTAGTGAGCGGCAACACCGTCGTGTTCCAGGTAACCTGGCGGGGCACCCACAAGGGGCCGCTCCAGACACCGGAAGGCGCCATCTCGCCCACAGGAAAGCGCATCGACATCCGGGCCTGCATGGTGGTCGATGTCGCGGATGACAAGGCGAAGGCGCACTGTCATTACTTCGACATGGCGACCTTGCTGCAGCAGATCGGCGCTGTAGCCTGAAGAGAGTTCAGCGGTTGGTTGATCAGTGACATCGCACTGACTGCGTGAGCGGGAAAGAGAACTGCGTGAGCGGGAAGGCTCCTTCACTTCGTTCAGGCCGATCTGACCAGAAGGGCGCCCGCTCACGTCTTTCTCCCGCTGTTGGTGCGCTAATCCCGTCATCCCGAGCGTGAGGATCGCGTCTGCTCACGTCATGACATCGGATCCGAGCCCAAGCGGCCGATCCTTCGCTCCGCTCAGAGCCTGCCCTGAACAGAGTGAAGGGATGACACTCTGTTGGTTCTTGCGCGTTTTCCGCTCTTTTCTACCGCCGCTTCTCCTTCCGCCTCTCTTTCTTCCGCCCGCTGTTCCTTCCGCCTCTTCTCCTACCGCCTTACCGCCTTATCCACCGCCGCCCCCAACTCGGTGTACGCCGACGCATCCACCTCTCGGAACGGGGTCGCGCGATAGACGATCTTCCCGTCGGGTCCCACCACGAACAGGTTGCGGTTGGTCAGCCCTGGGTATTCGGCGATGGCGCCGTATCGCTTGGCGACGGCGAGTCCCGAGTCACTCGCGAACAGGAAGGGGAACTCCGAGTCGCGGGCCCATGAGGCGAGAGCGGTATCGGGGTCAGCACTGATGGCGACGAGCACCACGCCTCGGCCGTTCTTGAAGAGCTTCGCGTACTGATCACGGTACGCGTTCATTTGGACTGTTCAGCCGCTGGTCCGCGCCTTGTAGAAGAACGCGAGAACCACGGTCTTTCCCTTGAAGTCGGAGAGACGGACCGGGTTGGCCAGGACGCCGTACCGGGTCGCGCCCTTCATCGAGAAGTCGGGTGCCACCGCGCCGATTTCGAGCGGCTTTGAGTCACGCGGGGATTTTGAGCGGAAAGGAGCGCCGGCACGGCGGCGAGAATGACGGCCATTGGAAGCAGTCGCATGCGGTATCCGTTTTAAGGGTGATTGCAATATATCTTCGCTGACGCCCGTCCGCCCGTCCGCCCGGCGTCCGCCCGTCCGCCCGTCCGCCCGTCCGCCCGTCCGCCCGTCCGCCCGTCCGCCCGTCCGCCCGTCCGCCCGTCCGCCCGTCCACCCGCCTTGACCAGTCCGGTATCCGCGGGAATCTTGAGCCTGAACCCGGATCGATTGAGGACTCCGTGCCCCACATCCAGTCGAGGACAGCGCTCGGCCTCATCATCCTGACCCTCGTCTCTCCGCTCAGCGCCCAGTCCGCGCCGAAAGGAGTCAGCCGAGGAGATCTCTTCATCCAGAGCTTCGGTCCCTCTCCCTCCTCGACCGGCCTTAGAGCCAGCCGGCTGGAGCAGGAAGAGCAGGTCAGGCTGGCGTTCTACGGCATCGACGCCACCCGCGTCCAGATGGAGGTGGGCAGCGTCACCGAAGAGGACGGCAACCGGTACATCGATGGTTTCGAGCAGACCATCCGCAACTACACCGACGACCGGTCCAAGGAGGGAAACATCGTCGCTGCCGCTGGACAGGTCTCCGATATGCCCGCGATCTCTCGCCAACTAACCGGACTCATCGGTATCGCGCGGCAGGATGCGCTCCTTGGACGGGAAGAGCTGGCCCAGGAGGCGCAGGCCCGGATGGTCAATATCCTGGTGACCTTTTCTCAGAAGTTCGCCGAGACCTGCGATAAGCAGGATTTCCCGCCGGAAGTTGCCCTGGCCATAGAGCGGCAGAATCAGATGCTGGGGACAGGGATATCCGTGTATCACTGCGCCAATCGCAAGCTGACGGCCGACATCAGCAAGAATGGCGTCAACTTTCACTTCGAGACCTGCACCTTTCTCGGTAGTGATGCCTGGAAGCTCACGCTAGCGGGACTGGTTGCGGGCGAGGGGGAAGGGGACACGATGTGGGATCCCACGCACACCGCCGGCATCAACGGTTCCGGCCAGTGGAGCGCCACAGTTCGTTATAAGAATCAGTCCTTCGAACCGTTTGGCGAGATGATGCTGGTCAAGCAGGAAGTACCGGCGAAGAATACGCCGGTAGCCGCTCCCAACGATGCCGGGCCCAATGCCAAGCCCAATGGCTGGCCCAAGCAGCCGGTTCCCGAGGCGTCTTCTGTTCTCCCCGAAAAGGTCATCATCGAGAAGCTCCGCATTACTACGATCAAGGTTACAAAGGACTACTACGCAGGCTGGGCCGATGACTGGGCAGAAGGCGAGATCAAGCATGAGAACAAGGCTTGCAAAGTGGCAGGCTCGTAGTTGATCCGACGTCCGACCGCCCGACAGCCCGACGCCTTATTTTCTATTTATGCGTATCGCGACCTGGAACGTGAACTCGCTCAAAGCCCGCCTGGAGAAGGTCACCTGGTGGCTGGAGCGCGCTCGCCCGGACGTGCTGCTGATGCAGGAGACCAAGCTGACCGATGCCGCGGCGCCGATCGCAGAGTTCGGCGCGGCCGGCTACGAGCTGGCGCATCACGGAGAGGGACAGTGGAACGGCGTCGCCATCGCGAGCCGAGTCGGGATCGCCGACGTGGTGACCAACTTCGGCGAGCCGCTCCAGCCGGCCCGGACCTCCGACGTCGGTGACGACGAGCCGCTGGCCGAAGCCCGCATGATCGCCGCGACCTGCGGAGGTGTGCGGGTCGTGTCGCTCTATGCTCCGAACGGACGAGTCGTGAACTCCCCGTTCTACGAGGCGAAGCTGCTCTGGTACGAACGCCTGGCTCAGTGGCTCGAGCGAGCGGCCGACCCAGCCGAGCCGCTGGTGCTGGGTGGAGACTTCAATCTGGCTCCCGAAGACAGGGACGTGTGGGACCCGAGGGCCTGCCACGGCGGGACTCACGTGTCGCCGCGGGAGCGGGACGCGTTCGCCCGCCTGTGCGACTGGGGTCTGGTGGATGCCTATCGGCTGCATCATCCCGAGACCGGGCGCTACACCTGGTGGGACTATCGAGCCGGGAACTTCCACAAGAATCTCGGCATGCGGATCGATCACCTGCTGGTGACCCGTCCGCTGGCCGGCCGCACCGTATGGGCGGAGATCGATCGCGAGGCCCGGAAAGGGAAGCCGATCCCGTCGGACCATGCACCGCTGGTGATCGATATCGACGAAGCCGGCTATCCCTTCGACGCGGGCTGGGCGACGGCGGAGACCCGGATCGCCGCGAGAACGGCGGGAGGAAAGAGGCGGTAGGAGAAGAGGCGGTAGGTGAAGAGGCGGAAGATGAAGCGGCGGTAAGTGAAGTGGCGGAAGGAGAAGAGGCGGTCGGACGGTCGGACGGTCGGACGGTCGCGATGGTGGGAAAGCGAGTCATCCCGAGCGGAGCGAGGGATCGCGTCGCCTGACGTCATGACATCGGCGCCCGAACGAAAAGCGGCTCCATCCTTCGCGGAGTTTACCCTGAGTGCAACGAAGGGCTCGGGATGACGCGCTTTGCACACAAACGCCTCTTCATCTACCGCCTCGATGCCTTCCGCCTCCCTTCCTTCCGCCTCTTTCTTCCGCCCGCTGTTCCTTCCGCCTCCTCCTCCCGCCCGCTTCCTTCCGCTCCCTCCTTCCGCCTCTTCTCCTTCCGCCCGCCCTACGTGACCCGCATCATGGTGACTACTTAGCTAGCCCCTCACAATGCAGTAGGCCGTTCGCTCAGTTCAGACCATTCCCCGGAGCTCGATGTCGCCTCCCCCGGCGCGCCGCTGGACCCGCGTTCTCGCCATCATCGGCACCGGTCTGCTGACGCTGGTGGTCACCGTCCTGGCGCTGCTCCAGCTTCCGCCGGTCGCCACCTGGGCCATGCGGCGGCTGGTCACCGTCGTGCCACTCAATCCCGGGTACCAGCTACAAGTCGGGGCCGTGAGCGGCGACTGGCTTCACCGGCTGGTGCTGGACCACGTGCGACTGGTTCGAAACGGCCGCGAGCTGGCCCGGATCGACCGGCTGAGGCTGGGCTACGACCTCCGGCAACTCCGGGGAGACGAAACCCGGTTGCGCGAAGTGTCAGTGAATGGCGCCTCGATCTCGGCCCATCGGCAGGGCGACAGCTGGGACCTGGCGAACGCGCTCAAGCACTCGGCCGACACCACCGGCGGAGGCGGCTTCAGAATCGAACGGTTGACGCTGCGAGACGTGCAGCTCGCCGCGGTGCTCGCGCCCGACTCTACCGTCCGAGTGCGGGGGCTGACGCTCGATGCCCGCGACTTCGTGCTCGGCGACAAGGTGCTGCTCAAGCTGGACAACCTGAATGCCGCGGTGGCGGCACCCGGAAGTGACCAGTGGTTCGCCTTCGCAACGCGTGGTGCGCTCACCGCTGAGGAGCTCCGCCTCGATCCGCTCCGGATTCAGACCGAAGCAACCCGCATAGCCGGCCATTTGGTGCTGCCGCGCGACCGCGACAACCCTCGTCTGGTGGACCGGCTCGACGTAGAGCTGCATGCAACGCCGCTCATGTTGGCCGATCTCGCCGCGGTGGTGCCGTCAGTGACGCCGGAGGGCGCACTCCGTTTCGATGCCAGCGCGGAAGGCGACAGCGCCGGGCTCGTCACCGCTCACCTGGGTGCGACCCTCGAGGATGCGACGGCCACGCTCGATGGCCTGATCCCGCTTGCGAAGAGCACAGGCGACTATCGACTCACCGGCACCGTGCGCCGGCTCGATCCGTCCCGTCTGTATCACTCTGCCCCGGTCGGCAGCGTCAACGGCCAGGTCGAGGCTCGGCTCAGCGGCCCCAAGCTCCCCCAGGCCGACGGCCGTGTGGAGCTCCGCCTCACTCCATCCCGGATCGCGGGTCGCTCCGTCCGGCGGCTCGATCTCCGCGCTGACCTTCGGCACGGAAGCGCCGGAGTCACGCTCCGTGGCAACGTCGAGCAGGGAACACTCAGCGCGACCGGTCGTGTGCGCCCGTTCGATTCGATCCCTGCTTATCGCCTGAGTGGGTCGGCTACGAATCTACCCGGCACCGCTGCCGTTGCTCGTGGCTTGACCAGCGATTCCGGAACTACCGCACTGGATGTTCGCTTTCAGATCAACGGGGCGGGGATCTCGCCCAAGCAAGCTCGCCTCACCGGGCGAGTGGATCTCGCTGCCTTGAAACAGAGCGGCGAACGGACTCGGCTCGGTCACTCCTCCATCGCCCTCGCGGGTGGAAGGCTCGATGCCCGTCCCGAACTACTGGTTGGCGGCGGAACCATCAGCGCCCACGCAATCGCCCGGCTGGGCGACACCGTCACCTATGAGGTGCGGCGAGGCACAATCGACCGAGTGAATCTCGCCCAACTCACGGCCGACACCGCCATCCCTCCACTCTCGGGGGAGTTCGCGCTCACCGGGCGAGGCGTGTCAGCGGCAGAGGCCGCCGTCAACGCGCGGGTCACATTTAAGGAGCTGAGCTACGCTGGCCGCAGCGTTCAGCAGGTAAACGGTCGACTTGGGCTCGCCGGCGGACGCGCCAGCGCTGACTTCAAAGGGCTGCTACAGGGCGGGCGCCTCACCATCGAGGGCAGCGCCCGACCCTTCGACACTACGGCGACCTTTACCTTGCGCCGAGCCGCGGTCGACGGCGCCGATCTGGGCAGCTTCCTCGGCCGTCCCGATCTGGCAGGACCGGTCACCCTCCGCGCCACTGCCAACGGTCGCTGGCGCGGCGACGTCCGCTCCGTCACCGGGCAGTTGACCGTGGAGCCGTCTCGTCTGGGAAAGATTCGGGTCAGCGCCGGCTCGGTGAATGCCACATTGCAGGGAGACCGGCTCACCTACAACGGCTCGCTCGCGACCAACGGTGGCACGTTCGCGCTCGAGGGCGATGGACATCCACTGGGAGGGGCCCGCTCCTTCGCCATTCGCCAGGGACGTGCCGATTCCCTCGACCTCGGCACCCTGCTCGGCCGCCCCGATCTTCGAACCGCCATCAACGTCCGCTTCAATGCGGACGTGGCGATGCCCTCGGCTGACAGCACCGAAGCAAGGCTTGCCCTCCAGCTGCTGCCGTCGCGCATCAACCAGGCCCAGCTCACCTCCGGGCAAATGCACCTCGACTCTGCGCGGCGGAACCGTGAAAGGTGACCTGCGTATCGATGCGCGCGACGGTGCCCTCGCGGCGAAGGTCATTGGTCGCACTGGAGACAGCACTGAGCTACACACCGACGGCACTCTTCGGCTGGAGCGGCTCGCCCGCTGGACCGGGCGTGCTAATACCGATGGCCGGCTCGAATCCAACTTCGTCCTGAATGCTGCGGCTGACAGCGCCGGGCTCGTCTCGCTCGACGGCACGGTGAACGCGATCGGTGGCATCGGCGGCGTGCGACTCAACACCGTGCATCTGGCGCTCCAGCCCGATCCCGGAGCCATTCGGGTCGACACGCTTCTCATCCGATCCAATGTCGGCGAACTCAACGGTGGTGGACGGATCGCGCTACGCAGCAACGCAGGCGTCGACACCCTGCGTCTCACCGGCTTCACCCGGAATCTCGAGCCACTCGCTGCACTCGCCGGACTGGACTCGGTGTCACTCGACTCCTCTCGAGTCGCGCTGAGGATCACCGGACCGGCGTGGCACTGGCGTCTCGATGCCGACGGCGAGGCTCGTGGACTTCTCTCGGGCGGCAACCTCGCCGCGCGGCTGAAGGTGCAAGGCGGCGCAACGGTGGACAGCACTCAGTTCACCGGCGTTCACGGCGACCTCCAGGTCGAGAACGCCGCCTATGGGACGTTGAGAATTCCAGAGGCCCGGGTCGCCGCGCGATACGATTCCCTGATTGCTCTCGACGCAAACGTCGCCCTCGGTGACAGTGTTCGCATCGCGACCGCTCTCCGCGGCAGCACCGCCGGAGACACCACGCACGTCACTCTCCAACGGCTCGACCTGACCGAAGGCGGTCGCAGTTGGGCGCTGGAGCAGCCGGCCGCCCTGACATTCGGTCCTCAGGTTGTCATCGACCAGCTCGGTCTCCGCTCCGGCACGCGCAGCATCACGCTAGATGGCACGTTCGATCGCCGCGGCACAAGCGACATGACCCTCCGGCTTGCAAACGTCGACCTCGATGCCCTTCAAAGCGTGAAGCTCTCGCCCATCGGCGGTCGCCTCGACGGCTGGCTCCGTTTTGCCGGGACATCCACCGGCCCGTCTCTCGCGGGGAGCCTTGGCCTCACAGTTCATCAACGGGAGGGCAGTGCCGACGTGGGCCGGATCCGCACCGACCTGGCATGGACCCATGAGAATCTCCGTGTTGATGCCACCGCTGCTCCCGCGAGGGGCGGCCGTCTCACGGTGAACGGCACGCTGCCCTGGCAGCTCACCCTCACTCCCGACGACACTTCGGCCACCATCGGCGCCCGCCCGAGAAACTCCGGCAACGTGGATCTTGCGGTGAAGGCGGACAGCTTCGATCTCGGTCTCTTCCAGGCGCTGCTGCCTCCGGAGACTGCACGAGAGCTTCGCGGACGCTTGATCGCCGATGCGCGCGTGACCGGAACGGCCCAGGCGCCGCAGAGCCGACGGGACGCTCCAGGTCACCGGCGTCGGTGTGACCGTACCCGCGCTGGACCTGAGCTATCGAGGAGGCGAGCTGACTGGCCGGCTGGCAGGTGACGAGCTTCGGATCGAACGGCTCCAGCTCGCGACCGGCAAGAAGGAGCTGCTCACCGCACAAGGGACGGTACGACTCAAGCCGCTTAACAATCCAGCGCTCGATCTCACGGCCCAGCTGAACGATTTCCGGGTCTCTCACTCGGATGCACTGCAGGCAGTCGCGTCGGGCACTCTTCGCCTCGGCGGAACGGCCCAGGTGCCGGTCCTCACCGGCAACCTCACGATGGGTCGCACCGATATCGTGGTCGGTGCCGGAACCGCGGCGGCCACGGTAGAGAAAGTGGAGCTCACGCCGGCGGACCTGCGGCAGGTCGCTCGGCGATTCGGACCGGCCGCGCTGGAGCACGTGGGTGACAGCCCCGGGATCGTTGACCGGTTCCGTCTCGATCTCAATCTCCGGTTACCCCGGCGAGTCTGGTTTCGTCGGAGGACCAGTCCCAACGCGGAGATCGAGTTGAGTGGTCGGATCCAGCTGCGGCAGGAGCCGGGCCAACCGATGCAGTTCTTCGGACGAGTCGAGCCGGTTCCCGGGCGCGGGACTCTCGATGTATACGGGCGTGAGTTCCGGCTCACCGGCGGACAGATCTTTCTCGCTGGTCCGGTGGACTCGACCCGACTCGACGTGACCGCGGAGTATCGGGTACCGACCCAGGGCGGGCCCGAGGATGAAGGCGTGCTCATCACCGTCGCCGCGCGCGGGCATCCCGATAGTCTCTCGCTCGAGTTCAGTGGCGACCCCGAGATGAGCCAGGACGACATGCTCTCCTACATCGTCACTGGCCGTCCCTCCTCGGATAATCCGCTCGCCGATCGATCCGGATCCGGGACAAGCGCGGGCGAGATGGGAGCGGAAGTCGCCCTGAGTGGCCTGACTCAGAGTCTCTCCAGCACCGCCGAGGAGAAGCTGGGGCTGGATGTATTCCAGATCAGGCAGGAGGGGCTCAGCGGGCTCACCCTCACCGCCGGTCGCTACGTCGGGTCCCGCCTCTTCCTCAGCATGCACATGCCAATCGAGTTGGGCGGCGAGTCCCAGCAGACACCGGGCACCACACTGGGACCGAGCTTCGAGCTGGAGTACGCCGCCCAGCGATGGCTCCGGGCGAATATCCGTGGCGGCAACGAACCGCCTCGGTTCAATCTGCGGAGTCGCTACGCGTACTGAACGGTGGTGGATTGCGCTCGCCCTCGTCACCCTGGCCGGCGCTCCGCTTCGAGCGCAGGACGCCCTTAGCCTGGTAGGTCCGCGCACCGAGGTGAAGTCGATCGAGTTCCGCTTCAAGGGGAAGAACACCCTGCCGGAGGAGGATCTCCGGAAGAGGATCGCTCTCACGGAGCGCGGTGGGATGGTGGGTCTCCGCCGCTTCTTCGGTTTTCTGCCATTCATCTCGCCGGTCGGTGTCCATCCTTTTAATCCTCTGGAGCTGCAGCGAGACGTAGTCCGGCTGCGCAATCACTACCAGCGCTCGGGCTTCCCCAACCCTAGCGTCGATTACGACGTGAGATACGAAGCCAAGTCCGATCTAGTCGAGGTCGCCTACATCATCGATGAGGGGCCGCCGCTGCTGGTGCGATCGCTTCGTTTTCTGCGCGACAGCGGAGAGCTGAAGCTTCCCTCTGAGCTTTCGGGAGCGTGGGCGCGGTTCGAGCAGAGACAGCAGCGCAGGGCCGCGCGTTTCGGCGAAGGGGAGCGCCGCGCATTGGCGGACAGTACCACTCGGTGGCTACGAGATCGAGGTTACCCGTTTGCGGCGGCGGACATTCATCCGACTGTGGATTCCGCGGCCGATCGGGCTGATGTCACCGTGCTGGTCCGTCCGGGGAATCGCGCTCGGATCAGGAGATTCGCCGTCACGGGAAATCAGGGCATTCCGGCCCGGCACATCATCCGGCAGCTCCCCGTCTCGGTGGGCGACTGGTATGATGCCGAAGAACTGGAGCGCGGACGGCAGCAGTTGGTGCAGCTCGAGATCGTCCGGCTGGCGCTACTCGATGTGCCGCGCGACAGCGCCGACGACTCGACGGTTGTTGTCCATATCGACATCACTGAGAACCGACCGCGCCTCGTCACTGGAGAGGCCGGACTCGCCTCCGGCGGTGGGCTCTCGGGTCAGGTCGAGTGGACCAACAATGCGTTCATGGGTGGCCTCCGGAGCTTCACCGCGACTGCGTCGGCCCAAACCGGCGCGCTTTCATTCGAGACTCCACCCCAGCAGCTCTATCGCTTCGCCGTGAGCGTGTTCCAGCCATACCTGGGCGACAGACGCCTAGCCTTGGCGGCAGGCCCATTCGTGGAGTATCGCGATGATCTGCGCGACCGCTCTCGTGCGCTGGGACTGGAGACTTCGCTGGTGTACGCCGCGGGTCCGCTCCGGTCGATCACGCTGGGTTACTCTATCTCTCACCGAAGGATTCTGGACTATGGCTTCGGCGCGAACCTCGACCCGATCCAGTATCTCCCGATCCTGGGGCTGGCCGAACCCGATGCCGCAGGCCGGCTCGGCACGGTAAGAAACCGGAGCGCGCTCAGCCTTCAGGGGAGCTACGGCCGGCTGGATCAGTTTGCCAATCCGCGGAAGGGATACGTGCTCCGGCCGCGCATCGAGGTGACGACGCCGTTCGGCTTCAACACCAGCGAGTACCTGCTGCTCGATCTGGGCGGCACCGCGTTCGTGCCGATCAGCTCTCGAATCGGATTCACCGTGCGCGTCGGCGCTGGCCGCATCTATCCCTACGGCCAGAGCGTGCGGACCGTGGGGCAGGAGTCGCCTTTCGTCTCGCTGCTCAGGTTGGGGGATATCCCGTTCACGGCCGGCGGGACTCGCGACGTGCGCGGCTGGGGCAGCGAGCTGGTCGGACCGAAGCTGCCACAGGCAAGTGTCCAGACCACAGAAGGGGTGACCGACACCATCGCGGAGCGATTCGCTCCCGTTGGCGGACTTGCCCGGCTGCTCGGAAGCGTGGAGGTCCAGCTGCCGGTGCCAGGCATGAGCGACGCCTGGCAAAGCTTTCTGTTTTTCGACAGCGGCAGGATCTGGAGCCCCGACGGCCGATTTTCGCTGAATGCCGGAGAGCTCGATCAGAACAAGTATTTCACGTCGATCGGTGCCGGCATCGGCTATGAGACCGTAGTGGGAGCCATTCAGTTCGCGGTGGGATACAAGCTGAACCCATCGCCGTTGGATCTCCGATCGCCGCAAGGGGTGCTCCAGGCGTTAGAGGAGCGTCGCCCGCTCAGCTCGGTTCCGACCGAGTCCAGCCGCAGGTTCCATCTGCATTTCTCGATCGGCTCGACGTTCTGAGAGGCGGTAGATTCCGCCGCAGTTCCTCCCGCCCGCAGTTCCTTCCGCCTCTTCTCCTACCGCCTCACCGCCACCGCCCTTCTCGCGACCGCGACCTCGGGCCTGTCTCCATCCGAATTCGCCATCAACTGAAGGAATTCCCGGTAGCCCGCCGCCGCCGCAGACCGTCGCCGGCCAGCTCGGCCGACCGTGCCAGGCCAAACAGGCTCCGTGCCCGATTCCGCTCCCGCGCCAGCGTTGATCGGTAGGCGGCGCGAGCCTCCGGGAAGCGACCCGCGATCAGCAGCATGTCACCCTCCAGCTCCCGCGCCGGCAGCAGCTCGGCCGGAGTCACCGGGTGCTTGTCGGTGACCTCCTCGGAATCCGCCGCCGCTCGGGCCAGCGCTAGCGCACCGGTGGTGTCGCCCGAGGCGAGACGAATCCAGCTCTCCGCCGCATCCCGCTTGATGCGGACGACACGGGACCAATAGGGCTCGCCGTTCGCCGCGAGATATGTCGCGATCGTATCGAGTGCCCTGACCTCGGGCCCCGCCGCCTCCGGGCGGCCACTCCGTGCGCTGCCGAGTGCCCGGGTGAAGCGGGCCAGCGCCGTCGCGATCGGAGCCAGCGAGTCGGGCGGTGGGGGAAAGGCTGCCGCCGCGGCCCAGTCACCCCGCTCCAAGGGAATCCGCGCGGCCATCGCGGTGCGGTTGTACGACGCCACTAGCGCATGGGAAGTAGTGTTCACGCGGCTCCCCTCCTGAACCGCCGCCCGCGCCGCCGAATCCTGGCCCCGCTGGAGATAGGCATAGACCGCGTAGTCCAACGCGTGCAGCTCTTCCGGCGCACCCGGGATTCCCCTTTCCCTGGCGTAACCGGCGCCAGCCCGATACGACTTCCAGTTCGACGCGACGGCCTCGTTCCACAGCCCCAGCCGGACGAAGATGTGCGACGGCATGTGCTGCGCGTGCGGCGCCGCGGGCGCGATCTGGGCGTAGCGCCGAGCTGCATTCAAACCCAGCCGCGCCAGTTTCGGGCTATCGGTGGCGTGGATGACGTAGTGTGCGAGACCGGGATGATTGGGGTACCGGGCGAAGAGCGGATCCAGGATCGCGATCGCTCGCCGCTGCTGGGCGAACGTGGTATCGGTCTTCGGGGCCGTGGCCAGCTGGCTCAGGGCATAGTAGATCGAGACCTCCACGTCCTTGGGATACCGGCGATACAGCCGCGCCATGGTATCCGCATAGGACTGGAGCCTCGCCGAGTTGGGTGTGGACTCGGCGTCGCGATACAGCGCAGCGGCTGCAGCGACGAAACCGCGCTCCCGAGCAGTCCGCACCGGTAACGCCGACGCTCGTGCGGCCGCCTCGGCGCCCTTGGTCAGGCCGTCCCCGCTCGGCCCACCGGCAAACGGGTTGCCCCAGGCGTTGAGCGCGATACCCCAGTACGCCATGGTGCAGCTCGAGTCGGCGGCAAGGACGTCGCCGAAAGCGCGATCGCCCTCCTCCCACCAGAAGGAGTGGAGCACCGCCATCGCGTGCTCGAACTTTTGCCGGGCCGCTGGGCTGCAGGAGACCGGAAAAGCGACGCGACCCAAGCGGCCGACCTGGTGAGTATGGTCGTGCTCTTGTGCGAGGAGCATCGCTGGTTGCAGAACAGAAGCCACTAGTGCGAGTCGCAGCGACCCAAGACAGATACCTGAAAATCTCATTGGCACCTCGCTGATTGTCCGATCATCATGTCCATCCGACCATACTTCCCCGTCACCCAAAACGGCTGTCATCCCTTCACTGCGCTCAGGATGACACACCTCCCTCGACGTCCCGTGCCGGTCCGTCCGCTCGCCTTACGGCCCGCTCACTCCCATCTTTCGCTCTACGTCTCGGAATCGCGGGTCGCGTCGGAGGGGATCGAGCAGCGGATCGAAGAAGTTCTCGGGCATGAAGATGTCTTTCTGCGCGACACCCTTGAGTAGCCAGTCCACTCCCTTGGTGACATCTCCCAAGCCCGCGTACACATAGGCAAAGGCGAACGGCGGCACGTACTCCGTCGAGGAGCGCTTCCGCAAATCGTCGATCACTCCGAGCGCAGCCTTTCGATTGCCTGCAGCAGCGTAGGCGTACCCGAGAGCGGCAATCGTTTGGGGATAGAAGTCGCCCAGGTCGATGGCGTGCCGAAACGAAGCTATGGCACCCTCGGGATCACCCGCCTGTATCTGGATCAGGCCCTGCATGAAGTGAGCGTGGGCATAGTTCTGGTCCAGCTCGAGCGTCCGCCGGACCTGGTCCTCTGCCTCCTTCGTCTCGTGGCGCAGGAAATGGGTCCACGCCAGCTCGCTGCTGATCACTCGGGAGAGCGGGTCCAGCTCATGCGCCCGCGCCATCTGTTCCGCACTCTCCTTCAGCCGACCGCGGCCGGCGAGGAAGTCGGCATACCAGTGATGCGCGGTGGCATAGTTCGGGTTCGCGGCGATCGCCTTGGCGAAGTTGTCCTCCGCGATCCGCCAGTTCCAGTCATACAGCATGCTGCCATACGCCAGTGACGTGTACGCCTCTGCCGACGTGCTGTCGAGCTGGAGCGCACGGAGCGCCGCTGCCTTGGCCTTGGGCCAGTACTCTGTAGGTGAGAGGCCCGCGTATGGGACCACCAGGATGTATGAGTCTGCCAGCGCTGCCAACGCTCGGGAAAAGCTCGAGTCTCGTGCGACCGCCTGCTCCAGATACCGCACCGCCTCCTTGAGCGACGCGCCGGTGCGCTGGTTCCAGGCGAACCTTCCTTTTAGATAGAGATCGTACGCCTCGAGGTTGGCGGTCGGCTTCTCCGCCAGTGCGGAGTCGGGTTTGGCACCGAGCTTGACCCTGAGCGCCGAGACGATGGCACGCGAGATCTCTTCCTGCACCAGGAAGACGTCGGCCAGCTTACGATCGTACGAGTCGGACCAGAGCTGATAGCCGTCCTTCGCGCTGCTCAGTTGCGCCGTCACTCTGAGTTGGTCGCCGGCCCGTCGCACACTCCCCTCCAGCACCGCAGCGACGTCGAGCTTCCGGCCGACCTCCCGCACATCGGCGTTCCGGCCCTTGAACTGAAAGGATGAGGTCCGGGCCGCGACCCGCAGGCCCTCGATCCGGCTGAGCGACGTGATCAGCTCCTCCGTGAGACCATCGCTGAAATACTCCTGGTCCTTGCCGGGACTGAGATCGGTGAAGGGAAGGACGGCGGCCGAGGCGGCGCTCGTCGAGCCTGACCGTTGTCGCTTCAGCACGAAATAACCGGCGCCGAATGCGATCAGCAGAACCCCGACGAGTGCTGCGATGCTCGACCAGCTGCGGCGGGGCCCGGCCCGGGCGACAGCGACAGTAGGTGTGGCGGCGTCGAAGGGAGCACTGCGAAGTGCTGCGGCAAACTGCTCAGCCGACGCGAATCGATCCGCCGGTGCCCGGGCCAGCGCCCGACTAATGGCGCGATCCACGGCGACCGGCACCTCTCGTGTCGTTCTCACGTGCGGAGCCGACTCGCTCAGCCGCTTCGCCAAAATCGCCTGCGGATTGGGGCCGGTGAACGGCGGCTCGCCGGCCAGCATCTCGTAGAGCACAGCACCCAGCGAATACACGTCGGTGCGCTCATCCAGCTCCCGCTCTCCCGCCGCCTGTTCCGGACTCATGTAGTGCGGCGTCCCTAGGCTCATCCCCGTCTCGGTGAGTCTCTCCTCCTCGGAACCGCCGGCTCCTGCCTCAGCCAATCCGCGTTGCAGCGCGCGGGCGATGCCGAAATCGGCGACCAGCGCATGATTGCTGCTGAGGAGGATGTTCTCCGGCTTGATGTCGCGGTGGATTACGCCATGCTGGTGAGCGTACGCTAGCGCATCGGCCACCTCGCCGGTGATCCGGAGCGCATCATTCAACGAGAGCTGCTTCTCCCGCGTGAGGCGGGACCGGAGCGTCTCGCCTTCGACGTACGGCATGGTGAACCAGAGCAACCCGCCGGCGTCGCCCGAGTCGTGGATGCCGAGTATGTGGGGATGCTGCAGCCGGGCACAGAGCCGGATCTCCCGGAGAAACCGCTCGGCGCCCATCGCCTGGGCCAGCTCCCGGCGGAGAACCTTGAGTGCCACTGGCCGGTCGTGCCGCAGATCGTGCGCCAAAAACACTACGGCCATGCCACCCCGCCCAAGCTCGCGCTCGATGCGGTACTGGCCCGAGAGAGCAGTCTGAAGTGAAGTGAGGGGTTCGGTCACGCGATTCGGAGTGGGAGTCCGCTCAACCTAAGGAGGTCTGTGACCAGCGCAACCTGGCTATGCGGACTCTCGACTCGCGACTGGCGTCTGGCGTCTGGCGTCTGGCGACTGTCTACGGCGCCGTTCCACGATTCGCCGTAAACCGTCCTCGCAACACCTTCCCGCCTTTCGTAGCCTTAGCCTCGTACGTCCCCACTAGCGAGTCGCCCACGATGCGGGCGGTCGTGCGGGTCACCACCTCACCCTTGAGCGTGGGACTCTGGTGCGGTGCCGACTCGTACACGATCGTCTGGTCGCCACTCGAGACGACGTTGACGTTGTACTTCTCGCCGCCTTTGAAGGCGATGATCCCACCGAGTCCGCCGTCGGGTGACCGGCTCCAGGTCATGGTAAACGGCTGCGCCCGGGTCGATCCGGCGTCGTAGCCTTTCGCACTCCAGGTGCCCAGCAGGCGCTCGGGCACCGGCGTCATCGCCTGCGGCTTGGCCGCGGTGTCCACTGCGGCTGCGGTCGTGGAGGTATCGGTAGGCTGCGCGTCGCGAGCGATGTCTCTCCGGCCGCATGCTGTCAGCGCAAGCGCGGTGAGTAGCAGCTGTCGCATTCGTCTCTCCTCTATAAGGACGGTTGAACAGTAATGAGTTACTCCCGCACAACCGACGGGCTACGGGTCCTCCTCTGGAACCACCCCAATCTCGACGGAGCCCAGGAGTGACCCTGCTCCTGTGAGCTCATGCTGTTGGGTGGAAGCGCCACCGGAAGAGGGGACCGTGAATTTGAGGGGGCTCGGAGTCACCATATTCTCGGAGTTGCGGCTCACAGTCGCACAATAAGAGTGCACTGATGCGGTCGCGGTTGTGTAGGTCACTGTCACCGCGAGTTGGCCATCGTCGTCCATGTCGCCGGTCAGGTCTGCCCGGGTCGGCGCGAAGTTCATGGTCGAACCACAGCTGGTAGAGCCGATAAGAGTGCCCACCCAGTTCACGGCCGAGGAGCCCCCGAAGTGGCCCTCTGCGTCCACGACAATCTCCGCTCCAGCCATGGACGCGGTAAAGGGCGGGCCATTGGGAATGAACCATTGCGACTTGGTGCTCACCTTGAACTTGCAATGCTTCTCCAGCTCCTCGAGTTTCTCCTTGAGAAATGCTTTCTGTTTGCGATAGGAGAGCACTTCCGATTCGGCGCGCAATTGCATATGCCGGGATCGCATTGTCATGCCGACCAGCAGGTTCCCGGGAGAGAGATTGAAGTCGCGATGCGCCAGCTCGTGCACCCGAACACCTTCGACGATGTCGTCGCAGTGAGTGTTGCTAAAACTCTGGGAGACGACTGGCTCCCCAAAGACGCCGATCTCACCGACCTTGTCGACCTTTTCGACCTGCGTTATCGGCGTGTGCATGATGGCATCCCACTCCGAGCGAGGAGCCCGTCCGAGCTGGCGATAACGAGTGTCCAGCTCCTCGTTCGATGCAGGTTCCGGGACGTCGTTATGCAGTCCCCTCGCCCAGGCGAATATCTCCATCCACGCAGCCTCTGCCGTGGTAACTCTCGCGAGCTCGGCGCTCACCGCCTTGATGTCCTTGCAGGTGCACGGCTTGGCGACGGCGGCTTTGGGGCTCAGGACCAACAGGCCAAGAGCGGCGGGCAGTATGAGACAAACGTGGAGCGCACGACGTGTCACACGCATCGTATACCTCTTGCCCGCGAGTCACCTAATGTGGTGTTATGAGCGTTCCAACAGCTTCTTCAGCAGCGCGACCGCGCCCTCTCGGCTGGCGCTCGGTGCGCCGATCAGTTGAACGGCATAGGCACCTTTCCCATTGCGGGCTTCGGCCCGCCATCCACCCTCGGGATCCTTCACCGAGAACCCCTCAGCTTTGATCCCGGGGATCTTCTGATAGCTGGGCGCCATGATCGGATTGGACCAGCCGCTGGTGTCGGGGATGATCTGGATCTGAGCGAACGCCGTGTCGTTGTTGAGCACCGCCCACTGGCAGCCGGTGCCCATGCCGGCCATCTCGCCGGGCCCGACCGGCGTCTTGAAGGCGTCCTTTACCTCGGCGGCCGAGAGGAGCGAGCAGCGATCGCTTTGAGCGACGGCATCAGTTGCGGTTAGAATGGCAATGCAGGAGAGTACGATGACGGAACGGAACATGGAGTCCTCCTCCTGGCGTGATAGCTTTAGCCTCCCAGCCCCTAGCCCCTAGCCCCCAGCCCTAGCCCCAGCTCCCAGCTCCCAACTCCTAGCTCCTCCTCGCCTTCACCTGGTAGATCGAATCGAACCGTGTCTCGAACGCTCTCTTGGCACCGCGGAGGTAGAGCCGCCAGACTCTGACTCGCTCGTCCCCGGCAATCTGTACTGCTTCATCATGCCGCCGGTCCAGCCGCTCGATCCAATGCCGCAGGGTCTCCGCGTAGTCCTGCCCGAACTCCTCCACGTGCTCGATGACGAATCCGGCCCGCTCCAGCGCGAGCATGATGCGCGAGAGATGCAGCGGGTCGGCGTCGGGGAAGACGTAGCGATCGGTGAACGGGCCCACGCCGACGTACGAGTGCAGCAGATGGGCGATGCCGTGGTTCAGGAGCCGGCCGCCCGGCTTGAGAAGACTCGCCAGACACCGGGCGTATTCGTCGATTCTCTTTGCGCCCACGTGCTCGACCATGCCTATGCTGGCGATGGCATCGAACGGCTCGTCTTGGACATCCCTGTAGTCGACTAATCGTATGCTGACCCGATCGTCCAAACCTGCCTCGCTCACTCGTGCCCGTGCCAGCTCGGCTTGTCGTTCCGACAAGGTGATGCCCGTAACTCTCACATCATGATGACGGGCGGCATGAATGGCGAAGCTCCCCCAACCGCAGCCGACATCGAGCACTCGCTGCCCCGCCTCGAGCCGAAGCTTCTGGCAGGTCAGCTCCAGCTTGGCGGCCTGCGCCGCCTCCAGCGAGCTCCCGTCCCGGGAGAAGAAGGCGCAGCTGTAAGTCATCGACTGGTCGAGGAACAGCGCGAAGAAGTCGTTTGAGACATCGTAGTGATGCCGAACCGCTCGCTTGTCCCGGTCCCGAGAGTGGAGGGGACCCCGCGGCCTCAGTTCCGTCTCCGGCCGGGAAGAGACCAGATCGGTCCCCACTGCCCGGGCCGCGGCAACCATCAGTCGGAGGCGAGTT
This sequence comes from uncultured Gemmatimonadales bacterium, assembly GCA_963751925.1. Classification (GTDB taxonomy): domain Bacteria; phylum Gemmatimonadota; class Gemmatimonadetes; order Gemmatimonadales; family GWC2-71-9; genus CAVVWJ01. Next base: position 724,229 of record CAVVWJ010000001.1, on the reverse strand, counting down.
CGGCCGGGCAGCGGCGGCGGCGTCCAGCGGTAAAACATCCGGTTGAACACGTCGAGGTCGTCTACCTCGAGGTCGCCGGTGACGTACGCCCGGCTGATGCCGAGCTGGCCCGGGACGCGGAGGGCGTGGGAGAGGGCGTGCGGAGAGCGGACCGACAGGACCGGCCCGCCGTCCTCAGTCGCAGGAACCGTGGTGCCGTCCCAGAATTCTATGGTGAACGGTCGTTCAGGAATCAGCCGCTCGATCTCGCGGCGCAGCGGGGCGGTGCTCGACCTCGACATCAGATGAAACATGCGTCATCTGGTCCCGGGTGTCGAGATGGACTAGCATCAGGGGTTGGAACGCTTGTTGAGCACTTTGGAACGGAGAGATGAGATGCAAGCCGATACCATCGCTTATCAGCTAAGCCTTTGTGCCTATGTCCTCGACAAGAACACTGCAGATCTGTCGCAGGCGGACAGCTTGGAGAGACCTGAGAACGGGGGAAACTGCCTCAACTGGGTGGTGGGACACATCACCCGTACCCGGAACATGGCCCTCGGCACCCTGGGACAGAAGCCGCCGTTTCCCATGAATGAGTTCGACATCTATGACGAGCGCACTGGGGTACCGTTCAGTCCGGAGCGGGCGCTATCGATCGAGGAGCTGCGCCGCCGGTATAAGGCGATGCAGGAACCGCTGGTGAATGCGATTCAGAAGATGTCACCCGAAACGTTGTCCTCGCCTCCGCCGAAGAAGTTCACCGGCGAGCCCAATGAGACGGTCGGCAGCAACCTCGCCACGTTCGTGTTTCACGAGAGCTATCACGTGGGGCAGACTGGTGTGCTCCGGCGAGTAGCGGGGAAGGCGGGAGTAATCAAACCACCTTCGACCTAGGGTTCGTCACACCTACATAGGTTGTCATCCTGGAGCGCGAGCGAAGGATCGGGTGGCCTGGACGTTTGGGCTCTGAAACCAACCCTTCAAGCGGGCCGATCCTTCGCTCAGTTTACCCCTTCGCCTAGTGACTCAGGGCAGGCTCTACCGCCTGACCGCCTTACCGCCGCTCTACCTACCGCCGCTTCATCTTCCGCCGCTCTACCTACCCCTACTTCCTCACCGCCTGGACCTCGATCGCGATCTTGATCTCATTGCCGACCAGCAACCCTCCGGTCTCGAGTGTCTGGTTCCAGGTGAGTCCGAACTCGCGACGGTCGATCTTGCCGCTGGCGCTGAAGCTCACCCGCTCCCCACCCCAGGGATCCTTGCCGGTTCCTTCGTAGACGACATCGAGTGTGACTTCTCGCGTGGTACCGCGAATCGTCAAGTCGCCGGTGACCTTGAACTCGTCACCAGGGTTCTTGGACGAACCGCTGACGCGCCGGCTCTTGAACGTGATCGTGGGGTACTTCTCGACATCCAGGAAATCGGCCGAGCGGAGGTGTTGATCCCGCTGCTCGGTGCGGGTGTCGAGGGTGGCCGCATCGATCTCCGCTTCAACGGTTGACCTGTCCGGGTTGCGCTCGTCGACCACGATCGTGCCCGTGATTCCCGAAAAGCGTCCCTTTACCGTGGTGATCATCATGTGCTTGGCAGAAAACTCGACCAGGGTATGGTTGGGATCTATCTGCCAGGTGCTTGTTCCTGTTCGCGAGACCTGCTCCTGAACTGTACTCATGATCTGGCTCCTCAAACGTGAATGACAACTTCAGTGTGACTTCTTAACCATCCTTCGCCCGTCGTGCGGTGACCCGAGTCGTCCGCCAATGATGCAGCATAAAGATTCTTGATATCGAGATACTTACTAAGCATAATTCTACGAATCTGCCGCATGGCGACCCAACCGCTTCAGCATCGTGCCTGCGATCTGCTTCTCCTCTGCTCGTGAGTCCTTCCATGGCGTCGCGAAGGGCTTCCGCATGCTCCGGAAAGATCTGGCCGATCAGCTCTCGGCCCTCCTCGGTGAGGTCCACGTACAGCGCCCGCCGGTCGTTGGGGCAGGGCCTCCGTGCAACCAGCTTTCGCTCTACCAACTTGTCTACCACGTAAGTCGTGCTCCCGCTTGTGAGTAGAATCCTGGATCCGAGGTCTCCCACCAGGAGCGGACCCTTGGCGTGGAGTACCTCGAGCACTCCGAACTCGCTGAGGCTGAGCTCGTGTCGTTCGACGCTCCGACGCGCCCGATCGAAGATGGCGCGGTGAGCTCGATTGAGGATGACCCACAGCTTGAGAGCTGAAGCGGTCTCTTCGTTGAGATCAGTCGTTGGAGAAGGTGTGATCGCATTCATCTTGACATCAAGATAATATGATCCATCATCCGCGCAAGTCGTCCCACTTGACTCCGCCCAAGCTATTTCTTACGATATATCGCACGTTAGTGCTGGCGTAAGAACGTACGCAACAACGAAAGGCGCAGCGATGTGTAACCCAAGAGACGATTGGGGTTTCGGCCCCGGATTCCCCTTTGGGGCCAAGTGGTGGGCCGGTGCCTCCCGGGGCAGAGGCCCTCGGCGCCGCTCCCAGATGTTCGAGTCCGGCGAGGTGAAGTTCGTGATCCTCCGCCTATTAAAGGAAAAGCCCAGACATGGCTACGAAGTGATCAAGGCGCTGGAGGAGAAGATGGGCGGGTACTACACCCCATCCGCCGGCACCGTTTACCCCACACTCCAGTTGCTCGAGGATGAGGGCTACGTGCGGGCGGACGACAGCGACGGCAAGAAGGTCTACCATGTAACCCCCGAAGGCGAGAAGTACTTGGAGCAGCACAAGGACATTCTGGAGGAGATTCTCGACCGGGTTCGGGAGACCGTGCGCGACTTCACCGGCGGCGGCATCGGTGAGCTGCAGGGTGCGTTCGTCCACCTGGCGGGCTCGACCTTCAAGAAGGCCTGGCGGCGCGGGCCCGACGATCCGGCACTGAAACAGGTCGCCGAGATCCTGCGTAAAGCGGCGGCCGAGATCGAGCAGGCGTGGGGTGGTCGAGTGGACGAGCAGGCATCGTGACGGGACGAAGAAGCGCTACCAGCGCTGTGCATCCAACAGGCTGTCATCCTGAGCGCAGCGAAGGAGCCGAAACCTACTTACGCTCAACTGCTAAGTAAGAATGGAGATGACGATGGGGTTCTTCGGAATGGTGTTCTGGTTGATCGTGCTCTGGGTTGTCTTCAGGGCGATACGTCGACGGGAACGCTGGGCCGCGATGGGGCCCTGGGCCTACGGTCCCTACGGCTGGCACCCTCGCCACTGGGAGGCTCGGAGCCGGCAGATCGAGAGCCCGCAGGCGAAGGCCAAAGGGGCCGATCAGCAGGAGTACATCGATGCGCTCGAGACCCGGGTGAGTGAGCTGGAAGAGCGGCTGGACTTCACCGAGCGGCTGCTGGCAGGCCGGAAGGAGCAGGCGAGCTAGAATGGATAGGTTGTCACCCTGAGCGAAGCGAGGGGGCCGAAACGACGGATCGGCCCCCTCGGTCGCTGCGCTCCCTCAGGGTGACAAACTCTACTGCGGCAACGGCTGGTACTTGTCCAGCCACGACAACGTCTCCTGAATCAGCCGCGTTCGTGGCACGAAGTGACTCCCCTCCTCCAACACATATCGCTTCTGATCCGGCGGTGTCCCTAGCAGGCGAAACATCGGCCGTTGCGAGGTCTCGAGGGGAAACAGGAAATCGTAGCGTCCGTTGATCATGAGCGTCGGAATCTTGATCCTCGGCAAAAAGTTGACCGGCTCGACCTCCGGCCGAGTCCGTTCGAAGTCGAGCCCTGCCACGTACAGCACATTCGACTTGATCCGGGGCTCCACCGCCGGAATCAGCGCTCCCATTGCTCCACCCCAACTCACGCCGAAGAACGCCAGATTCGTGGTACTGATGTCCTGCCGAGTCTCCAGGTAATCGATGCCCCGGCTCAAATCCTTGGACCACATGATCACATGATCCCGGTAGAAGATCGTGGTGTCCTGCACATCGGTTACCAGAGCATCCTTGCGCAACAGTGTTCCCTTGAAGACCGGCAGGAGCACCGCTCGGCCGCTCGCAATGATGAAGCTGATTGTACCCGGTCGAGAGCCCGGCGTACGGTCGTGGAGCAGGTTGGAGCCGCCCCAGTAGACGACAGCCGGATACGGTTTGGCGCCCCGCTTGGGGACGTAGAGGTAAACAAGCAGGCTATCGTCTGCATAGGCGGCATTCATCCGGACCAGCTGCCGGGTCCAATCTCCCTCATCCACAGTCTCCAGGATTCGGGCGTCGAGCGGACCCCTGTCGTACTCGTACATCCGCCGAAACACATCGAACACAGCATCCGAGACTGGCTGCTCTTTGAGGAAGTCGCGGTGTTCGCGGTGCAACGGTGCAGCAGCAAGTGCCAGGTTAGGCTCCCGGGTCAAATATTTCACCAGCCGGATTCCATTGGACGGTGAGCGGTCGAGGGGGGACTGAGCATACGCATCGGTGAACAGGTAGGGCTGATCGGTCCAGCCACCTCCCAGAATAAAGCGATCGGTCCCCTCGGCGTTCTGGCACCATTCGCGGACGTTGCCGGCCATGTCGTAGCTACCGAAGCTACTGATCGCTCCCCGCCCCACAGGCATGGTCCCCTGTCCCGAGAAGTTGCTGTGCGGCACGATCGAGGCACTGAGGAACACTCCTGCGGCATGATTCCAGTGCGCCACTGTGGGGATTTCCTTGCCGGCGAACTTGCCATAGGCGGCCGCCTCGTACCAACTGACTCCGCCAACGGGATGGTTCTCCTGGCCCGCCAGGTAGTCGCCTGCCTCCCACGTGGCGGGACCGGGGCGACCGGTACGATCGGTCATCCTCCGCACCGCGTCCTTCCAGGGAACTTCCCGTCCACCCACAACAATCGGCTTGTCCCAGAACTCCTGCCGGCGGTAACCGCCGCTGTCGACGAAGCGCTTGAACTCGCGGTTGGTGACCTCGAAGCGATCCATGAGGTAGTCCCCCAGCGCGACTGACTTCACGTGCTCAAACCCAGGATAGAACACATTCAGATCCCCTCCTGAGACCCGGACCATCTCGGCCGGAAGGGCGTCATCACGATCGAGTCTGATTACGGAGTCTCGGATGGGCAGTCCCACCAGATCAATTCTCCGATAGCCTGGGGCTTCGATGCGCACGCGATCGGTGGTGCCGACTGCTCCTCCGCCACTGAACGACAGCATGGCACTGTCCAGGGGAGTGCGCCCCAGGAGGACCCAGGTGGACTCCGGCCCGTCATAAGCCTTGCGCCGAACCATGGCACCGGCCGGGTCGGTGTGGACGCTGATGGTGCGGGCGAACCGGGGACGCAGCGCCTTGAAGGTCGAATCTTCGGGAATGATCGACGCGACTCTTCGGGCGAGTAGATACGCCGGCTCCCAGTCGCCGGCTTCAGTCATCGCGAGGAGACGAGGAATCTGTTCCCGAGCCCAACGCCGCTCCTTGATCTGTTTCATCGGTCCAAGCCATACCCCTGCAGCGAGGAGCGCCGCGACAGCTACTGCTCCCCCCAGAACGCCGGCCGGATTCTCCGCGGCCTCCGACCCGGCATCGCCGTGCTTCCGCCGCCTGGTGTCGTGAGCGTCTCTATCTGACCGAACAGCTCCTCGGCCGACCGCCAGCGGTGATCGGGATCCTTTTCCAGGCAACGCATGATCGCCGTGTGCATGCTCTCTGGTACGTCGGGGCGGAGCTGGGCCAGGTCGGCTGGTGCCTCGGTGATCTGGGCCGCAAGAATCGCTTGCGGAGTGTTTCCGGTGAACGGCGGCTTGCCACTAAGCATCTCGTACGCGATGATCCCCACCGCGTAAAGGTCGGCCCGCGCGTCCACCCCCGACTGCCCGGCAGCCTGCTCCGGTGCCATATAGGAGGGCGTCCCAATCGCGAGCCCGAGCGTCGTCAGTGTGGTCATGGGAGCGTTCTCGCCGGAATCGCGTTGCTGCCCCGCCACCACTGCCTTCGCCACACCGAAGTCCATCACCAGGGCGTGTCGCCCGGTGAGCATGATGTTCTCGGGTTTGATGTCGCGGTGGACGATGCCATGGCGGTGCGCATGCATCAGCGCATCGAGCACATCCTGCAGAATTCGGGTCGTGTCTCCCGCTGACAGCTTTCCCTCCCGATTTAGTCGCTGGCGGAGAGTCTCCCCTTCGATGTACGGCATCACGTAGTACAACGACCCCGGGCCACTGGTCGCCGGGATCTCGCCCGAATCGATAAGCGTAAGGATGTGTGGGTGCTGCAGCTGGGCGGCAATGCGGATTTCCCGCAGAAACCGGTCGCCGCCCAGCGCGGCGGCGAGCTCGGGCCGAATCACCTTGATGGCGACTTCGCGGTCGTGCTTCAGGTCGTGGGCCAGCCAAACGGTGGCCATCCCTCCCCGTCCAAGCTCGCGCTCGACCCGGTAATGCTGCGAGAGCCCGCGGGTGATGCGATCTATCTCATCGGACAACGTCGACCACTCAGTTCATGACCGGAACCCAGTTCGACCACCAGCCCGAAGTCAGTGCTCGGTGTTAGGGCCATTACTCGGTGAGATCGCCTGCGCCCGCCTACCTCGGCCACAGCCAACCGAACGTCCCCGCTGTCACCAACCCATAGAGCAGCCCGTCAAACGCGTCCTTCCAGGTGATGCTCCATGGCTTTCCCATCCAGATCGATCCCTGAAACTGCCCGGCCGCGTATGCCAGAGTTCCAACGGCGCCCACCACTCGGAATACTTCGAGATAGGGAGTCCCCGCCGGGATCGTGTGCGCGGCGACATAGGCGATGAAGAACCCAACTACGAGCAGGTAGATGAACCATTGGGCCAGACTCTTGCCCATTTTGGGCACGCCGGTAGGCATCACGTTGAGTACCGCGAGTGGCCCCTCGGCGTACTTCTGCTGCATCTCGGGTGTCTGCATGTGCTTCGGATCGGAGCAGTAGGGGATGATGTACTGGGCCGGCTTGGGACTGCCGCTCCGGATCGCGGCCCGCACCGCGTCTTCGTTGGGCAGCTTGCTGTAATCGGAACGGTGATAGCGCAGCATCATGTGAATGATGGCGCTCAGGATGAAGACGAGGACTGCGGAGATGAGGATGGGGAGCACCAGCGAGCCGAGGCTGACCATGGTTTCTCCGGGATGTGGGGATGGCGGGTAACGTGGCAGCGGGTGGGTAGGATTGCAAGACGCAGTCGCGAGTGGCATAGGAGGCGATGACACCGTGAGTCTTCTCTACGGCAACGTCGTATCTGCCAGCAGCTGCTCGAACGGCGGATAGCCTCGCAGCCGAACGAACTCGGGTGCCAGCCTCAGCGATTCTCTGGTGTACAAGGCAGGTTCTTCCAGGAGCCAGCGGGATCCGGCGATTGCACGATCCAGATCACCCAACTCCGCATTCGCCGCGACGAATGTGTTCTGAAACAGAGCCTGCCCCGCTGCACTGAAGACGCGAACTGCTGGTTCGGCGTCTGCAAGGTCGCGTTTGGCCCTGCTCCAATCTGCCAACGCCGAATACCCGTAGGACCGCATCGCCAGCATGCTCCCGTAGTACTGAGATGAACGAGGAAGCTTGAGCCCAGCGGTGACCAGCGAATCGGCGTAGGCACGTTTGGTGGCGCCTTTGCCCTCGGCGTAAGCGATCTGCGCCTTGTACCAGTAAAACGTCAGCGTGTCCTGCAGGTCGGGGAACGCGAGCTGCGATAGTGACAGGTCGTGCCAGCGGTCCCAGCCTGAGGGGCCGCACAACGTGTACGCCCACGCGATCAGGAGCGGTGTCTGGCCCAGCACCTCCTCGGCCGTCCTCAGCGTCTTCACTGCTCCGGCGGTGTCACCACGACCGAGCACCTGGGCGAATGACTTGTGCAGGTAGCCGTACATGTCGCTCGGGTCCAGGGCGATCAGCCGGTCGGAGTATCCCTCCAGCTCACCAAACCGACGGAAGACGGAGGTGCCGGCGATCACTCGGCGAAGCATCTCCGGATCACGAGGCGCCAGGGAGACGGCCTGGGCTCCGGTGCGGAGTGCGGCGCTGTCACCCCGGGCCGATTGCACGAACGTGAGCCGTGCCAAAATCGAGGCATCGTTCGGCTTCAGCGCGAGCGCCTGCTCGTACAGCCGTGTGGCATTCGTCAGATCGTCGTGATCCAGATAGAGGTCGGCCCGAGCCGCCAGCGCTTCGGCCAGGTCCGGCCTCTTCGCCAGTACCGCGGTCAACAGGCTGTCAGCCAGACGCCGGTTCACCCGGTCTTCGTCGCCCAGCAGCCCGGCCATTCGATGGGCCTCCGCCAGCCCTACTTTGGCCGCCACGAAGCCGGTGTCCAGGGAGATCGCCCGCTCGTAGAGACCGATGGCGCCAGTCAGCAGCGAACGGGGCGCGCTCTTGTGAGAGACCTGGCGCACGTATTCGCGGGCTCCGAGATACGCCGCGTAGGCCGCGGGGTCGGAGGTGATCGTGTCACTGAGCACCGCCCGCTCGGGTTTCCCGAGCTTCACTCCCAGTGCTTTGGTTATGCCGAGCGCGATGTCTGTCTCCAGGTCGGTCAGGGCATCGGAGGTGCTCCGGAACGGAGTAGACCAGCGAGTGGCACCGGTGCTGGCCTGGACCAACTCCGGCCGTACCTGCAAACCTTGAGCATCACCCCAGCGGACCTTACCCACGAGCAGAAAGGGGACCCCAAGCTCGCGGCCGATCTGCTGGACTGGTTTCCGCGAATGGCGGTACTCCTCGGTGCTGGTCGAAGCGATGACCTGCAGTGCCGGGAGGTCGGCCAGCTTGGCGCGGACCCCGTCTACGATTCCCTCAGTGAGATAGGCCCGCGCCGAGTCACCGATGTTCTCGAAGGGAAGGACCGCCAGCCTGATCGGTCCGGCCACCGGGGCAATGTTCTCTCGTCCACGCCGACTCAGCGCGACGCCCGCACACACTCCGATCAGTACCATGGCGATCGGTGCGACCCAGAGTCGGAATCGCGGGGAGCGGAACCACCCGGCGCGTCCCGGCGCAGAGTCCTCTTTAGCTTCGGGGCGCGCGAGCGCTGTCGCGAACTCGGCGGCGGTGCCATAGCGGTCCACCGGCAACACCGCCAGCGCCCGTCCCACCGCTCTTCCTACACCGGTTGGGATACCAGGCCGGCACCGCTCGATGTTTGGAACCGGGTCGAGTAAACGTTTTGCTATGAGCGCCTGCGGTGTGGGTCCCGAGTGGGGCGGCTCGCCCGCGATCATCTCGTAGAGGACGCAGCCGAGGCTATAGATGTCGGAGCGCCCGTCCAGATCGCGCGAGCCGGTAGCCTGCTCCGGACTCATGTAGACCGGAGTGCCGATGAACGCGCCGGTACCGGTGAGGGAGCGAGCTTCCTGCTGCTGGAGGGCGCGGGCAATCCCGAAGTCGGCCAGCAGGGCATGATTTTGTGAGAGGAGAATATTCTCCGGCTTTACGTCGCGATGGACGATGCCCTTGCCATGGGCATACTCCAGCGCTTCGGCCACCTCGCTGCAGAGACGAACAGCCTCCTCGATCGGTAGTTGGGTCTCACGATTGATTCGCTGCCGGAGCGACTCCCCGTCAACGTAGGGCATGGTGTACCAGAGCAGCTCAGGGCCACCATCCATCCTGGCGGCACCACTGTCGAACACCGGCAGGATGTGGGGGTGCTGCAGGCGGGCTGCTACCCGGATCTCACGCAGAAAACGTTCTGACCCCAACCCCAGCGACAACTCGGGATGCAACACCTTCAGTGCGACCGTTCGCTGATGCCGCAGATCGTTGGCCAGCCAGACTGAAGCCATGCCTCCTTCGCCAAGCAGTCGCTCGAGTTGGTACCGGCCCTGCAGGGGTCGAAGCAGATGAGCCTGGACGTCGATCATACGGAAGCTTCGCTACTGCTGCACTCCCTTCAGCGCTAGAGAAAGCGCGCCGCCAATACCGTCACGTTGTCAGTTCCGCCGGCCTCCAGCGCGGCTCCCACCAGCCCGGACGCCGCCTCCTTCGCCGATGTTCCCGGATCTCAGTAGCTCCCCGATCTCGGCGTCGGGCACGTGCTTCATCAACCCATCGCTGCAAAGGAGAAGCGTGTCACCGCTCTCGAGAACCAGCTCGGAGATGACGGGCCAAACGTCCGGCTCCTGGTGGCCGATCGATTGCGACAGCACCTGACTGAGTGGCGACCGCTCAGCCGCCTCCTCCGGCATCACGCCCTGTCGGATCAGCTCCCGCGCCATTGTCTGGTCGGTCGTCACCTGCCGCAACTGGTCGTGGCGCAGATGATAGCAGCGGCTGTCTCCGATCTGGATGACGAAAGCGGTCGGCCAGGTCACCAACGCCATCGTCAGTGTGGTTGCCATTCCGGCGAGCTCAGGAATGTCGATACCGCGGTCCCGCACCGCCGCGTGGCTCCACTGTACCGCGAGCGTCAGATCGTTGAGGAGTTCCCGCTGCTCCTCGTCCTGTCGATGGGTGAAGAAGCGGGGTGACCCTGCCACGTATCGGACGATCGTATCCAGCGTCCAGGCGCTTGCCTCTTCGCCACCGGCACCGCCGCCGACTCCATCGGCCACCAGGAGCAGGAGCGCCCGCGCTCCCGGTCCGAATTGTTGCCCTTGCTGCGCCGGGATACTGGTTGACTCGATCTCGATGGTTCGATGGAGCGTCGCGATCAGGTACTGGTCCTGATTCTGGGTGCGCACGTGGCCGACATCGCTGCAGCCAAAGGCATCGACTCGGGTGCCGTCAATGGTGAGCGTAGATGCCTCGTGAGAGGGTTTTGGAAGGAATGACAAAGCTATGCTACGGCGCGGTGTAGATGGCGTCAAGGAAGGCTCCAGGTCTAGAGTCTAGAGTCGAGAGTCGAGAGTCAGAGTCGAGAGTCGAGAGTCGAGAGTCGAGAGTCGAGAGTCTAGTGTCGACTGACCTTCCATCTGGGCCCTTGACCCTTGACCCTTGACCCTCGACTATGCAACGGCGGTTCATCTCCCCCAGCACATATCCCGTTTGGTTCAATGCCGCGTGCTCACCCGGCTTCACGCCAGTGCAACTTGCGGAGACCTCATGACAGCTCAGATCCTCCTCGTTCTCATCTTCGGCTTGGCTGTCGGTGGCCTGGTCGCCTGGCTGGTCGGTCGAGCCAAGATGGAAGGCGAGCTCAGGCTGCGGGACGCGTTCGCGTCATTATCGGCCGAGGCACTGCGGCAGAACAACCGGTCTTTTCTCGATCTCGCCGAGACCAAGCTGGGTGAGTTCCAGCACGCGGCGTCTTCCGACCTGGAGCAACGCCAGCGGGCCGTGGGCGACCTGGTTCGGCCGATCCACGAGGCACTGGGCCGAGTCGATGGCAAGCTGCAGCAGGTGGAGAAGGAGCGGATCTCGAACTACGCCGGACTAATGGAGCAGGTGAAGGCGATGGCTCGCACCCAACAGGCGCTCCAGGCCGAGACGGGGAACTTGGCGAAGGCGCTCCGGGCGCCGCACGTGCGAGGCCGCTGGGGCGAGATGCAGCTCCGGCGGGTGGTCGAGCTGGCCGGCATGCTCGACTACTGCGACTTCGTGGAGCAAGCGAGAATCGAGACCGAGGCCGGCCATCTGCAGCCGGACATGATCATCCGGCTCCCGGGAGACAAGACCGTCGTGGTCGATGCCAAGTCGCCACTCTCGGCATACCTCGACGCGGTGGACGGCAGCCATGAGAACGGCGCGCGGGAGAAGCTCCTCCGTGACCATGCCCGGCAGGTGCGGGACCATATAGTGAAGCTCGGCGCAAAGAGTTACTGGACTCAGTTCCAGCCGGCACCGGACTTCGTGGTGATGTTCCTGCCCGGGGAAACATTTTTCAGCGTCGCCTGCGAGTACGACCCCTCTCTCATCGAGTTCGGCGTCGGACAGCAGGTGATCCCGGCCAGTCCCACGACGCTCATCGCGCTGCTCCGCGCAATCGCCTATGGCTGGCGGCAGGAGAGCATCGCCCGGAACGCGCAGGAGATCAGCCGCCTGGGCCGGGAGCTGTACGAGCGAGTGGGGAAGATGGCCGAGCACTTCGATGATATGCGGCGGGCGCTTACGCGGACGGTGGACAGTTATAACGATGCCGTCGGGTCGCTCGAGGGACGGGTGCTGGTCTCGGCTCGCCGGTTTCGCGATCTGGGGATATCGGGAGAGGAGCTGCCGATGACGGAGCCGGTGCAGGTCGGGGTGCGGGGGTGAATGCGCCAGAGTATCACCTGGCGGAGGCAGTTGTCGAGCCTGCCGTCATCCTGAGCGCAGCGCTGGATTCGAGCGCGTGAAGGTAATGTCATCCCGAGCCCCTTCGTTGCACTCAGAGCCTGCCCTGAGCACTAGGCGAAGGGGTAAACTCCGCGAAGGATCGGCCCGCTTACGCTTAGGCTCCGATTCACAACGGCACGCCACCCACTCCCTCGCTCCGCTCGGGATGACGCGTCAGGCGATCATAAATTCCCTTTACAGATCCAATCGTATCAGCCTCTGCCGCCGTCTTGTCCGTCCGGTACCGCTTGATCCGGGCGAACCGAAGCGCCACGCCGCCGGGATACTGCGTGCTCGCCTGCACCTCATTGAACGCCACCTCGACCACCAGCTCCGGCCGCACGTAGACCGTTATTCCGTCCCGGGCGACTTCCAGCTCCAGCAGCTTCTTCGTCTGCCACTCGAGCATCTGATCCGTCATACCCTTGAACGTCTTTCCCAGCATCACGAACCCGCCGGCCGAGTCCCGGGCACCGAGATGGAGATTGCTGAGCCAGCCGTGCCGACGGCCGTGGCCCCATTCGGCAGCCAACACCACGAGATCGAGCGTGTTCGCCGGCTTGATCTTGAGCCAGCGGCGCCCGCGGCGGCCAGCCTCGTAGGCTCCTTCGAGCGCCTTGGCCATGATCCCCTCGTGCCCGGCCGACAGCGCACGTTCGAGAAATGACTGCGCTTCAGCAGTCGAGGAGGTCATGAGTCGAGGGATCAGCATCGATTCGGGGACCGCATCGACCAGGGCGGCGAGACGGCGGTTGGCCGGCTCATCGATCACCGGCCCGCCATCCAGATACAGCAGATCGAAGAAGAACGGCGTGAGCGGCACCTCGGTCCGAGCCCGCCCGACATCGAGCCGCTTGCCGAAGCGGCTCATGGTGGTCTGAAACGGGTGCGGCGTGCCGTTCTCCCGAAGGGCGATCACCTCGCCGTCGAGGATCAGCTCTCGCGCAGGCAGCGCACGCACCGCTTCCACCAGCTCCGGCACAGCGGGTGTGACGTCGTTCAACCGCCGCGAATAGACGGCAACTTGATCGCCGGCCTTGTGCACCTGAATACGGGCGCCGTCGAGCTTGTACTCCAGCGCTGCTTCGCCCAGCTCTTCCATTGCGATGTCCGCGTCATCGGCCGAACCCGCGAGCATCGGATGGACTGGACGGAAGAGCTGGGTTGCGAAGCTGCTGAGGGTGGCGACGTCGCCGGTGAGGGCAGCCTTCGCAACGCTGGGTAGGTCGCCGGCCATCATCCGAGCCCGCCGCACCTGATCGGCTGGGACCGCAGCCGCCTGGGCCACCGCCTCCAGCATCAGCCCTTCGACGGCACCCTGCCGCAGCTCGCCCGTGACGAGACGAAAGAGGAAGTCCTGCTCCTCGTGGGTCGCCCGCGCCAGCAACTCTCGCAGCAGGCGCTGTCGCTCGCTGCTCGAGCCCTTCCCCGGCGAGACCTGGGCGATCCGTTCAAACGTCGCATCCACCTCGAGCAGCTCCAGGCTGGAGCTCTGCGCCTGCTGTGTAGGCCTGGCTGCTACCAGCGCCGCGTATCCGATCCCCAGCCGCGACTGTCGCAACGCTCCCGAGAGAAACGCCACGGCGGTCTCGATCTCTTCCGGAGCTGCCTGCTTGAGCAACGACGCGAGCGCGGCAATCTTGAGCAGTCGTCCACGGACTTCCGCCACCCGCCGCGACGTCTCCACCACCGCTGAAAGTTTCACGCGAAAGTCATTGCTGAGGCTGAGCGGCCCCCTCGATCAGCCAGAGGTCGCCGCCCTTGGGTGCTGCCCGGTCGAACAGCAGCCACTTGCCGTCGGGTGACCAGGTCGGATAGTCGATGCGGACGTCCGGATCGGCAAAGCCGAACACCTGACGCGCTGGCCCGCCGTTCACCGGATACACCCACAACGTCTTGTGACTCTGGACATCCATGATCATGGATCGATCGGGTGAGAACGACATGTGTGCGCCGCTCGACACATCGCGCAGCCGAGTCAAGGTCCCATCGCTGACGTCGATGCGATAGATCTGAATCTGGGTGCCGGCCTCGGCCCGAAACACCAGCGAAAGGCCATCCGGTGTCCAGCGGAGAAAGTGCCCACCAGCACCAAGTGAGGTCAGTCGCCGCGGATTCGATCCGTCGGCGCCCATCACCCAGACTTCGGAGCGTCCGCTCCGATCGGAGAGAAAAGCGATCGTGTGCCCGTCCGGTGAATAAAAGGGATTGGTGTCGGTCGCAGGGTCCTGGGTCAGTTGAGTCAGGCGGCCGTCGGCGAGCTGCACGGCCCAAATGTCGGGGTTTCCCGAGCGGGCGGAGAAGAAAGCGATACTCCGGCCGTCCGGAGCCCAGTTCGGCTGGTAGTCACCACCTGGTCCGCGAGTGAGCTGCCGGGCGGTGCTGTCGTCTTTGCCGCGCACCCAGATGTTCATCTCGCCCAGGCGATCTGAATTGAATGCGATGGCTTGACCATCGGCCGACCAGGCGCCCCTGCTCTCCACCCTGGTGGTGCTGACAATCGGCTGGGGCGGGCCGGCTGACTCTCCTGCCGACGTCATCGGCAGGCGCCAGAGATCGGAGTTGATTCCGCGCACGGCAAAGGCCAGCCGGCTGCCATTAGGCGCCACCGTGGGCTCGACGTCGTCGCCCGCGCCGGTCGTGAGCTGTTGCGGCGCACCTTGGGGCGTCCCGCTGCTTCCCAGCTCGGTTCGCCAGAGGTTCAGTCCGCCGCCGCGGGAGGAGGAGAAGTAGATGCTCCGGCCGTCGGGTCCCCAGACCGGGTCCATGTCGGGCACGTAATCGTCTGTGATCCGGGTGAGCGCCTGAGTGTTGAGGTCCACCACGACGATGTCGGACTTGATCTTCTCGATTCGGCGAAAAACCAGCTTCGTCCCATCGGGAGACCAGCGGGGGCTGGTGTGGACCACTGCCTCACTGGAGTCGGACGTAACCTGACGCGGGTTCCTGCCGGTGCTGTCGGCAATCCAGATTCGGCGAGCGCCGGCCCAACTCGCGTCGAAGGCGAGCCGAGTTCCGTCTGGCGAGTATGCTGGATCAAATGCGCTCTGCACCAACTGCGTCTCACGGCCGCCGTCCAGCTCTACCGACCAGATGTCGCCGCCTTCATCGAACCATCCGTTGATGTCCGTAGGCTCCAGCTTTCCGCCGGTGGTGCTGGCCCGAACGAACGCCAGTCGTCGCCCATCGGGTGACCATGCGGGCTGAATGTTGTCTCCGGAGAAATGTGAGACCCGCTGCTCGGCCCCGGTCGAGAGGGTACGAACGAAGAGCTGCTTGAGGCCATCGGTTTCGGCAACGTAAGCCAGGCGAGTTCCGTCTGGCGACCACGCCGGCCACTCCTCGACGCCCTCGCCGAAGGTGATCTGGGTCAGCTTCCGGTTGAGCCCGGACGCGATGGCGCCTCCAGCAGCGGAACGGCCAGGAGCGATTCGGCGCCCGGCATAGAACGTGAGACCGAGCAACAGCAGCACCGCGGCTGACGCGAGGATGAGCGGCAGCCGGCGCGCAGCAGGCTTGTCACTGCCCTTCGTCCCCAGCGCAACGCTGAATTCCCCCGCTGTGGCGAAGCGTTCGTCGGGACTCTTCGCCATTGCCTTTGCGATCGCTTGAGAGACCCGTGCCGGCACCAACGTGTAGGCGACGAGAGGAGCTGGCGCAGTGAGGTGCTTGGCGACGATGGCGTGCGGAGAGGGGCCGGTGAAGGGTGGTTCACCGGTGACGCACTCGTAGAGCACGCAGCCGAGCGAGTACAGGTCGCTTCGGGCGTCGAGCTTGGTGTCCCCGGCGGCTTGTTCCGGACTCATGTAAGCCGGAGTACCCATCGATAGTCCCATCCCCGTGAGCCGCTCGGAACCCGCGGCAGTCAGCGCGTGGGCGATGCCGAAGTCGGCCAGGACGGCCTCGCCGCCCTCGAGCAGGATGTTCTCCGGCTTGATGTCCCGATGTACGATCCCATGCCCGTGCGCGTAGGAAAGCGCGGCCAGTACATCATTGGCGATCCCAAGCGTCTGGTCGAGCGAGAGGCGGCCTTCTCGGGAGAGCCGCTGTCGCAGTGACTCTCCTTCGATATACGGCATGGTGTACCAGAGCTGCCCCGCGGCCTCTCCGGAATCGAACAGCGGCAGGATATGCGGATGGCGCAGGTTGGCGGTGAGCTTGATCTCGCGGAGAAACCGTTCAGGACCGAGTGTCGCGGCCAGCTCGGCGTGCAGAACCTTGAGGGCGACCGGGCGTTCCTGGCGAACGTCGTGGGCGAGATACACCGTGGCCATTCCACCCCGTCCAAGTTCGCGCTCGATCCGATAGCGGCCGCTCAACGCGGCCTCGAGCTCATCCCGGCGATCGGCCAAGGATCGCCTCCGCGTTGATCTCGGCCCAGTCCAGCTCCTCTTCCAGTTTATGGAACGCGTCGTCCCCGATCGTCCCCTCGGCCCGAAGATCGGAGAGGGTGCGGCGCTCTGCTGCCTGAGCCCGCTTCAGCGCCTCGACATATGCCGGCGCTCCGTCTGCCTCGGCTCCGTTGTCCCGGTTGGGCTCTCCCTCTGCGCGTCGCAACCTCGCCTCGTATTTGCGCTGGAGCAGCCGGACCATCTCGGCTCCGCTCGCGTCGCCGTCAACTGCGTCCAGCGCCGCTCGCGCTGTCTCCGCCCGGGCCAACCGGACCTCGCGCTCGACCTCACCATCGTCCGCCAGCTTCAATGCTCCTATGAGTGGGCTCACCGTCATCCCCTGAACCACGAGAGTGACCAGCACGACGGCGAACGAGCTGAAGAGGATGAGATCCCGGTGGGGAAAGTCGATCGGCAGAGCCAGCGCCGCAGCCAGCGTGACGATCCCGCGCATGCCGCACCAGGCGATCACGGCGGCAATGCGGATCGAAGGATACAACGGACCGTCCTGACCACTCTCTCCGTCACGGCGAGCGAAGAACTTTGCCACCAGGGCGTACCCCATCACCCAGAGCAGACGCACGACGATTACGGCTCCACAGACCGCTGCCGCGACCTGGGTGTAACTGATCAACTCGGCACCGCTGAGACGCTGAAGGATCGGTTTGAGCTGAAGGCCTATGAGCAGGAACGCCAGGACGTTCAGGACGAAGACGGCGACTTCCCAAACGGCATACGAGGGAATCCGGAGTCTCGCGGGGATCAGATCCGGGGCGCGCCGCGCCACCGAGATGGCGAAGACCACCATAGTGATGATCCCGGAGAGGTGCAGACGCTCCGCCAGCATCCATACAGCAAAGGTGGAGACGAACTGCATGATCACCGCGGTCGAGATATCGGTGACTCTCGCGGTGACAAACAAGACCACCCGAGCGAGTACGAGCCCGAGCACGACACTACCGACCGACACAGTCAGCAGTGTCGGAACCACACTCCCACCCGAGAAGGCTCCGGTGACTGCCGCCGCCACCGCGAAACGATAGATCAATAGCGCCGTGGCATCGTTGAACAGGCTCTCGCCCTCGAGAATCACCAGGACTCGGTGAGGCGGCCGAATCTGCCGCAGCACCGCCATGGCGGCAGCCGCGTCCGGAGGTGCCACGATGGCGCCGAGCACAACGGCACCGGCCCAGGGCAAGGTGGGCACGACCCAGTGGGCGACCAAGGCCACGGCCAGAACGGTGAGACACACGGCGGCGAAAGCGAGTGCCGTAACCGGTTTCCAGTTCTGCTTGAGATCACGGGGGGATGCATCGAAGGCGCTGTCCAGCAGCACTGGCGCCACCAGCAGCGCCAGCGCCAATTCGGGATCGAGCATGACGCTCGGCACATTGGGCAACAACGCCAGTCCGGCCCCGAGAAGGGCGAGCAGGGCCGGATACGGCGCGTTCATTCGCCGAGCCACGGCCGCCATCAGGGCACCGGCAAACAACAATCCCACAACGAGCTCGAACACCCCCATGGTTAGCGGAGCACGCCTGTCTGGTGGCTAGCGGCTGACGCGCTCAAGCGACCGGCTGTGGAGCGTGAGGACTTGCACCGCTCATTTTGGCTGCGCCTCTTCGATGGCACCGCTCAGGTTCTCGACTGCCCGACCGACCCCCTCCTTCACGCCTTGCCAGTTTGCCGCCGTCGCGGCGTCGACCCGCTTCAGGCTCTTCTCCACCGCCTGCCGTGATTTCCGGATATTCGCGAGTGCGCGGTCGCTCACTGCGCCGCCCTTGGACTTCGCCTGGGCCGCGAGCTCCTTGATCTGCCGGTCGATGCCCGTCAGCTCCTGCCGGATCGATTGCACGAACTCCTGGCGTTGATCGAAGCCGAAGTCGCGGGCACCGGTCGCGGTGTCCGCCGCGGAAGGAGCAGGGGCCGGAGCCGGCCGCGAGATCGTTGTGGTGTCTCCCACATTCCCGACTTCGTTGGTCTTCTTGCGACAGCCGAGCGTAGCGGTCACCAGTAATGCCGAATAGACGAAGACGCGTTGGCGCATTGGTGTATCTCCTTTAGGCTAGTGGCTCGAGGCTGTAGGCTAGAGGCTTGCACTGTGAACGGAGCAGCCCCTGGCTACCGGCCTCTAGCTCAGTAGAACCCACCTTCCGCCACCTGTTGTTGCAATCACCAGGCACATCATCACCAGCATCAGGTCGTAGTGCCAGCCGTCACTGTGCTTGCCCCAGAAGCCGGTGTGCCACACCGCGATCTTCTTCTGGATGGCGCCGAGCATGACCAGGATGAGCCCGAGTGCTGCCAGCTGGGGCAGCACCCCGAGGGCGACGCCGAGTCCTCCTCCCAACTCCGCCAGACCGAGAAATCGGGTGAAGCCCACACTCATCCCGATGCTCTTGCTTCGGGTGACGGGATCCGTGGCGTGGCTCCATCCACTCCAGATGAAGATCCATCCGACCAGGAGTCGCATGAGAAGCAGAGCCAGGTCGCTGAACTCCAGCAGCCAGGGAAGTTGCATGACCACCTCCGCCCAGAAGATTGAGGATGTTAGTCTATCCCGCTGACGAGTATCAGCCCGAGGACCAGGAGTCCCACGCCGGCAATACCACCGGTGATCAGCCCCGGGTAGGAGCCCAGCCGCAACACCACGAACTTCTTGGTCACGGTTGTCGGTGGAACACCCAGGAAGGGGTACGCCCCAAATCGAGTCGTTTCCAACATCGCACCTAATCCCAGCCAATCTCCGTAATTGATCCCGATGTGCCCGGTGAACGACGGAGTTCGGATCGAGGGCCCTTCCTGCTCCAGCGTCAACCCGGGTGCCACATCCAAACTGAACTCCCGGCCAAGCCATTGGCGGTAGCGCGCCTTCATTCCGATGCTGAAGCGCGAGGTGAAGAGAACGCTGCCGCCCAGTGCTGACCGGGCGCTGATGTTCCGCATGACACCGAGCTCCCAGAAAACCACGGTGGGCTCTACGTGTGGAACCACCAAAAAATCGGGATCGTTCTCCGATGCTCGTGCGACCCCAAACTCGGTGATGGTGAAGGCGGTGCAAAAGGGAAGTGGTCGTCCCCGAAAGCAAAATTTCCTGGAAGCTGGGACCGGGACTGATTCGGACTGATCCTGGGCGAGCAGAGGCGTCAGAGGGGCCAAAGAGCTCAGGGTGGTCAGCCCTAAAGCGAGCCGGAGCGTCACGCCTGGCATACCGTTACTCACGCTTCTTCGGCTCGCCCCAGGGTCCCCGCTCCTCGAGTGTCCCCAACCGGAGGGCGGCTATGCCTGAACGGATTTTCTGCTGATCGCCCACCACGAGGATGGCAACGTGGGCCGGGTCGATGTACTTCAGGGCCACGCGCCGCACATCCTCTCGGGTGACGCTCATGATGCGTGTCACGTACTGCTCGTAGTAATCCAGCGGAAGCCCGAAGAGGAGCAGATTCTGGACTGCCTTGGTCAGCTGCTCCGGGGTCTCCAGGTCGCGAGGGAGCCCGAGGGCAATGTAGGACTTGGCCCGCTGGAGCTCTGTGTCAGTCACCAAACTGTCACGTATGGCCTGCAGTTCGCGAAAGAACTGGATCAGCGAGCTGTCGGTCACTTCGCTCCGGATGGCCGCCGTCGCGGTGAACGGACCGGCAACGGGACGGTAGGCGAACCCGGAGAATGCGCCGTAGGTATAACCCTTGGTCTCCCGCAGGTTCTGATTGAGACGCGAGGAGAAGGAACCGCCCAGGACGGTGTTCATCACCTGAAGCGCGAAGTAGTCAGGGCTTCTTCGCTCTGCGCCAGGTTGACCGATTGCTATCACTGACTGGGCTGCGCCCGGCTTATCGACCAGATACACCGTGTTCTTGCCGAGCATTGGCGGCGGTACCGTCTGGTCTCCTCCGGGCTTGGTGTCTGGTGCGTCGTGCCAATCGCGGAATACGCGCCCCGCCAGCTTCTTTGCTTCGTCGGTGGTGATGTCACCCGATACGATGAGCGTGGCGCGGCTGGGCCGATAGGCCCGTTGCCAGAAGTGGCGCACCACTGTGGAATCGAGCCTCGCAGTGCCGGCCGAGTCTCCACCGAGCGGGCGATGGTACGGATGACCGGGTGGGTAGACCACCGCATAGAAAGCGTTTCTGGCGACACTGTCCGGCTCGTCTCTGGACTGACGAATGGAAGAAAAGCGAAGACTCTGCTGGCGTTTCACGTCCCTCGCACGAAAGTTGGGCTTCAGCAGGACCGTCGCGAGCAGTTCGAGCGCTGCTGCCATGGTGCGGCGAGGCACCTTGATACCGGCGTAGCTCCGATCCCAGTCCGCACCGGTGGAAAGTTCTGCACCGCGGTATTCGGCCTCTGCCGCCACGCCGAAGGCATCGAGCGTGTCGGCTCCTTCCTGCAGCATCTTGGCGGTGAAGGTGGCGAGCCCAGCTATCTCTCCGTCTTCTCGTCCACCACCTCGAATAGTCAACATGAACTGCACCACCGGCACTTCATGTTGCTCCACTACGTAGAGCGCCAGTCCGCTTGGAAGCGAGTCTTGGTGAACAGTCGGGAAGTGCAGGACCGGTGGGCTTCCGATCGGGGGCGGTTTCGAGAGGTCGAGCGCCTGGGCGGCCACCGACTGCTGGACCAGAAGGAAAACCAGCGCCGCCAACCAAAAAGGTCCTGTTCGTGTGGTCATCGAGCGGAGCTCTTCGCCGCCAGCGCCGTCCCGCCGATCGGCACGATGCTCAGAATGACTTTGTGTGAGCCGAGGTATGCCTTGGCCACTCGCTGCACGTCACGGACGGTGACCGCTCGCAAGCGGTTGAGCTCGAGCTGAAACGCGTCGGCCTCACCGAAGTCGTACAAGTACACGTTCAGTGCTTCGGCCTTCCCGGCCACAGTCTCCAGATTACCGAGAAAACGGGCCTCGGTGGAGTTCTTGGCTTGCTGAAGCTCCCGGGCAGTGGGGCCATGGGCGATCAGGCGCGCAAGCTCCCGGTCGACCACGCGCTGGAGCTTGGGCAGCGCTTCGTCCGGCCGTCCCGACACGATGATGGTGAAGTCTCCATCGAGGCGCTTGGAGCCCTGGTTGCTGTTGACCTCGGTTGCCAGCTGCTCTTGGTAGACCAGTGGTTTAACCAGGCGGGTGTTCTTGGCTCCGCTGAGGACGTAGGCCAGCACCTTGAGCGCGGCTTCATCCTTATGGCCGCGTTTGACGGTGTGCCACATGTAATAGAGTCTCGGAAGCTGCACCCGGTCCTGCAACACCGTCGCCTTGTCTCTGGCCAGCGAAAAGGCCGGAGGAGCTGGCCGGCTCACGGCAGGCCCTCGGGGAATCTGCTCGAAGTAACCGGCCACCAGTCGCAGCACCTCGGCCCGGTCCACATCACCGGCAACCACTAGCGTCGTGTTATTGGGAGCGTAGAACCTTTGGAAGAATTGCCGAACGTCTTCCACCGAGGCAGCGGACAAGTCGGCCATGGAGCCGACGACGGGCCAGGAGTACGGGTGGTTTGCCGGATAGAGACTTCGGAGCAGCGTCTCATCGGCCAGTCCATAAGGCTGGTTCTCGACCGACTGCCGACGCTCGTTTTTCACCACGTCGCGCTGGAGGTCAACCTTGGCTGAATCCATGGTGGAAAGAAACCAGCCGGTGCGGTCTGCCTCCAGCCATACCATCAACGGAAGCGCGTTGGAGGGACCATCCTCGAAATAGTCGGTTCGGTCCTCGTTGGTGTAGGCGTTGTTGTCGGCGCCGGCCGCCTCGAGGTAACGATCGAACACGGGATAGGGCGCGTGCTCGGAACCCATGAACATCAGGTGCTCATAGAGATGAGCAAACCCGGTGCGGCCAGGCTTTTCGTCGCCGGAACCGACTCTCCTGAGAGTGTTCACAGTAACGATCGGCACCGAATGGTCCTCGTGCACCAGGAGCACGAGGCCATTCGTCAGGGTGTCGGCGGTGTAGGGAACTCGAAGCGGTGCGGATTGCGCCAGAACGGAACTGCTGGTGCCGAGTGAGACCAGAAGACAGACGGCGACTAGGCGCATTGGCATTGGACGCAAAATGGGCCTAATCGGCGGGGGGCGCTACCGCTTTCTCCGGCTGTGGACGCCGCCTTCTGGGCGGGCGGTTGAGAGGCACTGACGCAGTGGGAGCACCAGTCATAGCAAGATGGGCGCGGAGTGCCGCGGTCACCCGCCGCCGGTGCAGCGCCTGGACCAGGTCGGGGTCAAGTGTGTCCATCGAACCCAGCGGCTTCGCGGCTCCACCCTCCAGCGCGAGCACCGGCACGCCACCGCGGTACAGGACGCGATTGCGGGTGATCCCGGGTACCCGCTCGCCAGGAGTGATGATACCGGTGAGGTTGAGCGGGTCCGCGCCGCTCAGGGAAATGAGCTGGCCTCCACCCTCGAGCCGGCGGATCGATCGGAGCTGGCCCACCGCCTCGGGCAGAGCGTACTGCTCACCTGTCATGCCGGAGACGAAGCGCCCGCCCCGGATCTCACCTCGCGCCTCGAGCCGGCGGTAGACCATCAACAGCTCGCGCCAGGGCGGACAGGCGGTTTCCTGGGCAAGGAGTCGTTTGAACACGACCCCGTAGCGGCGAAGCAGTGTTCGGGCGAAGAGTTCGATCGTCCGTCCTCCCGTCCGTCCGTCCGCCTGTCCGCCGAGTAGTGACCATCTACCCGCGGTTTCGATTCCATACGGCGCGGTCTTGTGCCTCCGGCGAGCACCACTGAGCGGCTTCCGCTTGCTCGAGGGCATGATCAAGGCTCGGAGGCCGGCGAAGCTATCGCAGGTGACGAGTCCCAGGCCGGCCAATTCACCCAGTGCCTGTTCCACCTGGGTGGGCAGGAGCCCCGATACGGCAGACAGCTCGTGGAAGAACGACGCGCCGCGCCGCTCCAGGGTCTCTTTCACGATCCGGGCATAGCTCGATAGTGAAACGTCCGTCTCGACTCTCTCGGGCAGCAACTCGCCCGCATGTTCGCGCAGAAAGAGCGAAACCGGGGTCGACCGGATCGGCCCTGCTGCTGTCCGCCCGTCCCCCCGTCCACCCGAGAGCCGTCCCCATGCTACTCGGCCCATCATGCACAGGGTGTCGAGCAGCACCGGATCGTATTCCTGGCAGCGCGCGGCGAGCACCTCACTCTCCCATGCAGCGGCGGGAAGCTCGAAGCCATCGAGCTGTCCGATGACGGCCGCGAGTCCCTCGAGCCCGGCGGCTCGATACTCCGGATCGACTCTCTGCCATGCGAACAGGAAGCGCATGAAGTCAGCCGCACTCACCGGCTCGATCTCGGCTCGGAGCCGGCTCAGGGTGTAGCGGTGAATGCGCGCGAGCAGCCGCCGATCACACCATTCCAGCGCTGGTGCGCTACCGTTTACCGTCGGAGTAAAATGGCCGCGCAGCACCACTCCCTCGCCCTCCAGGGCAGCGAGTGCGATGTCGGCATCGGCTTCAGGAAGGTTCAGGGACGCTCCCAGCGTGGCGGCCGTGGTCGGTCCCACGATGCCGAGCCGTCCCCGCAGAAGCTCGCGGATCGCCGCTTCCCGCTCACTGCTCCCCTCGATGACTGCCTTTACCTCCGGCAAACGTTCGGCCGCCACCCAGAGCGCCTGGCCATGCGCCAGCTCGACCCGGCTGGCTCGCCGAGCATCCACCAACTCCCGCCATAAGCCCGACCAGGAAGCCGCGTCTCGGCCGGATATCCCTTCCACCTCGGTCAGAAAGCCGGAGGTGAGCAGGGCATCGTGCAGCTCGTCCGCATCACGCACTTCCGGCCACGCCTCATCCCGCACCCGCTCGATCGCCGCAGGGTCGAGCGCTCCCAGGTCATCCGCCGAGGAAGGTTCGAATGCCCGCCGAGTGTACACCGCCTGCGTACGGCGCTCCTCCAGGGGAGCATCATCCAGGAACGAGTACGGCTTTGCGTTCAGAATCTCGTGGGAAAGCGGCGAGGGCTCCGGCAGGTCGCGAGCAAGGTACTGCACCTCGCCGGAGTGGATCCGACGGAGAAGCGTGGTGAGGCCCTCCAGGTCCATGACCTCGTTCACGCAGTCATCGAGTGTCTGACGCACCAGCGGGTGATCCGGGATCTCGCGATCGCCCGGGATGTTCTCCAGACAGGCCGCGGCATCCGGGAAGGCAGCCGCGAGAAGGTCCTCCGACTGCATCCGCTGCAGCTGCGGAGGCACCTTTCGCCCGGCTCTATTTCTGGGCACCGCCAGCGCGATCGATGCGTTCCAGCGCCAGTGGGTGCCGAACATCGGCGCGTCGAGTAGCGCCTGGATCAGGATCTCGCCAACCGTATCCGGATGCAGGAACCGGAACACGCTGTCCAGCGGAAACGAGTGCTGCGGCCCCAGCGAGAGCAGCAAAGCATCCTCGGTCGCCGCGGCCTGGAGCTCGAAGTTGAACTGCCGGCAGAAGCGCTTCCGGAGGGCCAAGCCCCAGGCCCGATTCACTCGGCTGCCGAAGGGGGCGTGAATGATCAGCTGCATCCCCCCGGCCTCATCGAAGAACCGCTCTGCGATGAGGGTTTGCTGAGTCGGAAGCGCCCCAAGGAGTCGCTTGGACTCGGCGAGATATTCGACGAGTTGATGGGCAGCGGCTTTTGAGGAACCCAGAATATCCTCATCCCGAGCCCGCGGAGCAGGCGAGGGACCTGCGGGATGAGACGGGGCGGCGGTGGCAAGAATGTCAGTAACCCAGCGGGTTGCTCCCTCCCGATCCTCCACCCGCTTGCCGATCTCTTCTCTGAGCTCCGCCACCGCTTGCGACAGCTCATCGCTGCGGGCGGGGGCCTCTCCCAACCAAAAGGGG
Source organism: uncultured Gemmatimonadales bacterium (assembly GCA_963751925.1). Taxonomy (GTDB): domain Bacteria; phylum Gemmatimonadota; class Gemmatimonadetes; order Gemmatimonadales; family GWC2-71-9; genus CAVVWJ01. The sequence goes on along the minus strand of CAVVWJ010000001.1, from coordinate 698,816 downwards.
ATGCTCGGTGGCTGACCGTGAGCGTCCTCGACCCGTACGACGCCCTGCTGCACTCGAAGAATCCGCCAGGACGTGTTGCCGAGCTGGAAGATGTCGCCGGCGAGACTCTCGACGGCGAAGTCCTCATTGACGGTGCCGACGAAAGTGTTCTCAGGCTCGAGCACCACCCTGAAGTCGGCATTGTCTGGAATCGCACCACCCGAGGTGATCGCCAGCATCCGTGCGCCACGGCGGCCGCGAATCCGTCCGTTCACGGTATCGTGGTGGACCAGGGCGCCGCGCCGGCCGTGCCGTGTCGAGAAACCCTGGGTCAGCATCTGGATGACTTGGTCGAACTCATCCCGCTGCAGGCTGCGGTAGGGGTAGGCGCGCCGAGTCAGTTGGAACAGCTTGTCCACCTCCCAGTCCTCATCGGCCACCTCGGCCACGATCTGCTGTGCCAGCACATCGAGCGGCTTGTCTCGAATGATGAGACGGTCGAGTTGGCCTCGGCGAACCGACTGCAGCAGCGCGATACACTCCACCAGCTCGTCTCGAGTGAGAGGGAAGAGCCGGCCTTTAGGAGTGCCGTGTACCGTGTGACCGGAGCGGCCAACCCGCTGGAGGAAGGTGGAGATCCGCCGCGGCGTTCCGATCTGGCAGACCAGGTCCACATGGCCGATGTCGATACCGAGCTCGAGCGACGCTGTGGCCACCAGCGCCTTGAGCTTGCCGGTTTTGAGCCGCTCCTCAGCGTCGAGCCGGGTCTCTTTGGAGAGGCTGCCATGGTGAGCCGTGACGCTCTCTTCACCGATCCGTTCTGCCAGGTGGCGGGAAACCCGCTCCGCCAGCCGGCGAGTATTCACAAAGACCAGCGTGGTCTTGTGGGCGTTGATCAGCTCGGCGAGCCGGTCATACACCTCGTTCCATACTTCGCCCGCCATCACCGCTTCCAGCGGCGACCCGGGGAGCTCGAGTGCCAGGTCGAGAGTACGGCGATGGCCTTCGTTGATGATTGCAGGTGCAGAGTGAACGGAGAAGGGTGAACCGTGAACGGGCGTGGGAAGAACCTCTTCACCGTTGACCGTTGACTGTTCACGCCCAGATTGTCCTACCAACCATCTCCCGACCTCCTCGATCGGCTCCATCGTCGCACTCAGGCCAATGCGCTGGACCGGCTGCTGCGCCACATGCGCCAAGCGCTCCAGGCTCAGTGCCAGGTGGGCGCCTCGGCGCGACTCGAGCACCGCGTGGATCTCGTCCACAATCACGGTCCGCACCGTCTTGAGCATCTCGCGGCTGCGGCGGGCAGTCAGTAGCAGATACAGCGATTCCGGGGTAGTGACCAGAATGTGGGGCGGTTTTCGGAGCATGGCGGCCCGCTCGGCGGTCGGGGTATCACCCGATCGAATTCCTGCCGTTATTCGTGGCGCCTCATACCCCATCTCTTCCGCCAGCCGGCGGATCTCCCGCCTGGGTTCGGCCAGGTTGAGATGGATGTCGGCACTCAGTGCTTTGAGGGGTGAGACGTAGACGACCCGGGTCTCATCCGGCAGCGGGGTCTCGATGCCTTCACGGAAGAGCCGATCGAGCTCCTCCAGAAACGCCGCCAGCGTTTTACCTGAACCGGTGGGAGCGGCGATGAGCGTATGGCGCCCGGATCGAATCGCATCCCATCCCAGGCGCTGCGGCGCGGTGGGCTCACCAAAGCGTTGCTGAAACCAGCGGGAGACCACCGGATGGAAAGCAGAAAGAGGCATGGCTAAAAATAACCCCGGTTTCGACCAGTCTGACACCGGCCACGGGTCGCATTCGTAAGGGCAGCATTCACCCACCCCATCAGGAGTTCACCATGCCTCTGCCGTCCCGTCTGAGCGTTGGAGTCTTGCTCAGCATCATGTCTCTTGCCGAAGGCGCCGTGGCTCAAGGGCCACCCCTGGTTTTGCCGAGCCAGAGTCAGCGCGCGAGCGTGAGCCAGACTGTCGGTCTCAGCCAGATCAGCATTACCTACGATCGACCAGGCGTGAATGGGCGAAAGATCTGGGGCGGGCTGGTTCCCTACGACACCGTCTGGCGGGCCGGCGCCAACGTCAACACCGTGGTCAGCTTCACCTCTCCCGTCACGATCGGTGGCAAGGAGTTGGCCGCGGGGCACTACGGACTGCACATGATTCCGGCGGCCAAGGAGTGGACCGTAATTCTGAGCCGAGAGGCCAATGCGTGGGGCAGCTTCAGCTACGACTCGTCTGAGGACGCCCTGCGCTTCAGCGCCACTCCTGCCGCTGGCGATTTCCACGAGCGCCTGGCCTACACGCTGGACGATCCGACCGAAAACTCCGTTGTCGCGACGCTTCGTTGGGAGAAGCTCAGCGTGCCCTTTACCATAGAGGTGAATACCAAGGCGGTGGTGACCGATAGCTTGCGAGAGCAGCTTCGCGGTTTGGGCCGCTTCTCATGGCAGCCCTGGAATCAGGCGGCAACGTGGAGTCTTACCAACGATGTGAATCTGGAGGAGGCTCAGACCTGGACCGACCAGTCGATTGCCATCAACGAGAACTTCACCAATCTGCGCACCAAAGCTGCTCTTCTCGAGAAGCGAGGGGACCAAGCCTCCGCCGATAGCCTGCGGCGGCACTCGCTCGAGATCGCCAGTGAAAACGATATCAACACCTACGGATACCAGCTGCTGGGACAAAAAAAGGTCGACGAAGCAATTGACGTGTTTCGCAAGAACGTGAAGGACCATCCCAAGTCGTGGAACGGTTATGACAGCCTGGGTGAGGCGTACGCCACCAAGGGAGACAAACGCCAGGCAATCAGCAATTACTCCAAGGCCTTGGCACTGGTCAAAGACACGCCCAACAAGAAGCGCATCGAGGGTGTGCTGGTGGGCTTACGCTGAGGCAGTTGTATAAGGGTGGACGTCAGGGTTGCACCTTGATTTCTCTCAGGGCGCCCCGGAACTCCATGAGCGATTCAACGACTTCCGCTCCAATGGCAGTGAGATGCTCCCGGTTGGGACCGGCCGCCGCTCCGCCTACAATGAGAGTGGCCTGCTTACTCAACCCTTCCCGCAGCTGGGTCAGGTCGGCGATCAGGTCCGGATGCTCGGCCGGATACACAATGCTGAGCGCCACGACACTGGCACTCACCTGTCTGGCTGAGCTGAGGATGTCCACAATCGGCATGTCGGCGCCGAGATAAATCACGTCCCATCCTTCGGTAGCCGCGGCCGCCGCGGCGAGAAGGGCACCAAGCTCGTGGGTTTGATGGGGAGGGGTCGCGACCACCAGTCGCGGCCCCACACCCTTCACCTCGTACAAATGAATGATCCAGCCGAGCACCCGTCCGAACACCGCCGTGGCCATGTGTTCGTGGCCAACCGAGATCGTCCCCTCCTGCCACCCCCGACCGATTCCCCTGATCGATGGGCTCGCCACATGATCGAGGAAGGTGGGGATACCCAGCGTCACTGCTGCCCGCTCCAGTATGGACTGAAGCTCGCCGGCGTCGAGCTCCCGTGCCGCCTGCATCGCGGCCGACCTGAACTCTTCGATCGCCGCTTCAGGTAGCGGCTCTCGTGTCGGCTCTGGCTTTACGTCCCGCTCGGCCGCAATCGCCTCCAGCTCGGAGAGGGCGGCATTGGCCAGCCGCCGTATGCTGTGCCCCCGCTCGGTGAGCTGGCGGATCAGCCGTAGTCGCTCGACGTCGAGATCCGAGTAGAGCCGCTGGCCGCCCTCGGTTCTGGTGGGGGTGACAACGTGGTGGCGACGCTCCCAGGCGCGAAGCGTGTGCGGGGTCAGGCCGGTCCGGAGGGCGGTGAGACGAACGGTGTGTTTGGGGGTATCGGCTACGTGCATGGGAACAACATACGTTCTCGTCTAACTATCGTCAAGGAAACTCACTGGCTACCCGTTGACAGAGTTAGACAGAGATCACATATTCCTCGACAGTAGTTGAACAACTAACCCTCTGGAGGTAGGAAATGAAGTCACTGGACATCGCCGCCGCAGCTCTTCTTGTTATCGGCGGATTGAACTGGGGCCTGGTCGGCGCCGCGAACTTCGACCTGGTCGCTACTCTGTTCGGGCCGATGAGCCCGCTCAGCCGGATCGTGTACGTCCTGGTGGGGGTCGCCGCGGTCTATCAGGCAGTGCAGTGGAAAGCGATTCAGCACCGCCATGACCTCAACCCTCAGGTCAGCGCTCGATAAACCTCTTTATCAGAAGGGGTTGGCAGGTCAACGTCAGGGGCCAACCCCTGTCAGGGCTTCCTGGAGCCTGGTGTGCTCGCCCACTTGGGATTATATTTTTACCAAGTGAACAGTAGGCCGTGAACTTAGAATTCCAAAGGGGAGCGCCTGTGGCTAGCTATCCCGACGTACTCAAAGTCGCCGAAAACTTGGGTGGCTCCAGGGTCCTGAAAGAGAAGCTCTCCACCGTGGCCGATCTCGAGCGCGCGGTGGGGAAGGGGTTTCCAATCGCGGCCCTCAAGCACGTCGTGCGGCACTTTCCGGAGCGCCAGAAGACCCGGGTACAGCAGATCGTCATGCCGCGCTCCACTCTCCAGCGGCGGGAAGAAGAGGGTCGCCTTCGGCCCGCTGAAAGCGAGCGCCTCGAACGCATCGCTCGGCTCGCAACACTGGCCGAGCAGGTCTGGGAGTCGCCGGACGAGGCGCAGCGGTTCCTGACCTCTCCTCACCCGCAGCTGGAGAATCAGGCGCCGCTCGATTTGGCGGCCACTGATCTGGGCACCCGTCGAGTCGAGACACTCCTGTGGAAGCTCGAGCACAGCCTGCCCGTTTGATCGCCTGCAGATGCCTGTCGTCTACCGTTTGGCCAAGCGGCGGTATCCGGTGTATGACGGTGCTGGGGCGGCGCTCGAAGGCGCGCGCTGGAATTCCCCGGGGAGAGCCTTGATCTACGCGTCGGAGCACTACGCTACTGCGATTCTCGAGAAGCTGGTGCATGCCGGCCGTACGATGTTGGCCGGTGCGCACCACGCTGCCGCCATCCACATTCCCGATGACCTTCCCAGCGAGTCGCTCGATCCCGCGGTAGTATCCGGCTGGGCCGACGAAGATTCCGCTACTGCTCGAGCATACGGAGACGAATGGCATCGCACCCAACGGAGCGCGGTGTTGATCGTCCCGTCGATTCCCGGCCAACCAGTCGAGCGCAATTTTATCATCAATCCTGGTCATCCAGACGCCGCTCGAATTCGGGTGCTGCCCCCGTTCGACGTGGTGTGGGACGGACGTCTGTTCGGACCGCCGACGACTACATTGTTCACCGCAGAGGCACCGAGGACTCAGCGGTAACGCTCATCTAATCTTGGGAGCAGGTATGGTCCCGCTTCGCCTGTTACTGACAGCTCTTTTCGTTGGCACTACCGCTGCTTCAGGCCAGGTCAGAGCCGGGGGAGCAGTGTCCTCCAGCCGGCTCCTGCTGGTCCCCGATGCAGTGTGGGACGGGATCGCGAACGCTCCGCAACGAGGGTGGGTCGTGCTGGTGCACGGCGATCGCATCGAGTCCGTCGGTCCCGCCGCACGGGTGAACGCTCCGGCCGACGCCGAGCGGGTTGAGTTGCCAGGGACCACGCTCCTGCCCGGATTAATCGAAGGTCACTCCCACCTCTTTCTCCATCCTTATAACGAGACCCTGTGGGACGACCAGGTTCTGAAGGAGCCGCTGGGAGAGCGGATGGCGCGGGCCGTAGCGCATGCGGCCGCCACCTTACGAGCCGGCATCACCACCACTCGTGACCTTGGCACTGAAGGCGCCTTCAATTACGACGTCCAGCTCAAGCGCGCAATCGAGAAGGGGATTGTACCGGGCCCCCGAATCATTGCCGTCACTCGCGCTATCGTGGCGACCGGCAGCTACGGTCCTCGCCGAAGTGACTATTCGTTCGAGCCGCTCCAGGGCGCCGAAGAAGCGACGGGTGCTGACGAGATCGCGCGAGTAGTGCGGAGCCAGATCGCTCACGGCGCCGATTGGATCAAGGTCTATGCGGACTACCGCTGGGGCCCTTCAGGCGAGGCCCGGCCAACCTTCACCGAGGACGAGCTTCGAGTGCTGGTGCAAACGGCTCGGGGAAGCGGGCGGCCCTCAGTCGCACATGCCACCACCGCGGAAGGGATGAGGCGGGCGGTCCTCGCAGGAGTTGAAACGATCGAGCATGGAGACGAAGGTACTCCCGATGTATTCCGGCTCATGCGCCAGCATGGAGTCGCACTCTGTCCCACTCTCGCAGCGTCCGAAGCATACGCGCAGTACTTCGACGGCTGGGTAAAAGGCCGCGAGCCACCTCCTGCTCTTGTGGCCAAGCGGGCCAGCTTTCGGGCGGCGCTCGATGCGGGCGTGACCATCTGTTTTGGCGGGGATGTCGGCGTGTTCTCTCACGGAGACAACGTCCGGGAGTTGGAAGCGATGGTTCAGGGCGGCATGGCTCCACTCGCGGCAGCCCGGGCGGCGACGAGCGGGAACGCGAGGACCTTTCATCTGGATGATCGCCTGGGGCGAGTCGCTCCCGGATTTCTGGCCGATCTCGTTGCGGTCGAGGGTGACCCGACTCGGGACATCGTGGCGCTCCGGCGGGTGCGGCTGGTGCTGAAAGGTGGACAGCGGATCCAGTGAGGGTGGAGGTCCAGTCCGTTTTGGTGACTCAAGTCACGACCAAAGTCGGTGTGCGCGGCCATCTTGCGCCCACGCAGAACAGAGTCACCACAACGGCAAGGTATCGCGATGGCAAACACCGACAAGAAGCCCGGAGTCCTGGGACTGATCAAGCAGAGCGCCAGCGACTTCATGAAAGACGACTGCATGAGCGCCGCCGCGGCGCTTTCCTACTATACCATCTTCTCTCTTCCCGCCCTCCTCGTCCTCATTCTGATGCTGGTCAGCTCGGTCATGAACGCGAACGACGTGCGCGGTGGGCTCGAGGGTCAGCTCCAGAACATGATGGGGTCCGGTGCCGGTGGTCAGGTTCGGACCATCATCCAGCAGGCCGACCAGCGCCCGGCCGGAGGGTTCCTTCCCACAATTCTGGGCATTCTGGGCCTCATTCTGGGCGCGACTGGCGCCGTCGGTCAGTTGCAGCAGGCGCTCAATCGTGCCTGGAATGTCGAGCCGGATCCGAATCAGGGGGGAATCAAGGCGTTCCTCGGAAAGAGGGTCTTCTCGTTGGGGATGATTCTGGGAATCGCCTTCCTGCTCCTGGTCTCCCTGGTAATCAGCGCGGCGATTTCCGGGCTGGGGGATCGCCTGAACACGCTCATGCCGGCGGGGCTTTCCGGACCAGTGCTTCAAGTCATCAATATCGTGCTTTCTCTTGCCATCATCGGCTTCCTCTTTGCCGCGATGTTCAAGGTGATGCCCGACGCGAAAATTGCCTGGCGTAGCGTCTGGGTTGGCGCGGCGGTGACAACGGTGCTCTTCGTGATCGGCAAGTTTCTGATCGGGTTCTACTTGGGGCAGAGCAACCCGGGGCAGGCCTATGGTGCCGCTGGCTCACTAGCTGTGCTGCTGCTCTGGATCTACTACTCAGCGCTGATTGTCCTGTTCGGCGCCGAGTTCACCGAGACGTGGGCTGAGAATCGGGGCGAGGGGATCGAGCCAGAGCCCGGCGCTATTCGAGTACAGCGCGAGAAACAGCGGGTCGGGGAGCTCAGCTCGAACGCCGCTCGCTGAATTTGAGAGAGTCGCCTCAGGGCGACTCTCTCAGTCCTGCTCCGCGACCAACGGGGCAGTGAGAACGAACACCAGCGGTGTGCGCGGCTTCACGATGACATCGCGGGTTGCCGTCTGGGACGCCACGACCGCACCACCTGCCGCGCCAATCACGCCACCAATAACTGCGCCTTTGGTGCTCTTTCCAATCACCTTTCCGAGGACGGCACCTCCGGCTGCGCCGACTCCCACTTTCGCAGCCTCACCCGCGCCGACACCGCGGCCCCGCAGCTCACGGGGTACCGGCTTTACCTTCGCCGCTACTCCCATGGGCAGTCCGTTCACGGCAATGCTGTCCACCTTCAACTGGAGCGCGCCCTGCGATCCCTTGGAGCGGGAGGGACGGAGGCGTTGAATCGTGAGGCGAACCGGCGCTCCTGCCCGGATCAATGTCCGCCCGCTCGGGCCGGTGACGTTCTGCATGACGTGGGCTGTGACGACTCGGCCCACCACATCAGTCTTGGAGCTGATTGAATCATCCAGCGCGGCGTGGATTTCGGTCCCGATGGCAAGGGTGCGCTCGGCTCGAGCGGCGGCCGCATCAGACGCTGAGGGACCGAACGTCGCAGTATCAGGTGTTGGCGTGGAATCCGGAGCTACGGCCACCGAGCTGTCGTGTGTGCTGGTGCTCGTGTCGGGTCGTGCCGCAACGGGTTCCGGGGTTGCCTGAGCGGTATCCGGCGCGGAGGCGGCCACTCGTGGGGTGGTATCAGCGGCGATGGTCTTAGCGGCATCAGCGGCTGTGGCCTTCGCGGTGTCCCGAGCCGGGCTTACCGAGCTGTCGCTTGAAGCAGAGTCCGTCCTCGCTCCCTCCGGCGCGTAGGCCTGACTCGTGTTCGAATTCGTGGCGGGCTTTGGCGCTACGGCTTTCTGCTTATGACGTGCCGCTGTCTTTTGCGTCCTGACTGGGGCAGACGCCCGTGGCCGAGTTACTTGCTGCTCTACGGTAGATACCGACTGGCTGGTGTCCTTGGAGCGAGCGAGGGAACGATCCTGCTGGGTGGTGTCTGCGTGAGCGATTTCGAGTGGACGCTCAGGGGGACGCGCTGGAATCCGGGTCTCCCGGGTATTGGAACAGGCGATAGTTGCTGCTACAGCAGCCATGCCTATGAGGGACTTCGTCATGGGTCCTCCTGAGAGGATAAGTCTTAACACCTGAGTGTTGCCCCTGACGGCCCGGCGTTGCTGTGGGATGGCTCACTCTCCTGGGGCTCATTCAACGTGGCCCCCCAAGCCGACGGGAACCCCGGGCAGAGTCACGCCAACAGACACCTTTCGAACGCCGCCCACGGCCAAGACCAACCCCGGCGAGACTCCCCCGATCCTGAGGACCCCAGGATAGAGGTTCAGCGACATCTTGTCGTCTTTTCGGGGTGCCACTACGACCGAAAGCAGCAGGGAATTCTGCCGGTCGTAAAAGAAGCCGAGGGCAGGAACGATGGTGGCGGTGAGCGATCGGGAAGGCAGGCCTGGTTCGGCATCCACCAGCTCCTTGGCCATGACCCCACCGGCCACCGAGATTGTGTGGCCGGGAGACTCTCGGAATGAGAGACCAGCCAGACTGTGAGTCCCGTAGCTACCGAACAGGGCGACGCTGCGTGACAGCGGCAGCTTAAAGACGTTGTCGTGCCCCACATTCTCGAAAGTACCCGAGCTGGGGTCGAGCACGAGTTGCCGGGGCCAATACGCCAGGTGCAGTGTTTGGCTGAAGAAAGCCGCCACTTTCTCGGACCTGAAAAGCAAGATTCCGAGCGGGTTGAAGATGTATACGTCTGCTATTGGATCGACGTTGGTGCCCCGATAGGAACCGTTCTCCACCACTTCGTTCAACAGAGACTCCAGCAGCGTCGTGAAGAGGGCGAGTCTCCTTGGGTGGGGATGGCCGTGAAACCGAAACCATTCTTCGGTCGCTCTGAACGTCATCCCCTCGCCGATTATGTGGCCGAAGTAGTTGGGGACCCACTGCGCGGTCCGGCGGCTGGGATTGGGAAGAATTTCAGTGGTGAGGAAACGCTTCCAGCCGTAGTCCTCGATGGCATCGAATGGATGCGCCAGGTTCCAGCTTACGTTGCTGAAGCCGTCTTCGTACTTGATGTTGAAGGGATTGTTGGAGCGGTTGTCGGTGTCCAGGATATAGAATCCGCCCTGGAGCAGCTTCACTGCGGGGTTGAATGTGGCTTCGGAGCCGAAGGTCCGCCCGTGGTAGAAGTAGTAGGGCCGTTCCTGTCCGGCACAGACCTCAGGTTTTCCAAGCAGAATGAGGACTGTACTTGCAAGCAGCCCAGCCGCTTTCTGCCCTCCTTTCCTGACCATCTCCAGCAACCTCCTCGGCACAGCCTTTGCTCGTCACTACCAATGTTCATACTAATGTTCATTCTGCCTCTACACCTCCCGAAAAGGCCCCGGCTAGGCTGAATAGACCACTCGGGGAGTCCGCCAGAGTTGCCGGGATTTACCAGACTTCCTCAAGACGGGGGATCGGTGAGCGACTGCCTCAAGTGCCACACCCCCCTGCCTTCGGATGGCCGCTACTGCTCCCATTGCGGAACTCCGTCCGGCCCACATATCTGCTCCCCCAATCCAACCGACGAGCTCCGCCAGCGCCTCGCTGAGACACTCGAGGGCAGGTACCAGATCCTCAGGCTGCTCGGCCGGGGCGGCATGGCCGTGGTCTTCCTGGCTCAGGATCTAGTGCTCGAGCGACAAGTCGCTATCAAGGTGCTTCCGCCGGACATGACTCACGACGCACAACTGATCGCCCGGTTCCAGCAGGAAGCGAAGACTGCGGCCAAGCTGGATCATCCCAACATCATCCCGATCCACCGGGTCGAGAGTGAGGCGGGCCTCGTGTATTTCGTAATGAAATACGTCTCGGGAACTTCACTGGAAGATCTGCTCGAGGCCGGCCCGCTTCCCATCCCCATGGCACGGCAGATTCTCAGGGACGCCGCCCTTGCCCTGGGCCACGCACACACCCGTCACGTTGTTCATCGGGACGTAAAGCCGGCGAACATCATGCTGGAGGGAGGCAGCCGGGTTGTTCTGACCGACTTCGGTATTTCAAAAGCGGCACAGGGGTCCGCCCAGCTCACCGGCACCGGTACCATCATCGGCACACCTCACTACATGGCTCCCGAGCAGGCCAGGGGTCATGCCGTCGATGGCCGGGCAGATCAGTACGCGCTGGGGATCGTGGGCCACCGGATTCTGACGGGGAAGCTGCCTTTCGACGGAGAAGCGCACAGCATTCTTTATCAGCAGGTGTTCGAGGCGCCGCCACCCGTTGTGGCCACCCGTCCCGATACTCCGACCGACCTACGGGTGGCGTTGGACCGGGCACTCTCCAAGGATCCCAACGAGCGGTTCGCGACCATGGAGGAGTTTGCCGCTGCAGTTATGGGAGAGCACACCGGAGCACAGACGGTTGTGAGCGTTCCAGTCAAAGGCCGCAGGAAGAGCGGGCGGCTCGCCGTCCTGGTGTTGATCGCACTCACGGCCGGGGCGGCCTGGTTCCACACCCATCGCCAGCGACAGGCTCAGCTGGCCGCAGCAGAGCCGGAGGAGGTCGCCCCCACAGTGGAGCCGATCGTTCGGATCCGTCCTCCGGCCCGAGCATCACTTCCCAAGCACCCGATCCAAAGGCCGACGGTCGCACCCAGAGTTCCCATCATCGAGGCCAATGCAACATCAGCGGACGAGCCGATCGAGCGTCGTGGCCCGTCCAAGCTTCGCCTGGCGGGAAAGCATGATGCTCTATTGATGGTGGATTCCGATCCGTGGGCCGTTCTCTATGTGGACTCGGTGGAGGTGGGCCTCACGCCAATTACAGGCTACCGCGTACCGTTCGGAACCCACCAACTCCGGCTGGAACAGGACGGCTATCGCACCAGGACCGAAACGATCGAGGTGACCAACTCACGACGGATGGTGCTAAGCTACAAGCTGGAGCCACGCAAGCGCCGCTAGGCCCACCTGCGACCTGCCCGGTCCCCTCGCACCTCGCCAACTGCTCCGGCTCTTCACCTCACTGCTGCCGCTCATGTTTTGGACTCGCTGCGCCCACCAATCTCACGAGCCCATAGAGGTTTGCGTCCGACGTCGCTGAGATCGGCCGGTGGCAGGTTCACGCCGGATCTCGGGCACACCCGTTGCAGTTAGCCCGCCGTCCGCCTTCGTGCCAAATCTTCACCACGCGTGGTCCAAGTCGAGAGTGCTCCGGCGCGTCAGTGCCGGCCTGATCCGCGCGATTCCCTCGGAGTTTGCCAATGGTCAGTTTCCTGAAAGGTCGCCGACGCGACGACGACTCCGTGGTCGCCGTTGATTCGAGCGGAGCCCATCTCACCGTGGCGCTGGAGGCGCTTGTCGCCCGCGCCGAAGCCGCCGCGAATGATCTCCGATCGCTCGCTCCGATCCTGGAGCGAACTGAGGAGTTCGATGCCCTTCGGGAACGTTGCGTAGAAGTCGAACGGCAGGTGAGTAGCCTCGAGCGGCTGGGCGCGCAGATGACTGTGGCCGAGGAACAAGTCGAGCGGGTGATCAAGACACAGACGGCGACGGAAGCTCGCATCTCCCACGCCGGTGAGGACGTCGAGCGGCTCCAGTCCCAAATGGGGGGCTTGAGCGACAAAGTCGAGACGGCACTTCTGCTTCGCGAGCAGGTCGAATCGTTCCTCAGCCTGCAAGGCCCGCTGGCAGCGCTCCGGACCGATGCCGACACTCTCCGCGTGCAGCTCGCCGAGGTCGCCGAGAACGTCACCCGGATGCGGACCCAGCACGACGACGCGCTCACTGCCCACCGTCACACGACCTCCCGCCTCGAGACGTTCGACCAGGACTTCCAGACCGCGACCGGCAAGTTGGAAGACGTGGTTCGCCGGGTCCAGTCAGTGGAGCGTTCGCTGGAGCCGATCAATCAGGCCTCCACCGCCATTCCGGATGTCCAGCACCAGTTGGCCGTTCTCAAGGCATTGGCCGATCAGGTGTCACAGAAGACCACGATGCTGGAGCAGGAGCGTGAGGCCGTGGACCGGGCCGCAACCCAGATCGCGCAGCTGACCCGCATGGACCGTGAGCTGGACGCCTGGTTGCGGCGGCAGGAGGAGCAGATCCGCCGCTTCGGCCCGATCGAGGCCAAGATCAGCGAAGTGAAGACGATTCAGGACAAAGTGCTGTCCCGGACGGAAGAGCTGCAGGGTACCTCGCAGAAGATCGAGGATGCCCAACAGTCCGCCCGCCAGGCGCTCACCGACCTTCGCGAGCAGATGCGGAAGAGCAGCGAGGGCTTCGAGCTGGAGCACCGGGGTCTGCACGCGGTCAGCGAGCGTATCGCCGACCTGCGGAACTCGGTCAAGGAGTGCGAGGCTCGTCTGTCGGTGCTCGACGCCGCGACCCAGGGTACGGCGGCAGTGCAGGCACAGGTCCGGAGCGTCGGTGAGCAGATCACCCAACTGGCCTCCGAGGTCTCCTCTATATCGGAAGAGGCCACCCGGGCCGGCACGCTCCGGCAGGACGTTCAGCGCCTCGATGCGGTGGCAGCCGAGCTGGCCTCACGCATGCGGCGGATCGATGAGATCAGACCAGGTGTGGAGCAGGCAGTCGACCAGCTCTCGACCTTGAGAGGCACTCGCGAGCTGCTGGCCGACGGGCTGGAGCAGATGCGGCTGGCCGCGGAGGAGATGAGCCGCCTGAGAGAGAGCCATAGCGAGACCCAGGCCTGGCTGGCCAACGCCGACGTATGGACCAGGAAGGTCCAGACCCAGGTGAAGGAGCTCAGCGGCCTCGAGCCGACGGTCGAGCGCATTCGCGCCGAGGTGGATCAAGTCAAGACCACGATGGAGCAGATCGAAAGCAGTCGCGAGATGGTTCACGAGGTCCAGCGTGGGCTGCTCGAAGTCGGCGGACTCGGCACCGAGCTCAAGGACCGCACAGATGCGTTGCGGGGGCGGATGGAAGCTGCCGAGGCTCGGTTCGCTCAGCTCGGCAAGCAAGCCGAAGGCGCCCAGCGGCTGTCGGACGCGATCTCCGTGGTCACGGCATCGGTGGAAGAGGCTGACCGTCGGATGTCCGGCGTGGACGATTCGGTCCGAGCTCTCGAGAGCAGAACCCAGCAGATCGATCAGGTGGAAGAGAGAATCCGGCTGTTGGGACAGGAGCTGGAGCAGCGCCAGGGTGCCTTGGACAAGGCCACCGAGCACCTCACCCGCGCCTCGGCGCTCCGGAAAGAGGCTGCCGAAGCCGCCCAGCGGATGGAGGAAGTTGCCCGTACCGTGGTCAGCACGCTAAGCCAGGCAGAGGAGCGCTCGGGAGTTCTCCAGAAGGTGACCGGGGAGCTCGAGTCGAGGGCGTCCGTGCTGAAGGCTGTGGACCGCCAGCTCGCCCACTTCGAGGAGCTGCTCGGCAAGTGGGAGTCGGCGCAGGCCGAGGCTGCTAAATCGCTGGAGCAGACGTTGGCCCGGCAGGCCGGTGTCGAAGCCATCGAAGCTCAGGTCAAGCACGTCTTCGATCTGGCGGAGCGCACGGTGGAAGATGTCCAGGCGATCGGATCTGCCCGTCGCGAGATCGAGGAGACCCGGACGATGTTGATCGAGACGCAGGCGCAGTTCAAGACGACAGACGAGATGCTGCAGGGCTTCGAGGCTCGGAAGCGCCAGCTCGAGCGGGCAGAGCAGCGTCTGGCCCGGGCCGAAGCTCTCGCGCTCGGTATCCGTTCGACCGTCGAATCGCTCACGGCCCAGAAGATCGTGGTGGATCATGCGATCGAGTCGGCCGGCACGCTCGGCTTCCAGATGAAGCAGGCGGAAGCTTTGATTGGAGCGCTGCGGCGGGAGCGGGATCTGGCCTGCGACCTCAAGGCAGCGACATCGGCGCTGGCCGATGATGACCAGGAGGCGCAGCCCGAGGCTCCTCCTGCCAAGCGGCGGTAATTGACAGCGTAGAACGAAAAGAGGCCCGGGTAAGCTACCCGGGCCTCTTTTTCATGTCCCACCTTCGAAAACTACTCCTCTTCGCTCTCGGCTCCGACGGCAGCGGCAGCCTCATTGATGCCGCCTTCTCCCAGCTGAGTCAGCTTTTCGTCGGCCGCTTCCTCTTCCTGCAATGTTTGCTGCAGTAGCTGCTCTGCCTTGGTGTAGCCAAGGAGACCGGCATAGGTCCGCAGACAGCCGTACGCGGCCATTTCATAGTGCTCGACCCGCTGAGCGGAGGCGATCAGCGCGGCATCGATGACGGCCGGCTCACCATCCTCTTCCAGAACCTCCTTGCCTTCCTCCAACAGCCCTTCCATACCTTTGCACTTCTTGCCTCGGGCCGTCTGGCCCAGCTCCCGGAAGATCTGCTCCAGCCGCTGTACATGGCCTTCGGTTTCCTTCAGGTGCTTGGTGAAGGCCTGCTGCAGCTCCTCTGAATCCGCAGCCTTGGCCATCTTCGGCAACGCGCGGATGATCTGTTTCTCGGCGTTGTAGACGTCCTTCAGCTCTTCCATAAAGAGATTTTCGAGCGAGTTGAGGCTCATGACGCGCTCCGCGGATTGGTGCCGGACTTCTTGGGAGATGTGGTTCTTCCCTGGGATACGTCATCGCTTGCCTGAGTGGCAGCGTCCTGCACGTCAGTCGCCGCGTCCTTTGCTTCGCTCTTGACCCGGCGGGCCGAATCCTTGACCGCCTCTTTGACGGTCTCTCCCGCTTGCCGCACCGCGTCCTTCATCTGGGGCGACTGAATTTCGCTCTTGACCTTGTCAGTCACTTCCCGTCCGGCCTCGGTTGCTGCGTCCTTGACCCGTTCGGCCGTCCTCTCGGCCCGATCGACCAACTGGTCGCGGGTAGCGCCCATCAATTCGTTTTCACGCTCGGTCTCGGGCAGCAGCAGCCCGATCGCAAGGCCCAGAATGGCGGCCCCGACCGCAACGGTCAGCGGGTTCTCTTCGACTGCGTGCTCGAGATTGGTCTTCACCCGCCGACTCTGCCAGCGGGCCCGCTCGCCCAACTCGCCGATCCGCTCCTGAGCCCGGTCCTTGAACTCTCCTACGTTCTCAGCCAGCTCACTCGCCTTTTCCGAGACACCGCTGGTGGCGCCGCTGACAGAGTCTTTCACGCTGCTCATGGCACCAGCTGCCCGGCCGCGAATCCCGCCACCCTGCTGCCAGTTCTCGCCTTCCTGCCAGTTCTCACCCTGCTGCCACCGCCCACCCTGTCGCCAGCTCTCGCCTTGACGCCGCTCCGGTCCGGTGTAGGCGTACCGCGCCATCCGATCGCCTGAGATGTCGCTGCGAGACCGCTGGGTCAG
Organism: uncultured Gemmatimonadales bacterium; assembly: GCA_963751925.1. Classification (GTDB taxonomy): domain Bacteria; phylum Gemmatimonadota; class Gemmatimonadetes; order Gemmatimonadales; family GWC2-71-9; genus CAVVWJ01. The sequence goes on along the minus strand of CAVVWJ010000001.1, from coordinate 682,827 downwards.
CAGCCAGGTTACCCCGGCTCCTACTGCGATAACGGGAAGGGGGTTCTCACGGATCACGTCCACCAGACGCGTGCCGGTCCGGCGGGCTTGCTCGCCCACATTGGACACGGCTCCATGCGCCGCTTCCTTGATGGCGCTCTTGGCTTCCTCTTTCAGATTCTGGGGACTGAGGCGGTCACCCAGCTCGTCGATGTTCCGACTCATCCGGCTTCTGGTCCGCTCGATCTCCCGCTCGATCTCTTCCGGGCTCCTCTCGACATTATCGAGGTCGGAGTTCTCCCCCGGTTCGACGGCTCGTAGGAGAGCCCGGGATCCTGCCGTTCGTACTCACTCATGGCCGTTGCTCCTTCGCCCACTGGACGTCGTCTTTGAGGGTTTCAACCGTTCTGCGGGGGGCGATGTCCACCCGCTTCAATTCCTTCATGCCGCGCTGCAGCATGACATACCCGATAATGCCCAGGACTGCGCCGACGATCAGCGCCGATACCGCGAGCGAGATATTCGCGAGGTCGCGGATCGCCAAAATCAGGGCGGCGACCAGCGCCAGACCGCCGAGATAGGCGACAAATCCCCCTGCGGCCACCGAGACCAGGTTGGTAGCGAGCCGGGAGAGCTTGTCGCTCATCTCCGTCCGCGCCAGCTGGACCTCCTGCCGGAACAGGAGGGTCATGTCCTGGCTGAGCTGCCCGAACAGCTCGCCGATGCTGCGTTCTTCTCTAAGCTCCGGCATAACCGCCTCCGGAGTAACCGCCGCTCACGTCGGCGGGCATGTGACGCTGGGTCTCGGTACCCTGGCCGGTAAACGGCTGGTTGTAGCCGGTGTATCCAAATTGATTTTCCCGGCCGTAGCTGCGGAACCCGCTACCCCGGCTCCGTTGATCGCGCTGGGAGCTCTTGATGAAACGGGCACCCATCAGTCCAAGGAGAAGCGCCCCACCGAGCATCAGGGCGGGTTGTCTGCGCGCCAGGTTTTCCAGGTCGGTCCTCATAGCACGAGCATCCTTGTTTCTGAGATAGTTGGCGACCTGTTCAACCTGCTGGGCTAAGGTCTCGGTCAACCCCGCGATCCGCTGCTGATCTTCCGAGCGCAGGTGCTCGGTGGTACGGCGCAGCGCATCGGCGACGGTTCCGAACTGGTCGGCAAACTGTCCCTTGCTCTCACCCAGACTGGAGGTGGCACGCTCCCGAGCCTGCTGGAAGCTGTTCTTGGCCTGTCCCACCACCTGGTCCTTTACTTCCCGGATCTGCTCCCGAGCACCACCCGATTGCTGACCATTCGCGTCGGTAGCGCCGCTGCCACGGGACTCCGTATTTGCATTCGTCATCGTGTTGCTCCTTTAGCTGACCAATTCGCTGATACCACCATCCGTCCGCAGTCAGGGGCGGACCGGTACGCGGCGAGGGAATTCCAGGCGGCCAGATGAGTAAGCCGGTCCGCCCGGATTGCTGGAGCCGGAAAGCGGTGCAACACCGCGGCGGCAGCGAGCGACGGGGACATAAAGCGGTGGGGGTAGCGGCCCAGAAACGGACCACTACCCCCTTCGGCTTACCGAGTACTCCTGCCCTGCGAGAACCGATCGCTGCTGGCCTCGCTCATTTTGTCGGTGTCCACGTCATGCTGACCGGTAACCCGATGCCAGGCATCCTTCACCGCGGCTTTGACGCTCTCCCAGGTGCTGGAACCTTTGCCCTCGAACTTGTCCCACCCCGTTCTCAGGTCGGGCTCGACATCATTCCACGTCCGACCCATGTGATGCTGGCCGGATTGGTACCCGTACTGATATGCCGGCCGGAATTCCTCGTAGTTTCTGCCAGTGCTGTACGACCTCGAGCTGAAGTTGTTGCGCCACCAGCTGTCCTCATCGTTCCAGCTGCTATTGTTGGCCATGCTTCCTCCTGGCTTCAGTGTCGCTACTTCAACGGACCAACACTGTAGTCAAGGAGCTTAGATGTGTTCGTGACAGAGGTCACTTTTAGGCAGATTGGTCTATGATGCCTCTCATCTCGGCTGCGGCGCCTGGACCGGTAGGGCTGCCATCCTCATGCTTGAGAAACACATACGCTTCGTTCCAGGACTGGCTTTTTATGCGGTCGGCCCAGACTCGAAGTCCCTCTTCGGCGTAGGCGGACCTCCGGAGGCGCAGGTAGCCCCATGACGCCGTGGCAACCAGCGGCGAGCCCACATCCTTGCCCTCGTCAGCATCGACCGCCACCAGCGGAACGTCCCTCGAGCGAAGCAGATCGTAGACTTCGTCGTCGAACCACGACGCATGGCGGAACTCGAAGGCAGCGGGCCAGCGGCGAGGCAGGAGATCCAGGAAGCCGCGGAGACGATCCAGGTTCTTCTTGAAGTTGGGTGGGAGCTGGAACAGGGTGGGGCCGAGGCGTTCTCCCAATGGGTTCACCGCCCGCAGGAAATAGCCCAGGGAGCCGTCCTCATCGTTCAGCCGGTTGTTGTGGGTGATCCGCCGTGAGGCCTTGACCACGAACCGAAACTCCGGAGGGACCTGGTCGGCCCAGGCCGCCAGCATCCGCTCCGCCGGCATGCGGTAGAACGTATTGTTCACTTCGACGGTCGTGAATCTGGCGGAGTAGTACTCCAGCATCTCTTCGCCGGAGATCTTGGGAGGGTAGAAACTGCCTTTCCATTCCTTGTAGGACCAGCCGCTCGTTCCTACGAAGGTCCGCATAGCCTACTTGGTCAGCTTCTCGTACGATCGCAGGTGCCGCATCGCGGCCGATCGCTTCCCCTCTCTCTCCAACAGCAGGGCCAGGTTGAAGTGCGCGTCCGCGAGGTCGGTATCGATCTGCAGCGCCTGCCGATACGCTTCGACCGCCTCCTTGTCTCTTCCGAGCTCCTCCAGCGCGGTGCCCAGGTTGAAGGCGGCAGTGGCATCCGTCCCGTCCGCACGCAGGGCTCGACGATAGTGCTCGGCCGCGTCGGCTACCTTCCCCTCTATCTGCAGCAGCCGACCCAGATTGATGTGAGCATCGGCCATCTCTGGGTCGATCCCCAGGGCGTGGGCATACGCGCCCTGAGCTTCCTGCGGCGCAGCCTCCTCGAGATCGAGGCCCAGCTCGAACCACTCGGCCGCAGTCAGCTGTACTTCGGTCCGTTCGGCGGAGTGCGCCAGCTTTCTCGCGATTGGAGCCGTCTTCCGGGCGAGCTCAGCGACAGAAAAATCAATCTGCAGCTGATCGGATTCCGGATTCCATGACGTTCCGTCGTCACGTACGACGATGCGCTCACCCTCGGCAGAAATCCTGAGCTCGGTAAGTGATCGTCCGGCGGGTAGCTGGCGGCAGAGTTTGAGGAGAGCGCGCCGGATGCGCCGGGGAGCCACCCGGGCCTGGGTCAGCTCCCTGGCTGTGCGGAGGAGAATCAGATCCTGAAAAGAGAAGCGAAAGCTGTTATGAGGTCCGCGATCCGGCGCAAGAAAGCCGGCACGAGCCTGAGACCGCACCTGCTGTTCGGACAGGCCCAGGAGCCTGGCGACATCGCTGGTGGTATACGACTTCATGGATCCTAATGCGCGGCCTTTCGTCTCTTCGGGGTCTCGACTGGATCGAGCAGAACCGCATGTTTGGCCGGCTTCTTGTCTTCGCTCTCACCCTTCTTGGCAAGACTCGCCTTCAAGGCATCCATCAGATCGATGATCTTGGTTTCCGGAACAGCGGCATCCGCGGTGATCTCCTGTCCCTGGGCTTTCTGTTGTATGGCCTCGAGCACCCTCTCGCGCACGGTATCGCGATAGTTTTCCGGACGAAATTCGTCGTTCGCCGATTGTTCGATCAGCTGCTTGGCGAGCGCCAGCTCCGTCTCCTTTACCGGCGTCTCCGGATGCGGTACCTCGCTGGCGGGCCGGAGCTCCGCCGCGTAGTGGAGTTGCTCCATGATCAAGACGCCGTCGAGTGGCCTCACCAGGACCAGGTGCTGCTTCCCTCGCGCTGAATATTGTCCCAGAGCCGCGCGTCCGGTTGCTTTGAGAGCCTCGCCCAGAAGGCGATATGCCCGATCGCCCCCTTTGTCCGGCCCCAGGTAGTACACCTTGTCGAGATAGACGCGGTCAACCGCGGCAAGGGGTACGAATTCAACGATGTCGATCGAGTTGGTTGCTTTCTCGTCGAGAGCCTTGAGCTCCTCAGGCGTAAAGCGCACGTACTGCCCCTTGGCGTATTCGTAGCCTTTGGCGATCTCGTCCTTCTCGACTACCCCGCCGTCCTTGGGGCAGATGTACTGCTGCTTCAAGCGGGTGCCGCACTCCTTGTGCAGCATGTTGAAGCTGATGGTGGCCGAGGATTCACTGGCCGAGTAGAGGGAGACGGGTACGGAAACCAGTCCGAAGGAGATGTTTGCATTGGCGATGGAGCGTGGAGGCATAGTGTCCCCATATATCCCGCGGAGCGGGAGCCCGCAAGGCTTGGCCGATAGAAGTGGCTGACGTGAGTAGATAGAAACTAGTCTGCCAACCGGGTTCTGCCCATCCACGCTTCGGACCTTCTCTCGCGACAGCTTCGGACACAACTTTCAGCTGATGCCCCCCACCAAACCCGATCCACTCGCCGCCTATCGCTCGAAGCGCTCGCTCGAGCGCACTCCGGAGCCCGCGGGGTCACGGCTAACTCCGGACGGTGTCACGGCTGGCGGACTCTTCGTGGTCCACAAGCACGCGGCCCGGCACCTGCATTTCGACCTGCGTCTCGAAATGGAGGGCGTGCTCCGCTCCTGGGCAGTGCCGAAGGGCCCCTCCTACGACATGGCCGACAAGCGTCTCGCTGTGCTGGTGGAGGACCATCCGATCGAGTACGGCGACTTCGAGGGGCTGATTCCGGAAGGAAATTACGGTGCAGGGGCGGTGATCGTCTGGGACCGTGGCCGTTGGGTCCCGATCGAAGATCCGATCGCGGGACTCGCCAAGGGAAAACTTCTCTTCGAGCTCCGGGGCCACAAGCTCCACGGCAAGTGGACCCTCGTCAAGCTGAAGAAGGGTGAGAAGGAGTGGCTTCTGATCAAGGAGCGTGACTCCTACGCATCGAGTGCCGCTCCGGGGGAGGAGTCAGTGCTTTCGGGCCTTACGGTGGAGGATCTGAAGGCCGGTCGCGCGCCGGCTGACGGCATCCGCGCGGAGCTGGAGCGGCTCGGCGCAGTCGAGCGCGAGGTGAGGGCTGATCAAGTCCGGCCGATGCTGGCGGAGTCCCGAGATCAGCCCTTCTCCGCCGCCGGTTGGTGGTTCGAGCTCAAGCTGGACGGATACCGCTTGCTGGCGGTTCGCGAAGAGAGCAAGGCCTGCCTGCTCTCGCGCAATGGCAACGACCTCTCCGCCTGTTTTCCCGAAGTGATTCGTGCTGTCCGTTCACTGCCGCTGGACCGATTCATTCTCGATGGTGAGGTCGTAGCGCTGGACGAGAGCGGCCGTCCCAGCTTTCAGCGGCTGCAACAGCGCGGGAAGTTGTCCCGTGAGCTGGACATCCGCCGGGGAACCGTTGAGAACCCGGTCACATTCTTCGGCTTCGATCTCCTCGCCGTGGACGGTTACGATCTCAAATCACTTCCACTGTCGAGCAGGAAGCCACTGTTGCGGAAGCTGCTCCCACCGGCCGGTCTCATCCGTTACCTCGACCACTTCGAGGAGGACGGCGAGCTCCTCTATCAGCAAGTCCGCCGTATGGGGCTCGAAGGCATCCTCGCCAAGCGGGCTGCCTCACTATACCGGAGCGGGCGGTCGGCCGACTGGCTGAAGATCCGCACTCGGCGGTCGGACGACTTCGTTATTGTGGGCTTCAGTGCGCCGAAAGGGGCGCGGTCAGGGTTCGGTGCGCTGCATCTGGCCCAGTATGTGGACGGGAAGCTCACCTACACCGGACGCGCGGGCAGCGGCTTCAGCGACAAGCAGCTGCTGGAAGTCCGCACTGAGCTCGAGAAGATGCGGTGCGCCGAGCCGGCTTGTGGAGGACCCATCCCTGTCGAAAGAGGGACCACGTGGACCGAGCCACGCCTGGTGTGCGAGGTGGAGTTCACCGAGTGGACCGTCGAAGGATTGCTGCGGCAGCCAGTGTTCCTGCGGTTCAGAGACGACAAGAGGCCGGATGAATGCGTCGGAGTCGAGCACGGCGCGCTTCCGGCTCCGGCCAAGCTCCCGGCCCAATCCGCCGCGGGACAAGAAGAGCTCGTTCCGGACGGCGCGGCGGAACACCGGGTCAAGTTTTCCAACCTCGACAAGATCTACTGGCCCGATGACGCCTATACCAAGGGCGACCTCATCGAGTACTATCGCGGAGTTGCGCCATACATCCTTCCCTATCTGGCAGATCGTCCGGTCGTCCTGACCCGCTTTCCCGACGGGATCGGAGGCAAATCGTTCTTCCAGAAAGACGCGCCGGGCTTCGTCCCGGAGTGGATCCGTACCGAAAGGATGTGGAGCGAGCAGGCCGCACGGGACATCGATTACTTCATATGCGACAATGAGGACGCTCTGCTGTACCTCGCAAATATGGGAAGCATCCCGCTGCATATCTGGGCCAGCCGCGCGTCGGCACTGGACCGGCCCGACTGGTGCGTGCTCGATCTCGACCCCAAGGACGCCTCGTTTGCCGACGTCGTTCGGGTGGCCTGTGTCGCTCACGCGCTCTGCGATGAGATTGGGTTGCCCAACTTCGTGAAGACCAGCGGCTCGTCTGGACTGCACGTACTGATCCCGTTGGGCGGGCAGTGCCGCTACGAGGAGGCACGCGGTCTAGGCGAGCTGCTCGCCCGAGTCCTCGTGGCCGAGCTGCCCGAGATCTGCACCATCACGCGACAGATCTCGCGTCGGGCGGGGAAGGTCTACGTCGACTACCTGCAGAATGGCGCGGGGAGGCTTCTGGTCGCGCCTCTCAGTGTGCGTCCGCTCCCGGGCGCGCCGGTATCGACTCCGCTTCGCTGGAGCGAGGTGAACGCGAATCTCGATATCCGAAGCTTCACCATACGCACGGTGCCGCCTCGGCTTCGAAAGCAGAAGCGGGACCCGCTGCTCGATGTCCTGACGAGCATGCCCGACCTTACGGGGGCGATCGAGCGTTTGGGGAGACGGGGCTGAGCGATGACTGTGATTGCCCCGGTTGAGATGCAGGTGGAGCTGGGAAAGAACGTCGGGTCTGTCTCCGCCCTGCTGTTGCGTCCGCCCGATGCCTGGCTGCTCTATGTTCTCGCGCATGGGGCCGGGGCAGGGATGCGTCACCGGTTCCTTGAATCCATATCGAATGTCCTCGCGACTCGTGGCATTGCGTCCCTGCGATTCCAGTTTCCCTACATGGAGTCGGGGAGGCGGAGTCCGGATTCGCCGGCGGTCGCAGAGGCGGCTGTGGCGTCCGCAGTCCGCTCAGCGGCAGAGGCAGCCCCGGACCTGCCGCTCATTGCGGGAGGAAAGTCGTTCGGCGGACGCATGACGTCCGGCGCGGCCGCGAACGGCCTCTTGCCCCGGGTGCGGGGTCTGGCCTTCCTCGGCTTCCCGCTTCACCCTCCAGGGAAGCCCGACACTCGCCGAGCCGACCACCTCGACCAAATAGATCTTCCGATGCTCTTCCTCCAGGGGACGCGTGATCAATTCGCTCAGCTCGACCTGATAACCGGAGTGTGCCAGCGGCTGGGCCAACGGGCCACGCTCGAACTGGTCGAGGGAGCCGATCACTCCTTTGGCGTGCCCAAGCGCTCGGGCCGGAGCCTCGGCCGACATCATGGATCAGCTGGCCGCGAGCATCGCCTCGTGGAGTCGGTCGCGAGTGCTGAGCCAATGAGCTATCAGCCAACCGCGCAGCAACGAAGAGCGATCGAGGCGCCACTCGGTCCCCTGCTGGTGGTGGCGGGTCCGGGGGCGGGAAAGACCTACTGCCTGATCTACCGGATTCAGCATCTCATCCAGAAGCTGGACATCGCGCCGCGCCGGATCCTCGCGGTCACCTTCACCAACAAGGCCGCGGGGGAGATTGCCTCGCGCCTGCACGACACCCGCGGGAGCCTGGCGGCGGAGATCACCCGCGGTACGCTCCACGCCACCTGTCTCATGATTCTGCGGGATTTTGCGGAGCGCTGCGGACTTCGTTCAGGGTTCGGCGTGGCGGACCGCGAATACCAGGAGCAGGTACTGCGGCGGCTACGGATTCCGCAGAAGCGTTGCGCTCAGGCGTTGGCGCTCTTCAGTCTGTATCGGCTGCAAGGGAAGCCGTTGAGCGAGCGGGGGCTGGCCGTTCTGGACAAATATCGTGAGGCGCTGCGAGCCAGAAACCTGGCCGATTTCGATGACCTCATCACCCTCACTGAGCAGCTCCTCCGCACTGACGCGCGCGCGGCGGCTGAGCTTCGGGGCCGCTGGGACTACGTGCTCGTCGATGAGTTCCAGGACCTGAACCCGACCCAATATGGGATCGCCCGGCGACTGGCCGAGAACCATCGCGGTCTCTATGGAGTCGGGGACGACGAACAGTCGATCTTTTCCTGGACCGGTGCCGACCCGAGCATCATCCGGCAGTTCCGGGACGATTTCGGGTTGGGCGATCCGATCGTGCTCGACCAAAACCGCAGATGCTCGGTTCAGATCCTCGAATCGGCGCGGCGCCTGATCGCCTGCAACCCGGTGCTGTTCGAGAAGCAGATCGACACCACTCTGCAGTCGCCGTTCGAGGTGGTGGCACAGCACTTCGCCAGTGAAGAGAACGAAGCCGACTGGCTGATTGCCGACGTCCTCCGTGACCGTGCGGCCGCTGCAACCGGGTGGGGCGATTACGCGCTGCTCTACCGATACCGCTGGATGGGACGAGATCTGGAGAAGCGGTTGATCTGCGCCGGCATTCCCTGCCGGATGGCACGAGGCCAGGCCCTTGCCGACGACAAGGTGGTTGGCTGGGTGGTCGCTTCGCTCCGGGTGATTCGCTCACCAGAGGATCCGCTCCTCCTGTCGGCCCTCGCCGATCTGGCTCTCAACCCGGCCCTCAGGCAGGAAATCCGGAAGTCCTCATCCAGAGACCGAGACTTCCTCGCCAACCTGCGTGCCTTTGCTACTCAGCGCCCCAAAGGGGACGCCGACCGGAAGCGCGTCTGGCGCCTGATCTATCACCTTGAAAACCTCCGAGGGATGGGCCGGTCCCACCAGTCGCTGTCGGGCCTGGTAGACGAGCTGCTCAGCCGGCCCATCGGCGCGGGACGAAACCCGCTGGAAGATGTTCACCACGACCTCACTGAGCCTTCGCTCTACCGTGGATCATGGGCGCTGGCCAAGCGACTGGAGCAATGCCTCACCGCGGGAGTGCGGATATCGGTCCAGCCGAAAGGCGGGATGGAGATACCAGTCGTCGCGATGCTGCGGGGTGCCGGGCTCCAGAACGCGCACCGGCTCCGGACTGGCGACGATCCAGGCCCCAAGGACTTCGTGTTGAACCCCGATGATGAAGTCGAGGGTTCGTTCCCGCTCCGGGTCTTCAAGGCGCTCCAGCTGCTGCATACGCGCCACCTCACCACCGACTTCGATGAGTTTGTCGCGTTCGACGTAGAGACCAGCGACTTTGACTGCGATCACTGCGAGATCGTCGAGCTCGCGGCGGTGCGGGTGCGCGGGAAAGTCGTAGTGGCGGGCTTCCACACCCTGGTGGCCTCTACCCGCCCCATTTCGGCCGAAGCCACCGATGTCCATGGTTACCGGGACGAGGATCTGGTTGGCGCGCCACCAATGACCGAAGTCTGGCAGCGCTTCCGTGAGTTTGTCGGGAGTGATCTCTTGGTGGCGCATAATGGGCAGCAGTTCGATGTGCCGGTTCTGCGTCGAGCGTGCGGAGAGTTCCCCGGGTTCGACGACATGGTGTTCTACGATACCCTTCCGCTGGCTCGGTCCGTCGTCGACGGCAGCGTGAAGCTCTCGTTTCTGGCCCAACGGTTCAACGTGGAAGTCGGGAGGGCCCATCACGCGCTCGACGACGCACTCATGCTGGCGGGTGTCGTGCCCGCGCTCAACGAGCTGCGTTTGCGCCGGGCGCGAAAGGTCTCCCTGGTGCATCTGTTGGATCAGCTCGGGTTGGCGTTGGCGCTCGAGCGGAGACCAGTTCCATCGGCCGAGGAAAAACTCTTCGCCGACCTCACCCGACCATACTCGCTCGGACGCTACAGTGACTGCCTGGATCTCTACTCGGCGGAGCTTGCCGCGGGCGCGGACGGGGCACTCAGTCTCGACCAGCTCATCGTCCTCCTGGGAGGTCACGCGCTCATGGAGCGGTTGCGGCAGGAGCGTCCGGTCAACGAGCGCTATCCCGACTCGGTTGAACGCCTGCGCGTGCTCATCGAGGCAAGCTCGGGTGAGACTCTCGAGGCCCACATGGATGACATGCTATGCCGCGTAGCGCTCTCCAGCAGTGCCGAGGCCGAGACCGATCCCAACCGCCTGAATCTGCTGACGCTCCATTCCACCAAGGGTCTGGAATTTTCTCGGGTGTACGTCGTAGGTGTCGAGAATCAGATCCTCCCAGGCTGGAGGGCCATTCAGGAAGACAGGACCGCTGAGATCCAGGAAGCTCGCCGGCTACTGTACGTCGGAATGACGCGCGCGAAGGACCGGCTGGTGCTCACCCATACCGAGCAACGGGCCGGGTATCCGTCGTTAGGCAGTCTGTTCCTGGCCGAAGCAGGTCTCACCCTGGAGTCCTGGCATACCTTCTGCAAAGGAGGCTCCGGTCGTTTACAGGTAGGGACTATGAAGCTTATCGCTTGTACTCTGCCCCTTCTGGCAGGGCTTCCAGGCGCGCTGTCAGCGCAGGTCCATGTGTCTTTTCCTCAACTCACCCGCCCTACAGTTCGGGCGAGTGTGGGCCCCATCACACTCGTCGCAAGATCTGGCGGCGGTCTCCGCGTCGGCGCTGCCATCCACATCGGGACAGGCTCTTCAAGAGCATCCTCGCGTACTCGTCCTTCATCCCGAGCCAGCGCCAGCGCAGCCCGCGTGCTCGCTGCCGGCAGCAGATATCTGGGGACGCCCTACCGCTACGGTGGTGTGTCACCGGTGACCGGCTTCGACTGTTCGGGGTTCGTGCAGTACGTCTTCGGCCGGCAGGACGTCTCGTTGCCGCGCACCTCCCGGCAGCAGGCGTCTTCCGGCCGAGGGCTCCCGCTCAGCGTCTCCATGCTCCGGCCAGGAGACCTGATGTTCTTCGCCAGCAAAGGGAGGTCCATCGATCACGTGGCGATCTATGCCGGAAACAATCGGATGCTCCACTCCAGTGCCGGTGGTGGCGGTGTGCGTTACGATGACCTTTCGACCCCGCGCGGCAAGTGGTACCTGGCTCGACTGAGAGCATCCCGCCGAGTCCTCTGACACGGGCGGCGATACCGCTCTAGATTGCTGGATCGCACCTAGCCCGGAGCCTTCCAGCGATGCCTCGGATCGCACCACTCGACTACAAGGCAGCCCCTCCAGACGCACAGGCGGCAGCGGATGCTCACGTTGCCGCCCACGCGCGTATGACGAACATGAAGCAGACGCTGCTTCACTCACTGCCGGCGTTCCACGCGTTGATGGAGTGGTACCCACTCAGAGACAGCGTTCGCCCTTTCCTCGGGGAGCGGCTGACCACGCTCTTTGCCCATGCCATTTCGGCCCAGGCCGATTGTTTGATCTGCTCCACATTTTTCCGGAGGATGTTGATCGAGACCGGTGAGAACCCCGAGCGCCTGCGGCTGGACGAGAAGGAATCGGCGGTGCTCGAGTTCGGCCGCTGTCTTGCCGTTTCTCCTTTCAATGTTCCGGATGAGGTGTATGGCCGGATGCAGGCCTACTTCGAGCCGGCTCAGATTGTGGCGCTCACCGCCTTTGGTGCGCTGATGGTGGCCACCAACGTGTTCAATAACGCGCTCGACGTCGAGCTGGATGATTATCTGGAGCGATACCGGAAAACTCGGCGGGAAGATGCAGCAGTGGGAGAGCGGGCCTGATGGCTGAGTTCACCGGTAGAGTCGCCTTCATCACCGGCGCCGCGCACGGTCAGGGCCGGGCAAGTGCGCTTGCGCTCGCAGGCGAGGGCGCGAAGATCGCCGGCTTCGATGTCGCCCACCCGCTGAGCTATCCCGGGTATGAGATGGGATCGCCAGACGAGCTGGCATCCCTGGCGGACGAATGCCGGCAGCGGGGCAGCGAATGTCTCACGTTCCGGGGTGATGTACGCGACGACAAGGCTGTTACCCAGGCGGTCGAGGCTACCGTTGCCCGGTTCGGACGGATCGATATCCTGTTCAACAACGCCGGCATCTGCGCCTATGGTCTGGCCCACGAGCTCACTGAAGAAGCCTGGGATGCGATGCTGGACATCAACTTGAAGGGAGCCTGGTTGGTCGCTCGGCGGGTCATTCCGGTAATGATGGGGCAGCGCTCCGGCGTGATCATCAACAATTCGTCGATCGCAGGGCTTCGAGGCATGGGACGGCTCAGCCACTATGCCGCCTCGAAGTGGGGGCTGACCGGCCTCACCAAGTCATGGGCCATCGAGCTGGCTCCATACGGGATCCGGGTCAACTCACTCCACCCGACCGGCGTCAACACTCCAATGAACGATGGGCTCGCAGCAATGGAGGGACTGACCCCACGCGAGATTGCCGAGCGATCGGCCGGCAACCTGCTGCCGGTGCCCTGGATCGAGCCCGAAGATGTGGCTCAGGCTGTGCTCTACCTTGCTTCCGACCGGGCACGCTACGTTACGGGAGCACCGTTCGTCATCGATGCCGGGCTGCTCAGCCGGTAGGGACGTTATGTTTCACGTCCGATTTCAACTCCACCTCTGGTGTCGCAGCACTCGCTAGCGGCCACGTAGCAGGCACCCATGTTCGTCACCATGCGCAGATACAGCCCCAAGAACGGCGCCATCACCAAGGCGGCACTCGACCTGCTGCGGCGCCAGGTCCATGACGATTTCATTCCGGTGCTCCGGGCGATTCCGGGATTTCATGGGTACTACGTCCTCAACGTTGGAGGGCGGGAACTGATCACGATCAGTATGTGCGACAACAAGGAGGGGTCTGAGGAGGCCAGCCGTTGCGCCGCAGACTACACCCTGAGAAATCCCCTGGTCTACGAGCTCGGCCGCCCGGAAGTAACGGAAGCGGAGATACTGACGTTTGCTGAGGCAAACCCGGCCTCAGACCGGGATCCAGACCGGGGGGAAGGCGCGGTGGCCTCGGCCATCGCCTTGTGGCTGGAAGAATCCCGGGCTATGCTTGTGACAGCATCGGAGCGATGACGCGTCCGGTATCCGACCGATCCCGAAGGGGCTGGCAAAGCTGCTGGCCCCTTCGTTTTACATCTTTAACAAGGATGAGGAATGACCGAAGTCAGGCTTAGCGATGACGATAGCTTGGAACGGGCTCTGAAGCTGTTCAAGCGGAAGCTGCAGAAGTCAGGGCTCTTTGGTGAGCTCAGGCGCCGGCGGCACTACGTCAAGCCAAGCGAGGCACGCGCCATCAAGACTGCGGCCGCCCTACGCCGGAAGCGAAAGAAGAAGGTCACCGGTGATTCCTGGTGATACTTCTCGCCTTCGCCCTTCTCGCCTCGCCTGATAGCGGGGTAGTCCGCGATATAGAAGTTGCACCAGGCGAAATTCTCCGCACCACAACCATAGGAACAGGCCACCCGGTAGTGCTCATCCCCGGCATCTTCGGGGGAGCCTACAGCTACCGGCTGATCACCGGCCCGATGGTCAATCGGGGCTATCGTTGCATTGTGGTCGAGCCGCTGGGATACGGAAATTCGTCTCACCCGGGTGACGCCGATTACTCCTTTACCGCCCAGACCGAGCGGGTCCGCCGGGCGCTCGACGACCTCGGCGTTCGCGATGCGCTGTTCATCGCCAATTCCACCGGTGCTTCCATCGCCTTTCGTTTGGCGCTGGCCCATCCCGGGCTGGTCAGAGGCATTCTCTCGATCGACGGTGGTCCGTCGGAGAGCGCGGCCACACCGGGAATGCGGAAGGCTTTCCGCTTCGGCGGGTTTCTCACCAAGCTGGCGGTGGACGAAGGAAAGCTCCGGCACGACGTGCGAAGTGAGATCGTGAAGAACTCCGGGGACACCACCTGGGTCACCGACAAGCTCATCCGTGAGTACACCGCGGGACAGGCGGCCGACGTGGGCGGATCGATCGACGCCTTTCGCAGTATGTCCAAGTCCAAGGAGCAGGGTTCGCTGCAGGATCGGCTCCATGGAGTCCAGGTCCCGGTCCGCCTCCTGGTAGGAACCGTTCCCCATCCCAGCTCCGTCAAATCTGATGAGCGGGAGCTGCTGGAAAAGAAAGTCCCGCGTTTCGAAATTGACAGCGTTCCCGGAGTGGGGCAGTACGTGCAGGAGGAGCAGCCTCAGGCTGTGCTCGAGTCCCTCGGCAAGCTCGATCAGTCCACCCAGTAAGCCGGTTCAGTCCATGAGTGGCCGAAAAAAATCCGGAGCCCGCCTGGGCTCCGGATCGTTTTATGTTATGCCGTTGCTGCTGCTAGATCGTAGCGCGCTTCGGTGAGCTCATAGCGCCAGCCAGCAACTCCGAGACGTACCCCAGCACGGCTCCGGCTACTAGAGCGATGATCGTCTTGCTCCAGCTTCCGTTCGCGCCGACCACCACACTGACGGCGGTTGCCGCACCCAAGAAGGCACCGGGTATGAACCCGAGCGCCGGGATCTTCGATTGCAGCACCATGAATAGCGCCGCGACACCGACCAGGACAGAGAGCACCGGCACGCCACCGCCGAACTGGTTCCACGCTGTCAATGCCAGGTAGGCCCAGAGAACACCAGAGAGCGTGGAAGCGATGGTCTTGGTGAGCCCGGCCGTCTTTCCGCCGGCGGCGAAAAAGCACCCCCACGCAACGATCCCCGCCCACACTGGAAGCGCGGCTACACCTAGAGCGACGTAGGTCCAACCCGCTATCAGAAGCCCAATACTTAGACCAAGAGCGACGAGCACGTCCATGTGCCACCTCCGGCGGAAGGGGACTGCATAGTCTCTCCGCGCCGAATAGCGCATGGAAAGACCGTAGGAGGCAACGTCGGTAGGAAAAACGGTGAGTTTACTTCGAGGCTAGCGTACTACTTAGAACCTTATCCGTCAAGACCTTGGCGTTCTAGCGCCGGTCGAGCTCGCTCCGGAGCCGGAGCAGGGCATCCTCGGTGGCCACCAGCTCGCTTCGGGCCTCATTGAGCTGCTGTTGCTGGGTTTGCACGAACCGGCGGTAGGGTGCGATCGCCTCATTGATTCGCGTAGCGGATTGTTCCAGCTCGAGGTGAACCTGGCGGGTCAGCACATCCTTGAGGTGGGTCCGAAGCTCGGAGATGCGGCGCTGGAAGTCACCCTTGGCTTGACGGCGCTTGCGGGGAATCACGTAAAAGCCACCGACCGCGAGCGCGGTTGCCAGAAGGAGACCAGTGACATCGGCCGCGGCGCCGGTAACCACCGTGACGACCAGGGTTCCCAATCCCAGCGCACCGGCCTCCGCCAGTGCGGTGGTTGCGAAGGTGCCCTGAATCTCGTTGGCGATCGCCCGGGATTCCGACTCCCTGTTATAGCTGGCGACCGCTTCCCGCGATACTCGTCCGATGGAGTCCAGCAGCGCCTGCCGGTTGTAAGTAAAGTTCCGGCCGACATCGCCAATCATTCCCTCCCGATTCCGAGTCAGCTGGCGCCGCTCGATGTAGCCGCTTATGTCCTGCCAGAGCTTGAGATTTCGCTCGACGATCCAGTCGATTACCCGGCCAACCTCGTCCTCCATCTCTCGTGGCGTTTCCCCGATGACTTCTCGCTCGAACGCGCGTTTCACCGCCTCGCTGTCCATCAGGCTCTTGATCCTGCCGATGCGGATGGTTTCATCGAAGAACGCCATCCCCCTTCGCTCCATGTCAGTCAGCAGCAGGTCCAGACGAGACAGGCGGGGCTCGAAGTCGCGCAGCATCTCCTGATGGAACAGGGCGAGCTGCTGGTCGATGTTCTGTATCGCCTCCACGTCCTGCGTCAGCAGCTTGAGCCGCTCGAACGTCACGTCCTTGTACTTCGACGCCAGTCTGAGCCCGACGTTGAGCGGGTTCAGCAGCTTGAGTCGTACCCGCTCCTCCTGGTCCAGCGTGCGAAGCAGGTAGTCCTCGACCTGGCTGAAGCCACTTTGCTCCCACAGTTGCTCTCCTACTCCGCCCTCCCCGTCCTTGCCACTTTCCGCACGCGCCTGCATCGCCAGCCGGGCCGAGACGGCAAAAATCTCAGGGGCTTCTCCCAGGAGGGCGCCCGCATTCTCCCGTACATAGTGGGTGACCTCCTCGCGTTCAGCCGGCTGGGGGAGGATATCGATCTTGTTGATGATGAATACGATCTTCTTTCCCCACTCACGGATCTGCTCGAGGAAGGTGCGCTCACTCTCGGTAAACGGGCGGTCGGCAGAGGTGACGAACAGAACCAGGTCCGAACGGGGAACAAAGTCCCTCGTCAGCTCCTCGTGCCGCCGGATGATGGCGTTGGTGCCGGGCGTGTCCACGATACTGAGCTCGCGCAGGACCTCCGCCGGATGGGTTCGCTCGAGAAGGTAGGCCTCGCGGAGCTGTTCCGAGACCGACGGCCCGTGACGCAGGACGTTGATGCGATCAGTCGTCGGCGTGACGCCTTCCGGCAGCACCCGCTCGCCGAGCAGCGCGTTGATAAAGCTCGACTTGCCGGAGTTGAACTCACCGGCAATGACCAGCAGGAACAATCCCGTGAGCTGCTCCCGCGCCTCCTCGAATCGGCGGAGGTCATCGCCTACCACGTCGGAGCCGAAGCGCTCCAGCGCGGTGGCCAGCCTCTGGAGCAGCTCCTGCTCCCGGGCTCGCACCTCCTGCTCGCGCCGGGAAAGAATGCCCCGGCGGGCCAGCAGCTTGCTGATCACGATCGCTCTCCTGTCGGGGATCCTCCCACCTGCAACCATTCTGGTGCCTGGAAGGACTTTTCGTAACCGGTTGCTTCCGGTGAAACAGTTGGGCGCGGCCTCAGCGCCAAGAGGCTGGCAGCCGTCAGTGGCCAACGCCGCTCTCCGCCGGTGAGCGCTCCAGATAAGCGGCCACCGCGGTGAGGTCCTGGAAGAACTCTTTCTTCGCCTGTTCCCGATCCGGAGCCCGGAGCACCGCCGACGGGTGCACCGTCGCGAAGATGGCCTCAGCGTGGGGCGTGGAGATCGGGTCGCCACGGTGCTGGGTGACCCGAAACTCCTTTCCCAGCAGCGCCTGAGCAGCCGTGGCGCCGAGCGCCACGATGACACGAGGCTTGACCAGGCGGATCTCCTCTTCCAGCCAAGGGTGGCAGGCTCGTACCTCCCCCGGGCTGGGCTTCTTATGCAGCCGCCTTCCCCGCTCGATCACGACAAACTTGAAGTGCTTGACCGAGTTGGTCACGTACACCCGCCGGCGATCGATGCCTGCGTGTTCCAGCGCAGCATCCAGCAGCTGACCCGATGGTCCCACGAATGGATGGCCCTGCCGGTCTTCCTGGTCGCCGGGCTGCTCACCCACCAGCATCACCTCGGCCGAGCGGGGGCCCTCTCCGAAGACTGTCTGGGTCGCGTTCACCCAAAGATCACAACCTCGGCAGCCGGCCGCAGCCTCGCGCAGCTTGGGTAAACTCGCGCGGGGAGGGATAAAGTCGGCAGCAGAGCCAGTGGAGACGGGTGTGGGCGTGGAGCGAGAGCGCATGCCGCCATGCTAAGGAGTCCCAGGCGCTAACGACGTGGCGCCGGTCACCTGGCGATGTGGTCTGGGCGGGGATATAGTACGGCACGGCGAGCGATACTCCGCTCGCCATCCCAGCAAAAAAAATAGAGACGCCTGGCGGGGTACACTCCTTGCGAAACTCACGGACAGAGCGCAACAACATGCGCGTGACGTCCGTTCGTTGTCGCGGATCTAGACCGTACTCTACTCCAGCAACATGGCGTTGTACTACAGCGCACCGGCAGGATCAATGACTCACTCATTACGTGGTCAAACCTGGGCCCTCCCCACCATCGTTGCCGTGGCGTTGAGTCTTCAAGGCTGTGGCGTCTCCACCTCGACGGTGCAGTTGAGTAGCGGTCCCGAGCCGGTCGAGCTGACGATGACGCCGGCGATTGCACACCCGGGTACCTCGGTGCTGGTGAGCGTGGCGAGCGCCACGGCCGACAGCATCCTCCTTGAGTCTCCCGGCGGCCTGGACCGTTACTGGATCCAGGGTTCGAAGCTCCGGGCTCGAGTGCAAAGCGACTTCGGCGACAGTATCCCGGGCACCCGCTACGCCGTACGCGAGCACGGGCGATTGTTCGATCGGCTGCAGAAGCCGATGAGAGTCGTCGTTTGTCGAAAGGGCGACTGTAAGCAGTACTACCATGAGCTCCCGGTGCAGTTGGAAGAGCGGAACGAGCGCTCGGTCGCGATTACCGGTGGGTGGAGCACCGAGTTCACCAAGCGGGCGGTCACCGGCCGCGATAAGTCGGTTCTTCTCAAGGATGCGCTCAGCCACACGGTGTGGAACCTTCAGGCCGAGTTGGCAACCGGGGCCGTGAGCGGCCGGCTACAGGGATTCTACGGGCCGGACGAAAGTGGCGGCTCCCTGGATCTTTCGCGAGAGATCAAACACCTGGGCGATGGCGTCAGCTATGGAATGGCGCTTCATCTTGGTGCCACCCACGCCCAGTGGTTGCCCACCGATCCGAACGCCATCCTCACCAGAGGGACCGCGTACCGGGCCAGCGTTGGCCCCAGCGTGATGATCAAGGGACTGACTGCCAGCTCACAGATCGGGATCTACACCGATGGGCAGGAGACCCTCCAGGAAGTCAGCACCTTCGTGTCCCTCAACGGTGGGCTTACCGAGGTTCGTACCCCGGTTACCGTAACGCTGGAAAAGACCTTCGCCTTCGGAGGCGAGCCGATGATTCCCCGCCGGCGCGATCAGCTGGAGCGGCTGACGCTGGGGCTGGATCTGGTCAAGAACTTTGCCTTGCGGGTAGGGATGACAACCCACCGCAGTGCCTGGCCCAGCCGGGACCGGGCTAGCGACGTTCGAGCGTCAGAGGTCTACTACACCCTGGGCGGACAGTACACTCTAAGCTGGTAAGATCGGGGCTTGACCCCCGCTTTTGACGCTGCTGGGCTGACGAAGGGGCCGAAACCTGTGTGGTTTCGGCCCCTTCGGCGCGTCCAATGGTCATTTGACCTGCGACCCCACGGACCTCTGATGCAGTATGTAGAGGCAAGGGGTCGGAGGGGAACCGGCCGACCGGGTTGGCTGTTAACTGTCACCCGGCAGTTGGCTTTTCCCCCTATTTCGGGGGCACAAACGATAGGAGCAGCAAAGTGGCAGGTACCAAGACATCGCGCCGGCGCTCCGCCCGACCGGCGGCGTTGGCCCGAGCGGTCGATGAGGGCCGTGAAAGCCTCGATTTTTACCTCAAAGAGATCAGCCGCATCCCCCTGCTGAAGGTGGAGGAGGAGACGGCGTTGGCACGCCGTGCGTTCAAGGGGGACATCGAGGCCCAGGAGCGGCTGGCCCGGCACAACGTGCGATTCGTCGTCTCGGTGGCCAAGAAGTTCCAGAACCGCGGGGTCTCACTGATGGATCTGATCGGTGAAGGCAATGTGGGACTGATGACCGCAGCCAGGAAGTTCGATCCTGACCGTGGTGTCAAGTTCATTTCCTACGCTGTCTGGTGGATCCGACAGGCCATTCAGGCCGCAATTGCCCGTCAGGGTCGTCCGGTTCGGCTGCCTCTCAACCGGACCGCCGATCTGACCCGTCTCGGACGCGCGACCACGCTTCTGACTGAGCGCCTTGGCCGGGTTCCGACCACGGAGGAGCTGGTGACGGCCACCGGTCTCACCCCCGAAGCGGTGCGTTCGCTGGGTGCGCTGCACGTCGAAGCCCTCCGGCTGGACCAGCCGGTTCGCGAGGGGGAAGACCGAGGCCAGCTCGAGCGGTTTGTTCCTCTCACTCAGGAAGGCACTGATGCCTCGACGATGGCCAGCAGCCGGACCAGCGACCTCGAGGCCGCCCTTGCGGCACTGCCGCCCCGCGATGCCAAGGTGCTTCGGCTCTACTTCGGCCTGGATGACGGGAACAGCCGCACACTCGAGGAAATCGGCCGGATGATGGGCGTCACCCGTGAGCGGATTCGTCAGCTTCGCGATCGCGCGCTTCGGCAGCTTCGCGAGGAGCATGGCGACAAACTTCGAGAGCTCGCCGCCTGACATTTCTTCAAGCCCCGACCTGGTCCAACCAGGTCGGGGTTTCTCTTGGCAGAACACGCCTCAACGAATAGCGTTTTCCCCTCCCGATCACCGGGCAGTCGCGCCCTGAGCAAGCCTCGTTAGCCCAGGGCCGCCACGACTTCTTGCAGCTGGGATGTTCCCGGGACGATCCCCTGCGCCAGCCTGGCAGAGCCTCCCCCACGCCCACTCACCGTCGCGAGCAGACTCCTGAGCAGAGCCGCGGCGTCGATCCCGGTATCCGGTGAAGCAGCGAGCAGAATGGACGGAGGGCTCACGACTGTGCCGACGAAGATCGACATCGGCAGGGAGGTGAACGCAGACGCCAGCCCCCGCAGGTCTTCCAGCGAGGACGCGTCTTGCTGAACCACGACTCTCCGGATCCCCGCCGCGTCCGGAGTCGAAGCACCGTAGAGCTCCTGGGCTCGGCAGAGGTCGAGTTTCTCTTGAATATTCCGGAGGCGCGCAGTGGATTCCTTGAGCTCGATCCGCTGCGTGGCGGTGACCTGAGGTAGCTCCGACAGCGAGCTGGAGAGATCGCCGGACAGGCGTGACAGCAACACAAAGTCCTCGTGCGCTCGTGTGATTGCGCGTTGACCGCAGAGGAACTCCAGCCGGACTCCTTTCCGGGCTCGCTCCACCTTCCTGATCAGAATAGCCCCGATCTCTCCGGTGGCTCGCACGTGGGTCCCGCCACATGCGCTCCGGTCCAGATCCCGAATCGTCACAATCCGCAGGCTGCCGGTCCGCTCAGAGGTTTTGCGGAGCCCGGTGACTGCCTCAGCCTCCTCAAAGCTCACCTCCACCGCTCGATTCTGCGTGACGATGGCATTGGCAGCTGCCACCGCTTGCGCGACTTGCTCGGGTGTGAACGTCGCGGTGTTGAGGTCGAGTGTCGAGCTTTCTCTGCCGAAGTGAACGGCTGTGGTTTGGTGACCGAAGAGGTTAGCCAGGACGGCTGAGAGGAGATGCTGCCCGGTGTGCTGCTGCATGTGGTCGAATCTGCGGGCCCAGTCGACTCTGCCGACGGCGCGGTTGGCTGAAAGTGGAGTGGCCAGTAGGTGTGCGACCCGATCACCCTCATCCACCACGTCCTTCACCTCGATCCCGCCAAGCTCGCCGGTGTCGAACGGTTGCCCTCCTGACGTCGGGTAAAAGGCAGTCTGATTCAGGTAGATCCGGCACCCGCCATCAGCCCGGTCTACCACCTCGGCTTCGAACTCCTTGAGGTAGGAATTCAGATAGTAGAGTCGCTGGGTCATCGAACCCCTGATATGAGAGGAAGGTTTGACTATCCAGCAATATGTCGGTCAACGGCAGGAAACGGGGCAGGCGAACCGATCCACACCTTCAGGTCATGCGGATGGGGGTAGGCACTGGGGTGATCAACTCGCCGAGCGCGCGGCGCTGTATTTCTGAGGCGAAGTCCAGGACGGCCGAGAGCTGGGCAGCAATATCGTGCAGTTCGAGCGGATCGGCGCCGGTGTCTTTCCCCAGCGCAGATGCACGCTCCGCCAGCATAGCAAAGCCGGCATGTGCAAACGCCATCCTCTCCCAAAGGGGCAGGATGATCTCCAACTGTGAGGTGGTGAGCGCGGCTGTGGTCTTCTCGAAATCTCCCTGCAACGGTTCCATCAGATGGGCCAACTGCCCGGCCAGTGCCCGAGTGCGTTCCGGGCTGGCCAGAGTATCGGTCGTGCTCGCGATCTCGGTCGCCCAGGTCTGCAGGTCGTCATACTCCTGACCCAGTGTAGTCAGCGCCGACCGACTGGTGTCTGGCCGAAGAGGCATGGCACCAGTGCCGAAGCTGGCCAGGTTGAGAGTCAGTGTGGTGAGCCCCGCCACAATGAATGTGCGCCGCACAAAAGACCTCCCCGAGACTTGGCGCAAACCGGCGAGGCCGGGGCGCAGGTATCAGAACCTGTCCTAACCTGCGTTCCGCTGTGAGACTTGTCTGTGACGGTGGCTACGCTACCGCAGAGGATTTCCGGCAGAAGCTGCTCTGAGCGTAGAACAGAGCTTCCCCAGACGTATCGCCGAATTTGCGACCTGTCAAGCAGAGTTGCCGCCCCATCCTCGCAACGCTCGCACGTAGTCGTGGAGCACGAGGAACTTCTCGTAGAGGATCACTCCTTTCCGCTTCCGGCCGAACTCGCCGAAGAGATCGCGGAGGCGACCCCGGCGGGTGACGTAGAACCGGAACGTCTCGGCGAAGTCTTCCTGGGGGTGCTTGGCCGCGTAGGCGCTCACGAAGTTGGTCGGGGCGATGGCGATGCGGCGGCGCTGAAAGTAGACCCAGGTGTTGTCCATACCGCGGTACGCCTTGTCGACCTCTCCGAAGGCCCTGCGAAACTGGCGGGTGCGGGTCCAATCCCAGTGGTGATACAGAAAGCTGTGACCCAGTTCGTGGGTGATGAGGCCGACGAGCATGGTCCAGGGGATTTCGTCTCTCCGGCGCTGGCCAACTACGTACCGCTGCTCGATCTCCACCATGTTGGGATACTTGGGATCGACCCCGGACACGCCCGGTCGCAGGAGGATGCGGTACCCCCAGTCCTTGATCCGGGTGACCAGGAGCAGGCGGCGCACCCGGGTTAAGGCCCGGGGTACGAGGTCCCGGCCGGTGGGATCTCCCCCGCACCAGGGGCAGGCATTCATCTCGTCGTCCACGCCACGGCTGCAGTGAGGGCATTCGCCCTCAAACAGCTGATCCTCATTCCAAGACTGTGAGCGACCGCACCAGGGGCAATGCTCCATGGGATACTGCACGCCGCCGCCACAGCCGGCATCGCAGCGAGCGTCCATCCTGAAGCCGCGCGGCGCCTTGAGCGGCTCCTCGCTGGAGACGCCCTCCTCGGCGATGTTCACGCCGCACCAGGGGCACCAGGAAAATTTGTCTGAGACTGCCCACCCACACTTGTAGCACTCGGCGCCTGTAAGCCCCCCGGTATCGCCCCAGCGGTGGGCCCGGCCACAATCGGAGCAGAAATCGCGATACCGCTGCACCCAGTTGCCGCAGATGCAGCGTACTTCGCGGGCCCAGGCAGCGGGCCGCCGGCGCCTACGCCCGCTCATACCGGGATACGGCCGCGTCTACGATGCGCTGAATGAAGTCGTAGTACTCCATGCCGGCCTTTTCGGCCGCATTGGCCATGTCGTGGCCGTAGCTGATGAAGGGATTTGCGTTGGCTTCGAGTACCCAGACCTCGTCGTTGGCTCCCAAACGGAGATCGAGTCTCGCGTAATCGCGAAGCCACAACGCGCGGTAGGCAGTGCGGCAGGTCTCTTCGATGTCGCGGCGGGCCGGTTTGGAGATCGGGCGGGCCAGCACGTTCTTGATCCCTTTCCGCTCCCGGTACGACTCGTCCCACTTGGCGAACTGAGTGGCGATCCGTTCTTCCGGCCTGGTTTTCTCCTTGTCGAACACCATTTCGATGATGGGCAACACTTCGAGATCGCTATCGTTCCCGATCACGCTCACATAGAGCTCGCGCCCCTCGACGAACTCCTCCGCAATGGCTCCTTGCCCGAAGCGCTCCTGGATGAACGCCACTCTCTCTGCCAATGACGCATGATCCTGCACCACCGATGCCTGCGCTATGCCGGCCGACGCGTCGGCCTGGAGCGGCTTCACGATGAGGGGGAATCTGAGGTTGGGGGCCTCAGTGACCGCCTCGTACTGACGATAGGTGATGAAGCCAGGTACCCGGATGCCAAAGTACGCCAGGACTTTTTTGCTAATCGCTTTATCGCGGGTGACCTGGAGGCTGAGAGGAGGGGCGCCGGTATACCGGTATCCCCTCGATTCGAGCAGCCCGGGAAGCAGGTATTCGAGCGCCTCGTTTCCGCTGAACGCCTCGGCGCCGTTAAAAACGAGATCGGGCTTCCATTCGTCGAGACACTGCACCAGGTACTGCAGATCGTCTCGGATGCCGAGGAGACGGGTTTCATGGCCGCGCTCCCGGAGCGCGTGGGCGATCTGGTACTCCATCTCGGGCTCGTCGGCCTTCCAGCCCGCAACCTCGAGCTCCATCTGGCGCTCGTGGTCGCAATGATCCCAGCCCGAGTAGGGGGTGTCGAATACAACGGCAACACGCATAGTGACATCAAGATCCTCGGGACAGGGGGTCAAACGGAAGTGCGGCCCCGCTCTTGCGCTGCCGCCCGCACACCCGCGAATTGCCCGCCCGGCCATTGATTCTTGCCAGCTAAATAGGTACGCACGCAGAGTTTAGGCAATGGCTCGGCGATTGCTCCCAGTGCTGCTGGCGGCGAGTTCGACCCAAGAAAACTTCCTCTGAATCGAGCCCTTCAATGCACCAACGTCTCACGCGGACGCTGGTCATCTTCAGTACACTCGCTGGCCTGACGCCCGCGGGCCTTCTTGCTGCCCAGGTACTCACCAGTAACGAGCTGACGCAGGTCGATGATTGGTACCGGCGCACGACTGCGCGAACTGGCGCCGGCGTGTGGGGCATCGCCATTGGGACGATGAGTGGCCGGGTGCTCTGGAGCTCTAACCCGGAACTCGAGTTGATCCCCGCCTCTACCGCGAAGCTCTTTACTGTAGGGTTTACGCGCGCTCGAGCCGGCGGTGGCGCACGCATCTCTACCAGAGTCATTGGCCGGGGCCGGCTGGATTCAGCCAGCGGACGCTGGATCGGCGGTTGGCAATTGGAGCTGGGAGGAGACCCAACCCTGGACCGCCCCGGGCGTGGAGGCCCCACTCTTCGCGAGCTGGCCCGCCAGCTCCGGGAACGTGGGGTGCGTTCGCTCGAGGGTCCTCTTACCCTCACCAGCCGTACTGGACCGGCGCTTTCCCGGTACCCATCCGCCTGGTCATCCTCGTTTACAGGCCAGCTGTACGCCCCTCCTGTGGGGCCCGTAGCGCTCCACGAAAACACCATCTCACTGACGTTCAAGCCGGGCCGGGATGTCGGCTCTCCGCCGACCCTGGTCTGGGCCTATCCCGAGGGGGTGGAGCGTCTGGTGCGCATGAGCGCAACCACCGTCGGTGGCAGCCGCAATCGGTTGGGATTGGTGACCGACAACGGTGGCTGGGTGCTGTACGGCAGCATCGGAATCGACAGCCGGAGCGCCGGGCTTTCGGCGGTCGCTCACGATCCTACCAGCGTTCTGGCATACGCCTGGGGCGCGGCGCTGGACCGCGCCGGCATCCGCTGGATCAATCCGACCGAGCCCCCTGCCGCATGGCCGGTCCTTCCTTCCGTGCTGGCAAAAGTCGAATCTGCGCCGTTCGACAGCGTAGCGGTCGAGATAAACCGACGCAGTCTGAACATCGGTGCCGAGCTGGTGCTGCAGTGGGCCGCGGCAAGCCAAACCGCGGGACCGGCACTGTTGACGCAGCACGTCCGCGATGTGGTAGGTCCACAGGCCAGGGTGCAGCTAGTGGATGGCAGCGGACTCAGTGATCTCGACCGGGTCAGCCCTCTGACCCAGATGCTATATCTGGCTCGGTACCCCCAGCTTCGCGGCGCCGAGCGGTTTCCTCTGCTGTTGCCGGCCAATGGCATCGGTACGCTTCGAAGGCTGCGCTACGGAATGGCACGCGGGGTGGTGCACGCGAAAACCGGTACCCTGGACCGTGTTGCGGCCCTGGCCGGCTACCTCGGCCGGCGCGACGGCGTGCTGGTCATCTCCCTCATGTACAACGGAAAACGCATTCACGACGCGCGGGCGGCCGAATGGGAGCTGTTCCGGCTGCTGGGTGCCGAAGGAGTCAACCTGACCGGAGCCCTCGAAACCCACATGGGTGGGACCACCGACCAATCGGAGGAATGAGTCAAGCCTAACGCGGCCCGAGTGTTGCAGTCACAATATCGCCTCGCAGTCACCACTGGTGGAGTTGCCCGCACCCGCGCATTTTCTCTGCCCTGTGACCCACGACGAGCGCGCTCCGAACGTAGACCCTCCTGGAGGGGGCATGGATTCAACGGCCCGGCAGGCCAGGCTCAAGCCTGAGTTTGCTCACATGTATCCGCCGCTCAAGCCCGGGGTCTGGGAGCCTGCGGCAGAGATGGGTGCACGAGTGCTGCTCTGGCAGGTTCAGCAGCAAGGCACCGCCGCATTGGGCACGCGTCTGCTGCTGGAAGATCATTTCGAGTTTCGCGGTGGATGGTTCCGAGGTCAGGAGACGGACCTCCGGACCCGCGTCTGCGATCCTGCCTTCAACGGTCCGCTATGATCGCCGGCGAGTGATCGTAAATGTTCCTTTCAGAACCGCTGGAGATTTTCCAGCGGTTTTTTTGTTTACCGTTGTAACAGGGTGCAAATGCGGGCCGAACTGATCGTCTCCCTGAGGTGCTCCCACGAGCGCTTCTCCCCTTCGTTATACCACTCGCGTTCGCCTGTGATAGCGTTAGCCCCGGGCTCGCTAACGAATTGAGGGTGGGTTCCGGCAACGAGCAGGTGGGTACGATCGGCAAATCTCTTGCAGTCCCCTTGCTGGTGACTGTGCTGGATGCCAGAGGCGCCCCCCTGGCCAATGTCGAAATAACCTGGAGCGTGTCGAGTGGGACGGTCGATCCTGCGGTCGGATCGAGCAACACCGCCGGACAGGTTTCCGCAGTTTGGACGCTGGGGATTGCGGTAGGGCGAGTCCAGGCCACAGCGGCAGTTGGCGGAATCGAGCCTGCGATATTTACCGCAACCGCGACACTTCCCACTCCGGCTCCGCCTCCTTCCGAGCTGCCGTACAACGATCTCTTCCCAGTCGCGTTTTCGACCTACGACGGGTCGGGACAGGTGGTTCATCCCGACTTCTCGTCCACTCCCAGCGGAAAATTCGGCTATCCCTATCATCTCGCCATCACGCCGTTCCCGTTCGGTGATGCGGCGAAGGAAAATCCGGCACTTTTTGCCGGCCGCGGTGCGCTCAAGTGGCTGCTGGAGGACGGCGCACCCAATCCCGTCGTGAAGCCTGCATCAGGCTATCTCTCGGATCCCGACCTGGTCTACGTCGCCGAGGCTGGTGAGCTCTGGCTGTACTACCGGCAGGTGACCAGCTCGAACGTGGTGCAGCTCATGCGTTCGGCGGATGCGGTGCAGTGGACCGAGCCGGTCGAGGTGGTCAGCGCGCCCAATCATGAGATCATCTCTCCTGCAGTGGTACACCGTGGTACCAACGACTGGCTTATGTGGTCGGTCAATGCCGGCGCTTTGGGCTGTGCCGCCGAAGCGGCCGGTGTGGAGCTTCGCCATTCGACCGACGGCCTTGCCTGGTCGGATCCGGAGCCAGTCGAGCTGGATCAGCCAGGATTTTCGCCCTGGCACATCGATGTGCAGTGGATCCCGAGCCGGGCCGAGTTCTGGGCCTTGTACAACGTGAAGCTCCCGGGCGGCTGTGCCACTCCCGCGGTGTACGCCGCCAGCAGCTCGGACGGAATCCACTGGATCACATCCAGTCGTCCAGTGCTGGCGAAAGGAAGTACCGCAGGCTTCACCGACGTGGTGTACCGGAGCACCTTCAGCTACGATCCTGCCAGTGACGACATTCTCTTCTGGTATTCAGGCGCTCGCTACAATGGAGCCCAGTATGTCTGGACCGCCGCGGTGCAGCGGCGGAGCCGGGAAGATGTCTTCAGGCTTTCCAAGACGTTTGATGCAGGGCCGTTGATGACCCCAGCTCCCGCCCCTCTGGTGGATTGGCCCTGAGTCAATACTGCTCGATCATGGCCTTCGCGATTCTCTCCAGACCTCTTCGAACAATCGAGCGCTTCTCCCATTCGTCCAGCGATATTTCGCGCGAGCGTGAAATGTCCTCTGTCACACCTTCTTCGATGGACCGGGCGAAGCCGCGGTCAGCGATGCCAAGCACGTTCTCCTCGTTCAATTCCATGCTGCGCTCGTCCATGTTGGCCGAGCCTACGATGGACCAGGTGCCGTCGATCACCACGGTCTTCGCGTGCATCATGGAGGGTTGGTACTCGAAGATTCGCACACCGGCCTTCAGCAGCTCGGTGTAGTAACTCTGTCCCGCTTTCTGTACCGGAACCGCGTCGGTATGGTTACCCGGCACCAGCACTCGAACGTCGACTCCTGCGCGGGCACGTTCCACTACTGCCGCGCGCAGCCGACGATCCGGGATGAAATACGAGTTGCATATCCAGAGCGTACGGCGGGCGTTGGTGAAGCTCAGCCAGAAGAGGAGGCGGATCGGTTGCAACGAGTCGGACGGGGAGCTGATGACAGACATGCCGCACAGTCCGGGCTTCGGGTCCAGGGAGGGAAAGAAGCGCGAACCCGCCAGCACTTCCCCGGTGCAATACACCCAGTTCTCAGCAAAGGCCGATTGGATGCCCGCCACCATGGGTCCGGTCACCCGGGTCATGCTGTCGCGCCATTCGTGAGAGTTGCCGACATTGCCCTTCCACTTCTTGGAAATGGCGGCCCCGCCGGTAAACCCGATACGTCCGTCGATCACCGTCGCACGGCGATGCTCTCGCCTGTATATCCTCACCAGGTTGCGCAAAGCCAGCGGGCGGAAGCGCTCGACGCGGACACCGGCCTTTTGGAGATCATCGCGATATCGCTTCTTGAGCTTTAAGCCTCCAAAACCATCGATCAGGATACGGACCTCTATTCCGGCCCGAGCCCTCTCCTTGAACGCGTCCAGGAACTGTTGTCCGATTTCGTCCGGCTCGAAGATATACGTCTCGAAGTTGATCGAATCTCGCGCTTCCCGAATGGCGGTGAGCATGGCAGGATAGAAGGCGTCGCCGTTCTGGAGGAGGGTGACCTCGCCGCCTCGAAATATGGGCTCGTTCAGGAAGGAGGCCGTGCCCTGAACGAACTCATCCGTGGTCGGGTCCGCATTGAAGCCGGCCGTGAACTCGGGATTGGGCCAGTCGGGCAGAAAGAGCGCTCCAATCACCGATACAAGCGCTATGACCCCGATGATGAGCAGCGCCCATCCCCACCAGGGCAGGTCTGAGCCGAACCCAAGCCACTCCGTCATTCTGCGTCTCCGCTTGGAAGATGAAAATCGATCCTGGCAAGAAGGGGATGGTGATCCGACCCGAACACCCGAGGTCCCCGGTCCCGAGGATGCTCGTCCAGCCGGTGCACGGTAGCACTCGCAACGATGCCTTGGCGATCTCGGATCAAGAGATAATCCAGTATTAATCGTGGCAGGGCGTGGAAGGTATGCCGCCACCGCGGAGCAGTCGGCGGCACTCCCAGGGCGAATCCGGCTTCGGCCAGCAATCTCCAGGCGGCCTCCGAGCGGCCCCGTCCAAGATTGAGATCGGCGCCCAGAATCACGGTGTCCTGCTCCAGTCCTGCAACCAGGTGAGCAGCTTGTAGCGCCCGGCCGGCGGCGCCGAGCCACTTGTGGCCCGGTGGACCCCGGGGATCCAGGTGTGCGCTCACCAGCCGGAGCTTGGTCCCTGCAACGACGATCGAGGCGGCGACCGCGACCCGCCGCTGCAGCACGAACGGCAGTTCGACTGCTTCGGCTTCGGTGAGTGGCAAGGTGGACAGAATGGCGTTCCCCCGGTCGCTCCGGTCTCTCCCATTCCTCATCGACGGCGCGTATCGGAGGTTGAGTCCAAGTGAACGCGCCGTTGCTACTACATCTTCCTGCGAGCCCAGTCGAGCCATCAGCACTCTGCCCGCGCGGCCGGCCGGTGTTTCAGGGACTGACGCGTCGCTACGATACGCCTCCTGAAGGAGCACGACGAGCGGGAGTTCCCGATCAGCTCCAAGCCGGGCATACTGTCCTTCTCGGATGCGAGTCACCAGCTCCCACAGACGCCCCTGGCCGATCCACACGTTCCAGCTGAGGACCAGCACGCTTCGGTGGCGTTCGTGAGAGTCCGACGCCAGGTCGAGCGCCACGGGCGAGCCGACGTTGCGGCGCCACCGCTCCAGCCGGAGCTCCGCAGCCCCGGTGTGGGGAGTCAGGCTGAAGTCGGTGGAGGTCACACCCTCACCTTGTGTTGGCTGATGCGAAAGACTGAAGAGAGAGGCTCGCCGGATCCCGAAGCTAGAGCAGCCATGAGTGGTCAGATGTGACTAGGGTCACCCGCTGAGGCGGCTTGCGTGCCGGTGTACTTTTCCGGTCCGGTGCACTCGTCCGGAAGGTCCATGCACTTACAGGAGCGCCGACGTAATGAAAGCCAGCGACATCCGCCGTGGGCACGTCATCTTCTTTGGAGGCCAGCCCTGCCGGGTGATGGACTTCACCCATCGAACCCCGGGGAATCTCCGGGCGTTCGTACAGGCCAAGATGCGGAACCTGACGAATGGCACCACCTTCGACCATCGTTTCGCCGCAACCGAGTTCGTCGAAGAGGCGCGGCTGGATACCAAGCAGCTGCAAGTACTCTACCGTGATGCCAATGGTGTGCACGTGATGGATACGGAAAGCTACGATCAGTTCACGCTCGATGCCGAAGTCGCCGGAGACCAGATCCATTGGCTGGAGCCAGGGATGAACTTCCAGGCCGACTGGCTCAATGGCCGCGCCATTTCGATCGAGCTGCCGGCCGTGGCTGAGCTGGAGGTGACCCAGACTGCGCCGGTCATGAAGACCGCAACCAAAACGGCCAGCACCAAACCCGCCAGGTTGAGCAACGGGCTCACGATCCAGGTGCCCGAATTCATCAGTGAAGGCGAGCGGGTCCGGGTCAATCCCCGCGAGGGTGTATATCTGGAGCGAGCCAAGTAGCGCCCGGCTCACCCCTGCGGGCTAAATTCTGTTATGGATGCCATTAGCGCTATCAACCGCCGAGTCTCGGTACGCCGCTTTCGTTCCGATTCTGTCCCACGCGAGGTCATCGAGCAGCTGCTCGACGCCGCCGTCAGAGCGCCCAACCACAAGCTCACTGAACCCTGGCGCTTCGCAGTCCTCATCGGGGGCGCCAAAGACCGCGTTGCCCTGATACGCGCGGCACACCGGCTCAAGCGCTATGAGAATCCCCACAGCCCTGAAGCTCGAGCCGCGAGCGAGAAGGTACTGCGGGAAGCCGGCGACGTCCCGGTGTATATCGTGGTGATGTCGGCGGAGAACGCGGATGAGATCACGCGTGAGGAGGACTACGCCGCGACCATGATGGCCGTGACCAATTTGATGATTGCAGCGGAGTCGCTGGGACTCGGTACCTATCTCAGGACCGGCGGTGTCCTGCGTGATGCAGAGCTCGCCGCATTGATCGAGCTGCCCGAACGGTACCGGATTGTCGGGCTGCTGTCGCTGGGGTATCCAGCCGAGCAGGAGCCTCCCAGACGGAGAAAACCGGCCTCGCAGCTGACTCGTTGGCTCGACCGCTAAGTCGGCGCTCCTCATCTGGCAACTCCCAGAAGCTCCTTGAAGCGGACCGCATCCCGAATCGCAAAGCCTTCCCAATCGTTATTGAAGTACACGTAGACATCTTTCTCCGCCTTCAGCAACGCGCGCACTTGCCCCGCCCACCATTGGAGCTCGCCTTCGGTGAAGCCGCCGGCCGGTTCCTGACCCCGGTGCATTCGGATGTAGGTGAAGGGTGCCGTGGTAATCCGATCCGGATAGAGCCCGCCACCGACAGGAATGCACAAGGCCACGCCGTAATTGGTCAGCAGCTGATACACCTCACGCGTGTGCCAGCTGGGATGCCGAAATTCCACGACCCATCGCTGGTCGGTGGATAGGAGCTTGAGAAAAGCGGCGAGCCGATTCAGTTCGATCTGCTGGTTTGGCGGCAACTGGAAGAGTACAGGCCCGAGCTTGGAGCTGAGCTCGTTGGCCCGCTCCATAAAGAGAATCAGCTCGTTTCCTACATCTCGCAGTCGCTTGATGTGGCTGATGAAGCGGCTGGCTTTGACCGCAAACTGGAAGTCATCGGGGGTGGTGTCGCGCCAGCGCGCAAACGTCTCCACGCTGGGCAGCCGATAAAAGGGACTGTTGAGCTCGACGGTTCGAAATCGCTCGGCGAAATAACCGAGCTCGTCTCGCGCACGCAGACCTGGCGGATAGAACACCCCCTTGCGCCAATGCCGGTATACATATCCGGAAGTTCCGATCCAGACGACGCCGCTCCTGGCCATCCGGCAATATACGTTGCGGCATCTCCAGTTCGGAGCTAAACTTGCGTCCTCTTCCCCTACCGGAGAGCCGAGCATACGTGAGACAAATCACTGCATCGGTCTGGTCGGCGGTGCAGGGTAGGGGCTCGACTTCACGGAGTGGCCTCGGCTGAGTGGCCGGTGCCAGGAAATACGCACATTCAAGGGGAGGTCACATGAAGACGGTACTCACAGCTCTGGCGCTGCTGTCATTAGGTGCATGTAACACGCGCAGCGGCCAGGACACCGGGCGAGTTGGCGGCGAATCGGCGGACACGACTGTAACGACGAGGCAGATGCAGGACACGACCATCGTCACCAGTGACACGACTGTTCATACGGACACCACCACCCGTAAGGGTGACAATCCGGTCAACAAGGACACTGTCAAGCACCGTTAATTACCTCCCGGGGCGGGTCGCTGCCGAAGTGACCCGCCCGCCGGCGCCGGGGTATACCGGCGCCAGGCAGGTTGGCCCGCACAATCCCTCGTGAAAGGCAATCGTCTCCACCGTGCCCCCACAGCACAGCTCCCGCTCCGAACAGCTTCTGCTCTTCGGTCGCAATTTCATCAAGCATCCAAAGATGCTCGGCAGTCTGATCCCGAGCTCCCGTTTCCTGGTCAATCACGTCCTCGCGGAAGTGGATTGGGCCCGAGCTCGCGTCTTTCTGGAGTATGGTCCCGGGGTGGGAACCTTCACGACCGAGATCTTGCGGCGCATGCGCGCCGACGCTGTTCTCGTCGCGCTGGAGACCAACAGCGATTTCGTCCGGTTCCTGCGCGGGCGGGTGAGCGATAACCGGCTGCACGTCGTCCACGGGTCAGCTGCAGACGCCGGCGCCGCGCTCGAACGGCTCAATCTGCAGCACGCCGACTATGTGATCTCGGGAATACCCTACACAACGATGCCGGCCGAGCTCCGGGAAAGCATACTGCGGACCACTCACTCGGTGCTTCATCCTACCGGGGCATTTCTGGTGTACCAGTTTACCCGGACGGTGTTGCCCTACCTGCAACAGGTGTTTGCCCGGGTCCATCAGGAGTTCGAACCCCTCAACGTGATGCCGGCACGTCTATTCTATTGCCGGCATCACGCCGATCGGCCGCTGGCCGACCGGAACCAGCGAGCTAACGGCTCTGTCCGATCTGGGTCTCTTCAGCCCGTGGGGCCTGATCCGATTGGGAGTGCCAAACCTCCTCGATCGTCCGGCTGATCTCGCTCAACACATTGTCCTGCACCGGCTGTCCTTCTTCTCGCAGATAGCGGATCACCGCTCCCGGAACGATGTTGTGGAGCAGGGTGACGGCATGGGCGTAGTCGGAGAAGTGCTGACGCGCCAACTCGGCGACTTCGCGGTCCTGTAGCGCGAGACCGGTCGTGTGGAGCATGACGTAGCCGATGGTCGCGAGGCTGAACGCGGTGTAGTCGTCTCGCAGGTTCTTGGGGAGACCCTCGGTGCGCACCAGGTCCACCGCGGCTGCTCCCAACCCCAGCACTGCTGAGCCGGCACGCTTGATCGCATCCGTTGCTCCCTGCGCATGCCTTCGGTCGCTCAGGGTCTTGAGATCGGCGATGTGATGCTCGACGGTGTGATGGACCTGCTTCAGTTCCCGGGTGACCTCGGGGTAATCGCTGAGATCCGCCAGCTGGCCCCGTAGTGCCTTTTCGATGTGTTGCTCGAGCGACAGCATATCAGTGATATAGCTGTTGATCGCTTCATCCTTGTCCCGTGCCACATTAACCTCCACAAGTCTGGGTTGATTTCGTTGGTGGAGGCGCTGGTGCCGCGCCAGCCTTCACAATGCGCGCGGGTGACCGGCAGGTCTGTGCCGAAGGTCACTCAGTTTAGCCCCAGGGAGAAGCTCGTGGCCCGCTTCGTCGGCAGTCATACCGTGGCCAATGGGGGAATCCATATGGCCGCTTTCCGTGCCGCCGCCGCCGGCATGAAAGCGCTCCAGATCTTTACGGCCATCCCCAAGTACTACGGCGACAAGGCCTCCATGCGGCCCGAGAGAGTGGAACGGTTCCGGGCTGCTCTCAAGCAGACGGGCATCGCGCCCCGAGCACGTTGTGGTACACGCGGCATACGTGCTCAACACCGCGACGAACGAAGAGGAGAAATTGGTACGCGCACGGGCCGGCCTGCTCAAGGAGCTGGAGCGCTCGACCGCCCTGGGGGTGGGTAGCATCTGTTTTCATCCTGGTGCCGCCACCGACGGTGATCGTGCCGGCGCGGCAAAGCGAGTGGCCCAGGCGATCACAGCCGCACTCGAAGCCATTCCAGGCGAGACTCGACTGCTGGTAGAGAACACCGCGGGTGCAGGACAAACGATGGGAAGAACGTCAGCAGAGGTAGCGGCCATCCTGCACGCGGTGCCCGATCGACTCCGTTCCCGCACTGGTTATGGTCTGGATACGTGCCATCTGTTCTCGTCCGGGCACGACATCTCACATTCCGAACAGCGTCTCAAGGACATACTGGATGATTTCGAACAAGCGGTGGGAGAGCCGCCCCGGTTTTTTCACCTGAACGACAGCGAGGGGGCACTGGGATCCAATAAGGACAGGCACGTGTTGATCGGTGATGGTCGGATCGGACGCGACGCATTCTCCTGGCTGCTGCGAGATCCTCGCACTATCGGAGTTCCCTTGATTCTCGAGACCCCGCAGCAGAACTACGACATTGCCGACGACGACCCATCGGCCGATCCGTACGACGTCGCCATGATGCAGCTGCTGAGTTCAATGACCTGAGCTTTCTCGCGAACCGAGCGCGCCGCAAGTCGCAGAACTTCTGGCCCGACGACGTATTGATTTTGAGGGGCTCTGCAAAACCTCTCCAGCCGTATCCGACATTTACCAGCCTTAAGTCGTTGAGGCGCCCCCCTTCTGAATGGCCGTCAGCTTTCTTGACGGTCAGTGTGCCCGGTTTTTGCGTAGACCGCACCCGCGGTACGGGCGCCCCGCCGAGTTCCGCTCTCCGGCAACGACGAAGGGAATCGATCATCCATCGGACCGCGCGTTCTCGCTCGTCGAACCCGCTGGCTGCGCCCAGCCGGCCGTTTCTGACGATTCTCGCCGCAGCAGGCTTCGCGGGTGCTCTCCTGCTTACACCCGCGGCTCACGTCACCACCCCTCCGGTACGCGATCTGGTGGCGAGTGGGCTGTTGCGCGGAACGTCGGACGCGCCGGCGTTGCCTCCCTTGGCGATGGACAGCGCCAGCATGGAGCGTGAGGTAATTGCCCGATACGACCACCTGCCGCTTTCCCAGATCTTCCGCCAGCGCGCCCGCCCCGAAATCGCTAATCGGGTCGCTCGCGCTATTGTGAAGGAAGCCCGCGAGCTCCAGCTGCCACCCAGTCTCCTCGCCGGGGTACTGCTGACCGAGAACTCGCGGCTGGAGCCCAGATCGGTGAGCAGCCGTGGCGCCATCGGTTTGATGCAGGTGATGCGGTTCCATGCCGGCGTATTCGACTGTGACTCAGACGATCTCCTCCAGGTGGAGGCGAACATCTGTCATGGCGCGCGGGTGTTTGCGGGATACCTGAAGCGCACGAAGGACATACCATCGGCACTGCTCCGCTACAATGGCTGCGTTCGGAGTAGGGTCACCCGGAACTGCAAGCGCTATCCGGAGAAGGTGCTGCATGAGGCGGAAGAGATCAGGCAGCAGCTCATCCACTACCTGCCACCCAGCAGAGTGAACCCCAGTCCGCTTCTCGGGCCCACATCGTAAAGTTACCCCCCGCTGTCCCGCTGGATGATCAAAGCTCCTTCAGGATACGACCTAGCACCTTCCCCAACTTCCGGCCCAGTTCCTCCAGGCGGTCGACGAACGGGGCGTTGTGCTCATGGCAGGTCCTGGTCGGCTCCGTCCCAGGCTTGAACCACTCGTGCTGGGTGACGGGACACCATTGTTGGCCAGCTCACCGTTGTACGCATCGATGGTACGCTCGACCATGTCGGCCGGAGGGCTCCATGCGCTTGACGAAGACCGCTCGCGCCATCCATTGAGATAAAACGTGGCCCAAGCCGGTGCCGCCAGGCGGCCTCCGGACGCGTTGCGCGCGATGGTTCGAGGGGCGTCGTAGCCGAACCAGAAGCCAGCGACCACGGTAGGGGTATACCCGATGAACCAGACATCGGCGCCATTGTTCGTAGTTCCCGTCTTTCCCGCCACCGGGCCCCGCACTCCCAGGTTTCGGACCA
The DNA here is from genome assembly GCA_963751925.1 of uncultured Gemmatimonadales bacterium. Taxonomy (GTDB): domain Bacteria; phylum Gemmatimonadota; class Gemmatimonadetes; order Gemmatimonadales; family GWC2-71-9; genus CAVVWJ01. The sequence continues at coordinate 646,312 of CAVVWJ010000001.1, read as the reverse complement.
CCCGTCCGGTTCCTCCGTCCACCACCGAGCGAAGCATGGACGTCACCTGAAACGCCTCGGCCCGGCCGAGCACCTTCTCCGGCTTGGGCGCATGCCTCCGCCAGAGCACTGTGCCATCGGCGGCTTCGATTCGGTCCAGTAGATACGGCTCGACCCGCATGCCACCATTTCCGAAAGGCGCGTAGGAAGCGACCAACTCGAGCGGCGTCACCTCGACGGCTCCAAGCGCCAGCGAAGGCACCGGTTCAATCGGACTTCGAATGCCCGCCCGGTGCGCCAGCGTCACCACGCGTTTCTCGCCGACAGCCTGGCTCAGGCGCACCGTTGCGGCATTGGCCGAGCGCATGAGCGCCCGTCTGAGTGTGAGCCGGCCCCCGTATTCGCCGCCGAAGTTTTCCGGCCGCCAGACTTTGCCTTCGTCTTCGATCTCGACCGGTGAGTCGTCGAGCACGCTGGCCGGCGTGTAGCCTGAGGAAAGTGCTGCAGCATACACGAATGGCTTAAAGGCCGAGCCGGGCTGCCGGTGCGCCAGCAGTGCCCGGTTGAACCCGCGGACGATCGAATGTCGTCCTCCGATCAAGGCGCGTATCGCTCCGGTTCGAGGATCCAGCGCGACCATGGCGCCTTCCAATTCAGTTCCGGTGCGACTGGGCGGCTGCCCTCTGGATCGCCGCCGTCTGCACCCGGATGGCTCGCTCCGCGGCGCGCTGGGCTGTGGCATCCAGGGTCGAGTGCACTACCAGGTCTCCAGCTCGTTCGGCGTCGTCGCCCAGAATGGAATCCACTGCAGCACGCACCGGGTCGAGTGCGTACGACCGATCGGGGGTCGGGCGCCACTCGGCGGGCGCCAGGTGCAGCGGCTCCTTCTGTGCCCGTGCTGCTATCGCTGCGCTGATAAACCCCTCGCGAGCCATGAGCGAGAGCACCAGGTCACGTCGGGCGATCGCACGATCGGGGTGACGCCGGGGCGCATAGATCGAAGGTCCTTTGGCAAGTCCCGCCAATGTGGCCGCCTCTGGGAGCGAAAGCCGTCCCACGCTTTTCCCGAAGAGATCGCGGCTCGCGGCCTCCACCCCATAGGTGCCGTTCCCGAGATAGATGACGTTGAGGTACATCTCGAGAATCTGCTGTTTGGTGAGCGAGTGTTCGAGGCGCCCGGCCAGGCCGAGCTCGATCAGCTTACGGCCCAGGCTCCGGCTGCCTGAGAGATTCGGGAGGAAGGCGTTGCGCACCACCTGCATCGTGATGGTGCTGAAGCCCTCTCGTACGCTGAGGGAACGTACGTTACGGACCAGGGCCCGCGCCGCGCTCCGCCAGTCAACACCTCCGTGATAGTAAAAGCGCCGATCTTCCGTTGCGATGAATGCGGCCCGCAGGTACTTGGGAACATCCTCGAGGTGAACGTTCCTTCGCCGCACGTACGTGAGCCGGCCGATCGGCACGCCCGATCGGTCCAGCACGCGACTTCCCTCGCTGGGCTGGAAGGCCTGGATCTGTGCTGGAGACGGGCAGCCGTAGAAGCCGCAGGTGCCGACCCAAATCCCTACGAAGAGCGCGACCGCGAGGCCCACGCCCAATAGCACCATGCCGAGGCGGCGCCATGGTCGCGCACCGCCCTTCAGCCACGCCGCGAACCGTTGCCAGCCGATGTCTTGCCTCCCGCGAATAGATGTGAAAACGGCCCCGCATGCCGGGGCCGTTCTTGCCGGTACGCTCGACCAGCGACTCAGCCGGTTTGGGGGGCCTCATCCGACGGTGAGGAGCCCGCACGGGTTTCCGGCCGGTTCTCGGTTCCGGTGGAGCCCTCGCGTGATTGACGCATTCCACCTCGCTGGAAGCGATCCCACTGATCGGTAGCTCGGCGCCGCACATCTGACGCCGCCACCTGCACTCGCGACCTCGCCGGAGCGGCGCGATCACTAGTGAAAAAATACGTTGCGGCTACTCCGGCCAGGATGGCGATGATGGGACCAAAGGAGCTCGAGTCATCGCTCTCGCTGAGGTCGAGTCCGCGGAGCCGGCTCTTGGCGGTCTCCCAGCGATCTCCCACGTCATCCCACTCATCACCCGCCTCCTCCCGCAGCTTGGCAAGCCGTTGTTTGACGCGTTTCCGGGCCTTGCTGCCCTTGTCACGCACGTCATCCAGGCTCTCACCGGCACCTTCGCCCAGCGCCGCAATGCGCTTTTTCAAGAGCTTTCGCGTCTTGGTGCCGGCCTGCGGTGCCGCGAGTAAACCGATGCCGACGCCGAGCACAGTGGCGATAAGCAGAGTGCCCGCACCGGGACCTCCGCCGCGCCGCTCGGACCAGGGATCGCTGGGATCATCCGTCCTGCGCTGCTGTGTGATCATGAACCCTCCAAGCCGCCCGGCAGGGGGCAAACTCTAGCTGGGTCGATCTAATGGCCGGATCTGCCAGTCCGGAAGGGACGTTCCGCACGTTAATCAATCGCCGAGGCGAAGGAAACATCTTGCATTACACAACCGCTGGTCGAAAAACGCACCGGGCGGGCCACGCCTCATCAGCCTTCCTATGACTCTTCGGGTACGATGGCTTCTCTGCAGACGACCTGACTAGGGTGCTGAAAGGTGCATTCCCGCTTGAAGTTAGGGCGAAAGCGGCGGCTGTGCCACTCCCATTGTGCTGCCGCAAACCGGGTTAAGCACGGATCTGGCACCCTCAGTCGGCGGAGGACGACCATCGACCAACCAGAGTTCCAGTCTATCCAGCCACAGACCAGAGCTCCAGACAGCGAGTGTGCTGCATGTTTCTTGTCGAATTGAGGCCGGGGAAGGAAGAGCTGTACCGCTCCGCCGATGACCTCGCGCTGGCCATACGGAACGGTGACGTGGACACACGTTCGCGCATCTATCACCGCGCGACTGCGAAGTGGATCTCCATCACCTTGCATCCGCAGTACAAGGCGATCATAGCGGATAAAACCGAGGAGCCACAACCGGCCCGGGCGGCCCGTCGGGGCTGGGGACTTCTGGGCGGGGGCTCGTCACCCCAGCCTCCGAGTCCCTCGTCGCATGCCGATCCGTCAGCCTCACCAGGCGCAGTGCTGCACCGCTGGAAACGGCCGATTGGACTGGGGCTTTCTGCGCTGCTGCTCGTCTCCGGAATTCAGCTCGCCTTTACCGGCCCGCGGCCGCCATGGTCGCAGCAGAATCGTCCAGTAGCAACGAGGCCGGTGAGACGGCCAGCCGCAAAACCAGCAACGGCAGCCACACCGATTGCGCCAAGGCAAGAGCTCGTCTCCCTCGCCAGTACCACGACGGTTTGGCCCAATGCACCGACACCGGTTGCTGATTCACTGCCGGCACCGACCACTGAGCTAATTCTCCCGGTGATACCACGGGCGCCGAGGCTCAGGCCGAAGGTCCTGGGTCAGGCACTCCAGTCACCTGCTACCTCGGTCAAGGTCAATTCCGTCGAGGGGCTCCTCAGACGCTATTCGGAAGCCCACGACTCGGCCCGCACTCGGCTCGAGGCGGGGCTGCGGGTTGCCCGGCTCGATCGACTCTTTGCGGCTCCGAGGCTTGCACCGGGCGGTGGCGTGAGCGACACGCGGTTGAGTCTGGCAGGTGCCGCCAATTTCATCCGCGTCTTCCGCCAGCAGCAGAACGCGATCGAGGAGGCGTATCAGGATACCGTCACCAGCATGGCCAAGAATTACGGCTGGAGCCCGACCGAGGTACGGCAATGGTACTCTCGTGCTCCCCGAAAGGAGCCGCCCACACTCGAGCTACTGAGCAGCTCGCTCATGAACGGGATCGACAGCCTGCTCGGGGTATTGGATGATCAAGCTGGTGCCTACAAGCTGAGAGGCGGCGCCATCGCGTTCGAGGATCCTGCCGCGTCGCAACGCTATGGTGCGCTCCGGCGGAGTATCAAGGACCGGATCGACTCTGCCGTGGCGGCTGGCGGCCCGACTTCCCCCGGTGCTACCCGGCTACTACTTCAGGCGATCGGTACCAGCACCTTACCTCGGGAGACGTGAGACCACCGTCTCGTCTCGCAGGATCTGTCCAGGGACGTCAACCATCGCCCGTTCGGCCAGCGCCAGCTCGCCACGGGCGATGAGCGCATCGAGCGCCTCACGCGGAGATACGCCGATCCGGCGAGGCCCGTGGTGATCGGTGGCGAGGACGTCAATCAGCCCCTGTGACACCATCTCCCAGGCGAGCTGCTCCGAACCCGGGCTCGATCTGGCGTAGTGACCGGTAAGGCTTCCCACGTTGACCTGAAGCAGAGCGCCCAACTCCTGCCAGCCGCGCATTACTTCGATCGGATCGTGCCGCGGCAGAAAGGTGTATCGCTCCGGGTGTGCGATGAGGATCTGACGACCTGCATCGACCACTGCCTGGACCACATCGTTGTGACTTCCCTCCAGCTCGAAGCCGAACTCCACTAGAAGTGTCTTGCCGGCCAACCCCACGTCGGGCCGTCCCAGTAGCCGCCTGATGGCAGCGGCGTCGGGTGCCCAGATTTCCTGCCCCAGCGCGATGGAGGGAAGATCGGTTCGGCCGGCACACGCGGCCGCCAGCTGATCGAAAGAACGCCTCTGGCTCTCGAGCTCGCGGTCGATCTCTCCGGTGTTGACGAGTCGGGGCATCAGGAGATGGGGCGTCGTGACCAGGGCGCGGACGCCCTGCCGGTAAAGATCAGCGAGAGCGGCGAGTGACTCCCCGATGGTGGCAGTGCCGTCGTCCACGCCGGGGACCAGATGGCTGTGGAGGTCGACGATCGAGAGTGCCTGCGTATCCTGAGTCATGGCTGCGAGTCTAAGGCAACGATTGGGCCACCCGCAAGCAGCGCCGAGCCAGAACCGCGTATACACTTCACGCTCACCCTCATTCGCTCGGATCCGCATGAACACCGCTCGCCGCACCCATGGCTTCCGCGAATCCGTCATCCGGGGAATGACGCGGCTCGCTCGCGAGCATCAGTCCATCAATCTGGCTCAAGGGTTCCCGAATTTCTCCGCACCCGACCTCCTGAAAGAGGCCGCGGCTCGGGCGATCCACGACAACGTCAACCAGTACGCCATTACCTGGGGTGCTCAGCGGCTCCGTGCAGCGTTGGCCCGTAAGTATCAAGCGTGGTATGGCATCGAGGTGGATCCTGACCGGGAGATCACCGTGACCTGCGGGGCGACGGAGGGCATGATCGCGACGCTCCTGGCAGTGGTGAATCCCGGTGACGAGGTGATCGTCTTCGAGCCGTTCTATGAGAACTATGGCCCGGATACCATCCTGGCGGACGCGGTGCCGGTCTACGTTTCGCTCGAGCCCGGGCGTGCCCTCGATCTCGAACGGCTGGCGGCCGCGTTCTCACCTCGGACCCGCGCCATCATCGTGAACACGCCGAGCAACCCAGCCGGACGGGTACTCAGCCGGCCGGAGCTCGAATGCATCCGCGATCTCTGCGTGCGCTACAACGCCCTGGCAATCACGGACGAGATCTATGAGCACATTCTCTTCGAAGGCGATCACATCCCGCTCGCCGGCTTACCTGGCATGCGGGACCGCACCATCACGATCAGTGGCGCCTCGAAGACATTCAGCGTAACCGGCTGGCGAATCGGCTGGGTGTTGGCGCCTGCGGTACTGACCGATGCCATCCGCAAGGTTCACGATTTCCTCACGGTCGGGGCTCCGGCTCCGCTGCAGGAAGGTGTCGCGGCCGCGATCGAGGAACTGGACCAGTCGTTCTACGCCGGACTGGCCTCCTCCTACCGTGGCCGTCGGGATCTGCTCTATGCTGCGCTGGTCGACGCGGGGTTCCGGTGCAGTCCGCCCGAGGGGGCCTACTACATACTCTCGGACTTTTCCGCTTTGTCAGCTTCGAATGCTTCCAGGAACCTCTCGGACGTGGAGTTTGCGATCTGGCTTTCGCGAGAAATCGGAGTCACTCCAGTTCCCGGCTCCAGCTTCTTCCGTGAGGGAGGATCCGGTCGGACGATGGTTCGCTTTGTCTTCTGCAAGACCGACGATATTCTGCTCGAGGCCGCCCGGCGGTTGCGTACCCTGTCGGGTAACACACCAGCGATCGAGAAAACGACCAAGTCGGCGGTCGAGAGCGGACTTCAGCGCTAGGAGGAAGCTCAGGATGACCGCAGCCTCGCCTGACTCTCGATCGCTGGCAGTCGTCACCGGGGCTTCTGCCGGTATCGGCCGGGAGTTCTGTCTGCAGCTCGCCTCTCGCAGGTACGACCTTCTGATCGTGGCGAGAGATGGAAACCGGCTGGAAGCGTTACGGCAGGAGCTGGAAGGTCGTTACGGTATCGCGGTGGAGGTATTCCCGGCCGATCTCACGATCGACACCGATGTGAGTCTGCTGGCGGAACGCTTGGTCAGGTCTCCCAGCCTCACGCTGCTGGTGAACAACGCCGGGTTCGGGACTCGCGGTGCTCTCGTCGATGCCAGCCCCGCCCGGCAGGAAGCGATGCTTCAGCTGCACGTGATGGCTCCGATGCGGCTTTCGCAAGCCGCTCTGCCGGTACTGCTCCAGAACAGGCGCGGCGCAATCGTGAACGTCTCTTCCGTCGCTTCATTCGTCTACGCTCCGGAAAACGTGAACTACTGCGCGACCAAAGCCTACCTGACCACGTTCAGCGAAGGTCTCGCCGCTGAGCTGGCGGGAAGCGGAGTGCGAGTTCAGGCGCTCTGCCCGGGGTTTACCCGCACGGAGTTTCACCGCCGGATGGAGGCGGACGCCAAGGAGATCCCCGGCTGGATGTGGATGCCGGCCGCGAAAGTCGTCAGCGCCTCCCTGACCAACTTGCGTCGCTCCGGCCCGGTCATCTGCGTGCCAGGACTGCGTTACAAGATGATCATCATGCTCCTGCGGTTGGTGCCCCGCCGGCTCATCGCCTGGGCCGGCCGCTCCCGTCGTATGTGAGCCAAGTCATTTTCCGGGAGGGCCCTGGCTGGTAGCGTTGGAGGGTTCCCAGCGGCACGACTCCAACGCAGGACAACCGCCCATGCGGAGCCTTGAACTTTCCCGGCCGGTCACGCTGGCTCTCGGTTTGGTGCTAAGTGCTTGTGGCAGTAGCAATCTCACGCTTCCCTCGGATGGCACCCCGGCCAACCTGCTGAGGGTCTCGGGGGACGGTCAAAAAGCATCTGCCGGCGAGCAGCTCCCAGACCCGCTGGTGGTCCGGCTTACCGATGCAAACTCACGCCCAGTGGCCAACGTCCCAGTGGTCTTCCGCTTTCACAGCTCCATCCCTCAGGCGCAAGTCAACCCGGCAGACGCGACGACCGACAGCCTTGGCCTGGCCCAGGTCACGGTGCGTTTGGGTTCGACCGCCGGCACTCAGGAAGTCGAAGCTCGGGTCTCGGAGGGTGTGAACTCCGATCTGGTGGCAACCTTCGGGCTGACGGCGGTGGAGGTACAGCCGCCAGATCCTGGAGGTGGAGGCGGCGGTGGTGGAGGGGGTGATGGTGGAGGCGGCGGGCACGATCATGGCGGGGGGCATGGCCATGGCCATGGCCACGACGACGACTGATCGTCTCGAAATCCGAGATGTGTTCTTCTGGCCGGCAGCCTAGATCATCTGCCCATTCTTGCGACTGGCGGCTTCCGGCACACTCACGACGGTGTTGCTGGGAGATCCCTTGTTTTCTGATGGCCGGCCCGGATAAATCCTGAACATTAGAAGGACGTATACCAGGGTCGCACACGCGAGCACAATCGACGCGAGCAGCGCGAGAAAAAGAATCCCCACGACGCCGCGATGAGCCCACTCCAAGCCGCTCGATACCCACCCGACGCAGCGTCGCCACAGCCGCATTGATGCATCCATGAATCGGGGTGCACCGCTGGCCAAGCCTCTCCCCTTGGCAGGAAGGGCCAAAATCTTCGATGAACCCATCATTGTGCGCTCATGAGAGTGGGAACTGAGCGGAGGTGCATACTCCGGGCCGCACCGATGCCCTGTTCAACCACTCATCTGCGTCACTGCGTGCAAGCCGCTGCAGGGGCGGCGTCCCCATGAAACCTGGCGAATTTCTCCGGTGTTTGTGGAGGCAGTATGGGTGGCAAAACTGAGTGGCTGACGATGTCGCTGCTGGTACTACTTGCCTGTAGCGGAAGCGAAGAGATTCACCTGAGCGCCGAGCGTGGGGTTCACCCCGGAACGACGGACCATAGCAGACGCGATCTGACACTGGCAGGAGCGGCAGCGCTCGAGCCCAGAGTAACGGCTCCGGTCGAATTGATTCGAATGCCGCTTCCAGTTAGAAGCCACCGCCTACGCCACTCGGTGCCCACAAGCCGAGTCTCACCAATTTCCTTCCTGAACATCGAGGCCGTCCCCGCGCTCGGCTCCTCGCCGATGCAGGTTCGGACTCTCGAGTTCAAGGGAGCTCCTGTTTCACCCAGCCGGACAGGCGCCGCGCCACTCGACCCGGGGCAGACGGTTACGTCAATTCCTGCATTTACGGGCGACTCCGGGGTCTCTTCCGATCCGTCCTTTGAGGCTCCAAGGGGTACCCGTCCGGGCCGAGTGGGTGGTGGCCACGGCGGGACCTGTCGAGGGAGGGGCGGCAGCGGCCGGATATACCGATAATCAGGACCGCAAAATCCCACTTTCAGCCTTTTCCGCACCTCTCTGCAGCCGGACGGATCCTACGAACACCCCCAAGCCGGGCCTCTAACGCTCATCGACACACCGATGGCGTAGCGGTTCGCATCTTGCATCCCCTCGACCGCCCTGCAGTAATCCCAAGTCGGTTCGGAGCCGGAGGATGCGATGAGACACGTCGGGCTGATGTTGGTACTGGCACTGACGCTCGTTGGGTGCGACCGGCGTCGGAGTGAGCTCACCAAGGCGCTATCGGATTCGAGAGTTGCCGAGGCTCAAAAGGACAGCCTCTTAACCGAGGTCCTCGAGACGACTCAGTTCGTCAGCGATCTCAACAGCGAGCTGGCCAAAGCCAAGTCACTGGCCATCGCGCCAGAAGGTGAAGACCGAGGCTTGCCAGGTGCCAGGCAGGATCAGGTCCAGCGGAAAGCAGCGCTGGCGAGAATTCAGCAGGTCATCGCCCGGCTGAACGAGAGCGAGGCCAAGCTCGTCGCCACCGAGGCAAAGGCGAAGAAGGCCAAGGTCCAGAATGCCAGGCTTCTGGCACAGATGGCTACCTACAAACAGACGATCGAAGACCTGAAGGCTGCGGCCGAGCAGCAACGGGTTGATGCTGAGACGATCATCGCCGAACAGAAGCTCCAGATCGCAGCGCTCGAGGGACGAGTCGATACACTCAGCAAAGATCGGGCGTGGCTACGCGACAGCGTCGGCCACCTGACTGCCTATAAGAACCGGGTCTACTATGCGATCGGAACCAGGGACGAGCTGATCAAGAATGGCGTCGTGACGAAGGAAGGCTCCAAGTTCCTCTTCTTCGGAGGCACCCGTCTGGAGCCGGCGAGGAGCATCAACGTCGATGCCTTTACTATGATCGACAAGACTCAGAGTCTGTCGATCCCGCTGCCCCGGATAGACAAGAAGTACAAGATCGTGTCACGTCAGAGTCCGGAGTATCTCACGGGAGACGTGACGCCCAAGGGTGAGGTGAAGGGCGTGGTGGAGATCACCGCCCCTGAGGAGTTCTGGTCGGCTTCCAAGTATTTGATTCTGGTTCAGAACTGACGAAGCAAGGGCGGGGCAGCAGCTGCTGCCCCGCTGTCATTTTCATCCGCCGGCTTTCCGTTTTGCTTCCTGCCGCAGCTTCTCACTGGCATAGATCGCGACCTCGACGCGGCGGTTCTGCTGCCGTCCAGCTTCGGTAGCATTTGAGGCCACCGGCTCCTCTTCTCCCAGGCCCCCAGTGCCTACCCGCGAGCGGCTCACGCCCTGGGCGATGAGATATTCCGCTGCTGCATCCGCCCGGCGCACCGACAGCTCCTTATTGTAGCTCGAGGTACCGACGCTGTCGGTATGTCCCAGGATGAGAATGTCGGAGTTGGGGTATTTATCGAGGCTTCTGGCGAGCTCCCGAAGATTGGTCCTGGCGGCGCTCTTCACCACGTCTGAATCAAAATCGTAAAGCAGTCCCGACTCGAAGGTCACCTGAATCCCTTCTCCGACCCGCTCCACCTTCGCGCCTTTGACGTTCTGTTTGAGCTCAGCTGCCTGCCGGTCCATCTGATCTCCGATGATGGCGCCTGCCGCACCACCGGCGGCTGCCCCGATGATGGCCCCCTTGGCAGTCGAGCCCGCAACTTTGCCGATGACGCCTCCGACGACAGCCCCGCCGGCAGCCCCGATGACCAGCCCACGTTGCGCGTTACGCGCGCAGCCGAGCCAGCTTGATGTGGTTGCGACAGCGAGGCAAAAGAGCAGGACGGGTGAACGGAACGAAACAGTCACGAGCCACCTCTCGGTCTGATTGGTGAGCTTGCCGGGTCTGAGATGTACCAGGGTACTCTGGTCCCAATTAGCCGGGCGGTGACGTTGCTCCCATTTGGGCCTCACCGCGTGAAGACCGGGTAACAGATTGCGCGGTTATGCCACCTATTGCATTGTCCCGCTTGGGGTTATGCACAAAATCCTCAACATCTTCGACATTTCCTGGTCGGTGAGCCCAGAGCAGCGCACCTCAGGAGTGACCCGCAACACAGGCAGCGTAGTCTGATGTGCCCATATTATCGCACTCGAGTCATCTCTTAGTCCGTCTCTCAAAGGGGAGGTCGTCGTGCGGAAGGTCACGCTGGCCGTGTCGATCGCTGCGCTGTGCACGTTGAGCGCATGCAAGAAGACCGGTGAAGGACAGTACGAAGTTCAGAAGCCCGTTGTAGGAACTGAAACGGACACCGTGAACACACCGAGCGTCGAGACCGGCACCGCCAAGGATACGATCACTGTGCCCAAGGTCGGGACGGAGAAGAAGGAAGTCACGGTTCCCACAGTCGACGTCAAGAAGCCGAAACAGTAGTTCGCCCACCAGCACGTCCATCGATATATTGGTCCCACCCGCGGGAGGCTCTCTCCCGCGGGGCTCTATTCCCATAGCAGGAGTCTCATGACGCGGGTGACGTCTCGGCTTGCCGTGGCGGCCTTCTTCGCTGCCTGTCCGGTTCCTTCCGTCGCGCAGTCGGTAAGCGCCATCCGGGCCGGCCGGTTCGTGGACGTGGAGCATGGCGTCGTTCGACGGGATCAGCTGCTTGTCGTGCGGGGAGATCGAATCGATGCGGTGCTTCCTGGAAATGCGAAGCTGCCTACTGGTGCGCGCCTGATAGATCTGTCGCGCTACACCGTACTGCCGGGATTGATCGACTGTCATACTCACCTGATAGGCGATGCCACCGGATCTGACGTGCTTCAGCCGCTCGAGCGCTCGGAAGCGCAGGAAGCGTACAGCGGGGTGCGTAATGCCCGCGCCACGTTACTGGCCGGGTTTACGACGGTGCGGGATGTCGGGACCTACCGAGCCTTCGTGGACGTCGCGTTGCGAGACGCGATCAACGACGGCACCGTGGTCGGACCGAGAATGAAGGTTGCGGGCGCTTACGTGACGGTGTCCACTGGCGGGGGGGAGCTGGTTGGCGCCGCGCCCGACGTGGTGCTGCCGGCCGCTTTTCGTTTCGGAGTCGCCAACTCGGCCGCCGAGGTGAGATCGAGAGTGCGGGTGCTGCTCAACGGTGGCGCCGACTTCATCAAGGTCATTGCCACTGGCGCGGTCTTCACGCGCGGGACAAAGCCGGGCGTTTCCGAGTTCACCGAGGAGGAGATCCACGCCGCGGTGGAGCAGGCCGCCCAGTACGGCACCTTCGTGGCAGCCCATGCGCATGGGGCAGAAGGGATCAAGCGCGCCGTCCGCGCCGGGGTCCGGTCCATCGAGCACGGCTCGCTCATGGATGATGAGGCTATTGCCTTGATGAAGCAGCGCGGCACCTGGCTGGTGGCCGACATCTGGAACGGTGACTACACCGACAGCGTGGGCCGGGAACAGAAATGGCCTGCCGACATCCTCCGAAAGAATACCGAGACCACGGACATCCAGAGGGCCGGTTTCCGGAAGGCGGTGGCCGCGGGGCTGAAGATTGCGTACGGCACCGATAGCGGCTTGTATCCCCATGGCCTCAATGCCAGCCAGCTTCCCTACATGGTGAAGTACGGGATGACGCCGATGCAAGCCATCCAGGCTGCTACCATCACGGCAGCTGATCTGATGCAGTGGAAGGACAGCATCGGCTCCCTGGCGCCTGGCAAGTACGCCGACGTCATTGCCGTTGAAGGTGACGCACTCGCCGATCTCGCCAGCTTCAGAAAGGTTCCGTTTGTGATGAAGGGCGGCGTGGTCTACAAGAATCCCTGAACGAGCTGTCTGGCTAATGGAGTGAACGAGTGACCTGGAATCGACTCTATCCCGCAGTGTTGCTGGGAGTGCTCCTCGCTGGTCCCGCAGGTGCCCAGGACAACGGTCGCCGAAAACTGACGCTGGATGATCTCTATCAGTTGAGAGAAGTAAGCGATCCACAGATGTCCCCCGAGGGCAATTGGGTGGCGTACAGCGTCTCGGTGGCGGATACCTCTGAGGATCGTAGCAACAGCGATATCTGGATGACCAGCTGGGATGGCAGCAGGTCTCTCCGGCTGACCTCGAGCAAGTCCAGCGAGCACAACCCTCGCTGGAGTCCGGATGGGCGGTATCTCGCCTTTCTCTCGAGCCGAGACGACACCCGGGAAGTGGATCAGGTCTGGTTGCTCGAGCGCAGTGGTGGTGAGGCGGAGAGGCTGACTGATCTGCCGGGTGGTGTGTCCGACTACAGCTGGTCACCCGATAGCAAGCGGCTCGCGCTCATCGCCAGTGACCCCGACCCGGATTCCACGGGAGCCAAGCCCGATAGCAGCAAGAAAAAGAGCACGCCCAAGCCCATCGTCATCGATCGGTTTCAATTCAAGAAGGACCGGGCCGGGTACCTCGGTGCTCGCCACCAGCATCTGTACCTTTTCGACGTAGCAGCCCGAAAGGGCACCATCGTGACTCCGGGTGAGTACGATGAGCTGACTCCTTCGTGGTCACCCGACGGAAAGTCGCTCGCGTTCGTGAGCAAGCGTCAGGAAGATCCTGATCGCACCGACAACTGGGATCTCTACGTGGTCGAGGCTCGGCCTGGCGCTTCTCCCCGGCAGCTCACCACGTTCGAAGGTCCCGATAACGACCCCGACTGGGGTGGCCACGCGCCGGCGTGGAGCCCTGACGGCAAGTACCTGGCGTACGTGCAAGGCGGGCCGCTCAAGTTGATCTACTACGCCGGCCAGAAGGTCGCCGTGGTACCGGCCGCGGGAGGACCGGCGCGAGTAGTGACCCCCGAGCTCGATCGGAATGTGCTGTCTCCTACCTGGTCGGCCGACGGCTCCTCCATCCTTTTTCTGCTGGAGGATGACCGCGTTACCGATGTGGCCAGAGTCCCGGCTGCCGGCGGCGCCGTGGAGCCGATCACTCGAGGGCGTCATCTGGTGGGTGACTTCTCCATTGACCGAAAAGGCAAAGTCGCGGTGCTTGCCACCACGCCAGACGCGCCGGCCGAGGTCTTCGCCCTCGACGGTGGCCGGCTACGCGAGCTGTCGCACCAGAATGGCCGCTGGCTGGCTTCGGTGCAGCTCGCACCGGTGGAAGAGATCTCGTTCAAGAGCAAGGACGGGACACCCATCAACGGCTTCCTGGTGCGACCTCCCGACTATCAGGCAGGCACCAGGGTCCCGACCGTGCTGCGGATTCACGGTGGCCCGGTGTACCAGTTCTCCAATGAGTTCTCGTTTGAATGGCAACTTCTGGCGGCACAAGGCTTCGCCGTAGTGGCTGCCAATCCGCGCGGAAGCTCGGGCCGGGGCCAAAAGTTTTCGACTGCGATCTGGGCTGACTGGGGGAACAAGGACAGCCAGGATGCGCTCGCGGCGGTTGATCTCGCCGTATCCAGGGGTATTGCCGATCCCGACCGGCTAGGGGTCGGAGGGTGGAGCTATGGCGGCATTCTGACCAATCAGGTGATCGCGAGAGACCAGCGGTTCAAAGCTGCCGTCAGCGGCGCGGGGCAGGGCAACGCGCTGGCCGGCTACGGTACCGACCAGTATGTCAGGGAGTATGAGGCCGAGCTGGGAACGCCCTGGACCAGTCCGGACGTATGGATGCGGGTTTCCTATCCGTTCTTTCATGCGGACCGGATTGTCACTCCAACCCTGTTTCTATGCGGTGAAAAGGACTTCAACGTCCCGCTGCTCGATTCCGAGCAGATGTATCAGGCGCTCAAGAGCCTACGCCGTGACACTCAGCTGGTGATCTATCCGGGGGAGTTTCACGGCATCGAGAAACCAAGTTACCAGCGGGATCGTCTGGAACGCTATCTTGACTGGTACGGCAGGCATCTCACTCAGCGAGCTGCCGCCACGCACTGACGACCTTGGCCTCCGGATCATGACGGGGGCGAGTGGTTCGGGAGGTGATCATGTTTCTCCTTCGGCTGGTCCTGGCCTGCACTACCCTCCTCTCGACTACATCGGGTTGCGGACTTCTCTCACACCACTCTGAGGAATCCAGCCCGCGCTCCAGCAAGGAGGTCTCGGTCGAGGTAGAAAACCACAATTGGAGTGACATCAACGTTTATCTGGTTGCGGGCGGGCTCCCGCAGCGGCTCGGCATGGTGACGGCGATGAGTAACGGCACGTTCGCGTTTCCATCCCACCGGCTCAACACCACCGGTGGCGTCCGCCTGCGAGCCCTTCCCATGGCAGGAAGGGCCTTCACTAGTGAAACCATCCTGGTGCAGCCGGGTCAGGCAATCTTCTGGACCCTGGAAAATGACCTGAACACCTCCAGCCTCTCGGTTTACTGAACCCTCATTCCCCCGACAGCCGACTTACGGCTGATCAGGGGCACGCAGCAACATCCTCCGGGTTCCGCAGCGGCCCCCCGTCTGGAATGCTGGTATTCGCATTTCTCTCGCTCAGCGGGTAGACCATTCGCCCCGGGATGAAAGTTGACCCCGGTGCTGGTACCAGCGCGGGCAGACAGGTTCGGCGGTAGTCACTCCAGGCTTCCGGATTCTGGAACAGGCGAATGTATTTCTCGGTCATGATCGCCTGCAGCAGTGCCGGGCCACTCACACCCCCACCGATCGGACCCAGTCCGGCATCGGCCCTGACTGCGTCGAGACTGGTCCGCGCGGTCGCCGTCGTCTCCGGCTTGATTGGCGGCCTCCGCGATGATCAGCTGGTTTTCGGCCCAGGTCGCCAGCGGCTCGCTGAATCCGGGATCGAGGCGCGTCGCGCTGAGGGGCGAGGGGCCAACGCCGATATCCTCGCCCGGTGCTGCACCGACGAAATTTCCACTCGCGTTCGGGTCGAAGTACTCGCTGAGGCGGGCGTCCCCGGTGCTTTGCAGCAGATCCAGGAGCGCCTTACCGGCGGACAGGTAATCAGTCCAGGAAGTGGTGAATTGCGAATAGAGATTGCTCTCGGTCAGGGTCCGGCTATGGTACGCCAGGTAGTCGTTCTCCGGAGCCGAGATACCGGCGGTTGCAGCGATCAGGGCAGCCGCGTACGCTGGAGCTCCCGCGCGTTCCGCGGTGTGCAGGTAGTACCGGGCTTTGAGTGTATTGGCGAGCGCAGTCCACTTGGCCAAGTCACCACCGTATACCAGGTCCTCACCGCCCGGAAGATTCACCCCGGGATTGGCGGCGTTCATCGATGCGATCGCCTCGTCCAGCTTGAGCTGGAGGGCTGCGTAAACCTGGTCCTGTGGATCCAGCACCGGAGTGGCGAAGTTGGAATCAGCCGCCTGGGAATAGGGAACATCTCCCCACACGTCCGCTGCCAGCCCCACGTACCACGCCTCGAGCACCTTGGCTACGCCGGCGTAGGCCGAATCGCCGGTTGCCAGAGCTTGCCGCTGCAGCAACCGCAGGTCGAACAAGCCACCCGCACCATAGAGCTGAGACCAGGGAATGAAGTAGTCGTCATCGCCGACGATGTACTGTCCCAGGCTGTTGTACTGCAGCCGGGTCCCTGCGCACTGCTGCATCCAGACGCAGATGGTGCGTCCGAGATGCCCCTCGATAATGCCGGCGAGGTTGGTCTGTGAGGCTACCAGCAGGTTGGCATTGGTGGCAGCGATCGGCCGATTGGGGTTGTCCGACAGTTTGGGACCAGTCAGAAAGTCTCCACAGCCGGTGACCCCAAGGCTCACCCCGAGACCGATCACCGCCGCCGCGAATTGCTTGCGCATAGCTTGAACCTCGAAGAGTCGAGTGGTCATTAGCGGTTGAGAGTCACGGAGAAGACAAACGATCGGGTCTGTGGGTTGTTGAACCAATCGATCCCGCGGGCGCCGGTGTCAGCACCCGACAGGTTGGTCTCCGGGTCAGCGCCGGTGTAGGGAGCCCACACGGCGAGGTTTCGGCCCGCAAGCCTCACATCCATGCTGCTGAGTCCGAGGCCACGGCTGATGAAGCCGCCGGTAAAGGAGTACCCGACGGAGACCTCGCGGAGCTTCACGAAACTGGCGCTCTCGTAGAAAGGTTGGCCGAGGAACGTGAAGGTGCTGTAGTAGTTCTGAAACCAGTTCTGGTCCAGCACGGCACTGGTTCCCACCCCGGGCCCGGCGACAGGGCCTGGCAGAAAGTCGTTCCCGAACACCACGCTCTTTCCGCGCAAGTCGCCCGACTCTTTGGAGGTGCCGATCGCATTCAGGGCGCCTCGAGTGCCGTTGTAGACCAGGCCGCCATGTCGAATGTCGAACAGCCCTGAGACCGAGATCTTTCCAAACCGGAGGCCGCTCCGAATCGAGCCGCTCCACTTGGGATAGGGATCTCCTATGATCCGGCTGTCGGGCTCGAGCAGGGGGTAACCGGCGCCTGCACCCGCATCGCCACCAGTGTTGGAGTAGTTGCCGTCGTTGATGAAGAGCGCCTGGCTGGCGTTGGCCTGGGCACCGCAGAGATCGTCCACGTTGATCTCCGTGTCGCCCTGCAGCACCGAGACGCCTCTGCCGCACCGGATGTAATCGAAGTCACGGAAGGCGCCGACAGGCTGTCCCACCTCGGCAACGGAGAGTGCAAACCCCCCGACCCCGCCATAGTTGACGAACTGGGCCCCGGCCAGACTCACGACCCGGTTCCGGTTGGTCGAGAAGAGAAAGCCGAGATCCCAGGAAAAGTCCCGCTTGGTGATGGGGCGAACGTTCAGGATCCACTCGGTGCCGGCGTTTCGGATTTCAGCTCCGTTGCTGGCGACATTGATGAAGCCAGTACTGGCGGCGACCGGCAGGGTCAGGATGACGTCCTTGGAAGTCCGGTGGTACCAGGTAAAGCTCAGATCTGCCACGTCGTGGAAGAGGCCGAAGTCTGCGCCAAGCTCCAGCTCCCGGGTGCGCTCGGGCTTGAGCTGCGTGGCACGGGTGGTATCGCTGAAGAGGCCGCCGAACCCGTTCTGAGTCGCGGTTTGATTCCCGCCCCATCCGTCCTGAAAGCTGCCGCCACTCAGGAAGGTGAACACCGTCAGGTAAGGATTCGGCTGGGTGCCCACCTCCCCGTATGCTGCCCGAAGCTTGCCGTAAGTGATGTTGCCGCCGAAGTCACCGGTCTGCTTGGTGAACTGCCATGCCGCGCTGGCGCTGGGGTACCAACTGCGCAGTGCGTCCTGGGCAAAGGTGGATGCACCGTCGTAGCGCAGCCCAGCCTTCAGGAAGAGCTGGTCCGAGATGTCCAGTGTTCCCTGCCCGAAGTAACCCTCGATCCGGACTTTGGTCTCGTTATCGATCGGGGGGAGTTGGCTCGCGGTGTTGGTGAGCGTGAACGGTTGAGGCGCGAGGAGGGCGTTGCCCACGCCTCCGATCTGCCGCAGGCTCCTCGTATTGAGGTTCTGTCCCAACGTAAATGACCCACCCAGGCTGGGGCTCAGCTTGTAGGACGCGGTGCCGGTGAGATTGTGGTCAACCTGCTGAGTTACCAGGTTGACTTTCACTACCTGGCCCAGCGGATCCGGGATGTTGGATGATGTCTGGGGTTGCCCCTGAAGCCGGTCATCGCCGGAGTAATCGATGCCGAGGCTGTAGTTGAACCGAAGCCAGGAAAGAGGCACGTAGTCCAGGTTGACGTTGCCGAACACCCGGTCTGCTATGGCGCTGCTGATCGGTTCGTTGGCCGTAAAAAACGGATTGTCGTAACCGCGGCTCTCACCGACCGATCCTGCGGACGGATTGGGGAAGCGATAGGATCGGTGCATCCCGGTCACGGGATCGAGGAACACGCGGTTGTCGAACTCGGGCGGAGTGCGCCAGGCTCCCAGCGTCACGCCGCTGAAGTTGCTGCCCTTCTGAATGAATCGTCCATCGGTATTGGTGTAGGCGACGTTCCCACCCACGGTAAAGTTGTCGCGCACCCGGTGAGAGCCCTTGAGCCTGAAGGAGTATCGCTTATACGAGTTCTGAGGTCCGACGAACGTCCCATCCTGATTGTTATACGATCCCGAGAGATAGAATAGCGTCCGATCGTTCCCGCCCGAGATGGTGAGTGTGTTATCGGTGGCGACGCCGGTGTGAAACATCTCCCGGGCATGATCGAACGTCGGTGTTCCAGCCGCGAGGGCCGGCCCCCAGCTGTCCCCGCTACCGAAGCAGTCGGTCTCGCCGCCGAGTACGCAGCGGTCGGGGATGATGACGCCCGAGCTGTCATCGCCGTGGCCATACGTGGTTTGGAGCCCCGGGAAACGATTGACATCGTTGAGCGACAACGTCGAGTTGAGCGAGTAGGTGGTCGTCCCCGCGTGACCCCGCTTCGTCGTGATGAGAATGACTCCCTGACCGGCGCGCGCGCCGTAGATGGAACCCGCCGCTGCGCCCTTCAGGATCTCGACCGACTCGATATCCGCTGGATTGATGTCCGAAGCCCGATTGGGCGAGGAGGTGCCTTGTTGTCCTCCGAACCCGGTGCCATCGAAGGCGCCGGTGGTGATAGTGGAGTTGTCGATGGGGACTCCATCCACTACGAACAGCGGCTCTCCGGTGCTGCCCAAGGTATTGGCTCCCCGTATTCTGATCGAGGTCGAGGCCCCCGGATCACCCGACGTGGAGGTGACTTCGACGTTGGGCGCCTTGGCCGAGAGCGCGTTCACGATGTTCGGCTCGTTGCTGCGGTTGATCAGCGAAGAGTCGACGCTGTTTCTGACGCTACCAAGTTTCTCGACCTCGGAGACCGTACCCGCGCCAGTCACGACGATCTCACCAAGCTGCAGCGGGTTGTTGGCGAGACCGAAGTCCTGCACTACGCCTCCCGGCGCCAGCGTGATCTCAATGGTCTGGGGTTTGAATCCGATGGCCCGCACCGTCAAGGGCACCTTCTGCCCGTCGGCTCGCCCGGCCGGAACCAGCAAGCCATAGCTGCCGTCCGCCCGCGAGGTGGTGCTGATGCCGAGCCCGGAGAGGGCAACTGATGCGCCTGGCAGCGGGGTGCCATCATCCCGGTTGACGTGTCCCGTCACCGTGGTGGGCTGCTGCGCAACGCCCGCGCTTGCGATTCCAAGCAGCGCAAGAATGAGTAAGAGAACCTGACGGCAGTTGAGCACGATTTCCTCCGTACCGGCGGGTTGGAACGTGCTGCACCCTCGTGGCGGGGGCCAGTGGACTACTTCGGATTTTGAGCAGGAGGCTATTAAGGCAGCGAAGCACGCCGAGGCGAGCTCCGGTCGGTCATTCTACGGCGCGGGTCCACAGGCGTCAATAGAAGCTTCCCAGACTATGACGTCCGTCTGGCGTCGGCTCAGGCTGAGCGCTAAGATAGGGATCCTCACGTTCACATCGTATGCCCGACTGAAATGCGAGTTGGCCGGATTTCCACCGGCTCTAACCACCTCAGGGGAGGGACTGTGCTACGACTCAGCCTGCGTGTAATCGCCGGGGCGCTCCTCTTCATCTCCGTGGGGGCCGGCTCCATTGCTGCGCAGACCGGCACCATCACAGGAACGGTCAGCGACAACAGTGGTTCACCGCTTGCCAATGCCACCGTCTCGGTTGAGGGCACTGGACTTCGAGCCACCACCGGAGGGGGCGGGAATTACGAGATCAGGTCTGTTCCGTCTGGAACGCACACCCTGCGCGTCAGGCTGATCGGGTACGAGTCGGCAACTCAGAGGGTGACGGTGGAGGCGGGCGGCGCCGCACGTCAGGATCTCACTCTGACCCGGAGCGCGGTGCAGCTTGCACCCATCGATGTCGTGGTCGGTTCCCGGGCTCGGCACAGTACAGCCGAAGAGTTGGCTGTCCCGGTTGACGTCTACACGGCCCAGGATATTCAGGAGCAGGGCACTACCGAGACCAGTCAGGTCCTTGCCGCACTGGCGCCATCGGTGAACTTCCCGCATCAGACCGTGACCGACGCGACCGATATCGTGCGTCCGTTTACCCTGCGTGGCCTCTCGCCGGATCACACACTGGTGCTGGTGAATGGCTGGCGCCGCCACCAGACGGCGCTGCTCAACACCTTTCCCCTCGGCTCACCAGCGGGATCGAGTGGCGTCGACCTCAATGCCATCCCGAGCAGCGCCATCGACCGCATCGAAGTGCTGCGGGACGGCGCCTCCTCCCAGTACGGCTCCGATGCGATCGCGGGTGTGGTGAACATCGTGATGAAAGAGGGAGGGTTCGTTCCGTTCGTGAATACATCGGGCGGCCAGTACATGACCGGGAAGGGCTACAACAACGACGGTACTACGGTGGATGTGAACGGCGGCTGGGGACTGAAGTTGGGCCGGGGCTCTCTCGGCCTGTTCGGACAGTTTCTCCACCGCGATCCCACTAACCGCGCCTTTCCTGACGGCACCCTCCTGGATTTGGACAGCGTCGCGGATGTCGTCGATCCCGTCACCGGCAAGATCCTCGAGAAGCGGAACGGAGTTCCTCAACCCGTCAACCATCTGGGCGACGGACTGGAGCGCGATCTGCTGTCGTTCGCCAATCTGCGGATGCCCCTCAACGCCGCCGGGTCCACCGAGTTTTACGCCTTCGGCGGTTTCAGCAACCGGGTGGGCACCGGCAACGGCTACTACCGGAAGCCGCTCGATAACCGAAACTGGCCGACGATTTACCCCAATGGATTCCTGCCGGAATTTCGTCCCAATGTGAACGACTACTCGGCTGCGGGCGGAGTCCGGAGCACCGTTGCAGGGTGGTCGGTCGATGCCGGCGGCTCCTACGGCCGGAACACGTTCGATTACCGGCTGCGCAACACCCTGAACCCGTCGCTCGGCCCCTGCCTGGTCACGGCCTGTGCGCCGGGTGCGGACGGCGTACTGGGAACGGCTGATGATCCCGGCGTCCGGAATCAGACCAGTTTTGATGCCGGACACCTGAAGCGTGGTGAGTTCCTCGTAGGACTCAACCTGGCAAAGCCGATCGAACTCGGTTTGCCGAATCCAGTCAGCGTGGCGTTTGGTGGCGTATACCGGCGGGAGACCTACGACATCATCGCGGGCGAGACAGCGTCCTGGATCAACGGTGGGCACTTGTCTCAGGACAGCGCGCTTGCCGCACCCGGCGATGCGCCGCCGCTGGCGCCGGCAGGTTCGTCGGTCTTCTCCGGTTTTTCTCCGACCGATGCCAGCACTAACTCACGGAACAATGTCGGGGCCTATCTCGACCTGGAGTCGAACCTCACCAAACAGGTACTCCTGAACGTCGCCGGCCGGTACGAGCACTACAGCGACTTCGGTTCACGGGTTACCGGTAAGACAGCACTTCGCTTCCAACCCAACAAGCAGCTGGTTCTCCGGGCAGCCGCGAGCACGGGTTTCCGCGCTCCGGGCCTGGCGCAGAGCTTCTTCAGTCACGTGACGACGAACTTCATTGAAGGCGCGCTGGTCGAGGTGGGCAACTTCCCGGTGAGCAACCGGGCGTCCCGGATCTTCGGGGCGCAGCCCTTGAAGGAAGAGACATCGGTGAATCTCAGCGGTGGGGTGGTGTTCTCACCAATGGACAACTTCACCCTCACCGTGGATGTCTTCCACATCAAGATCAACAACCGGATCCTTCTCGGGGCCACCTATGATGCCAGCGACCCGGTCGTTGCTCAGATTCTGGCCGATTCCGGATTGACCACTATTGGCGGCGTACAGTTCCCCACCAACAACCTGGATACCAAAACAGACGGCATCGACCTGACGGGCAACCTCCGGCTCCCAGCCGGGAACGGCACTCTAGACCTCAACGCCGGGGTGAACTACACCAAGAACAAGATTGCCCGAGTAGGCGGTCTGCCGCCCATCCTGCAGAACACGCCGACCACCTTCACCGGCGCTCTCGACCTGCTGACGACGCTGGCCATCACCAGGGAGCGCCCGGACTGGCGCGGCACACTCACGGCCATCTGGACCATGGGTCGCGTCCACGCGCTCGGACGCGGATCGTATTACGGCACGGGCACCTCCGCCGAATTCGGGGGAGCCGTGGCGGAGTCGTTCAGTGCCAAGACCCTGTTCGATGCTGAGGTGGGATATCGGTTCAACCAGATCAACCTCTCCATCGGCGCGAAGAACATCTTCGACATCTACCCGTCCAGGATGAATGATGTCGACAACAACAACAACTTCACCTTCCCGTGGGCGGTAACCTCCCCGTTTGGCTACAACGGTCGATATGTGTATGCCAGATCTGAAATTCTGCTGACTCGCTGAGCTTCGACCCTCCTAGCGCCGTCCTCCGGGGCGGCGCTAAGATACGCCTTCTTCTCTCAGGCGATCATGTCCGCGTCCTACGATCTCATCGTGATTGGCGGTGGCCACAATGGCCTGGTCACCGCCGCCTACGTGGCCCGTACCGGCGCCAAGGTCTTGGTGCTGGAGCGGCGGGAGGTTCTCGGTGGCGCCTGTGTCACCGAAGAGTTATGGCCCGGCTTCAAGGTGTCCACGGCCGCGTACGTCAATAGCCTCCTCCGGCCGGAAATCATTCGCGACCTCGAGCTCAAACGCCATGGGTTCGAGATGCTTCCCCGGAGCCCGTCCTCGTTTACCCCGTTTCCCGACGGCCGTTCGCTCCTGCTGGGTCCGGACAAAGCGCTGACCCATCGGGAGATCTCCAAGTTCTCGACCCGCGACGCCGACGCGCTGCCCAAATATGAACAGATGCTGGAGCGGGTGGCGGATTTTCTCGAGCCGACTCTGACGCAGACCCCGCCGAACCCGTGGTCCTTTCGTCCCGGCAATCTCCTGAAGCTCGCCAAGCTCGGCAGGAGCTTCGCCAAGCTGGGAACCGACGGGCAGAAGGCCATCGAGATTCTCACTGGAGCGGCGACACCGATTCTCGACCGCTGGTTCGAGTCGGAGCAACTGAAGGTCACTCTGGCCACAGACGCGATTATCGGGGCGATGGCTTCGCCCTCGATGCCGGGTACCGCGTACGTGCTCTTTCATCACGTCATGGGTGAGTGCAACGGAGTACGCGGTGTGTGGGGCTATGTCCGCGGCGGCATGGGTGGCATCAGCAACGCCATCGCGTCCTCCGCGCTCGACAAAGGCGCCGAGATCCGGACCGGAGCGGAAGTCGCGCGCGTAGTGGTGATCGGGGGGCAGGCACAGGGAGTCGAGCTCAAGGACGGGACCAAGATCCGGGCGACCCGAGTTGCGTCGGGAGCTGATGCCCATGTCACCTTTCTCAAACTCCTACATAGCGGCGACCTGCCGGCAGAGTTCCTGGAGTCGGTGCGGAACATCGATTACACCAGCGCGAGCCTCAAAATCAACATCGCGCTGAGCGAGCTGCCGGATTTCAAGGCAATGCCGGGAACCGCGCCCGGCCCGCAACACCGGGGGACCATCCACATCTCCCCCACCATGGAGTACATCGAACGAGCCTACGACAGCGCCAAATATGGTTGTCCTTCCGACTCTCCCATCATCGAGGCGACCATCCCGTCGGTGCTGGACGATACGGTGGCCCCACCCGGCAAGCACGTGATGTCGATGTTCACCCAGTACTTCCCCTACAAGCTTGCGCCTGGCCTTTCGGTTCAGGAAGAAAAGGAGAAGTACGCCGAGCGGTGCTTCGACCTGATGAACGAGTACGCACCCAACTTTCGGCGCTCGGTCATTGCTCGGCAGGTCCTCTCCCCAGTCGATCTCGAGAAGCGTTTTGGTCTGACCGGCGGGAACATCATGCAGGGCGTCATGTCGCTGAGCAGTCTCTCGTTCATGCGGCCGCTACCGGGCTATGCTGACTACCGCACTCCGGTCCGGAATCTCTATCTGTGTGGGGCTGCCACCCATCCCGGTGGTGGTGTGATGGGCGCGTGCGGGTATAATGCCGCGCGCGAGATCCTGCACGATATGCGCCGGTAGCGCTTCAGGCGAACACATATGGCAAAGCCGTATCTCACCGTCGCAGAAGGGCTCTCCCGGCTGCCTGGCCCCGAAGGCGAGCGGTTTGTGGAGCTGTTTCGGCACGGCACCCTCGCCATCGAGCTGTATGCCCCCCGCGGGCACGATCCCCAGTCTCCTCACACTCGCGATGAGGTCTACGTCGTGTTTCGTGGCGAGGGCCGCTTCCGGAACGGCGACCAGCAGCACCCCTTCGGTCCGGGTGACGTCCTCTTCGTCCCTGCCGGAGTGACGCACCGCTTTGAAAGCTTCACCGATGATCTCGTGGTCTGGGTCCTGTTCTACGGCCCCGAGGGCGGCGAGTCCGGATGATGGAGCGGACGCTGCACCGCGACTTCTACTTCTCGGACGAAATCTTCCAGCGTGAAAAGGAGCGAATCTTCTGGCGCGAGTGGGTCTGCGCCGGCCGGGAGGAAGAGCTTCTCCGACCCGGGGACTACCTCGTGCGAGAGGTGGGCGGAGAAAGCGTCCTGATCGTTCGCACACGGGAAGGCGCTCTCGCGGCCCACTACAACGTCTGCCGCCATCGCGGGTCCCGCCTGGTTCCGGAAAGCAGCAGGGGCTCGTTCACCAGTGGTATCCGCTGTCCGTATCACGCCTGGACCTATTCCCTCGATGGCGCGCTTCGTACTGCTCCGTACCTCGACGAGGAGCCCGGCTTTACCAAGGCGGAGCTGGGTCTCCACCGAGTCGGTATCGAGAGCTGGGGCGGCTTCTTCTTTCTTCAGCTGGCACCCACCGCGTCCGCTGTTTCCGGTCTGATGATGCAGCTCGGGGCCGTGCCGGAGCGGCTCACCCGCTACCCGCTCGCGGAGCTTCGTTCGGCCCGGCAGATCCGGTATGAGGTCGCGGCCAACTGGAAGGTCCTGCTGGAGAACTACAACGAGTGCTACCATTGCGGACCGGTGCATCCCGAGCTCTGCCGCCTGGTGCCTGCGTTCAAGCAGCGGGGCGGCTCCGATCTCGACTGGGACCGTGGCGTTCCCCACCGGGAAGGTGCCTGGACGTTCACTGAAAGCGGCACGACCAATCGTAGACCGTTCAATGGCCTCAACGACGACGAGCAGACCCGCCACAAAGGTGAGCTGATCTATCCCAACTTCATGCTCAGTCTTTCGGCCGATCATGTCACAGCGTACACGCTCTGGCCCCGAACACCCTGCCAAACGAGCGTGGTGTGTGATTTCCTCTTTCATCCCTCCGAGATCGACGACCCGGCTTTCGACCCGGCTGATGCGGTGAGCTTCTGGGATAGAGTCAACCAACAGGACTGGGCCATCTGCGAGAACGTGCAGCGGGGAATGCAGGCGCGGGTATTCGAGTACGGGTTTTACGCGCCGATGGAAAACGCCAGCCTGGATATCCGGCGGTATATCACCGAGAAGCTCGGCCCTGAGCCGTGAAGCGCGAATTTGAGTATGTCGTGCTGGGGCTGGGCGGCTTCGGCAGCGCGGCGGCGTATTGGCTCTCTCGACGAGCCGGCAAGGAGGTCCTTGGTCTCGAGCAGTTCGAGCTGGGCCACGTCCGAGGAGAGTCGCAGGACCACTCCCGAATCATCCGGCTCTCCTATCACACACCGAAGTATGTCGAGCTGGCCAAGCATGCCTATACCGCCTGGCGGGAAGTCGAGCGGGACTCGGGCGAACAGCTGATCCTGAAGACAGGGGGTCTCGACTTCGCTCCGCGGGTGAGCGCGATTCCATTGGCCAACTACTCCGGAAGCATGGACGAGGCAGCGGTCACGTACGAGACCCTCGACGCCGATGAGATCATGCGGCGCTGGCCCCCGTTTCGATTGACCCCGGACATCCAGGGCCTCTACCAGCCGGAGAGCGGCATCGCGATGGCTGCTCGAGGCAACGCCGCGCACCGGCGGATGGCCCAGCAGTACGGCGCCACGCTGCGAGACCGGGCACCGGTCGATGTCATCCAGCCTTCCAGCGGTGAGTTCGAGATTACTGCTGGAGGAACGACCTACCGTTGCCGCCAGCTCATCATTGCTGCCGGATCCTGGTCCAATCGTGCCTTGGCCGCCTTCGACCTTCAGCTGCCGCTCACAGTCACGCAGGAGCAGGTGACCTACTTCAGAACGCCCCATGCAGCTGACTTCGAGCCGGGGCGCTTCCCAATCTGGATCTGGATGGACGACCCCTGCTTCTACGGCTTTCCCCTGTTCGGTGAGGCCGGCCCCAAGGTCGGACAGGATGCAGGAGGGCGGGAGGTCACAGCCGACACGAGAACCTTTGAACCCGACCAGGCGGCGCTTCGGCGCGTCACCGACTTTCTGGGGAGATACATCCCAAGCGCGCTGGGTCCTATCATCTACACCAAAACTTGTCTCTACACCCTCACCCCTGACCGGGATTTTGTGCTCGACGCCATACCCGAGCACCCCAATGCGTATGTGGCGATCGGTGGTGGCCACGGATTCAAGTTCGCCTCGGTCGTGGGTCGCATTCTGGCCGACCTTGCGATCGACGGTCGCAGCGACAGAGACCTGGAGCCGTTTCGGATCGACCGCTCGATACTGCGGCTCGAGAACCCTCCCAAGAGCTACATGGTGTGAGCGGGTCAGCTGGACCACCGGTGGCAACGGCCCCTCTCCGCCGGGCGATGGGCTTTGGCGATCTCCTCCTCTTCTATCTTGTCACCGGGTTCAATGTCCGCTGGGTCGCAGCCGCCGCGGCTGGCGGTCCCAGCGCCGTGATAATCTGGGTGGTGGGCTGTCTCGCGCTCTACATCCCGTTGATGTTCACCGTGCTGGAGCTGTCGTCCCGATATCCCAACGAGGGGGGGTGCTATGTCTGGAGTAAGCGCGCCTTCGGTGACTTCGCCGGGTTCATTACGGGATGGACCTACTGGTCGTGCAACCTTCCCTACTTTCCCGGGCTTTTCTATTTCACTGCAGCTACGGCGCTCTTCCTGGGTGGTGCGGAATGGCAATCGCTGGCCGACAACCGCACCTATTACGTCCTGTTCTCTCTGGCCGGCCTGGGCATTGCCGCAGGTCTGAATGTGCGAGGTCTTTCCGTTGGCAAATGGCTCCACAATGCCGGAGCGTTCGGACTCTGGATTCCAGCTATCGTTCTAGTGGTGCTGGCGCTGATCTCTTACCTGCAACACGGGTCCGCCACAGCCTTCACCAGCGAAACCCTCCGCCCGAGCACCCGGATCAAAAACATCATCTTCTGGTCCACCATCGCCTTCTCCCTCAGCGGCCTGGAAGGCGCATCGATGATGGGCGAAGAGATCCGGAACGCCCGGCGAAACATCCCCCGGGCGTTGCTTCTTGCCGGTGTACTCATCACCGCCATTTATATCCTTTCCACCCTGTCGATGCTGGTAGCGCTGCCGCAGAGCGATATTCTGCATCTGCAGGGGTTCATGGACGCGATACAGACCACAAGCGGCGCCCTTGGCCTCGGCTGGCTGGTGTGGCCCATCGCCGCTCTCATTGTTGTCGGCGGACTCGGGCAGGCAGGCGCCTGGTTTGCTGCAGGTGGACGTCTGCCGTTCGTGGCCGGAATCGATCGTTTCCTGCCGGCCGCATTCGGACGGCTGCATCCCAGGTACGGCTCGCCCCACGTCAGCCTCCTCGCCCAGGCGGGGATCGCGGCGGCATTCATCTTTCTCGGGCAGGCAGGCACCAGCGTGAAAGGAGCCTACGACGTGCTGGTCAGCATGTCGATCATTTCCTACTTCATTCCGTATCTGCTGATGTTTGCTTCGATGTTCCGGCTTCAGCGAGAAGCCGTCGGGCCCGAAGTGATCCGCGTGCCGGGCGGAAGGCCAGTCGCTCTGGTGCTTGCCGTCCTCGGCTTCGCGACAACTGCAGTTTCGATCGGTCTTGCCCTGGTTCCGGGGGAGGACGAACCCAACAAAACCCTGGCCGTGGTCAAAGTTGCCGGCATGACACTGGTCCTATTGGCTCTGGGAACGCTGGTGTATGTCGCTGGAAAATCCAGCGCCTCCAGGCAGTCACGCCTCCGTGAGCTCGAGCCCAGGGCCAGTCTGCCACCTGTATGAGGAGAATCATGAGACGTTCTGCTTCTGTGAAGGTTTTGAAGTTGGCCGTGCTTGCCGGCTTGGGATTGAACCCGGCTTCTGCCAAAGCCCAGACCGATTCGATCGACTTCCGGGCACTCCGCGACGAGACCGCGCAACGGCTCTCGGAATACCTCAGGATCAACACCAGCAACCCGCCTGGTAATGAGCTGGCAACCGCACGCTGGCTCAAGGAGGTCCTCGCCAAAGAAGGAATCGAAGGGCAGATCCTCGATACCGCCGAGCTGGGACACGGGCGAGCGAACTTCTACGCGCGGTTGAAGGGGCAAAGCGAAGGGAACGCCATCGCTCTGGTCCATCACATGGACGTCGTCCCCGCCTCGCCCAGCCTCTGGTCGGTGGATCCTTTCAGTGGGGCAATCAAGGACGGTTTCGTCTGGGGCCGTGGTGCGCTCGACATGAAGGGGCAAGGCATCATCGAGCTCATGACGTTGATCGCGCTCAAACGGTCAGGCACACCACTCAAGCAGGACATCGTCTTCATCGGTAACGCTGATGAGGAGTCCGATGGGCTCGGATCCCGAACGTTCGTCGAGCGGCATAAGGATCTGCTTGCCGGGGTCAAGTATCTGCTGACTGAAGGCGGTGACACACGAGTCGAGCAGGGAAAGCCGCGCTGGTTCGGCCTGGGCGTCGGCGAGAAGCAGGTGTACTGGCAGAAGTTGGTGGTGAAAGGAAAGTCCTCGCACGGCTCGGTACCGACGCAGGACAACCCGGTGCCTCATCTGGCTCGAGTCCTGGCCCGCGTCGCGGCCTGGGAGACACCAGTCCGGGTAACGCCAGCCGTGGATCGGTACTTCAAGGCTCAGGCTCAGGCCGAAACCGGACGGCATCGCCGCTGGCTGCAGGATGTAAGTGCCGCGCTACGCACTCGTCAGGGAAGAGCCTGGATTCTCTCCGAGCCCGAGCGGAACGCACTGCTGAGGAACACCATCTCGCCCACCGTATTGACCGGCTCCAACAAGACCAACACGATTCCGGCCGAAGCCTCAGCCGAGCTGGACATCCGGCTCCTGCCGGATCAGGACACCGTAAGCTTTCGACGCGAGCTGCTCCGAGTCATCGGCGATAGCTCAGTGACACTGTCGTTGATTGGGGACATACCGCGTCGCTTCTCGGCCCCGCTCGACACTGATCTCTCCCAGGCGATCGAGCGCACCGTGAAGCGCCTGTTACCGGGTGTGCCCATGGCGACAGCGGTGGGCACCGGCGCCTCTGACCGGCCCTACTATGCCGCGGCCGGCCTCATCTGCTACGGGATCGATCCCTATCTGGTCGAGCTCGATGAAGGTCGCAGGGAAGTTCACGGCGTAGATGAAAGAATCTCGCTTGATAATCTGGAGTTCGGTCTGAGACTGCAGGTGGGGGTGCTGAAGGAGATGCAAAACACTCCCTAGACCATCATGGCGCTGCCGGGTCTATCGGGGAACGGAGTGCCCCAGGGCCTTGAGCACCTCCCGGTCGAACTGCACCGAGAGACTCTCGCGCTTGGAGTAGGGTCCCGGCTGATACGCGCGAGACATGACGCCGAGCTGACTCTGCTCGCAGATGTGCCAATCCTGCTTGTTGGTCATGTCCCAGAACTCGATCCCATCCTCGGGGTCACACGCCGGATTGGTGAGCGTGTCGGCATGGAATAGCCAGGAACAGAAGATTCTGGTCCGGTCGGGCGCTTCCGGCCAGAGGGTGTGGAACATGACGTAATCCGGGTGCAGACTCAGCAGCATGTTGGGGAAAATGGCGTAGTAGTAGACCCGGTTGAGGTCCTCCTGGGGCAGGTCTCCCACCAGCAGTCCGCACGAGCGTCCACTCATCGTAAGACTCTCGCTTCCCTCATTGATCACCATGAAGCCGCCGGTGAACGGCCCATCGACGAGGTCGTTTTCACCGCTGGTCGGCGGGGTGAGCTTTGCGAGAGAGGGATGAACCGGACCACAGTGGTAGCACTCGGAATAGTTCTGGAAAAGCAGCTTCCAGTTGGACCGGACGTCGTATTCGATGGTGCGTGCCACCACCAGGTTCGGAAGGTTGAAGCGCGAAAAGCGGCCCAGCAGCCGGGTGTAGGCCTCGGCGAACGGCTCTGGTTCTGGAGCCAGGTTGATGAAGATGAACCCCTCCCAGCTCTCGACCGCGACGCGATGCAGCGGGTAGTCCGTCTTGCTGAACCCTTCGATGTCGGCCGACGAAGGGGCCCCGATCAGCCTGCCATCCAGCGAGTAGGTCCAGGCATGATAGGGACATTGAATCGTCTCGGAAAAGCGCCCCGAGTGTTCCTCGCAGAGCCGAGTACCGCGGTGACGGCAGACGTTGTAGTAGGCCCGCAGGGCGCCGCCACGATCGCGCAGCACGATGATGCTCTCGCGTCCGACCGGCTGCAGGAAATAATCCCCGGGCTTCGCCACCCGGTCCTCCCGGCCGACGCAAAGCCAGCGCTTCGAGAAAATGCGCTCTGATTCTTCCTCGAAGATCTCCGGAGACACGTAATAGCGCCCCGGAAGAGTGCGCGCGCCGTCTATGGCAATCTGCGTCGTCTTGAGAAATGACGTCACTATCGAACCTTGGCGAAGGGCAAGCTGAAGTATGGAGCAGGGCTACTCTGGAGGGAAGATGGATGACTGGGATTACGCCCATTGCGTGATCCAGCCGATGGACGCCGGAGCCACGGACTCCTACTATGGGGCATTAAGCCGTTCAGCTCTCTCATTAACGGGGGTCCAGGGTATGGCGAACAAGCTGATTGCGCCGGTCAAGTTGCTGGCGGCGCTAACGTTGGCGGTGCCTATGACGGGTTGCCTCGCGGCCGCCGCGGCCGGGGCCGGGGCCGGGATTTATCTCACCTCTCGTGGGGCGGAGTCCCTGGTCCAGGGGTCGGTCCAGAACGTCGCCGCCCGGGCAGAGGCAGTCATGGGCGAAATGCAGATCACACCCGACGCCTCTAGTAGTGAGAGCGGCGGTGACAAGCGTGAGTTCAAGGGGAAGAAGGGCGACCTCGACGTGACGATTCAGCTCGAGCGGAAGGACCCCCAGACAACCCGGGTCGAAGTCACGGCCAGAAAGAACCTGGCGGAATGGGACAAGGACTACGCCCAGCAAGTGCTATCCAAGATCGTACAGAAGACCTGATCATCGCGATGCCTGGTGCCCGAGACTGCCTGGACCTGCGGTCTCGGGCATTCGCTTACTCAGGTTCCAGAACGATCGTCCTCGAGGAATACTGACGAGCGGCTCAGCCCTCGCTCCGCATCAGCTGATGGCAATCGATGGTGCCTTCGAGGCCTGCCCCGTCTCCCGATTTCCCTTTGAACGTGACCTTGCCGGTCTGCCCCCGATCGTCCACCGTCAGCGTGCCGCTCCCCTCCTTCTTTGATGCGCTGGGCTGAGTGTTGATGGTGTGCTCGGTATAACCCGGCTGCATCAGCTGACCGAACCCAACGGTCATGAGAAACTTATCGGTTCCATCGGCCGCGTCCTTGGTATCCGGCACGATGAGTTGGAGTGAGCTGAACTCGTTCGGCTTCTTCCCTGTCACGCTGTACTGATTTCCCCAGGAGCCTTTCCCGGCAAAGCCGTAGCTGCACGTGAGATCGCTCGACTTGGCATCATAGGTCCCAGCGTGGGGCCCGCCCGAGATCACGAGGTGGATGGTCGTAGCAGTGCCGCCTCCGGTAGGGACTTGTACTGCAGACGAACCCTCGGAAGAGCCCTCGGCCGCCGACTTGTTCGCGCTGTCGCTCCCACCTCCGCACCCAATGAGGAAGAATGCGAGGGCAGGCAAGCTCTGAAATAGACGCATGGAATAGTCTCCGATGGATTGGTTTTTTGTTGAGCCGGGAAAGCACAGCGAAGATATCGATCTCGACCCGGCAGGCAAGCGCAAAGGGGATTGCGCGTTGGTCGGGGAGCCCACGATCTTACCGCCCCATTCTTTCGAGGCGATTTCATGTCATTCGGCAAAATCCTTGTACCTATAGCTTTGTTCGCAGCTCCCCTCACCGCCCAGGACAACCCGTTTGCCCTGACCGGAGGCAATGTCCGGTCCGCGTACGTGGTTTATGACCTGACCAGCAAGGGAAAACCAGTACCCGGCGCCACTTCCGAGCTGGGGGTGGCGACAGATCGCTGGATCATGAGCATGGTCATGCCCTATGAGGCCGGCGGCAAGAAGGACGTCCTCCGATCGCTCGTGATAACAACCCGGGACTCTCAGTACAGCTACAACACCCTGGGTGCCGGTGCGGTGTCAGGAGAGGTCAGCCCCACGCTGCGCCCACACCTGGCGCGGGCGTATACTGGACTGGATGCAGCAGCAAAGCAGCGCTTCCGGCAAAACGTCAAGCTCGCGGTCCAGGCTTCAGGATCCAGCGACGACGATCGCTTCATCACTTTGATCGGCGAAAAGACCGGCTCGGAGACGATCGCCGGCCACCGCTGCGATGTCTACAAGACCAAGCAATCTGTTGCCTGTGTGCTCCCGCAGTCGCCGATGGTCATGCTCCGCTGGAAGAACGATAGGGACGGCACCGACATGATTGCCCGGAAGGTGACGCTCAACGGCCCGATTCCGCCTGCGTTGGGGGTCCTGCCAAAGGGTGTAAGCTGGAAGAAGAATCCGTATGATGACGCCGATTTCATCATGAACATCTGGTCGCTCAAAAAGCAGACCGATCCCGTCGCCGTCCCAGGTGCGACCTTGACTCAGTTTGCGGTGGGGTATCTCTCGAGCCCACAAGCCGGGCCCGAGCTTCGAGGAATGGGTGGTGGCGAAAACCAGGATGCTTCGGAGAGTGGTGAAGCGGTCGACTCCTCGGAGTCAAGCTCGAACTAAGTTGCGCTAAACGGCTTGAATGAGCCCCCGGCACTCTCCCAATCCAATTCGGACGGTGCCGGGACGCTCACAGTACCCCCGCATGATTACCTCATCGCCATCTTCCAGGAATTTGCGGGTCTCACCGCCAGGTAAAGTGACTGGCTCGGCTCCTCTCCATGTCAGCTCCAGCAGACATCCTCGAGCATCTTTGGTCGGCCCGGATATCGTCCCGGTGGCGAACAAATCGCCTGGCCGGAGATTGCACCCGTTGCTTGCATGATGCGTGAGCATCTGTGCGGCGGTCCAATAGAGATCAGCCATCCTGCTCCGGCTCAACCGGTGAGGCGCCTCTCCTGATCTTCGCATCTGTTCGGTGAGGAGAAGCACCTCCACCGTCACATCGATCCCACCCTGCCGACGATTACTCGGGGAGTCGAGATAGGGAAGCGGCGGCGGGTCTCCCGGCGGCCGCTCGAATGCCGAAACCCGGAACGGCTCGAGCGCGTCCATCGATACCACCCAGGGTGAGATCGTAGTCCCGAAGTTCTTCGCCAGAAAAGGCCCTAACGGTTGGTACTCCCAGCTCTGGATGTCCCGGGCCGACCAGTCGTTCACCAGGCAGATCCCGAACAGATGCTGTTCGGCTTCCTCGATCGGGATCGGCTCGCCCAGGGGGTTCCCCGGACCGACAAAACAGCCGATCTCCATTTCATAATCCAAGGATCGGCTGGGACCGAAGACCGGCTCACTGCTGTCGGCCGGCTTGAGCTGCCCACGCGGCCTTCGAACGACTGTGCCGCTCGGGACAATGGACGAGGCTCGGCCGTGATAACCGATGGGCACCCACTTGTAGTTGGGCAGTAGCGGATTGTCGGGGCGGAACATGCTGCCCACGTTGCTGGCGTGGTACACCGAGGCGTAAAAATCGCTGTAGTCCCCGATCTCGACCGGGAGCATCACCTCGACATCCCGCATGGGAACGAGAATCCGCTCGCCTAATCGCCGGTCCGCCCGGTGTTGAGGAGAGTCCTGAGTCAGTATGGCACTGACCTGCCGCCTCAAGGCGGACCAGTGCTCCCGGTCGAGAGACATCATTTGGTTCAGAGTGGGGGAAGCGCAGGACTCCGCGGCTCGCTGAGCTGGCCCGGTTAATCCAACGACGTGGAGGCAGGCACTGACGTCCAGAACATCCGTTCCGATTGCGATCCCAACTCGTGGAGCTTCGCTCGTGTCTCGGCGCCGAAACACGCCGAACGGAAGATTTTGGATGGGAAAGTCCGTAACGCCGCGCGCCGACTCCACCCAGGTAGTCCGCGCCGGATCGTGAGTTTCGTTCACGCCCGCTGCGCCTGGGAGCTGAGGAGGCCGAGTCCTTGCAGGTCATCGATCGGTTCGGTGAACGAGCAGGATCCGAACGACACAATTCCGCTGTCTCTGGCGTCCCGTATTTCGTCCAACCTCAGGCGATGCTCCCGCCAGGTCACGCCCGTTTCCTCGAGCTGGAAGCTCCCGGCTGATTGCTCCTCCAGCACTTGCAAGGCCATAGCGTCATCCCGGCCCGCCTTCAGAAAAGCGGTGGCAAGAAACACGTTAAGGAAGCCGAACATGCTGCCAGCGGCACTGTCTGGTGAGTAGGTAAGGCGGTAATTGCCTCGGAGCGGGTGGTGCAGCCCCGCCGTTGCCTTGAATGGGAGGCCCATTCGAACGCAGGTTGCCAGAAAGCGGATAAGATCCCGGCTTCTCGGGAAGGCGTCTGCTGTGACTCCGCCGGTCCGTACTTTGGCACGTCCGCCCAGGTCGGCAATTGAGGCCAGAAGCTCGGACGGGTCACGCTCTATGGGAACTTCGATGTAAGCTTCACGCCGGTGTATCTGGCCCAGCGCCTCGCGGACGGCCTGAGCGGAGTCAGCCTTTACCTCCACCGCGTCGGCGATGAAGGTGTCACAGCCAGTACGACTGTCGAACTCATCGAGCTGCTCGAGGTCGTCTGCGAGGCCCGGCCCGGCGGCCGCAAGAGCTCCGATCCGCCATGGGCCGGCAGGTGATCGGGCGAGGCGCTGCCGGGCAGATCGGAGCTCTGCCAGCCGCTTCACCGGCACGATGAACCGGCCCAGCGCCCAGGCCATCTGGCCGGCTTCATACTCGGCGAAGTTGGAGACCGCGGCACTCATGTCGAGCTCAGCCGGCGGGAAGAGACCCGCGTAGTCGATGCTGCCGCGCAGCAAGGTTTGTATCGCGCTCATAATGGAGGGATAATAAGGTGGAGTCCCTCGCGACCTGAAAGGCCAGTTGACGTCATGACCATCGCCACCACCAATCCGGCCACCGGCCAAACTATCAAAACGTTCACTCCGCTCACCGATGCGGAAGTCGACGCTCGCCTCGACTGCGCCGTCAAGGCCTTTCACCGGAACCGAAAGACTCTCCTGGGCGAGCGTACCCGCATGCTGCTCAATGCCGCAGAGATCCTCGAGAGCGAGAAGGAGCGATTCGGCCGGCTGATGGTCACGGAGATGGGCAAAACCTTGAAAGCCGCGGTGGAAGAAGCCGCTAAATCTGCCTGGGGCTGCCGGTATTACGCGGAACAGGCGGAGCGGCTGCTGGCAGCAGAGAGTGTGGAGACGAATGCAAGGCGCAGCTTCATCTCGTACCAGCCGATCGGACCGGTGCTGGCCATCATGCCCTGGAACTTCCCATTCTGGCAGGTGTTCCGTTTTGCCGCGCCAGCCCTGGTGGCGGGAAACGTTGGGCTGCTGAAGCACGCCTCCAACGTGCCGCAGTGCGCTCTGGCTATCGAGGAAATCTTCCGACGTTCCGGCTTCCCAGAAGGCTGCTTTCAGACTCTTCTGATAGAGACTTCGCAGGTGAGGCGGATCATCGAAGATCCGCGGGTCGTGGGAGTGACCCTGACCGGCAGCAACGGGGCAGGGAGTGCGGTGGCGAGCGCGGCGGGGAAAGAGATCAAGAAGACTGTGCTGGAGCTGGGTGGCAGTGATCCGTTCATCGTGATGCCGAGCGCGGATCTCGAGACTGCCGTCCGAACCGCGGTGAGAGCCCGAACCATCAACAACGGCCAATCCTGCATCGCCGCCAAGCGTTTTATCGTTGCCGAGCCGATTGCCGATGAGTTCGAGCGCAGGCTGGTGGCCGGGATGAAGGCGCTGGTAGTGGGTGATCCCATGGATCCCGACACGGACGTCGGGCCACTAGCGAACGAGGATCAGGTTAAAACACTGACCGACCAGGTGGCGCGTTCGGTCAAGGCGGGCGCCCGGGTCCTGAGTGGAGCACAGCGGCTCGAGCGACCCGGTTACTACTTCGCGCCGGGGGTACTGGCAGACATCCGGCCGGATTCTCCGGCCTACAAGGACGAGATTTTCGGCCCGGTTGCGCTGCTGTTTCGGGTACGCAACCTGGACGAGGCGATCAGGGTGGCGAACGATTCGCCCTTTGGTCTGGGCGCCAGCGCCTGGACTACCGATCTCCAGGAGCAGGAGCGCTTTATCAGCGAGCTCGAGGCCGGCATGGTGTTCATCAACGCCATGGTAGCCTCTGATCCGAGGCTCCCCTTTGGTGGGGTGAAGCAGTCGGGGTATGGCCGTGAGCTGAGCGCCTATGGCCTTCGGGAGTTCGTCAACATCAAGACAGTATGGGTGCAGGACGGGACACAGGCTCCCGAGAGCGGGCGGTTGGCACGAGCGGAGTAGTTGCAGCTACTCACTTGTAACCCGTTACAGGTTTGCGAGTGTGGCTCGCATCACGCTCTTTCTATTCACGGAGCAGTATAGTAAATCTAGGTTACCCGGTTGGTACCGTTCCCCTACCAGGGGCTCCTGAATGTATATCGATCCCACTACTGGCAGTCTGGTACTCCAGATCCTCGCGGCCGGCGTCCTCTCAGTGGCCGCCATGGCATCAAAGGTCCGCGAGGGCGTCAAGTCCTGCTTCAAGTTCCTCTCGCCTAAACGAGGCCGATGGGCTGGCAAGCCGTAGAAGGCTCATTCCGGGACCCAAGCGGCTTCGTTTACACCCGGGATGGCACTCTCTATCGGCAGGTCAACAAAAGCTTTCGCCAGCAGTTCGATGGGTTCCTCACGTCCGGCCTATACGACGATTTGGCCGGCGCTGGGTTGCTGGTGCCCCATACCCAGGTAGGTCTGGACCTTTCCGCAACAGACGATGCTTACGCCGTGCTCCGCCCGGAGCGCGTAAGCTTCATTTCCTATCCTTACGAATGGTCGTTTGGCCAGCTGCAGGACGCCGCTGACCTGACACTCGAGTTGCAGGAGCGGTCACTCGCTCGCGGATTTACCCTGCGCGACAGTAGCGCATACAACGTGCAGTTCCAGGCCGGGCGTCCACTCTTCATCGATACCCTCAGCTTCGAGCCATTGGAGGAAGGGAAGCCCTGGGTTGCATACAAACAGTTCTGCGAACACTTCCTGCTTCCTCTACTGCTGATGAGCCAGAGGGATGTGCGTCTTGGGATGCTGATGCGCACCTACCCTGACGGAATACCGCTCGACCTCGGCAGCTCCTTGTTACACCGCCGCAGCTGGCTTTCGCTGAGTGCGTTGATCCACATCCACCTCCATGCCCTGGCGCAGAACCGCTATTCCGCCGCTTCAGTAGGCTCGGCAGCCAAGGGACGGCAGATGAGTCGCAAGTCTCTCGTGACGCTCATAAAGAATCTGCGGAACGCGGTCAAACAACTTTCCTGGCGCGCTGCCGGCACAGAGTGGGCCGACTACACCACCGATAACAACTACAGCGCGGGGGCAGCTCAGGCAAAGCGGGATATGGTCGTCGCCCATCTGCGCACACTGGTGCCCGGAAGAGTCTGGGATCTGGGCGCCAATACCGGGGAGTACAGCCGAGCGGCGCGGGAGGTAGCCCCGTTAGTCGTGTCGTTCGACATCGACCCTGCAGCGGTAGAGCGAAATTACCGTCGTGTCCGGGCCGATGGTGAAAAGGGGATTTTGCCTTTGCTGCTGGACCTGACCAATCCCTCCCCCGCGCTGGGCTGGGCCAATCAGGAGCGGCTCTCGCTGGAAGAGCGTGGCCCAGCCGACGCTGTCCTTGCCCTGGCCCTGATCCATCATTTGGCTATCGGTCACAACCTGCCGCTGGAAAGAGTTGCGGGGTATTTCTCGCGGCTCGGCCGCCACCTCATCATCGAGTTCGTACCCAAGAGCGACACTCAGGTGCAGCGGCTCCTTCTCAGCCGTCCCGACATCTTTCCGGTATATACCAAAGAAGGCTTCGAGGCGGCGTTCTCACGTCATTATCAGATAAAGTCGGTTGCCCGCATCGAGAACTCCGAACGCTGGCTCTACCTGATGTCCCCAGCCGCCGGGCGGGAGGCATGAGGCCGAGAGTCACGCTGGTATATCCGTTCCTGTTCGCCCTGCTCCCCATTCTCAGCATTCTCACTCGAAGCCCCGGTGAGTCGAGTCTGCCAGACGTGGCAGCCGTCTTCGCAGTCATGCTCGGTGCCTGTGCGGTAGTGTACGCGCTGGTGGCGCTGGTGCTCGGCCGGAAGTGGGTGAGCCCGGTGGTGCCCCTGATCGTGCTCGCCGCGGTTCTCTGGTTCTATGCCACCGATACCGTTCTGGCCATCGCCCGGCGATTCTCACCAACCGTCCCCCTATCCGCTTCCATAGTTCTTGTTCTGCTGGCCACGCTGGTGGCAGTGTGGTGGCTGGCACGCCGTCCAGCCTATCTGGATCGGGCGAGCACGTTCCTCACGCTGGTCGGCTTCCTCCTGGTGGGATGGTTGGGCTTTCACTTTGTTGCCGATGAGGTTCGGGCCCAGTCGGCAGTTCGTCACAGCTCGCTTGCGGCGGAGCTGGCCCGCCCCGTGCCCGTCCGTACCGCGGGTGTCGCGGACAAAACTGGACACCCGGACGTGTATCTGATCCTCATGGATGAGTACGCCAACTCCGCAGTGCTTCGGGACGTGTTCAAGTTCGATAACCGGGCGTTCGAGGATAGTCTGCGCCAGCTGGGTTTTGTGGTCCCGCGGGTGATCCACAGCAACTACGTCCATACCATTCTGTCGCTGCCATCGTTGCTCAACTTCAGTCACCTCACGCGACTCACATCCGAGCTGGGCGATCGTGCGACCGATCCTACGCTGCCGAACTACCTGCTGGAGAACAACCGTACGGCCGCGTTCCTGAAGTCCCGGGGGTACCGCTTCATCTTTTTTCCGTCTCAGTGGTGGTTCTCAACCGAGCACAACCGGAATGCGGATTCGGAGTTTCACGCCTGGCACGGATTCAATCCGGCTCGAGAAGTCACCCGCTCGGATCTCCGGCGGTCCCTGGCCCGGAGTACCGCACTCGATCTGCTCTTGAAGGACCATGGATACGACGCCGATCACGTCAAACGAACGCTCGATGGCGTCGCGCAGGTTTCGAGGCTGCCGGAGCCCACGTTCGTGTTCGCCCATATCCTCAACCCGCATCGCCCCTACGTCTTCGATGAGGATTGCGAGAGCCTGAGATCGCGGCTCATGGGCGTGAATGGTTGGAGCCCTGAGAAGCAGAGCGCCTACGTCGATCAAGTGGAGTGTATGAACCACCTGGTGCTCGGGGTGGTGAAAACAATCCTCCAAAACTCCACGGAGCCGCCGATTATCCTGCTGCAGGGAGATCACGGAACCAGCACGCGCCTCTACTTCAGGGCGAAGAGCGCCGAGGCCGTTTCACCGGCCCAGTCGAGAGAGCGGTTCGGAGCATTCGGCGCGTACTATCTTCCCAATGGCGGGGACCGGCTCTTCCAGGATTCGGTCACCCTCGTCAACGTCTTTCGAAAAGTGCTGGGCTACTACTTCCATGCCGACCTTCCGCTGGCGCCCGATGATCTCTACATGTCCCTAGAGAGGAGTCCCTACCGGTTTGTCAGAGTCGATCCGGCAACACTGGATTTTCCCACGGCTGATAGCACCAGATAGGAGACCCGTCACTCCGCTGATGGAACGAAAGCAGCGAATGCACCGGCGTGCTGCCTGGGTCGCGTTGGTCCTGGCATTCATCCTCACGTCTGCCTGCGCCCGGAAGCCCGGCATTGCCCGATCCGAAGCCCGGCCAACACTCGAAGTACTCGCGGCCGATTCGATGGAGGGGCGTGGAACCGCAACAATTGGCTCGGTGAAAGCTGCCCGATTCATCGCGGCACGAATGGCGTCCTACGGACTGACGCCTGCGGGCGATAGTGGTTTTCTCCAGCGAGTGCCGCTGCAGCGGGATACACTCGCGAGGCCTCACGGTGGCGCATCCCTTCGTCTTGGGAAGAGTGGAGACGCCAATACCAATCTGGTCCCCGCGTTCAACGTGGTGGCTACCCTGCCCGGGTCTGACACCGCCTTACGCAGGCAGGCTATCCTGGTTGACGCGCATTACGATCACCTTGGGATCGGCCAACCGGTGGCTGGGGACTCGATCTACAACGGAGCCGACGATGACGGTTCGGGTGTCGTTGCAGTTCTGGAGATCGCAAGGGTTCTGGCCCAGGGACCGCGTCCCAGGCGAACGGTCATCTTTCTCGCGACCACTGGTGAAGAGGTGGGTCTCCTGGGCACACGCTGGTATATCCAGCACCCGGTGATGCCACTCGATCATGTCGTTGCTAACCTCGAGATCGAAATGATCGGCCGGCCGGACTCCCTGG
This sequence comes from uncultured Gemmatimonadales bacterium, assembly GCA_963751925.1. Taxonomy (GTDB): domain Bacteria; phylum Gemmatimonadota; class Gemmatimonadetes; order Gemmatimonadales; family GWC2-71-9; genus CAVVWJ01. Next base: position 605,397 of record CAVVWJ010000001.1, on the reverse strand, counting down.
CTGGCGGTGCAGGGAAGGCATGGCTCACCGGTTACGATCGGTCCACGATGGGGGATCAGCTCAAAGCCGCGGGAATTCCTATCGTCGCCGACCCCCGACCAGACCAGCAGTTCTTCCTTCGAAGCGACAATGTTGCGTTCGCGCGGATGGGGATTCCGGCACACACGCTCTCCTCCTTCGGACTCCATCGTGACTACCATCAGCCTTCTGACGATGTCAGCAGGATCGACTGGAATCATCTCGATCAGGTGATCGAAGCGGCCACTCGAGCCGTGCGGCTGTTGGCGGACGGCACGGTGCCGGTCTGGAAAGCCGGTGGACAACCGGGCCGCACCGGTGAACGCACGTGAAGGGACGCCCTTTGGCAACGGTTCTCCGCCGGGCGCTGGCCGGGTGGTGGAACGACGACGTACCCCGGCTGGGCGCCTCACTCTCGTACTACACTCTCTTTGCGCTGGCCCCGATCCTCATCGTAGCCATCGCGATTGCCGGACTGGCCTATGGCGCGGATGCAGTGCGGGGGGAAATCGTTGGGCAGGTCCAGGACCTGGTCGGAAAGGAAGGTGGCGCCGCCGTCAAAGCAATGCTGGAGGGCGCCTCCAAACCATCCAACAGCATCCCCGCTACCATAGCGGGTGTTATCACCTTTTTTCTGGGAGCCACCGGCGCTTTTCTCGAGCTGCAGACGGCGCTCAATGCGGTGTGGCGGGTCAAGCCCAAGCAGGCACAGAGCTTCTTCCGCAGTCTGGTGCAGCAGCGGGTAATCTCTTTCGCGCTGGTTGTCGGAGTCGGTTTCCTGCTCCTGACCTCGCTCCTGGTGAGCGCCGGCCTTGCCGCCGCGTACAAGTACATGGGTCAGATGTTCCCTGGTGTCGCGATCGTATGGGAAGCCGCCAACGTGATCGTGTCTCTCTTCGTGATTACGCTGCTGTTCGCGATGATTTACAAGGTGCTTCCCGATGTGAAGCTGGACTGGCGGGATGTCTGGGTGGGAGCACTGGTGACGGCAGGCCTCTTTACGTTCGGCAAGTTCCTGATTGGGCTTTACCTCGGCACCAGCAGCTTTGCGTCATCGTATGGTGCGGCGGGCTCCGTCATCGTTCTCCTGCTGTGGGTCTACTACTCGTCCCAAGTGGTGCTCCTTGGCGCGGAATTCACCAAAGCCTATGTCGAGCAGTTCGGGCCTCGTCCTCCGCCAACCGAATTGGCTACCAGAGACCCCCATCCCCATCTCACACCGGAGCAGGGACGCAAGAGTACCTAGCGGTTGGTGCGTCCCATCAGCTTCTCCCCTTCGGGGGGCTCATACGCCCGCATGCGCTCGACCAGCTCGCTCGGTTCATCGGCGACCAAAATCATGTCTCGATGGAGCTCGGTGATGAATCCTTCCTTCACGGCGTGGTCGAGAAATCGGGTGAGCCCATCGAAGTAGCCGGCAACGTTCAAAATGCCGCAGGGACGCGCATGAATGCCGAGTTGCCTCCAGGTGACCAGCTCGAAGAACCCTTCCAGGGTTCCAATCCCTCCAGGTAGCGCGATGAATCCATCGGACATATCGGCCATCTGAGACTTTCGCTGGTGCATGGAGGCTACCACGATGAGGTTGGGAATCCCTCGGTGTGCGGCCTCCTTCTCCACTAGTTGCTGTGGAATAATGCCGGTGACGTGTCCCCCGTGTTCCTGAACCGAATCAGCCAACTCGCCCATGATACCAACGCTGGCGCCGCCATACACCAGCTCGATGTTTTCCTCCGCCAGCACCTGACCGAGCTTCCGAGCCATTGCTCCATACTCGGGGCGGGTTCCGGGATTGGTGCCGCAGAACACGCACATACGATTGATTTGCCGATCGGTTGCCATGGCAGTTGCCTCGAAGCCGGAACCCGGGGTAATTCCTTGGATGGTACTGCAGGGACACTTAGAAGTATACGGAGGTACAGATGCAACATCGTACTCTTGGCCGTGAAGGCCTCAGCGTCTCGGCTCTGGGTCTCGGCTGCATGGGCATGTCGGAGTTCTATAGCGGCGCCGATGACGAGGAGTCTATCGCGACCATCCATCGCGCGCTGGATCTGGAGATCGACTTCCTCGACACCGCCGACATGTATGGACCCTTCACCAACGAGCGGCTGGTGGGCCACGCTATCCGCGGGCGGCGCAACGAGGTCGTACTCGCCACCAAGTTCGGCAACCAGCGGGGCGAGGATGGCAGCTTTCTCGGAGTGAACGGCAGGCCGGAATATGTTCGGAAGTCATGCGATGGTTCGCTCCAGCGACTCGGCGTCGACTACATCGATCTCTACTATCAGCATCGGGTGGATCGCACGGTTCCCATCGAGGAAACGGTCGGCGCCATGGCCGAGCTCATCCAGCAGGGAAAGGTCCGCTACCTTGGCCTGTCCGAAGCGAGTTCTGCCACACTCCAGCGAGCTCACCGCGAGCACCCAATCTCAGCTCTTCAGACCGAGTATTCCCTCTGGACGCGAGATCCCGAGGACGAGGTGCTGCCGCTCTGCCGGGAACTTGGAATCGGGTTTGTCGCGTACAGCCCACTCGGACGCGGCTTTCTCACCGGCCGGTTTCGGAAATTCGAGGACCTGCCGCCGGACGATTACCGGCGTAACTCCCCCAGGTTTCAGGGAGAGAACTTCCAGAGGAACCTCGACCTGGTGCAACGAGTGGAAGAGATAGCTCGGCGAAAGAAGTGCACGCCGGCGCAGTTGGCTCTGGCCTGGCTGCTGGCGCAAGGTGAGGACGTCGTACCGATTCCCGGCACCAAGCAGCGCCGGTACCTGGAGGAGAACATGAGGGCATTGGAGATCGAGCTCACACGCTCGGATCTCGAGGAAATCGAGGAGGTCGCCCCGAAAGGTGCCGCCGCCGGTGAGCGCTACCATGAGGCGGGTATGCGGACCGTCAACGGTTAGAAGAGAACTTGCCCGGCCGACCCGATCTCGGGGCCGGCCGTGGCTCGTTTCCTAGGCCGATCCGCTCAGGTCGCTTCTCGGCTCGGAGATCGCTTCGACGATGCGGCCGACCTCGAGATCGGAGGCGGCCCCGTCTTCGAGGGCGATGTCGGCTTGCGCAACGATCCCGACCAGTATGCCATCCTGGTCGACGACGGGCACTCGACGGACCAGCTGCCGCACCATCACCTCTCGAACATTTTCGACCTCATCCTCGGGCAGACAGGTCACGGGATCGTAGGTCATGAGGTCACGAATCGCAGTTTCGGGGCCGAGCCCCGCTGCCAGTCCTCGGACTGCCAAATCCCGATCGGTGACAGTGCCCACCAGGCGTCTGCTGGAATCCTCCACCACTGGTATCGAGCCACAGTCATTGTCTCTCATGAGCGCTGCCGCTTCCTGGGCGGTGCTATCCGGTGTGCACCAGGCGGGGTCGGGGGTCATGATCTCTTTGACTCTCACTAGTCCTCCAAGGTTATCAGACTCTCCCAATCTGGTTCCACTCGCCACTGCTGCCGTGATCTGCGTAACTTTCCCCGCCTCCAGGGTGAGAGTAGCCTGGCGATCACTCGGCTGCCGCGAGGTACCTGATGACCCTTCCAGCGGTGATACTCCAGGGCATCCTTGCTCGTGCGGCGTTGGTGGTTCTCCGGATATACCTGGGCCTGATGTTCTTGACTCTAGCGTTGTTGAAAGCTCAGACCGACTACGTCTCGGTTCCGGTGAAGGGACATCCCTTCTATCAGGCGTTCGTCCAGCAATTCGTGCTGCCGAACGCGTCCATCTTTGTCGCTCTGGTGACCTGGGGTGGGCTGCTGGTCGGAATTTGCCTGATTCTCGGACTTCTGACGCGCCTGGCGTCTGCCTTCGCGCTGGCGCTCTCAGTGAACGACATGTTTGCCAAAGGGGCCTGGTTTTGGACACCCTCCAGCAGCGACGCAGCATACGTCGCCATAGCTCTCGCGTTGCTCATCGGGGCTGCCGGCCGGACCTTCGGGGTCGACGGGCTCCTGGCTCGCCGGTGGCCGAGATCGCCACTCTGGTAGTCGTGAGGACGCCATGACACCAGCGGGGCAACGGGTTGGAATTATGCTGCGGCACATCACCGCCCCCGGTGGCGTGACGGTTTTCACTAAACGCGTCGTTCGCTATCTGCTTACCCACCCGAACGGAATCGAGTATCACCTGCTGTATAGCGATCCGGTCCAGCAGGAGGTCCTGGGCGACCTGCCGGCCCGGCACGTTGTCCTCGCCGATGAGGCGCGTCTTCACTGGGACCAGGTCACCGCGCCACGCTACGCCGAACGAAACGGCATTTCCCTCCTGTTCAACACCAAGTTCTCGGTTCCGCTGGCCAGCCGAGTGCCGACACTGATTGTGATCCCGGGTCGCGAGCAGCTCGCGATGGCCCACGTCTTTCCCTGGTACAACCGGTGGTACAATCAGCTCCTGGTGCCGGCGTTTTGCCGAAGCGCCACAGCGCTCATCACCCACACCGAGATCGGCCGGGAAGACTGCATCATGATGGGGGCCAAGCCGGAGAACATTCACGTGGTGCCCCATGGTGTCGACCCGTATCTGCGACCGGCGCCCGAGGAACGAAAAGACGCCCTGCGGGCCAAGCTGGGACTCACTCGCCCCTACATCCTGTTTCTCGGCGGTATCACTCCGCTCAAGAACATCGGCAACCTGCTGCGCGCCTTCGGGCGGCTGGCCGCGACCCACGATGTCGACCTGGTGCTGGCCGGCTTCAAGCGATGGAGCTTCGAGCGCGAGCTGCAGCCGATCCAGGAGTTGGATCTCCAGGACCGGGTCCGGTATGTGGGCTACATACCGGATGAGGACCTGGCGGCGCTCTATTCGGCCGCTGAGTGCCTGGCGCTGCCGTCCTGGTACGAAGGATTCGGGATTCCGATCGTCGAAGCAATGGCCTGCGGCTGTCCGGTGGTCACATCAGGAGGAAGGCACGCAGCGCCAGAGGTGGCCGGGGGCGCGGCGCTACTGGTGGATCCGGCCGATCCGGTTTCGATCGCCGACGGGTTGGCCCGGGTGCTGGATGAGCCCGACCTTCGGCGGGAGCTCATAGCGAAAGGTCTGGTGCGTGGTCCGCAGTTCGACTGGAATACAACCGGCAGGCTGACGGATGAAGTCATTCGGTCGTTGCTGGCGTCTCCGGCGAAGGCTTCGAGCCTCCTGCGCGCGCCGGCTGCCGCTCTAGTGCGGGGGGGCGCCACACTTGGTGCGGTGGTCTCAGAGCGGGTTGCGAAGGGGTTTCACAAAGCCTAAGAGGCGATGAGTCTAGCTCAGCCCGAGCACGTCCAGCACGAAGGCGTACTTGAAGGCCACCTCCCTGAGAGAATCGTATCTGCCCGAGGCCCCGCCGTGTCCCGCTCCCATGTTGGTGCGGAGCACTAGTCGGTTCTGATCGGTTTTCCTGGCCCGCAGCCTTGCCGTCCACTTGGCCGGCTCCCAGTAGGCAACCCGTGGATCGTTGAGTCCTGCCGTCACCAGGAGGTGAGGGTAGTCCTTGGCCTCTACGTTGTCATAGGGCGAGTACGACCGAATGTAGGCGTATGCCTCAGGATCGTTGGGGTTTCCCCACTCGTCGTATTCAATGACGGTGAGAGGCAGCGAGGCGTCGAGCATGGTACTGACGACATCGACAAAGGGCACTTCGGCGACCACAACCCGGAACAGGTCAGGCCTCATGTTCGTGACGGATCCCATCAGCAGTCCGCCCGCGCTGCCGCCGCTGATGACCAGCTGGTTCGGGTTGGTATAGCCGAGTGCGATCAACTGCTCGGCGGCGGTAATGAAGTCATTGAAGCTGTTCTTCTTGTTCAGCAACCTCCCGTTCTCGTACCAGCTCCGACCCATCTCCTCTCCGCCGCGTACGTGGGCAATCGCAATGATGAACCCACGATCGAGCAGACTCAACATGCTCGACGAGAACGCCGGGTCGTAACTCAGACCATAGGCACCGTAGCCGTTCAGCAGCAGCGGCCGTTCCCGGGTGAGCTCCAAGGGGAGTCGATACACCAGTGAGACGGGGACTCGGGCTCCGTCCGCCGCCGCGAGGTACAGCCGTTCACTGCGATAGAGCGTGCGGTCATAGCCGCATACCTCGGTCTCTTTTCTGACAGTCCACGTGCGCGCGGCCAGATCGTATTCGATGACCGAGCTGGGAGTGACCAGAGAGGTATAGGTGAAGCGCAGAACCGTGGTATCGAATTCCGGATTCGGGTGAGGGCGAACCGTGTATACCGGCTCGGGAAAGGCGATCACGTGATCGCGATTGGAGTTGAGATCGAGCACCCGGATCTGGCGAAGCCCGGCGGCGCGTTCGTACACCACCAGGTGGTCCCGAAATGCTTCGGTCCCATCCACTTTGACGTCGGCGTTGTAGGGAAGTACCGGAGACCAGTTGGCCTTGGACGGAGCCTCGACCGGTGCCGCCACCAGGCGAAAGTTGGGTGCCCCATCGTTTGTGGTGATGTAGAAGCGATCGCCGCGATGGCTGACGCTGTACTCGACTCCTGCCACACGGGGCTGAACCAGGCGGAACGGGTCCTGCGGCCGATCGGCGCTGACGAACCGGACCTCACTCGTCGAATGGCTCGACAGGTCGAGGATAAGGTAGGCCCGGCTCCGGCTCCGACTGATGTCCATGAAGAAGGCATCATCCTCTTCGAAGTACACCAGGGTGTCTGAGGCGGGTTGGGTGCCGATTTCATGGCGGAATAAACGGCAGGGGCGTCGCGCCCGATCCAGAACGGTATAGAAGAGCGTGCGGTTGTCATTGGCCCACGCCACACCCGCGGCGGTTCGAGGGATCACCTCGGGCAGCAGCTCTCCCGTGGTGAGATCCTTGATCATCAGGGTGAACTCTTCCGCTCCGGAAGTATCCACCGAGTACGCCAGGTATTTGTGGTCGGGGCTGACCTCGCTCGCCCCGATGCGGAAATACGGGTGACCGGCGGCGAGCGGGTTCTGGTCCAGCAGGATTTCCTCGGGGCCCTGTTCGCCTCGAGTTCGACAGTAGATGGGGTACTGTCTGCCGGCCTGAGTGCGCGTGTAGTAGAAGAATCCATCCCTGCGCTCCGGAACCGAGAGGTCGGTCTCCTTGATGCGGCCGCGCATCTCCTGGTAGAGCCGCTCTTGCAGGAGCTCGGTCCCGTCCATCACCTCGGCAGTGTAGCGATTCTCTGCTTCCAGGTAGGCCAACACCTCGGGATCGTTACGGTCACGCAACCAGTAGTAATCGTCGACCCGCAGCTCCCCATGAACCAGTTCAACCCGTGGCCGAATCGCAGCACGGGGTGGCTCCGGTTCTTTCGCAAGATCGGAGAACGATTCGCGCTGGTGATGGTCGAGCGGCGTACCGGCAGGCGCGAGGAGCGGCAGGGTACGACTCGGGTTGGAAGACATCGCTGCCGTTCTACGATCTCCGGCGAATCCTGGTCCACCGGGCGGGTGAAATGTGGACCTCTCGGTCGGTCCTTCGGAGAATTACGACCGGTCCTGATGGCAAGTCAAGTGTTGTCTAAGTGTAACGTTGGCAGGGAGTTAGCCACTGGCAGGAGAAGTACGATGTTATGCTGGAGCCGGCGGGGGCGGGCCATGTAGAGCCCCCGCCTTGAGATACAGAATTCATCCACTCAGCGGCAGCCGCGAACCTCCTTCCGTTCGGCGAAATTCCAGTTCCGAACGTTCGCTGCTGGGATGACGACAACGTCTACGGGCTGAGTTAAACTCCCCGCAGTCATGCAGTTAGGCCCCGGGGAGGTCTCGGTAACTTCGATCGTCAAGGCCCCGGCTGCCTGGCTGATCCGGCTGACGGCTATCTCGTGACCACCCGAGGGACGCTGCCCGGCCGCCACCGCGATGGCGATGTCACGGGTGAAATCAACGGCCGGGCGCTCGCCAACACCCAGCTCCGACCAGAAGGAGGCCCAGGTATTCGCATCTCGAATGACCAGTCGCCGCGCTTCGTTGATGCCGGTTCGGGTCCATTGGCCGATGCGACGGATCTCGAGATCGCCGCTGGCGCCGTAGGGCGCATAGCCCTGGGCGTCAGGACGGGGTGCCTCGGCCAGGTTCGGGGTGGCCGTTGTATCCCGCGGCTGAGTAGCCTGGGGCGACTGGGTCGCCTCAGTTGGCTCGGTCGATGGCCTCGGTTGGCTGGTGACGGCTGGAGCAGATTCCGGTGCCGGGGCAATCGATACTGCCGGCTCTCCTGTATTCCCGTCGCCCTTCGCGACGCTCATCGTGCTGCCGCTGCCGCACGCGCAGAGCACTGCGAGAGGGGCGAGCAGCAAGAATCCTCGGGGGATCATAGGCACTCCGTGGGGGTCATGCGGGTGGGTTTTCACGTTGTCTGCCAAAGTACCGCCCTCTGCGCCGGACCGCGAACGTCTGCATCTCCCGAGATGGGTGACGTTCATCACGATCTTCCAGCTCGCCTCTTTACGGATGGGCTTTCCAGCGCCACTATAGTGCCGTTGTCCGCCTCACTCCCTCCCAAGTGCATCAGGAGATCGCGATGAATCTCGTTGACCGCGTCAAGCGCATTCTGCTATCCCCCCGGACCGAGTGGGAAGTGATCGATGCCGAACCCACCACGCCGGCCGCCCTCTATACCGGCTACATCATGCCGCTGGCGGCGATCGGTCCCATTGCCCAGGTCATCGGCTATTCGGTCTTCGGGATAACCATCCCGTTCATGGGGACGTACCGGGTTCCGATCGGCTCCGCGATCACCAGTGCCATCGTCACCTACATTCTCACACTGGTTGCGACCTACGTCCTCGCGCTCATCATCGATGCTCTGGCCCCAACGTTCAACGGCCAACGCAGCCAGATCCAGGGGCTCAAAGTCGCCGCGTACTCGAGCACTGCCAGTTGGGTCGCTGGAATCTTTGCGCTGATACCCGGCCTTCGTTTCCTGGCGATTCTTGGTGTCTACAGCTTGTACCTGCTCTACCTGGGGCTGCCGGTGGTCATGAAGTCGCCCCGAGAGAAGGCGCTGGCCTACACCGCCGTGGTGGTCCTGGCGGCGATCGTCCTCTTCGTGGTGATTGGGATGGTCGCGGGGCGGTTTATGGGGTATCCAGGCTCAGGCATGAGGATGCCGTGACTTTCAACCGCTCCTGACGCAGCCAAACAGACGAGCTGTATCGCCTCTTTGGTTCAACCGGTAAGAAAAAGATTGCGCCCGGGTAATCCCCGGGCGCATTCTTTGTTCACCGCGCGTTACTCGAAGTCGTGTAGACCGGCCGTCACGGTTGGAATGCCACCTTCACCGGTGAGGCGGATCCCCGCGATGAACCGTCTCCTAACTGATTGAACTCATTGTCACCCCAGCAGTAGGCGACGCCGGCGGTGGTTACACCACAGGTGGAGAGATCGCCCGCGTTCAGATAGGCAAAGCTGAGCCCGCCCGCAACTTGAGTAGGGATGGCTTGTGAAGTGGCGGTGCCATCGCCGATTTGCCCCAGGCTGTTGTCTCCCCAACAGTATGCCACGCCGGCCGCGGTTAACCCACAGGTGTGCCGCTGACCGGCTGTGATGCTCACGAACGGCGGGCCACTCACCGCGCCGGGGATGTTACGAGTGCTTCTGGTACCGTCACCAAGTTGGCCATCCTGGTTGAGTCCCCAACAGTAGGTATTGCCGTCCGTCGCGATAGCACAGGTGTGCTGGTATCCCGCGGCCAGAAACGCACCCGGTGGCAGGGGGAAGTCGGGATCGGGCGAGGGGAAGATGACCAGCGGTGCGGTGACGAAGGTGAGTCCGCCGGCGATGAGCTGAGGCGTCCCGGTGGTGGTGTTCGTCCCATCTCCAAGCTGCCCAGAGGCGTCATAGCCCCAGCAAATTCCAGCACCGCCCACACTGATTGCGCAGGTATGCAGGCCGCCGACGCTGATCGCTTTGATCGGTGCCCCCGTTTGAGCCACTACCGCGAACTTTGAGAAAGAGGCCGGAGCGAACCCACCAACGCCAAGCTCACCCTCACCGTTGTAGCCCCAGCACCAGGCAGTTTGGCCGAGATCGATGGCGCAGCTGTGCTGCCGCCCGGCCTGAATGGCTTGGAAGGCGATGCTGAGGGGCAAACTGTCTACCAGGACAGGGGTGGGAGTGGGGGATACCACCATTGTCCCCCCGTTGCCAAGTCTTCCGTCTCCATTGTTGCCCCAACAATAGCCGGTCCCGGCCAGCGTAAGACCGCAGGTATGGTATCGTCCGCCACTCACGGTGCGGAAGCGAAAATCGCCGGGAACTGGCGTCGGCAAGGCCTGCGGGGTAGTGCTCGAGAGTCCGAGCTGCCCATCGCCACCGTACCCCCAGCAGAGCAGTGTCTCCGCTGTGGTGATGCCGCAGGTGTGATAGCTGCCCGCGTCGATGTAGCGGAAGACGACGGTGCCCGGATTGTTGGAAAGATCCAGCGGCGTGGCGTGGTCGCTGCAGGCAGCGGTCGCCAAAATTATCACGAGTGCGAGGCGGCGGTTCATTGGCTGCACCCCGTTACTTCACCGTTGGCCAGCGTCGTAGTTTGGTCGCCATCGACCTCGGAACCGAGACCAAACCAGGTATCATCATCGCTGTAGGCGCGGAGGACTCCGATGGGGGTTGTCTTACCTATCTTCCAGCAGACTTCTCCGTAAATGCTGCCCAGATCAAAGGCAGCATTTCCCTGGCCCGCGACGGCACCGTACTTGTCGATATTGCCGGCCCAAGTCGTGTTGGATTCAACGTGGAGAGTCTTACCACTACACCCAGCCAGCAGAACGACTCCTAGCCAGAGAAGCGCGCGCTTCATGAAGGTGACCTTCCCACCTTTGTGGGATGTATCGATGTGGGAGTAAGGGGAGATGACCGAGAGAATGTACCCTAAATACCCAACTCCGCAATTAGCATTCCGCGTCCAGAGTTGCGGAGTGTAGGCTCGGTACTGTCAACGTCAGCGAGGCTGCAGCCGCTTGCGCAACTATGGGTGGGTTTCGAGGCGTTGCGTGGGATGTGCCGCACGTCTGAGAACGATTACCAAAGCCGGGACCAGTACGCCCCATAAGGTGAGCGTTCCGACGAGCCAGCTCTCTTCCACGAAGGTGTGTCGCTGACTCATGATCCTACGAACGATGTAAGCCAACACAGAGGTGAGCGTCAGGAGCCAGGCTTCGCGCTTGTTCCGGGCGATCATCATTGCCGGAAGTGCTTCGTACCACATTCCCGTCTGGGGTATCAGAGTGAGCCCCACGAGGAGCCGAGAATCGGGATCGCGCCAACGCAGCAGCCCGAAGAGCATCAGGAACCCTCCTGGGCGGAGGAGAATCGGCCGGAAGTGCTGAGTGCCGCGCAGCGTCTCGAGCCAGCTCCAGAACCAGTGAGGTCGCACCAGCAAAGAGACGGCCAGAAGCAAGGCCCCGCCGAGTACCAGCCAGAGAGCCTGCTTGCGGGATCGGGTGCCGGCGAGCAAGGCCAACGCCACATTCGGTTTCGCTGCGGCGATCCATGAAAGCGATGGGAGCAGCAACGTGGCAGCGAGGTAGGGTGACCACTGAGTGGCCAATGCGGCGTGGCGGAAGGGCTGGGACAGGAAAATTGGCCAGATCGAAGGTCGCTGGCTCCCGATAAGGTATCCCAGGAGTCCTCCGCCGAGCCCAACGAAAATTACGCGGGCGGCACTGATCGACATCAGGCCCAGAGGTAGCCAGAGCACCGCGGCTGTGAGGGGATAGTACAGGGGCCACCCATAGAAGTAGGGCTTCCCTGGTCCGATTACCTGGTATGGGTCCTGCCCGGCGAGCAGTGCTCTGGCGGCGAGCCAGAGTTGATCCATATCCGATGTGGCCGGCACGTCGGTAAGTCGTGCTGTGGACGCACAAACCAGGGCGAACATCGCGCCCACGATGCCATAGAGGAGCGGGACGCGGCGAGTCTCGAGGCCCGCCCAGACCTGCGTTATGCGCCCGCGGAGTTGAGTCGCCGGCACCGCATCTCCACTATTGGGACCCGTTGAATTGCCAACACAGTTTTGAGCCGGACCAAACTGTCAACCCAGTTACGTAATGCCGGGCCAGGATGTACATTCTTCCCATCCCCCGTCAACTGAAGCGACCTCCCTCGATGCCCGACGCCTGATGACTATGCGGCTATCGGTAGTCATTGCCGCCTTCAACGAGGAGCGGACCCTCGCGTCGATTGTCGACCGGGTTCGTGCCGTGCCGCTCGACATTCAGATCGTCGTCGTCAACGACGGCTCGGCAGACCGGACCAGCGCGGTCCTCGACCAACTCGCAGCCGAGGGAAAGGTGGACATCGCGGTCCATCATGAGCGCAATCGCGGAAAGGGTGCAGCGATCCGGACCGGGATCGGCTACGCCAGTGGCGACGTCATTGTAGTCCAGGATGCCGATCTGGAGTATGACCCCTCCGAGCTGCCGAGATTGCTCGATCCTATTCAGCAGGGCAAGGCCGATGCCGTATTCGGTTCACGGTTCCTGGGCGGAGACCGCCGGGTGCTCTACTTCTGGCATTCGGTCGGGAACCGGTTTCTCACCCTCCTCTCCAATATGCTGACGGATCTAAACCTCACCGACATGGAGACCTGCTATAAGATGGTGAAGGCGCCCCTCATGAAGTCGCTCGTTCTGAGCAGTAACCGCTTCGGTTTCGAGCCGGAGCTGACGGCCCGGCTTGCGCAGGCCAATGCGCGCATATGGGAAGTGGCGATCTCCTATTCCGGACGCACCTATCTCGAGGGCAAGAAGATCGGCTGGAGAGACGGACTCGCGGCGATCGGGCACATCGTGCGATTCAACCTCTCACGTCCCGTGTCCCAGCCCGCCAAGCCAGCAACTGAAGAGCGAGACCTGCAGGCATTCACCCGCACCTGATCCCGAACGTCATTGCGTCCTCCAGCCTTGCATCAATCAGAGGTGCGTCTCACCGAGAATTCAGGTGAGGAGCCTCAGCGTGGTCGCTTTCCGCGGTCAGCCCGGTTCGGTCGCGGACCCCTGGCGCCGATCCTGGTGGCCGTTGCTACGGCTGTGATCATGGGTGCGGTTTTCGGCTCGTTCCGTAGAACCCCAGTCTATCACGATGAGACCGCGTATCTGCTCCAGGCCCGCATTTTCGCTTCCGGGCGGTGGACCGCCGAGGCCCGTCCGCTGCCCGAGTTCTTCGACGAGATTCACACATTCGCCACGCCGGTGGTGGCGGCAAAATACTGGCCGGGGCACTCGCTGTTTCTGGTACCGGGCATCTGGCTCGGTGCCCCCGCGCTGATGCCGGTGCTGCTCGCTGCCACGATGGGCGGTCTCCTGTTCGCGCTGGCACGCCGTTTGGCCGGTCCCCTGGCGGCAGTCCTGACCTGGGTTGTCTGGGTGTCCGGCTCGGATACCCTGTTTTTCGGGGCTAGCTACTTCTCTGAGCTCACGACCGGCGCCCTCTGGCTGCTGGGCTGGTGGGCGGTGCTCGAGTGGCGCCGCACTCGCAGGCAACAGTGGCTGCTGGTGCTCGCCCTGTGCCTCGGCTGGGGCGCCATCACTCGGCCGCTCACCATGATCGCCTATGGTATTCCGATAGCTGTTGTGCTGATACGTGACGTGCTCATTCGGCGGCAGCCCCGTCTTCTGATTGCGCCGGCTGTGCTGACGTTGTGCTGCCTTGCAATCGTACCACTCTGGAGCGCCAGAACGACGGGAGATTGGCGCACCACACCGTACACATTGTACGCGCAGCTCTATCTGCCGATAGATCGGCTCGGACTGGCTATAGACACGACCGTCCCGGAACGGGCTCGTCCCTGGGACCTGGAAGGCGTCAGCCGAGACCTCCTCAAAGTCCATCGCGAACACACAGTAGGCCGGCTGCCTCTCATCCTGGCGCAACGGTCGATCTGGATCGGGGAGGGGATCTGGGGTGGCAAGCGTGTGGCGCTGCTTCCGTTCGCCGCGCTCTCCCTGCTGGCATTGCCCGCCGAGGCAACGATTGGGGTAGCTACCGCCGCTCTGCTGCTTCTGATTCACCTGCTGTACGCCTACGATATCGGCTGGACGATCTACTACTTCGAGTTGCTGCCGGTCCTCGCCTTCATGACCGGCCTCGGCCTGGCGGTAGCCATCAGGTGGTTGGTACGGCGAATTGAGGCATCCAGCATGGCAGAGTCCACCAAACGAATCGGGTTGGCGACTCTGGGGACGGTGTATGCGATTGGAGCGCTGTTGCACGTTGCCAGCGAAGGCGGACTGGCCCGAGCGAAGCACAACTGGCTTCGGCGGCCGCAGCACGCGTTTGAGGCTGCATTGGCGGCCCTGCCGGAGGAGTCCTCGGTGGTGTTCATCCGCTACGCTCCGGACCACAGCCCGCATCTCAGCCTGATCGACAATGGTCCCTATCTCGATCACGTGAGAATCTGGACTGTCTACGATCGCGGCGCAGAAAACTCCAAGCTCATGCGCCGGTTTCCGGAAAGAGCCGCCTTCCTGTACGATGAGGCGACCGGACGAATCGAGCGACTGGCCTCATGACGATTACCCATCCAACGCCGGAGAGCGAAATCAGGCCGGAGAACTCTGAGACCGCTGAGGGCGGTCCGGAGCGCCTCAAGTTCTTCAGTGCTGACCTCCGCTCGCTGGCCCTCTTTCGAGTCGCGTTCGGAGCCTGCGTTTTATTCGATCTTGTCTGGCGTATCCACGAAATCGATGCCTTCTATAGCGACCAGGGGATTCTTCCGCGGGATGCCCTCGTCTCCAAGTTCAGCATTCCCTGGACGGTCAGCCTCCATCTGATGAGTGGGGCATGGATCGGGCAGTTCCTTCTTTTCCTCATCACGATCGCGGCTGTTTGCGGGATGATCGCGGGGTACCGGACCAGGCTGTGCGTGTTCCTGACCTGGTTGCTCGTGGCATCGATGCATGCCCGCAATGAGATGATCCTCCACGGGGGCGATGATTTAATCCGGGTGATTCTGTTCTGGAGCATGTTTGCGCCGCTGAATGCTCGTTGGTCGCTTGACCGCGCGCTGAATCCCGAGTCCCCATCACTCCCGAACCAGAACTCATGGTGGGGTACCCAGGCGCTGATGCTTCAGGTCTGTTTTCTCTATTTGTTCAATGGGCTCTGGAAATGGGATGCGAGCTGGACCAGTCAGGGTTCGGCCATCTACTACGCCCTGAGCCTCGATCAATTCACCTATCCGCTCGGGAAATGGCTTTCGCACTATCCCGGGTTCCTGAAACTGATGAGCCGGCTGACTGTGGGCCTAGAGCTTTCGGGCGGCTTCCTTCTGCTGACCCCGGCCTGGAACGGTCGAGTCCGTCTCTTTGCAGTCCTCCTGCTCATCGGCTTTCACATCGGGACGGGGCTCACACTGGTGCTGGGTTCTTTCCCGTGGGTTTGTTCGGCGGCGCTGCTCATGTTTGTGCCGACGTTTGTATGGGAGGCTCTGGGCAAACGGGCGGAGAAGTACTCGCGAGGACTGACGATTTTCTACGACGGCAGCTGTGGGTTCTGCCGTCGAGGTGTGCTGGCGTTTCGGGAGCTCCTGGTGCTGAGAGGGGCCGAAATTCGTACGGCGCAAAGTGACGAGTTGATCCATGCCGAAATGCGAGCCCGGAACTCCTGGATCATCCGTGATGCCAATGGCGGGCTTCACTTCGGCTACGACGCCTTCGTGGTTCTATGTCGTCACTCCATCATCGGACGCTGGTTCGTTCCGGTGCTGGGCTCGGCCCCGGCTCGAGCAGTTGGTGAGCGAGTCTACCGTTCCGTCTCCACCGATCGGAATCGGGCAGCAAAGCGGCTGGACGCAGTGACACCTCCGCCGCCAAGATCCCGTCCGAGTCTGTTCTCGAACGCGCTGGTCCTCGCCAGCATACTCCTCGTCTTTGCTGGCAGTGTGTCAGCCTATCCCCACATGGGCGGCCAACAGCTCTCTCCGCCGCTGCTTCGGTTCGCCTCTACCCTGCGCCTGGGCCAGCGATGGACGATGTTCGCTCCTTCGCCCTGGAGGGACGATGGCTGGTACGTGGTCCAGGGGTATACCACCAACAAGGCCGTCGTCGACCCCTGGAATGGGGGGACACCGAGCTGGGCCAGGCCCGCCGATATGGCTCCGACTTTCCGGAACTCTCAATGGCGGAAGTACCTGACGAATATCTGGCTGGTGTCGAATCGAGGCCACCGGCCGTACTTCGCGAGGTATCTCTGCCGCACCTGGAATGTTCGCCATTCGTCGAAAGAACAGCTCGACTCGCTAATCATCAACTACATGCTCGAGACCACTACGCCTCCCGGTCAGCCTGTCCCTACACCCCAGAAGGTTGAGATCTGGCGACAGAAATGCACGGATCCGCCACCGAACTGACCCCCAACCGGGAGTCTCTGCCCGAACAGATCGAGAGTGAATCTCGCTACCGGGAGGTGTTCAGCCTCGACATCCGGTCGCTGGCGCTTTTCCGCATCTCGCTTGGGCTCTGCTTACTAGCAGACCTTATCCGGCGGCTTCCACTGATAGAAGCCTTCTATACCGATGAAGGGCTGCTGCCCAGAGCTGAAGCGTTCAGGAAGATGCAGGGCACCTGGTTTATCAGTATCCATCTGATGAGCGGTGAGTGGTGGGTCCAGCTGGGACTTTTTGCGATCGCCATCGCGTTCGCCGCTGGGATGATGGTAGGATATCGAACGAGGCTGTGCACGGTGTGCTCGTGGCTGCTCTTCTCCTCGATGCACCTGCGTGATCCGTTCGTTCAATACTTCGCGGATCTGGTACTCCAGGCATTCCTCTTCTGGGCGATGTTCCTGCCGCTCAACGGCCGGTGGTCGCTCGATCGCCTGCTGAACCCACAAAGCCCCGAGCTGGCCCAGGCTCAATTCTCCTGGGCGACTCAGGCGTACATCCTCCAAACCTGCTTCATCTACTGGTTTACCGCGACGTTGAAGTGGGGCCCATCCTGGGTCACGGATGGATCGGCAGTGTATTACGCGCTGAGTCTGGATTTCAGTGTCCGCCCGCTGGGCCACTACCTGCTCAATTTTCCTTCACTGCTGCGGGTTCTCAGTCGCGCCACCATTGCTTTCGAATTTCTTGCTCCGTTCCTGGTGCTGTCCCCCGTCTGGACCGCCCAGCTCCGGCTTGTGGCCGTGATTCTGTTTCTCGGATTCCATGCCGGGCTCGGTCTCACGATGGACTTGGCTGGGTTCGCGATGATCTCTATGACGGGATGGCTGGCGCTCCTTCCCGGTTTCGTGTGGGACAAGCTGGAGCGCTACGGGGAAGCGCTAAGACGCCGCGTGACGCGATGGGGCTCCGAGCTCCGGAACTGGGTTACCGTGCGGCGGCTTCGCCACCCAGGTCTTCGGTGGGCGTTCAGCCCCGCAGCTCCCAGTGCCCATCTGGGACTTATATCCCGGGTCGTCGTGCTGTTGGGCTTGCTCATGGTATTCGGGACCAGCGTATCCAACGTACCGGCGGCGGGGGTGCGGCTTCCACCGTTCTGGGTAGGGCTCGCCTCATTCTCCCAGCTCAACCAGATGTGGGCTATGTACGCCGGACCCCCGTTTGTAGAGGACGGTTGGTACGTCATCGATGGGGTTCTGCTGAACGGGCGCCACGCCGATGTTTGGAGAGGGGGTGCTGAACCTACCACCGCCAAACCGGCGGATGTTCCAGGAACCTACCGAAGCCCTCAGTGGCGGGCCTACCTGCTTCGGCTGTATGCCTCGCGCTTTTACCCGTACAGAGGATACTTCGGCGGCTATCTCTGCCGGACCTGGAATCGGCGGCATGCTGGAGACGAGCGGGTCAACCTGGTCTACATCTATTTCATGCTCGAGAAGACGGTCCCGCCGGGACAGAAACAGACTCCCGCGGTGAAAGACCTGGTCTGGCGGCACTACTGTTTCGAGAAGCCGGCCGACTGGTAGTCACTTCCTTTCCAGCGGTGAACATTCCGAAAGCTTTCGCTCGGCGGAATCCGCGTCGAATGCAGGGCCGAGCGCGTCATCGGAACGCTGGAGCACTACCGCGGTGGAATCGCAGAACCAGATCCGCCAGCGGGGGTCCCGGACCAGCTCGTGGGCCAAGCTGTACTTGCCCGGCACCATGACCAGGGAAACGTCCCATTTCCGGAGGAGGTCCCGCCAGCCGGGATACACTGTCGCGATCCGGATGTGGGTGCGGGTTAGATCCTCGCCATAAAAGTCGGTTTGCCCATCGATGAAGACCTTCTGCTCCGGCCATTGGAGCAGCAGATACCCGCCCCAGATGAAGTCGTTGAAAATCCTTCCCTTGAGTCCGGCCGCCCTGGCCTTCTCGATGGCGACCACCGGAAAAACTTTCGGGTCGAAGGTCGCACGGATCAAGCGGTATCGCGCCAGCGGGCTGGCGGAAACGACCAGCAGCAGCAGAACAACCGTCACTGCCATGGCCCAAGGCCCGCTCCGGCGCCCTGGGCTTTCCCGGGCAAAGGTCGCGCGCACGCCCCCGATGTCGCGCAGGCCCCGCCACTCGGGATCCAGGTGGAGCGCCAATACCGGAAGGGCCGTGAGTCCAAAGAGTGGAATGTTCCGCTGGTAGATCAGAGCGAACCCTATCCCGGCCAGGATTAGAAATAGCCGTGGGAAGCTGGGTCGGCGCCGACTCAGGCCGAGGGCGGCCACCACCAGGAGCATGAGAACGAGGACGACTTTGCCGGTGAGCGTGTGAAAGTCGGGGCTGAAGTACTCATTGGTGTTGTTGATGACGTAGGTCATCTTGAACCAGGTGAGCACGTGGTAGAGCAGTTTGGGTCCGTACGGAGTCAGCAGTGTCCCCAGTATCGACATCCCCAGCGCCGCCGCATCCCTCCGACCTCGGCCGAGCCATCGCTGCCGTTCATTGGAAGACACAGCTTCCGCCAGGTCACCTGCGATGTAGATGCCGATGACCACAAAGCCAAAGAGAAAGCCACCGTGCAGATTGGCCCAGAGCGCGAAGAGCGGGATATAGTGCCACGCGGGCGCCCCCTTTTCGCTCCGCTCTAAGCGGCTCATAAGGACGGACACACCGAGCAGGGTGAAGAGGTGTGGCCGTGCCAGCCAGTGCACCGAGCCCAGCACCGCAGCCAGAATTCCGGTGAGGTACGCCAGCAGCGGATCGATACCGCGCCGGAGCAGCCAGGACGTCAGGAAGCCATAGGTCAGCGCGACCACCAGGCCACAGGCCACAGTCACGGCCGGCAAGCCGCCCATCCGATACACTGCCGCGAACGCCACCTCGCTCAACCATTCGTAGCCGATGAACGGCTGGCCCAGCTTGGTGTAGGAAAACAGATCCTGATGCAGGAGTCCGTGACTCAGGATGTAGTCGCCCACTCGAACGTGCCGCGCCAGATCGCCGTCGCTGTTGATGAGCTGGTAGGAGAGCGCCAGCGGCAGGAGGAGTGCGAGACCGACGTAGGTCAGATCGGGCAGCGACGGTGGTGGGAGCTTGAGCCGCATCGCGGTTCTACCTCCAGTCGGGGAGCCGGCGTGCAGGTGACCACGCCACACAACTGCTGCGGCGCGAGTGCCAGTACTGAGATGAAAGTGTCGCTATCTCGTTATTCTGCGCCGAGATTTTTTTTCGGAACTCGGGCATGCAAGTTGCCTCCCCCGGCACTTCGCAGTAAACCACTTGCCAATTAAGGTTTTCCCCGCGGCAGCGTTGGCGGCATGGGGGGTCTAGCGGGACTCCGGTTTGCGCTGTATATCAGCCTCTGTACCTCCACCAACTGAGTTTTCCGTGCGCTATTACGAAGCGTCTAGTGTTGTTCAAACCACCGGGGTTCCCCCTAAGGAGGCTGTGATGAAGTCCATGTTGAAGGCACTGTGGTCGGATGAGTCGGGACAGGGACTCACTGAGTACGCGTTGTTGATCGCGCTGGTGTCGCTTGGTTTGATCGTGCTCTTGGGCAACTACCGGAACGCGATCGGCAACGTCTTCAAGAACGCCACCACCGTGCTGAACGGCAACGGCACCCCGGTCCAGGCGTCCTGAACCCTTCGCAACCTCACCTTTCGCGGACGAGCTGGGGTGAGTAATCACCTGGCGTCGCTTGGAGGAGCTGTGTCGCGCAATCTTTGGAAAGACGAATCCGGACAAGGGCTGACAGAGTACGCCTTGCTGATCGCCCTGGTCTCGCTCGGACTGATTTTGTTGCTGGGGAACTACAGGACGGCTATCGGAAATGTGTTCCGGAATTCAGCCACCGTGTTGAATAATAACGCCACCATTCGGCAGGCGAGCTGATCAGACGATCGGCCCGGGTCGTACTCGGGCCGTCTCCCATTGGGTGTCGCAACTTGGAGGAGTCATGTTGAAGAAGCGGTCATGGCGTAACAGGCTTGGTCAGGGACTGACCGAGTACGCTCTTCTGATCGCGCTCGTGTCCCTTGGCCTGATTCTGCTGCTCGGCAGGTATCGGAACTCGATCGGAAATTCGCTGAAGAACTCGGCCACATGCATGAACGCGACGGTGCCGGTCGTCCAGGAGCCGGTTGCCGGTGGCGGTGGAGGTGCCGCTCCCTGTGCCAACGGTGGGACGGGCGGGACTGGTGGGACTGGTGGGACTAACGGCAACAACACCAACGGCAACAACAACAACGGCAATGGCAACAACGGCAATGGCAACAACAACGGCTTCCTTGGCAACAACGGTGGCCCCTTCATTTTCGGCACCTTCATAATCTTCTAGCAAACCGACGGGGGCCACCGCTTCAGGGCCCCGCGTCGGGTGATTCAGGAGAGTCTCATCGCATACGCTCCGGCGACGGACGCTCCAGTTGTTACGACGGCTTTGTTTACGCTGCTGATGTTTATAGCTGCTGCACTGGATCTGAAGTCAAGACGCATTCCCAATGTCCTTACGGTCGCCGGCGTGGTTGCTGGATTGGCGCTTCGGGCATTCGGCGGTGGTTCCGCCGTGATCTCGGGGTGCGAGGGAGTGGGATTGGGATTGCTGCTGACGGTGCCCTTTTTCTTCCTGGGGGCACTCGGTGGAGGTGACGTCAAGCTGGTCGCGGCCGTGGGTGCTTTCCTGGGCCCGAGGGATCTTCTGGGCGCAGCGCTCTTGATCGGAATTCTGGGTGGGGTCCTCGCGCTCGTCGAGGCGGCTCGTCGTGGTGCCGTACGCACTCTTCTAGTGAACGTCGCTTACATCGTCATTCGATGGGCCTTGCCGGATCGGGAGAGGTTGGCGCCTACTCTCAGCGCTCCGACGAGGATGAGCATCCCATACGGCGTGCCGATTGCTGTCGGCGCGCTGGCGTGGTGGTACTGGGGAGGGAATCTCGGATGATCACAGCTCTCGATCGACTGCGGAACAGGCGGGGTCAGTCTCTCGTCGAATTCGCGGTGGTGACACCACTGCTGCTGTTGCTTGTCGTCGGCCTGATGGAGTTCGGCCGGGCGTGGAATGTCAGCCAGGTGGTGACCGAGGCCGCCCGCCAGGGAGCTCGGATTGCCGCGGTCCTCGACAGCCGCGGTCCCGAGATCACCAAGCAGCAAGCCACCGACTCCGTGAACAGCGTGGTTGCCCGGGCACTGCTGGATGGTACCAGGCTCGCCTGTACTACCTGCGTGACGCAGCCGATCTCGGGCATCATGGACGGACCCAACACCGCCGTGAGCGTTGAAGTAATCGTCCACCATCAATTCACTCTCCTCGGACCGGTCATGGCTCTCGCTGGTCAGACCTTTCCCAACAACCAAATACCGCTGCGGTCTGTCGCAGTCATGCGAAACGAGTAGGTCTCTATGGCAAGTCGACGAATGCGGCCCTGGATGATATTGGTGTTCGCCGTGGTCTGCGGTGCAGTTGCCGCAGCGATGGCGATCCAGTATCTCCGAAATCAGACCGGCAGTCTGATGGCAGAGACACCGAAGGGCAGGGTGGCCGTGGCCAGCAACGACCTTCAGGTCGGCACCGTTCTGGGCGCGAACGATATCAGAGTGATGGAATGGCCCGGTGCCGCTTTACCGGCGGGCTATCTCGCGTCGGTCGAGGCGGCAGTAGGCCGTGGCATCACCCGCCCGATGGGGAAGAACGAGCCGTTCCTGGAGTCCAAGCTGGCGCCCAGAGGCGCCGGTGCCGGGCTGTCGTTGATGGTGGAAGAGGGGATGCGGGCCGTCAGCGTCAAAGTCGACGAGGTGGTGGGAGTCGCGGGATTCGTGCTTCCCGAAAGCCGGGTCGATGTCATGCTGACGCTCGACAAGACCTCGCGCATCAACGAGCCGACCACCGAAGTCCTGCTGCAAAACATCCGCACGCTGGCCGCGGGACAACAAGTTCAACAGGACAAAGACGGGAAGCCGAAGGCAGTTCCCGTCATCACGCTGTTGGTGACTCCGGAGCAGGCGGAGACGTTGGCGCTGGCCGCCAACCAGGGCCGCATTCAGCTCGCGCTCAGGAACTCACTGGACACGCTCAGGGTCTCCACTCCTGGGGCCAAGCTCGGCGGACTTTTAGGCGGCCCGCTGGCTGCAGTCATCACTCCTCGTCGGACAGTCGTCAAGGCTGTCCCGCGCCTGGGTGACGACTCGACCGTGGTCGAGGTCTATAAGGGCGGCGCGCGCTCGCTGCTCAAGTTCTAAGACTCATCTCACTTCCACTCATCTCATCCCTGGGGACCTTGTGAACTCCTGTCGGAGCCTCGGCGGCATCGTTGTTCTTCTGCTCGCGTCGGCGGCACCGGCATTTGCCCAGCGAATCCTGAGCAAGCCCGAGCAGATCATGACGCTCGCGAAGGGTGCGTCGCTCCTTCTGGAGAACGATGTTCCCATTCAGCGGTTCTCGATCGGCGAGCCCAGCGTGGCTGAGGCGACGGTGCTCTCGCCGCGAGAGGTCCTGATCAGCGGCAAGACGCTGGGCGTCACGTCGCTGCTGGTGTGGGGATCGACCGGCTCCGCCAGGCTCTACAGTGTCGAGGTTACCGCCGACGCTCCGGGACTGGAGAGGTATCTCAAGACGGTGCTGCCGGGCCAGGGCGTGACAGTTACCGCCACTGGAAACACGGTTACGCTCTCGGGCCAGGTGCGTGACGCGAGTGCAGCCCAGCGAGCTGTCGAAATTGCTAAAGGCACTGGAGCGGTGGTGGTGGACAACCTGGCGATCCCCACCGCGATCCAGGTGCTGGTCAAAGTGCGCTTTGCCGAGGTCACACGGAGCGCCTTGGAGGAGTACAGCAGCGCGCTGTCGACGGTGAACCCGCAGAACCTCAGCGACAACGGCACCTGGCAGGGCTCCACCAGCTCAGATGGGGCGGTGACGTTCTCACTCTTGAATCCGGGCGCCTCGCTTGACGCCGTGCTCCGAGCACTCAAGGGCCGGGGCGACTTCAAGGATCTGGCTGAGCCGAATCTGCTCACCCTTCCCGGCAAAGAGGCGTCATTCCTGGCAGGCGGCGAGTTTCCCTACCCAACAGTGCAGGGAGGGGGCGCCGGCAACGCTGTCACCATCGTGTTCAAGGAGTTTGGCGTACGACTCAAGTTCACTCCGGTGATCATGCGGAACGGCAACATCCGGCTTCACGTGGAGCCCGAGGTGTCTTCGCTCGATTTCGCCAACGCGCTCAGCTTCCAGGGGTTCGTCATCCCCAGCCTGGTCACCCGCCGGGCCGAGACCGAGGTGGAGCTGCAGGACGGCCAGCACCTGGCAATCGCGGGGCTGCTGGACAATTCGCTGGTTAAAAACGTCACCAAGATCCCGCTGTTGGGTGACCTTCCAATTCTCGGCCAGCTGTTTCGGTCGAAAAGCGTACGGGAACGGCGTACCGAGTTGCTCGTCATCGTGACGCCCAGGATCGTCGGCGCCGTCGATACGATGCCGCCGGTACCGACGGGTGAGCCGCTGACCTGGGGAATGCCCAAGAACCTCAAGATGCCGAATGACACAGCACGGACGATGCCCTGGTAGGAGGGCAACATGAGAGAGAAGAATCGAAATTCGAATCGCAGGCGGGGCGCCACACTGGTTTTGGCGGCGCTGAGCATGGTCTCGGTTGGAGGAGTTGCCGCCATCGTTATCGACTTGAGCATGTTGTTCAAGGCGAGGGCGGACGCGCAGAAAGCGGCGGAAGCCGGCGCCCTGGCTGGCGCCAGCGCTTTCCTTCAGTACGCCGCGGCGGATCCCATCGCATTTGACACTGCGAGCGCTCGTGCCCTCCGTTTTGCCGAGGCCAACGCCATCCTCACGAAGATGGTAGCGTCATCCGAGGTCACGCAGCCCATCGATGTCAATATCGATAGTCAGCTCGTGCGGGTGACCGTGCGGCGGCGGGCGGTTGGGACCTGGTTCGCGAGATTGCTGGGAGTCGATAGCGTGCCCATCGGCGCCCACGCGGCGGCCAGGGCGGTGCGGGCACGCAATGGCAACTGCGTCAAACCGTTCGCAGTCCCGGATATGTGGGACGAGAATTCCGGAGACGATGCCAACGGCAACAATCTCGAGGACAACGGCGAGAAGTGGAGCCAGACCGGTGATGATTCCTACCAGGCCGGCAACCCCGACGCCCCCAACGGCGGCCAGACCGGCTATGGCAGCGGGCTGCGCAACTCCAACGGTGACTACACCAACGATTTCGGCCGTCAGGTTTCCCTGACCCTGCCGGATCCGGCCAATCCCACGCCGTATCTGGGCCCCAACCAGTTCAAGCCGTTTCTCCCCAGCGGGGGGAACGACCCGGGAGATTATCGGGACGCCATCGAGGACTGCGACCCCAGCCAGGTGGTGCTGGGTGACTCGTACCAGCTGATGAACAATCCAACGGGGCTGGCCCAGACGACTGCTGACGGGATCAACTCGCTGGTGAACCAGGATCCGAACGCGCACTGGAACAGCCAGACCAAGAGCATCGACGATTCCCGCTTCGGCGATTGGCGGAGCAGCCCACGCACGATCCGGATCGGCCTTTTCGATCCCCGTCAGATTGGGCCCACCCAGAGTTCCGTGACCCTGAACAACATGGGACTCATGTTCGTCGAGGGCTTCAACACCAGCACCAATACGCTGACAGGACGCATGTTCTACTTCGTGACCGGGAGCGGAAATCCTGACGAGGACGCGGGTGTGGGCACGCTGGTCAAGATGCTCCGTCTCGTCGAATGACTTCTTCACTGATGGGAAATGACTGATGCCTGATAATTCTGTCCGCCTGGCGCTGATCTCCGCGGACTCCTCCTTTCGATCCGTGGTCAAGGACCTCGTCCTGGCTCCGAATGCCGGATTTACCATCGCACTCGAGCTGACTAATTCGTTTGCCGAGTTCGGGGACGAAGAGGTGCGGGCGCTCAAGTCTACCGACCCGGAGCTCATCGTCCTCGATCTCGAGAGCGACCCCGAGCTCGGGATACGCTTTGCTCAGTTTCTCGCCGATCAAAGTCCGGGCCGCCGGTTCATTGCGGTGGGGCCGTCGCTCTCGCCGGAGCTGCTACTGGATTCTATGAGGGCCGGGGTGGCGGACTACCTGGTCAAGCCGGTCACAGTCGAATTACTCCAGCCCGCCATGGAGCGAATGAACACTCGACTGGTCCGTGTTTCTACTGAAACACCTCGCCCAGCCGGTGCGGCGTACGCCTTTGCCAGCGCCCGTGGCGGTGCCGGCTCGACCACCTTGGCGGCCAACCTCGCCATCATTCTGCACCAGCTTACCGGCAAGAAGACACTGCTGGTCGATCTCGAGCTCCAGATGGGCGAATTGGCGCTCCTGCTGGGAGTCCATACCCGCTTCAACTTCGTGGACCTGGTCCAGAACTTTGCCCGAATGGATGCCACCCTGCTGGCATCATTTACCGAGGCGCACTCCTCCGGCGTGCATGTGCTCTCCGCTCCCTACCACCCCGAGCGGGGCGAGGCGGTGAGCCCCGAACAGGTCAGACGAGTCATCGCCTACCTGCGGCAACACTACGAGTACATCCTGATGGATACCTCGAAGTCGCTCTCGGCTACCACGCTGGCGGCCTTCGAGCAGGCGGACAGCGTGTTGCTGGTCAGCAATCCTGACCTCCCGTCGCTTCGCAACATTCAGCGCGGGCTGCCGCTCATCCGGCGGGCGCTGACGGCGAAGGGGCAACAGTTCCGCCTGGTCATCAATCGACACGACGCCGAGGCGGCTATCCCCCGGGAGGATATCGAGCGGACCCTGGGGCTGCAGGTGTATTGGAACTTGAGCAACGACTACGATGCGGTAATCACGTCGTGTAATAGCGGGAAGGCCGCCGTGCTGAACGGCGACTCCAAATATTGCCGCGACCTGCGGGCGCTCGGCTCTGATCTGGCCGGTCTCCAAAGCCGCAACGGCCACACCTTCAATCCACTACGCCGGCTCTGGCACAAGGTCAACAGGCCAGAGGCGAAGGAGAAGGCGAGATGAGCGAGCCGATTCGTCCGTTTCCACCGCGAGCAGACGATGGCGTCGCAGTGGCCGGCCCCCGTTCCACCTGGGCGCCGCCCAGTTCGCCGGCCAACCCGATGCCACCGCTCCGGCTGTCGGCCGATTCCAGAATCGACAGCGAACAGTTCCAGCAGATCAAGGGCCGGGTGCACCGCCGGCTGCTCGACCGTCTCAACCTGTCCAGTCTGGAGAAGGTCGATCGCAGCCAGGTGGTGGAGACCATCCGCCGGGTGGTCCACGATCTGCTCAGCCAGGAGATGGTGCCGCTCACCTTCGATGAGCGGGAAGTCCTCATCGGACAGGTGTTGGACGAGATCTTCGGCCTGGGCCCACTGGAGCCGCTGATCCAGGATCCGACGATCTCGGACATTCTGGTGAACACCCACTCGAACGTTTTCATCGAGCGCAACGGCAAGCTCGAGCGGACCGACGTGCGATTCCAGGACGATCGGCATTTGCTGCAGGTGATCGATCGCATTGTCTCGGCGGTCGGACGCCGCATCGACGACTCCTCTCCCATGGTCGATGCCCGCTTGCCGGATGGCTCACGTATCAATGCCATCATCAAGCCGCTGGCGGTGGACGGTCCCCATCTCTCCATCCGTAAGTTCAAGCGCGATGCTCTGAGCGGCGAGGATCTGATCCGCTACGAGAGCCTGACCGAGCAGATGCTCACGTTCCTGAAGGCCGCCGTTCGGGCCCGCCTCAATATCCTGATCTCCGGCGGCACCGGCGCGGGCAAGACGACGCTGCTGAACATCCTCTCCTCCTACATTCCGCCGACTGACCGGATCGTCACCATTGAAGATTCGGCCGAGTTGCAGCTGCGTCAGCCGCACGTCGTTCGGCTGGAAACACGGCCGGCCAACATCGAGGGCCAGGGAGAAGTGCCCCAGCGACTGCTGCTGATCAACTCGCTCCGTATGCGCCCCGACCGGATCATCATGGGCGAGGTGCGCGGTGCCGAAGCGGTCGACATGCTCCAGGCCATGAACACGGGCCATGACGGCTCGCTCACGACGCTCCACGCCAACTCTCCCCGTGACGCGCTGAGCCGGCTCGAGACGATGATCTCGATGGCGAGTCTCGATTTGCCGGAGAAGGCGATGCGCCAGCAGGTGGCTAGCGCCATCAACCTGGTCATTCAGATCGCCCGTCTGTCCGATGGAACCAGAAAGGTGATTCAGGTCTCCGAGATCGTCGGTATGGAAGGCGAGATCATCACGATGCAGGAGATCTACCTCTACGAGCGTCAAGGAATCGGCGAAGGCGACAAAGTGCTGGGCACCTTCAAGGCCACGGGGATCCGCCCACGCTGCGCCGACCGGCTCAAGGCGTACGGCATAGATCTGAACGCCATGCTGTTTGGCGGTAGCGCGACCGTTCCCCCCACCAAACCGAGGTGGTGATGACTCCTCAGATCATCAACGCCGCGATGGCGGCGTTCTTCGGTGTCATGATGACGGCGATCTGCATCGCCCTGATCTGGCATTGGGTGCAGGAGCGGCAGCGCGCAACGATGCTGCGGGGACAACTGGCCGGAGTGCAGGATGCCACAGCCGCGGGCATGGCTCTCGGCGGGCTGGTTCGTGGTCGCCGGCAGGAGTCGCTGGCGCCCCTCGTCATTCTGGCTCGTCGCTGGGGCTGGGCCGAGCCGATCGAGCGGATGCTGGAGCTGGGAGGGATGCGGTGGGATGTCGGCACCTTCATGGTGCTCACGCTTGGCCTCGGCCTGGGTATGGGCCTTTTCGTTTTCCTGCTGACGAACTTTCCGCTCTTGGCGGCCATAGCCGCGGTCGTCGGGGGCGCCACTCCGCGCTTCTATGTGAAGTTCCGCGCCAAACGCCGGTTCAACGCCTTCGAGGAAAAGCTTCCCGAAGCTCTCGATCTCCTGGCTCGCGCCATCCGTGCCGGCCATCCCATCGGGTCCGGAATCAAGATGGTGGCGGATGAGGCGCCGGAGCCGGTTGGTGGTGAGTTCCAGCGCACGTTCGAGGAGCAGCGCTTCGGCTTGCCCTTCGAGGACTCGATGCTCAACCTGGCGGGCCGAATGCCGCTGGTCGATCTCCGGATGCTGGTCACGGCGGTGCTCATCCAGCGGGAAGTAGGCGGTAACCTGGCCGAGGTTCTCGACAACTTGTCGGATGTGATCCGACAGCGATTCATCGTCCGTCGGCAGCTTCGCACCCACACCGCCCAGGGCCGCTTGAGCGGCTATGTGCTGGCCGCGCTGCCGATCATCGTGGGCGGGATGATCTTCGGTATCAACGGGGATTACGCTGGCGTCCTCTTCCACCACCCGCTCGGTAAACTCTTGCTCTCGATCGCCCTGATTATGCAGCTGATGGGATTTTTCTGGATCCGCAAGATCGTCGACATAGATATCTGAGGCCCGTATGCTCTACATAGTTGCCCTCCTTGTTGCAGTCACGGTTTCCCTCCTGGTGGTATGCGCCGCGGAATTCGTCCCGAGCCGCACGGCTGGGTTGACGCGCCAGCTGGATGAGCTGCGCCGTTCCGCCGGCGCGCTGGGGAGCGATGAAGCCCGAAAGATGGATCAGAGGGTCGCACTGCTCCTCCAGAATCTGGGTGAGCGGTTCAGCGGACACCGTCAGGATGACGCCAGTGTTCGTGCCTGGCTGATTCAGGCCGGATTCCTCCGCTCAACCGCGCTACCGATTTATTGGGGTTGCCGGATCGGATTGGTTCTGGCTTTCGGAGCCGCCACCTTCGTCCTGGCACCGCTGGTCACCGAGAAGTTCACGGCTGTCCTGATGGGCACGCTGTGGGGCGCAGCTTGTGGTTGGATCGCACCGGTGTTCTATGTCCGGTCCCGGGTCAAAAAACGGCAGAAGGAAATCCAGCGGGCCCTCCCGGATGCGCTCGACATGCTGGTCGTCTGCGTTGAAGCCGGGCTGGGCCTCAATCAGGCGCTGCTTCGGGTGGCCGAGGAAATTCATCACGTCAGTCCATTGCTGGGCGAGCAGTTGAAGCTGGTAAATCTGGAGATCCGGACGGGAACGCCTCGGGAAGAAGCGCTGCGCGGGCTCTCCGAGCGCACCGGCCTCTCGGATGTGAGCTCGCTGGTATCCATGCTGATTCAGACCGACCGCTTCGGCACCTCGGTCGCCAATGCTCTGCGGGTGCAGGCTTCCTCCCTCCGGACCAAGCGGCGGCAACGGACCGAGGAGGCAGCTGCGAAGACGGCAATCAAGCTGGTCTTTCCGCTGGTGCTCTTCATTTTCCCGGCGCTTTTCGTCGTGATCCTGGGTCCGGCAGTTATCCAGATCTTCGAGACGCTGGGAAACTTCATGTGAGAGAGGTACAGGTTCGCAGGTATTCTGACGACGTCACCCTCGCCCGCCGCGTCAGAGTAGCCGACGGATTCTGGAGCCGGGTTCGCGGACTCCTTGGTTCAGCACCGTTACAGGCCGATCAAGGGCTGTTGCTGCAACCGTGCCGGGCAGTGCACACGCTCGGTATGCGGCAGCCGCTGGATGTGATTTTTCTGGACGAGACCGGCATCGTGGTCGCGGCCTATCGTCAGCTTCCTCCGAATCGACGCACCGACTGGCACCGGAGGGCCGTGTGCGCGCTGGAGCTCTCACCCGGCACCCTCGAACGCACCGGCACACGTACTGGCTCGCGGCTCTCGCTGGAGCCGCATAGGGCACAATGACCGCCACTGAACCATTGTCGCGTATCGAGCGGCCTCGCCAGGCGCCATCGTTCCTTCCACCCGCTCCAGAGCGGCTGGAGGACCTGGGCCTCTCGGTCGAGTTCGTCAACGATCTGCTTCTCCGCACCTTGCACGTTCAAGGGGCGCGCGGCGGCTTGGAGCTGTCTGAGATCACCCGCATCTCTTTCCCCATCATTGACGACCTCCTCCTGTCGCTGCAGCATCGACGCCTGATCGAGGTCCGCGGTGCCGCTACCAGCTTTCGCAGCGGTTACGTCTTTGATCTCACCTCCGCCGGTCGGGTGCGGGCTCGCGAGGCACTCGACTCCACTCAGTACGTAGGGCCGGCGCCGGTTCCACTGGCCCAGTACCGGGCGGCGGTTGCGGCGCAGTCGATTACCCGGGCCAGGATTACCCCCGATAGCATTCACGAGGGTTTCGAGTGGCTGGTCCTCGACCACGGCACGCTGGAGCTGCTCGGGCCCGCCATCAGCTCGGGGCGCTCGATCTTCCTCCATGGTGACTCCGGAAACGGTAAGACCGCCATCGCCGAAACGATTTCCGGCTTGTTCGGAGGCTCGCAGCTGGTGCCTTACGCCGTGGAAGTCGCTGGCGAGATACTGGTCCTGCATGACCCCGTCCACCACGCGCCAGTCCCGCCTGATGCCGGCGAGCCCGACCAGTACAATGGGCTCTGGACCGGCGCGCGGGAGGAGCACGATGCCCGGTACACCTGGGTGCGGCGGCCGGTAGTGATGACTGGCGGCGAGCTGACACTCAATCAGCTCGACCTTCAATACGACTTCCAGACCAAGCTCTATCAGGCCCCGTTCCAGTTGAAAGCGAACGGCGGGGTGTTGATCATCGACGATTTCGGCCGCCAGCGAGTCCCCCCTCGTGATTTGCTGAACCGATGGATCGTCCCCCTGGAAAAGAGAGTCGACTTCCTGACGCTTCACACCGGCTCGAAGTTCCCGGTACCCTTCGACTGCCTGCTGATTTTCGCAACCAACATCCCGCCGAGCGAGCTGGTCGAGGAGGCATTCCTCCGGCGCATCCACTACAAAATCCGAGTGGAAAGTCCCACCCTGCAACAGTACGAGCTGATCTTCCGCCGGTATTGTGAGACCAGCCAGATTACGTATAAATCAGAAGCCGTGGGCCAGGTATATCGCGACTTCTATCGTCCACTCAAGATCAGTCCTCGCGGGTGCCACCCTCGAGATATCATCGACCATCTCTGCGACATCGCACGGTACCTGCAAACGGTGCCCGAGCTCTCGCCCGAGATGGTGGACCGCGCGTGCCGCTCCTATTTCCTGGATTTTCCGACTGATCCCTTTCCGTCGGCAGCTGGAGCCCAGCCATGATCGATCATGTTGATGTGCCTCCCCAGGCCAAACCGGCCCAGGACCCCACCACGATGTTCAAGGTCCGGCTAGCAGCCCTCGAGCAGGACGGGAAGAGCCAGCGCAGGATGTCCATGCTCCTGATGGTCGGAGTTGCCGTGCTGGTGGGGCTCATCAGCGCCCTCTTTTTCCTGGCCGCGCGCCTGGGTGTGATCAGCATGGCGTCGGGAGTGTCGGAAGCAAACCGGTTCGTGCTGCGGGATGCCCAGGGCAATACCCGCGGCGTCTGGGGAGTAACCGGAGAGGGAGCAACCCAGATGGTTCTGATGGACGGTGGCGGCCGCGAGAGAATGAGGCTCCAGGTTCTGAACGATGGTTCCCCCGGCGTTGCTCTGGTGGACAGCGCCAACCGCACCCGAGTCGTGCTGGCCGTGCTGCCCGATCGCACAGCGACGCTGGTGCTGGCAGATCCGGCCGGTCGGACCCGCACGGTACTCGGCCTCAACCCCAGCGGCGCCTCTACCGTTGTCTTCGCCGACCGCGCCGGCCGCACCAAGGCCGGGTTTGGCGTGGACGCGAGTGGGGCGGCAACCTTCACGCTTTACGATCGGGCTGGGGCGCCTGATCGCTCGTTCCGGACCTCGGAGGAGGGTGACCACACGGCGCCTGATGCGGGATCGCCGCAGGAAGCTGCCAAAAGTGGCGCTCGCCCTTGAGTCGTGACCCGGAACCAGCCTCTAGCAGTACCCGTGGGCGGCATAGAAGATGCTTCCCACCCGGCTCCAGCGCAGCGCTTTAGAAGCCTCACTCCGTCCCTATCTCTGACAGGAACATGCGCATCCTCGTGACCGGCGGCGCCGGGTTCATCGGCTCCCATCTTTGCGACCGGCTGCTGGCCAATGGCCATCACGTCATCTGTCTGGACAACCTGTTCACCGGCCGGCGAGAGAATGTCGCCCACCTGCTGGAGAACGATCGTTTCGAGCTGCTCAGACACGACGTCACCGAGCCGCTCTTCATCGATGTCGAGCAGATTTATAATCTGGCGTGCCCTGCATCGCCGATTCACTACCAGTACAATCCGGTGAAGACCGTGAAGTCCAATGTGCTGGGCACCATCAACATGCTGGTGTTGGCCAAGCGGCTGCGCGCTCGGGTGCTTCAGGCCTCGACCTCCGAGGTCTATGGTGATCCCATCGTTCACCCCCAGCCGGAGAGCTACTGGGGCAACGTCAATCCGATCGGCCCGCGCTCCTGCTATGACGAGGGCAAGCGCGTCGCTGAGACGCTGATGATGGACTATCACCGACAGGACAGGGTCGACATCCGCATCGCCCGCATCTTCAACACCTATGGGCCACGGATGGCGGAGAACGATGGCCGGGTGGTATCGAACTTCATTGTGCAGGCGCTGCGCGGCCAGGAGCTGACCGTCTACGGGACCGGCGAGCAAACCCGCTCCTTCTGTTATGTGGATGAGCTGGTCGACGGGTTGATGCGGTTGATGCAGGCAGAGGGTCGGCATGAGCCGGTTAATCTGGGGAACCCGGTGGAGTTCACCATCCGGCAACTGGCAACGGAGGTCTGCCGCATCGTGGGTGGCGAGTCGAGGGTCACCTATAAGCCGCTGCCGCAGGACGACCCGGTTCAACGGAAGCCGGACATCACCCGCGCCCGCGAATGGCTGGGCTGGGATCCCCAGATCCATTTGTCGGCGGGCCTGACCCGGACGGTGAGCTTCTTCCGGCACCGCCTGGAGCGGAAGAGCAGCGCGGTTGTCGAGGACGCAAGTCGAGCGCTTGCCGCTGATTAGCCGCTAGGCTGGCTGGTATCCAAGAGGCGGGCGACGGGGATCACAGCCCCGTCGCCCGCTTTGTCACTAGAATTCCCCGGTCCGTCGTCAAGCCAACGCGAACCGAGGATCGACAATGACTCGACGCCTTACGCTCAGCCTGCTCGCCCCCGCGATCATACTCACCGCGGTGCCCACAGGGTGTGCTCGCAATCCTGTCACCGGCAAAAATGAGCTGTCGCTGGTCTCCGAGTCTCAGGAGATTCAGATGGGGCAACAGGCAGCGCAGGAGGTGGCCCAGACCATCGGCATCTACAACGACGCCGGCGCCAACGCCTACGTGTCGGATATCGGAAAGCGAATCGCCGCGAACTCCGAACGGCCCAATCTGCCATGGGAGTTTCACGTGGTGGATGATGCCTCGGTAAACGCCTTCGCCTTGCCCGGCGGGTTCATTATGTGACGCGAGGCCTCATGACCGCCATCAACAACGAGGCGGAGCTGGCCACCGTAGTGGGGCACGAGATCGGCCATGTGACCAACCGCCACTCGGTGCAGCAGATCAGCAAGGCGCAAGTGGCGCAGCTCGGTCTTGGGCTGGGCAGTATCCTCTCTCCTGAAATTGCCCGGTACGGACAACTCGCCAGCGCGGGACTCAGCGTGCTGTTCCTCAAATACAGCCGCGACGCCGAGAACCAGGCAGACCTGGCCGGCTTTCGTTACGCCCTCAACCAGAATTATGACGTCCGTGAAATGGCCTCTGTATTCGAAACCCTGGATCGCGAGAGCCAGGCCGGTGGCGGCGGGAAGCTACCCGAGTGGCTGGCGACCCACCCGAACCCGGAAAATCGAATCAAGAACGTGGAGCAGCGGCTCGATACGCTGCACAAGGATCTGAGCAACGCCGTCATCAATCGAGACGGATATCTGAAGCACGTGCAGGGGATGACGTACGGAGAAGATCCGCGGCAAGGGTACTTCGAAGGTACGCACTTCTATCATCCGCAGATGCGGTTCCAGATGACGTTTCCGTCCGGCTGGAAGGTCCAGAACACACCCCAGGCCGTGGCGGCTCAGAGCCCCAACCAGGATGCGATCATTCAGCTCGGCCTGGCGGGGCAGGGCTCCCCCCAACAGGCGGCGCAGCAGTTTCTCTCGCAGCAAGGCGTGCAGGCCAGTCAGACAAGCACCGCCAGCATCAACGGCATGCCGGCTGCCTCGAGCTACTTTCAGGCACAAACCGATCAGGGCGTGATCGAGGGTCTGGTTTCTTTCGTATCCTACGGCGGGACCACGTACGGGTTGATGGGATACACGCCGTCCGGAAAGCTGGGGTCGTATGACCAGCTGTTCCAGAGCACGATTCGGAGCTTCAGTCCTCTCAACGACCGGTCCAAGCTCGACGTAAAGCCGGCTCGGGTGGAGCTGGTGAAGGTGCAGAAGGAGATGACGTTGGAGCAGTTCAACAACCAGTACCCGTCGACCGTAGCAATCGAGCAGCTCGCCATCATCAACGAGCTGGAGGATGCCTCGACGGTCATCCCGGCCGGCCGGACGGTGAAGCGAGTGGTTGGGGGGTTGAAGACACAATAAGTCGAGCTCGCTCGAACACGTCGTACCACATCGAGCGGGTCAGTCGCCCTGTGTTGGTATTCTGCCGGCTGGGATGAAAGGAGGTCATCAGAGTCATCCCATCCGGCAGGACTGTGACCGCGGCATGAGCAAATCTCGGACGTCCCCCTGGTCCGAGCGTTTCCCACCAATTCGCCGCACGCAGCCAGCTCTCCCACGCGACACGTCCGAGCGCCAGTACCAGGCAGACCCGGTTGAGCATCTGCATCTCCTGCCGAAGAAATTGCCGGCAGCTCTCGAGCTCGAGACGAGTGGGGCGATTATCGGGAGGCGCGCAACGCGCTGCTGCCGTGATGTAGCAATCGTTCAGCTCCAGCCCGTCGGTCCGGGATCGTGAGCCGGCCTGATTGGCCCAGCCGTATCGGTGCAGTGCTTCATACAGCCAGTCTCCACTCGAGTCCCCGGTGAACACCCGACCGGTTCGGTTCCCTCCATGCGCCGCGGGCGCCAAACCCACGATGAGCAGTCGAGCCTCGGGATCTCCAAAGCCCGGCACCGGCCGGCCCCAGTACTCCTCGCCGGCAAACTCCCGCTTCCGGGTGCGAGCCACGGCGTGACAGTGCTGTCGCAAACGGGGGCACCGTTCGCAGGTAGTTATCTCTGACACCAGGGAAGAGAAGGACACTGCCGACGTCATCAAGTCGCTAGGCGTAGTTACAGGGGCTAGTCGGGAAGCCGAAGCAGGAGACGGGTTGCGTGGCTCTCCGTGACGGGTTCAATCTGCGCGAAGATGGTAAGAGTATTTTCCTGGCTCGCGGAACAGTTCGATGGAACCAGGCCACGCACCTCAATGGTGTGTTCCTCGTCCTCCAGAGTCCACGATCCAGCGCTGCGCCCCTTGCCCGCTGCGGTGCAGCGGCCGGTGATGCGGACCCGCCTTCCCAGCAGTGTATCGGCCTCGAGAGCCTCCTTAATGGTCACCAGGGGGGCTTGGGCGGCGCGAACCGGGACTCGATCAGAGGTGGGCTCGCCGCCCGGGCCAGCCTCCCCGGCCGACCCTCGCGGCGTAGCGCCGGTGGCCGGAATCCGACTCGGACCGGCGACTGGTGTCGGGCTCGAGGGGTCGCGCGGTGCAGCTCCTCGGGAGCTGCATGCGACAGACAGGACGGTGAGGAGCAGGCATGGCGTGCCCAGCCGGACTCTCGACACGGACAGAATTACGAGACTCTCCGCGTCTGCCGCTTCATGAAGTCCATCAGGATGAACTGTCCCAGCGTCATCGTGTTGGTGAAGTACGCTTTCCCCTTGCAGATGGACGCGACCTGCTTCACGAAGTCGACCAGACTACGGTCTCGCGCAAGCATGAAGGTGTTGATCATGATCCCGCTGCGACGGCAGTTGGAGACCTCCCGGTAGGTGGCCTGCAGGATCTGCGGGTCGAGGCCCATCGAGTTCACGTAGATCCGACCATCGGGCATGGTGAGCGCAGAAGGCTTTCCGTCGGTGATCATGATGATCTGCCGCATGTCCTTCTTCTGGCCGAGCAGGATACGCCGCGCGAGCTTGAGACCCTCCGCCGTATTGGTGTGGTAAGGACCGACCTGGGCGGTGGCGAGGGCACTGAGTGGGATCTCCTCGGCCGAGTCATGAAACAGAACTACCCGGAGGCTGTCCCCAGGGTACTGGGTACGGATCAGGTGGGTCAGCGCCAGGGCAACCTTCTTGGCGGGGGTGAAGCGATCCTCACCGTACAGAATCATGGAATGGGAGCAGTCGAGCATGAGCACCGTTGCCGCGGAAGAGCGGTACTCGGACTGGCTCACCATCAGATCGCCGTACTCGATGTTCAGCGGAACTCCTATGCCCTCGCGCGCAATGGCATTGGTCAGTGTCGCGGGAACATCGAGGTTGAGCACGTCTCCGAACTCGTACGCCTTGCTTACCCCTTCTGCTTCGACTCCGGTGGCGAGGTAAGGCGTGTCGTGGGCCCCAAAGCTCGATTTACCCACGCTGCCGAGCAGGTTTTTCAGCGTCTTGTAGCCAAGAAAGTCGATGCCCTTCTCGGTCAGGTTGAATTGCACCTGCTGAGCCGCGGAGTGGGCCTGGCCACCGGGACCGAACAGAGATTGATAACCCTGGGGGACCTGGGGTGCCTGGCTCACGTTGAGATAGCCCTCGTCCATCAAGCGCTGGACGATGCGATCGAGGAGTTGCCCCAGCTCGGCCTCGATCTCACGGTCTCGCTCCTGGTCACCGGTGGACTCGCCCCGAAGCACCTTCAGCATTTCCGGTGTAAGCTGGCCGGAGTCCATCAGCGCCTGGAGGATGGCTTGTTTGAGGCCGTCCAGCGAGCGCTCACCCTCTCCCATATCGTCGTGCCAGAAGGAGGGGGAGTTTCCAGCAAACCCGGACTGCAGGAGGAAATCGCTCAGCTGATCCAGCAGCCCCTGCAGATTCACCGCGTCGGCGAGTTCCGGGTGGTACTTGGAATAGGTGGTGAAGCGCATTTATTCCGGTCGTGGACCAGGTTTCAGGGAACGGGAGGTTGGTACTCGAGCGCCTGTTTGTATTGATAACGAGGCGAGCACGGCTGCACCATGGCCTGGGACACTGGACGCCCCGCTGGGAACGAGAGACTTTCCTGCCGTGATCTCCTCCTCCCTCCATTCCGTCTTCGCAGCACTGCGCCACCGGAACTTCAGGCTCTTCATTACCGGCCAGTTCGTTTCCCTCTGTGGTACCTGGATGCAAACGATCGCCCAGGGCTGGCTGGTGCTCCAGCTGACCAACTCCGCCTTCGCGGTTGGACTGGTCACCGCGCTTGGGTCGCTCCCGATCTTGCTCTTCACCCTGCACGGCGGGGTTCTGGCCGACCGAGTCAACAAGCGGCGCCTTGTGCTCTTCTTGCAGTGCCTGATGCTGACTGAAGCCCTGACCTATGCCGTGCTGACGGCGTTACATCTCATCTCAGTGCACTGGATCATGGGTCTGGCCCTGTTCTCGGGGTTGATCAGCGCCTTCGAGGTGCCGACCCGGCAGTCGTTGATCGCGGAGATCGTTGAGCGGCCCGATCTCATGAACGCGATCGCGCTCAACTCCAGTGCCTTCAACCTTGCCCGGGTGATCGGGCCGGCGCTCGCCGGCGGTTTGATTGCCGTGGCTGGGTTGGCGGCGTGCTTTTTCGTCAACGCGGCCAGCTACATGGCCGTGATCGCCAGTCTGCTCCTGATGCGTGGAGTCGAGTCTCGCCCTCCAGCCTTGATCTCGATGGCGGCAGCGTTGAAGGAAGGTGTTGCCTACGTTTTGGGTCACCGGTGGCCCAGGGCGCTCATTATTATCGTGGCCACATTCAGCATCTTCGGATTTTCGTTTCTTCCGCTGATGCCGGTTTTCGCCCGCGACGTCATGCATGTCGATGCGAGGGGCTACGGTGCTATGGTGGCGTCGATAGGCGTTGGCGCGGCAGCAGCCGCGTTCTTTCTCGCTGGGTTCGGGGACCGGGTTCGCCAGTCCCGCCTGGTGCTCAGCTCGTCGATGCTCTTTGGAGTGGTCTTGCTCGGTGCATCCTTGGCACCGGAATACTGGTCCGCCCTGGGTCTCTTCACGCTGACCGGCTGCATCATGGCACTGAGTGGCATTGCCGCTAATACGATGCTGCAGACCCAGGCACCAGACGAGCTGCGAGGTCGAGTCATGGGTTTCTATTCCTTCATGGTGCTCGGCATGGCGCCCTTTGGCGCACTTCAAGCCGGTTGGCTGTCAGAGCATTTCGGTGTCCGGACCGCGTTCGGCGTGGGGGCAATCGTCTGCCTGGCCGTCTCCGCCGGTGTCACTCTTTCAATGGCCCGTGGCCAGGCCGCCTAATACCTTTGCTTTGATGCTTATCACGATATCCCGACAGTATGGAGCAGGAGGCTCTGAGGTGGCCCGCCGAGTGGCCTCTGCGCTGGGTTGGCGTGTGGTGGACAACGAGCTGGTGGAAGCGGTCGCGGCTCGGGCGGGCTTGCAACCGATCGATGTGGCTGAGCGCGAGGAGAGAGTGTCCGGGTTCGTCGAACGGCTGGCCCGGACCCTGGCCGCGTCCACCCCGGAACTGTTTCCGGCATCGGTCACAGGCGGAACCATCCCGAAGCTGCAGGAAGCCGACCTCGTCCGGATCACCGAGAATGTGGTTGAAGATGTGGCGGCCGGGGGACGAGTCGTGCTGGTCGGGCGGGCTGCTCCGGCAGTGCTCGCGAGAGAACGCGACAGCCTGCATGTCAAGTTGGTGGCGCCGAAAGCCTATCGGGTTCAGACCGCGGCAGAGCGGCTCGGCATGGATCCGGGTGATGCCGCCGCTCTGCTGGAAGAGACCGACGCGATGCGTGCACGATACCACCGGCAATACTACCAGCGCGATTGGCACGATCCCGTCAACTATCACATGGTACTGAACACCGGCGTGCTCGGGCTGGACGGGGCCGCAGCAGTCATCGTGGACGAAGCGCGCAGGCGAGGCTGGGCCGAAGAGAAGCCCTGAGAAGACTCAGATTCGAATCCTACCCGAAGCTGATTCCGCCTTTGCCATAGCCGGGCTCCCGCCGTTCTGGCTTGGCCCGGGTGTAGCCAAGCTCTTCACTCCGGCTGATCCGCTTCTGGGCGGCAAGACCTTCCAGCACCAGCTCACATGCTGCGACCTGCCGGGGAGCGTCTTTCCGTGTCGCCAGTCCGAACTCGGCCACCAGATCGAGCAAGCCCGGCACCACGCTGAAGCCCTTCACGCACAGTTCGGATCGCTCCTCCCCTGAGACCTTCAACGCGCCGCCCTGGTCGAACCACGCCACGATTTTTCCCAGATCTGCGCCACCCATTCTTTCCTCGAGCACCCGTCCCGCAGCCCGGCGGATCAGGTCGCGGGCAATCGTGTCCCCGCCCTGAAGCTCTCCTTCATACTCCAGCTCCAGCTTCCCGGTGATCGAAGGGACCGCGGCATAGACGTCACTGACTCGTGGAACCACTCGTGGTTCATTGAGGGCGACTGCCCGCCGCTCCGCGTTGGAGATGGCGTTTTCCAGCGCGCTGATCGGCAGCCGCTGACTCACCCCCGAGCGTTTGTCGACCCGCTTGTCTTCTCGCGCCTCGAATGCCACGCGCTCTACTACTTCCAGCACGAAATCCGGGATATCGAGCTCCGGACCGCCGCGGTCGGTCCAGGCCTCCTGGGTGGTGATCTCCATCCCGAGCTGCACTGTGCGAGGGTAGTGGGTGATTACCTCTGATCCGATGCGGTCCTTCAAGGGCGTAATGATCTTGCCGCGGGCGGTGTAATCCTCCGGATTGGCGGTGAAGGCGAGAAGCACGTCCAGCGGCAGCCGCACCGGGTAGCCTTTGATCTGGACGTCACCTTCCTGCATGATGTTGAACAGCCCCACCTGGACTTTCCCGCTCAGATCCGGCAGCTCGTTGATGGCAAAGATGCCGCGATTCGCCCGGGGCAGCAGGCCGAAGTGCATCGTGAGCTCGTCCGAGAGGAGGTGCCCGCCTCGGGCGGCCTTGATCGGGTCCACATCGCCTATGAGGTCAGCGATGGTGACGTCTGGGGTGGCCAGCTTCTCGACGTATCGTTGATCTCGGCGCAGCCACGCGATCGGGGTGGCCTCCCCGCACTCGGCCAGCAGCTCCCTGGCGTACTTGGAAATCGGGGCGAACGGGTCATCGTTGACTTCACTGCCGGCGATGATTGGAATGCGCTCATCCAAGAGACCGGTGAGCTCGCGAAGAATGCGGCTTTTGGCCTGGCCCCTCAAACCGAGAAGAATGAAGTGGTGACGGGCAAGCAGCGCGTTTACGATCTGGGGGAGAATCGTGTCCTCGTACCCGACAATGCCCGAAAACAGTGGCGCGCCCGAGGCCAGCTTTGCGAGCAGGTTATTTCTGATTTCATCCCGGACGGTGCGTCCCCGAAGAGGGGGCTCCGCCCAACGGCTGTTCTTTAACTCTCCGATGGTACGTGGCTCAATCATGACAGAGATCGCTCAAAAGACGGGAAGCAGTATGCGAGCATAAGACCTGATACCTCAAGGACTAAGCTTCGGTGTAGTAACTATGGGATCGGCGGGGCTGGCCCTTTCCGGGGGCAGCGCTGCAGCTCCGATCACCTTGACAAACCTCGGCGGGAGGGTAGGTTCGCCGCTTCGACCATGAAGCACACCGCCAACTGACCCCTGAGGGAGTGACGATGAAAACGATCCTGCTGCTGACCGCTGTTCTCGTTATCGCCGGTTGTGGTGACAGGAAGGGTGCAGCCTCCGGAGCGGACACCTCAGGGATGGCGCCGGCAATGTCCGACAGCATGGGCATGACCCACTCCGATTCCACGATGACTCGGGACACTGCCAAGAAGTAAGCTCCAGAATTCACGTGCCGGGCCCCGGGCAGTGCTCGGGGCTCTTTTGTTTTCTCCCATCAGCCGTCCAGATCCTCGGGACCAAAGGGGAGCGCTACCACGGTTGCCGGCTGACCGCCTGCCAACAGCTCTTCACCGACGGTGACTTCGCGCCGGATAAGTCCCAGTCCGATGGCGCGATCTTCGAGGCTGAGGGTGGAGCGAACGCTTCCGACCTCCCTCTCGCCCTTGTGGATCGTGCGCCCATCCAACGGCTCAGGCCGGCGCCAGCGCAACCCCCGCAGCTCGCGGTTGGTATGGCCTCGGAAGTGAAGTCTGGCCACAGTCTCCTGCCCGGTATAGCAGCCTTTGGTATACGAGACACCACCGATCTGATCATAACGCACTTCTTGCGGCAATGTCCGCTCGTCGATCTCGGCGCCCAGCGCGGGCCAGCCGCAAAGGATTCGAGCGGCGTGCAGATCGCGTTCATCGCCCGGAAGCGCGCCAGCTGAGACCAGGCGGGAGCTCAAGGCAGCGACCGCCGGCTCGGCTCCGACGGCGAGCGCCACGAACGGTGCCGCTTCGGGGGCGAGAGCCAGGGCGACCGGACTCACCTCACCTCCGACCGACGCCACCCGGCCGGACGATTCGGGCATGCCCACCCCGGACTCTGCCAGGGTCTGGAATCCGTGATCACCCACCAGCCACGCAACCCGGGCCTCACCGGTGAGATCGGTGACCCGCGCCAGTCGGGGCGGAAGCTGGCGCCGGAACAACTCGAGGGATGCCTCGTGCCCCGAACGTGGCGCCACCAGCGTGAATGCATCGGCCTGCCGCAATACCCAATAGTCCACCACTAACGCGCCTTTGGGAGTGAGCAGAGCTCCGTAGACCAGGCTGTTGTCTCCCGGC
The DNA here is from genome assembly GCA_963751925.1 of uncultured Gemmatimonadales bacterium. GTDB lineage: Bacteria > Gemmatimonadota > Gemmatimonadetes > Gemmatimonadales > GWC2-71-9 > CAVVWJ01. The sequence goes on along the minus strand of CAVVWJ010000001.1, from coordinate 563,348 downwards.
TTGACCAGGTCGTTGGTGAGGAGCCCCTGCAAGCAGGTGAGCGCTCCGGGTCCGTGGATTCTGAACACCGCCGCTTCGGTGGTGATGAGGACCGCCCCGTGGCGAACCTCGGCCAGCCGCTCGCGGTCGAGCGTCAGGTCGAATTCAGACATGGGCCCAGGGAAGCTCGGAGGGGTCGTGGCCGACGAAGTCACGCCAGACGAGATCGGCGTTGCCGCAGGCGTCCTCGGGATGGGAGGTCGTCAGCATGGCACAGCGGAGTCCGGCGGCTCGGGCGGCGCTCAGCCCCGGGATCGAGTCCTCGACTACTACGCAGCGCTTGGGAGCGAGATCGAGCAGCTCGCGCGCTCGATTGTAGCCCCGCGGGTCGGGCTTGCACGCGGGAACATCCTCCGCGGCGACGATCTCCGCGAAGTGCGGCCGCAGTCCGGCCAGCTCGAGTCCCAGCTCGATCTCGGTGCGTAGCGCACCGGAGACGATCGCCAGCTGAAATCCATCCAGTGCCGCGTTCTCGATGAAATCGGCTGCGCCCGGAACGAGACGCATCGATGCTCGAATAGCCCGCACGTACTCGGCGTGCTTTCGCCCGATGGCTTCACTTAGTGTCGCATCGTCCTGGGGGTGACCGATACGCTCGAAGGTAAATCGGAAACACTCGCGATCATCGAATCCCAGGTACTCCCGGTAGTACGTCTCTCGATCGAGAGCGTAGCCGTACTGCGACAACGTCGCAATCAGCGCGTCGCAGTGCTGCGACTCATCATCGATGATGACGCCGTTGAAGTCGAAGAGAATTCCGGAGGTCATGAAGAAGGAATAACGTGGTGGGGGATGAGAAGTAAGAACTGCTGAGGAGTGGTGCAGGCAATCTGTTACCGTCCTGGTCGCTCAATGTCAATGAGAGAACCGGGACCGGTGCGGAACGCATGTGTCACGACGTCAACTCACTGGTAGTATCCTGCCAGCTGATACGACTGGTCCAGCAGCTCTACCGGGTGAGCGACGCCGATCGAGAGTCCACCCGCGCGAAGACCTGCCCCGATCTGCATCAGGCAACCGGGATTTCCGGTGACCACCAGATCGGGCTTGGGCCTGGCCGATGCCAGCTCCTGGATCTTGGCGTCGAGCACTGCCCGCGCCATCTGCGGACGCAGCACGGAGTAGATACCGGCACTCCCGCAGCATCGATCCGACCCCGGAAGGAGCCGGATGCGAAGCCCAGGGATCGCGCCGAGCATCGCGAGCGGCGCCTGCTGTACCCGCTGCGCGTGTTGCAGATGACAAGGCGCGTCGTAGACGACGTCGAGGTCGAGCGGCGCTCCCGTCCGAGGCCCATTGTCGGCCAGAAGCTCGGATATGTCGCGGACCTTGGCCGCAATGCTGCGCGCTTCCTCGGAATCGAGCAGATGGCCGTAGTCCTTGAGCAGCGCACCGCACCCGGCGCTGTTTACCACGATGAAGTCTGCCTTCGCCGTGAGCGCCCGCACGTTGGTAGCCGCGAGCGCCTGTGCGGCTTGCCGATCTCCCGCATGCTCGTGCAACGCCCCGCAACAGACTTGATCGGGCGCCTCGATCACGGTGTACCCGTTCGCTTCCAGCGTTCGTCTGGTAGCGGTGTGAACGTGCCGGAACAGCGTGTCCATCACGCAGCCCCTGAACAACACTACCGTTGACGTCGTGCTCTCTGCTCGTGGCGCCGCTGCCTCACGGTTAAAACGCGGTGTCGTCGATGCCAGCATTCCCATGCCGAAGCCAAGTCGGCCGTTGCCCGTCATCAGCTCTGCCAGCCTGGATCCTCGAAACGCTCGAGCCAGCGTGAACAGGGGCCTCCAGAAGCCCCGATAGCGGAAGACCCCGAGTACCATGCGCGCCAGCGGCGGAAGACCACGGGCTCGGAACAGCTCTTCCCTGGCGGCTTCCAACCCGCGGCCGTATCCCACACCCGACGGGCAGACCGGCTCGCAGCCTCTGCAGCCGAGACAGCCATCGAGCTGGTCGAGCAGTGCGGAATCGTCGGCGCCGATTTCGCCACGCTCGAGCGCTCGCATGAGGACGATCCGTCCCCTCGGGCTGTGGCCCTCGTCGCTGGTGGCCAGGTAGGTCGGACAGGCGGGCAGACAAAATCCACAGTGAACACAGGGGTCGAGCGAGGTGTAGCTACCCACTAATCTGCGCCTTCTAGCGCCACGTTCAGGCACTGTCCCGGATCGAAAGTGTCACGCAGCCGGCCGACGATCTGCCCCACGCCCTCCCGGTAAGCGCCAAAGTGGCCCAGCGCCCGGCGCATCGCCCACGGGGCGCGCTCCAGGGTCATGGGGATCTCGCGTGAGGCAGCGGCGCGCCGTAGAGCTCGAAGCCGATCCAGCGGCGCATTACCAGTCCATCGAATCATCCCCTGGCCTGGGCCCGCCGACACGAGACCTTCATCCAGCTCATGAGCCAGCAGGTCGAGTGTCTCATCGATCCCTTCGCCCAAGACTCCAAGGCGGAGTGTCATCGGTCCACCGAGGAAGCCTCGGGCCGTCGCGTGCCAGAATGCGGCCGTGCGATCGGTCGGCACTGGCTGCCAGTTGAGGCCGCCGACAGATCCCAGCCGGCGCACATCGGCTTGCACCGCAGCCTCGGTCCCGACGAAGCGGGCGGCGAGTACCCACTCGGCTTCGGCGGCGAGCGCGGGCGAGAGCAGCTCGAGCGCCCCGGGGAGTAGATGTGTCGACACCACTTCTCGGGCTCCGGCAGTGAGGGCATCGCGCGCCCCGCGCGCCAGAAGCGTCGTATCGGCACGGGGGAGGGCCCGGAGCCTCAGGTGGATTTCCGAGATGATACCGAATCCGCCGAACCCGCCCACCTGGAGCTTGGTGAGATCGTAGCCCGCAACGTTCTTGACGACACGTCCTCCGGCATTGACCAGCCTTCCGTCGCCGGTGGCGACGCTGCATCCCAGCACATGATCGCGTACCGGTCCAAATCCATGACGCAGCGGGCCGGCTGTCGCCGTGGCGACTATCGATCCGATGCTTCGGTCCGGCCGGCCGGGCGGGTCGATGGCGAGCCACATTCCGTAGTCGGCGAGCCGGCGCCTGAGTGCTTCTAATGAGGCGCCCGCCTGGACGGTTGCCACCAGGTCGGCTGGGCTTACGGAGAGGATCTGCTCCAAGCCGCGGGTGCTTACACTCAGATCGGCCGGAGCGTCGGGCGTGAGCCATGTGCCCCGTCCTTCGACTCGTATTTTCCACCCTTCCTCGTGGGCCAGCCGGCACACCAGCGAGAGGGCATCACCGGTATCGGGCGTGGCTCGGGGGACACCCTGGGAATCGCGTTCCACGCCGGTGGTGCCGAGGAGGGCGCGAAGCCGGGTAAAGATCGGGTCGTTCACGGCCGGGTGCTCCTGACCGCGGTCCATTCCCGGCACGCATGCACCGGTACCACCTTGCCCGGGTTCGCCAGCTCGGCCGGATCGAAAACGCGGCGCACCGCGCGCATCGCACTCAGAGTGTTGCTGTCGAAGATCCAGGGCATGTAGTCGATCTTGTCGGAGCCTACGCCGTGCTCACCCGTGATGCTTCCCCCCGCGGCCACGCAAGCCGCCATGATCTCTCGGCAGGCGATCTGGACTCGTTCGGCGACGACAGGATCTCGCCTGTCAAAGCTGATATTCGGGTGGAGATTGCCGTCACCGGCATGAAACACGTTGCTGATCGTGAGATCGTGCGCTTGGCGGATCTGCTCGATCTGATCCATAATCGTGGGTAACGCGGAACGAGGAACGACCGCATCCTGCACCGCCAGATCGGGCGCGATCCGGCCCATGGCGCCGAACGCCTTCTTCCGTCCCTGCCAGAGACGGGCTCGGTCGGCGACACTCGATGCGCTCCTCACCTCGCGTGCTCCATGATTCGTTAGAATCTCCTTGACGGTAACTGCCTCAGCCTCGACTGCTTCGGTTTGCCCGTCCAGCTCCACCAGCAGCACAGCCGCTGCGTCGGTGGGATATCCCGCAGCATAGATCGATGCCTCAACGGCAGCGACGCAGGCTCGGTCCATCATTTCGAGGGCGGCCGGAACGATCCCTGCCGCGATGATGGCGGAAACCGCCTCGCTGGCATCCCGCACAGCGGTGAAATCGGCCAGCATCGTCCGTACGCTCTCCGGGATCCGCTCGAGCCGGACCGTAATCTCGGTGGCGATCCCGAACATTCCCTCGCTCCCAACGAACAAGCCTACCAGGTCGGGTCCCCAAGGCTCTCCCTGCGCCGACCCCAACCTTAGGTTCGAGCCGTCAGGCAGCACCACCTCCAGTTCGACCACATGGTTGGTGGTGACCCCGTACTTCAGGCAGTGGGGGCCTCCAGCGTTCTCTGCGATGTTGCCTCCCACCGTGCAGGCAGCCTGACTCGACGGGTCCGGAACGTAGTGCAGTCCCAGTGGGGAAACCGCCTCGGATAAACGGGCATTGACCACACCAGGCTGAAGCACAGCCCGGCGCAGTACGGGGTCCACCCGCAATATTCGGTTCATTCGCGTCAAAGTGATGAGCACCGCCCCGGAATCGGCGAGGGCGCCCCCCGAGAGACCGGTTCCGGCCCCGCGCGCCACGAAGGGGACCTGGACCAAGTGCAGCAGCCGTACCACCTCCCGAACCTCGGCCGCACTCCCCGGCATAACGACCACGCCGGGCAGCGACTCGTGGGTCGGGAGCCCGTCCATGGCATAGGTTGCCAATTGGGCTCGCCGGTGACGCACCCAGGTGGGTCCAACGATCTTCTCGAGCGCTTGGACGAGCGAGGAATTCACTGGCCCGCTACGATATTGGGCATTCTGCCGCCCCTGCCGTTGCTGTGAGCCTGCCGGTGGATCTGGAGTCCGGCCTCGACCGTGGTCGTGAGGATCGGCAGCAGCAGAATCAGGGCCTGACACCGCCGCTGGGTCGATCGCTCGGCCAGAAGCTGGTGCTTGACTCCCAGATCGCATTCCACCGCGGCCGCAATGGCGAACGTCAGAGCGACCGGATCTTCGGGCAGCTCGTCGTCCGACGGGTCGGTATCGTTCAGCTGACTGAGAGCGCTGGAGTAGCGGTTGAACAGCGTCCGGAGAAGGGACAGCTCGTCCGATGAGGGAAGCGTGTCGGGAGCGTCCTCGAACGGCTGGACCAGTGCCACCAGGTAGGGAAGACTTTCGTCTACCAGCCGCGACACAGTAAATCGAGATCCTCCGACCACCACCAGATTGGACCGGCCGTCAGGCAACTCCTGATTCACTCTGACTTCGGCTACACAGCCGACGGCCCCCGGCTCGGGTACCTCTTTCTCCGTGGCCACTGGCGTTATGCCGAAACGCCGGTCGCCTGCCAGGCAGTCGGCCAGCATGCGCCTATAGCGGGGCTCGAAGATGTGCAGCGGCAGAGGGGCCCCGGGGAATAGCGCGACCGAGAGCGGAAAGAGGGGAAGCCGGGACGGCATTCTGGAAGATAGCTATTGCTATAGGCGGTGGGCTGGTCTCTAAGTCAACGACCCTTCCAGGTGGGCTGGAAGGGTCGTTGGTGTTCTACGCTAGTCGGCTAGGAGGTCACGCACATGCTGCGCCCCAAAAGCCCTGGAGCCCGCGGACGTCGGGGGAGTCCCGCAGCTTCTCGAAGGCGCGCTCCCGAATCTGGCGAATGCGCTCCCGGGTAACACCGAGCAGCGCGCCGATCTTTTCCAGGGTGAGCGCCTCGGAACCTTCTTCCAGGCCATAGTAAAGCGAGAGAATCTTGCGCTCGCGCGGCGTGAGATGGCGCTCGAAGATGCGGTCGATGAACTCGCGCTGCAGGCGGACGTCAGTCATTTCCTCGATCTCGATTCCGCCGGTACCCGCCACCCTCTCGCCGAAGGTGCTCGCGCCGCGGTCCTGCCGCTCCACCGGGGCATCGAGCGAGACCTCTGTCGATGTCATGCGATGGGCCGATCGGATGTTCTCGACGCTGTCGTTGAGTGCGATGGCGATCTCGCCATCGGTGGGCTCGCGTCCCAGCTCCTGGGCCAGGAAGCCTTTGGCGCGGGCCATCCTGACCAGGGCGGAGTTTTGATTGAGGGGGATTCGAACGCTGCGAGTTTGTTCTGCTAGCGCCTTGAGCACTGCCTGCCGGACCCACCAGACCGCATACGAGATGAACTTTACCCCGTGATCGGGATCGAACTTCTTGACCGCCTTGAGCAGGCCTTCGTTGCCGATAGCGACCAACTCGGAAAGATCGAGCCCGTGCCCCTGGTACTTTTTGACGTAGGAGATCACGAATCTGAGATTGGCGGTGACCAGCCGCTCGGCTGCGCTCTCGTCACCGGCGAGCGCGCGGCGGGCGAGGCGCTTTTCCTCGTCCGGGTCTGATATCATCGGGAGCTTTTGGATGTCGAGCAGGTACTGATCGAAGGCGCCGGATGGCGTGGAACGGGCAAACGGGCGGGGTTTCCCGGTGCGGACGAGCGTCATAGGCTATCCCGGCAGAGTTGGGCGGACATCGACTGTGTTATGCGGTGATAAAGAGCGACGGAGAGTGAGTCAATATAGGAAGCGGAGTCTGCCAGGTCAAGCAGAAAAAGTTGTCCACATCACAAAACGTTTGTAGCTGACGAGTTCCTCAGTCCATCAACTTCTTCAACAAAAATGCAGTGGGCTTCTTCAACAATGTGCAGCGCAAAGTTGGAGGCCGCAACCCCCTGCAAAGCCGTGCGCAGCTGCTTTCCGGGGCCCTCCTTCATGACAAAATGGTTAAAGCGCCTCGGATATCCGTCTCTGCCACAGCCGTCGTCCAGCCCGCCCCATCGTACATCTCCCCGAGCCCGCTCGAAAGGGCAAAATGGACCTGAGCTGCTCGATTCTTCTTGTCTCTGGCCATGGCGTCGAGCAAGGCCCCCGGGTCAATGTGCGAGGGAAGCCTGTCCGGCAGGCCCAGCCGGACCAGGAGTTGGGCCACCGTGTTCCGAAGCCCTGGGGGCGCGATCCCCAGCTGCTCGGCCAACTGGCACTCGACGATGAGCCCAAGTGCCACAGCCTCCCCATGCGGCACCTTGTAGCCAGTCACCTGCTCGACAGCATGCCCCACGGTGTGGCCTGCATTCAGAATGGCGCGACGGCCAGATTCGCGCTCATCGTCGCCCACGACTTCGGCCTTGATCTCGACACTGCGGGAAATCAGGCGAGTCAGTGCGGCTGGGTCTCGAGCCAGAAGCGTGGATGCTTCAGCCCCGATCCATTCGAAGTACGCCCGGTCGGCAATCAGGCCATGCTTCACCGCTTCCGCCAGCCCCGACCGGAACTCTCGCTCGGGAAGCGTTATCAGCGTTAGGGGGTCACTGATGACGCAGGAGGGTGGGTGGAAGGCGCCCACGAGATTTTTCCCTTTGGGCGTATCGACTCCGGTCTTGCCACCCACCGACGCATCCAGCATTGCCAGCAGTGTGGTAGGCACCTGCAGGTAGGGCAGTCCTCGCATATAGGTGGCCGCGACGAAACCAACCAGATCTCCTGCGACGCCCCCGCCCAGACTGATCATCGCACCGTCTCGCCCAAGACCACGCTCGATGACAGCGTCGGTCAGGCGAGTCCACCATTCACGGGACTTGGACTTTTCACCCGCGGGAAACGTGAGATGCTCCAGATTCCAGGGTGGGGCTCCGAGCCGCCCTCCCTGGTACAACTCGTAGACAGTCGCGTCTGCCAGCATGATCATGCGCCTCCCTGGGAGGCACACCTCGGCCAAAGCTTTCAGCTGTCCGAGTGCTCCAGGCTCGACATACACCGGATAAGCGCCGAGTGCGTGGGTTACCCGGATCGGTTTACTCACCGGGCTCCGCCCAGTAGGGGAAGTGCAGTTCCCCTACCATGTGACGTCCCTGACGCCTTCTCGATGGTTTGCCAGTCGGGCGAGCGTAAACAGTAAGTCTGAGAGGCGGTTCAAATACACGATGAAGAGTGGCGGCACCTCGTTGTCGTGTGCCAGGTGGACGACCGACCGCTCAGCCCGGCGGCAAACCGTACGCGCGAGGTGTAATCCGGCGGACTTCGGGGTCCCGGCCGGGAGGACGAACGAGCGAAGCGGCGCCAGCTCCTGCTCGGCCTCGTCCATCACCTGCTCGAACTGCACCACGCGCTCGGGTGACAGATCCGCCTTCTCGAGCGCCTTGGCCACGCGCGCGGGATCCGGAGTCGCCAGGTGTCCGCCGATGGAGAACAGGTCGCGCTGCACCGCTTCGAGCAGAGCATCGTAGAACCCGGTGGGTGAAGTGGCACGCACCACCCCCAGTGCCGAGTTCAGTTCGTCGACATCGCCGTACGCGGCCACCCTGGGGTGATCCTTCGGCACCCGTCCGCCGCCGAAGAGCGCGGTGTCTCCTTCATCGCCGGTTTTGGTGTAAATCTTCAATGCCTGACCCGGGCTAAACGGTTGCTGGTGTTCTGGCCGCTCCCTGTTTTCCTCGTGGCTATGGCGGTCAATGTGCCGAGTGCGGAGAGCGAGCGGAAGGGCTTCAGGTAAGGGCGGTGAGTCATTAGCTATTAGCTCTGACGTGCGATCGTTACCGCGCCCAGTCGCAGGCATCGACAGACCAGCCCAGAACAGGAGATGTAGTGGCCGAGGAGCTGAAGGACATATCCATAATTGGAGGCGGACCCACCGGCTTGTTCGGTGCGTTCTACGCTGGTATGCGTGGCGCGTCAGCCCGTATCATTGACGCACTGCCGGCCCTCGGCGGCCAGCTCATGGCACTCTATCCCGAGAAATACATCTTCGATGTCGCGGGCTTTCCCAAGATCCTGGCGAAAGATCTGGTCCGAGACATGGCCATCCAGGGCCTTCAGTTCGGTGCCACCACCCACCTGGGCGAGATCGTCACCGGGCTCCGACAGGTGAGCCAGGACGGCTCCACCCATTTCGTGCTGGAGACGTCGGCGGCCGACTATCCTACCCGAACAATCATCATAGCCGCGGGGATAGGAGCATTCGAGGCCCGGAAGCTCGGCATCGAAGGCGAGGACCGGTTCGAGGACAAAGGCCTCTACTTCAAGGTGCTGGACCCGAAGCAGTTCGAGGGACAGAGGGTATTGCTGGTGGGTGGTGGTGACTCAGCCTTTGACTGGGCCGTGAATCTCCAGGGCATCGCCAAGTCGATCATGCTGATACACCGCCGAGATGCGTTCCGGGCGCATCAGGCCACAATCAACCAGGTTGAAGAATTCCAGCGCTGTGGCACCTGCGAGATCCGCACCTTTTGGGAGGTGAAGGCGCTGCACGGGAACGGGAAAGTGGAACAGGTGACCATCTTCAACAGCAAGACCAAGGAAGAGGAGACGCTCTCGTTCGATGCGGTGGTTCCGCTGCTCGGCTTCCACTCTGATCTCGGCGCCATCAAGGAGTGGGGACTCGATACCGAGAAGGCCGACATCAAAGTGGATCAGGTAATGGCCACCAACGTTCCGGGGATCTATGCCGCGGGGGACATCACCAGCTATCCCGGTAAGCTCAAGTTGATTGCCACGGGCGCAGCGGAAGCGTGTATCGCGGTGAACAATGCGGTGCACCACATCAATCCGAAGGCCAAGGTCAACCCGGGCCACTCATCCAACATGGCCATCTTCGGACAAAAGGACGACTGATCGTTCAGCGTTTTACCATCTGAATCACCAGGCTGTCGATTGCAGCCATGATCAGCCGACTCGGGACCGCGTGATGATTCGCCTCCACTGAGAACGTGAGCGTGCCCTGCCGATCGGTTTCGATGTAGCCTGACAATGAGTTGACGCCGGGAATGCTGCCGGTTTTGGCCCACACTCTCCCGGCCAATGGCGTCCCGACAAAACGAGTCCTCAGCGACCCGGCCGCCCCGGAGCGGGGAAGACCCGCGCCGAACGTGGGGAATCTCGGGTGCCGTCGCATGAAGTTGAGGATTCGAGTGAATGCGAGCGGTGTGATCAGATTACTACTCGAGAGTCCGGAGCCGTCACTCAGAGAGAATTGGGTGGAATCGACCCGGACCGAGTCGATGAGAAAGCGCCGTTCAACCTGCAGCCCCTCGGACCATGACCCCGCCTTCCCGAACTGACGCCCCAGCTGTTTGAGAAGCATCTCGGCAAACCAGTTCTGACTGGTATTGAGGACCGGGAACACCCAATCCCGCAACGGCCGGGATTCCACCTCAACGACGGGGGCGCTTTTTCGGAGCGCGGCGTAGCTGGTGGAGTCGGTGGTGGACCGGGTAGTGCCGGTGATCGAGATTCCCGCGTCTGCCAGTACCTGACGGAGAGCTCTGGCCGTGTACAGGTTCGGATCAGGCAAGGCGAAGTACTCAGTTCTTCCCGGAGTCCCCAGCGCCACGGTGCCTTCGGCCCAAATCCGGAGCGTACCAGGATAGCGAAAGAAGCGGTCGCCAATATCCGACTCTCCCCCAGGTGGCACCGTCATGGTCCTGTTCTCGAATTCCAGATCTCCCAAATCAGGTGTCATGGTGATTGACGCCGGTGAGCCAGGGACCGGACCCGGCTGCCAGACGAAGTCCACGCTGTTGTCATTGAACCCCAGGCCTGAGACCGGCGCGGCATACCACCAGTTCAGGTCGAACGCCTCCCACTTGGGATGGATCGTCGTCGGCTCGAAGTAGCTGCCATCGCCCACCAGGTCACCAGCAACGGTGTGCACCCCTCGGGCGGTCAGGGAGTCAGCCAGCTGACGGAGCCGGGAGAACGGGTCGCTGTCGCAGACGCCCGCCAGGGTCGTATCGGTACTGTAGCAGCGCCGGTCCATCGTGGGGTCCCCCCGGCCGTAGAGAACCAGGTCGCCCTGGATGACTCCATTGATGATCGGACCCCCGTACAGACTCGTCTTGACCTTCCAATCAGGTGGCAGAAGCGCTGAAGCGACTGCGGCGACGACGATCTTCGCATTGCTGGCGGGGATGAACAGACGACTTTCGTTGCGACCGTATAGCAAACGACCACTGGGGTCGGCCAGAGCTACTCCCCAGAGCTGCCGGTTCAGTGGACTGATGTCGAGTGCCGCATCCAGGCGACGTTTGAGATCCTTTTGTCCGGCTTGGGCGGCGGCAGTTGCGAGCGGAAGGAGAGACACGATCACGCACCACACGGACGCGAGCCTGACCGTACCAAGCCGGCGTCTCATGGATTCAGTCATACGCCACACGGGGATCGACTCGAGCATACAGGAGGTCGGTGATCAAATTGACGGAGACGAAGACCAGGCTCAGGAAGAGGATGCTGCCTTGCACGGCGGGCAAGTCTCGCTTGTCGATTGCCGTCAGCACGTAGCGTCCCACTCCGGGCCAGGAGAAGATGGTCTCCGTCAGAATCGAGCCCGTGAGATAACTGCCGAAGTCTAGACCTAACACGGTCACCACCGGCAGAAGGGCGTTGCGGAATCCGTGGGAGAGTACCACGCGGCCTTCCATCAATCCCTTGGCACGAGCCGTACGTATGAAATCGCTCTGGAGGACTTCCTGCATGGCCGCTCGGGTCATGCGCGACAGAAACGCCACCGAGCGCATTCCCAGGGTGAGGGCCGGAAGCACTAAGTAGACCGGTCCTCTTGAGCCGGACGGCGGAAACCATCGCAGGTTGACAGCAAAAACCAGAATCAGAATCAGACCGACCCAGTACACCGGGAAAGAGACGCCGAGATAGGCGCCGAAAGCGCCGAGCCGGTCGAACCAGCTGCCGGGCCGCCAGGCGCCCGCGATTCCTATGCTGATTCCAACCGTGGCAGCGAAGAGCATTGCCGCTCCCGCCAGGCGGAGCGTCGCCGGGAAGCGTTCCAGCAGGTCGCGGAGAATAGGCCGGCGAGTGATATAGCTGGTACCGAGGTCACCCCGAAGCACGCCGCCGGCGTAGTGAAGAAATTGTTGGGGCAAGGGATCATCCAGTCGCAATTCGGCCCTGAGCCGGGCCAGCGTCTCGGGATCGACCCGCTCGCCTACCATTGCCTGGACCGGATCTCCCGGTGCGACATAGAGCAGCAGAAAGGTGACGACGAGGACGCCGAGGAGAGTGGGCACCAGCAGCGCGAGCCGGGAAAGAAGGAACCGGCTCACCGGGATCGCTCAACCTCAGTCCAACGCTGGCCGGTGAAGACCAGGGGGATCCGCCAGTTCTTGAGATCGGGCTGCGCCGCCCAGACATCCACAGGGAACCAGAGAAAGATCCAGGGTGCCAGGTCGAAGACTCGCGCGTCGATCTCACGCGCGAGCCGCACTTTTTCTCCTTCCTGGGTGGTGGCGCGCGCTCGTAGAATCATGGAATCGAGGGACGGGTCGGCCAGGAATGCATAGTTGCCGCCGGGCCCTTTGTTCCGCGAATGGAACAAGGGGTAGTTGAAGTTCTCAGGGTCAGGATAGTCGGCCCACCAGTCGGTGAGGAAGAGGTCTGCCTGGCCGGCGCGAACGGCCGCGCGAGCGCTCGAGGCATCGCGCTCGACGATCTCGACCCGGATGCCGACTTCCGCCAGGTTCTGCTGGATCGACTGCGCTAGCCTTGCCAGCTCGGCGCGCGGCGTGCGCCAGAGCTGGATGGAGAAGCCGTCTCCGTATCCTGCTTCCTTCAGCAACTTTTTCGCCTCCGTTGGGTCGTAGGCGTAGGGCGTTCGCGTGGAGTCGTACCCCGCGATTCCTGGTGGCAGCGATCCGGCGGACCGGACCCCGCGATCCGCCAGGACGGTGGTGAGCAGGGTTCGTACGTCAACGGCATGGTTCAGCGCCCGCCGGACCCGGACATCTTTGAGCGGTCCCCGGGTCGTATTGATAGCGACGTACAAGTCTCGGAGGGCCGGCCGCCGCTGCAGCTCCGTAGCATGACTCTGCTCCCACTGGTGGGTTTCGCCGACCGGTACCTCAACCACGCTCAACTGCCCGGCTTCGTATTCGGCGGCCCGGGTGAGCGGTTCGGGGATGATGCGAATCTTGAGCGTATCCGAGCGGGGCGGTGTACCCCAATAGCGCTCATTTTTCGACAGGACGATGGCATCATCGTGGGACCAGGACACAAACTTCCAGGGACCGCTGCCGACCGGATGCTGGTCGAAGTTGGAAGCTGTCGGAGTCGGAATGATTGCGGCCACCGGCATGGCGAGAAGCTTGGTAAAGACATTCAGCGGCTCCTCGAGTCTGAGGACTACAGTCGAATCGTTGGGGATGCTCAAGCCCTCGAGCTGCTTGTTCTTGCCGTCGGCAAAGGCGCGGGCGCCAAGGATCGGATAGAGTGGCCAGCTCCGGCCACCGGTCGAGCCGGGCGCGAGTGCACGGAGGAACGAGGCGCGCACATCCCGCGCGGTGATGGGTCTACCGTCGTGAAAGGTGGCGTCCTGCCGGAGATGAAAGGTGTATACCCGGCCCGCTGCATCGGTCTCCCATGCACGGGCAAGCCCCGGCACCAGCCGGGCGTCGGCATCGAACTGCGTCAGATTATCGAACAGGAGCGAAACGACCTCCCCGGTCGGAACGTCGGTCGACAGGGCAGGGTCGAGGGAACGGGGATCGTAGCTGAAATAGTACTCGAGGGTCTTGCCGTTGCCGGGCTCGCCGCAGGCGATGAGGACGAGCGCCGTCAGAAGGATTAGTCGTTGCATGGGGTTCTGGAAACGGGGCTTCGGGCGGCAAACGCATGCCGAGGACGAGGCGTCTTGGCGCAAACAGTTCGCCACTTATCCGATCCGCTGCCAACTGACGTTGACACCACGGCGTAAGGTGGTCAAACTACCGGGCTTACAGCACAGCGTCAATCATCTCTCCGCCCGGCATTGAAGGCCAATTCTTCCCCAGGAGTCTGGCATTCCCCCTGATATGCCGCGGCAGTATCGGCTCTCCACCTCAAGCAGGGTCTCGCCCCGGGCCAACCGATACGGCGGCCGATGAGGCGCGCGGCCTGGCTGCTCTGGCTGGTTGCAGCCCTCGGCACTGCCGGGTCCGTGCAGGGGCAGGAGACCCGGCGCGTGGTTCGCCAGCTCAACTTCGAGGGAAACCAGGCGATCCCGGATGAGGTGCTCGCCAGTGCGATCAGCACCACGAACTCCAGCTGGTTTGCTCGGAACTTCCTGTTTCGCTGGCTGGGGCTCGGGGCGAAACGCTACTTCGACGAGCAGGAGTTCCGCCGTGATGTCGTCCGGCTCGGCGTATTGTACAAGCGCACGGGCTACGCCGACGTGGCGATAGATACCCTGGTGCGCCGTGAGCCGCAGAATGTCTTCGTCACATTCAAGATCAAGGAGGGTGAGCCGATCCGGGTCACCTCTCTGGCTGTGACCGGACTCGATTCGATTCAGGAACGCGGACGCAGGCTCGCTCTGCAAGACCTGCCCCTTCGCCAGGGCGACCCGTTCAATCGCTTCGCCATGCAGGCCAGCGCGGATTCCATCACTCGAAGGCTTAGAGATCACGGATTCCCGTCTGCTCGCGTCTTCTCATCCTTCGCGAGCGACAAGGAAGCGGACACCGCGTCGGTGACGCTCGATGTGGATCCCGGCCGTCGCGCGGTGATCGGTCCGGTAAGGGTGGTGGGAGCCACCCGGGTGGATTCTTCGCTGGTGAGAAAGCTTCTGGTCTCGCGCACCGGCCGGCGATATTCGCAGGAGGAGCTGTTTCAGAGCCAGCGCAATCTGTATGAGTCCGATCTGTTCCGCTTTGCCACGGTCAACATCGACTCGACAAATTTTCAGCCGGGGGCGGATTCGGTTCCGCTCGTGGTCCAGGTCAATGAGGGCAAGCGGCGGCGGATCCGCGGTGGCCTTGGCTACGCCACCAACGACTGCTTTCGGGGCTCGCTGGGATGGACTTCGCGAAACTTTCTGGGTGCCGGCCGCATTCTCGACGTGACGAGCCGGGTATCGAAAGTTGGAGTGGGGCGACCGCTTGATTGGGGGCTGGCCCAAGATCTCTGCGGTGCCTCCCGCGACGATACCGTTGGGTCGGCCAAGCTGAACTACTACCTGGGCACGTCGATTCGCCGTCCAGCGTTCCTCTCGCCCAATAACGCCATCACGCTCACGGCATTTTCCGAGCGGCGGTCCGAGTTCAAGGTCTATCTCCGCCAGGAAACCGGTGCCAGTGTGGCTCTCACCCGGACCACCCCTCGGCGGCGCATTCCCCTGTCGCTCACCTACACGCTGTCGTACGGGCGGACCGAGGCCACACCGGAAAGCTTCTGTGCCGCGTTCAACGCCTGTACCACCGATGTCGTACTGTCCCTCCGGGAAAATCGTGTGCTGGCAACACTGACCGCTCTGGGAACCTTTCCTCGGGTGAACAGCCCCATCGATCCCACCCGCGGCTCGCTCGGAACGGCCGAGATCACGCACAGCTCCAAGTACATCGGCTCATCCTCATTGCAGCAGTTCACCCGCTTCGTGGCAGGGATGGCATGGTACCGCCCGCTGTCGCGCGACGCGGTGCTCAGCTGGCGGGTGCGCGGAGGAGTGATCTTCTCGCCCACGCTGGATGTCGCCACTGAATCGGGGGCGTTCATTCCGCCGGAGCAACGGTTTTATGCCGGCGGACCCAATGATGTGCGTGGATTCGAGCGAAACGAGCTGGGCCCTGTCGTCTACGTCGTCTCCAAGAGCCATGTCGACTCGGTGGTCGGGGCCGGACTCGCCATCAATCCCGATTCGGTGCGCGTGGCGGCGACCGGAGGCAATACGCTCGCCGTGGCCAACATCGAGGTGAGAGTCCCGTCACCGATTCTTCGATCCCGCCTGCGGTTGGCGGCCTTCGTTGATGCCGGCGGTGTATGGCAGCGCAATCGCTCGACCTCCCCAGCGGTGGTACGCATCACGCCCGGGGTGGGCCTCCGCATCGCGACGCCATTGGGTCCGGCCCGGCTCGACATCGCCTATAACCCCTACCGGCTCCAGGCCGGCCCATTGTTCGAAGTGGATACCACTGGCAACCTGGACCCGGTGGCCGGCCAACAGCGATATGTGCTCGACCGGGGACGGAAGTACACGATTCACATCGCAGTAGGACAGCCGTTCTGATGCGACGGCAGCTCGCGCGGTTCCTCTTCGTTTTCGTGATCGGGACCCTGGCGATGATACTGGGTGTCGTCACGTCCATGACACTCACGCCACCCGGCCGGGATCTTCTAGCTCGCACTGTGTCGCAAATGCTCGACCGCATCGTTGCCGGGCAGGTGAGGGTCGGGGCGATCTCGGGATCGTTCCTGTATGACCTTACCCTCGAGGATCTCGTGGTGAGGGACACGAGTGGGGTCCTGTTGGCTGATCTCCCTCGCGTCAGAGTGACCTACCGGCTGCCCAACCTGATCGCTGGACAGGTCGTGCTGAGCGGCATGCAGCTCGAACGGCCCACGATCCAGCTGATCAAGCACCGCAACGGCCGGATGAACTACGAAGAGGTGCTGCGGATCGGCAAAGGCTCCAAAGGCGGAAAGTCGCCGCTGGTGGAGTTTCACAATGTGCACATGACCGAGGGAACCCTTCGCATCGCGCTGCCCTGGAATCCGCCCAAGACGGCCCGGACCGAGAGCAGCGTGGACTCGGCGCTGCAGGCGGAAAGAGCCAAGCCGGGGCGCATCGTGGAGGACAGCCCCGAAGGCCTACGCCGGGTAATCGTTCTGGCGGATCTCGCCACCCGCATGTCACGACTCCGCATCGCTACACCGGATCGTAAGCCGTTTACGATCGATCTCGATTCACTCGCCACCCGGGTGAACGACCCGGGCGTCACCCTCACAAACGCGGTCGGCCGAGTCCGCATACGCGGCGACAGTGCGGTGTTCAGTCTCTCGCGGGGCGCCCTGCCCGATACTCGGTTTTCAGGCGGTGGGGCCGTCACCTGGCCTCGGGACACGATTCTGTTCGACTTCCAGGTAACCTCGCCGAGAGTCAATCTCGAGGATCTGCGGTGGGTCTCTCCTCTGTTCCCGTCGATGACAGGTCGCGGCGTCCTCACCGCCCGGTCCGAGACCGGCGCACGGACGGCGTACGACGTTCGGGATCTGCACTTGCGGGGTCTGCTGGGCCAGGTCGATGGTGACCTCGTCACGCTTACCGACAAGCGGCGAGGGCTGGGTGTGCGGGACATGAATGTGCGGCTGGCCAATCTCGATCTCGACGCCGTTCGCCCCTATCTCGACACGCTCCCGTTCTATGGCACGGTT
Organism: uncultured Gemmatimonadales bacterium; assembly: GCA_963751925.1. Lineage (GTDB taxonomy): Bacteria > Gemmatimonadota > Gemmatimonadetes > Gemmatimonadales > GWC2-71-9 > CAVVWJ01. Next base: position 546,200 of record CAVVWJ010000001.1, on the reverse strand, counting down.
ACAGGGAAGCTCGCCGGCTCGGGCTTTCTCAGGGCAATGGACCTGAGCCTCGAGTGGGCCTTCCGGGACGCCGCCGTTCCGGGGAATCCGCTGTCCACTATCGCCGGCGATGGTGGTATCGGGGCGACGAAGGACAGCGGGCTCACCTTCACGAATTTCGGCGTGAGGCAGTCCGATCTCGATCTGGGTACGGTGAGAAGGATCGCACCGGCGGTCATCCTGCTCGGCCGGCTCACTGCAGTCGGGAATCTGAACGGTCCGCTCCGGAATGTGACGTTCAGTGGCAGCGCGCAGCAACAGGACGGCGATCGCCCACCGAGTCAGATTGAAGGAACCGTCCACCTCGACACTCGTGGGACGGTGCTCGGACTCTCCACCGACGTGACTGTGGACCCTCTTTCGTTCGAAGGGATCCGTCGGGCCTTCCCTTCGCTCCAGAGCAAGGGAGAGCTGCGGGGGAAATTTCAGAGTCACGGCACACTCTCCCACCTGACGGTGGACGCCTCCCTGGCGGGTCAGCTCGGCACCATCGAAGCGCAAGGCGTGGCGACGCTTCGGCCGCCCCGATGGGGAGCGGAAGATCTGCTCCTGCGGTTTTCCAGGCTCGATCTGGCCGCGCTGACGGGCCGAGCGGTGCCCAGCAGCCTGGAGGGAGAGCTCTACGTGAGCGGCGTGGTGGACACACTGCAAGCGCCGGAGGGCGAGCTGCGGCTCTCCTTGTCGAGAAGCCGGATCCGTGAGTTCACCCTGGACAGTGTGTTCACCGTTGCCGGGCTCCACGATAGCGTCATTCGGCTGGACACCGCCTACGCCGTCTGGAAGGGGGCCAGGGTGGGTGGCTCTGGGACGCTGGGCTGGACCGGGCCGCACACTGGGCAGATGGCATTCACGCTGGCCGCCGACAGCCTGGTGGCGTTCGACTCTCTCCTGCTGGCCACTACGGGTCAGACTCGTGATAGCTCGCCCGAGAGCCGCCCGCTCAACGGCTCGGCTCATGGCTCCGTGCGGCTGGGCGGAAGCCTGGACACGCTGGAGTCCAGCGGTGATCTGCTGGTGCAAAATCTCGAGTGGCAGCGTGTCCGCTCTCCCAAGGTGACAGGCGCGTACACCTGGGTAGGCGGACGCCGCCCCCAGCTCACTGCGTCGATTGCGTCCGACTCCATCTCGGCCCAGAAATGGGCGTTTCACAACATCGGCGTGCAGGCACGGGGCTGGGCGGACTCGCTCGACTGGAGCGCCGGGTCCGGGCTGGGATCGGGTACCCGGGTGGATGCGGCAGGCAATTGGTGGCGTCACGGCACCACTCAGGTGGCCATGTTCGACAGCCTCCTCCTCTCACTGCCCTCTCACCGTTACCGGGTTGATCAGTCGTTCGCGGTGACGCTGAGTGATTCCTCCCCCACGATCAGCCCTCTGACCATGCGGGCTGATGATGGTTCCGGACTGGTGCAGGTGGGAGGCCGGCTCCCGGGCTTGAACGAAGGGTCACTGGTTGTTCGCGTTCTTGGTCTCGACCTTCACGACGCCTATGGACTGATTCAGCGAGACACTGCGGGCGTGGCTGGTGAGGTGGGTCTGCAAATGCAAGTTGGTGGAACCGCCGAGAAGCCGACGATTCACGGCACCACTACGGTTGGGGCAGCCCGATTCGGCAACTTCCAGGCGCCGTTTCTCGAGGGCGTGGTGGACTATAGCAATCAGCGGTTGGAGGCGAACCTCTCGCTCTGGAAGACCGGCAGTAGCATCCTCGAGGTGGAAGCGGGACTTCCGCTGGATCTCGCCTTTCGAGGGGCGAAACAGCGCCGCGTCGATGGTCCGCTCAACATCCACGCCAAAGGCGACAGCGTCGACCTGGGATTGCTGGAGGCGCTCACTCCCAGCGTCACCGGTGTGAGCGGGTTGTTGTCGGGCCACGTCGATGTGCAGGGTAGCTGGAAGGCGCCCAAGTTCGCCGGGTCCGTGGCCGTGCGCGACGGCGCCATGTCCGTGCCGGGTTTGGGTGTGCGATTTGGGACGGTGCAGGGCGGCGCCAAGTTCCAGGGTGACTCGATTCTGCTCGACAACGTAAGTCTGACGAGCGGCGGCGGGTCCCTGGATATCACCGGGTCCGTTCGGCTGGAAGACCTCTCGGTGCCGATCCTCAATCTCGGATTCCGGGCTGAACAGTTCCGGGCAATCGACGTGCGGAGCTTTCTGACCTTTACCGGTAGTGGAGGTCTGCACCTCGACGGTCCGCTGTTCCACGCCATCCTTACCGGTGACCTTACCGCCAACAGCGGCGTGCTCTACTTCGCCGATTTGGTGAGCAAGCGGATCATCGACCTGGAAGACCCGACCATCGCCGACCTGGTGGATACCACACTCATTCGCCGCGAAAACCTCGGGGCCAAGTTCCAGAACCGCTTCCTCGATTCGCTCACCATCGACGCCCTCAGAGTGAACATGGGCTCCGACGTCTGGCTTCGCTCGGCGGAAGCGAACATTCAGCTCGGCAGCCAACAGCCAGTTCAGCTCAGCAAGACACGGCAGACCTACCGGCCATCGGGCACACTGGATGCGCTTCGGGGCAGCTACACCCTCAAGATCGGTCCAGTCACCCGAGACTTCACCGTCGAGCGCGGATCGGTGCGCTACTTCGGGACCGACTTGAACGCGGCACTCAATATTCGAGCAAGACATTCGGTCCGAGCCGTGCGGGGGGAGGAGATTCCTATCATCGCCAACATCACGGGAACGCTCTACGCGCCCAAGGTCTCGCTCGAGAGCACCTTCAATCCGCCGATCTCGGAAACCGATCTGGTCTCCTATCTGGTCACCGGCTACCCCGCCAATGAGGCCTCGCGGGTCGGCCAGGGCAACGCGCTGGAGACGGGATTGTCGTATTTCTCGAGCGCGTTGTCGAGCGAGCTGGAGCGCGCTCTCATTCAGGACCTCGGCATGCCATTCGATCTGATCGAAATCCGACCCGGTGTATCCCGCGGCAGCGCGGGTACGACGCTCAGCCAGCTGGCAGCTGGCTGGCAGCTCGGGAGCAAGACGTTCCTGACGTTCAACGCCGGCTTCTGTCCCGAAAACCTGGGGCAGTTCACCTACAGCAACCTGGGGGCGAGTCTGGAGTTTCGGTTCAGCCAGGAATGGAGGCTTCAAACCAGCGTGGAGCCGACGTTGCAATCCTGCCGTCGGGATTTCGGCATCACCAGCACCAACCCCTATCAGATCGGGTCTGACGTCCTGTGGGAGCGGGAGTTCTAGGTGCCGCGTGCGCTGCTCATCGCGAACCCGGCTGCCGCACGCACCGCCCCGGGCGCTGTCAAAGCAGTTACCCGGACATTGCGCGGCGCGGGGTGGGACACAGAGGTGCTCGCGACCAGTGGCCCCGGTGATGCCACACGACTGGCCCAATATGGCGTGGGTGAAGGCGTGGATATCGTGGTCGTCTTTGGCGGTGATGGCACCACGATGCAGGCAGCGGCTGCGCTGGTCGGAACCAAAGTCGCGTTGGGTGTGATCCCGGGAGGAACCGGGAATCTGCTAGCCGGTAACCTCCGAATTCCTCAGTCACCGGTGCGGGCTGCCCGGGCTCTCCTGAATGCCAGGCCGAAGATGTTCGACCTCGGAATGATGGAACGGCCCGGCGGCGCTCAGTACTTCGCCGTGGCCTGCGGAGCCGGGTACGATGCCCGGGTCATGGCCGGAACACTCTCCGAGCATAAGCGACGCTGGGGGATGGTAGCGTACGCCGCCACCACGCTGCGTCTGATCGCCGAGATCCGCAGCACCCTGCACGTCATCACCATCGACGGTGTCCAGTATGAGGCCAACGCCGCCATGGTTCTGGTGGCCAACTGCGGCGAGGTGATACCGCCGTTCATCAAGCTCGGGCCTGGCATCGCGCCCGATGACGGTTTCCTCGATGTCATCGTGCTCCGGGCGAATAACTTTGCGCAGAGCGTTCGGGCGGTTTGGGATCTGCTGAGGGTGACGCCCGGGTCGCTCGATGCGGGCTACGTGGGCTATGCTCGCGGCCGGGAGGTCAGAGTCGAGACCGAACCGGTGCAGCCGGTTCAGCTCGATGGCGAGCCTGGGGGTGAGACTCCCTTCACTGCCAAGGTGGTGCCGGCGGCAATCCAGATCATGGTTCCGGCCGGTCGCGGGCATGGCGCGGTCGCGGCGACTGACTAGTTTTTGGTGGGTTGCTTCCTCAAACTTACGAATCAAGTGAAGGTGTCGGCATGGCAGGCTCGGTTCTACTCATCGATGATGATGTGGACGTGCTACGCAGTATCGGAAACTATTTCGAGCGCTTCGGCTACGAGGTAACCCGCGAGCTCAGCGGCGAAGCCGGATTAGCCACCTTCGACCGCCTGCGCCCTGAAGTTGTGATTCTCGATCTGGGCCTCCCCGGGATGGACGGGATGGAGGTTCTGGAACACCTTCGCCAGCGTGACGCCTCGGTCGTTCTTTTGACCGGCCAGGCGGATGTGCCTACCGCCGTTCGGGCCATGCAGCTGGGCGCAGAAAACTTCCTGACCAAACCGGTCGACATGGAGCACCTGGCTGCGGCCACCGCGCGCGTGGCTGATAAGGCGCGCCTCCGGCGGATCAACGAGGCCCTGCTGGTACATAGCGCGCCGGGCCATGGACTCGACTCTCTGGGGACCTCGTCCGGGATGCAGGACTTCGCTCACCAGGTTGGTCTCCTGGCCCAAAGCGAGCGCACCACGGTTCTCTTGAACGGAGAGAGCGGTACCGGCAAGGGCTGGGTCGCCCGGTTGATGCACGACCTCAGCCCACGCACGAAGGCGCCGTTTGTAGAGGTGAACTGCGCCGGACTCAACGCCACCTTTCTGGACTCGGAGCTCTTCGGTCACGAGAAGGGCGCGTTTACCGACGCGAAGGATCGAAAGCAGGGATTGTTCGAGATTGCCGATCACGGCACCATCTTTCTCGACGAAATCGGCGATCTCGCTCCCGAGCTTCAGCCCAAACTCCTCAAGGTTCTGGAGACAAAGACTTTCCGGCGGCTGGGAGGAACCCGCGAGATCACGGTCGACGTCCGCCTGGTAGCCGCAACCAACAAGAACCTGCAGGCGGAGGTGGAGACCGGACGTTTCCGGGAGGACCTCTATTACCGTTTGAGTGTCATGCCGCTGACGCTTCCCGCCGTCCGCGACAGGTCCAGAGAAGATCGCCTTGCCCTGATCACTCGCCTGATGAACGACCTTCGAGTCGAGTTGCCTGACGGGCCGGCGGCGCTATCCAGTGAGGTCCTGGACCGCCTGCTGACGTATCCATGGCCCGGCAACGTGCGCGAGATGCGCAATGTGCTGGAGCGTGCCCTGATCCTGGGTCGAGGCCAGCCCGCGGTCAGCGTCGAGCACCTGCCTGGTGAGTTCCGGGCCAGAGCCGGCGTGGGCGACCGCCGCCACACTCCGCTGAGCCTGGAAGATCTCGAGCGCCAGCACATCGAGCGGACGTTGAAGCACCACACCGGCAATCGCACCCGAGCCGCTATCGAGCTTGGCATCTCTCGTGCTACGCTGATCAACAAAATCAAACGGTACAACCTGATCGCGTGATGGCCTCATGACCAAGACTCAAGAACACGACGGAATGGCCTGCCGCGCCTGCGGACAGGAGGAGCGCGCCTCGGAGGGGTATCCCTGTAGCAACTGCGGAACGTTCATCTGTGTGATCTGCACGTTCCGCGGGGTCACCCTCTGCCGTGAGTGCGCCCGGGGCGCCACGTCCGACCAGAGTTCCTGAGTTACTGATGCCCGCCGCAATCTCCCGAGCAGCCATAGCACCGGTTTTATCCCAACCGCGGGTTCGCGCGGAGCAGGTGACTCAGCTGGTCTTGGGCGAGGCTGCGCTGGTCGTCGACAGCAGTGGAGAGTGGCGCCGCGTCTGCACTCACGGCGACGATTACGATGGCTGGGTACACGCCGGCTATCTGACCGAGCTGGACGACGCTGCCGCCGGTGAGTGGCGGGCCCGAGCCAATGGCTGGAGCGAAGGCGCGCTGGTGCGAATCGGCCCCACACATGTGCCGGTGCCGATGCGGGCCCGTGTCGTGATGGAGGGTGACATGGTGGCCCTGCCGGATGGCCGGCGCGGGCGGGTCACCTCTGGTTCCGTGCGTACCTTGCCCGAAGTGATGGAGTCGGCGCGTGCCCAGGCGCCTGAGCGCTGGGCGGTAGAGTACTTCCTGGGCAGCCCGTATCAATGGGGTGGGGTCACACCCTGGGGAGTGGACTGCTCGGGCCTGGTCCAGACCACGTTTGCCGCTCGTGGAATAACCCTTCCTCGGGATTCGGCGCAGCAGGTGGCCTGTGGCGCGGTAGTCTCCCTCGATGCGATTCAGCCCGGCGATCTCCTATTTTTCAAGAGCGAATCCAGCTCGGCCATCACTCACGTTGCGTTTGCGGGTGAGGCAGATACGCTGGTCCACTCCACGCTGGCCTGCGGAGGCACGCTGGTGGAACCGTGGCTCCCGGGCACCCGGGCGGCAACCCTGCGTCCCAGGTTGGTGGCGGCGCGGAGGCTGGAGGAGAGGTGAACGGTTGGGAAGGTGATGTGGGGTGAATGCGGACTAAGCTGGTTCTATTCGACATCGACGGCACCATACTGCTGACTGCGGGCGCCGGCCGCCGGGCCATCGTCGCAGCAGTTGGTGAGCAAGTAGGGCACAGCGCCGCTCTTCATACCGTCCGATTTGACGGAAAGACCGATCCGCAGATCGTCACCGAGCTACTGGAAGCTGCAGGTGAGCCCGGTCCCCATCCCGATGACCGGGTCAGCGCCTTGTGCTTGCGATATGTCGATCTGCTCGCGCGTGAGCTGCAGCAGCCTGAAAGCCGCACGACAGTCATGCCCGGTGTTTTCCCGCTGCTGGACCGGCTCGAGCGTGAGCCCGGAGTCCTCATCGGCCTTCTCACGGGAAACGTCGTCACCGGTGCCGCCCTCAAACTCCGTTCGGGCGGACTGGATCCTGATCGTTTCCGGGTCGGTGCCTACGGTTCCGATGCGGCGCACCGGCCTGACCTACCACCGCTCGCTGCTCGAAGGGCCGAAGCGTTCTTCGGGCGGGTTCCTCACGGCCCCGAGGTAGTGATCATCGGAGACACTCCGGCTGACATCGGGTGCGGCCGCTGCATCGATGCTCGTGCGATCGCCGTCGCGACCGGCGCGTATTCAGTGGCGGATCTGGTTGCATGCGCCCCCCACGCTGTGTTCGAGGATCTCACCGACACCGAGCGGGTACTCGAGGCCATTCTACGTTGATCGCAGGGCCAACCTCTTGAGCCTCACCCCCACCGACTCTCAGCCCTGGCTGGTACCCGAGCTGGGTCCCGCGCTCGGTCATCTGAGCGATCCCCCACTGCCCGGCCAGCCGAGCGCCGCTCCCATCGAGCTCGATGACATTCGTCTGGAGCTGGTCACCGGAGTCTTCGAGCTTTCTGGTGCGGCCCGATCCTTTGCGGCAGCCGGCGACCGGCAGGGAGCGATTGCCTCGCTGGCGCGAGTGGGTTGGCTCCAGCTCTGGGAGCGCGCTGTCGATGCAGCCGCCCGCCGCATGGCTGAGAGCGTACAGACACGGCTGACCGTGGCCGCCGCCGTATCACGTCTCCCCCGAGCCCGGCTCAAGCTCCTTCAGCTGAGTTCCGAGGACGTTCGGGCAATCGCGTCGCGATTGGGCAGTGGAGGTGCCGCCTTCGTCGGCGCGCTGGACACATTGGAGCAGGCAGTTCCGGGCGCAACCGCCGCTGGACCGCGAGGTGAGAGCAACTTCGAGGGGTGGCAGAAGGGGCTCACCGCGGCCGCACGGAGGCTCGAGTCTGCCTGGCTTGCTTTGGTGGCCGCGACCCATGCGGAGGAGCAACGTTGGAGCGCAGAGATCGATCGGGTGAGAGCGTGGCGGCGGCCCACCTGGCCGCTGTGGCTCCTTAGCTTCGTTGTCCTCGCTGTGGTGACGTATTTTGGCCTCGTCCTCGGAGGGTATCTCCGGGTGCCACCGTTGCTCAGCCCGTTGGCCAACCTGTGGTGGTCGTACCAGTGACGGTGATTGGAGTGGGAATCGATCTGGTGGATCTGGAGCGGGTAAGAGCGCTGCTGACGAACAAAGGCGACCACGCAATGACCCGGCTCTTCACCGAGAGCGAGCGGCAGTACCTCGCCAGCCGGCCCGATCCCACCGGACACGCGGCAGCCCGAATCGCCGCCAAAGAAGCGGTATACAAGGCAATGCAGTCACTACCCGAGGCCCGGGGAGTGGGTTGGCGGGAGATCGAAGTCTCTCGCGACTCGGAGGGAAGGCCCGCCATCCGGCTGCATGGACTCGCGGAGCGCCTATCCCGGGAGGTCGGGGGACTGCGGATTCAGGTATCGCTGACCCACTCTGCTACCTCAGCCGGCGCAATCGCGGTGGTCGAATCTCCTTAGTGCGCTGCGTCTTCCAATTCCGATAAGATCACTCTACTTTGCCTGTGAAGACCTCCAAATCGGATGATAATGGTTCTCATCGGCGGCGCACTTCTAGTAGGCACCATCCTCGGCACCCCGCTTCAGACCACCGCTCAAGGTGATCCTGCTCCAGTCGTGCGTCGCATTGCCGCAACCGCCCAACTCGCCGCTCAGGAGTACCGGGTAGGCGTTCTCGACGGCCGAGTGGTTGCGAGCAGCGAGGTGGCAGAGGCCAGGCTGTTTCTCCAGGAGTCCCGCCGGTCTGCCGTCCTGCTCCCGTCCGAAGTGGCCCCGGGCACCGTCAAAGAAATCGATTCCCTGATCGCCCTGGTCGACGAGACAGTCGCGCCTGACTCACTGGCGACGAGAGTTCGTCACCTCACCGGCACGCTTTCCACCCGCCTCAACGTCACCCTGGACGAGATCCCCGCCCACGCTCCCTCCCTCGCCCGTGGGGCGGAAGTGTATCAGGCTAACTGCGCCAGCTGTCATGGCAGTGCGGGGAAGGGAGACGGTCCCTTGGCTGCGGGGCTGGAGCCGAAGCCCGCGGATCTCGCGCGTGATTCCGGGTTAGTGGATCAGTCGCCGCTGGATTTCTATCGCCGGATCACGATCGGAGTGGTGGGGACGGCGATGCCGGCGTTCGAGACCCGTTTGCCGGCGGAGGATCGCTGGGCCGCGGCGGTGTACGCCACGCTGCTCCGTCTCCCTCCTCCGTCCGGGGAGGTACCGGCCGCGCTGAAATCGTTCTCATCCAGCGCCAGGATGACCGACGCTCAAATTCTAGCCGCTCTCGGGAGCCATGAATCACCGTACGCTGCGCGACGCCAGCTGGCTGCGGTTCGAAGCTTCCAGGCCGACGCGAGCGCCACCGCCACAGCCGAGATCTTCTCCCGGGTCCGATCACAGATAGACTCGACATATGCACTGGCGCGGAAGGGAGATTCTTCGGCCAGCACCCGCGCCTTTGACGCATATATCACCTTCGAGCAGGTAGAGCGCTCCGTCCGGGCGAAGAACCCGACCCTGGCAGCTGAGCTCGAGGCTGCCTTTGCGGCACTGCGGACTCGGGCCGCGGGGGGCGCTACTCCGACTGAGCTCGATGGCATTCGCCGACAGCTCGAAGCCGGCCTCGAGAACGCAGAGCGGACCCTGGGCGACGACCTCTCACCAGCGAACTTGTTCTTTCAGTCGTTCGTCATCATGGTGCGTGAAGGTCTGGAGGCGATTCTCATCGTCGGAGCCCTGATGACGTTCCTGGTCAAGATGGGAGCCGCACAGCGGAAGCGCGACATCAACATCGGTGTTGGGGCGGCTGTCGGCGCCAGTCTCCTCACGGCCTTTGCTCTGGAAACCATCTTCTACATCACCCCGGCAAAGCGTGAGGCGCTCGAGGGACTCACGATGGTGGTCGCCACCACAGTGCTCTTTTACGTGAGCTATTGGCTGCTCTCCAAGATGGAGGTGGTCAAGTGGAACCACTTCGTGAAGAGCAAGGTGCAGGATGCACTGACCAGCGGCTCGTCACTCGCGCTTGCCTCGGCTGCCTTTCTCGCTGTCTATCGCGAGGGGTTCGAAACCGTCCTGTTTTACAAGGCGCTGTTTGTCTCCGGCGGGCCCTCCGGCGGAACCATGCCGATCTTGATGGGTATCGCCGTCGGCGCCGTAGTGCTGGTGGCGGTGTATGTCGCCATTAGCCGCTTCGGCGTGCGCTTGCCACTGAAGCCTTTCTTTGGCGTGACGAGCGCCTTCCTGTACTACATGGCCTTCGTGTTTGCCGGAAAAGGAATCGCCGAGCTGCAGGAGGGGGGATTCTTACCAACCACCATCGTGACGTGGGCGCCCCGCATACCGGCACTCGGGATCTATCCAACACTCGAATCCATAGTTGCCCAGTCCATTCTGGTGGTGCTTCTGGTTGTTGCGTTGGTTTGGACGTTCATCCTGGAGCCGAGGAGAACGGCCCGTATCTCTGGTCACCAGACTACGCCGAAGCCTCCCCGCCAGGCTGCGACGGTCACATCAACTGCGGCTACACCCGGCGCCGGCGTTGAACTGCTCCGCTCCCTGGAACGGATCGAAGCAGACCTGGGCGAGATGCGGTCCGAGGTCGAGCGAATGAAGGCAAATCTGGCCAAGGTGCAGGAGTCCCGAGCCCAGACTCGCTGAAGTGGAGTTCACCACTGCCGACCTCTGCGACGCGTTCCCCACTGAGGTTCGGTTGGCTCAACCGCTCCTCCGCGACTATGGAGGCCTTCTTCGCTTTTCTGGACCCATCGAGACAATCAAGCTGTTCGAGGACAACACCCTGGTACAACAGGCCCTGGAAACCGCTGGGCGGGGCAGGGTCCTGGTGGTAGACGGCGGAGGTTCTCTCAGGTGTGCGCTGCTGGGAGGGAGGCTGGCCGGGCTGGCCCAGGCGAATGGATGGTCGGGAGTAGTGATCAATGGGTGCGTGCGGGACACGCAAGAGATCAGTCAAATTGCGGTTGGCATCCGCGCGCTTAATACTTCGCCTAGGAGGAGTGAGAAGACGGGAAGTGGTGAGAGGGGGACGCCAGTGAGCTTCGCCGGGGTGAGCTTCTCGCCAGGCAACTTCCTCTATGGCGATGGGGACGGTATCCTCATCGCAGAGCGCGATCTTCTCGGCGGGAAGTAGCGCGGCGACAGGAAAAGCAAACGGCCCGTCACTGACGGGCCGTTGCCGTTAAAAGGTGGTAGATCGCCCCCTGAGTTTACGGAGACGGACCGATGTGCCCGCTCCACCCTTCTTCGACCTACCACTTTTCCTGGAACCAATCTCGGCCTTCAATAAAGCAAAGAGAGTGCCAACTTTGGCGTTAGCGGTAAGTCATTGTCTGTCAAAGGATTAACCCGATTTTGCCGCAACCTTTCCTGCTGCTGCCATTGTAAAGGAGCTGTACATAACCCATGATCTGCGCGTAACCCCTACGTGTTACGGCATTTAGGATACTGTAGAGACTTTTGACGCCGGCGCCTTCCTGCCGGTTTCAAGATAGGATCCCGGAGGCGGGCCCGAGCCCCTCCGCCAGGAGACAAGGAGAATCCCGCCAATCAGGACGAGGATGACGCTTGTAAGCTGCGCCAGAGTGAATGGGCCCAGAAACCTGTCGTCCTTGGCCCGCACGATCTCTACGAGGAAACGCTCCAAACCGGCAAAGATCAGGTACCATCCGAAGAGCCAGCCCACCGGTTTACCACTGCGCCGTAGAGACCAGAGAATCGCAAAGACCAGGAGCATCGCCGCGACTTCATACAGCTGCGTCGGGTGCACCGCGAGCACCGTGGACGGGTCGGTTGTCGCAGGTATCGGCACACCGAATAGCTGGTTCAGGTTTCCTGCGGTCGAGGGTGGAAGCCCGTTGGGGAATTTGACTCCCCAGGGGAGATTGGTGGGACGGCCGTAATCGTCGTTCACCAGAAAACAACCGACCCGTCCCAGTGCATAGGCAGCCGCAAGAGCCGGAGCGGCGAGTTGCATCGTCCAACGGATAGGAACCCGCAAGCGCCAGCTGTTCAGGACTACTGCCAGGGCGCCGCCGATGAAGCCACCGTACCAGACCAGACCTCCCCGCGAGAGCAGTGCGTGCGGGTCTCCCGTCAGCGCGACATACCAGAGCTTTGCGCCGATGATGCCGCCGATCACTGAAGCGGCGACCATATCAGCTGCGTACTCTTCGCGCAGCTCGCTTTGGCGGAGCTGCAGCGCGATCAGCCACCCGCCCATGAGAAAGGCGACCATCAACATCAGCCCGTAGCCAGTAACCTCGATCGGTCCGAGATGAATGATGAACGGGTAAACCGTCATAGCACCGATCCAAGAGTGTGTGAGGCGGAGACCAGTCCAGGAATGGGAAGGTTGTCGCGCGGCTCGAGGTCCCACCCGCTCCGCTCGCCCCGCGCGAGCCGCCAGGCCCCCACAGCAGCAATCATCGCCGCGTTGTCCGTGTTGAGCCGAGGGGAAGCTACGCTCACTCGGGCGCGTCCCGCCAGACGGGATCTCATCTGCTGCACCAAGGCTCCATTGCAGGCCACCCCGCCGCCCAGCATGGCCTGTTGGTAGCCGGAGGCTTCCACGGCGTGTGCCGTCTTCGCCACCAGTACATCTATGGCGGCATCCTGGAATCCGCGGGCAATGTCCGCGCGATCGGCGGCCCCGTCGCCGGACTCAGCCGATTTCTGCATCGCCCGAAGCACGGCTGTCTTGAGCCCGCTGAATGAAAACGAGTAGCGGTTGGGCCCGTCCTTCTCGAGATCCTGAAGCATGGGACGGGGGAAGCGGAAGCGGTCGGGACGTCCTCCCCGCGCCAGGCGTTCGAGCGCAGCGCCACCGGGATAACCCAAGCCGAGCAGATTGGCGACCTTGTCGAACGCCTCACCGGCGGCATCGTCGAGCGTCTGACCGAGCATCCGGTACTCGCCCCAGGCGGGCACGTCCAGGAGCATGGTGTGGCCCCCGCTGACCAGCAGGCCAATGAAGGGAGGCTCCAGTTCCGGGTCCTCGAGAGTCGGCGCGAAGAGGTGGCCTTCCATGTGATTCACGCCGATGAGCGGCCGCTCCAGGCTGAAGGCGAGAGTCTTCCCGTACATCACTCCGACCAGCAACGCTCCCACCAGACCGGGTCCCGCAGTCACGGCCACGCCATCGAGATCCGAGAGGGTGATGTCGGCGTCTCCCAAGGCGCGTTCGACGACTGGTCCGATAGCCTGCACGTGAGCCCGGCTGGCGAGCTCGGGGACGACTCCGCCAAAGATCCGGTGAACATCCTGTGACAGGATGATGAGTGAGAGGAGACTTGGCCGGCCATTGTCGGCTGCGATGATGGCGGCAGACGTCTCGTCGCAGGAGGTCTCGATGCCCAGAATCCGCTCAGGCACCCGGACCCTCACACGTGCAGTCGTTACCCGGCACTATTTCTCATCCAGCAGGCGCTCGACCAGCTGACGGTTGACCCCGGAGTTCCAGTCATGCGCTCCGATCACGCGTTTGACGATGATGCCATCGCGATTCAGCAGGAAGCTTTCAGGAACACCGGTGGTCTGATAAATCTGCTGGACCGCCGTGCTGCGGTCCTGGAGCAGGTCGAAGCTGAGTTTCAACTCCTGGCCGAAGGCCTGCACGTCCTCAGGGCTCCCTTCATCGATACTGACGGCGGCGATCTTGAATCCTCGGGGCGCGAGGCTCTGGTACAGCCGTTCCATCGCCGGCATCTCCACCCGGCACGGTACACACCAGGTGGCCCACACATTGACCAGCGTGACCGAGCCACGATAGCGGTCGCGGAGCGACACGGAGTCGCCAGTAGCGAGATTGATGGCGTGAAAGTCGGGTGCTCGTGCACCCACTTCGATCCGCTGGTGCTCAGGCCCGAAGGTCGCCAGCAATGTCGCCCCTCCTGCCAACCCAAGCACGATCACAGCCACCAGGGTCCACTGCTTGGACATCGATCTACACTCTCACGGCACATTGCCGTATCAGATCACGCACCGCCTGGGCAGGATCTGGTGCCCCGAAGACAGCGGTGCCGGCCACGAAGGTGGTCGCTCCGGCATTCCAGGCGGCCCCGATCGTCTCGGTGGTAATTCCGCCGTCCACCTCCAGTGTTGCCTGCGAGCTCCGGCGGTCGAGCATCATGCGAATCCGGCGGATCTTGTCAGTTGACTGCGGCAGGTATGATTGCCCGCCGTAGCCGGGATTGACCGACATCACCAGCACCAGATCCAGATCGTCCAGCATCTCCTCCACCGCCGTGACTGGAGTTGACGGGTTCAGGGCCAGACCCGCCAGCATGCCGCGTTCACGGGCCGCGGCGAGATGCCGCTGAACGTGCACGGTCGACTCAGGGTGGAAGGTGAAGATGTTGGCCCCGGCACCGGCGAAGTCAGCCAGGTAGTGCTCCGGATTTTCCACCATGAGATGCACGTCGATCGGATGGTCTGTCAGGCGGCGGAGGGTCCGGATTATGGGAGCACCAAAGGTCAGATTCGGAACGAAATGTCCGTCCATGACATCCACGTGGAACCACTCGGCTCCACCCGCGACGGCGCTCTCGACCTGTTCTCGTAATCGCCCCAGATCGGCGCTCAGGACGCTGGGAGCGATTCTGACGCTCACGAAGGACTCGCTGGTCCTCGTGAGATGACGATGCCGATGGCTGCCCCGCGAGGCCGGCCTGCGCCCGCCGCCGGTCGAGTGGCCACGATGACGCCGCGCTCCTGTGCACCCGTGGTCGAGTCGACCTCGCCGACACGGACGCCGGCAGCCGCCAGGATCTTTGCCGCCTGCGGCAGGTTCATCCCAATAACGTCAGGGACGGGGACCCCGCCCGGCCCGGTGCTCACCACCAGCTGCACCACGCTGTTCGGTGGGAGCACCGTCCCCGATGGAGGATCCTGCCAGATGACGGCACCGGACGGGAAGGAGTCACTGGGCCGCTGACTTTCGATCCTGGGTCTCAAACCCAGCTGGGTCAGCTTCCCTCGGGCCTGAGCCTCAGGCAGCTCGAGCACCCGGGGGAGTGAATGGTCGTTGCTGAAGATCGGGCCGGGCGACAGCCACAGGACCGAGATCCCATAGCCTACGATAAACGTTGCGGCGATCAGGCCGATGTCGCGGAGGAAACCGCGCCACGGGCCCGAGCGAAAGAACGGCTCACCGGATCCGGATGAGGTGTGTCGGCGTGTCCTCATGCGCTTTTCCTGAGACGAGCGGCAAACGCCCCATCCATTCCATCTCGCTGAGGCAGAATCATCAAATCTCCATCGTCGGATAGGAGAGAAGGGGGAACCGTGTCAGCGGCCTCCCGCCGAAACTCGGGGTGCCGTTTCAGGAAGCCCTCGACCTGAGCCCGATTTTCTTCCGGCTCGAGCGAGCAGGTCGAGTACACCAGCAAGCCGCCCGGAGAGACCACGCCGGCGGCGCTTTCCAGCAACTCACGCTGAAGCCGGACCAGCCAAGCCAGTGCTTCCTGATTCACTCGCCAGCGAGCATCGGGGTGGCGTGCGAAGGTCCCGGTGCCGAGACATGGCGCATCGAGCAGCACGACATCCACTGGGCGGACCGCGGGCTGGCGGGCGTCGGCCACAACGACGTGCTCGCGGCCGCTTCCCGCACGGCGAACATTCTGCGCCAGCCGTTGGGCCCGAAGGAGACTCACGTCTCCGGCAACAACGGTACCTGCCTTACGGCCTAACCCGATGGTCTTTCCACCCGGGGCGGCGCACGCGTCGTAGACGGTGGCCCGCTCAGGCACTCCGACAAACGCCGCGAGCAGGGCCTGAGCCGGGTCCTGGACGATGAAGTGACCTTCTTCGTATCCGGGCAGCTCCGCCGGCCGGCTGTGATCGGTGATCAGTCCCGCGCCAAACGGGGCCGCCTCAATTCGAATTCCCTGCGCACTCCACTCGGCCGCGAGGGCGTCGAGACCACGTCTGGCGCCCTGGAGCACCAGTCGCGGACGGGTGTTGTTCCACTGCAGGAGCCTGACCGTCGCCTCAGGGCCGAAGAAGTCGAGCCAACGTTTCACCAGCCAGGCAGGGTGAGAATACTCCTCAGACAGCCGAGAAGTCTCACCAGTCGGCACAACTTCAGCGGAAGAGCGAGTCAGCTGCCGTAGCACGGCGTTGACGAATCCGGCCGCGCGTGCTCCGCCAACTCCGCGCGCGAGAGAAACGCTGGTGTCCACCGCCGCATGAGGTGGCACTCGCTCCAGGGCGGTGAGCTGATAGGCGCCCAGCCTCAGGATGTCCTGCAGCTCTGCGGTGACCGCATCCCAGCCCCGCGGATACCAGGGGAGCGAGTTTCTGGTCCAGCATGCTACGCTGCCGCAGCACTCCTGCGGCGAGCTCGTGCGCCAGCCGGCGGTCGGGCTCCGGCAGCTTCTTGATGCCGCGATCGAGCGCCGCTTCGAAAGGCCGCCCCTGGCGAACGTCGCCTAGAATCTTGAGAGCGGCGCGGCGCGACTCGAGGCCGGTGGATCGCCGTGTCTGCCCAGTGACCAACCGGATCTACTCCAGCATTCCGCGGGCCGGTGTAGATGGCATCGCGACTTCTCGGCGAGGCATCCGACCGGCCAGGAACGCGCAGCGACCGGCCTCGACAGCGAGACGCATAGCCGTGCCCATTGCTACGGGATCAGTCGCTTCCGCCAGGGCCGTGTTCATGAGGATACCGTCCACGCCCTGCTCCATCGTCAGACACGCGTCAGATGCGGTTCCCACACCCGCGTCCACGATCACAGGTACAGAGAGGCGGCGCTTGATCGTGCGAATGTTGAACGGGTTCAGCAGGCCGAGCCCGCTGCCGATCGGCGACGCCAGCGGCATCACCGCCGCGCAACCAACCTCTTCCAGGCGCAGCGCGGTGATCAGGTCATCGTTGGTGTAGGCCAGGACCTGAAATCCTTCCTTCACCAGCTGTTTCGCCGCCCTTAGCAGCCCGGCGGTATCGGGGAGCAGAGTTTCCCGGTCACCAATGACTTCGAGCTTGATGAATTCGTTGAACCCCGCTTCGCGGGCAAGGCGAGCATAGCGGATCGCGTCCTCGGCGGTGTAGCAGCCGGCAGTGTTGGCCAGGAGAAAGTACTGGTCGGGATTCAAATGATGCAGGATGCTTTCCTCTTTGCTCCGGTCCAGGTCCACCCGGCGCACCGCCACGGTCACCACCTCTGCTCCCGTCGCCTCGATCGCCCGGGCCATCACGCTGTTGTTCCGGTACTTCCCGGTGCCGACCATCAGACGGGAGCGAAAAGCCCGGCCCCCAATGGTGAGCGGGTGATCGATTGCGGGGTCGGTCGTCTGCAGGGTGGCGGTCATCGAGGATTGCTCCTGGCGCTTATTGTGTCATCGGCTTGCAGCTGGAAAGATAATCGGCCGTGGTCACCCTCCCCCTACAAAATGGACGAGCTCGATAGTGTCTCCGTCCGCCAGATCTGCCCGGTCCAGCTGCGGCCGGCGCACAATCTGCCGGTTCAGCTCGACCACGACGGTACGTGGATCGAGTCCCAGCTGACGGAGGAGGTCGGCCGCCGTAGCAGGAGCTTCGAAAGGCCGGGGTTCGCCATTGACGATGATTTCGATCTTGCTCATGTGACACCGGCCCAGGGAGACAGGAACGCGAGGGTTGCGGCGGCAGGATCGGGTGCGGTCCAGAGCCCCCGGATAGCTGCCACACCGTAAGCGCCCTCGGCCCGAACCTCCGCCGCCCGCTCAGGAGTCATACCGCCGATGGCGATTACCGGGACGCCCAGCTTGGCACTCTCACGAACGAGCGCGGGTCCCGCCGGCGGTCGGTCAGGGTGTGAGGGTGTTGCGTACACGCTCCCAACCACGAGGAAGTCAGCCCCTTCGTCGACCGCGACGGCGGCCTCTCGGGCACTATGCACCGACCGCCCGATCCAGCCGTGTGGCAGAACCCGCCGAGCGTCAGCCGGCAAAAGATCACGATCATTCAGCTGAATTCCGTGGGCTCCAGTGGCCGCAGCAATATCCGGCCGGCCGCTCACGAAGACGGCCGCTTCCGGCGGGCGCGCCAGCGCGAGGAGATGGAGTGCAATGCTGGTGAGGACCGCGCCGCCGGCATTCCGGTCTCTCGCATGCAACGCCACCGCAGAGCCTCCGGCAGCGATAGCTGCGGCGCGCACACCAAAGTCTCCGGCCGCGAGCACGCCTGGATCTGTGAATGCGTGAAGCCGCGGCAACGGCCTCATGACAGTTGCTGGCCGATGGCCACTCCTCGGCCGCGGACCCAGGCCGAGACCGGCAAACGGCTCTTCCCGGCGGGCTGGACCTCAGCCAGCGACACCGCACCGTGCCCCGCGGCCACGATCAGACGCTCACCCGCGTGAAGAACAGTGCCGGGTTCGCCACTCCCCAGCGCCGGCTCGCCCCCGAACAGCTTCAAGACGCCTCCATTCAGCATGGTCCAGGCACCGGGGGCTGGATCGAAGGCTCGAACCTGACGAGCCACCTGCACTGCATCATTGGACCAAACCAGGCGAGCCATGTCCCGGTCGATTTTGGGGGCGTAGGTCGCCTGGCTGTGATCCTGTGGTTGAGGGCGCGCCAGCCCGCCGGAGAAAAGCGAGAGCGCGTCCACCAGCGTAGTGGCGCCCAAGTCGGCGAGTCGCTCGGACAGGCTACCGGCGGTCTCGGTCCCCCCGATGGGAGTTGCCGCGTGATGCAGCATCGGTCCGCTATCGAGGCCTTCTTCCATCTGAATGATCGTGATCCCGGTTTCTTTTTCACCGTTTAGAATGGCGTGCTGGATCGGGGCCGCACCGCGGAAGCGCGGGAGCAGCGATGCGTGAACGTTGATCATACCGCGGGAGGGGAGCGACAGGATTTCGGGCCGCAGAATGTGACCATATGCTACGACAATGCCCAGGTCAGGCTCGAGTCGTCGAAGGCTGGCTAGAAAAACGTCGCCCATCGGGCGGACCGGCTGGAGGACGGGTATGCCCTCTGCCTCAGCTACGACCTTGACCGGTGGTGGAATCAGCTCCGACCTGGATCGGCCCTGAGGTTTGTCAGGCTGGGTAACCACACCTGCGATGGTGAACCGGTGGCGAACCAACGCCTGCAGTGACGCGACCGCGAACTTCGGCGTGCCGAAAAAGACAATCCGCATCATTCCGACCGGGACGATGCCGCCTGAACCTCTTTGATATAGCCGGTGTCATCCTTGTGCTCGCGACGCCAGCGGGCGAGCAGCATCTGTCGTTTGATCAGACTCAGGTGATCCAGAAACAGGATGCCATCCAGGTGATCGATCTCATGCTGTATGGCGCGCGCTTTCAGGCCGACCGCCTCCTTGCGGTATCGGTTCCCCTGCTCATCCAGCGCCTCGAGGACCACGCGTTCGGGACGGGTGATGTCACCATAGATCTCCGGAATCGAGAGGCAGCCTTCTTCCGCAGTGGCACGTCCTTCCGCTTCGACGATCGTGGGATCGATCATCACGAAGCGATCTCCGTCCGCGTCGACTACCGCGACCCTGCGGGCCACTCCCACCTGATTGGCCGCAAGCCCAACCCCTCGGGCTGCGTCCATGGTCTCGAACATGTTCTCGACCAGCCGGCGGACGTCATCATCCACCGTCCTCACCTCGGCACTGTGCTGCCGCAGCACGGGCGAGCCGAGGAGATGCAGTGGAAGAACGCTCATGGTGTCTGTGCACCCGGCCCAACGGCGTTTCCGATCCGGACGATCCGGGAACGCTCGACGACGACGCTCGCGGTACCACTTTCGATGGTGACCCGCACCTCCTTGAGCCCTTCCGTGTCGGTTTCCCTGATCTCTCTGACCTTCCCGATGATGCCGCCGCTGGTCATGACCTCGTCACCCTTCTTCAGCTTGGCCAGCAGCTCGGCGTGTTTCTTCCGGGACTGGCCGGAAGGGCGCAGGATGAGGAAGTAGAACACCAGGCCGATGGCGGCCATCTGAAGAATCAGGACCGAGAGGCCACCGCCGGTGCTGCTCTGCAGCTCGGCCAAGCGCACGATGTTCACTCAATCTCCTCCTGCATAGTGGTACGAGAGCCACTCCCGGCTCCACCGCTCGAACGTGCCATTCAGGATATGGGCCCGGGCCTGTTCACCCAACCGGACCAGGAATCGAATGTTGTGAATCGAGATCAGGCGCAGGCCCAGGATGTCCTCGACGGCGAATAAATGCCGGAGATACCCGCGTGGATAGGTGGTGCAGGTCTCGCAATCACAACTGCGATCCAGTGGATCGAGGGATCCTTTCATCGCGGCGCTCTTCACGTTGATCCGTCCACTCGGAAGCCAGGCGGTGCCATGACGGCCGTTCCTGGTGGCGGCAACGCAGTCGAAGAGATCGACGCCCCGGGAGATTCCCTCCAGCAGATCGGCGGGAAATCCGACTCCCATAAGATAATGAGGGACCTCTGGCGGCAGCCTCGGCGCCAGATGCTCGAGGATGCGGTGCATCACCGGTTTCGCCTCTCCTACCGAGAGGCCTCCGATAGCGATCCCGGTCCAGGGGCCTTGCTCCAGCGTCGCCTCGAGAGAGCGTCCCCGGAGCTCGTCATGGATGCCGCCCTGGATGATTGGCCATAGGGTCTGGCGGGCAGGTTGCTCGTCTGCCAGCCGGTCATGTACGGTCTTGCAACGGTCCAGCCAGCGGAGCGTCCGCTCCATTCCGTCGGCTGCCGCCTCACACGAGGATTGCCCTGGAACGACGTGGTCGAACGCCATCGCCACGTCGGCCCCGAGCTGCCATTGGATCTCGGTTGCACGCTCGGGGCTGAGCATTCGGGTAGTTCCGTCGATGTGGCTTTGGAAGGTGACGCCCTCCTCGCCGATGCTGCGAAGTCCCTCCAGCGAAAACACCTGAAACCCGCCCGAGTCCGTCAGCATTGGTGCCTGCCAGGTCGTGAACCGATGGAGGCCGCCCATGTTCTGGATCACCAACTCGCCCGGACGAAGATGCAGGTGGTAGGTGTTGGCGAGTACGATCTGGGCACCGGTGCGGCGGACATCACCCGGACTGAGTCCGCGAACCACTCCGTGAGTGCCCACCGGCATGAATGCCGGAGTCTCCACCACTCCGTGCGGCAGACTCAGCGTACCGGCGCGAGCCAGACCCTCGGTGTGATGGATCTGGAATTCGAACATCAGCCGAGGATACGGTCGATCTGCCGCCGGTGGACGAGGTCGTGCGCAGCCATCAACTTGAGCTGGTGTCGCACACTTTCCGGGCCCCGCTCACTGTGCAGCCCCACTCGCTCCAGCTGAGCCAGACCGAGCTGGTGAAAAAGGTGGAGGTTGCCGCCTCGCATGCCGCGAAGCTGCGCCAGGGTCACATCGAGCGGTTTCTCCCGATAGCGGAACTCGCGAACCCAGGCGTCCTGGTCGTAGCCCTGCAATTCCGGCCGGTCCTGGGTCAGAATCATTCGGATGCGAAAGCCCATGACGACATCGCTGTCCGCCAGATGCTGAAGGACCTCGATGACCGACCACTTGCCGGGAGCTTCCGGACGGCGCAGGCGAGCCTCGTCCAGGCTCTCGATTCGGTGGCTGACCCACGGAATCAGCTCTTGCAGCACGCCGAAGGGCTCACGCGGGCCCAGCACCTCCAGTAACGCCTGCACATAGCCGCTAGCCGCGACGGCGGCATTCCCGGCCGGGTTGGAAAAGGTCATCGCGAACTCCGGTTCAGATGATCACCATGGCATCGCCGTAGGAATAGAAGCGGTAACGACAGGCGACTGCATGCCGATATGCCGACAACGTAAGATCGTATCCCGCGAAGGCGCTCACCAGCATCAGCAGGGTCGAACGCGGCAAGTGGAAGTTGGTGACGAGCCGGTCTACCACTCGGAAGCGAAACCCGGGTGTGATCATGAGACTGGTTTCTGCCTGTCCGCTCGCGAGGGTTCCGTCCGGACGGGCGGCGCTCTCGAGGGCTCTCACTACTGTCGTCCCCACTGCCCAGATCCGTCCCTGGTCTTCCCTGACGCGCTCTACCAACTCGGCCAGGCGGGGAGGTATCTCGTAGGCTTCGGGGTGCATTGCGTGTTGGGTTGGATCTTCCACCTCGACTGGCTTGAACGTACCTGGGCCAACCTGCAGATCGAGCCCGGCCACCATGACACCGGCGGCCGTGAGCCGCTGGAGCATGGCGGTCGTAAAGTGGAGCCCGGCGGTGGGTGCGGCGACGCTTCCTTCGCTCTCCGCATAGACGGTCTGGTAGCGAGATTCGTCGATATCGGTAGGAGCCCGGGATATGTAGGGCGGCAACGGGAGCTGGCCATGCCGGGCAATGGCGTCTTCCGCGCTCAATCCGTGGAAGCGGACAATCCGGTTGCCGTCGGGTAGGGTTTCCAGGATATCGATCCGGGCGTCGGGGGCGAGCGCGACGCGTTTCCCGGGTTGCAGCGCGCTTCCGGGTTTTCCCATCGCAAGCCAGGTTCCGTCGGGACGAGGATGGATCAGCAGAATTTCCGCGGGAGCCCCGGAGGCACGGCTGCCGATGAAGCGCGCGTGGCGCACCCGGGTTGTGTTGAGGACCAGAAGATCGCCCGGCGGGATCAGAGCCGGCAGTTCGTTGAAGGTGGAGTCGACGAGGGCGGAGTCACTCCGGAGGACCGCGAGGAGTCGGCTGTCTCCCCGGTCGGGCAGCGGTTCCTGCGCGATCAGGTCCGGCGGAAGCTCGTACTCGAAATCTGCAGTTCGGAACCGATCAGGGATCAAAGATGGTCGCCTGTGCCGCTGGCGGCGTAATTCCGAACCGGCGGTAGGCCAGTGCAGTGGCACAACGCCCACGCTGGGTTCGCTCGAGAAACCCTTGCTGGATCAAGTACGGCTCGTAGACATCCTGGAGTGTCCCCGCGTCCTCTCCGACGGCCACCGCCACTGTACCCAGACCCACCGGACCCCCGCCGAACTTCTCGATGATGGTGGTGAGAATACGGGCGTCCATGTCGTCCAGCCCGAACTCGTCCACATTCAAGCGAGCCAGAGCCAGAGCCGCGAGCGCCGCGGTAATCCTGCCGTCAGACTTGACCTCAGCGTAATCCCGAACCCGTTTCAGGAGCCGGTTTGCTACCCGCGGTGTGCCCCGGCTTCGTCGTGCGATCTCCCGCGCGCCCTCGGTATCGATCGGGACCGACAGGATGGTGGCGGAACGGATCACGATCTCCTGCAGCTCGTCCGGAGGATAGAAACCCAGCCGCTCGACGATGCCGAATCGCGCGCGCATAGGGGGTGTCAACAGCCCGAAACGGGTGGTGGCCCCGATCAGAGTGAACTTCTCCAGAGCCATCGGAATGCTTTGAGCGTTGGGACCATCGGCGATGCGTACATCGATGCGGTAGTCTTCCATTGCCGGGTAGAGAAACTCCTCCAGCGCCGGCTTGAGCCGGTGGATTTCGTCGATGAACAGCATGTCACCTGCGGTCAGCGACGTGAGCAGGCCTACGAGATCGCCTGGCTTCTCCAGCACCGGCCCGGAGGTCGTCCGCAACTGGACTCCCATCTCCCGTGCCATCAACATCGCCAGCGTCGTCTTGCCCAGACCGGGCGGACCAAAGAAGAGAGTATGGTCCAGGGACTCACGGCGTTGCCGGGCCGCATCGATCGCGATCTGGAGCGAGCTCTTGACCTGCGCCTGGCCCACGAATTCATCCAGCCGCGAAGGCCTGAGCGCCGCATCCGCGCTGGTCTCTTCCGGCAGCGCCTCTGGTGTGGTGATCTGGAGTCGCGTCATGTCATGCCTTGGCCAGTCTGGCATTCCACCGCACCGGGCGAGCATCGACCTCGACCGTGTGGACCGAGTGGCAGGTGACGCATCGGTCAGTCGTGCTGGTAGTGCGCACCGGCAGGAGCTTGCGGTTGGTTGCTCCGCAACGAGTACAGATCCATTCCGCCGTCACCGCAGCTGTGCTCATGTGCTACGTTCCCCGAGTTGCGGCGAGCTGCTGCAGCGCTCGCCGAATAAGCTGAGGTGTCTCTACCGGAGCGCCGTCCGCAATGGCGGCCCGAACCGCATCATCCGCCGCGGTGACTCCGTATCCCAAACCCGTCAGCGCTCGAACCGCCTCCTCTGATCCAGGGGCTCGGACCGCTGCCGGCTCGATTACGAGATCGCTGAAGCGATCTTGCAGCTCCAGCACCAGCCGCTCGGCCTTCTTCCTGCCGATACCACTTACCGAGCTCAGCGCCACCAGATCCCGGGATTGAATGCTGCGAACCGTGCGCTCCGGTCCCAATGCGGACAGCAGCGACAGGGCCAACTTGGGCCCGAAGCCGCTCGCCCCCAGCAGCCGCTGAAATACTTGTCGCTCGCTTATCCGGTCAAAGCCGAAGAGGGCCCAGCCGTCTTCCTTCACCACCAGTTCGGTGAAGAGGCTCACCCGCGCTCCCCGGGCCGGCAGACGCTCCGCTACGCCCAGGGATACCGTGACCGCATAGCCTACACCGCCGTCGGTCTGGATTACGAGCGTCTCGCCGCTGCGCTCGGCTACGATCCCGGTCACCGTGGCGATCATTCGGCGCCTGCAATCTGGCGATAGAACGCCGCCTTGCGCGTGGCCACGATCAGGTGAGTCAGCGCCACTGCGACCCCATCGGCTGCATCGTCGGGTGTGGGAGCCGATTTGAGCCGGAGCAGCTGGGCTACCATGTAGCCCACCTGAGGCTTCAGGGCGGCGCCACGACCGACCACGGTTTTCTTGATCAGCGCTGGAGAGTACTCGGCGATTTGCACGCCGGCGACCTCAGCGGCGAGCAGAATCACCCCCCTGGCATGACTCAGCACGACGGCGGTGCGCACATTCCTTCCATAAAACGCGCTCTCTACAGCCATCGTCTCGGGACAGTGCCGGCTCAGGAGTGCGGTGATGCCGTCGTGGATGATGCGAAGACGAGCAGGGAGTTTATCTCGGGGCCTGGTTGTCAGGGTCCCGCATTCGACCAGGCGTGGGTGAGGGCCCGAACCGCTCTCGACGACTCCGTAACCCAGCACCGCCGTTCCAGGATCGATGCCGAGCACCTTCACGGTGCTGTTCTCAGGCTTCGGCCTCCGCCAGTTGAGCGGCGTCGACGTCGAAGTTGGAAAATACCTTGGACACGTCCTCCAGCTCTTCCAAAACATCCATGAGCTTGACGATCCGTTCCGCATCCGGCCCTTCCACTCGGACCGTGTTGCGCGGTACCATCGCCAGCTCGGCCGATTCGATCTTCAGCCCGCGGGCACGCAGAGCATCCTGCACTGAGTGAAACAGTCCGGGAGTGGTCGTCACCAGATACTGATCGCCTTCTCGGATGAAATCCTCCGCTCCGGCCTCGAGCGCGGCTTCCAGCGCCTGGTCTTCATCCTGGCGGGCGCTGTCGAGATAGATCTGCCCCTTGCGGTCGAACATCCAGCCCACCGAGTTGCTGGCACCCAGGTTTCCGCCGTTGCGGCTGAAGGCGTGACGAATTTCAGCCACGGTGCGGTTCGGGTTGTCGGTGGTGGCTTCGATGAAGATCGCTGCTCCTCCGGGACCATAACCCTCGTAGGTGAGCTCCTCATACACGCTGCCCTCGAGCTCACCGGTGCCCTTCTTGACGGCGCGATCGATGTTCTCGCCCGGCATGTTGACGGCCTTGGCGGCATCGATCGCGGTTCGGAGCCGTGGATTGCCGCCAGGGTCACCCCCACCGCTCCGGGCCGCTACCGTGATCTCACGGATCACCTTGGTCCAAGAAGAGGCCCGCTTGGCATCGGTGATCGCCTTCTTCCGCTTGATCTGCTTCCATTTGCTATGGCCGGCCATGGCCGAACTCCTCCGGGAGCGAGCAGGTGCTGGCGCTGCAGAAATCTTTGTGCGGCATGCGGAAACATAAGCGCCACACCCGCTTGCGGCAACGCGCGGAGGCGGCTAATCTGCCCCAGTATGACCATCTCCAAAGCGTTTTTTATGGTAGCGTGTACCAGCTTGTTCGCCTGCGGCGGGTCTGAAGTAGCCAAGGACGAGCCGAAGCTCCCGGATGCCATGACGGTATTCCCGAACCTGCCGTTTCCACCCGATGCGAAGTTCATCTCGCGTGCCGGTAGCGCTGACGCCCTGCAGATCACCTTCCGGAGCTCTCGGGATACCGCGCAGGTGGCAGGGTACTATCGCAGCATGCTGAGCAATGGAAGTTGGAGGCTGATCAGCGATACCAGGGAACGGAATGGCACCGTCGTACTGTATGCTGAGCAGAAGGGGCCTCCGCTCTGGGTGAGGATTCGAAAGGCCCCTGACGGTCCGGGAACACTGGTCGAGCTGACCGGGGCGGTCATGCGGAAGGACTCCACGCGGGCCAAGCCCAGCGGAGCGCGGACCTCAACGACCAGTTCCAGATAAGCTCAATCGGGATCGAGCATATCCACGAAGCGAAGCCACCGCGGGTAAAAGAATAGGTCCACGAACCCAGTCGGCCCGTTTCGGTTCTTCGCGACGATCAGCTCAGTCGCCCCTTCCACGCCCTGACCCGGACGGTACATCTCCTCCCGAAAGATCATCAGCACGACATCCGCGTCTTGCTTGACCGCACCCTGTCCACCGAGATCGTCGAGTATAGGGCGGGGGTCGGGACGCTGCGCATTGTGGCGAGGAAGTTGGGCGACCACGAGCACCGCCAGGTCCCATTTCACCGCCAGTGCTTTGAGGGCACGCACGCTCAGCGCAATGCGGTCTTCCAGCCGGGCCGCCGGGCGTGGAGATGCCGTGAGCTGGAGAGAGTCGACGACGAGCAGCTGTCGTCTCGGCACGATATCGAGCGCGGAGCCGATCTCCTCGAAGTTGGAGCCGTGAAGTGGCTGGATCAGCAGCGGAGCTCGCCTGAGCCGAAGCGCCGCCGCACCGACGGCCGCGCGGGTGGTCTCGTCCAGTTTGCCCAGACGCAAATCGTCCACGGACACTCGCCCCTCGATTGCCAGCGCGCGCTCCATGAGCCGCTCCGGACTGGTCTCACCCGAGAAGTACAGCGTCGGAACACCGGCTTGGGCGGCACGAATCGAAATGCCCAGAGCCAGCGCCGACTTACCGCTGCCGACGTCACCGCCGAGTATGACCAGATCACGTCGACGTAATCCGCCGGCGAGTACGCGATCGAGTGAGGCGAAGCCGGTGGCTACAGTGTCCAATGCCGGGGCGCCGGCCGACCGCTTATCGATCCGGGCTACCAGCTTTTCCAGAACAGTATCAGAACGGCGGTCGGGGGATTTCGGAAGGCGAGGCATGGGAGAGTATACCATGGACCCTCGTTCGGGTCATCGCGAGCTTCCAATGGTCAGCGTAATGCCTGGCGGGCGAGCTTGGCGGCGAGTGCTATCGCATCGCCGGCCGCCGGACCACTGGTGTCGCGGGCTGGTGCAACCATCTGGGTCAGCGCCTGAGCCGCGGCTTCCGGTTGACCCTCGCGGAGCTGGCTCAGCGCTGCTGCCAGCGCGCGCCGGAGAGGGGGCGGCATCGTAAGGCTGGAAAGCCGACGCTCGAGTGCCTGTACTCGCCGGCGGTGGGCTCGCTCGGCGAGCGGCGGCTCGAGCAGTAGATCCCGGGCCACCCGCAGTGTCAGCCACAGGGCGAATATGCCGCCGCGCTTGGGTCCCCGGCCGAGCTCGGGAAGGATCGCCAGGAGTGCGGCTTCCGGGGCATCCCAGGGATTCATCGTAGACTCAAACGGACTGCCTGGTGCACTGAGCCCGGCAGGATCTCTCGCAGGCAGTGGTGATGGCCCAGCGGACACCGGGCGCTTCCCTGGCTGCTGCACGGCCGGCACGACAGTGGAAGCTGCAGCACAGTGGCGGCCTTGCTGTAGGGAAAGAACCCGAATGGTTCGACGGTGGGACCAAAGAGTGCTACCACGGGGGTTCCTACGCCGGTGGCCATGTGCATCACACCGGTATCTCCTGAAACAACCGCGCGCGCCAGCTTCAGAACCGCTCCGGTCTCTTGCAGGCCCAGGCTCCCCGCTCCGCTTGCGACGTGCTGAGGCGAGATCTCGACCAGTTTATCCGCCACCAGCGCGTCATCTTTTCCACCGACGATCGCGATGTCGAAGCCTTCGGCTACCAGTTGGTCGATCAGCGCACGCCAGTGCTCCGCTGGCCATCGCTTCGTGGCGTGTGCTGCACCGGGAGCCACCGCCACCACCGGCCGCTCCGTTCCAATTCCGACGGCTGCCGACCAGGCCGCGGCATGAGCCGGTGCGCTCGGATGGAGAAAGAACTCGGGGGGATTGCCGTCGGGCGCCAGGTCGAGGCCTTCCGCCGCCGCGAAATAGCGTTCCGGTACCGGCCGCTGGGTTCGATAGATGTTTCTCTTGGTCTGAATAAGAACCAGGCGCGCCAGCCGGTGCTTGGAGTAGCCTCCCCAATTGCCGGGAACCAGGGCACGAATAGCCCTGCTCCGCAGGCTGCCATGGAGATCAAGCAGGTGGGTGTACCGGTTCCTTCTTAGCTCAGCAGCGACACTGGCGATGCGGCGTTCGGAAGGGATGTCGAGCACCACGTTCACGTGCGGATTGTCGCTCAGAAGCGGCCGGTACTCCTCCTTGGTCAGCACCGTCAGATGCGAGCCCGGGTGACGCCGGCGAATTGCTCGCAGAAGCGGTGTGGTGAGGAGGATGTCGCCGATGGAGCTGAAGCGAACCACCAGAATATTCAGCGGGCGGAGAGGATCGCGCACGGGCAGAAGGTAAAGCGTGAGTGGTCAGCGGTAAACAGCCATCAGGCGAGCAGGAGAAAGGGTCGTTCACTGTTCTTCGTTCGCAGTTTAGCTTCCAGTATGGCCCGGCCAAAAAGCATTTTGTGGGTGGACGATGAGGTGGAGAGCCTCACGTCCCATATCCTGTTTCTGGAGGAGCAGGGTTTCGCCGTGGAGACCACTACCCATGGCGATGACGCGCTCGTGTTGCTCCAGCGCCAGTCCTATGGGGTCGTGTTGCTGGACGAGCAGATGCCGGGGCGCCGGGGACTCGATCTCTTTCAGGCGATCCGAGCCATCGATCACGGCATGCCGGTGGTGATGGTGACCAAGAGCGAAGAGCCGGAGACACTAAAGGACGCGATCGGCGCCGAGATCTCAGACTACCTGATCAAGCCGGTCAACCCGCGGCAGATTCTCTCCGTCGTCACCAGGCTGCTCGAGGGCGAGCGCATTCGCCAGCAGCGGCTGTCCCGGGATTTTGCCACCCGCTTCCGCGAGCTCGAGGCCCGGCGGGGCGCGCCGCTTGGCTGGCGCGAGTGGATCGAGCTGGTGGTGGAGCTCGCCGAGTGGGAAGTTCGCCTGGGCCAGGCGGATGAACCCGGGTTGCAGGACGCACTGCGAACGCTGCAGGACAGTCTCCGTCAGGATTTCGCCCGATACTTGCAACGCAACTACGCCAACTGGCTGCACGAGGGCGACAGCGACCGACCGCCGCTCTCGGTTGATATCGGCGCCGAATTTCTGCGGCCGATACTCGACCTGCATGGCCGGGTGATGCTGGTAGTAGTCGATTGTCTTCGTCTGGATCAGTGGGCCATGATCAGACCGCTGATCAGCGCCCGGTTCGATATCGAGACCGCCCACTACTTCTCGATCTTGCCTACGGCCACCCCGTTCGCTCGGAACGCGATCTTCAGCGGACTCTTTCCCGCTGAGATCAAGGCGCGCTACCCCCAATGGTGGAACGATCACGAGGATGCCAGCCTCAACGCCCACGAAGCCGAGCTCCTGACCGAGCACATGCGGGAGCTGACCGGCAGATCGGTACCGGTGCACTACGAAAAGGTGTTCACCGCCGCCGACGGCGAGGGGTTGCTCAAGCGCTTGCCGGCCCACCTGGCAAAGGATGGCGTCACCGCTCTGGTGTTCAACTTCATCGACCAGCTCACTCACGGCCGGACCGAGAACTCGACCCTGTTCGAGGTGGCCCGGGATACGCCGGCGCTGAGAAATCTGACTCGAACCTGGTTCGAGCGTTCGCCACTCTGGGACGCTTTGCGCGAGGCTGAGCGGCGCGGCGTGCCGGTGCTTCTCACCACCGATCACGGCTCGATTCACTGTCACACTCCGGCAACCGTCTTTGCCAAGCGGGACACCACCGCCAACCTGCGATACAAATTCGGAGACGATCTCCGGGCGCAGGATGCCGATGCGGCGCTGGTGGTGGATGATCTGGCTGCATTCGGGCTGCCAACCAGAACGGCCGGCACCAGGCTGCTGCTGGCTACCGGTGATCGGTTCTTCGTGTACCCCACGAAGCTGCGCGAGTATCAGGCTCGCTATCGCGGCGCCTTCCTCCATGGCGGCGTGTCACCCGAAGAAGTTCTGCTCCCGATAGCCCTTCTCACGCCACGCCAGGGCTGAGGTGCGGACCGAGCTCCGGCTGCTGAAGCAGGTCAAGCCATACCGAGGACTCCTCGGCCTCGGACTCGTTACCACTTTCCTCGCCTCTCTGCTCGACGGCTTCACCGTCGTCATCCTCATACCGCTGCTCAAGCATCTCTTCGGAACCGCCGGCAGTTTTCGCACCGGCTCCACCCGCCTCGAGGCAGTGGTGGACCGGATGGTCGAGCCACTGGTCAGAGGAACAACCCCTGGCCAGGCAGCCGCTCGATTGGTGGTCCTGCTTGCGTTAGGCCTCCTGCTCAAGAATGTGCTGAGCTACGCCTCGACCCAGATATCGGTTCGAGCCCAGGAGGGTCTGGTTCGCGACATGCGCTCCCGCCTGTTTGCGCACCTCCTGACGCTCGAGCTCGGTTTCTTTCAGCGGACCCGCACCGGTCAGCTCATTTCAGCCATCATCACCGAAGTCGATCAGACCAAGACTGTGATCACGGCGGCGCTGCTCTCGTTTTTTCAGAACCTGGTGGTGGTCGCCATTACACTCGTCATTCTGAGTCAGATCTCGCTCCGGTTGACGCTCCTGACGCTGGCCTTCGTGCCGGTCCTGGTCGTGGGTCTCCAGGCGTTGTTGCGCCGACTTCGGAGTCACGCGCGAGCTCGCGCCCAAGAGCGGGGAGAGATTACCGCGACTGTTACCGAGCGGCTTGCTGCCATGCGGCTCATTCGAGCATATGGCGAGGAGGACCGGGAAGCGGCGCACTTTTCGGCCCAGGCCGAACGCTATCGGAAGCGCGTCGTGCGAACCCAGCGCTTCTCTTCACTGACCAGCCCGCTCACCGAGGTGTTCTCTGGATTTCTCGTCATTCTGATCATCTGGGCCGGCACCACGCCTGGGTTAGTCGGACTCGGCGCTCCGCTCGCACCCGAGGCGATCATCGTCTTTCTCATGGCAGCGCTCAAGCTCACGTCGCCGTTGAAAACGATTGCGTCCTTCCCGGCGGTAATGGCTGTGGCACTGGCCAGCGCGGAGCGGGTGTTCGAGCTGCTGGATCAACCGGTGGCCGAGATCGACCGTCCGGGCGAGGAGCCTGCCCGTTTCGAGCGAGAGATCGTGTTCGACCGCGTCACATTTCGCTATGGTGACGATGAACCGGTCCTGGCCGATGTGTCTTTCACGCTGCCCAAAGGTCGAGTCGTGGCGCTGGTCGGCCCATCTGGTGCAGGGAAGACCACGTTGGCCGATCTCCTCCCACGGTTTCACGACCCAACCGGCGGACGCATCCTGATGGATGGTGTGCCCCTCACCCGCCTCACGCGGCGCTCCTTGAGGGGATTGATGGGTGTGGTGAGTCAGGACACGGTCCTGCTCAACGACACGGTCCGGAGGAACATTGCGTACGGCTCACCTAACGCCACCCTGCAACAAGTTGAAGCCGCTGCTGCTGCCGCCAATGCCGGCGGCTTCATCAGCGGCCTCTCGTTGGGCTACGACACTATGCTGGGCGAGCGGGGCACTCGCCTCTCAGGCGGGCAGCGTCAGCGCATCGCTATCGCGAGAGCACTCCTCCGCGATCCGCCGATCCTCATCCTGGACGAAGCAACCAGTGCCCTGGACACTGAGTCTGAACGGCTGGTCCAGCAGGCAATCGACCGGCTGATGCACCATCGGACGGTGCTCGTGATCGCCCATCGGCTGGCGACGGTGCGGGACGCCGATGAGATCGTGGTGCTCGATGCGGGCCGGGTGGTGCAACGAGGGAGTCATGCCGAGCTGCTTCGAGCAGGCGGGCTCTATCGGAGGCTGTATGACCTGCAATTCCGAATTGAGGAAGCCCCAGTCATCGCGGAGGCCTGATTGACCGGGCCGACCTAGCTAGTCTGCTCTCCTGCCGGAAGACTGCCGTTCGCTAGATAGTGCTGGTACATCCGAACGTACTCCGATGCCATCCGGCGATGAGTGAACCATCGTTCAGCCCGAGCTCGACATGCCGCCGGGTCGCAGCGGTCCAATGACGCTCTCAGCCGGACCAGGTCATCCAGAGTCGTTCCCAGTGCACCCACGTCAGGTGATACCACTTCAGGGAGGGCGCCCCGCCGGGTTCCCAGCACTGGAGTGCCGCTCACGAGCGCCTCGATCAGCGTGAGTCCAAACGGCTCATCCCAGAGCGCCGGCATCCAAAGGCAGGCGGCACCGGCTAACCATGTTGCCTTGGCGCTGCCGTCCACAGTCCCAACGTATCGTACGCGCCGGGAGAAGCTCGGTCGCCAGCCACCGGCCAGCACGATGCGCCGGCCCGACCGCCTGGCTCCATCCATGGCCCAGCGGTAGCCCTTTATGCGGTGAAGCCTGCCAAGAAAGAGGTCGTAGTCCCCCTTCGATGGGCGGTAGATGAACTCGGCGGGATCGACACCGTTATAGACGAACGCGGTTCCCCCGTAGCGCTGGGCGTGGTCAGCGCTGAGGAATATCGTGTTGGCCGGCACGCTCTCGCCCGGACGGAGATTGCCATGCAGTGTGAATACGTGAGGAATTGCAGGGCTTGCCGTGAGCCGGACATGGGTGTGAAGGATGTCGATTCCAGGCGGGAGCAGCAGGCTCGGCTCGAATCCGGGACGGCGCGAAACCTTCGCGTCGAGTCGAATGAGCTGAGCCCCGGGGACGTCCGAGCCGGACGGCGCCACCAGTGTAACCCGGTGACCCAGCTCCATCAGTCCACGAGCCAACCAAACCACAACCCGCTGGGTGCCGCCGTACCCGTGCACCGGGATTCGGCGGTGAGAGTAGAGCGCAATGTGCATGCGGGGTCAATGTACCAGACTGCTGGAAGGCAGGTCAGAGGGTTTGCTTGCTCTGGCTAAACCGAACGAGCCAAATTGTGCGTTCCTCGAGCGGAGTGAGTCAAGCGGGTGATCAAGGTCTCAGGCTTTACCCTGGTCCGGAATGCCATCAAGCTCGACTTCCCGGTCGAGGCGAGCATTCGTTCCATTCTTCCCATC
Organism: uncultured Gemmatimonadales bacterium; assembly: GCA_963751925.1. GTDB lineage: Bacteria > Gemmatimonadota > Gemmatimonadetes > Gemmatimonadales > GWC2-71-9 > CAVVWJ01. Next base: position 512,896 of record CAVVWJ010000001.1, on the reverse strand, counting down.
TGTGATGAGGTCGTCGTCAACGTTGGCCAGTCAGAGGACGAGACGCTCGACCTGGTCCGGTCGATCGGAGACCCCAAGATCCGCATCCTGGAAACGGAATGGGACATGAGCCGCCGGAACGCGGTTCTGGGGATCGAGACACTTCGGGCCATGCGCGCATGCTCGCATCCCTGGGGAGTGTACATCCAGGCGGACGAGGTGCTGCACGAGCGGGGCGCCGAGGAGTTGGCCGAAGCGATTCAACGGCAGGATGCAGACGGGAGGGTGGAGGGACTCCTGGTACGATATCTCCACTTCTACGGCGGCTTCGATGCGATCGCCACGCACCGGCGATGGTACCGGCGAGAGGTGCGGGCCGTGCGCCTTGCGCCTGAGCTCGATATCCGTCCTTTCGAAGGAGCGCAGGGTTTTCGGGTCGGTCCCGACCTTAAGAAGATCCGCGCTCGGCTGACCGGGGCCGAGATGTTCCACTACGGCTGGGCCAGGCCCGCTTCGGCGCTCCGCGAGAAGCGCGATCTCGGCCGTACGATGTATCCCTGGCGGAACGCGGATACCAGCCTGCCGCTTCTCGCATGGATTCCCGGTATTCAACGCTTTCAGGGAACCCATCCACTGGTGGCGCAGGAGTGGATCAATGCTCGCCGGCTCGACCCGGAGCGTGTCATCGAGCGGCGCCGGTTCCGCTGGCGCTTCATTCGCTACTATGTCTCGGGGTTGATCGAGCGGTTGACCGGTGTGAGGGTCTTCGAGTTCCGCAACTACAAGATCGTCTAGAGCGAATATCCCTTTCCCGCCAGGAGCAGCGCCACACGGTGGGCGTAGGTGTGGTTGGCCAGTGCATGAGTCCGCCCGGCTCGGGCAATGCGATCACGCTGGTCGGGCTGATCGAGATACTGGCGCGTCAGCTCCGCCGCGTGGGATGGATCGCGGTACCAGGCGCAATGCACGCCGTCTGCGGCGAAGTGTTCGATGTCCTCTACATAGGGACCCAGGTAGAACCCGGCGCGACCCAGAACCTTCCACATGCGATTCGAGGCTGAAGCTCTATAGACCTCGTGACTGGGGTGCGAATTCGCCCCCAGAGAGATCGACGCCCCGCGGATCACCTCACCAAGACGGCGCCCGTGCACTGGCCCTCCTACGACGGGCAGATCTGAGGGAGCGTCGGCCCAGCCGGGACCGCGAATCTGGAGGCGGCTCACTTCGGCCACAGCACGGAGTACCTCATAGCGATGGGCAGACTGCCCAGAGCCGACGAACGAGGTATCACACCGGTACCGGGTTCCGGCACTCTGAACGGGAACGTCAAGCATCGGGTCTACAGCTTGCGGCAGAAATTTTACGTCGGCCACGCCCGCCCGGTGGTACACGTCGATTTGAGCAAGGCAGGTGATGAACATGCGCTGCGTCAGTCTGCCGAGTGCGACCACCTTGTCCGTGGGTTCGAGATCGAAATACCAGAACACGGTGGGGCGGCGCGCTGCAAGCTGAACGATGACTTCCTGGCCCAGCTCGACAGCATGCCGGGTGAGGATGAGGAGGTCAGGCTCGAACTCGTCGGTGAGATACGTGGCCACTCGCCCGGGGAATGGCAGATACCGTCGCAGCCAGGCGCTGTTGACCAGCCGGCACGCGTGTCCGAGGGATCGCGCCGCCCTGACGATCGAGGTCTCGGTCTTGCGAGCTCCCCCTGCCCCCAGAACGACGATGCGCATCGGGGTATAATAGCCTGACATGCGAGTCGTCCTTTTGACCTCCGCGAACGGCTGGCGCGGCTCCGGCGCCAGCTACGCGAAAATCGCCCGGGGCTTGAGCCAGCGAGGCCATCGCGTACATCTCGTTACCGCAGCGCCGCGCGTCACCACTCGCTTCATGGCCGACGGACTGGATGTCTCCGAAATTCCGGGCCGCAACACCGGTCCGCGGGAAGTCAGAGCGCTGTGGCAGAGCCTCCGTCTGTCAAAGGCAGAAGCGGTGCTGGTCGACACCCCTCGCGACGTTCGCCTGGCGGCGTACGCCACACTGGCTCACCGTGCTCGCATCGTCTACCGCTATAATCTCAACTACCGGAGCGCACGCAATCACCTGGCGGACCGGATCTATCTTGGCCGGGTAGCCGCCTATGTATTTCAATCGCGCTATATCAAGGAGCGCGCTCACCAGGACATCCCGTGGCTCACTGGCCGGCCAGCATACCAGATTGCCAACGGCTACGACACAGTCCGCTTTCGTCACCAGCCGGACGCGGCGATAGCATTCCGGAGCAAGTGGAACATTCCGGCGGAGTCGCTCCTCGTGCTCACGTCGGCCAAGCTGGTCCGCGACAAGGGGCATGAAGTGGCAATCGCGGGGCTGGATCAGGTGAGACGGTCCGGCACCAAGCTGCTCTATGTAGTGTGTGGAGACGGCGGCCGCGAAGCGGAGCTCAAGGCCCTGGCCGCGGCCTTCGGGCTCCCCGTGCTCTTCACCGGTCTTCTCGAGGGAGACGAAATGATCACCGCGCTCTCGGCGGCGGATTTGGTGGTCCATCCCTCACTCCAGGAGATCTTTCCCAACGCCGTCGGTGAAGCGATGTCTTGCAGCCGAGCGGTCGTCGCCGCTGATGCCGGCGGCACCGCCGAGCTGCTCGGTCGAGATGGGCGAACCGGTGTCCTGGTTCCTGCGGGGCAGCCGGACGCTCTGGCCGGGGCCGTTGTGGGACTTCTCCGGAACGCCGAGCTCCGCGGCTCACTGGGTGATGCCGCTCGCCGGCGAATCGAGCGGGAGTTCCCGCTTGAGCGGATGATCGACGGGTACGAGGCAGCTCTCGAAGAGATCGTTCATACCAGTGGCTGATGTTCGCGTGTTCACAGCAAGAGACACAGCCCACGGAAAGCCGCGGGAGGCGCGGCTCCAGCTGCTCCTCACCTATGATTTCCCGCCAATGGGAGGTGGCATTGCGCGGTGGATGGGTGAGCTGGCCCGCCGCTACCCGGCGGGATCTCTAGTGGTCTCGACCGGAGAACACCCGGAATCAAGGACAGTCGACTCCAAGTATCCCAACCCGGTCGACCGGCTTCCTATTCCAGCGCGACGCCTTCGCACCGTCCAGGGTCTCCTGCTCTGGTCGCGACGAGTCGCGGCGCTCGCCCGAACGACGCGAGCCGAGTTCGTCTGGTGCGGGAACATCAAGCCTGCGGGCTACCCGGCCAGATGGACCGCCGCCCGGGTCGGCACTCCCTACGGCATACTGGTACACGGCGGCGACCTTCTGATCCTTCGGGATCAGGCTGAACGATCCCGGGCCAAGCGCCGCACCAGTCGCGCCCTCCTCGGATCGGCATCGGTGGTCGTAGCGAACAGTTCCTGGACTGCGGATCTCTGCCGGAGGCTCCTGGATTACCTTGGGGTAGAGGCCGCGATGCAGCGGGTACGCACCGTTCCGCTGGGTACCGACCCGTCGTTCTTTCGCCCGGGAATAGATCAGTCGCAGGTCCGTGCGCGGTATCGTCTGGAAGGGCGCCGATGGATGCTGACAGTCGCGCGACTCACTTCACACAAGGGGATCGATACCGCCTTGGTCGTACTGGCTCAGTTGGCTCAGGATTACCCCGATCTCGGCTATATCGTTGTGGGCTCGGGCGAGGAGCAGTCCACGCTGGAGGCGCGAGCTCTGAAGCTGGGTATATCCCAACGAGTGCGGGTACTGACAGCGGTACCCGATGACGACCTACCCGCGCTGTACAACTGCGCTGAGATCTATCTGGGACTCTCGCGACTCATGGAATTGAGAGCCGAAGGATTCGGCATATCGCTGGTTGAGGCCGCGGCCTGTGGACTTCCTGTGGTTGCCGGGCGAAGTGGCGGGATTCCCGAGACGGTGTTGGATGGTGAAACCGGTCTGCTCGTGGGCGCGGATGGTCCGGCGGAGGCATGTACGGCCGTCCGTCGCCTGCTGGACGACGGTTCGCTGGCGAAACGCCTGGGAGCCCGAGGGCGACAATTGGTCGAGTCCAACTACAACTGGGACCGAGTCGCCGCGGATCTGGCAAGGATAGGTCACGAGCTGGGGCAGGGAAGCGTAGCCAAGGTGATTCCACGATGACGCACGCGACTGTCACTCCTGCGGAATACGATCGCCAGTATCTGGCATGGCTGGAGCGGCAAGGTCCCCGTGCGCTCGACCTCGAGTGGCGTCTCAAGCACCTGCTCTGGCGCCAGCGCACCCTGCTCCGGCGCTATCGGCCGGACGGCAAGCGGGTGCTCGACTTCGGGTGCATGGATGGGGTTTTCACTATTCGCCTGCAGCAGCTGGGTGGCGAAGCCGTAGGTTACGACATATCTCCGGCGGCAATCGCACAGGCAGAGAAATTCCGGGGCGAGGCTTCACACCCGCAATTCACCAACGTGCCTCCCGGTCCGGGACAGTTCGACCTGGTCTACTGCAGTGAGGTTCTGGAGCACGTTCCCGATGATTCGAAGTTCGTGGGCGAGCTGGTTGGGTTCCTGGCACCGGGGGGCGTCCTGGTCGGGACAACGCCGGTAGGGCGATCTTTCTGGGATCCCGATCACAAGAGAGTCTACGAAGTGGAGAGCCTAAGACGGGCACTGTCTCCCTGGGGGGCGGTGCGGATTCGCCGTTACTATCGCACGCCTCTCCGGAATATGCTGCCCTTCCGTCAGTCGGGTGCCGCAGTGTTCATCTTTGAGGTCAGGCCGCAGAGTCTTCGGGACGCACGCTGATCGCGTAGGTGGGGCAGTTCAAGACGTAGGCGCCATCGATAGGAGACCAGGTTTGCACTGGTGTCAGGACCTCCGCCTTCCCCCTGGCATCGAGGCGGAAAACCTTGGGCGCCTGGACGACGCAGGAGCCGCATCCGACGCACCGGTCCTCGTCTACCACAACCCGGAGCCGCCGAGTCGGGTGCATTCCACGGGCGATCCCACCCAGCCGGGTGCCCAGCTGATCCAGCGTGTTGGCGGTGGCGCGGTACCCGGCCTCGATGAGCTCGGCGGTTTTGTCGAAGGCGAACATCGAAATTTGCTCGACCCTAGGCTGCACCAGTACCAAAGGGGGGCCCTTCCAATCCCGCAGCTGCGCCTCGATCTGATTCTGCATCACGATCTCGAGGCCACGGATATAGGTCGCCGCAAACCCCTGCGTCTCGATCTCCGAGCGGAGGACGCTGGTGGCGGCCACGTTGATCGCGAGGATAGGTCCCTGTCCCAGGGAGGCGGCCATGCGTACCGGGAGATTCTCGACGACCGCGCCATCGACGTAGGCTCGGCCGTTGATCTCTCGAGGCGGGAAGATCCCTGGCAGGGCGCACGAGGCAGCCACGGCATCGGCTACGCGAGCATCACGCAAACCGGGGAGGCCCCACATCACCTGCATTCCGGAATGAAGGTCGACGGTATTGATGAGGAGGCGACGCTGGAGATCGCCAAATGTCAGCTTTCCGACCAAACTGGTGATGAGGCCCTCGAGGGGCTCACGGCGGTAGAGCGCTGGTGCCAGCAAGCGCCTGAAGGCGACGTCGGCTCGGGCGACCTGGAACACGTCCCGCCGCCGTACCAGCCGGGCTCGCCGGTCCATCTCGGCGATGGGAACACCAGCCGCCCAGGCGGCGGCGATCAATGAGCCGATACTCGAGCCTACCACCAGGTGCGGGACCAGCTCTCGCTCTTCCAGAGCGCGGAGCACGCCGATATGGGCCAGCCCTTTGAGGCCGCCGCCGCTGAGCACCAGAGTAAAGGGACTATCTGGAATCACTATTCGCCCCCGCCCCCACAGAAGGTTACTATCGTCCGCAGGCCCGATCTAAAGTGCAAGAATCGTGCGCCTGAGCGCCGTGAGAAGCGGCTGTACGAACGGGTAACGTACGTCACTGGAGTGAGATGCCAGAAAGTGCGCTACTGCAGCGCCTGAAGCGGGACCGCTTCTTCCAACTGGGCCTTTTTTTCGTCGCGCTGGTCATCATCGCGGCCGTGTTTGCCCCCTGGCTCGCCCCCTACAATCCGATCACGGGGGACCTCAGAGGGGCGTACCTGCTGAAGCCCGGCCGGCACTACCTCCTGGGTACAGACACCCAGGGCCGGGACGTGCTGAGCCGGGTGCTCTATGGGGCTCGACTCTCGCTCACCGTGGGAGTGATCTCCCAATCGGTGTCGGTCACGCTGGGGGTCGCACTGGGGCTCGTGGCGGGGTATTACGGGCGCTGGGTGGACGCGCTGGTAATGCGCCTGGCCGACGTCACTCTGGCATTTCCGACGCTCCTTCTGCTCATCGCGGTAGCCGCGGCCGTCAAGCCGTCGCTGCCACTGGTGTTCGTCGTAATCGGCATTGTGGGCTGGGCCGGCATGGCCAGGCTGGTGAGAAGCCAGGTTCTGGTCCTCCGCCGATCGGAATTCGTCCTGGCGGCTCAGGCCTTAGGCGCGCAAGACCGCAGAGTCCTTCTCCGGCATCTCCTGCCCAACGTACGCACTCAGGTGATCATTGCGGCCACGCTCGGTATCGCGGGAGCCATCATGGCCGAGGCTGCGCTCTCATTTGTTGGTCTGGGCGCACAGCCGCCAACGCCGAGTTGGGGAGCCATGGTCGCTGATGGACGGGATCTTCTTCGGGTGGCGCCCTGGATCTCCTTCGCTCCGGGCCTGGCGATTGGAGCGGCGGTGCTGGGATTCAACCTTGTGGGCGACGGGTTGCGGGAGGCGTATGACCCAAAGCTCAGAACCGAGCGGTAGAGTGGGGAGTGAAAGCTGGGATCTAGGCCAGCTCAGGAGGAGGAGTTCCCCTGGGCGGCAGAGACGACGTATCTCAACCACGCCAGCGTGGGTCCGCTGCCGGAACGTACCAGGTGCGCGGTGGAAGCATTCAATCACAAGCGATCACAACCTTTCCAGTTGCCGGATCGGGATCTTTTTGCCCTCATGGCCGAGTCCCGCTCGCTGGCTGCCCGCCTCATCGGCGCGTTACCAGAGGAAATCGGTCTGACGGTCAACACCGGCTATGGCCTGAGCCTGGCCGCGCGGGCGCTCCCGCTCAAGCGGGGGGACATCGTGCTCGCGAGCGACAAGGAGTTTCCTGCCAACGTCTACCCCTGGATGGGCCTCAAGGACATCGGTGTCACCCTCGAGCTCGCGCCCACAACTCCGGAAGGGTGGCCGGACGAAGCACGGCTGCTGGAGCGCCTGGCCGACCCACGGGTGCGCGTGCTGGCGGTCTCTCTGGTGCAGTTCAGCAACGGCTACGCCGTGGATCTGGCCAGGTTATCGGACGCGACCCGGGCTGCGGGTACCTACCTCGTGGTCGACGCCATCCAGGGGTTGGGACAGATTCCACTTGACGTGAGTGAGATCCCGGTGGACATCCTGGCGTGCGGGGCCCAGAAGTGGCTTCTGTCGCCCTGGGGATCCGGGTTTGTGTATGTACGGCGAGAGTTGATTCGCGATCTTCACCCCTCTATCACGGGCTGGATGGCATTCGAGGGCACCGACGATTTCAGCCGCCTGACCCAGTACGACGATACTTTGCGAGCCGATGCCCGGCGCTTCGAGCTGATCACGTTGCCCTACCAGGATTTCGCGGGGATGAATGCCTCACTCGACCTGCTCCTGTCGGTCGGCATCCAACGCATCGCTGCCCACCTGCGAGCGCTGCACGCGCCTGTCCTGGCCTGGTCGCTCCGAAGTGGAGCCCGGGTAGTCTCGCCGGTCGGCGACCGGGGGTCAGGCATACTCTGTCTGGCACCGCCTGACGTGTCGGCCTCGTTTCGTGCGCTCAAGGCAGCCAAGATCATCTGCAGCATGCGGGAGGGCGCGATTCGCATGAGTCCGCATCTGTACAACACCCTGGACGAGATGGAACGCGTGGTAGACACGCTCGATCGGGTCTGAGCGCAAAAAGCACGAGCATCGTCATCCCCTGAGGACCTATGGCACCGACGTTCAAGGAAGTACTCGTCGCCGGCTACGGTAATACCGATCCTTCCGTGATTCTGGGGGCCGCTCTGGAGTCCTCCGGGACGGTTGACCAGGAGCCCAAGGTCAAGATTCCCCTCGCCATGATGAACCGGCATGGTCTGATCGCCGGCGCCACTGGCACCGGCAAAACCAGAACGCTTCAGCTGCTTACCGACCAGCTCTCGGCCCAGGGTGTCCCGGTGTTCGTCGCGGACATGAAAGGCGATCTCAGCGGACTCGCGGCCGCGGGCGAGCCGAACGATCGATTGCTCGCCCGCGCCAAGGAGGTCGGCTGGAACTGGAAGGCCTCCGCAGCGCCGGTCGAGTTTGTCAGCCTGACCGGTGCAGCGGGAGTTCAGCTGCGGGCCACCGTCAGCTCGTTTGGGCCGCTGCTCCTGGGAAAGGTGCTGTCGCTCAACGACACCCAGACCAGCGTGCTCACCATGGTCTTCAAGTATTGCGACGATTCGCAGCTTCCACTGCTCGACCTGTCAGACCTGAGGGCGGTGTTGCAGTTCCTGACTTCGCCGGAGGGAAAGCCTGCACTGGCGCAATATGGCGGAATGTCGGGGGCGACAGTCGGCGTGCTGCTTCGAAGCATGATCGAGCTGGAAGCACAGGGCGCCGACAAGTTCTTCGGTGAGCCCGAGTTCGACGTGAAAGACATGTTGCAACTGACGTCGGATGGCCGGGGCGTGGTGACCTGCCTGGAGCTGCCCGATGTCGCGGATAAGCCGAAGCTCTTCTCCACTTTCATGATGTGGATGCTGGCGGAGTTGTACCACAACCTGCCGGAGGCGGGAGATCTGCCGAAGCCCAAGCTGGCCTTCTTTTTCGACGAGGCACACCTCCTCTTTGACGAAGCCTCCAAGGCCTTTCTCGACCAGGTACAGCAGGTGGTGCGCCTCATCCGGTCCAAGGGCGTTGGCGTCTATTTCGTCACCCAGACTCCCAAGGATGTTCCAACTGACGTGCTGGCGCAGCTCAGCAACCGGATCCAGCACGCGCTCCGGTCGCATACGCCTGATGATGACACCGCGCTCAAGGCGACAGTCCGAACCTTTCCCAAGACGACGTTTTACGATCTGGAAGAGACGCTCACCTCGCTGGGCATCGGTGAAGCGGTCGTGACGGTTCTGGACGCGAGAGGAGTGCCGACCCCAGTCGTGGCCACCCGTCTGATCCCGCCGGCCTCGCGGATGGCTCCACTCTCGCCGGAGGAGCTGCAGGCAGATATCAGGCAGTCCAGCCTGCTGGCCGAGTACGGGAAGTCAGTTGACCGGGAAAGCGCGCGAGAGCTGCTGGCCGGGCGCATGGCCAAAACGGCACCTGCAGTCTCTACCGGGGCTCCGGCTCAAGAGCCGGCGCCGTCGTCACGAGTAAAGAAGACTATGGCACAGGTGGCGGGGGCCGCCGTGGTGGGCGCGCTCTCTTCGTCGATTGGACGGACAGTGGGGCGCGAGGTGGTGCGAGGGCTGTTCGGGCTGCTGGGCGCAAAACCGCCGCGAAGCGCCAGCACGAGAAGGAGCCGCTGGTGAGCTAAGGGTCGAGCACAAGTCGCACGTAATTCCTCTTTCCCTTCCGCAGAATGACGAATCGTTTTCCGGGACCCCCCTGGAGCTGGTTCTCCATCAACTCGAGGTCGGCCGTCTCGATCGGTTCGTCGTTCAAATAGAACCCACGTCCCTGGATACCACGTCGAGCGTCCGACTTCGAGCTTGCCAGCCCGCTCGCCACCAGCAGCTCTACGACGGATAGATCCCGCAGCGCCGCTCGGGAAATTCTTTTTTCAGGGATCTCCACGAGACCCGCGTCTCCCGGATTGGTCCCTCCGAAGAGCGACTCACTTGCCTGGACAGCCTGTTCTGCGGCGGCTGTGCCATGGACCATCGCCGTGACCTCGAAGGCGAGGAGCCGTTGCTGAGGTCTTTTCCCGGGGTCACGAACGTGTGCCACGTAGGCAGCAGCAATCTCCTCCAGTGGCAGGAAGGTGAACATCTTGAGATAGCGCGACACATCTCGATCGTCGGTGTTGATCCAGAACTGATAGAACTGGTACGGGCTGGTCTTTGCCGGATCGAGCCAGATGTTTCCGGCTTCGCTCTTTCCGAACTTGGTCCCCGAGGTATTCGTCACTAGCGGGAAGACCAGACCGAACGCTTGCCGCCCCTCGCGCTTCCCGATCAGCTCGATGCCGGCGGTGATGTTGCCCCACTGGTCACTCCCACCAATCTGAAGCTCGCAGCTCTCATGGACGAAGAGGTGCCAGAAGTCGTAGGCCTGAATCGCCATGTAGCTGAATTCGGTGTAGCTGATCCCGGTCTCCAGCCGGCTGCGTACGCTCTCCTTCTGCAGCATGAAGCCGAGCGTCAGGTGCTTTCCCGTGTCACGAAGGAAGTCCATGAGGGGAACCCGTCGAAGCCAGTCCGCATTGTTTCGTAGCTGCGCGGCATTGCTGGTGGTGGTCTCGAAGTCGAGAAACCTCCCGACTTGCCGGGAGATGGCTTCCACGTTGCGGTCGATCTCTTCCACAGGCATGATGGGCCGCTCCGACCGCTTACCGCTGGGATCTCCCACCATGCCAGTGCCACCGCCCATCAGCACGATCGGCGTGTGCCCGAAGCGCTGCAGCCACGCCGCTCCCAGGATCGGGACGAGACTTCCGACGTGCAGCGAATCCGCGGTGGGGTCGAGCCCGACGTAGGCGGTGATCGGGCCCTGGTCGAGCCGCTCATCCAGCCCCGAGGTGTCGTCCTGCAGAAGCTCGCGCGCCGTCAAAGTCTTGAGCAGCTCGTTCATAGGCGCCAATGGTACCCGCTGGAATCGAGCGTCGCAATCGGCTAGCTTGCGACCATGCCCCTCCTGCCGGATTCCATTACCAAGCGCGTCCGGCTCTCGCCACGTGCCCGCCGCGGTCTACTGGTCGGCGTCCTCGCAACCATTGCGTTGGGATTGGCCTTCCTTGCTGCTGCGTGGAGCCGTGCCTGCGCCGGAAACACCTGCCCTTCGATCGAGGAGCTTGGGGTCTACGATCCGAACCAGGCCTCCAAGGTCTACGCCGCCGACGGCCGACTGATCACGGATCTGGGTTTGGAGCGGCGCACGGTGGTACCGCTGGGAGAGATGTCGCCCTTCGTCAAGGTGGCGTTTCTCGCGACTGAGGACAAACGCTTCTACAAGCACCATGGTATCGACTGGTACCGCGTCTTCGGCGCCATCAGGACCAACGTATTCGCCCTCCGTTTTGCCGAAGGGTTTTCCACGATCACCATGCAGCTGGCCCGCAACATCTGGGTCGAGGACATCAGCGGCCGCGACAAGTCACTGCGGCGGAAGCTGCGTGAGGCGCACGTCGCACTGGAGATCGAGCGAAAATATCCCAAGGACAAGATCCTCGAGATATACCTGAACCAGATACCACTCGGAAATGGGGCCTACGGCGTCGAAGCCGCGTCGCAGCGATATTTTGGGAAGTCAGTTCGCGATCTCAATGTGGCCGAGGCGGCCACGCTGGCGGCGATCCCCAAGGGACCATCACGCTACAACCCACGGCGCAACCCAAACCTCAATATCCAGCGCCGCAACACCGTCCTGAACCTTCTTCGCGACAGCGGCTTCCTGACCACCGATGACACCGAGCGGTGGAAGGCGTACCCGCTCCTGCTTTCGTCGCATTCGGACTTCAGTGGTGTCGCCGAATATTTCGTCGAGTATGTGCGACAGCAGTTGGAGGCTCGCTATGGCCGGGAGCTCTATACCTCCGGGTACCGGATTTACACCAGCCTGGACCTCGATATCCAGCAGGCCGCCGAACGAGCCCTCGAGGCCCGTCTCGAGGCCATTGAGAACGGTGCCGACGGAAAGTTTCCCCACCAGACGTACCGCCAGTATATCGAATCGCGAGCCGATGCCCCGGAGGACAACAGCCGGACTACGACACCATACCTGCAGGGACTGGCCGTCACGCTGGAGGCCAAAACCGGCTACATACGGGCGATGGTGGGCGGGCGCGACTTCGAGGACAGCAAGTTCAACCGTGCTACCCAGGCTCTGCGTCAGCCAGGGTCGACCTTCAAGCCGGTGGTCTACTCGGCCGCCGTGGAGGCGGGCTATCCCCTGTCACACGTGATGGTGGATGACCCGCTCAGCGTCGAGCTCGACCCGACTCAGCCACCGTGGGCGCCCCAGAACTATGATCTCGAGTTTGACGGCCCGATGACGCTGAGGCGAGCGCTCTATCTCTCCCGCAACATCATCGCGGTCAAGCTGGGCATGGAGTTGGGAGAGCAGGCGGTCATCAGCGAAGCGGCGAAATTCGGGTTAACGACACGGGTACCGGCGTTTCCTTCGATACACATCGGCTCGGCCGACGTCATTCCACTGGAGATGATTGCGGCCTACACCACCTTCGCCAACCTCGGGACCCGTACCATCCCCAACGCGATACTGCGCGTCGAAGACCGAGCAGGGAAAATCGTGTGGCAGCCCGGCGTTCGAACCGCTGCTGTGATGGACACCCTGCATGCCTGGCTCATGACCGACGTGTTGAGAGACGTGGTTCGCCATGGCACGGCAGTGGGATCGGTCGGCGCCAGAATCAACTTTCCGGCCGGCGGCAAGACCGGGACAACCAACGACGGGAACGACGTCTGGTTCATTGGCTTCACCCCCGACATGGTCACGGGCATGTGGATCGGCTTTGACCAGCCCAAGAAGATCAAGGCCAATGCCCAGGGTGGAGTGCTGGCCGCCCCAGCGTGGACGGCAATGATGAATGAAGTCTACGAGCGCCGAACCATTCCGACGGCCTGGCCCAGACCGGCCGGACTGGGCGCGCTCGACATAGACAAGACCACGGGCTACAAGGCGACGCCCTTCTGCCCCAAGGATGTGCACTACATCGAATCGTTCATCCCCGGGACCGAGCCTACCCAGTTCTGTCCGGTGCACTCACCCTTCGGCTCGATCGGTGTTCTCGGCGGGGATGCACCGGAGCCAAACCAGAATCCCTCGGCACCGCTGACGGGACCTACTTCGCCACCCGCCCCCAACCAGCCGACCAAGCAGGGGACTGCCACGAGTGGAGGTACCTCGGGGGTCATGGGAGGAGCCGGCCCCGCGGGCAAACCGGATCACTGAGTCTCGGGCGTGCCGCCTCTCTGCTCGCTGGCTGCTGCCGGTGGAGAGCCGCGCGATCGAGCATGGCGCCATTCTGATCGGTGAGGATGGCCGGGTACAGGCGGCAGGTGGGGAGCGCGAGGTCCCCCGCCCGGCCGGAGTACCGTCGGAAGATTTCGGCAATTCTGTTATACTCCCTGGTCTCATCAATACCCACACCCATCTGGAACTAACTGGCTTCGAGCAAGTGACGGAGCCAGACTTTGCGGCCTGGATCCGGCGACTGCGGGAGCTGAAGTCCACCCGCACTCCAGTCGAGTACGTAGAGGCGGCCCGCACCGGACTGCGACGCTGTTTCGCGTCCGGGGTCACCACTGTCGCGGATACTGGTGACACGGGATCAGTGTTTGAGGCGCTTGCTGAGGTGGATGGTTCAGGCATCGTCTATCAGGAGGTGTTTGGACCTGATCCCGCCCAGGAGGAGGAAAGCCTGGCAGGCCTGCGCGGCCGAGTCGAAAAGTTACGCGCGCGCACCACCAGACGGCTCCATGTCGGTGTGTCGCCTCACGCTCCCTACACCGTCAGCGGTGCCCTGTTCCGATCGGTTGCAGCCTGGGCGCAGAGAGAACGCTTGCCACTCGCGGTGCACATCGCCGAGTCCCTGGACGAGTCCCGATTGTTGTCGGACGGCTCCGGCGAGTTCGCTGAGGCATGGAAGCGTCGAGGCATTCCGTTACCACAGCCGCTGGGTCTCAGTCCGATAGCCTGGCTGTCCCGGCATCATGTGCTCAGCAGCCAGACGCTCTGTATTCACGGCATCCGGGTCGGATCGGACGACATCAGGCTGATGGCATATGCCGGCGCGAGCGTGGCGCACTGCCCCTTGTCGAATCGGAATCATGGCCACGGCGCGGCGCCACTCACACCACTCCTCGAGGCGGGGATTCCGGTGGGCATCGGCACCGACTCGGAAGTGAGCGTGGGCGCGCTGGACCTGCTGGCCGAAGCGAGGGCTGCCCGGGAGCTGGCTCGTCTCACAGCAAATCAGGTGATCGCGATGTGCACCCTGGGAGGCGCTCGGGCGCTGAACCTCGATCACGAGATCGGAAGCTTGCGGGCGGGTAAGTGGGGCGATTGCGCTGTGATCGCGATTGACGCTGCGCTGAATGCGCCACCGGCGGAGCAGGTTCTGGCCAGCGGCCCGGGAGACGTGGTGCTGACCTGTCTGGGAGGAAGGGAAGTCTTCCGCGCATGAAGATCCAACGCCACGCCGCTGTGCTCCGGATCGTCCGGGAGCGCAGGATCGAAAGCCAGGACGAGCTTCGAGAAGCTCTGTCGGATGACGGCTTTGTGGTCACCCAGGCAACTCTGTCGCGAGACATCCGGGAGCTCGGGCTCGCCAAGCTGGCCGACCCGCAAGGCGGTTCGTTCTACACCCATCCCCATCGCTCAGCGGTGCGACCGGAGCTGGGGCATGTGCTCCCGGCGTTGCTGGTGAGCTTGGATGGGGTAGGGCCGTTTCTGGTTCTCAAGACGGCTAGTGGATCCGCAGGGGCAGTGACCGAGGCACTTGATCAGGCCGGCTGGAACGAGATCATCGGTACGATCGCGGGGGATGACACCGTGCTGGTGATTACTCGCAGCCAGCGACTTCGGCAGGAGATTGCCAAGCGTATTCAGAAGATGGTGAAGTAGGAAGTTGCCGGTTGGTCAGAGCGGGACGATGGTCTGGAACTTTCCCCCTGGAGCGAGCCGGATGTCATCCACCGCCAGCAGGCGATACTCGAAGGCATCTCCCAGGCGTTCGCGGAACTTCAGCTGGACCGCACCTTCCGTCCCCGTGGTCCAGCCAGTTCCTGGAACGATCAGTATCAACAGGTCACGGGGTCCGGTCTGCTGAACCTGATATCGTCTCACCTCCGGCATCACGCCGAGAATAGCCGAGACGACAACGGTGTTCAGTGTTCGACCATCCGGTGCGTGGATGACATGCTGGGTGCGCCCCAACACCGGACTCATCACTCGCATGCCACGGCCACAGGGGCAGTTACCCGGATGTAGCTGGGCCTGGTCGCCAATGCGGTAGCGGATGATCGGCTGAGTGAAGCACAACAGTTGGGTCACCACCACCTGACCGACTTCTCCGATAGGGACAGGCTGTCCCGCCTCGTTGACTATCTCGGTTATCTGAGTGTCGTCGTTGAGATGAAGAAACCCGCGATTCACTGGACATTCCCAGGCAATCGGTCCCACCTCGTTCGCAGCGTACACGTCCAGCGGGCGCTTGCCGAACGCCTCTTGGGCCAGGCCTCTGCCGCGCGGGCTGAGCGCGGTTCCACTGGTGTAGACGATGCGCGGTCTGATATCGGTGACTCGCGCCTGGACCACCGCCTCGGCGACCAGCTCCAGTCCGATGCCGTATGCGCTGAGCAGCTGCGGCTTGACCCTGCGGAGCAGGTCGATCTGCTGGTCCATTGGGTCGAAGCTGGAGAGCTGATACACTCTGAGGAGCCCAAGTTTTCTCAGGAGTGCAGCTGGGCCCTTCCGAACGACGGCGCGCCCCGAGCCGATGTTTACCTGGCGATCGAAGAGCCTCCGGCCGTAGGAATCGAAGATCCGGGCCCACACGGCCGAAACCTGGGCCTGGTCGCTGGTTGAGCGTTGCACCCTGAGGGGTTGACCGGTGGAGCCTGAGGTAGCGACCGTGACGGCTCCCGGCGGGATCTCACGGGTGAGTAGCTCCTCCCCCTGCTGCTGCAGGACGGCTTTCTCAAGGACCGGCAGACGGGCGAGGTCATCCAGTGAGTTCAGATCCCGCGGCGCGATACCTGCAGTCTCGAACGCGGCCTTGTAGTAGGGGCTGGCAATCGCCACGCGCGCAAGCCGCTGAAGGCGCGAGAGCTGCAATTCGCAAACCCGGTCACGGGTATACCATTGCTCTCGCTTACCGCGGCGTGCGCCGCGCCAAAGTGTCCCGAGTCCACCGAGCGAGCTCACGCATGCTCCTTGAATGGTTCCCTTGCTCCGGTACTAGTCGCACATTACGATTCTGGAACGCTGTGAGTCACGCCACATTGGCTATGAAAAACCCGGCTGCTCGTCGCCCGGTGCGTTCGAGATAGCCGGCGTGGATCTCATCCCCGTCTCATCGCATCTCGGGAGAAGTCCCTTGCGGTGTCTGGCGTTGAACGCCTCCTTTGAGCCGCTCACGATGGTACCGGTCCGGCGTGCCCTCCGTCTGGTGATCGAGGGCAAAGCCGAGATCGTCGAGTCTGATGGAAGCGACTGCGTTCGAAGCGAACGTCTGACGCTGCCCAAACCTGCAATCATACGACTCGTCAAATTCGTCCACGTCCCCCGCCGCTTTCGTCGCCAAGTCACCAACACATTCCTCTTCGCTCGAGATGGTTACCGCTGCCAGTACTGCCATCGAGCGCAGTCGGATCTGCGTCACCGTGAGTGTCTCACCCGGGATCATCTAATCCCGCTCTCGCGGGGTGGAGACAATGAATGGGCCAACGTGGTGACTGCCTGCAGCTCCTGTAATACCCGGAAGGGTAACCATCTGCCGGAGGAATGCGGCATGCACCCGATCGGTGCCCCGCGCGAGCCGCACTTCGTTCATCTCTCCTGGGCCGTGCGGCGACTGTCGGTCACCCAGGCGAAGTACATCAAGCTGTTTTATGGAGATCAGGCGCTGCGGGCTTTGGGCGGGACGGTGTAGCGGGGTTTGGATCAACGTACCGAAAAGCGTTCGCTCCGCGTTTCCAGCCTCAAGCTCGGCAGTCCCGCAAGACGTAGCAGAAACCTGGTTGCCCCTCGTCCGACGGTACCTCCGAAGCTCCCATTACCGCCAGCTGCCGCCGCAGAATCTCCGCCGAGAAATCGTTCGAGCTCATCCAGATCCGAATCCGACAGGGTAGCGACCTGCAGCGATGCGGCGTAGTAGTAGTTGCCCGCCTCGTTGGGTCGGATGTTGACCTGGTACGCGAAGGCCAGTGCGGCGCCGAGGGCATCGAGCGTGGCGTACCGGCGCTCTTGCCGCTGGTTTCCCACCAGCGTGAGCATAGTGTACTGATCCAGTAGTGGCTCATGCCGGACCAGAACGTCCCACTCGACCTGGCGATCGAAGGTGTCGAACCAGCCCTCGCGAGATCGCCATATCTCCAGCCGGTAATGCAGCCGCACCGGCAGCCCCGATCGCAGGGCCGAAAGCCAGCGGCTGTCGGTGGCGAGCAGATTTTCCGAGCGCACGACCGGGACCCGCGAACCGCGTGACCCGGTGTCCGGCGCGAGGATGACGTTCAGTCGGACTGGCCGAGAATCCTGCGCCCGAAGCATGGCCACAGGAGTACTGGCCATTCCCAAGGCCAGCGCGAATACGGCGCGACGCCATGCACCCGGGGTCAAGGAACCACGCTGGCTCGACACTAGAAGCGGCGCTGTAGCCTGACGATAAACTTGATCGGCTCTCCCCCGGATACGCTCTTGGCGAGGTAGGCGCCGATCTCTCCCGCATCGAGTCCTACGCCAACGTCCCAGGCCCACTCTTTCAGCGCAGGAAGGCGGTTCACTGGTACCTGCCCCGGACCGCTCCCTGCCAGCCAGGCTTTTCCAGCATCGGTGAAGAGGACGAGATCGGCTTCTTCGATTCCGATGAAGCGACCCGCCTGCTCGCGCTCCGGCATCCTGTAGCCGAGGTTCAGCCGCAAACGCGTCCGAACTTCCAGCTGAGTGGCAATGATGCGGTCGCACAGAGCCAGATCCGATGGATCGCTGAACCCTCCGGGAGCGCAGCTGAACGCCCGAAAATCGAATCCCGGGAGGATGTCAGGGCCGCCGAGCGAAAACCGGCGCTGCACCGGCAACCGGTCACCTGCGATCCAGCCGTCGGCCCGCACTCTGGTGTTCACGCGCAGCGCCGGCGTCAGCCTCGCGTATCGCCGCACGTCAAAAGACACTCGGTCGGTGGCGTAGCCTCCACCCGTTGGCGGGTTAGGGCGTACCACCGCCGGGAGAGCGACCGGCGCGATGTCATCGCTGGTCGAGTGTTCGTACCAGCTTCGGATGAACCAGCCGGTGGTGGGCAGCTCGCGGTCGTTCCGGGTGTCGTAGTCCAGCTGCAGGCCGGTGGTGAAGTAGTGCCCGTCATCGATCAGTGGATTGCGCCGCCACCGATCGCTGTTCCGGAGCAGAGACCATGGATCGGTGGCCCTCACCGAGCGCTCGGCATCTCTCCTGATGGAGAATTGGAAGCGCCATGCCGGACTCGGTTGGAGGTACGCAATTCCCTCTACGCCCTCGCGCTCGAAGTAGTCCCGGTAATCGCGCTGAAGCAGAAAGGCCGACCAGCCCGATTCGCCCACGGAAAGTGGCTGGTCCTCGATCGGTTGTATTTCGCTATAGAGCCGTCCTCCCACGCCGAACTCGACACCTCGCTGGAACCTTAGGTCGGCTCGGGCCACGTAGCCGAAGTCGCTACGGTCCTCCGACTCACCCGCAGTTCGGAGAATCCCACGCAAGTCGATCCGGGCATAGCTCCGCGGCGATGGTTTGATCTCGAAGAGGGGGCCGAAGAGAACGGGGAGTCCTTCGATTCGATTGTAGGTGCCGCCGGTGCCAAGGGAGAGCGTGGTTCTGAGCTTGCCGGATTGGAAGGTGGTGCGAGCTGTTGCGAGATCGCGCAGCGGGCGTCGGCGCTCTCGGAGGGCCAGCAAGCCATCCGGCGTGCGGACCACTGGCGCGGCATCCCAGTACACCCGCTCACGGCCGACATGCTCGACCTGCTCCGAGCGGATGAGCCGCCCTCCCACCACGAGAATGTCGCCAGCCACAGTGGCGCCCGGCAGCAGGTAGAGCGTTCCGTTCGCGACTGAGACCGGTCCGTCGACCCTGCCTGCGATCCGCAGCGATCCCCGGTAAAGCGCCAGCTTCCCTTCGAGTCGGGTGCCGGCTGGCAAGGTGACGTCACCCAGCATTCGTGTGGTGGCCGAGTCGTTGTAGAAGGCGATGAGCTCGGTGATCAACTCGGCGGGCGCGCCGCCACGAATCACCGTATCAGTGGCGGTGGCGTTCGGGTCGATCACGATGACGCTGTCCTGCGCGCGTAATGGCGATGCGAGCGCCAGGAGCAGGCCGGCGAGGAGCAGGCGCATGAGAGGCTCGAAGAAGTGAGTTGCTACGGCTCTGCGTCGACGCTCTTTTCCAATCCCAGCCGGCGCATCCGACGGTACAGATTGGCGCGATCGGTCTGAAGAAGCCGGGCGGCTTCTGCCATGTTCCCCTGGGCCTGCGCCAACGCCGATGCGATCAATCCCCGTTCGAAGTCGTCGATCGCATCACTGAGCGATCTGCTGGGCAGCGGCGCCGCCGTACCGCTAGGGGCAAGCAGGGTTGCGCCCCGCAGGACCTGGCGCACTGCTTCCGCATCGACCACCGGCCCACTCAAAATGCTGAGACGCTCCACCAGATTCGCCAACTCCCGGATGTTTCCTGGCCAGGAATAGGACGCGAGTACACTTAGCGCCGCCTCGGTGAAGGTTGCAGCGTGGCGCGGACGCACCCGTTCCGCCAGATGGGCCACCAAAGACGGCAGGTCCTCCAGTCGCTCCCGCAGCGGCGGGAGGTGAATTGGGAAGACGTTGAGCCGGAAGAACAGATCTTCCCGAAAGGCTCCGTCGCTCACCGCATCTTCCAGACGCCGGTTGGTGGCCGCGACGACGCGCGTGTCGATCCGCAGGACCGACTCCGCGCCGATGCGCTGCAGCTCTCCTGTCTCCAGTGTCCGCAACAGTTTCGCCTGCGCTTCGGGGCTGAGGTCTCCCACCTCGTCCAGGAAGAGCGTCCCTCCGTGCGCCAGCTCGAAGCGACCCAGCCGCCGCTCGGTGGCGCCGGTGAAGGCGCCCCGTTCGTGCCCGAACATCTCTGACTCCACCAGGTCGCGCGGAATTGCGGCGCAGTTTACCGTCACGAACGCACGCTCTCGCCTCCGACTGGCCGCATGGATAGCGGCGGCGACCAGCTCTTTGCCGGTGCCGGATTCACCAGTGACAAGCACCCGTGCCTCTGTCGGAGCCACTCGGGCAATCAGGGAGCGCACCTGCTGCATCGCCGCGCCGCTGCCGATCATCGTCGCGCGGCGCGCCAATTCTGCCTGGAGCGCACGATTTTCGGCGCGAGTCCGGTTGAGCTCGAGCGCGGCTCGCACTGTCACGAGTACGCCTTCAGGGCTCAACGGCTTCTCCAGGAACTGAAACGCTCCCAGTTTGACGGCCCTGACCGCATCGGTGAGCTGGGCCTTGCCGCTCATCATGATGACGGGTGCGGCCCGTCCTCGATCCCGGATCTTCGTCAATGTCTCGAGACCGTCCGGTCCCGGCGGCATCAGGAGGTCGAGCAGGACAACATCGGGATCGGCCTCGTCCAGCAGGAGGAGAGCGGCGTTTCCGCTGGGCGCCTCGGTGACGGAAAAACCCTCGCTGCGCAGGAGGGCGCCGAGCATTCGGCGAATGTTGGCTTCATCGTCCACCAGGAGGACCTGCTCGCCCTGGCTCACGCCGGACCGATCTGCACCAGGAAGGTGGCTCCGCCGCCGGGGGTCTCAGACAGAGTCATGGTCCCGCCGTGCATCTCGATCGTCTGCTTCACCAGCGCCAGTCCCAACCCGGTTCCCCCTGCCTTTCCGGTCCGATAAGGATCGAAGATGTGGTCTGCGATCTCGGAAGGCACTCCGGGTCCATGATCACAGATCTCGATCCGGACCCCTGCTCCATTCCATGGCGAGACAGCAATCTCGATCTTCCCTCGTTCACTGCAGGCCTCCACCGCGTTGCGCAAAATGTTGCTAAACGCTCGCCGGAGAGCATCGTAGTGGCCCATTAAGGTCGCAGTGTCAGGGTCCACATTCACCTGCGCCGACATAGTGGGTGGCACCGAGGTCCGAGCCAGCTCTGACAGAAGCTCTCCATAATCCACCGGTGCCGCCGGTCCCTGCGGCAGCCGTCCGAACTCGGTGAATTCTCGCGCGAGCTGCTCCAGCCGCTCAGACTCCGCGACGAGAACATCCACCGCTTCACGGTGCTCGCTCCCGGCCGAGTGCTCGAGCTGAGAAACAGCCAGACGGATGGGTGTCAGCGGATTTCTCATTTCATGGGCTACCCGCCGGGCCACCTCCCGAAAGGCCCGCAGGCGTTCCGCCTCCAGCTCCTGGGCTCGGGCTCGCTCGAGTGCGCCTGCCATGTCCCGGAGCGCCGTGCGTAACGCGGCGAACTCCGGGGCACCTCGGCGAGGCCGATCAGGGGGAAGCGGCTCCATCCGCTGAATGTGTCCGGTCCATCCGATCAGCTCCTCGATTGGCCGACTCAATTGACGCGAGAGATGTCCCCCGAATCTGATCGACGCGTACACCACGGCGCCGCCAAGCAGGAGAATGAGCAGTCCCAGTCCGGCATAGTAGTACCGGCTGAACGTGTCAGCCCGCTGCAGCTGCCCAATGGCCGTGTTCAGCCGGCTGGCGTGCTCTGCCAGCGCGCGGCGCTCGGGTTGCCCGAGGCGAGTCGAGTCTATCGTGTGCAGGAGCTGCCGGCCGGAGATCGCCACATCTTCGATCGCCTCTCGGGCGCCTGGAGCCCTGGTGGTGGATCGGATGGTGAGGCCCCACCCGAGGATGGCCAGGGCGGTTGGAAGCGCGCCGAGGCAAACGAGTGTGAGCAGGATTCTCTGGTGAAAAGAGAGTCGCATTGCCCCTCAGTGGCAAAAGTCGCTGGCTCGAACCTGCGACCGGCGACTCCGGCTGTGTCCTGGGCCTGAAGGAATTCAGGCCAGGTGATTGTACCGGACCAGCTGATGCCGGGAGTACGCCACCCTCTATGAGTCGGGAAGCGCGTGGCGATCTGCTCGGACTATAATTGGGGAGCCGAACCAGCGAGTAATGCCCAGCAGTCGGCCCGGGGCCTCGGCGAGCCGGCTCAGGGCTGCTCGCTTGCCCAACCGATGAAGCACCATCGGGAGCAGAAACTGGGGCCGTTCTGCCCGGACCGAAAAGCCGTTGGCAGCGAAGGCGGTGTGAATCTGGCGCGGGGTGAACGAAATGAAGCGCCGAGTGTTCACCTCGATGCCTTTCTTGAGGTCGAACAAGTACTCGGAGAGAAGATTGGCACTGCGGAGCGACGGATAGTCGATGACCACGGAGCGCCTGGCAACGCGGCAAAGCTCCGCAATCAGACCGTTCCAATCCACGCTGTGCGGCAACAGCCGAAGGCAGACGACGGCATCGAACGAACGGTCCGGATAAGGAAGAGCTCGGAGGTTCGCCACCTCGAACTTGCAGGTGCCGTTCGAGATCCATGGCGCCAGCCGGGCACCGCAGACGGGATCGCTCCCAACGACGGTAACTTCATAGCCGTGCTCGATCAGGGGAGGCGCAATCTGGGCGTGTCCGCCGCCCACGTCGAGAACCGAGGCTCCGGCAGGCAGAGCGCTCAGAACGCTCAGGGTGAGGCGTGTCTGAGTTTCCACGAACCATCGTCCCACCGCTCCGGTAAACCGGCGTGCGTAGTCCTCGGACGACGTCCCGATATCCGCGTCCTCGCGGAGCTCGTGGAATCGGCGCAGTGGATGACTGTTGATCGGCTGCGGCCCGGGAGCGGAGCTGGCGTTACTGCTCATGCCCAGAAGCTAGAGGGCGGGCGAACCCCTGTCCATCGGGGCGATCCCTGTCTGCCGGACTGTTCGCGCCCGTGGCCAACCATCACCGCGTAGGCGTCAAAACAGATTTTCACTTACTCGTTTCCATGCTGGAGGTAGGTCATGCGGGTGTTGGTGACAGGCGGCACCGGGTTTACCGGTACTGCACTAGTAAAGCGGCTGATTGACGAAGGCCACGCGGTGGTGGCACTCGACTACAAGGAGGGCCTGCAGTGCGACGCCTTGCGCGCCCACGGCGCGGAGGTGGTCATCGGATCGGTCACTGATAAAGACGCCGTAGAGCGGAGCATGACGGGAGTGGAGCTCGTATTCCATCTTGCGGCCGCTTTTCGCGAGCTGAATGTACCCAACTCATTCTACGACGACGTGAACGTCGGCGGCACGCGGGTCGTACTGGAATCGGCCCGTCGGCATGGCGTGCGAAAGTTCATCTACTGCAGCACTTGCGGCGTGCACGGAAACGTGGATCATCCCCCGGCCAACGAGGATGCTCCCATCAAGCCCGCTGATTACTACCAGCGCACCAAGTACGAAGCCGAGCCGCTCGTGCTGGCGGAGTCGGGACCAATGGAGACGGTTATCCTGAGGCCCGCTGCCATCTATGGCCCCGGCGATCCCGAGCGGTTTTTCATGATCTTCAAGCGGGTCGCCAAAGGGACATTCCCGATGTTCGGCAGCGGGCGCACGCTGTACCATCCGCTCTACATCGACAATCTGGTAGACTCCTTTCTCCTCTGCATGCCGCCTGGTGTCGGCCGCGGTCGGGCATACCTCATTGCCGACGAGCACTACTATCCCATCGAGGAAATCGTCAAGGAAGTCGCCCGGGCACTCGACGTTGATGTGCGGATTCCTCACTACCCCGTTCTGCCGGTAGTGGCGGTCGGCCACGTAGTAGAAAAGGTCTGCCGCCCATTCGGCATCACGCCACCGATCTTTCCACGTAGAGTGGACTGGTACCGGCAGAATCGCGCCTTCGACATCAGCCGCGCCAAACGTGAGCTCGGGTACGTCCCGCGCGTGCCGCTATCTGCGGGACTGCGACTGACTGGGCAGTGGTACCGCGAGATGGGTTATCTCTGAGAGCCATAGGCAGATAAGCCCAGCCACCAAGCTGTGACGTTGCTCACTCCATAAATGCTCCCAGTCCCCAAATTGGGCCTCTGCCGAAGTCGGCACCTAAGACGCTTTCAAAGGACTGTACGTATATGGAGGATCGAAACCCCTCTACCGCGAACGGCGGGTCCCAGGCTGCTGCGCAGTTTGGTCCTGTCACCGCGGCGCTTCGTCGCGCCGATCTCCGTCTCTACCAGACCGCGCGCTCCAGCTACGCCTGGCTGAAACACGAGCGAAAGGCGCGTACCGGTCTGCCGCTCGGCCAGAAGTTCGATATGTGGAGACGAGGATTCTTCGCTGAGTCCGCCACCATCTACGATCTCCCCCGCAACGACCCTGCCGAGTATCTGAGCGACTACCAGCACTTCGTTCGGTGCGGGCGCATCAACTCGTGGGAAGGCCTGTATCAGCGGAAGCTCGGTCTCCGGTCCGTGCTTTTGGCGATGGGATTCCGCCAGGCCGAGACGATGGCCTATATCCACCAGCGGCAAATCCTCTTGGCCCCCTTCGCAGAAAACGCGCGGTATGTCTCGCTCGAGGAGCTGTTCGAGCATCTTCGAGGCACGGGAGAGGGCTCCAGCTACATCGTGAAGCCCGAGGACGGCTGGTGTGGAGAGGACATCTTCCTGCTGACCTGGCGCGGCGGCCAGTTTCTCAGGCAGCGAGGTCGTGAGGTCGAGGTGTTCGATTACGACAATTATGTGGGGGCGCTGGAGGAACGAGCCCACCGTGAGCAACGAGACCCCAGCGGAGTGCTGATTGAGCGTCGGCTGGAGCAGGGGGCGTTCTGGCGGGGGCTGTTTCCGGGGAGTGCCAACACCATGCGGCTGCTGACGCTGTGGACCCCGGGCGAGGCGGCCCCGTTCATCGCCCGGGCGGTGCAGCGGATCGGGACGGCCGATACGGTGCCGACGGATAACTGGTCGGGTGGGGGGATCTCGGCACCGATCGAGCGGAGCAGCGGCACCCTGGGGGAGGGGCGGATGCATCCCCTGAAGGGGGGCCGGGGTGGGCAGCAGCAGTTTACCCATCATCCGGACACGGGGGCGCAGATCACGGGGGCGGTGCTGCCGGGGTGGGCCGAGATCACGGATACGGTGCTGCGGGTGGCGGCGAGCCTGCCGTTCAACCGGATGGCGGGGTGGGACATTCTGGTGGATGCCGAGGGGGTGCCGGTGATCCTGGAGGCGAACGGGAACAGCGACGTGAACCTGCTGCAGGTGCACGGGGGCTTGCTGCGCGATCCCGCCATTCGGCGGTTCTACCAGGCGTTTGGAGTTGTGAGTAATGGCTCCAGCAGGAAGGAGCCCGATCAGGTCGCGGCACGGGATGGCAACCCGTCATGACTCAGTTGGTCTGGCAGATGCTACCCGGCTTCCCCGGTGGGCACCTTGGACGAAAGAGCCGAGAGGAGATGCTGGACCGCGAGGCCACCGTACTCACCCAGAATGGTCGGCTGCAGCAGATAGAGGCCGCCGATCGCGCCGACACTAACCAGGCCGGTGAGGCCGAGGACGACGAGCGGGTCGGCCCCGACTCGCAGCAAGGCCAGCCGTACCAGAACCGCCACGCCAGCCGTCACAGCGCCAAGCGCGAGCGCGGGAATCTGGGATCGCGCATAGTCCCGCCAGGTGGCCCGGATAATTCCGAGGCTCATCCACGCTCCGATGAAGTAATTCAGCGCTATCGCACTGACGACTCCAATCGCGACTCCAACCAGCCCAAAGCGGCTTCCGATCAAGCTGCCAAACACCACAGCGAAGGCATAGATGCCATCTCGGAAGGTGCGCTTCTTCAACTCACCGGTGGCGCCGTCGAGGCAATAGGCCATCAGGTACACGTTCCGGAGCATGATTGCGGCCGTGAGGATCTGAAACG
Organism: uncultured Gemmatimonadales bacterium; assembly: GCA_963751925.1. Taxonomy (GTDB): domain Bacteria; phylum Gemmatimonadota; class Gemmatimonadetes; order Gemmatimonadales; family GWC2-71-9; genus CAVVWJ01. Next base: position 487,138 of record CAVVWJ010000001.1, on the reverse strand, counting down.
GCAGAACTGTAGGACCCCACTTAGGTCCCAGCACGACGAGGACGATCTCGGGGGCGGTGACCACCATCAGCGCTCCCAGTGGTGCGCTCACCAGGCCGAGCACCGCAGCTCCTGTGAGGTACGTGGATCGAAGCCGGGGGGAATCCCCTTGCAGGCGGGACATGATGGGGAAGAGCACTTTGGTGACAATGCTGGCGAAGTATGTCACCGGGATCATCATCAGCTTGAACGCTCGACCGTAATACCCGAGCGCCTCGATACCGAGGACCCGGCCCACTACGAAATTGTCGCCCTGGCTGGCGCCATAGTTGAAGATTCGCGCCAGCGTAAAACCCCCTCCGAACCGGAGAAGTTCGCGGATCTCCGGCCCTATCCGGGGGGACTTTGGATGAGGCTGCAAGACCATCAAGATGGCGGATCGGAGAAAGCTCTGGCCCAGAGCGCTGCCCACCAGCGCCCACACTCCGAAACCGGCGAAGGCCAACCAGAGCGCCGGTACGGCGTAGCCTATGGCAAAGGCCCATACCTCGACCCACATCAGCCGGCGCCAGGCGAGATGTCGCTCCGACAGGCCTTCGGCGACGAAGCCGGGGTTTGCCAGGACGAACGTAAGACTGAGGCCCCTGATGATGGGGATCAGTCCCTGATCACCAAGAATGCGGCTGGCCAGCGGTGCAGTAACCCAGACCAGGGCGGTGGTAAGGATTCCGATGAGAACGGTCGCGGTGAAGCTGGCTCGGACGAAACGGGGAGTGAGTTCTATCCGCTGGATCAAGGCAGCCCCGATACCGAATTGCGAAAGCACCGCGGCCAGGCCGACGTACACCGCCGCCAACCCCACAAGACCGTAGTCTCTCGGAGACAGCAACCGTGCGAGAACGGCCGTGACGACGATCTGGCCGGCCCCGGTTATAAGCGCGCCGGCGTACTGGGTGCCGAAGCCGCTGAAGGTGGTGCGGAGGAGCGCGGTTTTAGCGGAAGCAGTGATCACAAGCTGATCTTTCACGCGAGACGGCGGATTGCCATGAAGAACCACCACGGCATGGCTGCCGCTTTTTTTACAACAGGCTGAGCAATGTATCCCCACGCGAATAGTGCCGCACAACAACCTTACTTCGACTACTTCCGCTGGGACGGGAAGGTCGAGCAGCTCCCCTCCACACTCCGTAAACTGCTGGGTACTCACGGGTATCAGACCCTGCAGGCGAGCTACCGCTGGCTCAAACATGAGCGTAAGGCGCACACCGGCCTGCCCATCGGTCGAAAAATCGAGATGTGGCGATCCGGCTTCTTTGCCGAGTCGGCCACGATTTACGATCTGCCTCGGAACGATCCGCGCGACTACCTGAGTGACTACCAGCACCTCATGATGGGTCAGCGGATCAACGCGTGGGAAGGTCTCTACGACCACAAGCTCGGACTTCGGTCGGTCCTGCTGGCGAAGGGGCTGCGTCAGGCGGAGACGCGCGCCTTCATCTACGAAGGGCGAATCCTGGCAGATCCATTCAGTGGGGCGGCGAGGTACATCCCGAGCACCGAGCTGGTCGAGCGGCTCCGCCAGGAAGGAGACGGTGCTCGCTGGATCATCAAACCGGAAGACGGCCTTCGAGGCGAAGGTCTTTTCATGTTGGAGTACCGTAGCGGAGAGTTCCACCGCCAGCGGGGACGCACCATCCAACCGTTCGACCTCCAAGCCTTTCTCGACAGGTTGGGGTCCGGCAAGAATCGCCGGAGCCCCGGCTCGATGCTGATCGAGCGTCGGCTGGAGCAGGGGGCGTTCTGGCGGGGGCTGTTTCCGGGGAGTGCCAACACCATGCGGCTGCTGACGCTGTGGACCCCGGGCGAGGCGGCCCCGTTCATCGCCCGGGCGGTGCAGCGGATCGGGACGGCCGATACGGTGCCGACGGATAACTGGTCGGGTGGGGGGATCTCGGCACCGATCGAGCGGAGCAGCGGCACCCTGGGGGAGGGGCGGATGCATCCCCTGAAGGGGGGCCGGGGTGGGCAGCAGCAGTTTACCCATCATCCGGACACGGGGGCGCAGATCACGGGGGCGGTGCTGCCGGGGTGGGCCGAGATCACGGATACGGTGCTGCGGGTGGCGGCGAGCCTGCCGTTCAACCGGATGGCGGGGTGGGACATTCTGGTGGATGCCGAGGGGGTGCCGGTGATCCTGGAGGCGAACGGGAACAGCGACGTGAACCTGCTGCAGGTGCACGGGGGCTTGCTGCGCGATCCCGCCATTCGGCGGTTCTACCAGGCCGTAGGAGTAGTCTGAGCGGTTCAGCTGGGCGTCTGTTGCTCTAAATGATCGGGGTCAACAATGAGGGTACTGGTCACGGGCGGGACTGGCTTTGTCGGTTCACATCTGGTGCGTCGTCTATTGGGGAAAGGACATCATGTCGTCAGTCTCGATAAGAATCCCGGGCTGTTCGACGAAGAGCTGCAAGCTCGGGGCGCGACGTTGATGGCGGGCTCAGTTACGAATCCGGAGGACGTGGATCGGGCAATCGATGGTTGCGAGCTGGTCTACCACCTTGCCTCACCCTTTGGCGACATTCTCCAGCCCGATGCGGCGTATTGGGAAATCGAGGTGAACGGAACCAGGAACGTTCTGCAGTCTGCGGAGCGACACGGCGTCCGGCGGGTGGTTCATTGCAGCACCCAGGGCGTGCATGGCATCGTGACGGAGCCGCCCGGCGACGAGAATTCGCCTATGGCTCCCAGGGATTACTACTGCTATAGCAAGATGGAGGGCGAGCGGGTCTGCCAGGAATTTATCGCCAAGGGGATGGATCTGGTCATCGTTCGACCCACGTCAGTCTACGGCCCCGGCGATATCCGTGGCTGGTTGAAGCTATTTCGGATGGTCTCACGCGGGTGGTTCTTGATGGTCGGGAACGGTCGTACGCTCAATCATCCCGTCTACGTGGAAAATCTGGTTGACCTCCTGGAGCTTGCCGGAACCGCGGAGCAGGCCAAGGGACGCATCTATCTAGCGGGAGACGATCGTGCCGTCACGCTGAACGAACTGGTGCGGTATGTGGGATCCGCGGTAGGCTCGAACGTCAGAATTCTTCGCTTTCCCTGGTACGGCATGGCGCTGCTCGGCGCTGCCGTCATTGAGAAGGTCTGCAAGGCGATCGGTTTCACTCCGCCGGTTTTCCGCCGGCGTCTGTCCTGGTTCAAGACCAATCGGGCGTTCCGAATCGATCGCGCCAGGGAGGAGTTGGGTTATCGGCCCGGTGTGGACCTCCGGGAGGGGCTCGCGCGCACGGCTCTCTGGTACCGTAAAGCCGGCTATCTCTCGGCGGTCGCCCCGATGATCTCGCTGGTTCATTAGGCTTGCACCAGCTCTGCGTGAGACTCCAGAGGATGTAAGGGCCCCACGGGCACGTCTGGCGGCGCGCCACGGCGGTCGAGGTACATCCTGCTCCACATCTCCGTCAACAGCATCGACCATAGACGGTAGGCGCGCTCCTGGGAGTAAGGCTTGCTCTCGGGTCGACGCCGCAACCGCATGACATACGACGGGTCGAACAGTCCACGTTCCAGCACCGCCGAGGTGTCCAGCAGCTGATCGGCCAGCTGGTCCAGCACGCGACTGAAGTGCAGATCGTGCTTCAGACGATTGAAGCTCTTCCCGAAGTTGAGGATCGACTCCGGCAGCAGCCCCGCACATGCCTTTCGGAGGATGTACTTCTGGCTCCGGCCGTGGATCTTCAGCCGGTCAGGTATAGAGAACGCTGCCTGGAGGAAGGCGGGATCGGTGTGATGAGCGTTGAATCTGACCCCTGATGCCGTGTACAGCCTCTCCACCGTCGACTGGTATGGCAGTAGCAGGAAGCCGCGCCGTAAGAACCCGCTCAGCGGTTGATCGCCCCCACCGCCGAAACCTGGCAGCGGAGAGATCGGGGCGGCGCCAAGGACCTGGGGTGCCGGGAAATCACGACCGCGATAGTAAGCGCGCTTGAGGGCCTCACCTGCCATGCTGGGGGGTTGCACTCCCCGTACGCTGTAGTCGTAGAACTCCCGCAACGGACCCGCCACGGCCGGTACCCGGAGAGCAACATCTGCAATGCGGTGCCGGGGCAAGCCGGCAAACAGCCCATCGAATCCAAAGCCGGTGAGCACGAGGTTTACGTGCTTCGCCGCTTCTCTGGCCGCGACAAAGAGGTAGGCAATGTCTTCCCGGCCAATCGGCTCCTCCATGTGCCAGACCATCCACGGCAGCAATGATGGAAGGTCGTCCGGGTTGAGCACCAGAGGATGGTGATGCGTCCCCAGCTCGCGGGCCACCTTTGCCGCGTTCACGACCTCCTTGTCGTCTGGGCCATACCCGGCGGTGAAGGTGTGAATCTCCTTGTTCGGGGCTACATGTCGCGCCCCGGCAGCCATCACCGCTGAATCGAGCCCACCGCTGAGCGACACGCCGATCTTGTCATACGGCTCCGTCTGTCGGCGCAGGGTTTCCAGAAACGTCGACCTGAGAGCCGCGGCATGCGTAGCCTCGTCCTGGTGCAGCACCTTGATAGGAATGTCCCAGAAGCGAGCGGTATGCACGTGCCCCTGGTCCACGGCTACCCAGGTGCCCGGAGCAACCGGGAAGACCCCCTCCAGGCAGGTGACGCCAGGCTGAACCCACTTGGTGGACTGGATCACCTGAATGGCCGAGCGGTTGGGTCGCGCGGGAACGCCGGCGAGCGCCAGCAAGGCTTTGTACTCACTGGCAAATACGAAACGGCCGCTGTCGAGGGTGAAGTAGATCGGCGCATACCCGATCCTATCCCGGGCCAGGAGCAGCCGCCGGCCCGGCCCATCCCAGATCGCAACCGCGAACTGACCCGCGAGCTGCTGGAAGGCATCCACTCCTCGGCTCGAGAAAAGCTCCAGCACCAGGAGCGCGTCTGTTGCAGGTGAGGGGCGTGCTGGCTCTTTGTGTCCAAGCAGCAGAGCGAGCTCGTGACGGTTGTCGATAAACCCATCGAAGGCGAGGACACCGTCCTGAAGCTGTTCCAGAGTACCCGGCGCACCACGCATCCCCAAATGCACGGATGGCGCCGGTGACCACTCCGCCGAGACCGGACCTCTATGAGTCAGCCGACTGCCGATCGCCGAGAGCTCGCTGGCGTCGGAGTCGCCGAAGATACCGTAGACTGCTCCCATGGAAGGCTCTGCTCTAGACGGGTTTGAGTGAGGCTGCTGGCCGGAGTCGTGCCTGCACAATGAGCTTGTACCCTGATTGGAGCGGCAGCAGGCTATCGAGCCGTGCCATCGTCCAGAAAACCGGATAGAGGGCCGACAGGAGCAGAAACTCTTTGCGGTGGGTTTTCATGTCACTCTGGGTTACCACCGTCCCCTTCTGCGAAACCGCGCCGTCCTGCTTCTTGCGTCGCATCATCTCGTAGGCCCCGTTGAGCACGGTGTCGATCAGTTCCGAGAACGCTCTCGAGTAGGTTGTGGCCCGCTCTATCTCAAAGCCTGGGCCCAGAAGATCTCGGAGCCCCTCGAGGTTGTAGCCTGGCCGCAGATGCCCGTGCCACTCGTCGGTGAGTCCGATGCGGTGGCGAGCCTGGTTCAGCAGCGAGTGCGGCTTCACATGGGGGACGTTGATGATGACCCGGCCACCGGGCTTGAGGATACGCTCCAGTTCCCGGACGAATCCGCGGTCGTCCTCGATGTGCTCCAGAAAATCGATGATTACGACCTGGTCGAACGTCTGATCCTGGAAAGGCGTTTTCCCGCCGTCGAGTTGGTACACATCGTCGCGTACCAGCTGCCGGATAGAAGCAACCGCACGAGGATCCAGATCAGCGCTGTACCAGCGGCCGCCGAGCTGGCGCAGCAAGTAGCTGATGACGCCGTTGTCCGCGCCGATGTCGAGGCTGGTTTTCTGGGAGGGATCTTCCAGGTGCTCGAGCAACTTCTGGTATTTCGCCTGCTTGAGTACCGAGCGGTTGAACAACGCGAGCGCCCACTCTGTGTCCGGCGGTGTCATACCCGATTGCTCAAGGCGCTGTAACCGGAATCGAAACGGGCAATTTCAGGTGACGCAACGTGAGATACAACGCGGTGAGTGCGCGGGTCAGCCAACCGAGTCCGACCCCATAGATCACGCCCGCCAGCCCCCATCGGGCGCCGAACACAGCCGCCGGAATGGCGAGACCAACAGAAGCCCACCCAAACAGGTTTACCAGCGACAGCTCCGGCGCTGTCGCCAGAGCAGTCACAGTCGACTTGGTGAATGCGTTCATGATCTTCGCAACGCCGCTGAGAAGCGCCGCGAGCACGAGCGAGCCGGTCAGGTGGTATTTGCCTCCGAGGAACGCTCGCTCCACCAGCGGTGTGACGAACCAGATCACCACCGAGCCCCCCAGGACGATGGCACCAACCAGCTTGGCCTCGTGAGCTACCAGCTTTCGGCGCTCTACCACGCTGCTGGCGGATCGGAGCCGAGGAATCAGGGAGTAGCCCACGCCCATCTGAAGCACCCGGAACAGGGATCCTGCAATGGCAGCGAGAACGCCGTAGGTGGCGAGGTCATGATCCGTCAGCACGTGTGGGATGACGAGACGGTCGAGCTGAATCAGCAGGAGCCCGGCTGCGTTGAGCCCCGCAAAGGACAGCGCCTCGCCCCAGGGAATGTGGTTCTCCCGGGCTGGCTTTGATGCTCGCTCGCGAAAGAGGACCGACCAACCGTACACCGCGGCGATGACGAATCCAATCGCCGCGATCGACAGGGGCAGGAATGCCGTTCGGGACCTCGAGAGGACGACCGCGAGAGCGGCAAGCAGCAGGAAGAGATTAGGGCTCTGCGTCAGCGCCAGTGAAATCCCGTAGCGCTGTTCGCTTTGGAACTGTGCGCCCGCCACCATCATGGCGCCGCCAGCCACCGTGGACAGGAACACAATTGCCAGGAGTGCGGGCCCCATCTGGTAGCCAGCCAGGGCGATCAGCATGAACACCAGCGCGACGATAACAGAGGCATTGATCGTGTGGCGAAGCAGGGCAGGCCCGGCTTCCATGCGGCGCCGGTTCACAATGCCATCGACGCCCGCCGGCGCGAGCGCGAAGCTCAGGTTCACCAGAGCGATGACCAGCGTAAAGAGTGCGTACTCGCCGGTGGGCAGCACTCGAGCCAATATGAGATTCGCTCCCGCAAACCCCAGCCCCGACGCACCGTAAACCACCACGCTGCGGAGCGTGGGTGAATACCACAGCTTCCTCACGCCTTGGCCCCGGCGGCCTTGGTTTCCATCACGCTGTAGAAGGAGCCCAGCTTCCGCCGGGCCGCTTCAGGCGTGAACTCCTGTTGGACGTAAGCCTTGGCCTGGCTGGCAAGGCGCTCCCTGAGTCCCGGATCACTCAGGAGATCGGCCAGCCCGTCGCCGAGCGCCTCGGGAGTGGGCTCCACCAGATATGCGGTCCGATCATCGAGCACCTGGGTGTGGGTGCGAAGGCGGGTCGCCAACACTGCGGTGCCGGAGTCCAGATAGGAATAGATCTTCATCGGCGTGTTGAGGCCCTTGAGGCGGGGCGAGACCAGAACGTCAGCCCGCTGGAGCAGCAGGCCCAGCGTCCCTAGAGGTCGTGGACCCAGGAAGTGCACTTGGCCTTCGATGCCGAGCTCGGCCGCCCGGCCGCGGTAGCGCACGATGTCTTTCTGCATGCCACCCACAATCACCAGGCGAGCTTCCGGCACCCGCTTGAGAGAATGCTGAAAGCCTTCCAGCAGAAGCCCGATGCCCTGATAGTGCTCGAGGTTGCCCACATACATCGCCACAGGGCCCTGGTCCCCCACACCGTCGGGGAGGACGTTCTCTCCCGACGTGCCATTTCCGGTGTGGGGGCCCTGAAGCAACAGCGTCGTATCCTCCACCCTCCCGATCGGGATATTGGGGGCATGGCCGTGAGCCACGTCTTCGAGCGCAGCGCAGACCGTCAGGACGCCCATGCTCCGCCGCACCGCCAGCGCCTCGGCGCGGCGCAGGGTGGGGAAGGCGAAATGCAGTGTGGGATAGGCGTCCACCAGTTGCTCTGCCAGGGAAGAATCCATGTCGTAGACATAGGGGATGCCGGTCAACGCCTGCATCGCGGCTGCAATAAACGCCGCTTCCTCTACCGCATGGATCAGGTCATAGCGGCCCTGCCGGACCATGCGCAGGCACTTACCGAACATGAAGACATCGCACACCACCTTCTTGAGCGAGAACCCGGGCCGAACATCCCGGATACCGAACGGCCGAGGGATGCGATAGATCCGGCAGTTGGGGATGTCGACGTTCTCACCTTCGTGCAGGGTCAACAGGTCGATCTCGTGTCCCCGGGAACTGAGGAACTCGAGAACGGTTCTGACGGCAAGGGGTGTTCCCCTCGCCTGAAAGAATGGGTGAGGGGCCAGCACGAGGATCCTCACCCTACTGCCTCCATGGCGGGCAGCGAACGACCGGTCTGCCTGAGCACGTCCTGAATTTCCGCCTCCCTGCGAGTAGCATCCCAGCCGAGCTCCGCGCCCGCGGCTCGAGCCGCCTCTTCCAGCGCTGTGCGCTCGGGTCCCGGGGCGGAGCCCAATGAAGTACGGCGAAACACGACATCCGACAACTTGATGGCCATCTCCTCACGCACGGCCTGGAGCGTCACCTCGGCTGTGCGGCCTGGAGCAGCCAGTGTGACCGCCTCGAGCTCGCTCGCTACCGCAATCTCCGCAGTGCGGCATGGAGCGGCGGCTCGGCCCAGATCAGCCACTATCCGGTCCACCGCCTGCTCGGCCACGCTCCGCGCGGTGGTGTACTTCACACCCTCGACCGAGTGGAGGTGCCGGACGCCGTGACTCCGGCCATGATCTATCACCCGGGCGCGTTCGGCCAGCGCATCGGCGCGTCCGGGCTCCAGGCCCGACTTGAGCGGGAGCCAACCCCACTGGCACCGCGCAACGTCGCTCAGTGAAAGTCCCAGTCCCGGGCACGCCACGTTGAACTCGTCGAGGAGCGCGCGCACACCGCGTTCGCGTAGGGTTTCGGCGTCGCCTTGCCCCTCGGGCGCATACCACGTTCCCAGAACAGTCGACCCTCCTTGCGGGGCCATGAAGATGAACCGCCCTCCCCCGCAAATCGGGTCGTCGCAGCTGGAGGTGCTCGAACGGATCCCTACGGCAACCTCGGCGATACGGCGCGTCAGGACCACGTTCATGGCAAACGCTCGGCGCGGCCGCGGCGCAGCGCTGGGGCCGTTGCTGATGGTCTTTGCGACAACTTCATGGGTCCAGGGACCCGCCGCAACCAACACCGCCCGTGACTCGATATCGAACCCCGAGCCGGTGAGACGATCAGTGACTCGCGCACCAACTACGCTTCGATCGCGAGTGCGGAGCTGATCCACTCGCAGGTAATTCGCCGCAACCGCTCCGTGTTTAGTGGCCGCGCGCACAAAGCTGAAGGTGAGGCGCTCCGGGTGCAGCATCTGAGCGTCGAACCAGAGGGCGCCACCGGTCAATCCGTTGGAATGTACGGCGGGGAAGAGTCGGAGACACTGGTCCCGGCTCACCAGACGCCCTGCCGGGATCCGTCGAGCCGGATCCAAGCCGCGGTTGCGATGTGAAGAGAGCAGATCGTTCACCCCGAGGGCTACTCTGAACGCCGCCCGGCTCTGTGATCCGGCCCCATATGTCGGCACTAAGACTGGCAGAGGCGCGGTCAGCCCCGGAGCGATTCGGAGCAGCGTCGACCGCTCACGCACCGACTCCATCATGCGCCCAAACTCACCTCGGGCCAAGTAACGGAGCCCGCCGTGAATGATTCTCAAACTGTTTCCCGATGTTGCCGCACCAAAATCGTCCTGGTCTACTATCGCGACCGAGAGACCACGCAGGGCAGCGTCCCAGGCAGCGCACGCACCATGAATCCCGGCACCGACCACCAGAAGGTCGAAAGTCGAGCCGCCAAGGCGGGTAAGATCGCGTCGCATTCGGAAGTGGGGAAGATCGTCGCGGGTGGGTGTGCGGGCTGGGGCCCTTACGGACCCGCAGCGACACGAGTCCGGGGGGCGATCACACCCATTCGCGCACCCGATAGGTGCGCCGATGGGGAGCGCGGAGGTGCACGATGATCTCACCGACCAGGCCAAGCCCCATGAGCTGGACGCCAAGAGCCAGTAGCAACACGGCCAGCAGAAGAGCCGGTCGGTTCGCAATGCCTTGGCCTTCCACCCGCTGCACAAAAAGGATAATGCTCAACACCACCCCGACTGCCATGAATAGAGAGCCGACAAGGCCGAAGAATCGCAGGGGCTTTTCGGTGAATTTGGCGAGAAAGAAGAATGCCGCGATGTCGAGTAGGCGCCGTATGTAAACGCCTGGACGATACAGCCGCGTCCGGGCATCGCTGGGGTGCTGTGGCAGCGGGACTTCCTGAACCCGGAAACCCTCACGCAACGCCAGCGCCGGGATGAACCGGTGGAGATCACCGTACAAAGGCAGTGCCGTTGCCACCGAGCGTGGCATCAGCCGGACGCCGCACGCCATATCGTGAAAGCGCTGCTCGGAGACGCCTCCCACGATACTGTGGAAGGCACGCGACTGTAGGCGGTTGAGCCAACTGTCCAGCCGGGGCGAACGGCTGGCCACGGCCATGTCGGCATCCCCGCCCGCAGTGTCCAGCAGCAACCCCAGACTCGATGGCTGGACCTGGAAGTAGGGTGGCAGGGTCAGCACCAGATCTCCGCGACTCTTCTCGATGCCGAGGCGCAGCGCGGCAGTCTCGCCGAACTGCCGGGCGAAACGGAGAATTCGTACCTGGTCGGTCCGTTGCGAGAGCGCAGTCAGCTCGGGTGGAGGGCTGAACCGTCCGTCGAACACGAAGACGAACTCGTAGTTCTCGCCTCTCGCATCGAGTTCTCTTGCGAACGCCTGGTACACCGCCATCAGCTCGTCGGCACGCTCCACCACCGGCACAACAACCGAAATGTGCCTGGGTTCGGTGACCGTCTCGACTGCGGCTTCGGAAGCTCGCTCCATCAGGATTCCCTGTGCGCTCACGTCAGTTGGTCTCCCACGCGGTTGGGATGTCGTTCGCATGTCCGCGTTCGCTGCTGAGAGCAACCTCAGCCACCAGGCCCAGCATGAAAAGGTAGAACGCGAGTCCGACCCAGAGTAGGCCGGCGCCCGGAAACACCAGTGCGGACGCCTTTTCCGGGCTGAAGTGCGTCAGACTGAAGAGCCAGAGTGTTCCGAAGACGAAAGCGGCTATCAGCGGTGGTATTGCCGCCACTCCGAATCCAAGAAGTGGCCTGGACCTGAAGGTGGTGATCATCTTCAAGGTGATCAGGTCGATCAGCACCTTGACTGTTCTGGAAATCCCGTACTTGCTCTCGCCGAACCGGCGCGCATGATGGCGCACTGGCATCTCCGCGATGCGGGCCCCCATACTCGCCGAGAGAGCGGGAATGAAACGATGCTGCTCGGCGTACAGCGAGATACGGGAGAGCAGGTCGCGTCGATATGCCTTAAGAGAGCAGCCGTTGTCGGTGATCGGCACCCCGGTCAGCCGGCGGATCAGGCGGTTAGCCACCCAGGAGGGAATCTTCCTCAGCAACAACTTATCCTGTCGCTGGCGGCGCCAGCCACACACCAGGTCATACCCTTCATCCAGCTTCGAAACCAGAGCCGGGATGTCGCGCGGATCATTTTGTAGGTCGCCGTCCAGTGACACTATGACTTTGCCGCGTGCGTGGTCGAATCCTGCCATCATGGCTGCCGTCTGACCCACATTCCTTCCCAGCCGAAGACCATGGACATGCTGATCGGCAGCGGCGCAGGCCAGCACCTCACTCCAGGTCTCGTCCCGGCTGCCATCGTCCACCAGGATGATTTCGAAGGTCTCAGGGTAGGTCACGAGCGCCTGCAAAATCCACTCGACCAACGGCCGCACATTCTGCGACTCGTTGTAGAGCGGAGCGACCACCGAAAGACCGGGGGCGCTGCCGGATGCTGGAGTGGACAAAGAAGGCTGGGTCATCATCTCCACTTGTAAAGGTCTGGACCTGCTGAACATATGCCCGAAGTTATCTGCATACCAGCAATCACCATTCCTCAGGACGGGCGGAGGGCGCGTCGGTAACTCGTTGAGCGGCAACAGGTGAGCGGGAGATCCGGAAACCGAAACTGCCAGGAGGGCCGTCCTGCGGCACTGACTGTCGCTTGCCTGCCACGGCCGGGACGGACGCGGCCGAGGCAAACCCCCAATGGAAGAAGCGCTACCAGCCGCCGCGTCGGAGGAGGATGACGGGGACGGTCTTCAGCATGATCCGCAGGTCTTCGGTGACGGACTGGCGGCGGATGTACTCGAGATCGTAGTGCACCTTGGTCCGGACATCCTCGAGCGAGCGGTCGTAGTGATGGTTGATCTGGGCCAGACCGGTGATCCCGGGCTTGGCCCGCTGGCGCAGCGGGTACTCGGCGATGTGCTCGCGCAGCTCGGCGAAGATGGTGGGCCGCTCGGGCCGGGGGCCCACGATGTTCATCTCGCCCTTGAGCACGTTGAGCAGCTGGGGCAGCTCGTCCAGCCGGTACTGGCGCAGGAGCCGGCCCACCGGGGTGACCCGGGGATCGCTCTGTTGGGCCCAGACCGCGCCGCTCTGGTGCTCGGCGTCCACCCGCATGGTGCGGAACTTATAGATCGTGAACGGTACCCCGCCCAGGTCCCGCTCGCGCCGGTGATTCTGGCTGCTGCTCACCGGCCTCCGTCGATCCAGTCCGATCCTAACCTGGGTGTAAAGGATGGGCCCCTTCGACGTGGCCCAGACGAGTACCGCGATCAACACCATGAGCGGCAGGGTGACGATCAACGCTACCAGGGCAAGAACAAAGTTGACGCTACGCCGGACCCACTCCGGGGCATTTGAAGCAGCACTCTGCTCGCTTCCATGACTCCAGTCCTGATAGTGATGGCGAGCGAGCGCAGGTTCGAGCCGAACCCTGATCGCGGGAAGCGAAGGGTGACTGCTACGTACCCCGGGCATGACAATTCCCATCAGTGGGCTCGGAAAGAAGTGAAAAAGAAACTGTTTACCTGCCAGTTAAATAAGGAACCTAGCAGTGCGACCACTGCAGCTCGGCCGTGACATAATAACCGGGGCCCAGCTTGTACCTTAATGAGGGACTCTGGAGTTCCCTGTGACGCTACTCACTCAGCCGGCTGAACCAGAGATCAAGCCCTCCGCCGGCGCTTGCTCGGGGGCCGAGCTTCCGTCAGGAGAGGATCGGGGGCTTCGCCCAGACCGAAGCTCGCAAGGCGCTGGCTGAACTCCGACAGCTCCACCGGACTCTCGATCTTCTGATCGGCATCGACCTGGCTCTCCTCACTATCGTGAGTCGAGCTATCGGTCTCGTGCGGTGTGGTGTCATGCAGCGATTCGCTCGGCATGGTGCGTCGACTTCCGTCAGGAGTTCGTTTTCACCTTGGGATGAGCACTCCCCTTCAAGGATGGAGCCGCAGATTCGGGGTGCTGAAGGCGCACCTGGCGGACGCTTGATAAGGGACCTAAATCATGGAGTAGCGGTCACTTGCGGCGACCTCAGGCGAGGGGCCCCCCGCCGTGGCAGCTCCGCAGTCGTTGCTCCAGAACAACACCGGCATCGGCCGCATTGCCACAATCTGCACGGTGTCAAGTGCCGTGGCATCTCAGCATCCAAAGTGTTGCACGACCTCAGCGGTGTGGTGTTTGGTAAATCAGGTCGAAGGCAGTTACGTAAAGAACTGGCAATGATTTATGCCAACTTTGACGGAAGCGCACGACTCCTGCAACTCGGCCGGTCAGCCCCCAACTGCTTCTCCTCATCCGGCAAATGCGAATGGCTAACTCAGAATCGCCCCCCTCGGCCCCTCTCGTCCTCATTGCAAACGATCAGGAATGGTCCGCGCGATCGCTCGAGAGTATTCTGGGGCCCAGTGGTTACTCGGTCGTACGCGCCTACACCGGCCAGCAGGCGCTGGAGCGCGCACGAACCACGCGACCGGATCTGATCATACTGGATGCCCAGATGCCGGATGTTCACGGCTTTGAGGTCTGCAGACTCCTCAGAGCCGATCCCCGCTTCAGCTCCACCACCCCCATCATCATCACCACTTCTGGACCCTCAGGCCGAACCCAACGCCTCGAAGCATATCGCGCAGGTGCTTGGGAATTCCTGGGCCAACCGCTGGATGGAGAGGCGCTGTTGCTCAAGCTCGCGACCTTTCTCCAGTGTAAGGTCGAAGCTGACGCGCTACGGGATGAGAGCCTGGTGGATCCTGGCACTGGCCTCTACAACATGCGCGGCTTGGCTCGGCGCGCCCATGAAATAGGGGCGGATGCATTCCGCCGGCGCGATCCGCTGGCCTGTGTAGTCTTTTCTCCTGAAAGCGAGGGACCTGGGGAGCCACCAGACGAGGAAGTACAGCGAATTGCTGAGCAGGTGGGCCAACTATTCAAGCGCGTCGGACGCTCTTCAGACGCCATTGGCCGGTTGGGCCATTCTGAGTTTGGCATCATTGCGCCCGCTACTGATAGCGAAGGGGTGCTCCGCCTGGTCCGCCGGCTGGGTGGGACCATCGAGGCTTCTCCGATCCCGGTCAGGGGTGGGGAAAGATCCCTCAGGGTCAGGGCAGGCTACTGTGCCGTCCCGGATTTCGCTGAATCACCTGTCGATGCGGTGGAGCTCCTCCTACGCGCTACAACTGCCCTCAGAGACCTCAAGCGTGATGGTGACAGCGAGCAGGTGAGAGCCTTCGAACCCGCACCGCTCTCTTACCCCACCTAGGACTGTCGAACGGAAACCACGGTCTCACCAGTAGTTACAGCGAAGTCTGTGGACTCCTCGCCTCACCTGCTTGACTTTTGCCGCACTCTGTGGTAGAAACGTTACTCCTGCTGTTGCGCTTGGAGCCGGTTCCAGGGCTCCGTGACGGGTAGTGTGTCACTAGTCCTCGCGCTCGAGTAACGAGCTGGCTCGGAGTCCAACTGACCGCACTGCGGTCTTGTCCCGGGAGTTTAGCAGGATGGCTATCCCCCTAGTTCAACCGGATCGGAAGCCCCCTTCCGTGTCCGAGACCGCCTCGCGCGACCCGCTTTCCATACCCAGCGAAGTCAAAGCCAGCATTCGGGTGCTCGTAGTCGACGACGAGCGCACCCTCCGGGAGAGCTGCGCCAGCGTTCTGCAGATGGATGGGTACAATGTGACCCTTATCGGTCGGGGCGAAGAAGCTCTCGAGACAGTTCGGCGGCGCAAGTTCGACATCATCCTCGTCGACCTGTATATGTCCCAAGTCTCCGGGCTCGAGATCCTGCAGGCTACGCTGGAGGCCTACAAGGACACGATTGTGGTGGTCATGACTGGCAACCCCAGCGTGACCAGCAGCATCGAGGCTCTCCGTGCGGGTGCCTGGGACTACCTGCCCAAGCCGTTTTCGGCCACGCATCTGCAGGTGTTGATCGGGCGCGCATCCCATGCAGTTATGATGTCGCGCGAAGCGCAGGATCTGCGGGTTCAGCTCATGAAGCAGATCGGGCACAGTGACAAGATCGCGCTCATCGGCATTTCGCCCCTGTTCCGAAAGGCTGTCGATCTGGCCCGGAAGGTGGCAGCAACCGATGCCTCGGTGTTTATCAGCGGCGAGAGTGGTACCGGCAAAGAAGTCATCGCCCAGTTCATTCACCAGAACAGCCGGCGCGCCAGCAGGACGTTGGTGCCGATCAACTGCGCCGCCTTACCGGAGCCGTTGCTGGAGTCAGAGATGTTCGGCCACCGAAAGGGCGCGTTCACCGGGGCGGACCGTGACAAGCCGGGCCTGCTCGAGACAGCCAACGGGGGCACGCTCTTCCTGGATGAGCTG
Organism: uncultured Gemmatimonadales bacterium; assembly: GCA_963751925.1. Taxonomy (GTDB): domain Bacteria; phylum Gemmatimonadota; class Gemmatimonadetes; order Gemmatimonadales; family GWC2-71-9; genus CAVVWJ01. Next base: position 471,272 of record CAVVWJ010000001.1, on the reverse strand, counting down.
ACCGAGATGACGATGCCGCTGCAGGCGAAGCTGCTTCGGGTTATTCAGGACGGCGTCGTTCGACGCGTAGGCAGCGAACAACAGGATGCGGTCGTAGATGTCCGATTCATCTCGGCTACCAATCGCGATCCCCAGGAGGCTGTCGACCAGGGCCTTCTTCGGGGAGACCTGTTCTACCGCCTGCGAGTCGTGCCGATCAAGCTGCCGCCATTGAGAAAGCGGCCAGAAGACATTCCGATCCTGGCCAATCACTTTTTGACACACTACTGGCAGCGTCACCGGCAGATGGGTGATCGCCCTCCGCACCTGACCGAGGCGAGCATCGCCTTCTTACGTTCACGCCCATGGCGGGGCAATGTTCGGGAATTGCAAAACGTCATCGAGCACGTCGCGGTGCTGGCGGAGCCAGACCAGTCGATTCAGCCCAACGATATTCCGGTCTACGATGAAAGCGCCGAATGGCCGGCCGAGGCGGTTGCGCCGGCGGGCGTCATGGATGAGGCCTACCACCCAGCAAAAGACCGAGTAGTCATTCAGTTCGAGAAAGAGTATTTGACCCGACTGATCAGCCGAGCGGGGGGGAATATGTCCAAAGCGGCGCGTCTTGCGAGCATCGACCGGACTACCCTGTATCGTCTGATGGACAAACACGAGTTCCAGCGCGACGAGACATCGGGACCCATCGCGTGATCCCGGAGACGGTCCTGCCCGCCTCGGCGACAGGCGAGCGTCGTCGGGTCGCCCCCGATGTGCCGGGCCGGCCTCGGGTCTGGGACCCTGAGGGTCCGGTTAGCAGTGCCGTGGCACCGGCACTCTGGGATGCCCTGAAGGAGTCGGTACTGTGGGCGGAGGCAGAATGGGAACGCGCCGTCCAGCATGCTTCCGGCGCGGAAGAAGCGGCCGCACATCTCGCGCAACTTTGTGCCGCGATCCGGCACGTAGCCGCGGGGCAGGAGGCTCCAGTCACTAGTGTGCCGCAGAATGCGCTATCCCGCCACATGCTCGGTCTCATTCGCACATCATTCATCGAGCGCGCCCGAGCGCTGCCCGCCGTCGATCCAACCCAGCTTCTGCACATCCTTCATGCAGTGGAACAGGTGGGTCAACATCTCGAAGCGGACTGGTCTCAGCGATTCACCGACCGGCTGTCCGCTCCCGACGGCCTGGAGCTGGTGGTCGAGGTTGCCCATGACCTCCGCTCACCGCTCACGTCCATTCTCTTTCTTGCCGAAACGCTGCAGCGGGGGCGTAGCGGCGCGGTGAACGAGGTGCAGGAACGGCAGTTGGGGCTGATCTACAGCGCGGCGTTCGGCCTGAGCTCAGTGGCGAGCGATGTCATCGAGCTTGCGCGGGGCGGTGACCGGCTCGTCGATCTGGATCCTATTCCGTTCTCGGTTACCGACATTCTCGAATCGGTGCGGGATATCGTCCAGCCGATCGCCGAGGAGAAGAACCTGGCAGTGCGGGTAACCAGCCCTGAAATCGACTTTCGAATCGGCCACCCGGTCGCGCTGAGCCGGGTACTGCTGAATCTCACGACCAATGCACTGAAGTTTACGGCCGAGGGGTTTGTGGAGGTCGCTGCGGTGCAGCGGACCGGCCGCGAAATCGAATTTTCTGTTCGCGATACCGGCCGCGGGATCCCGCCTCAATCCATGGCGACGCTGTTCGATCCATTCCGGCGCCGTCAGAAACCAGGGGAATACGCCTTCTCTGGTTCCGGCCTTGGCCTCTCGATCTGTCGGAAACTGGTCGAAGCCATGGGAGCCGCTATGGAGGTCGAGACGTCTCCTGGGTATGGCACCCGCTTCTACTTTGTCCTTGACCTGCCCGTTGCTGGGGAGCCTCAGTTCGGCTGAGCCGGCACCAGCGCCCCCTTTCAACGCTTACGCCCTGCGAATAGATTTGGCCCGCTGGTCCCGTGTAGCCGCCATCATGCGGCGACTCCGGCGGCTAGCCACTCCCAATGAGCATTGCGCACCTCAGCGGCCCGGCTGGGGAGGCGCTCGTGAGCGAGTGGATGAAGGCAATCTCTTGTTCGCTCCTCCCCGACTGCTGCGAAAATCCGGCGCGGGTGGAGGAGCGGCCGACACGGCGCACTCGTGGATCGACTGAAGGACGTCGGCGGTGCGCCCCATTTGGTCCCTGATCTCGCACGACCGCTCGCCGCCTGCCGACAACCGGGTCCGGCCAGGCTTGGCAAAGCGAGTGCGAGGCGGCGGACCTGGAACGAGCGATACGTGAACCGACCGCTGATTCGGCCGGGGCGGCACTTGAGCGAGCCCCACGTCCATGCCCCCCACGCTGCCCTGCTGATCGACTTCGATAATGTCACCCTTGGTATCCAGAAGGACCTGACCAAGGAGCTTCGCACTCTCCTCAATAGCGATATCATCAAAGGCAAGGTTGCAGTGCAGCGCGCCTATGCCGACTGGCGCCGCTACCCGCAGTACATCGTCCCGCTCTCTGAATCGTCCATCGATCTCATTTTCGCGCCGGCGTTCGGCTCCAGCAAGAAGAACGCGACCGATATCCGTCTAGCTATTGATGCCATTGAGCTGGTGTTCACTCGACCAGAGATCGGGACATTCATCCTGCTCTCGGGCGACAGTGACTTCTCGACCATGGTCATCAAGTTGAAGGAGTACGGGAAGTATGTGATTGGCGTCGGTATACGCGAGTCCGCCAGCGACCTGCTGATCCAGAACTGCGACGAGTACTACTCCTACAACGATCTCGCCGGCCTTACCAAGGAAGTCGATACACCGTCCACTCAGCGCGACCCATGGGAGCTCGCGGCCGAAGCAGTGGCGCAGATGGTTCGGAACGGCGATGTCATGCGCTCCGACCGATTGAAGCAGGTGATGCAGCAGATCGATCCCAACTTCGATGAGCGCAACGCCGGGTTCAATCGCTTCAGCAAGTTTGTGATCGAAGCCGGGCAAAAGGGCGTTGTGACGTTGTCGAAGCTCGACAACGGGCAGTACGAAGTGGCGCCTGGACCCGGGGCCAAGCCGGCTGTTTCTAGTGCACCCTCACCGAGCGGATCACGATCTGCCCCTGAAGCCGTGAGGGAAGGCCGCGATGATGGAGGCAGAAGGGGGCGCGGCCGGCGCGGGCGTGGTGGACGCGATCGCAATGGAGGCCGCGATGGTGGAGCCCGCCGAGACCGACCAGTGGAGGCGGTCCAGAGTGAGGGAGCGCCGGGACCATCAGCCCGGGAAGACCGAACCGATGGCATGCTCACGCTCGCTCGGGCCTTCCAGCTCATGAGCCAGGCGCTATCGGAGTTCAGGTCACCTGTCGGGCAGGAAGCACTCCGTCTGCGCATGGTCGCCATGCACGGCAAAGAGGATCCTCTGCTCGACGCCAGCCGCTTTCCTCGCCTCCTTCGCCAGGCCAACGACGCCGAAGTGGCCGACGTCCGGAAGGTGGGCGAGAACGACTATGAGATTGGGACGCAGCGTTCCGCCGGCCGCTCATCGCCGACGGCGAGTCCGCCACCAGAGGAGTCGGTCTCGCCCGCGCCGGTGGGTGACCCGATTCCGGACGTGGCGGCACCGACCGGCCCCCGGGAGAATGGGCAACGGCTCGGTCTCCGCTTCCGTCGCGGCTCCCGCGGCCCCACCAGAGCCGCCGATATTCCGCTCATTGGTGTCGTAGAAATCGAGGCTCCCCCCGAACCGGTGCAAGCGGCACCAGCGGAGCCGGCTCCCGACATCTCAGAGGAGAAGCCGGTGCGCCCGCGACGGCCGCCTCGCAAGCGGACCAGAGCGGCCCAGCCGGAAGCAGCAGCCGCTGAGGAGACGACAACCACGGAAGCTCCTCCAGTCAAGCGGCCCAGACGACCTCGGCCCAAGAAGAAGTCTGAATGATTTCTCAAAGACGGGCAGCCACGCTGCCCGTCGCCTTTTTCAAGCGGCAGGCCGAAGTCGTTGCGGCAGAGCTTCTCGGCATGCGTGTCGTTTCCACCGTAGGTGGGCAGTTGACCGAAGCCAGGATCGTGGAGACGGAAGCCTACCTCGGCTTCGACGATCCGGCTTCACACGGCTACCTCCACCGGCGGAATGCGCGGAACGCGGCGTTGTTCGGACCACCCGGCCTCTGGTACGTCTATCTCTCCTACGGAATGCACTGGTGCGCCAACCTGGTCTGTCAGAGAGCCGGGTTGGCCAGTGCTGTTCTCCTCCGGGCGCTCGAGCCAATGAGCGGGCTGGATGTAATGCGGAGCCGGAGAGGGAATGTCCCCGACCGGGAGCTCTGCTCGGGACCGGGAAAGCTGTGTCAGGCGCTGGGAATTACCCGAGAGCTGGACGGACAGCCTATGTCCGGTTCGCTGGTCGTAGTGCGGCGGGAGAGGCTGGGGAGCGGACATACTGTTTCAGCGACACCCCGAATCGGCATCACCAAGGCCGCCGACTGGCCGCTCCGGTTCATAGTCGCTGGATCGCCATGGACGTCCAGAAAAAACGGGGGCGGAAGGTCGCCCTGACCTCCCGCCCCCATGTCACCTCAAATTGTGGAGCTAAACTCAGTAACCTCCGGAGGTGGCCCGTTCCCGCGCGTTCCCGAGGCTGAAGCGAAGTCCGCCGCTGAGCGTATGGTTCGCCCCCAAGGTCCATTCTCCGAAGTCGGAGCGGGTGACCACGGGGTCGCCTGCCTTGTTCCGCCGCAGGACGTTGTCCACCTGCTTGTATCCCTGCTTTGTGGTCACCTGAAACTGCCCGAATGCGCTGAACGGTCCGACCCGGAACTCCAATCCCGCCAGGGCCGATCCAAACGCTGTGCTGCTCAGGCCACTCTCAACATTCCCATTGGCCATTATGCCCGGGGAGTTGCTCGTGGTGTGGGCGATCCCGAAGCCGACTCCAACATACGGCTGAATGTTCTGATTGCGGATCGGGTATCCAACCAGGGAGGCCGAGTAGCGCCGAATTCCCTTGAACGACCAGAACTCGGATCCTGAATCTGAGATATTCCCAGTGCTGTCCCGCACGATGAACGACGTTGCCGTCGTCTGGGTTGGCCCAAATCCCTGATCAACTGACAAGAGAAGACCGGTCCGCTTGGCGGTAATCAGAAGATGACCGCCACCCATGGGAACGAACTCACGTCCGGTGACTGGGCTCCGAAAGCTCGTGATTCCTCCCTGGCCGCCGACGTACCACTTAAAGGTGCCGGTTCCGCCCCCAACCTGCGCCTCTGCCCGGCCGGCAGCCATAAGGCTAACAAGACCTAGAGCGGCGAGGCTCAGCTTCAGAATGCGCATGGACTGCCTCCATAAAGTGTCCGCACCAGGCGGGTCCTGGCTCCGACGGTGGTCGACTCGGCACGGTACGTCAAAATGCGGGAACTCATGCTGGAAAACGCGGGAGAGGAGAGAATTGCGACCTTGGTTGCAGCAGGTACGCTGCTTCCGAACAAGGACTTACAACGTCCGAGGCAACCCTCCTATGCCCGTCGGGGAGGGTGGAAGTGCAAGGACCGGGCCCGTCCACATAAAGCGGATTATCAGATCAAATTGAGTTTTCGGCCAACCTTCTTGAATGCCGCCAGTGCCTCGTCCAGGTCGTCACGGGTGTGCGCGGCGGAGATCTGGCATCGCACGCGGGCCTGACCCTGCGGCACCACTGGATACCCGAAGCCGGTCACGAAGACTCCCTCATCAAGCAGCAGGTCGCTCATTCGAATTGCTGCCGCCGTCTCGCCCAGGATGACGGGTATGATCGGCGTCTCTCCGGAAAGTGGCTGAAACCCGAGCCCCAGGAGCTGCTCGCGAAAGTATCGAGCTCTCTCTTTCAGCGTGGCCACACGTTCCGGGTAGGACTCGATGAATTCGATACTGGCGAGCGCACTGGCAGCAACCGTGGGAGGAAGTGCGTTAGAGAAAAGCTGCGGGCGTGCGCGCTGCGTCAGGTAGTCACAGGTCGACGCCGAAGCTGCGACGAACCCGCCGGCGGCACCGCCGAGGGCTTTCCCCAGGGTCGACGTGATGATGTCCACCTCGCCTACGACGCCAAAGTGCTCGGCAGTCCCACGGCCTTTGGCGCCCAGCACACCGGTCGCATGAGAATCGTCAACCACCAGCACCGCGTCGTGCCTCCGACACACCTCGAGTAAGTCAGGCAGATTGGCGATGGCGCCTTCCATCGAGAAGACGCCATCGGTCACGACCATCTTGACCTGTCGGTCTCGGGCGGCGGTGAGTTTGCTGTCGAGATCAGCCAGGTCCGCGTGACGGTACACCGCAGTCTGGCACTTGGTGATCGACTTGGCCAAGCGGATCGCGTCGATGATGGAGGCATGATTCAGCTGATCGCTGATGATGAAGTCGTTCTCGCTCAGCAGCGTTGCAGGGACCGCCTCATTGGCGTTCCAGGCACTCACGAAACTCAGTGAGGCAGGGGTGCCGACCAGCCGGGCGCAGGCGGCTTCGAGCGTTCGATGGATGGTGAAGGTGCCGCAGATGAAACGCACTGAGGCGGTGCCGGCCCCGAATCGGTCGAGCGCCGCCTTTCCCGCTGCGACGACACTCGGCTCGTTGGACAGACCCAGATAATTGTTGGAAGAGAGGATGATGACTTCTCCCCGGCCCTCCATCTGCACTCGGGCATCCTGGGCGCTCTCCAGGAAGTTCAGCCTCTTATAGGTGCCATCGGCGATGAACTGTTCGAGCTGCGGCTCGAGACGCCGCTCCAGGGCGTTGGTCATGTGCTGATCTCCAGAATCACCTTCCCCGCCTGACCATCCTTGATGACCTGGATCGCGTCGGCGATGCATTCGAGCGGGAAGCGGTGGGTGATCACGGGCCTGGGGTCCAGTTGCCCAGCTCGCAGGAATCTCTGCATCTGGTGCCAGGTCTCGTACATCTTGCGCCCGGTCACGCCGTAAAGTGTCAGTCCCTTGAAGATGACATCGCGGGCGAAATCAACTTCGGTCGATCGGCTCGGCGTGCCCAGGAAGTTGATGCGTCCGCCCAGTCGGGTTGCCGCGAAGGCCTGCGCGTGGCCACTCGGGTGTCCACTCATCTCGCAGACCAGGTCAACCCCGTCTCCGCCGGTGAGCTCTCGGACGCGCGCGACGACGTCGTCCGTCTGGGGGTTGAGCGTCACCTGCGCACCCATGGCTCGAGCCAGGTCCAGGCGCTTCGGGTTGTAGTCGCTGGCTATCACAAGTGATGCTCCGGCTGCTCTGGCGACCCCGACCGCGAAACAGCCGATCGGTCCGCAGCCGATGACCAGCACGGTGCTGCCCGGCACCTCGGCTTCGAGGACGGTATGGACCGCATTCCCCATCGGGTCCATGATGGCACCGATCTCAGCCGAGATTCCGTCCAGCTTCATGATGTTGGAGGCGGGCATCACGATGTAGTCGGCAAAGGCGCCAGCGCGGTCAACCCCGATGATCTGGGTACGCCGGCAGAGGTGGGCATCTCCCAGGCGGCATTGGAGACAGTGGCCACACACGACGTGGCCTTCCGCAGTGACTCGATCTCCGACCGCCAGTAATCCGTCCGATGCAGCCTCTGCCCCCAACTGGGTGATCTCGCCGGAGAATTCGTGACCAACGATGACGGGCAGTTTGAGCCGGCCGCTCGCCCAGCTATCCCACTCCCAGATGTGGAGGTCGGTGCCGCAGACGCCGGCATACTGCACCCGGATCAGGGCCTCGCTGGGGCCGCAGGAAGGCACCGGCACGTCGCGCAGTACGATACCGGGACCCTTGGATTCCTTCACCAGCGCGCGCATCGAGCCTCAGAGTAAGGTCGCGGGGAATATAAGGCGGGACGGTAGGGAAGGGCGGAAAGGGAAAAGGTCACTGCGCCAATGGCAGTGACCTTTCCGTCCTTGCGGTGCTGTCGGCCGTTGTTCGCAGCTAGTCCGCAAACACCGGCTCGCGGACCGGCTCCAGTTTCACGGCGCTGATCTTGAATTCCGCGATCTTGGCATAGGGGTCTAGCCGAGGATTGGTGAGAAGATTGGCTGCCGCCTCGCGGAAGTGGAACGGGATGAAGATCTGGCCCCGGGCCTGGCGCTCGGACAGGCGGGCCCCAATGAGCATCGATCCCCGGCGTGAGGTGACGCGGACCGTGTCTCCCTCAGCCACCCCCATCTCAATAGCGTCGCGTGGATTGATGTCCACCACAGGCGTGGGCTCGCGCGAATCGAGCCCGGTGGAGCGCCGGGTCATCGTTCCGGTGTGCCAATGGTACATCTGCCGTCCGGTATTCATCACGAAAGGATAGTCGTCATCCGGGAGCTCCTCGGGTGCGACGTACTCCACCGGGATGAACTGGGCCCGACCGTCTGCCGTCGGGAATGCGTCCTTGAACAGGTACGCGGTGCCCTCGGAATCGGGCGTGAGCACCGGATACTGGAGCCCAGTGCCCTTGAGTCCGGCATACGTCACACCGCGCCAGGACGGGGTAACCGCGGCGATCTCCCGCATCACGTCCTCGGGACCGCTCCAGTCGGTCTTGAGCCCGAGTCGATTGCTCAACTCGATGAGAATGTCCAGATCCCGCCGAGCCTCACCCGGAGGAGACAGGGCCGCCTCGGCCAGCTGAATGCGCCGCTCGGTATTGGCGTAGGTGCCGGTCTTCTCCGCGAAGGAGGACCCCGGAAGCACGACGTCGGCCCATCGAGCGGTTTCGGTCAGGAAAAGATCCTGCACTGCCAGGAACTCGAGCCCGCGCACCCATTCCTCGGCATGCGCGATGTTGGGATCAGAAATCACGGGGTTCTCCCCCATGATGTAGAGACCACGTATAGGGCTGTCCTCCCTGGTCATTTCGGTGACCATCATACCGTCCTGCAGGGAGAGCGTCTCTTCCGGCACTCCCCATGCGCGAGCGTATTCGGCTCTATTGGCGGGCTGGGTGACAGGGCGATAGTCGGTATATGCAAATGGAATTGCCCCCATGTCGCTCGCGCCCTGCACGTTGTTCTGCCCGCGAATCGGCATCATCTGGGCGCCCCACTTGCCGATCATCCCGCAGGCAAGCAGCAGGTTTAGCAGGCTGGCGACGATATCGGTGCCGGTGGCGTGCTGGGTCAGGCCCATCGCCCAGAGCGTCGACGTCCTGGGGCCCCTGGCATACATCTCGGCGGCTTCCCTAATCACTTCTCGAGGAATTCCGGTGACCTTTTCGCCCACTTCGAGGGTGTAGGGGCGCACCGCTGCTTCGACCTGGGCAAAGTCGCTGGTCCGGTTGGCGATAAACTCTGGATCAGTGAGCCCGGCTTCGATGATGTGATGCAGCATGCTATTGAAGAGGACGACGTCGGAGCCGGGGTACATCTGGAGGTGAATATCCGCGAGCTCGGCCAGCTCGACTTTCCGGACGTCGGCCACGATCAGCTTGGCGCCTCGAGCGACCGCCCGTTTAATCAACGCTCCGAAGACCGGGTGTGACTCCGTCGTATTTGCGCCGGCAATGAAGATCACGTCGCAGGCTTCCTCGATCTCTCTCATAGACCCGGAAGCGGCCGCCGTGTTGAGCGCGCGATTCATGGCGGCGACCGAGGTCGAGTGACAAAGGCGGGTGCAGTGGTCCACGCTGTTGGTCTGAAAGGCGCCGCGGACCATTCGCATGAACGCGTAGTTGTCTTCGTTGGAGCACTTGGCCGACGAGAGCGCGCCCAGGGCTCGAGGTCCGTGCTGGTCCCGAATGCGCATGATCTCCTGCGACGCGAGGCTCAGGGCCTCTTCCCAGCTGGCCTCCCGGAACGCGCTGTACCATCCGGCCGGGGTGGCGACCCGGTCCCGGACATCTTCGTCTCCCAGGCGGGGCACGCCGGTCAGAGGCGGCTTGCCGATTTGGCGAAGCGGGGGCCGAGGCTTCTTGCGCTCACCCATCTCCTCGATGGTGTGCCAGGGTCCTTCTCTATATCGTGGTGACTCGCCGGTCCATACCCAGCGTCCGTCCTGCTGCATCCAGCCTTTCCGGATCAGCGGGGTGGTGAGACGGTCGCGATGCTGAGGGAAGTCGTAGCCGAAGCGGCCTTTGACGCAGGTGGAGCCCTGGTTCGGCGTATTCTCCTCGATCCAGGGCGACGTTACCCGCATGACCTTTTCGTCTTTGACGTGCAGGTCGAGTTGGCAGCCGACCGCGCAGTAGGGGCAGACGGACCGGACGACTCGGTCTGGGGTGCGGACCGCCTCGGCGCCGAACTGCTGCTTGGGGATGAACTCGAAGATGGCGCCGGTGGGGCAAACCCGGACGCACTCGCCGCACCAGGTACAGCCGGCGTGGTCAGGGTCGCCATCTCCTCCAACGATGATCTGGGCGTGCTCACCTCGCATACCGACATCCAGCACGCCCACTTCTTGGATGTCCTCGCAGGCGCGTACGCAGCGGGTGCAGAGAATGCAGGTAGTCATGTCGTGCTGGATCATCACATCACCTGGGCGCTCATCACCACTCCGCAAGGGCAGGTCGTGATGGGACCGCACCGGCACGTCGTACTGGACGACGTAGCGTTCGAACTCGTTTCGAGGGTGGGCCCGCCCGCCATTGAGGAGGTGTTCACCGGGATAGCGTTCCAGCAGGAAGTCGAGCACCCCCCTCCGGTTGTCCACCGCGGCCGGCGATTCAGATTCGATCACCATTCCATCCGCAGCCGGGGTGGCACAGGCGGGAAGCAGCTTGTTCTGACCTTTGACGGACACAAGGCAGATGCGGCAGTTGCCTACGATGGGCAGCTTGGGATACCAGCACAGCGTAGGAATTTCGACGCCGGAGGTGCGAGCGGCCTCGAGAATCGTCGCGCCGGGCTCGAAAGAAACGGGGGTCCCATTGAGGGTCAGCGTGGGCATGGACTCATTACGAGAAGGGGTAGGGTTCCGAGTCTAGGCCTGAAATTTAACCCGGGCAAGTCTTGGAAATACAAACACCCCCGGACCGGAGTCCGGGGGCGTTTTGGCCCGTCGTCAGCCCACTCAGTCCGGGCTACGCGGCGTGCTCGGCGGGGACCCGTTGGTGCCAGTGCTGCTCCATCGCGTCTTCGTCATCAGCGGCCCAGAGATAGGCCCAGAACCGCACCGGTTTTGGTGCCGGCGCGCCGCTCCTGATCACGATGCCGAGTGGCTCGGACTGGGTGGCGAACGGAAGAGTGGTGGTCACGAGGTAACTCCTGGCAGTCGAAGAGTGAGCCTGCTTCGCGCCAGAGAAGCACCGTCTGTGCCGCGTGAAAGCTGCGAGGAACTCGGTGTTTGGTAAGGAGATGAAGGTGGGTGACAGCGGTTGCGTGTCCCTCGGACCCAGCCGCCGAAAGGCTATGCCGTGTCTGCCGGACACAGTGGCTTGCAGAGGATCAGACCCTCAGCTCGCCGGCTGTCGGCCGCTCGCCGGCGACGCTTCAGTTCCTCCTCCTGGGTCCATCCCGGATACATCGATCGCAGTGCTTCGGGTATGATGGCCGGTGAGCTCGGCAGCAGGATGTGAACCCCTCCCGGACGGCTCCGCCGCTGCAGGTCATGGATCAGCTTGGCCCGCTTTCCTGGAGAGAGATCTGCCAGAACGCCGGGATCGAGCACCGTGATGTCGATCCCCTCGAGGAGACTCAGGAACGCTGGTAACGCCTGGTCGAGCGGGGCCACGAAACTCTCGAAGATGCTGGCGAGGGCCTCAGTGGCCATTCGGGATTCGACTCGCTCCACACACCCGAGGTCATTCGCGATGAACGTGACGGCGGCATCGTGGGCCGCCAAGAGGTAGGTGGTGTTGGCTGCACCGGTGCCCACGACCAGGGCGGTGTCCTCGGGCTCGATGCGGGGGAGGAGCGGTGCGACGGGACAATGAGGCTCGAGGCCCCAGTGAGTCGGTGTCCGTTGGGCTGCTCGGAGCTTGAGAAATTGCTGGCGCCATCGCCGGTACGGCCGGAGGGAGAGCCGCTTCATGATCAGCCGATCGACCGACTCCAGCATCAGCACTTCAGTGAGAACGAACTGCCCTTCCGAGATGGCCTGGAGCTCGGAGGCCGCTTCGTCTCCCAGCCGGAGAAGCTCGTCTCGTCCGATCGAGTTCTTGTATCCCTCGATCCGCTGAAGGATGTACTCCTGGTAGTGCTGTTTATCTGAGTACGGCGAGCGTCGCCGGTGGTGGGCCTGCCGAACCTGCGTCGCGCTCAGCATGGCTCGACGTGCACCGTGACTTCGTCGAGGTGAAGAGTCTCCCGAAGGCGCTCCTCGACGTCGTCGGCGATCCGGTGCGCGCTGGTGACGTCAGCGCCACCATCGACCGAGATGGTCAGCTCGGCGAACTGGCGATCGGCGGCACGCCGGGATCGGATGGCGTACGCTGATATCACTCCATCGACCCCCTCGGCTTCCTTCTGGATAGTGTCCTGATCGAACGCCCTTTCGTCTACCAGGGTTGGAATAGAGCGGCGGAGGATCTGATACCCTGCATTGCCGACCAGCAACGCAACCAGCAACGCGAGTACAGGATCCGCCCATCCCAGACCAGCGCGCGCCAGGGTCAGCCCGGTCAGAACGCCGAGGGTGACGAAGACGTCGACCCGGGTATGGAGCGCGTCTGCCAGCAGAAGATCGCTTTTGAGACGCCGGCCGGCCCGAGTCTCGTAAACGACAACCCCGATGTTGACCGCCAGGGTGAAGATCAGAAGTCCCAGTGAAGTCCTCGAGACCGTTAGTTGCGGGGCCCCCATAAGCAGCCGAGCCACGGCCCCACGGACCAGCTCGAAGATCGAAACGCCGAGCAGCAACGCGATGAGGAGAGCGCCCAGGGTCTCGAACTTGGCGTGGCCGTAGGGATGGTCTTCATCCGGCTCCTTCGCGGCCAGTCGGACGACGGCGACGCCGAAGATGTTATTCACGGCATCAACCGACGACTGCAGGGCGTCACCAAATACGGCCAGGGAGTTGGTGTTGAGCCCGACAGAAAGCTTTACGATCACGACAACGATGTTTGCGACGAGGATGCCGCCCAAAACGCGGCGCACCCCCGACGATCGTTCCCGAGAGGTGGCTACGCCGGGCATGGTGGAAGTTGGGAAGTCGAGGGTCGAAAGTCTAGAGTCCAGGCCACTTTGGTCAGCTTGGCCGACGCGGTGCCCATGCTGCTACAGCGCTGCCCGCAGGACCGCCGCCTTGAGATAACCCGTCTCCGGAATCGTCAGAACCTCCGGATGATCGGCCCCTTGCCCCAGAATTCGTTCGACGACGAGACGCCGGCCACTGTCACCGGCCGCCTGCGCCAGCATTCCCAGAAACACCGGCAGGCCAACGTGAAAGGAACACGAGGCGGTGAGGAGAGTGCCACCGGGCTTCAGCAGTCGCATGGCTCGCAGGTTGATCTCGCGATATCCCCTGAGCGCAGCAGGCACCGTGGCGCGGGACTTGGCAAAGGCGGGGGGATCGAGAACAACGGTATCGAAGCGCTCGCGCGCGCGCTCCATCTCGCGCAGCACCTCGAATGCGTCGCCCTGACGCCATTCGATGTTGGTGAGTCCGTTGAGCGCGGCGTTAGCGGCACCCCGCAAGAGGGCTTCCTGGCTGCTGTCGATCGCCATGACTCCGGTGGCGCGCCGTGCGAGGTGCATGGCGAAGGAGCCGTGGTATGCAAAACAGTCGAGCCCACGGCCGCCGGTAGGGATCAGCGTCCCGGCCAGGAGGCGATTGGGCCGCTGGTCCAGAAAGGCGCCAGTCTTTTGTCCTTCCCAGGGGGCGGCCAGATACCGGAGCTCGCCTTCACGGATTTCTATCACGTGGGGGACGGTCCGGTAAATCTCGGCCGATTCCTGGGACAATCCTTCCCGGCGTCGAACCGGCACATCGTTCCGGAGCAGAATCCCTTCGGGCTGGAACACTGTCACCAACGCGTGTGCAATAGTCTCGCGAACGGTTTCCAATCCAGCCGAAAGGATCTGCACCACCAGCCAGCGGTCATAACGGTCCACCACCAGCGAAGGAAGCGCGTCCCCTTCACCATGTACCAGGCGGTAGGCCGATGCATCGATCCCGGCTCGGGCCTCGGAACATGCGGTCAATCGCTCGATCCACCACGAGTCATCGACCACACGATCGGTTCGTTCCAGCAGCCGAAGCCGAATCTCTGATTTGGGAGAATAGAGCGCCTGGCCGATGAATTTCCCGCGGGAATCGTGAACCGGGGCTATGCCGGCCGTAGCAGGACCATCCAACACTTCGCTCCGGTAGATCCAGGGATGGCCGCGAACCCAGCGTTCCGCCCCTCGGGGCGTCACCTGTACCACACTCACGCACGGTCCGGGCGCAGCGCCGTGGCACCTCTGAGATAGCAGTGCTTGATTTCCGCCCGGCTCCGTGGAGTGTAGGCATGCACCAGCAGGCGAATGCACTTGGGGAGCGAGCCCGGCACCGGAATCTCGGTGGCGTGAAGCAGGGCGACGATGTTCCAGCCGAACTCCTCGGCTGCCCGGGCGGGAAACGCAGCATCGAGATCGCTGGTTACCGTGAACAGGCCGCTCACGATGTCGTCGGGCTCCAGCTCATTGGCGCTGATCAAGGTGCGCAGCAACTCGTCGGTTGCGGCAAGGATCTCCGCCGCGTCGTTGTGGGAGACGGTCGTTGCGCCGCGAATGCCGTGCAGCCGTACTGGAGACGTCATGGGAGAGAATGTAGCGAATCTGATGCGGCTCATGCTCGTGACGGACGATCGCCTGGTCCAGGGACGAGATCTGATCTCCCTGGTGCGCGCTGCTGAGCGCGGTGGGGTGACGTCGGTACAGCTGCGTTTAAAAAAACGAGGAGCGAGGGAGATATCAGAGCTGGTCCGAACACTCACTGCTCAGCTCCGCGTGCCCTTGCTGGTGAACGACCGCCCGGACATCGCCATTTCAGCCGGGGCGGCCGGGGTTCATCTCGGACCGGATGACCTGCCGGTCGGCCTAGCCCGGAAGATCGCGCCGCCTGGATTTCTGATCGGTGCTTCGGTGGGTAGCGCGGAAGAGGCGGCAGCGGCCGAGGCGGCCGACTATTGGGGGATCGGTCCCTGGCGGGTGACTTCAACCAAGACGGATTCGGGCCCGGCACTAGGCCCGACCGGCTTCTCACGGCTGGTGGACCTGGCTGGAGGCAAGCCATCGATTGCCATCGGTGGTGTTAGGGCAGAAGATGTCCCCACGGTGCTCGCCAGTGGGGGTCGTGGAGTGGCCGTGGTATCGGGAATTCTGGGAGCAGAGGATGTCGAAGGCGCGGCCCGGCAGTACAGCAACATCCTGTCTGAGCTTCTGGAGTGAAGCGAAGAAGGACTGCGGCGGCTTCGTTATCGCGGACGCCTGGCTAGCTCTCGCACCTTTCTCACCGCCCGCAGGTGCTCGGTGTAAGTCCTGGAAAAAATGTGACGACCGTTCGGTCCGGCTACGAAGTACAAGAACCGCACGTTAGCCGGATAGAGCGCGGCTTCGATGCTGCGGAGCCCTGGCGAGTTCACCGGGCCAGGCGGAAGTCCCGGGTTCAGGTAGGTGTTATAGGGTGACTTGATCATGTAATCCTTGACGAACAGCCGGGGCTTCCGCTTTCCGGTCTTGAGGCTGATAGCGTACTGCACCGTGGGATCCGCCTGAAGCGCCATGCCGATTCGGAGGCGGTTGGTGTAGACCCCGGCGATCGTCTCTCGTTCCTCGTCTGCCCGAGCTTCTCCCTCTACAATTGAAGCCAGTGTCACCAAGGCCACGCGGTCCATCTTCAGAGAATCCAGTCTGGCGTTCCACGCGGGTTTCCACTCGGACTTGAACCCCTCGGCCATGATGCGCACCAGCTCGCGGCCGGAGACCGTCACCGGAACAACGTATGTCTCCGGCCGCAGAAAACCCTCGAAGGAAGGGATTTTGTGCCCCAGGAGTTTGCTGGCGGCTTGACCGTCTCGCGCTGCCACCAGGAAGGAGTCTGCCGGAATCCCGAGCCGCTCATGAGCCAATTGAGCGACTTCTTGTATCGTCAAGCCTTCCGGAGCCGTGAAGCGGGCCGCGGCAGACTTACCTGACGCGAGCATTCCCAGGGCCTTCCACGGTGTCGTGCCCGCCGGGAACTCGTACACGCCAGCGTGAACCGACCGGTCCACGCCGCGGATTCGAGCCAGCAGTTTGAACCAGCGAGAACTCGAGATCACCTTGTGAGCCAACAGACTGTCAGTGACGGCGCCGAAGGACGCGCCTGGCGGCAAGGTGACCCGCTCGGTCCTGGAGGATGGAGTGCAGCCAGAGAGAAGAACGAACGCCGGCAGTACGAGCCTCGTTCTTGACTTCATCTGCGAGCCAGCCGCCGAGCATCGAGGAAGTGCTGCAGCAGGACGGCCGCAGCCAACGCATCGACATCGGATTTCCGTCCCCGGGTCGAGCCGCCCTGCTCCCGAATGGCGGCCAGTGCGCGGGCCGTACTCATGCGCTCGTCCCAGAGCTCGAGGGGAAGTCCGGTTCGCCGCACCAGCGGTTCGGCCATCTCTCGAGCGGCCCGGGCACTGTCCGCCTCATCCCCTTCGGAGGAAAGCGGGAGACCGACGACCAGCCCCACCGGCCGGTGCATGTCTGTGAGTTCCAGGAAGCGGGGCATCGGGAAGCGTTTACCGGCTCGCCGGACGAGAGTCTCGAGCGGGGTTGCGAGGATCTGGGACTCGTCACTCAGGGCAAGACCGATCCGGATTTCTCCCCAGTCAACTCCAATGATTCGGCCGGTATTTGGGATAGCCACAAGCAAAGCGTAAGCAGTGAATGGTAAACAGTAAACAGGGGGGCTCCTCGCGTAGCTGAGCCCCCCGTTCACCGTGCACTGTTCACTGTTTACTGTCTTATTGCGCCATCGTCGCGAAGAACTCCTTGTTGTTCTTGGTGCGCTTCATCCGCTCGAGGAGGAACTCGATGGCCTCGACCGGCGGCATGTCGGCCAGGAAGTTCCGAAGCAGGTAGACCCGATTGAGCTCATCCTTGTCCATCAGGAGCTCTTCCTTACGGGTGGAGGTCCGCTGGATATCGATCGCCGGATAGATCCGGCGATCGGCCAGGCGGCGATCGAGCACCAGCTCGGAGTTACCGGTACCCTTGAACTCCTCGAAAATCACCTCGTCCATCCGGCTGCCGGTGTCGATCAGAGCGGTGGCGATGATGCTCAGGCTGCCGCCCTTGTCGATATTGCGAGCGGCTCCGAAGAAGCGCTTGGGCTTCTGCAGCGCGTTCGCGTCGACACCGCCGGAGAGGATCTTGCCCGAGTGAGGGACCACCACGTTGTGGGCTCGGGCCAAGCGGGTAATCGAGTCCAGGAGAATTACCACGTCACGGCCGTGCTCCACCAGACGCTTCGACTTCTCGATGACCATGTCCGCCACCTGGACGTGACGGTCGGCGGGCTCGTCAAAGGTGGAGGAGATGACCTCCGCCTTGACGTTTTCCTCCATGTCGGTGACTTCCTCTGGGCGCTCGTCGATGAGCAGCACGATGAGGACGATTTCGGGATGGTTCTCGCTGATGGCGTTGGCCAGCTTCTGCATCAGAATCGTCTTGCCGGCCTTCGGGGGCGCCACAATCAGAGCGCGCTGCCCCTTGCCCAAGGGCGATAGCAGGTCGACCACCCGCATCGAAAGGTCTCCGGTTTTCCGCTCGAGCCGAATCCGGGCATCAGGATATCGGGGCCGGAGGTTATCGAATGCGATTCGGTGCTTGGTCTTCTCCGGTTCCTCGAAGTTGACCTGCTCGACCTTGAGGAGTGCGAGGTAGCGTTCCCCCTCCTTGGGGGGCCGCACCTGGCCCATGACGGTGTCACCAGTGCGAAGGTCGAACCGCTTGATCTGGCTGGGCGAGACGTAGATGTCGTCGGGACCGTACAGATAGTTCCAGTCCTGGCTGCGAAGGAACCCGTATCCTTCCGGCAGGATTTCCAGGACTCCTTCTCCCCGTATCACTGTGTCGGAGTCGAGCAGCGACTGCTCGATGCGGAAGATCAGGTCCTGCTTTCGAAGGCCGGAGTAATTGCTGATGTTCAACTGCTCGGCCAACGTGTGCAGTTCGGCGACTGACTTCTGCTTTAGCTCAGCGATATCCACGGGAGGGACTCCAGGCGGACAGGCCCGGCCGAAGGTCGGGCAAGGGTGGAGAGTTGTAATGCAAGTTTAAACGAGGGTGAACTGTGTGTATGTGGTGGCGCTTGGGCGCCGGAGCTGCAAGTCGGTGTGGTTCGGGGAGTTTCTAACAACCAAGAAGCAACTTAAAGTAGATGCGCCCAGGCGAGGCGTCAAGAGGCCGAGCCGGTTCTCCGCCTCCGGCGTGGACCTCAGCATATTGCGTAACTCTTAGGGGTATACAATCTTTCGCTATCCGACACATCTCTCTTGACCCGCTGCCGAGTCTCCCGGTCCCGCCTCAATGAGCGACTCCGAGCGCCTCAGTAAGTTGCGCCACGACCTGTCCAATCCCTTATCGGCGCTGCTCGCCGAGACCCAGCTACTCCTCCTTAACGAAGCACAGATAGACCCGGAGACGGTGACCAGCCTGCGAGAGATCGAGGCACTCGCCATCCGAATGCGGACCATGCTGCGGGAGCTGTAAGCACCACTACCTATCTCGAATGAGTATCGCGACTTCGTTTACCCGGTTGGCCAAGTGGACCGCCCGAACGTCGGGGCATCCGAGCACGTTTGCGGTTGCCGCGGCGGTCATCATCATCTGGGCGGCGACCGGCCCGATTTTTCACTTCAGCGATACCTGGCAGCTCGTCATCAATACCGGCACTACCATCGTCACCTTCCTGATGGTCTTCCTGATCCAGAACACCCAGAATCGCGACGGCGCGGCAATGCAGATCAAGCTGGACGAGCTGATCCGAGCAGTGCACGGCGCCAGGAATACGGTCCTGAATCTCGAGGAAATGACGGAGGAGGAGTTGGAGCAGCTGAAACGTCACTATCTCGAGCTGGCCGAGCAGGCCAGGGCGAAGTTGCAGAGCGGAGCGGGGAAGAGCAAGCGCGGCTCCCCCAAGACGCACGAGGGTGATCAGGCAGAGATCGGTAAGTCTCCCGGCTCGGGAAAGGCACCCACAAAAGCTTCGACCGCGTGAGGATCGAGCTGGGTCCCTGCCACCCGGCGTAGCTCGGCCACCGCGACATCGGCGGGACGGGACTCGCGGTACGGCCGGCGAGTCGTCATGGCATCGAACGAGTCGGCCACCGCAACGATCCGCGCCTCAATCGGAATCTTCTCTCCCCGCAAGCCATCAGGAAATCCTTTTCCGTCGATTCGCTCGTGATGCGAGCGCACGATTCGGAGGACGTCGGGCGACTCGTGCGCCAGGGGTGACAGCATGCGCTCTCCCAGAGCCGGGTGCTCGGTGATCTGGCGGAACTCCTCGGGCGTGAGCGAGCCTGGCTTATGGAGCACGGACTCACGAGTACCGATCTTTCCGATATCGTGCAGCTCGCCTCCGAGCCGGATCCCATCCAGCTCAGGTCCCGCAAAGCCCAGCCGTGCCGCAGTAGCCACGGCGTAGCGGCTGACCCGAATCGAGTGCCCTCGGGTATAGGCGTCTTTGGCCTCGAGTGCCCGCGCCAGCATCTGGACGCCTTGTAAAAAAAGCTCCTGGATTCGGAGCGCCTGGGCCTGCACCTGGTGTTCGAGGTGCTGCTGATAGAACCGATTCTGCAGCACGAGTGCCCGTTTCTCCAGCGCCCGCGCAACCCGGGCTTGCAGCTCGCCCAGGGAAATCGGCTTCAGCAGGAAGTCGGCGGCGCCGAGATGCAGGCAGTCCACCGCTGTGGTCGTCTCGCTCATGCCGCTCAGCATGATCACGGAGCTGTCGGGATATCGCTGGCGAACCACTTCCAGGAAGCCCATCCCGTCCAGCTCGGGCATTCGCATGTCCGAGATGATCAGAGGAGTCTCGCCGATGCATTCGAGCACCTGGAGCCCCTCTTTTCCGCTGCACGCTTCGAAGCAGTTGAACCCCTGCGTCTGCAGCATCCGGGAGAGGGACCTTCGAACACTTGGCTCGTCGTCGACAATCAAGCAGTTGGCGGAGCCAGCCATGACCGGCCTCGCGTCCTGGGATTCTGGCATGCGGGCTATGACCTGGGGAGGGGATGGATGCCACGAACATCCAATCGTCACACACTGTAAAAGCATACCGCCGGAATGTCCACTGTCGGTGCTGCCGTCACTATCCGGCCACTGCCCGATTTATGGCACCATTGTTCGAATGATTTAGTTTAGGGTATGACGAATACTTTTGGCGCACGCTCCACCCTGAAAGTGGGCGCTCGGAGCTTCGAGATTTACCGCCTGAACGCGCTGACGGGTGCCAATATCCGTGTCGACCGGCTGCCCTACTCGCTGCGGGTACTCCTGGAGGCGCTGCTACGCACTGAAGACGGTGTGATCGTCACGCGCGACGACATCGAGGCGCTGGCCCGCTGGTCCCCGGCTGACCGGAAAGCACGGGAGATCGCTTTTACCCCGGCCCGGGTGCTGCTACAGGACTTCACCGGTGTGCCCGCAGTCGTCGATCTCGCTGCCATGCGAGACGCCATGGCGGCGCTTGGTGGGGATCCCGGCCGGATCAACCCTTTGCAGCCGGTCGAGCTCGTGGTCGACCACTCGGTGCAGGTGGACGCTTTCGGTACTCCGCAAGCGTTTCGGACCAACGTTGACCTCGACTATCAGCGCAACCGGGAGCGGTATCAGTTCCTTCGCTGGGGACAGAACGCGTTCGACAACTTCCGGGTGGTCCCACCGAACACCGGCATCGTTCACCAGGTCAATCTCGAATATCTGGCGAGAGTGGTTTTCACCAGTGACGAGAATCCGCACGCCCACACGGGCGACCTGCCGCAGGCCTATCCCGATACCCTGGTCGGGACCGATTCTCATACACCGATGGTCAACGGCCTCGGTGTGCTCGGGTGGGGCGTCGGCGGGATCGAGGCGGAGGCGGCTATGTTGGGTCAGCCCGTCTCGATGCTTATTCCCGAGGTCATTGGGTTCAGGCTCGAGGGCCGGCTGCCTGAAGGCTCGACTGCCACCGATCTCGTGCTCACGGTAACTGAGCTTCTCCGCCGGAAAGGGGTAGTGGGGAAGTTCGTGGAATTTTATGGACCCGGGCTCAGTGGTCTGGCGCTGGCCGACCGCGCCACCATCGGGAATATGTCGCCCGAGTACGGCGCTACCTGCGCGATCTTCCCGGTTGACCAGGTGACGCTGGAATATCTGCGATTTACCGGGCGGTCCGAGGAGCGAGTCGCGCTGGTCGAAGCCTACATGAAGGAGCAAGGGCTTTTTCACACTGACAGCTCGCCCGACCCGGTGTTCAGCGACACGGTGACGCTCGACCTGAGTCAGGTCGAGCCGAGTATTGCCGGTCCACGCCGTCCCCAGGATCGGGTGCGCCTGTCGGATGCCCGTCGATCGTTCCGGGAAGCGCTTCCGAGCCTGCTCCCGGCCGGCAGCCCGGGCACTGGCAAGGACGCCGCCAAGGGTCCCAGTGAGGGTCCTACCGCGGTTGGCGTCTGGGGCGAAGGGTCGACCGAGTCACCCGCGGCCCACGCCGTGATGCTGGAGGATGCGGCTGAAGTTCTCGACCATGGCTCGGTGGTGATCGCTGCTATCACGAGCTGCACCAATACGTCAAACCCATCGGTCATGCTCGCCGCGGGGCTACTCGCAAAGAAGGCGGTGGAGCGCGGCCTCGAGCGGAAGCCCTGGGTCAAAACCTCGCTCGCGCCGGGCTCGAAGGTCGTCACCGACTACTACGAGCGGGCGGGGCTCACACCTTACCTGGAGCAGCTCGGCTTCAATCTGGTGGGCTATGGATGCACCACCTGCATCGGCAACTCGGGGCCGCTTCCGATGGAAATTTCGGATGCCATTCAGCGCGGCAGCATCGTCGCCTGCTCGGTGCTGTCCGGCAACCGCAACTTCGAGGGCCGGATCAACTCGGACGTGCGTGCGAACTATTTGATGTCACCGCCGCTGGTAGTCGCGTTCGCCATTGCCGGCCGGATCGACATCGACCTCTTCAACGAGCCATTGGGCACTGACTCACACGGGGTACCGGTCTATCTCAGGGACATCTGGCCCAGCTCAGCGGAAGTCGAAGAGACGCTGCTCGCCTCGATTCGTTCCGACATGTACCGCCGAAGCTACAGCGCGGTCTTCACCGGCGACGAACGCTGGAATGCACTGGAGATTCCCACGGGAAACCGCTTCGAGTGGGCACCCACGTCCACCTATGTCCGGCGGCCGCCCTACTTCGAGGGAATGTCGCGAGAGAAGCCCAAGACGGTCGCGGAGATCAGAGGCGCCCGCGTCATCGCCGTGTTGGGCGACAGTGTCACAACCGACCACATCTCGCCGGCAGGCAGTATCAAGAAGGACTCGCCGGCCGGACGCTATCTCACCGGCGAGGGCGTGGCCCTGACGGATTTCAACTCCTATGGGTCACGGCGGGGTAATCATGAGGTGCTGGTGCGGGGCACCTTCGCCAACACCAGAATCAGGAACAAGCTGGCGGCAGGCCGGGAGGGTGGGTTCACCACCTACTTCCCCACTGGCGAGATCATGGCGATCTACGATGCCGCTATGCGCTACCAGGCGGATGGAACTCCGCTGATAGTGCTCGCCGGGAAGGAGTATGGGTCCGGCTCGAGTCGGGACTGGGCTGCGAAAGGCCCGTCTCTCCAGGGCATTCGGGCGGTGATCGCCGAGAGCTACGAGCGGATCCATCGCTCGAATCTGGTGGGCATGGGAATATTGCCCCTGCAGTTTGCACCGGGCGAGTCGGCCAGCACCCTCGGCCTCAGCGGCCGAGAGTCGTTCGACTTCGAGGGATTGGCCGTCGCGATCGACACCGGATTTGCCCAGGGCCGGATGCTCCGGGTGCGGGCCAAGGAGGAGAATGGCTCAGTCAGAGAGTTCGACGCGATGATCCGGATCGATACCCCGCAGGAGGTTCTCTACTACCAGCACGGCGGGATCCTGCAGTACGTGCTGCGGCAGCTGTTGAGTGGACCTCAGAGAGCCAGGGCGATCCGCGGTGCACCGGCCCCCGAACCCGAGAAGCCATCGAACTCCCGCAAAGTGGACCAAGGCTCGATCGAGTCGTTCCCGGCCAGCGATCCACCGGCGTATTAGAAGGCGGTAGATAAAGCGGCGGTAGGTGAAGTGGCGGTAGAACAGAGGCGGTAGATGAAGCGGCGGTAGGTGAAGCGGCGGTAGGTGAGCATCGCTGTAGACTGCATCGCGGTCGTCACCTTCCGCTTCTTCTCCTACCGCCTCTCCATCTTCCGCCCGCGTTAGTTTCCGCCGCTTCACCTACCGCCTCCTCACCTACCGCCTTAATCTTCAAGCATCCTCTGAGACATAGCCTGACCCTGCAGCCGTCCCAAGCGGCGAGGAGAGAAGATGCCCGGAGTTCAGGCGCGATTACGAACCGAGCACAAGCGCAGATATCTCGATCTCGATCCCACCGAGTGGTACCAGGTGGTGCCGATATTTCCTGGGGTTACCCAGCGGATGGTCAACATGGCAGGTGAACGGCTGGCGCGCCTGGCGACGCCCCGAGGGTTTGTGACGATGCGGGCGGAACACCTGGAATTTCGTTCGGCCGGCGTCGACGCCGGCCAGCCCGCTTCCCGAAGCTAGCCGGCCGTTCCTACAGCGATGGCCCGCTGCCGCTGGTCCAGCATTGCACGCACCTTGATGGCGAGTCCTGCCGGAGTGAAAGGCTTCTGCTGGAAGGGGGCTCCAGGATCGAGCAACCCACGCTGCACCACATCCTCCCCCGTATAGCCAGACATATACAGCACGGGTAGAGCCGGATCGCTGTGGGCCAGGGTGTGCCCCAGTTCACGCCCACCCATTTCCGGCATTACTACGTCTGACACCACGAGCTGCACCATCCCGGGATGCTGTCGGATGTACTGAAGCGCCTGACTCCCGTTGCGCGCTTCGATGACAGAGTAGCCGTGGTCCTTGAGCGCCCTGGAGGCAAGATTCCGAACCATGTCCTCGTCTTCGATGACCAGAATCGTCTCGGTACCCGCCGTCGGCGGCTGCGATACCTCCATCACCACCTCCGACCCCTCCAGTGACTCCGCCTGCGGCAGGTACACCTTGAACACGCTTCCCTGGTTCGGCTCGCTGTAGACCCACACGTACCCACCGCTCTGTTTTACGATGCCGTAGACGGTCGAGAGTCCCAGCCCGGTTCCCTGGCCGATGGGTTTGGTCGTGAAAAACGGCTCGAAGATGCGGGCCTGAACGTCGGGCGCCATTCCACATCCGGTATCGCTGACCGCCAGCATCACGTACGGTCCGAGCGGCAGGTCCACCCCGCCATGGCGTTGGGCATACGCCTCGTCCCACTCAGCCACCGCAGTTTCGACCGTGACCGTCCCATGCTCGGACAGCGCATCCCGAGCGTTCAGGACGAGGTTGATCAGCACCTGCTCCAGCTGGCCGCGATCCGCTCTGATCTCGCCTGCGTCAGGTGAGAGGCGGAGCTGAAAGATCTTGTCTTCTCCCACGGAACGGCGGAGCATCTTTTCCATCTGACTGACGACCGCATTGACCGCGAGCACCTGGGGCCGCAAAAACTGTTGGCGGGTGAAGGCGAGAAGCTGGCGAGTCACATCCGCTGCCCGGGTTCCCGCCTTGATAACCTCCTCGACGTCGGCCCGCCGCGGATCCTCCGGCTCCAGACTTCTGAGTACGAACTCACTGAATCCGATCACGCCGGTCATCATGTTGTTCACTTCGTGGGCCACGCCGCCCGCAAGCTTTCCAGCCGCCTGCATCCGCTCGGCGCGCCGCAGGTGTTCCTCCACCCGCTTCCGTTCGGTGACATCGCGGTAGATACCGCGGACGATCGCGGGCTCCCCATCCTTGAAAGTGCAGCTCAGGTTCCCTTCTACCGTGATGGGGGTTCCCGCTTTCGGCACAAAGACCAGTTCGACGTGGTCCAGTCTTTCTCCGCCGAGCACGCGACGGAGCACTTCCTGGTAATGGGCTCGGCTTTCCGGATGGACCAGATCGATGAAGTGCATCTTTGCGATGTCTTCCTCAGCGTATCCAGTGCCTTCCTGCCAGGCATGATTGACGTATTGCAGGGAACCATCGGGCGTAGCCATGCAGACCAGATCGCTGGCATTGTCGAAGAGATCGCGATAGCGCTCTTCACTGTCCCTGAGTGCCCGGTCCGCCCGCTTGCGCTCACTGACATCCCGGGCGTTCAGCACGATGCCGCGAATGGTGGCGTCGTTCAGCAGGTTGGTTCCGATAGCCTCGAGGCAGACGCCTGAGCCGTCGGTACGGCGAAGAGTGAATTCGATCGGTCCCGAGACGCTGCTCTTTCCGTTTCCATTCTGGAGAAGCCCGCGCACGAGGGCGCCATCCTGCTCGTCCAGGTACGCCAACATGCTGGTACCCACCAGCGTCGACGGCGCGTAGCCCACGATTCGCTCGGCCGAGTCACTGGCGTAGAGAATGATCCCATCGGGTGCCAGAATGGTGACCAGATCGGATGAGTTCTGGACCAGAGATCGAAAGCGCTGCTCGCTCGCTGCCAGCGCCGATTCCGCCCGGACCTTTTCGGCGCGGGCACGTTCCCGCTCCAGGGCGGCCTGAATAGCGGGACCGATTCGGGCCAGGTTGCTCTTCAGGAGGTAGTCGGTAGCGCCGGCCTTCATGCAGCCGACCGCGGTTTCCTCGTTGACTGACCCGGTCACGATGAGGAACGGGATGGAGGGCGCCCGTTCCCGGGCCAGCGACAGTGCCGCCATTCCATCGAAGCGGGGAAGGGTGTAGTCCGACAGGATCACGTCGGGGCCGAATTCCTCGAGCTCCCGAAGAAATCCTTCCCGCGAGTCGACCCGCCGAGCCGAAAACGGAATGCGGGCCCGCTCGAGCTCGTACTCGACGAGCTCGGCGTCCATAGGCACATCTTCCAGAATCAGAATCCGGAGGGCGTCTGAGACCATGGCTTCCCGATAGGCAGACTGGACTCCCGGCTCGTTCTCCGCGAGTCTATACTTCAATGGCAGATCCGGTCTTGAAGTGTTACTCAACTGCTTGACATGTCAAGCTGGCCCCGGCGCCACCCCCTTCTCGTCGGCCCTGTGACTTGGCTCACAGCACTTCACCTCAAAGCCCGTTCATACTAACAATTCTCCACTCTAGAACCAGCTTCCCCCGCAGGAGCTCTCATGCCGACTGAACCGGCGACCGGCAACGGTCGCAAGTCGAAGCGTCGGGCCGAAAATCGGATTGCGCTCGCGCCCGACATTCTCGATGCCAATCAGCTGCTGACGGTGCTCACGGCGGTGCGGAAGGGCGACTTCTCCGTCAAAATGCCGATCTCCCAGGTCGGTGTCGCTGGGAAGATTTCCGATGCGCTCAACGATATCATCGACCTCAACAGAGAAACCACGCGTGAGCTGGAGCGCGTCAGCCAGGCTGTCGGTAAGGAAGGCAAGATCACGCAACGGGCGCACCTGCAAGGCGCGGCAGGTTCGTGGGCGGCATCGGTCAATTCCGTCAACACTCTGATTGGCGACCTGGTCCAGCCCACCAGTGAGGTGGCGCGCGTTATCGGTGCAGTGGCCAAGGGTGACCTCTCGCAGTCGATGTCGCTCGACATCGAAGGGCGTCCTCTGATGGGGGAGTTTCTCCGTATCGGCAAGACGGTCAACGCGATGGTGGACCAGCTCAGCTCCTTCGCCTCGGAAGTCACCCGCGTGGCTCGCGAGGTCGGCACCGAGGGAAAGTTGGGCGGACAGGCACGAGTCAAAGGCGTCGGTGGCACCTGGAAGGACCTGACCGACAACGTGAACTCAATGGCCGGGCAACCTGACGGCGCAGGTCAGAAACATCGCTCAGGTCACGACCGCGGTGGCCAACGGAGACTTGTCGAAGAAGATCACCGTCGACGTCAAGGGCGAAATTCTCGAACTCAAGAACACCATCAACACGATGGTGGACCAGCTCAACTCCTTTGCGTCGGAAGTCACCCGCGTCGCCCGCGAAGTCGGTACCGAAGGGAAGCTGGGTGGACAAGCGCAGGTGAAGGGCGTCGGCGGCACCTGGAAAGACCTGACCGACAACGTGAACTCGATGGCGGGGAATCTGACCGGGCAGGTCCGCAACATTGCCGATGTCACGACCGCCGTGGCCAACGGCGACCTCTCCAAGAAGATCACGGTCGACGTCAAAGGTGAAATTCTCGAGCTCAAGAACACCATCAATACCATGGTCGACCAGCTCAACTCCTTCGCCTCGGAAGTGACTCGCGTCGCCCGCGAGGTCGGGACCGAAGGCAAGCTGGGCGGACAGGCTCAAGTGAAGGGCGTGGGTGGTACCTGGAAGGATCTGACGGACAGCGTCAATTCCATGGCCGGCAACCTGACCGGGCAGGTTCGTAACATCGCGGAAGTGACGACGGCGGTCGCACGAGGCGAGCTCAACAAGAAGATCACGGTGGACGTCCAGGGCGAAATTCTGGAGCTCAAGAACACCATCAATACCATGGTCGACCAGCTGAGCTCGTTCGCGTCAGAGGTGACGCGCGTGGCCCGCGAGGTCGGCACCGAAGGGAAGTTGGGCGGCCAGGCGCGAGTGACCGGCGTGGGCGGTACCTGGAAGGACCTGACCGACAACGTGAACTGGATGGCCAGCAACCTGACCGCGCAGGTCCGCAACATTGCCGATGTCACCACCGCCGTGGCCAACGGCGACCTCTCCAAGAAGATCACGGTGGACGTGCAGGGCGAAATCCTGGAGCTCAAGAACACCATCAATACCATGGTCGACCAGCTGAGCTCGTTCGCGTCCGAAGTCACCCGGGTGGCCCGCGAAGTCGGCACCGAAGGGAAGCTCGGCGGCCAGGCCCAGGTGAAGGGTGTCGGTGGCACCTGGAAGGACCTGACCGACAACGTGAACTCGATGGCCGGCAATCTCACCGGCCAGGTGCGTAACATCGCCGACGTGACGACCGCCGTGGCCAACGGCGACCTGTCGAAAAAGATCACGGTGGACGTGAAAGGCGAAATCCTGGAGCTCAAGAACACCATCAACACGATGGTCGATCAGCTGAGCTCGTTCGCTTCCGAGGTCACCCGAGTGGCCCGCGAGGTCGGTACCGAAGGGAAGCTGGGTGGACAAGCGCAGGTGAAGGGCGTCGGGGGCACCTGGAAAGACCTGACCGACAACGTGAACTCGATGGCCGGCAACCTCACGGCGCAGGTGCGTAACATCGCCGAGGTGACGACGGCGGTGGCGAGAGGCGAGCTCAACAAGAAGATCACCGTCGACGTGAAGGGTGAGATCCTGGAGCTCAAGAACACCATCAACGTCATGGTCGACCAGCTCAACTCCTTCGCCTCCGAAGTGACCCGCGTGGCCCGCGAGGTCGGCACCGAGGGCAAGCTGGGTGGTCAGGCGCAGGTGCGGGGCGTGGGTGGCACCTGGAAGGACCTGACCGACAACGTGAACTCGATGGCCGGGAACCTCACGGCGCAGGTGCGTAACATCGCCGAGGTGACGACCGCGGTCGCTAGAGGTGAGCTGAACAAGAAGATTACCGTCGACGTGAAAGGCGAGATTCTGGAGCTCAAGAACACCATCAACACGATGGTGGACCAGCTCAACTCCTTCGCCTCGGAAGTCACCCGGGTGGCCCGAGAAGTCGGCACCGAAGGAAAGCTGGGCGGCCAGGCACGGGTGAAGGGCGTGGGTGGTACCTGGAAGGACCTCACCGACAACGTGAACTCGATGGCGGGCAACCTGACCGCGCAGGTCCGGAACATCGCCCAGGTCACCACCGCAGTCGCCAATGGAGACCTCTCCAAGAAAATCACGGTAGACGTGAAGGGCGAAATCCTGGAGCTGAAGGACACCATCAATACGATGGTGGACCAGCTCAACTCCTTCGCCTCGGAAGTGAGCCGGGTAGCGCGCGAGGTCGGCTCGGAAGGGAAGCTGGGTGGCCAGGCCCAGGTGAAAGGTGTGGCCGGTACCTGGAAGGACCTGACCGACAATGTGAACTACATGGCAGGCAACCTGACGGCCCAGGTCCGCAACATTGCCGACGTGACCACCGCGGTGGCCCGAGGCGAGCTCAACAAGAAGATCACGGTCGATGTGCAAGGAGAAATTCTCGAGCTCAAGAACACCGTCAATACCATGGTGGACCAGCTCAACTCCTTCGCCTCGGAAGTCACCCGCGTGGCCCGCGAGGTCGGTACCGAGGGGACGCTGGGTGGGCAGGCGCAGGTGACCGGTGTCGCCGGCGTCTGGAAGGACCTCACCGACAACGTGAACTCGATGGCGGCCAACCTCACCGCCCAGGTCCGCGGCATTGCAAAGGTGGTGACCGCGGTCGCCAATGGGGACCTCAAGCAGCAGCTCCGAGTCGAGGTCAAGGGCGAAATCGCAACCCTGGCGGACACGATCAACTGGATGACCGAGACGCTGGCGACGTTCGCCGATCAGGTCACCAACGTGGCGCGCGAGGTCGGCATCGACGGGAAGCTGGGCGGACAGGCCCGAGTCCCGGGCGCCGCAGGGATCTGGCGCGACCTGACCGGCAACGTGAACCAGCTGGCGGCCAACCTGACGACGCAGGTGCGAGCGATCGCGGAAGTGGCAACCGCGGTCACCAAGGGCGACCTGACCCGATCGATCGCGGTCGAGGCCCAGGGTGAAGTCGCGGAGCTGAAAGACAACATCAACGAGATGATTCGAAACCTCCGCGATACCACGCGGAAGAACATGGAGCAGGACTGGCTCAAGACCAACCTCGCGAAGTTCAGCCGGATGCTCCAGGGTCAACGGGACCTCGCCGCCGTCTCCCAGCTCATCCTCTCCGACCTGGCTCCGCTGGTCACGGCCCACCACGGCGTCTTCTACGTGGTGGACCCGTCGGGTGAGGAAACCACCCTCAAGCTGCTCGCGAGCTACGCCTACAAGGATCGCAAGCACGTCCCGAGTCAGTTCCGCATTGGGGAGGGACTGGTGGGGCAGTGCGCTATCGAACGCCGCATGATGCTGATCAATCAGGTGCCGAGCGATTACATCCAGATCAGCTCCGGGCTGGGCGAAGCGGCGCCCCGGAACATCGTGGTGTTGCCGGTGCTGTTCGAGGGCGAGGTCAAGGCCGTTCTCGAGCTGGCCACCTTCGATCAATTCGACGAGATCCGTCTCACCTTCCTGGAGCAGCTGGCCGAGAGCATCGGTATCGTCTTGAACACGATCGCGGCCAACATGCGTACCGAGGAGCTGCTCAAGCAATCGCAGGCCCTCACGGAAGGACTGCAGTCGCAGCAGGAGGCACTCACCGAGACCAACAAGCGGCTGGAGCAGCAGACCCGCTCGCTCCAGAAATCCGAGGACCTGCTGCGCAACCAGCAGGATGAGCTACAGAAGACGAACCTGGAGCTGGAGGACAAGGCGCAGTTGCTGGCGAGTCAAAAGGCCGAGGTGGAGCAGAAGAACAAGGAAGTCGAGCAGGCCAAGGTGGCGCTGGAAGAAAAGGCCGAGCAGCTGGCGCTGATCTCCAAGTACAAATCCGAGTTCCTGGCCAATATGTCGCACGAGCTTCGGACGCCGCTCAACAGCCTGCTCATTCTCTCCCAGATCCTCAGCGAAAATGCCGATGGCAACCTCACGACCAAACAGG
Source organism: uncultured Gemmatimonadales bacterium (assembly GCA_963751925.1). Taxonomy (GTDB): domain Bacteria; phylum Gemmatimonadota; class Gemmatimonadetes; order Gemmatimonadales; family GWC2-71-9; genus CAVVWJ01. The sequence goes on along the minus strand of CAVVWJ010000001.1, from coordinate 440,621 downwards.
TCGGTTTTGCCCAGACGATTCACAGCTCCGGCTCCGACCTCCTCGACCTGATCAACGACATTCTCGACCTATCCAAGATCGAATCGGGAACCATGGCCGTCGACGTCACGACGGTACCGTTCAACGAGGTACGGAAGTTCGTCGAAAGCACCTTCCGGCAGGTCGGCGATCTCAAGGGGCTGCAGTTCGACGTCAGCCTCGACCCGGCACTTCCGCCGGCGATTCAGACCGATACCAAGCGGCTCCAGCAGGTGCTGAAGAACCTCCTGTCGAACGCCTTCAAGTTCACGGAACGCGGAAGCGTCTCGCTCCGCGCCAGCGTAGCCACCGAGGGCTGGAATCCGGAGCAGGAGATGCTGAACGCCGCGAACACGGTCATCGCGTTCTCGGTGACGGACACCGGGATCGGCATCCCGCGAGAGAAGCACGGCGTCATCTTCGAAGCCTTCCAGCAGGGCGATGGCACCACCAGCCGCAAGTACGGTGGTACCGGCCTGGGTCTTTCGATCAGCCGCCAAATTACTCGCCTCCTGGGCGGCGAGATCCGGATCGAGAGTACTCCCGGTGTCGGCAGCACCTTCACGCTGTATCTCCCGCTCATCTACCCGGCCCAGCCGGTCGAGACGCCGTCGGTGGACGAGGACGGCAGCGGCAAGTACGGCTCGTTCCTCACGGATACGCCGAAGCCGGTGACCGCGAGCTCGCGCATGGTGCTGGCGCCGGTGGTGGAGCGCGCGGTGAACGACGACCGCGCCACTATCGAGGAGGGAGACCGCATCCTTCTCATCGCCGAGGACGACCCCAACTTCGCGCAAATCCTGCTGGACCTGGCTCGGGAACGGGGCTTCAAAGGCCTGGTCGCGCAAACCGCCGACCGGGCGCTCGCGCTGGCGCGGGAGTACACGCCCACAGCGGTTACACTGGACCTGCGCTTGCCGGACGCGGATGGCTGGACAATCCTGGACCGGTTGAAGCACGATCCGGCCACACGGCACGTCCCAGTCCACATCATCTCGGTCGAGGAAAACTGGCAGCGAGGGCTCCGCCTTGGCGCCATCGACTTCCTCACGAAGCCAGCCACCAGGGCATCGCTTTCGGAAGCGCTCACCACCCTGCACGAGTTCGTGGATCGGCCAGTGAAGCGGCTGCTCGTGGTCGAGGACGATGAGGCGCAGCAACAAAGTATCGCCGAGCTGATCGGTGATGGGGACGTGGTGACCACATCGGTGTCGCACCGGGGCCGATGCGCTGGAAATACTTCAGCGCGAGGCGTTCGACTGCATGGTGCTCGATCTCGGCCTCCCGGACATGACCGGGTTCCAGCTGATCACCCGGGTCAAAGGTGAGATCGGTCTGAGGAAGCTTCCCACGATCGTGTATACCGGGAAGCAGCTCACCAAGCGAGAGGAAGCGGAGCTGCGGCGGATGGCCGAATCGGTCGTGATCAAGGATGCCCAATCGCCCGAGCGCCTGCTGGACGAAACCGCGCTCTTCCTGCACCGGGTCACGGCTCGGCTGCCGGAATCGAAGCGGCGTATGCTGGAGCAGCTCCACCGGACCGACCCCACGCTCACCGGCCGGAAGGCCCTGGTGGTGGACGACGACGTCCGGAACATCTTCGCGCTGACAACGTTCCTCGAGCGCAGCGAGATGAAGGTGATCTATGCCGAGAGCGGCCGGGACGGTATTGCCCGCTTGCAGGAAACATCCGACGTGGATGTGGTGCTCATGGACGTGATGATGCCGGAGATGGACGGTTACGAAACGATGCGGGCGATCCGCGAGATGCCCAAGTTCCGGAACCTGCCGATCATCGCCGTCACCGCCAAGGCGATGAAAGGTGATCGTGAGAAGTGCATCGAGGCGGGGGCCTCCGACTATATCGCCAAGCCGGTAGACATGGATCAGCTCCTCTCACTGCTGCGGGTATGGCTGTACCGGTAGGGCGGTCGGCCGGTCAGGCGGTCGGTCAGTCGCCTCCAACGGACGAGTTGCGGCCGTCATCTCCGTCAGAAATCCCCGGTGAAACCGGGCAAGCGATCGCCAGACCGGCCGACCGCCCGACGGACCAAGTAAACATTCTGCTGGTGGATGACCAGCCGGCCAATCTCATTGCTCTCGAGGCCATGCTCCAGGGGCTGGGCCAGAACCTCATCATGGCCGACTCCGGGCGCGAGGCTCTCAAGCGGCTTCTCACCGATGATTTCGCGGTCATCATTCTCGATGTGCAGATGCCCGAGATGGACGGATTCGAGACCGCCGCCCTGATCCGGGAGCGCGACAGGTCACGTCACACACCGATTCTCTTCCTCACCGCCGCCGACAGCAGTCAGACACAAGCCGTGAAGGGCTACGCGGTCGGCGCGGTCGACTATCTCGTCAAACCGGTGATGCCGGAGTTCGTCCGTTCCAAGGTCGCGGTGTTCGTGGAGCTGGCAAAGAAGACTGAGCTTCTCCGACATCAGACCAAGATGCTGGTGGAGAGCGAACAGGCTGCGCGGGAGCTGGCCGAAGCCAGAGCTGAACTGGTGCGAGACCTGGAGCACAAGAATCGGGAGCTGGAGAGCTTCAGCTACGCTGTCTCTCACGACCTGCGCGCACCACTCCGGCGGATCGACAGCTTCAGCCGAGCGGTGCTCGAGAGTCAGGGCGACCGGCTGGATGAGACTGGACGCCGGTATTTGGAGCGGGTGCGCGAGGGCAGCCAGCACATGTCACAGCTGATCGATGATGTGCTGCATCTGGCCAAGGTCACCCGGGCCGAGCTCAGGGAGCAGGAGGTGGACCTCAGCACTCTCGCGAAGCTGTCGCTGGAGCGTCTGCAGGAAAGCGAGCCTCACCGGAACATTGAGACGAAAATTCGTCCCGGCATAATTGTCACCGGAGACGGGCAGTTACTCCGGATCGCGATCGAGAACCTGCTGGAGAACGCCTGGAAGTTCACTGGGAAGCAGCCGAAGGCGCGGATCGAGTTCGGCGTCACTCAGGTGCAGAACGAGCCGACCTTCTTCGTGAGGGACAACGGAGCAGGGTTCGACATGACGTACGTCGAGCGGCTCTTCGGCCCCTTCCAGCGGCTCCATGCTCAGACCGAGTTTCCTGGCTCCGGAATCGGACTCGCGACGGTGCAGCGGATCATCCACCGGCATGGTGGCAGGGTGTGGGCCGAGGGTCTCGAGGGGCAAGGTGCGACGTTTCAGTTCACTTTGGGCCGGTCGCGATCATGATGCCGGAGAACGATCCGCCTCTGCCTGGTTCCGCTCCCGGGCTTTGACAATGCCGCAGCTGGCCCGAGGGTGCGGCTCTATGATGGGGCACTCCCGCGACGACTTGTGTACTACCATGTCTCGGTCGGAGGGATCTAGCGAGGGGGCCTCGGGGCAGAGCTCGGCCGGCGCTCGAGCGCCTCGCTCACCTTGGCCAGAAGCTCGTCACGAGTAAAAGGCTTGGCCAGGAACGGGGCGTCGAGCTCGGACAGACCATACTGTACGAGCACTTCGGCCGGATGGGCAGACATGTAGAGGATCCGTTGTCCGGGCCACCGGTCGCGGATGCGTCGCGCCACCTGGACCCCATCGGCAAACGGCATGACAACGTCCACCATCACGAGCTGAATTCCTGCGTGTGCGGTCTCCATGACTTCCATCGCTTCCTCACCGCTCTCCGCCTCAAAGACCCGAAAGCCCCATTCGTTCAGGAGTCGGTGCGCCATGCGACGAACCGTTGGCTGGTCGTCGACGACAAGAATACTGGGGGCAGAGCGGACGTCCGGCAGTGACACTGATCCTCGCTCGAGTGAAGGACCCGACTCCCCAACTATAAGCCGGCGTCCCGGGGAGGGGTAGACGCCGTACCAGAAAAAAAGGGCGCGGCGGACCGCGCCCTTGCTACCACTACCGATTTATTGCTGCGAAGTGCTGTCCCCGCCGCTCCGAATCGTATCGCCCTTCGACGTAACCGGCTGGCCTTGATCCGGCCTGGTCTTGTTAACACCGGGTCCCAGGGTCGACTTCCCGGTCTTGGTGTTGGTTACGCCGGACTTGGTCTGGTTACCCTTGGCAGAATCGGACATGCCAGCTGAACCGGTGCTCTGGCGATTGCTCTGGCCGGTCACACCCGAGCTGGACCGTGCAGTGTCGGCACTGGTGCCGCCGGTGGCGCGCGAGCCGGCGCTGCCGGTCGTTCCAGCACTCATGGTATCTGCCGCGGAGCCCATGCTGCCGCTCGAACTCATACCGGTGTCTCGCGTCGAACTGCCTTGCATCGAGCCCGACTCAGTCCCTGAGCCGGCTGTGCCACCTGCATCGTTGCTGCTACGGTTGCCCCCGCTACAGCCTGCCAACAGTGCCGCTGCGAGGGAGCCAAAGATCCATGGAGTTCGTTTCATACGCCGTTGCCTCTGAATTCGCCGGTGCCGCACTCTCCCCCACCCAGCGGCAACGTAGCTTCCCGCCAGGCCGAGGGTGGTGATGGAGGTCACGAGCTCCCCTGCTGTTATCGCTGGGTGGTGGTGTCTCGGCGGCCGGCCACAGTGGTATCGGGAATGGTGTCTCTCAGGCGGTACCCGTTGGCAGTATCCGCCGCGTTCCGGGCAGAACCGGTTGGACGACTGGGCGGAGTCGCAACTGGGTCGGTCCGTCCCGAAGCGCACCCGCTCAGCACGACCAAGGCCGTCAGCAGCGCCGCGTTTGTAGTCATACTATGCCTCGGCTTCACGCTTTCTGCGGTCTTCAAGTCGGGATCTCCTCTGATCATCCCTGCTGCCCGCCGAAGGGAGACCACGAAACTGGAAGTGCTTCTCGTCGAGCACACGATCGCGCAGCAGAGACGCGCGCTGGATTGAATTAGAACCGAGTCCAAGCACCAGCTGCGCCATGACGGTGGCCGGCTGCCACTCACCAGTAGGAATACCAGGGTAGAGGTGGGCGAAACCGGACTTCAGCAAGGCCTGGCGGACATCGGCTCTGAGGCGAGGGGCGGCTTGTACCCCCGCTCGGTCCTGGCGGCTCATCCCTGTTTCCCTTTCGTCGGTGAGTTCGAGGGACCGCCCCGTAGCGCCGGCTCGCTCGGCTCGACGCCAGAATCACTCAGCCGGGTGGACCGCTCCGGGAGACCGTCGGGACGATCCGAGGCGCCCCGAAATTCAAAGTGCTCCCCATGCAGGAGCCGGTCACCGGTGATGATGCCGGACCTCGAACGATCTTGATGGATGAGCTCGGTGATGTGCCGAAGCAGTACTTCGACCGGCCGCCAGACGCCAGCTTTGAGACCGGGATAGAGGCGGGCGTACTGGGCCTTCAGTTTGGCCTCCCGCCCGCGAGGCTTGGACATGGAACGACCTCAGTGACTCTGAGATGAAGGGGGGGCTGCCGGCGAGCGCGTGAGCGCCCGCCGGCCGGTAATACTAACGGTTTCCTCCACCGCCTGGCCTACCACCGCCACCCTGTCCACCGCCGCCGCCTTGGCCGCCACCACCTTGACCGCCACCACCTTGACCGCCGCCCCCGCCGGGGCCTCGGCCACCACCACCACCTCCGCCGCCTTCTCTACCGCCGCCGCCCCCGCCGGGGCCTCTGCCGCCACCACCGCCGCCGCCCTGGCCACCGCCACCTTGACCGCCGCCGCCACCGGGCCCTCTACCGCCGCCACCGCCTCCACCTGGTCCACCACCGCCCCCAGGACCACGGCCACCGCCGCCGCCCTGACCGCCGCCGCCCTGACCACCGCCACCACCGGGGCCTTTGCCGCCGCCACCACCACCGCCCTGTCCGCCGCCCGGACCCTTCCCGCCACCGCCACCACCCTGACCACCCCCACCACCGCCTTGTCCACCTCCACCACCGCCTCGACCGACCGGTTCCTCATTCCCTTGTCTCGAGCTGAACAGCTGTTCCTGGCTGCCCGTGCCGGAGAACTCCCGGTTGTGCTGTGTCATGTAACGGCTCCTTGGACTGGTGAGCTGCTGCTCCTGCGGACGGATGCGACCCCGTGCCGCAACCGTGACCGGCAACCACTCCCACGAACGCACGCTTGCTGATTCAGGGGTATGGGGTGTGCGCCGAGTGGCAAAGCGATGATAACCTATTTGGCCGGACGAGAACATAGACCTGACGGATCGGATTCATCGCGTGGCAACAGTGGCTATCCTCAGGGTAGGGCGCCGAACTACCCGGAACCGGCGGGTGTTCAGCATATTGGCGGGTCGTACGTGAGAAACCAACGCCGGCTCATGTCGCCCGGCCGCAAGAGTCGGTCATCTACACGCGAGGCGCAGCATGTCCATGGATGCAACGGTTACCGGACTGCACCACATCACCGTGATTGCCGGAGACGCGCAGGAGAACCTCAACTTCTACGTGGGCGTCCTGGGAATGCGTCTGGTCAAGAAGACCGTCAATCAGGATGTGCCGGGCACCTACCACCTCTTCTATGCTGACGGCGATGCTCACGCCGGGACCGACATAACGTTTTTCCCCTGGCCCGACATGGGACCGGGGCGAATCGGGACCGGGCTCTCCGTGGAGGTCGCGTTGGCGGTTCCTCTCGGCAGCCTGGACTATTGGGCCGAACGGCTCGGTCGACATCGTATCCGAGTAGAGGGTCCGCTGGAGCGCTTCGGTGAGCGGCTTTTGACATTGAATGATCCGCACGGGCTGCCGCTCGCGTTGGTCGAGACCATGCTTGATCGCGAGTTCACTCCATGGGCTGAGAGCCCGGTGCCTGAAGCGCACCAGGTGCGCGGTCTGCACGCCACCCGTCTGCTCGAACGGGATGCGTCTGGCACCGCCGGTTTCCTGCTGAACACTTTTGGCTTTGTCGAAGTCGGTGAAGAAAACGGCTGGCGCCGATTCGGCTTATCCGGTGGCGGCTCGGGACGGGTTCTCGATGTCAAGGAAGCGCCGGAGGCACAACGTGGTACCTGGGGAACCGGAAGCGTGCATCATGTCGCCTGGCGAGTGCCCGACGATGATACGCAGCTCGCGGTGCAGCAACGGCTCTTGAATGCGAGGCGGCACCCAACCGAGGTCATCGACCGCTTCTGGTTCAAGTCGGTCTATTTCAGGGAGCCCGGAGGCGTTCTCTTCGAGGTGGCGACCGATGGGCCCGGCTTTGCCGTGGATGAGCAGCCCGAGCGACTGGGTGAGCGTCTGGTGCTGCCGCCGTGGCTCGAGCCGCAGCGCGCCGCCATCGAAGCAACGCTGCCTCCCTTGCAAGACCCGGAAGAGATTCCGGTGGAGACACCTTCCTGAGCATGGAGATTCTGGGGCTGCATCACATCACAATCGTCTGCTCCGACGCAGAACTCACCTGTGATTACTACACCAGGGTGCTGGGGCTGACCTTCGTGAAGCAGGCCGCGAACAGTTCGGTCTCAGGTTCCGAGCAGCTGTACTTCGGGAATGCTCGAGGTAGTCCTGGGAGTCTGATCTCGTTCATTGAACAGCCGGGGGCCACACCGGGGCATGAAGGGGTGGGCGGGACCCATCACTTCGCTCTCCTGGTGGAGTCGCGTGACGCGCTACTCAAGTGGAAGCGAAGACTCACTGATCTGGGGATTACCGTGAGCGGCCCGCTGGATCGCCACTATTTCGAGTCGATCTATCATCGCGATCCGGATGGCACTGTGATCGAGATCGCAACGCGGGGTGCCGGGTGGACTCGCGACGAGGCCCCCGATCGCATTGGGACCGAGCACCGGCCGCCGCCTGAAGCAATGTTGACCGGCAATCGCGACAAGGCCCGGATCCAGGCCGAGACCTGGCCTGAGCCGGTGGCGGAGATCGCCGGTGACATGAGATTCGAAACGCTGCACCATATCACTGCCATTGGAAGCGACATCGAACGGACCCATGAGTTCCTGCACGATCTGCTTGGCCTGCGCCGAGTGAAGCGCACCTCCAACTTCGACATGCCTGATTCGCTGCACTGGTACTGGGGCGCCGGGGCGGGAGCGCCCGGCTCGGTGGTGACCTACTTCGAGCGGCCGGGAGCGGCTCCGGTGAGCCATGGTCCGGGCCAGACGCACCACTATGCTCTGGCCGTGGCCGACGACGCTGCGCTGGAGCAATGGCGGGAGCGAGTGGTCGGCGCTGGGCTTCCGGCCTCGTCTGTCGAGGACCACATCAACTTCAAGAGTTTCTTCACCCGGGATCCCGACGGACAGATGGTCGAGCTAGCCACTCGAGGACCCGGTTTCGCTTCTGATCATCGGCGGGAGGAATCATGACGATCAAAGGACCCCATCAAGGTCAGCCGGTGCGCCAGGCCGGGCCTCCATTGACCGAAGCTCGGGCCGCGATGGTGTTGATCCACGGCCGGGGCGCCTCGGCAGAAAGCATTCTCACGCTGGTCCCTGCACTGGACCATGCGGGCTTCGCGTATCTCGCCCCGCAGGCCAGTGGCAATACCTGGTATCCGTATAGCTTCCTCGCGCCGATCGAACAGAATGAGCCCGGCATCTCATCGGGCATGGCTGCAATCGATGAGATCGTGTCGAAGGTGGAGGACGCGGGTATCCCGAGAGAGCGGACGATTCTGCTCGGGTTCTCGCAAGGAGCCTGTCTTTCCCTGGAGTACGCCGCGCGGCATGCTCGCCGCTACGGCGGTGTCGCAGGGCTCAGTGGTGGACTCATCGGTCCGGACGGCACCCCGCGCAACTATTCCGGCTCGCTCGAACGGACGCCTGTGTTCCTCGGCTGTAGCGACATCGATGCACACGTTCCGGTAGAACGGGTACGACTGTCGGCCGAGGTGCTCGGGACGCTCGGTGCGGACGTGACGCTGAGGATTTATCCCGGGATGGGCCACCTGATCAATGAGGATGAGCTGTCGGCAGTTCGTGCGATGATGGAAGTGGTGGCGGGGCAAGGGGCGACAAGGGCGAGAGTCTGACGCCCTCGCCCGGCGCTGTTCAGGGCTCGAGCAGAATCTTTCCAGCTGTGGCCCGGCTTTCCAAAGCACGGTGCGCTTCGGCCGCTTCGCTCAGACGGTACCTCCGGTCCACCCGCACTCGAAGAGAACCATCACTGACCCAGCGGAACAGGTCGGCTGCGCGCGCCTCGAGCTCGCTTCGGTCCGCCGTGTAAGGCCCGAGGCTCGGCCGGGTGAGGAAGAGGGAACCCTTGCGATTGAGAAGCTGGGGGTCGAATGGAGGAACCGGACCACTCGATTGACCGAACAGCACCATCATACCCCTCGGAGCGAGACAGTCGAGACTGCCATCGAATGTGGTCTTCCCAACCGAATCGTACACTACCTGCACGCCCTTCCCCTGGGTGATCTTCCTGACCTCTGCCACAAAATCCTGTTTGGTGTAGCGAATCACCTCGGACGCGCCGGCCTCGCGAGCCACGCGCTCCTTTTCCTCCGTCGAGACGGTGCCGATGACCCGAGCTCCACGAGCGACCGCAATCTGGCACAGCAGGAGGCCGACCCCTCCCGCCGCGGCATGAACCAGGCACCAGTCTTCTTTCGACAGCGGGTATGTCGACGTGGCGAGATAGTGCGCGGTCATTCCCTGGAGCATCAAGGCTGCGGCGGTGCTGGTGTCTATGGAGCCAGGGAGCTTCACCAGACGGTCTGCCGCCACTACTGCCAGCTCGGCGTATGACCCCTTCAGTGAAACCGATGCGACGCGCTCGCCGGTCCGGACCGAGGTCACTCCAGCGCCGACGGCCAGAACCGTTCCGGCACCTTCGGTGCCTGGCGTAAACGGTTTCGGCATAGGATAGAGGCCCGTGCGTTGATAGACCTCGATGAAGTTGATGCCGATCGACTCTACCCGGACCAGCGCTTCGCCAGGCCCCGGGCGTGGGTCCGGAACCTGCTCGAGCCGCAGAACGTCGGCAGCCCCGGTTTCGTGAACCTGAATCGCTTTCACTGGTCGTCTACCTCGAAGACCGCCGCGACTTCCGTGGCCACGTTGAGGGGCAGGGAGCCGGCGCCCACGGCGAAGCGCGCGTGCTTCCCGGCCTCGCCGAACACCTCCACAAACAGGTCCGATGCCCCGTTGATGACGGCGGGGTGGTCGGAAAATCCGGGCACACCGTTGACGAACCCCTGCACCAGACACACGCGCCTGATCCGGTCGAGGCTGCCCAGGAACGCTTTGACTTGAGCGAGAACGTTGAGCGCGCAGATGCGAGCCGCAGCATATGCCTCCTCTGCCGTTATCTCCTCGCCTACCCTCCCAACGTATCGCAACTCCCCGTTCCAGGATGAGATCTGGCCCGAAACAAAGAGGGTCCCGCCGGTTTGGACACAGGAGAGGAAGTTGGCCACCGGCTTGGTAGCAATTGGCAGCACCAGACCTAACGTCTGTAGACGGGCTTCGATCGTACCTGGCACGAGATCCTCTCCAGCTGGTTGGGGGTCAGGCTGATCAGCGACCGAAATCGACGGCCCCAGTGTTTCCCCCACTGACGAGTACGCCAACGCGCTCTCCCGAGGTGGGCTGATACTTGCCGGACAGGACCGAGGCGAATGCGGCCGCACCTCCGGGCTCGGCGGCAATGCGCATCGTTTCCCAGAGGGTCCGCTGCGCGTTGGTGATGTCGCCATCGGACACGAGGACAACCTTTGCCACAGCCTGGGAGGCGATGGGGAAGACCTGGTCTCCCACCCGCTTCGGCGCTAGCGAGTCGGCTGCGACTCCTCCCGCGGGGGCATCAACGGGGTGACCGGCCGAGAGCGCACGGCTCAACGTGGGCGCGAGGTCCGGCTCAACGCCCACTACCTTCACACGGTGGCCGTACCAGGAGGCGACGCCACTCACCAGACCGCCACCGCCGACCGGAACTATCACTGTATCCAGATCCGGTGCCTGGCCTTCCAGCTCGTGAGCCAGAGTTCCCTGGCCCAGCATCGTCTCGACCTGATCGAACGCGTGCACCGGCAAGGCACCCGACTCTGCGGCCCAGGCCCGGCTCGCCTCCAGAGCGTCGTCGTAGAGTTCGCCCGCTATCACCAGGTCGGCGCCATAGCTCCTGATCCGATCCACTTTGATCTGGGGCGAGCAGGTGGGCAGGAAGATGCGCGCAGGCACTCGCAGCCGGGAGGCAGCAAAGGCGACCGCCACCCCGTGATTCCCACCCGAAGCTGCCACCACTCCTGCTGGAGGGATCGACCGCAACAACAGGTTGGCGAACGCGCCCCTGGCCTTGAATGAGCCAGAGTGCTGCAACAGCTCCAGCTTGAAGGTGAGCTGAACGTCGCCGAGACCCAGAGCCGGTCCCTCGACCTCCAGGATGGGCGTAAGACGGATGTGAGGGCGGATAACTTCCTCGACTGCTGCAATACTTTCCCGATCTACCGCGTACGCAGGTGTAACGGGCACCATCGGATCTCCATGGCTTCAGGTCTTGACATTAATATATGGGAATTAGCAAATTGGCAATATGTCTAATATGAACGTTCTTCGGGCGGTGGGGAACGATCGCCGGCTCCAGATCCTCGAGTGGCTGAAAAAGCCACGGGCCCACTTTCCCCCGCAGGTGGATGGAGACCTCGTTCGCGATGGGGTGTGTGGTGTGCTCATCGCTGAGAAGCTGGGACTCAGCCAGCCAACCGTGAGCGAACATCTCAAGGTGCTCACGCACGCCGGTCTGATACGCGGCAAGCGGATCAAGCAGTGGACCTTTTACCAGCGTGACGAAGCCAAGATCAAGCAGCTGAAGCGGCTCCTCGCCAGCATTTAGCGATCCGGTATCGCCACTCACATGCTCCTGCAGGCGGCCATTAACGGCGCGCGTGACCCTGAGGCTCATCCGGCTCTGCCGGTATCGGCAGGCCAGTTCGCGGAGGCCGCGGCTGGCGCCGTTCGAAGTGGCGCGGGTGAGGTGCACCTGCACGTCCGCGGGGCTGACGGGCGCGAGTCCCTCCACCCCGCTTCTGTCGCACATGTCATCACAGCCGTACGCCAGGCGTGCCAGGTTCCACTGGGAATCAGCACCGGTGCCTGGATCGAGTCCGACCCTGATCGCCGGCTCGCCCTTGTGTCCCAATGGCGCATCCGACCTGACTTTGCTTCGGTCAACTTCGACGAGCCTGGCGCCCCCGAGCTTGCGCGGACGCTTTTTGATCTCGGTGTGGGCCTGGAAGCTGGGGTTGCCAACGTCGCAGCTGCCGAGGCGTTGGCCGGCAGTGGCCTGCTGGCACGGTGCCTCCGGGTCCTGTTGGAGCCCAACGAGCACGATGTGAATTCAGCCTTAACGGCTGTGTCGCTGATGGAGCAGATCCTCGATCAGCGCGGTCACCCTCGCCCCAGGCTACTGCATGGCACAGGGCCGACAACATGGCCACTCCTTCTCTCGGCCAGGAAACGAGGATACGACACCCGGATCGGCCTGGAAGACACCCTCCTGTTGCCGGACGGCAGGGTGGCACGTGATAACGCCGAGCTGGTGGCAGCCGCCAAAGTTGCGCTGGAGCTAGAAGCTCCTCCGGTGCAGGGGTGAACCGGCTGGATAGAGGTTCCGGAAACGTCGACTGCTGGCTTAGCTACGGCAGGAGTTCAGACGCGCTGAAGAGAGCTATCCTTGCAGATTGTCGAGATATCTATAGAAAGGCGTAACTTCGAGCGGTAGCCGACCTCGCCATATCCAAGCTATCCGTTTACTCCTCCCCGACTTACACCACCCCTACATCCCGGTCCGCCTTTTGCCTCCGAGGGGGCCACTTCAATGCGGTGATCCCCCTCCGCTTTTCAGAAACCGGTGGCAGATGCCGAACACGTTTCTCGTTGTGGATGACTCCAAGCTGCATCACCAGATGTATAAGGTGGTCTTCGCTCGCGGCGTCCTGGCAGGAAGCATCATTCACTTCGCTACCAACGGCCGTGAAGGATACCAGCTCCTCGCCGCCCACCCCGAGCTCACACTCGTATTCCTCGACCTCAACATGCCCGAAATGAACGGCCTCGAGCTTCTGGAACGTCGCCGCGCCGAGAAGCTCCAGTTGCACGTTCCGATCGTGCTGGTGACGACAGAGGGCACCCCGGAAGACGAGGCCCGCGGACGCGCAGCCGGTGCGTGGGAATATCTCCGGAAGCCATTCAAGCCGGTCGACGTCGAGCGCATGGTCACGCGCGCTCTGGCCCAAGCCGCCACCCGATCCGCCTGAGCATGACCGCCGGCGAGAACGCCTTCGGGGACCTGATTCACGACTATGTCATCGAGTGCCTGCCGCTGGCGGAGCAGGCGGGCGATGCCTTCGTCGAGCTGGAGCGCCGGTGGCGTCAGGGTGATGCCGCCGACGATCTGCTGGCTCCGCTCAAAGGTCGCCTCCACACGGTTAAAGGGAACTCGGCGATGATGGGGCTCGACCCCATGCAGTCACTGGCCCATGCCCTGGAAGATCTGTGCGCGCTGATCGACAGCGCACCGGAGCAGAGAGGCGACGAGGTGGCCGGGCTTCTGGTTCGGGGGAGTGGGCTGCTCATCACTCTCATCCGGACTGCCGCAAACGAGCCTGACCCCAAGCCTGCCGCGAAGTTCGTGAAGCAAGTCCGCAGCTTCCTGAGCAAGGCGTCGAGCTCGAAAGCCCCTGCCCGGGGAGCGGGGCTGTTGCTCGAGCGGCGCCGCAGTGAGCGCCGGCCGGAAGACTCAGAGCTCGAGGCTGCGAGCAGCGTGGTCCGGATCGACTTTCGCCGACTCGATGCCATGCTCGAAGTACTGGGTGAGGGAATGATCGAGCAGGCTGCGGTGGCGGAGCTCTACCGCGCGCTGGCCCGGAAAATCGGCGTGACCAACGAGCTGGCCGAGCTCGATCGCACGCTGACGGCGCTGCAGAAGACCCTCAAGCGGCTGGAAGGCATTCTGATGGAGACCCGGCTCCTGCCGGTCTCCAACGTTTTCGGCCGCTTTCCTCGTTTGGTCAGGGAGCTGGCCCAGGGGAAACAGAAGAAGGTCAACGTCGTCACCGTCGGCGGAGATATCCCACTGGACAAGGCAGTGCTCGATCGCATCAGCGAGCCGCTGGTCCATCTGATGACCAACGCAGTGGTCCATGGAATCGAAAGCCCTGACGAGCGGACGGCAGCGGGGAAGCCGAAGGAGGGCACGCTCGAGCTTCGGGCCGCGTCGGAGTCGGGCCGGGTGATCATCCGCCTCAGCGACGACGGCAGGGGGCTGGATGATTCGCGGATCAGGGCCAAGGCCCAAGCCCTTGGCCTCGAGCATCAGGCGATGGACATGGCGCAGCTGCGCTCCCTGATCTTCCTGCCAGGCTTCAGCACTGCCGAAGAGATTTCGACTCTGGCCGGCCGTGGAGTCGGACTCGGCGTCGTGGCGAACACGGTTCACGAGCTGGGTGGCACGATCGAAGTCGAGAGCCGGCCCGGACAGGGTGTCACCTTCATCCTCAACCTGCCGCTCACGCTCGCAATCCTTCGCTCGCTGATCGTCGAGGTGGATCGTGAGCGCTATGCGGTCCCGATCAGTCACGTGGCGGCGACAGTGCGCACCGAGCCCGGGAGCATCCACGAGCTCAATCACAAGGGTGTGGCCCTCTGGCGCGGCGATCTCATCCACGTGTCCGACGGGGGCGCGCTGCTGGGCACCGGTGCCGGGCCGACGACATCCCGGCGCTTCTATGTCGTGATCAGCATGGGTAACCGCCGGAGAGGAATTCTGGTGGACCGCCTGATCGGTCATCAGGACATCGTGGTCAAGAGCCTCGATCCGGCCCTGGGCCGGCCTGACGTGGTCTCGGGAACCACGATCCTGGGTGACGGCCGAGTCGCTTGCATTCTGGACGCGGTGCGCATTCTGGACCAGCGGATGTCCGCATGAGCGCAAAGCCGGAGCGACGGGCGGCCGACAGCCTGCTGCATTACGCAGACGAGCTGCACCAGCTCTCCATTGCGACTGAGGCGCCGAGCCCTGGCCCCGAGCTGCACCTGGTCACCTTTTCGCTGGATAAAGAGGAGTTCGGCATTCCTATCGGGCAGGTCCGAGAGGTGATCCGGGTGAACGATATCACCCGGGTTCCCCAGGCCCGTCAGCATGTCCGTGGAGTCACCAACCTCCGCGGGCGGATCCTCGCCGTCGTCGAGATCCGCAGCCGCATGGGCCTCTCACCGGCCGAGCTCACGGCGAAGTCCCGGGTGGTGGTGGTCGGGGTGCACGAGCGGACGCTGGGCATTCTGGTCGACTCGGTCTCGCAGGTGGTAAAGGTTCCGGCAAACACGGTAGCGCCGGCCCCCGAGGAAGTGCTGTCGTCCGCGTCGGACTACATCACCGGGGTGGCCCGGTGGAATTCGCGACTGATCATCCTTCTCGATCTGGAGAAGCTGCTGCTGCTGCCGGAGTAGCACAGCACGTTATTGCCGGTTCTCGCAACCAGGGAAATGCCCATGTTCGAGCAACGCGTCAAAGACTGGACCATCCGCCGCAAGATCCTCAGCGGCTTTGGGGTTGTGTTGCTGTTGACCGGACTCCTTGGTTGGCAAGCGCTCCAGGGACTCGAGCGTCTGACCATGGCAGTGGGGAAGGGTCTGCAGAGCCGGGAAGTGATCGACCAGATGTTTCACGACACGCGCTTCTTCATTCTGACGATCCTGGCCATCACCATCGTGCTTGGCGTCGCGCTCGCCCTGGGGCTCGCGCGGCTGATTGCCGACCCGCTCACCACACTGGGCATTCTCTGCGAGGAAGTCTCCAAGGGTAACCTGACGACTGAGATCAAGAGTCAGTCGCGGGACGAGATCGGCTGGCTGGAGCATTCGATGCGCCAGATGGTCAAGAACCTGCGGCAGATCGCCACCCAGATCACCAGCTCCTCGCGGGCGGTCGCCACCTCGGCCGAAGAGATCGCCGCCTCCTCTACCCAGATGGCGCGCGGAGCCGAGAACCAGTCGAGCTCAACCGAGGAGACCTCCTCGACGATGGTCGAGATCGCGGCCCAGATGCAACTCCTGGCGAAGAATGCCGAGGCGCTGGCCGCCAACGTGGACCAGACCTCGGCATCGATTCAGGAGATGAGCGCGACCCTCACCCATACCGCACGGAACGGAGAGGTCCTGCTCGGAGCCGTGGAGCAGGCGACCAGCACCCTGAGCACCATGATTGCGAACGTCGGTTCTATCGCAAGCCGGGTGCACCAGGTCGATCAGGTGAGCCAGAAGTCGGTGGCGGACACACGCCAACACGGTGAGCGGCTGCAGGAGTCGATCAACTCCATCGGGGTCCGGTCCGAAGAGATCGGGAAGATCGTCAAGGTCATCGAGGGTATCGCCGATCAGACCAGCCTCCTTGCGCTCAACGCCGCGATCGAGGCAGCCCGGGCGGGCGAGGCCGGGAAAGGCTTTGCCGTCGTGGCCGACGAGGTGCGCCGACTGGCCGAGCGCTCGATGCAGGCCACCCAGGAGATCGGGGAAGTGATCGGGACCATGCAGCACGACACCGGCAAGGCGGTCGCGCTGATGGAAGACGTGCTCGCCGGCATCATGGCATCGATCAGCAAGACCTCGTCTCTAGTAGGCGATGTCGCGGCCGCGGCGGATGAGCAGGCAGCCGGGGCCAAGAAGGTGCTCGAAACCGTCGCCGAGATGTCGACCCTGACGAGGCAGATCGCCGGGTCGATCAAGGAGAACGCCGCCGGGGCCGCGGAAATCAACCTGGCTGCACAGAAGATGAATCAGCTCACCCATCAGATGTCCGAGGCGGTGGGCGAGCAGAAGCGCGGTGGCGAGATGGTGGTCGATGCCGTCGAGTCGATCGCACTCATCTCGCGTCAGAATCTGGTGGCGGTAGAACAGATGAGCTCGGCTGCCAAGAGCCTCGCGAGCGAATCTGAGATGCTCAAGCAGCGCGCGGAAATCTTCCAGGTCTGATCTGACATGCGAATTGTAGAAGAGCATTCGCAGAGACTGGCCGCTCTGGACGCGTTGCCCGAGGGGCCCCGCCGCCAGGAGGTGATTCTTGCCGCCCTGGAGGACGAGTCGCCGGTGGTGCGAGATCGCGCTATCCGCCTCGCCGCCCGCTACGTCGAGCCTCAGGTCCTGGGCGAGCTGGTGGCGGACGAAGCCAACGCGATCCGGCGCAACGCCGCGATCACAGCCCTCGAGCGCCAGGGGCCCTACGCAGTGCCTCACTTGCGGGTCATGCTGAATCGCCCCCAGGTGGACGTGGTCATGTTCGCCTTGCAAATGCTCGCGCGGATCGGCGATCCACTGGCGGTCCACGGCGTCGTTCCACTGGTTCAACACCCCGACCCGAATGTCGCCCAGGCAGCAATCGAGGCGCTCGGGCAGCTCCGCCACCGGGAGGCGGTTCCCACGCTGCTCAAGCTCCTATCCAGCGATCTCTGGCTTCAGCTGGCCGCCATCGATGCGCTGGGCGCAATCGGGGATTCAGCGGCAGTCAAACCGCTGGTAGAGCTCATCCCTGATTCGATCGTCGCCGAGCCCGCCGTGATCGCGCTCCAGCGCATTGCCGCACCCGAGTCACTCCAGGCTCTGCTGGACCGACTTCTCGTGGTCCGGGAGCGCCCGCTCAGGGACTCGCTATTGCTGGCACTCGGCGTCGTCATCGATCTCCACCACGACCCAGTCCCAGTGGCGGTCCAATGCAGCGCCGCGGTGGAGCTCGACCCCTCACGCAATCTCCTGATCTACCTGGAAGAGATTCTGGGTTGGGCATCCGACGCCCCGCCTCCCAGGAGTGACGAGCCGGCGAGCGAGAGTCGTGACCGCGCCAGTCTTCTCCGCGCCGCGACTGCTGTTACCGTGGTTGCCGGGCTTCGATCGCTCTATCCCGCCGTTCTCATACGGATCGCCACCGATGACGACCCGGTTTGGGCTATCGGCCTCTTCCGCCGCCATCCGGGCGCCCTGTCCCCGGCGCTGCGCGAGCTGCTCCGCCACCCCGACCTGCGGGTCCGCCGCGGCGCGCTGCTGGCCGGCGCCTTCGCCCCTGAGGATCACGACCGGATCGTTGAGCACCTGGAGGACTCCGACGGGATGGTACGGGCCGCCGCCTGCCGAGCATTGGGGCTCATCGGAGCGGCCAAGGCCGCGCCGCTTTTAGTTCGCCGCCTGAAGGAGGGCGAAGCGCCGGAGCGGGCCGCCGCCGTTGAAGCGCTTTCCGAGCTGCCGGTGCCGGCGCTCCAGTGCCTCGAAGAGTGCCTGGGGCCTTCCGCCTCGGAGGTAATCCTCGCGGCAGCGTTGGAGGTGCTGAGCCGCCGGGGGGTGAGCCAGTTCGAGCCCCGGATTGCCGAGCTGGTTCGCCATCAGTCGCCGGGCATCCGTCGATTGGCAATTCGGGCGGCGGCGCAGTTCCCCGGCACCAAAGCCGAGGTGATCCTGATTCGCGCCCTGGCGGACAACAATCCGCTGATCCAGGTCGAGGCTCTGGACCTGCTGGTCAAGCGCGATCAGGGGAAGACGATCACAACGCTCGCCGCCTTGCTCGACACCAGCGATTCGCTCCGGGCCTACATCATCCGGGCGCTGGGTCAGATGAGAGCTATCGAGGCTGCGGCCGCCCTCGAAAGCCTCTATGACAAGTGCACCCGTCACGAGCAGGTAGAGATCGTGGTGGCCCTGACACGAATCAACGGGCCGCGGGTGGGCGAATTCCTCCGGGCTCGATTACGAGAGTCGGAGAAGGAGGTCCGCCGGGCGGCTGCTCGGGGGCTCGCGCGGCTGGTCGACCGATCTCACCTCTCACTGCTGATTGCCTTGGCCGGAGATGCAGACTGGTCCATCCGCGCGGAGGCCGCGCGTGGTCTGGGTCGGCTGCATCTGGCAGATTCCCAGGATGCGTTGCTGACGCTGGCTCGCGACGTCGAGCCCGCTGTGGCCAGCACTGCCCGCGATGCCCTTGCCCTGCTCCGAAAGGCAGCGTCGGCGGCGGCATGAGCTTCGGAGACACTGCCTCCTGGAAGCTGCTGAGCGACCTCATCCAATCCCGCCTGGGCCTGCTGTTCGATGGCACACGCCGAGACATCCTCGATTCACGCCTCCGCGCCCGAGTGCGGGAACTCGGTCTCGAGTCACTCCGTGACTACTACCAACACCTGCGCTTTCATCCCACCGGTGAAGCCGAGCTGAGCCGGCTCGCTTCGCTGATCACCAATAACGAGACCTATTTTTTTCGCGAGACCAATCAATTCGACATTCTGATCCGGCACGTCCTTCCTCCGCTCAAGCCCGGTCTCAAGGAGAGGCCGCTCAAGATTCTGTGTGCCGGCTGCTCCTCGGGGGATGAGGCCTACTCACTGGTCATCGCGCTGCAGAACGCCGGGTTGGAGGCTGCGGGCATCATGTGGGAGATCGATGCTCACGATGTCGACGCCCAGCAGATCGCACAGGGGCGCGCCGCCGTATACGACCAGAGCTCGCTTCGAGCCTGTGACGCGGAGAGCCGCCGGCGCTACTTCACGCCGATTGCCGACCGGTTTCAGCTCAAGGAACGATATCGCCGGGGGGTTCGCTTCTACGAAACCAACCTGATGTCTCCCAAGCGGCCTCTTAGCCGGGGTATTTACGACGCCATCTTCTGCCGCAACATGCTCATTTATTTTGCCCAGCCAGCCTTCACCAGCGTGATCGACATGTTTGCCCAGGCTCTCAGACCCGGTGGCTACCTGATGCTGGGTCACTCCGAGTCTCTAATCGACCGGAGCACTCCCTTCGTCCCTGTCCTGCTGGACGGCGGAGTCGTGTATCGGAAGCTCCCGGTTGCGGCATGACACGGGTCTTCGTTGTGGACGACTCCGCCTTCATCCGGAAGGCGCTGGCCCGCGTGCTCCAGGACGAGCCGGGTCTCACGCTCGTGGGCCACGCCGCCAGCGGAACCGAAGCGATGGAGAAGATTCCGGCGGCCGACCCCGATCTGGTGACACTGGATGTGGAAATGCCGGGAATGGACTGGCAGGAGGTGCTGCGGGCCCTGCTGCGTTGGAAGCCCAAGCTCAAGGTCGTCATGCTGTCGGCCCATACGCGGGAAGGCGCCGAAGCATCGATTGCGGCGCTGACCGCTGGTGCGGTGGACTTCATCGATAAGACCAGCTTCAACGTGATGGACCTCGATACCCTCCGGCGCGAAGTGATCGAGAAGCTGAGGATCTGGAGTCCCCGACGTTCCGACGGCGTGGGACGGAACGGAACCAGACTCCTGACCGTTGCCCCGGTGATCAAGTCGTCTGCCGCAGCTCATTGCGAGATCTGCGTGATCGGCGCCTCGACCGGAGGTCCCATCGCCTTGCAGCAGATCCTGGAGCGGATACCGGGAGAGTTTCCCCTGCCGATCCTGATCGTTCAGCACATGCCGGCCGGGTTTACTCAGCCGTTTGCCGACCGGCTCGACCGTCTCAGCGCGCTCGAGGTCGGCGAGGCATCCGAAGGAGACCGTCTGCGCCCGGGCCGGGTGTTGGTGGCACCAGCCGGACAGCACCTTCGGATCACCAGCGGTCTGGGGGTCACCCTGAATCACGAGCCGGCGGACGCGCAGCACATCCCGAGCGTGGACATGGCCATGAAATCGGCGGCGCGGGCGCGTCCGGGAGCGGTTCTGGGCGTGCTCCTCACCGGCATGGGCCAGGATGGCGCCGAAGGGATGGCGACGATCCGCGCCAGTGGCGGTTTTACGATAGGCGAGAGTGAAGCCAGCTGCGTGGTGTTCGGGATGTCTCGAGCGGCAGACGCCAGGGGAGCGGTGGATTGCATGCTCCCGCTTCCCGAGATCATCTCCTTTCTCGAAGGATTCCCATCCGCGTAGGACCTTCTGGGTAGGCATGAGCCGCCTGCATCATCTCCGCGAAGCCTCTGCTGTGGTCACGGTCGGCCCGCTCCATAGGTTACGGCGCACACTCACCAGCAGCGAGCCATGCGCGAGACAGTCACCGCATTCCCCAGCTACGACCAGTACACCACCGAGCAGCTGCTGGAGGCGTACAAGGCGGCTCCGGCCCGTCTTCGCGCGGTTCTGGCCAACCTGAGCGAGGACGAGCTGCACCAGCATCCCCGGCCTGGCAAGTGGTCGGTCGTCGAGATCGTGATTCACATGACGGATTCAGAGCTGGTGGGTGCGACCCGGATCCGGATGTCCCTGGCGCAACCCGGCACGCCATTCATCGGATACAACCAGGACATCTGGGCCGAAGCGCTCGACTATCAGGCGTATACGAGTGAGGAGATGAACACGGTCCTCGATCTGTTCAAGCGCCTCCGGCAAACCACCTATCCCTTGCTGGCGCAAACCCCAGCCGAAGCGTGGCAGCAACGTGGCGGTGTACACCCGGAGTATGGGCCTATCACGCTTCGGAATCTGCTCGAGCTCTACGCCGACCACGGTGAGCGTCACATCGGGCAGATCCTCACGCTCCGGCAACTCATGGATCGCCCGCTGGAGCTGCCAGTGCTTCTACCCGACCGGCTGTACTAGGGAAACACTGAGCCGCTCGGCGACCAGTGGTCATGGTCGCCCTACTTTACCTCGAAGTCTTCCGACTTGGTCGATGAGCCAACCGCAACGGTGACCTTGTACTTCCCCTTGGGCCAGCCGCTCGGCTTCGAAATGTGAAACTCCGTTGCCTCGCTTCCGTTGGCGGCAATGGCACGAGAGTCTTCCTTGACCACCTGGCCGTCCTGATACGTCCACCGCGCGGTGATTGTGCTGTTGGGTGAACTGCCGGACGTCGAAACCGACGCATAGATCGTGTCGCGGGCCGAGAAATCGTCGGTCGGGCTCGTGATCCGCTTATCGCCTCCGACGCTGCGACCGATCTCCAGGCTCGAAATTGTGACTTCGGCGGGGGCGGTCGATGTCGCTGCCCCGGATGTCGTCGCGTCGGAGTTCTTCTTGCACGCTGTGCTGGTGATGGCGAGAAGCCCGGTCAACAAAGCGGTGAGCTGAATGCGTGAGGTCATTGCGTTGCTCCGGGTTCAGGCGCTGGGAATTTGAATGACCTGCCCAGGATAGATCAGGTCAGGATCCTTGATGGTGTCGCGGTTGGCGTCGTAGATGACTCGCCAACGCTGGGCATCGCCATACTCCCGCTTCGCGATCTTCGATAAACTGTCGCCCTTCCTCACGGTGTAACTTTTCGCTCCGGTGCTCGGCTGAGATGCCGTCGAGGAGCTTCCGCTCTCCACATCCGAAAAATCGGCTTTGGGCCGGTCATCGCTGGTCATATGCATCCTCCTGAGAGTGTGTGGGAACGGCATAAGGTGGGCAGATCAGGATCTCCGAGTTGTGATTGTCATCACCAATGGTCAGTCGTTCGGGTCCCTCTCCGCGCGCGACGACTTTTTCCGCACTCGCTTCATCAGCTCGAGAAACTCGGCGGGATCCGGCAGCTTAACCTCCCCCGCCCGAGCTGCCTTCCGGATCCGCCCCTTGATGCTCCGGGTCTCTGCCGCGCTGTACTTCCGCGCATTGGATGGTTGATGGATGTAGGACCAAGCAGCCTTGATGCGGCCGGGAGTGTCAATAGGGTACTTCTTGTTGACTGGGTCCGCAAACAGGGTCTTGCCGTACCTGCTGATACCCTCGCCCGGGTCGGCGTCGGGGCGGCGGTGAATCCGTTTTGGCATGTAGTGAGAGAAATGGGTACTATCGGCCGATCCCGACCGACTACGCTTCCGGCTCGGCGTTGCGGCTCCCGGTGCTGCCATTGAGTCGCTGGAGCTCAAGCGCGACAGCAACCAGGTCTACCTTCTGTCGCAGGCCATTGGTCCGAGCCTGCATCTCAGCCGCAATCAGCCGCGCCTCACGGGCGCGGGAACGCTGCTCCTGGGCAGAGACGCGCATCTCGACGCTGCGGCTCCGCATCAACTGCGCGGCCTCGATGAGGGCCTCGATCGAGAATGGCTTGAGAAGAGTGGGGAGCCGGCGATCGACAGTCCCAGGATCGCCCGACATTGCAAGGACTGGGAGAGCCGGGAAGAAAATCGACAGAACTTCTGCGACAACGCGCCCGCCCATCCGAGGCATGGTCAAGTCGGTTATCACCAGGTCGAGATCGCTGGCCCGCTGCTGTAGCAGAGTCAATGCGGTCAGCCCGTCGTTGGCCTCGAGCACTGTTGCGCCGTCTGATTCCAGGGCGCGGCGACACATGGCCCGGAGATCATCCTCGTCCTCGACCAGGAGAATGGTCGCAAATCCATTATCGGGGGGGGGGGGGGGACATGCGCGGCGTAGTCGAGTAACATGAGCAGCTAACTGGATGATGGATTGCGAATATGGTGGTTCGCATGGTGGAAAGAAAGACTGCTCAGGCCGTGTATGGGTTGTTTTGCCTATTACACGCGGCACCCCTCTTTGGTAGCGTGCAATCCCCAGGAGGAAGTCGCATGAACGGAGTTCGATCTATTCTCGTCGTGGATGACGAGGCGATGCTACGCTCGCTCGTGGCTCGGGCCTTTCGCGAGCGCGGCTATCAGGTCGTAGAAGCGGCCGATGGAGCTGAGGCCCTCGACGCGAGTCGCACCGCGTCGCCGCCGTTTGACCTGGTCGTTACCGATAGCAGAATGCCCGAGCTCGACGGCCCGCGCCTAGTCCAACGACTGCGTGAGGCGGATCCCACGCTGCCAATTATCCATCTGTCTGGAAGCCCGGGGAGCGAGCAGGGCGGTAGCCTTATGCCGGGGAACGTGCCCACGCTACTAAAGCCGTTCAATCTACGGGAGCTGGTTGAGGCGGCCGAGCAACTGATTTTGGGTCGAGACTCGCCAGGATGATGTCAGCTTTTCTGAGAGGCTGACACCTCTCGATCCTGCCAGGCTCGAATCGAATGCTGCATCTCCAACACCATCTCCTGTTGCTCGCGGTATCGCTCTTCGATGCTGAGAGCTCCTGGCGCGGCGCCTGGCGGACTCACCGCATCACTGTTCGGCAAATAGGTAGCCTCCTCCCCGCTCACGGCAGGCTGATGCCCTCAGTTGTCCGGCTTTCGCGGGACGCGCTGTGCCGGATCGTAGAAGAACATCTCTTCCGCTATGCGCTCGCCTTCCCAGCGCTGGCAGGCGACCTCCTCCATTTCGGTGATCGTGCCGTCCATCCAATCGAAGCGGAAGCGCCAGCGGATAACCACCCTGTCTCCGTTGACGAAGACCGGACGCACGCAGGACGATTGCACCGACCGGGCCTGAGGCAGCAGCCGGCGCTCATTCGCGAGATGAGCCTCACGGCCGACACGCGGCGGCGCCTGGTTTTCCTGCATCGAGCTATGCTCGGTGTAAAACTCCTCGATGGCGAGATCGTGCGCGTTCTCCTCCACGCGGGCGATAAACCGTTCGAGTGTCTCCTCGGATGGCATTATGGGGGTTCTCCTGCTTCAAGAAGACAGGTTAAGGAATCGTTTGCCACCCGGCCGGCGTCCATCTGAATAGTTCCGTTTCAGGCACCGCACCTCGGCGCTGCAGGATCTAACGTGACCGACGATGCCGCACCGTAATGACAATGACTTAGTCGCCGCTCACAAACTTCCAGCGCTCCCCTCGAGTGGCGCGGAGTTGCCAGAAATGCTGACAGCCGCGCAACAACTCGTACTTTCGCGAACATTCCGCGGTCATAAATATGTAAACCACTAACAGAGACAATTGCTTCTCAACAGTTTCCCCGCGTAAGGCAGGTGGCTATGAGTCCAGACGAGACCCACCGGATCTTCACAATCTTGGTCGTGGACGATGATGCCATAGTACGCAAGATGACCAGCCGGATACTGACTGCGGTAGGCTATCGGACGTGTGAGGCGGCGAACGGGTGGGAAGCACTCGGACTCGTGGCGCAGCAGGGGCCGGTGGATGCGGTGGTGACCGACATCCGGATGCCGCACATGAATGGCTATGACCTGGCGGCCCACCTGCACAGTGAATTCCCCCGGCTTCCCATCCTCTTCATGTCGGGATCTGACGTTCAGGTGGAATTCCTGGTCCTCCCCGGGCCGGTTCTGCGGAAGCCTTTCCAGGCAGAGCAGCTCACGACCTTTATCGAGCTGTCACTGGGAACGACCGTGCAGCCTTCTGAGCCGGTCGAGCCAGGAATCGGAGTATGGATCCGGCCCTCCCGGAGGTGGGTCCGACGCCGATCACACCCTTTCCGGCCCTCAAAGGTCATGAAAAGCAAGATCAGCAAGGGGGGGAACGGCCGCTCCCTCACACCCACTTCACTTATTAGGATAGAGTATCCCTCACCGGATGGTTCCGGTGAGGGGAGGAGTGCGATAATTCCACGGCTGCTGCTGGGAAGTGTGGAGACTCAGAGCTAGAGGTTCCTCCGCGTATCCATTGTGGCCCCGATCACTACATCAGCACCATTCGCCCGATACGTTGCGTTTCATGAGCCGGGGAGGCGGCTGCCGCCGGTTGGAGTCATCGCATCAGCCGCACTGCCATCCGGTTGCCACGCCCGACTGATTTGAGCGCGCGTTTGAGGATACCCATCAATGGCTGAAGAGCTCCTTGATATTCTGGTCAGGACCACCGAAGACTACGCAATGATCCTGCTCGACCCCGATGGAACCGTGCGGCACTGGAATCGCGGGGCGGAGCGGCTCTTTGGATTTCAGGCCCACGAAGTGGAAGGCACACTCGCGCACCAGATCTTCGTTCCACCGGACCGCGTCGCCGGTGTTCCCGAAGTCGAGCTCGAGACTGCGAGAGAACGGGGACGCGCCGAAGACGAGCGCTGGCACCTGCGTAAGGACGGAAGCCGGTTTTGGGCTTCCGGTGTTCTGACTGCGCTTCGGGACAACGGCACCCTGCGCGGGTACGCCAAGATCGTGAGGGACTTCACCGAGCGTCGCAGGATGGACGAAGCCGTGCGCCAAACGCAGAAGCTCGAGAGTGTCGGCGTACTCGCCGCAGGCGTGGCCCACGACTTCAACAACATTCTCACCGCAATCCTCGGCAATGTGTCGCTGGTCCGCCGCCGCCTCACTGACGGGGTAACACGGCCGGAGCTCGACAGAGCACTGGAGGCGGCGGAGCGCGCCAGCCACCGGGCCGCAGATCTCGTGAAACAGCTGCTCAACTACGCCGGCAAGGGCCGCCGTGAGATGCAACCGGTGGACATCTGCCAAGTAATGAAAGATTCGCTCGCAATCGTGAGGGCGTCCGTCTCGAGGAAAATCGTTATCCGCCAGGACGTCCCGAATGACTGTCCCGCAATCCAGGCGGATGCAGCCCAGCTGCAGCAGTTGATGCTGAACCTGGTCCTTAATGCAGCCGAGGCGATTGGGGAAAGCACTGGCGAAGTGTCGGTTCGAGTTCGTGTGCGGGACGTTCCGGACAGCGAGCTGGCCGACCGGTATGCCGGTTTTTCACTCACCAATCGTCGCTACACTGAAATCGAGGTGCGCGATACCGGTTCCGGCATGGACGAGCGCACCCTCAAGCAGATCTTCGACCCCTTTTTCACTACCAAGTTTCTGGGCCGAGGTCTCGGCCTGGCTGCAGCCCTGGGCATCGTACGCAGCCACGGCGGCGGCATCGCTGTGCAGAGTGCGCCGGGAAAGGGCACAAGCTTTACCGTTCTGGTGCCGGCAGAACAGGAAGGGGAGGACCTCCTCACGGTCACCGATACCGTGACTGAAGCCGCCCGAGGCGAAGGCTTGGTGTTGGTAGTGGATGATGAGGTCTCGATCCGTACCCTGATTCAACAGACGCTGGAGGACCTGGGCTATACCGTGATCTCAGCCGAGAACGGGGCCCAGGCCATGGAGCTGTTTGACCGGTCCGCCGAAGAGATCGTCGTGGTTCTTCTGGACCTGGCTATGCCGGTGATGGACGGCGCCGAAACCGCGCTCGCCATGCATGCACGCAGGCCGGAGGTTCCCCTGCTGGTCATGAGTGGCATTGCCGACGACGATGCTCTGCGGCGCTTCGGCCATGTCCGGATCGCAGGCTTCGTGCCGAAACCGTTCTCGCCCGACCAGCTGGCTCAGGCGTTGGCGATGGCGGTGAAGCGGCCGCACCTCTGGGCCGGGAAGGACCGGCGCGATCGGGGCGACCCGAAGTATGAGGGTCCCAACCGGCGGAATACCGCGACAGCGCACGCCGATTAGTACGTCTCGAGGACCGAGGCGCGGGAACTTCCCGCAGGCGAGTGGTGTTCTGCCCCTGCGCGGCACGCTGATTACCGTATACAGGTGGACATCATAGATTTGGCCTCACCCCGGGTGAGGCCAGCCGGTTACGCCGTGCTGCTTCCCACCTGGGCAGAGGTGATCCTACAGGGAGATCAGATATGACCGAGCGGGACAGGGGAGCTCAGACGGCCGTTGCGGCCGAGCGGAAGACCGAAATTGCCGTACTGGCCGCCGGCTGCTTCTGGGGGGTGGAGGAGATTCTCCGGGCGGTGCCTGGGGTGATCGACACCGATGTGGGCTACACCGGCGGCTGGGTGGAGAACCCAACGTACGACGACACCCACGATAGCAAGTCAGGCCATGCCGAGGCGATCCGGGTCACCTTTGACCCGTCGGTGCTCAGCTATGAAGAGCTGCTGGAGCAGTGGTTCTTCAAGCTGCACGATCCGACCACCCTCAACCGCCAGGGCAACGACCTCGGCACGCAGTATCGGTCGGCCATCTTCCCCCAGACTTCCGAGCAGAAAGAGATCGCGGAGCGAGTCAAGGCGCGGATCGACGCGTCGGGCAAGTGGAAGCGTCCGATTACGACTTCCATCGAACCCGCCTCCAAGTGGTACAGCGCGGAGGGATACCACCAGGACTACCTGCGCAAGCATCCAGGGGGATACAGCTGTCATTTCATGAGGGACTGAGCGAGAGTCGGGTGTCGGGTGTCGGGCCAGGATGAGGTGAAGGCCTGAATCTCGCTGCGTTCACGCCCGACTTTTCGCTTCTTCGCCTGCCACATCTTCTTCCGTCGCCCTGTTCCGCTTTTTCGCTCTGACCTTCCCGCCCGCGTTATACCAAAGTATCCCATATACCATCGTCCAATAGCGGCCGGAGGCGCCTTGATGACAGCATTCGCCGGGAGCATTTGGTCAGGTTTAGCCGGAGTACTGGCCGTTAGCCGTCCGCACGTCAATGTCGATGCGAGGAGCTGAGAGGGAGATAACGGATGGCCGCACAATGAACCAATGGAATCGGAATCGACTCACGGCAAAACTCGGGATCAACTATCCCATCGTCCAGGGGCCGCTCGGCGGGCTCTCATCCCAGAGGTTGACGGCCCAGGTCTCCAACTTCGGCGGGTTGGGCTCGTTCGGTGCGCACGCCAGGACGCCGGACGAGATCACGGACATCATCGCAGAGATCCGCTCGATGACGTCCAAGCCGTTCGCCATGAATCTGTGGGTGTCCCTGCAAGACGAGGGTGCCCGCACCTCCGACGAAGGAGCGTTCAACCGGAGCCTGGCCCCACTTACGGCCCACCTCGAAGCGTTGGGCGTCTCGCGTCCATCATACCAGCCGTTGTCGCTGCCCCGCTTCGAGGACCAGGCGCGGGCGTTGTTGGACGCGAACGTACCAGTGTTCAGCTTCATCTTTGGTATCCCAGGGAAGGAAATCCTGCAGGAGTGCCGGGCCAAAGGCATCGTCACGATCGGCACCGCGACGACGCCGGAGGAGGCCGTGGCACTGGAGCAGGCCGGTGTGGACGCTGTCGTCGCCTCCGGGTTCGAGGCAGGCGGGCACCGCGGCTCATTCCTCCGCTCGGCTGAGGACTCGCTTACAGGAACGTTGGCGCTGGTGCCTCAGGTGGTGGACGCGGTCGATGTCCCGGTAATCGCCGCGGGCGGGATCGCCGACAGTCGGGGGTTCATAGCTGCGCTCGCGCTGGGCGCGGAGGCGGTTCAAATGGGTACGGTTTTCCTGGTGTCCGAGGAATCCGGTGCCAGCCGCCTTCATCGCGAGGCCTTGCTGGGAAAGGAAGCCAGGCGTACCTCACTGACGAAGGGCTTCACCGGCAGGCTCGCACGCGGAATCCACAATCGCTTAATGGAGGAGATGAACCGGAGAGGCACCGAGATCCTGCCCTACCCGTTGCAACGAGCGCTCGTGAGGAATCTCGCAGTCGCGGCCGAGGCGGCCGGCCGGTCCGATCTTCTCCCTCTCTGGGCGGGACAGAGCGCCTCCCTCGCGAGGAGCACCGACGTAAGGGCGTTCTTGAGCTCACTGGTGGAGGAAGTCTCGGTTATAGCAGGGCCGGTGACGCAATGGATTGCGAGCCGCCGACAGCAGCACGCGCACTCCTAGGAAGGCGCCATGAAAGCGCTACAGCTCATGCTCGCGATTTCACTCGCCGCCGCGACGGGGGCGCCGAATCAGGGTTCACGGGGAGACCAAACTATGGTGCTGCAGACGACATCGAGAGCGGCCCGGCTGCCGGTCCAGAGTGAGCTGCCTTCACTCGCCGGCGCGACCGGTTGGCTCAACTCCGAGCCGCTGACGCCGGACGGTCTTCGGGGGAAAGTCGTTCTGGTCCAGTTCTGGACCTACTCCTGCATCAACTGGCTCCGCACGATGCCGTATGTCCGCGCCTGGGCCGAGAAGTATCGGGCTCAGGGACTGGTCGTGATCGGCGTGCACACTCCTGAGTTCGGCTTCGAGAAACAGGTGGACAACGTGCAGAGGGCCGCCAGAGATCTGAGGGTTGGATACCCCATCGCCACCGATAACGACTACTCGGTCTGGCGCGCGTTCGAAAACGAGTATTGGCCGGCGCTCTATTTCGTCGATGCCAAAGGAAAGATCCGCCATCATCAGTTCGGCGAAGGGCAATACGGCCAGTCGGAGACGATTATCCAGCAGCTCTTGGCGGAAGCCGGTCATGAGGTCGGCCATGGGCTGGTATCGGTGGAGGGACGCGGCGCCGAGGCTGCAGCCGATTGGGAGAGCCTCAAGTCGCCCGAGAACTATGTCGGCTATGCTCGCAGTGAAGATCTGATGTCACCCGGGGGTTCCGTCACCGACAAGCGTCACCTCTATGCCGTTCCGTCGCGGCTCAAGCTCAATCAGTGGGCGCTGTCGGGTGATTGGACACTGGGGAAGCAGGCCGCCGCTCTGAACCAGGCCAACGGGAAAGTCGTGTATCGCTTTCATAGCCGCGACCTCAATCTGGTCATGGGACCGGCGGTCACGGGCAGGCCGGTGCGATTTCGGGTACTCATCGACGGACATCGGCCTGGTGCTGCTCACGGCATCGACGTCGATGACGAGGGGAATGGCACCGCAACCGGCCAGCGGATGTATCAGCTGATCCGTCAGCCCAAGCCGATCGCGGATCGAGAATTCGAGATCGAGTTTCTCGATCCAGGCGTTGAGGTCTTTGTGTTCACGTTCGGCTGATCGCCAGCCCAGGCAGGAGGAACACCACTCATGACGACCGCGCAGATGGAGCAGATCCAGACCCACGACACCGCGCCGACTCAGGTCGTCAGCGTAGGAGATCTGCGGCTGGCATACCGCCGGTTCGGCGCCCAATCCGGAGTGCCCCTGGTTTTCCTCCAGCGCTTCCGGGGGACGATGGACAATTGGGATCCCCGGATCGTAGATGGTCTGGCCGCGGAGCGTCCAGTCATCCTGCTGGACAACCGTGGGATCGGCCGCTCGAGCGGTGCTGCGCCGGACAACGTCGCGGAAATGTCCTGGGACGTGATCGCGTTTCTCCTCGCGCTCGAGCTGACTCAGGTGGACCTTTTCGGCTTCTCGCTCGGCGGAATGGTGGCGCAGCAGGTGCTACTCGAGCGACCGTCGATCGTTCGACGGGCAATCCTGGCGGGAACTGGCGCACCCGGAGCCGTGGATATGTTCAACCCCGAGGTCACGGCGGCGGCGATCAAGGTCCCGGGCAGCGCGCCGCAGCTCCTCGATCTTTTCTTCACGCCTACACGGACGAGCCAGTCGGCCGGTGTCCGCCACCTTCAACGGATGAGTGCTCGGGAGGAGCGGGAGCCGGACACCGGCGAGCCCGTGATCAGGGCGCACCTCGCGGCGATTCGGGCGTGGGGGAGGGCCGAGCCCAGTGTTGCGGCCCGGCTAGGCTCGGTCGAGCAGCCGGTGCTGGTGGTGAACGGGAGTCACGACATCATGATCCCGACGGTAAATTCGTTCACCCTGTGGCAGCAGCTGCCCAACGCGCAGCTGATTCTTTATCGCGATTCGGGTCACGGCTCGCTGTTCCAGTATCCGGAGCTGTTCGTCGAGAACGTGAGGCGATTCCTCGACGGCGATTTGACAGTCTAGGCGGGAAGCTGATTGAAGTCGTGGATGATCGGGTGTGCGCTGGCGGCAGGTGCGGAGCCCGGGTTCCGGACGCAGATCGCCGTACCCATCCCTGCCGCTGAGGCCGCATCGAGCTCCGCGGGAACATCAGAGACGAACAGAACGTCCGCCGGCGCGCGGGCCAGCGCCGCCGCAATGCAGAGGTAGCTCTCCGGCACCACCTTTGGCCCCGTTGTAGTATCAAAGTAGGCCCGAATGAAGCGCGTCAGATCGCCGGCCGTGGAATTCGCAAACAGCGATTGCTGCGCCTGGATGCTGCCGGAGGAGAAGATTGCGATGTCGATGCCCTGACGGCGCCACCGCTCGATGGCGGGAAGCACGTCGGGGTACACCTCGCCCTTGAGCTCGCCTGCCCGATACCCTTCCTCCCAGATCTTTCCTTGCAGTGACTTGAGCCCGGTGGACTTCCGGTCGCGATCCATCAGCCAATACAGGTAGGCGACGACGGCGGTGGCGTCATTCCGCCAGGGCGGAAGCGAGGATTGCCCGGATTCGGCGGCGTGCTCGATCTGGAGTTTTGCCACATCGGCGCGGACCTCGGGATCGTTCCAGCGATGCTGGAGAAAGTCCTCCAGCCGGGCCCGCGCGAAACCAAACAGCGTTGTGTGGACGAACTCGATGGGCGTTGTCGTCCCCTCGATGTCCAGGAGGACGGCGCCGATCTGCGTCAGCTCGATGCCGTCCGGAGTGGGATGTACGTGGGACCCATGCAGAGGGGCTGATATCCCTGGTCAGCGCCGCTCTCGGTATAGTGCGGAGTCCAGCCCGACTTGTCCTGGAAAAGACGGATCGCGCGGATCTCGCGGTCGCCGCAGAGATCGAACCAGTGCCAGGTCCCCCGCGGCACACGGATCAAGTCGCCCGGCTCTACCTCGATCGCGATGATGGGGCCTTCGTCCTTGGGGTGGACGTGAAAGAGTCCCCGCCCGCGAACGATGAAGCGGACTTCGTCTTCGTCGTGCCAGTGCTCCGTCTTGAACCGGGCCAGCATCGCCTCGAGCCCCGGCGTCTCGGCGGTCACGTCGATCACGTCGGCGGTCACGTAACCGCCGCGCGCCTTGAGCTGCTCGATCTCCGGTGCGTACGCCGCCAGCACTTCGTCGGCGGAGGCCTGCTCGGGCACACGCTCGGCCGCGGGCCAGCGCTCGTAGTCGATGCCCAGTGTCGCCAGATAGCGTGTCACCTCGTCCTGCTCGGTCAGGGTGCGCTGCTGGTCGGGAATTCTCACGCTTGCCATGTCATACCTCGCTTTCGTCCCATCGCTTCGAACAGAAACTCCAGTATTTCCATGTGTCGGTTTGCCTGTCTCAGGTCCCTGCCCCAGGTGTAGAGCCCGTGCCGGCGGATCAGGAACCCGTGCGCCTTCGGATGCTGCTGTAGCAGCGCCTCAACTCGAGGTACCGCGGCAGCCCAGTCCTGCGTGTTGTCGATGATGGGCAGCCACTCGCGGTGCTCGTGGCTGCCGACGCCTTCCAGGCCTTTCAGCATCTCGTAGCCTTCGATCGACAGGCCGTCCTCGGACGCGTCATCTGAAAGAATTGTGCTCCAAACGGAGTGCGTATGCAACACCGCGCCCGCCCCGCGAGCCCGGGCGATCGCCAGGTGGAGACTCGCCTCGGCCGACGGCCGCCCCGAGCCCGTCAGCACCTTTCCCTCCTGGTCGATCTCGACAATCTGGTCAGGGGAGAGGTTGCCCTTGTCGACTCCGCTCGCGGTGATGGCGAGACGCAGGGGATCGCGACTCACCACCGCACTGAAGTTGCCGCTGGTTCCGAGCACCCACCCGCGGGAATAGCACTGTCGCCCGATCTGGGCGAGTTGTTCCGCCGCCTGGGCTAAGCTCATGTCCGCCGAGCCACCACCAGAAGGTGCGCGCTGATCCCGAGCATCAACGGCTCCGACTCGAGCAGCCGAGCCACGCGAAGCAGATCGGTCCGGCGCTGCGGGTCTTCCAGCCGCGCTGGTACATCCGAGAGAATCCACCCGGGGCCCTCCAGACCGTAGAGTCCGACGGGGGCATAGCGCTCGATCAGTTCCCGGGTGCGCAGCGCTTCCAGGAGAGACCAGCTCTGGGCCAGTCGATGCTCCTCCGGCACCGTGTCGTAGTACTCGGCGATGATTGAATCGGGCTGAGGCCGGAGCGCCTTGGACATGGCTGCTATCTCGGAGGTTGCACCAAGTAGTAGATCCACCGCGCAAAGTGGAAGGACGGGCTCCGTTCACGTTTAACCCCAGCAGCGGCTGTCCGCCAGAGCCGTCCGGCCCGGTCACCTCAACTCTCGCCCGTACCCCGGCCATCGATCTGGTACATCAGTACGGTGGTCCCATCCATGTGGAAAGCGAACCGGGGCAGGGAACGACGTTCAACTCTACTTCGCTGCAGGTGTGACGAGTACGCCGGCATTACGGCAGGGAGCCGAAGGCGTCTCGCTGGTGGGTGGCGGAGAGCGCGTTCGGTTGACAAACCGCTTTCCTTTGAGCAAGCTGTAGCCGGTCACGACGTCCGAGTGCTGGGCGTCTGCTGTCGCCATTCCGGCATTACATCGTTAACGCCGGCTCCCATCGTGACTTCCGCTGGGCTCCCATTCACCGATCGGACCCCCTGCGCACATTTGAGTTTGGTAATGCATGCCGCCAGCCCGGCTGCACACCTGCTCGGTTCCTATATGTATGAGGAATGTTATGCCCGCTATCTCGAAGTCACCCCATGACGGTGTACGAAACCTGGCGCTGGCGCTCTTGGTTATCTGCTTTTCGGGGTGCGATAGCGCCGAGCGCTTGAGCCCGCCCACAGAGATCCCGACGACTGTTGCAACACCGGACCTCTATACTGGTGCAACAGCGCCGGGGATCGCGTTTGCTTCGTTCGATATGGACAACGCGCTGCTCGGATCGGTGCACACCGGAGCCGTTCGTGCCACTGACCCTGCCACGCTGCTGTCCCTGCTCGCGGGAGCTCGAGCTAAAGGCGCCCGCCTCGTCATCTCGATGCATGGCAACGACAAGTATTCCAAGAACGCGGATGGGACGTTCAGTCTGTCCAAGTGGAAGTCAATGGTGGATCGCTTCAAGTCGGTGAACATCAACTCCTACATTACCGACGGAACGATTCTGGGACATTACCTGCTGGATGAACCTGATTTGGCCAGCAAGTGGGCCGGACACGTGGTCCCACAAGCAACCGTGGAGGCGATGGCCAAGTACAGCAAACTGCTCTGGCCCAAGATGACGACGTTCATCAGGGCTAACCCTCGCTGGCTGGCAGGGTCCACCATCACCTACGTCTATCTTGACGCCGCGTGGTCGCAATACATCTCGACCGATGGGAGCAGCCCTTCGAGCTGGGTCGGGAAGCAGGTGACCGCCGCAAAGACCAAGCACCTCGGTCTGATCGTGGGTCTTAACGTCCTGGACGGCGGAAATGGGACTAGTGGGATAAAGGGAACGTACGGGACTAAGTGGGCGATGAGTGCCAGCGAGCTCAGAACCTACGGCACCGCGATGCTGGCACAGTCCTACGCCTGCGGCTTTGCCATGTGGAAGTACTCTTCTGCGTACTACTCACGGAGCGACGTGAAGAGCGCCCTTGCTACGCTTGCGACGCAGGCGAAGAACCACACGAAGACCTCCTGCCGGCAATAAGCGCGAGGACCAGCCGCTCGAAACGATGAGGCCCCGCTTCTGTGTGAAGGCGGGGCCTCGTCTATTGTCGCCCTGGGAAGAAATGCCTCAGAACTCGAGCTTCACGCCCTTCCCGGTGGCCTCACCGCCGCCCTCAGCCGGCTTCCCCGCGGTGTCGAACTGGTCGTACTTGATCTTGGAGGTGAACGACTTCCCGTCGGCGGAGAGGGTGATCCGTTCGACGAAGACTCCGCGGCCCGCAGGACCCCAGCCCCCACCTTTGCTGATCTCGTCGAATGCCGCCGGTGCCTTGGTGACGTAGAACTCGTACTTGGCCTCGAACTCTCTTCCCCCAACTTTCCGCCATATCCCGTAGGCCGGTGGCACCGGTGGCGAGGCGTCGTAGTTCGATGACTCGGTCATGGTGCCGCCCTGGTTGAAGACGTACATGAACTCCAGGTCTTTAACCGTAGCGAACGCTCCACTGCTGAATTGAAGCTGGGCGCGCCACTCGCCCATCAGATCCGTCGGGGCGACGGGGGCGCTCGCGGCCAGCGACGCCGGCTCCGAGCGGACCAACGCGCCGACCAGCACCCCCAAGAACAGCAGCACCAACGCCAGCGACACCCGCCAGATCGTGCGCATAGGAAACCTCCCCATAGAATACGAAGCCTTCGTCTTTCGAGCCTCGGGCGCCGCTACTTGAGCGACAGGATGTATTTCACCACGGCGTGCAGGTCCGGGTCTGGCACCTGGGGGTTGGGAGTCATGGGAACCTGCCCCCAGACCCCGGCCCCGCCGTTCCTCACTTTCTGGGCGAGCTTCTCCTCCACGTCCTGGCCCTTGTACTTGGCCGCGACGTCCTTAAACGCCGGCCCGACCACCTTGTGATCCACCGCGTGACACGCGGTGCAGCCGTACTTCGCCGGCATCTGGTCCGGCGCCACCGAGGCCTCCGCTTTCGGCTCGGCTGCCGGGGCCGCAGCCGGCTCGGCGCCTTTCGGCTCATCGCCTTCCTTGACGCCCCCAGGCGGCGGGTTCGTGGCATTGCCGCCGGGCAGCCACGAAGTCGTGGGCACGACGGGTGGAACCGCTTGCGCCTTTATGTAGGACACCAGCATCCACACTCCGTCGGTACCAATGACTCCGCCGTATGCCGGCATTCCCTTCGGCCGCCCGTAATAGATCGAGCTGAAGATCTGCTCGTCCGCTCCCCCGTAGCGCCAGCGGCCATCGACCAGGCTGGGCCCAACCCAACCCACGGCGCCGCCGCCATGGCAGCCGTCGCAATTCATTGCGCTGAACAGATTGCCGCCGGCCTCAGGATTGAGCTTGGCCGGCCGCGCGGCACTGAGTGCGTTAGCGGCCGGAACCACACCGCCGGCAGGGATCCGGTCCTGGGGTACGAAGCCTCCGCCCCCCGCCTGGCTGTTGGCATCACCTTTCGACTTGCACCCGGAAGTGCTGACGACGGCGGCCGCGATCAACGCGATAACGCGTCTGGTGGTTGGCATGGTTTCTTCCTCTCCCTTAGAGACCGAAGATCCAGACGATGCCGCCCTGACTGGTATGCCGCCCAATGTCTTTGTAGGGATCAGAGGGCGGGCGCACGTCCGCGGGGTCGTCCGAGCGGACGTCTCCCGCGAGCAGGAACCAGTCCCCACCGATGCCCGCGTAGACCGCGACATACTGCTTGCCATCAGGCCCGCGGTAGCTGATCGGGTTGCCTACGACTCCCGAGCCGACCTTGAACTTGGACAGGAGCTTCCCGGTCTTCGCGTCCACAGCCTTGAACCAGCCGTCGAGCGTGCCATAGAACGCCACATCGCCGGCGGTGACCAGGGCACCACTCCAGTTGGGGAAGTGCTCCTTGTCTTCCCAGACCTTTTTCCCAGTACTCGCATCCCAGGCCATGAAGGCGCCGAGGTTTCCACCGGGACCGGCATAGTAGGGTGTGCCTGCGCCGATGAACGGTGTTCCCCGGAAGTGCTGGGCGGGGACCGCCGCATAGTCCATGCACATGTTGTTGGTCGAGGTGTAGAAGAGGCCCGTCCGCGGCGAGTACGCTGCCGGTGATGACGGGCTCACTCCACCTTCGAGACTGGGACACACGCCCTTCACGTTGCCCTTGGACGCGCCGGTCTGCTTGGTAGAGTCCAGGACGGGGCGGCCGGTCTTGAGATCGATGCTCTTGGCCCAGGTCACCTGTACATAGGAAGGCGCGGCAAGGACCTCACCGGTGGCGCGGTCCAGGGTGTACTGGAAGCCATTCTTATTGAAAGTGACCAACGCTTTCCGGGTTCGACCCCCGATGTTGACGTCCGCCAGGATCATGGTGGCCACGGCGTCGTAATCCCAGTTGTCGTGAGGAGTGAACTGGTATGCCCACGCCAGCGATCCATCGGATGGATGGCGCGCAAGGACGCTTGCGCTCCACTTGTTGTCGCCCATTCGTTGTTCCGAGTTGTAGGGCGAGGGATTGCCGACTCCGTAGTAAACCAGATCGAGCTGCGGGTCGTAGGACATCCAACCCCAGACCGGCGCGCCGCCGATCTTGTAGGCGGTATCGGGCCAGCTCGTCTTCGCGAGCTCGTTGCCTTTGTCGTAGAACGGCTTGAACGTCCCGGCCTTGGCGAGAATCTCGGCGTCAGGTCCGATGTTCCGTCCGGTCCAGACGATCTTTCCGGTCTTGAGGTCGAGTCCCTTCACAAAGCCGTAGATCCCGAATTCGCCGCCGGACGCGCCGACGATGACCCGGTCTTTCACCACGAACGGAGCCATCGGGGTGGTCTCGCCTTCTTTGAGGTCGGCGATCTGGGTCTTCCATAGCTCCTTCCCCGACTCGGCATCAACGGCGACCGTGTGTCCGTCGAGCAGGTTGTAGACGATCTTTCCGTCGGCGTAGAAGGCGCCACGGTTGATGACGTCACAGCAGGACTCGCCGATCGCGTTTGGGCTCACGTCGGGGCGGTACTTCCATTTGAGCGGATAGCCTTCCTGGGTGAGGTCGAAGGCGTAGAGCACATTGGGCCACGGTGTCACCACATACATCGTGTTCTTCACCACGAGCGGCTGCCCCTGGTGACCCGCCAGGACTCCGGTGGAGAAAGTCCACACTGGACGCAAACGCGTCGCGTTCGCAGCCGTGATCTCGGTGAGCTTGCTGTAGCGGGTGGAGGAGTAGTCCTTGCCCGGCATCGTCCACTCGCCATCGGGAGCCTGTGCCGCAGCAGGCTCGGCAGCAAGAGCTGAGACACACCCCAGGGTGGCAAGTATGCCGGCCACGCAGCGCCATACGTGGTTGATCGCGAGGATAGGCATTCGGCCTCCTTCCGACGTCTGGCGTGAACCAACGAGCGACAATGTAGGGACTACTCGGGGATACAGGCCGAATAACCGCGTGTCAAGAGCTTTGCCTCGTCTCCGAGTCCTGAAACTGGTCTTCTACCGTGAGCACCGGCAGCTCCAATCGCCAGATAATCGCAGCGAAGCGCACCAGAGCTATGGTGGCCATGCCGGCGAGCGCTGCCGCGTCGCGAGACGTGCCCGCGCGCTGCAGCAGGAGGTACAACGCCGCGCCCACGATCGCTGCGCTGGCATAGAGCTGTCCCCGTCGAAGAATCAGGGGGATCTCAGCCAGCAGCACGTCCCGGGCGACTCCACCGACCACGCCGGTGATCAACCCCATGAGGAGCGCAAGCAACCCGGTGACTCCGGACTGCTCCGCGATCTGAACGCCACCGATGGTGAAGAAGGCAAGCCCCAGTGCATCAGCCACGAACAAGGCGCGGAAGGCCGGAATCCGGAGCTTCACGTAGACCAGCGTGAGTGCGGTGGCTGCCAGGCAGACCATGAGGATCTGCGGATCCGCGATCCAGAAGATGGGACGCCGGTCGAGCAGGATATCCCGCACCGTGCCGCCGCCGATCGCG
The DNA here is from genome assembly GCA_963751925.1 of uncultured Gemmatimonadales bacterium. Taxonomy (GTDB): domain Bacteria; phylum Gemmatimonadota; class Gemmatimonadetes; order Gemmatimonadales; family GWC2-71-9; genus CAVVWJ01. The sequence continues at coordinate 401,874 of CAVVWJ010000001.1, read as the reverse complement.
GTCACCACGGCGATAACGGCGACGCCGAGCCAGTCCAGGCTTTTCCGGCCCGCGGCGAGAGCGCCGCTGATCGCGAAGACAGCGACGCCCAGGAGCTCGAGAACGTGGCGGAGTGCTATCGGGTCTCCCAGATAGCCCGATGACTGGGCGGCAGAAAGGGTCCGGCTTGCCACACTGTATGGTCGGATGGCCAAAGACATGGTGGCGTCACCCGGAGCCAGCGTCAAGATGACGTTCATGAGTGTGAGCGATGCTCCCGCACCGGAGTCGAGCCATATTCTACCGAAGTAGACAGCCAGGAGGGTCTCTGCCGGCGTACGATGCGATCGTGCTGGGTCTCGGAGGAATGGGCAGCGCAACGCTGTTTCATCTGGCGCGCCGTGGCATGCGGGTGCTCGGGCTCGAGCGCTTCGACCTGGTCCACGAGTATGGCTCGTCTCATGGGCTCACCCGAATCATTCGACTCGCCTATTGGGAACATCCGACCTATGTAACCCTCCTGCGACGCGCGTACGAGTTGTGGCGCGAGTTGGAAGGTCTCGCGGGCGAGCGGCTCCTCCACATCACGGGCAGCGTCGACGCGGGGCCAGAGAGCGGCGCAATCTTTCAGGGCGCGCTCAGGTCGAGCGAGCTCCATGGTTTGGCGCACGAAGTGATGGACGGCTTCGAGCTGCATCGGCGTTATCCCGGGTACCGGCTGCCCAGAGAGATCCGCTGTCTCTACCAGCCGGATGGCGGGTTCCTGCTCCCCGAGCGCTGCGACACCGCGCATGTCGAACAGGCGCAGGCCCGAGGCGCAGAGGTTCGTTCCTGTGAGCCGGTGCTGGAGTGGGGTGCGGGAGGTGGGCGGGCATGGGTCAGAACGGAACGTGGTCGCTATGAGGCCGGACGGCTCATCATCTGCGCCGGGCCCTGGGCCTCCACGCTAGTTCCCGAGTTGGCCGGCCTCGCCGTCCCCGAGCGGCAGGTGCTGGCGTGGCTTCAGCCCGCCCGACCTGCATACTTCCAGCTCGGCGCCTTTCCCGTCTTCAACCTGGAGGTGGAGGAGGGCCGCTACTATGGCTTCCCCACTTTTCTCGTTCCAGGCTTCAAGTTCGGCAAGTACCATCATCGCGGGGAGCAGGTCGATCCCGACACGATGCAGCGCGAGCCCCAGCCCGAGGACGAGGAGCTGCTGCGAACCTTCGCGCGGCGATATTTCCCGGATGGTGCCGGGGCGACCCTGATGCTCAAGACGTGCTTATTCACTAACAGCCCCGACCACCACTTCATCCTGGATCACCACCCGGCCCATCCAGAGGTCACGCTGGCAGCAGGATTCTCCGGCCACGGCTACAAGTTCTGCAGCGTGGTGGGGGAAGTGATGGCCGAGCTGGCGCTGGACGGGCGGTCTCGACACGACATCGACTTCTTCCGGCTCAGGCGGTTTGAGGGGAAAGCGGAGAAGATGGAGAGGTGATTAGCACTCCGGCACGTTCACGGCAATCTGGAGTGCCAGACCGCCCTCCGCCGTCTCTTTGTACTTGACGTTCATGTCCTGGGCCGTCTGCCACATCGTGCTGATGACGGTATCGAGCGCGATCTTCGCATCGGCCGGCTCGCTTGCCAGCGCGAGGGTGGACGCGGTGATCGCCTTGACGGCTCCCATGGTATTTCGCTCGATGCACGGGATCTGGACCAGGCCCGCCACTGGATCGCAGGTCAATCCGAGGTGGTGCTCCAGGGCGATCTCAGCCGCCATGGCGACCTGCGCGGCGGACCCGCCGAGGCACTGGGTCAGTCCCGCCGCCGCCATCGCGCTCGAGACTCCGATCTCAGCCTGACATCCGCCCATGGCGGCGGAGATCGTCGCCTCCTTCTTGATGATGCTACCGATCTCGCCGGCGGTGAGCAGAAAATGTTCGATGCCGCTCTCGTCCCCCTTACAGAAGCAGAGGTAATAGAGCAGCACCGCCGGGACCACGCCGGCGGCCCCATTGGTCGGTGCGGTGACCACCCGACCAAACCCGGCGTTCTCCTCGTTGACGGCCAGCGCGAAGCAGCTCACCCAGGTGAGCGTCTGCTGAAATGCCGGTTGACTGTCCGTGATCGCGTGGATCCAGGCATCGACGTTGGCCCAGCGCTTCTCGCCCAGCATTCCGCTGCTGAGCCCGGCAGCGCGCCGCACTACTCCCAGGCCGCCCGGCAGGATGCCGCGAGTGTGACAGCCCCGGAAGACGCAATCCTTCATCGTCTTCCAGATTGCTTCGAGGCCCTGGTGGATCTCCTCTGGTGTACGCCAGACCAGCTCATTTCGCCACACGACCTGTGGCACGCTGAGCCCGTGTGCCTTGCAGTAGCCGAGCAGATCCCTGGCCGATTCGATCGGGAAGGGAAGCGTGATCGAGGGCTTTCCTTCGTTGGCCTCGCCCGCCTCGACGATAAAGCCGCCGCCAACGGAGAAGTAAGTTTCGGGCAGAGCGGAGCCGTCCTGCAGGACGGCGGTGAAGGTCAGCCCGTTAGGATGCTGGGGCAGGCTGACCCGAGAGTTGAAGCGACAATGAGCGGCTGGATCGAAGCGAACCGGGCGTTCGCCACCGAGTGAGATCGTCCGGGTTCGGCGGATCGCCTCGATGCTCGCGGGAATGGCTGTCGTATCACAGTTCACGGGGTCCACGTTCGATAGACCGAGCATGACCGCCATGTCAGTCATGTGTCCTCTGCCGGTCTTCGCCAGCGAACCGTACAGCTCTACCTGGACTTCCACGATGGAGTCGAAGACACCCCGCTCCTGCCATCGCTGCACCGCGCGCTGAGCGGCCCGCCATGGCCCGAGGGTGTGGGAGCTGGAGGGGCCAACCCCGATCTTGAAGATGTCGAAGGTGCTGATTGAGGACATTTGACAGGTCGAGGGTCTAGGGTCTAGGGTCTAGGGTCGAAGGTGAACGGTTAACAGTTAACGGTAAAAGGGCAGAGGTTTGGAACTGGGACTTACTAGACTAAACTCCCGACTCCCGACTCCCGACTCCCGACTCCCACTCTCGACTCCCACTCTCGACCCTAGACTCTAGACCCTAGACTCCCTCTGACTACTAACTCTCTTCCCCCTCGCCCCCTGGTCCCTCCGTTCACCCGCGAAACGGCTGAGCAGAAGGTTCGTCTGGCCGAGGACGGGTGGAACTCTCGGGATCCTGAGCGAGTGGCACTGGCGTACACCCCGGATTCACGCTGGAGAAACCGGGCCGAGTTTATCAATGGTAGGGCAGAGATTATCGCGTTTCTGGGCCGCAAGTGGAACCGAGAGCTCGACTACCGGCTCATCAAGGAGCTCTGGGCCTTCGGAGGAAACCGCATCGCGGTGCGCTTCGCCTACGAATGGCATGACGACTCCGGCCACTGGTTCCGCTCATACGGCAACGAGAACTGGGAGTTCGATGAGAGCGGGTTGATGCAGGTCCGCCATGCCTCGATCAACGACCTCCCCATCGGGGAGGCAGATCGGAAGTACCACTGGCCTCTCGGCCGGCGGCCGGACGGCCACCCGGGGTTGAGCGCACTGGGCCTGTAGTCGCTCGCCGCCTCAGCGCACAGCGCTATGAGCTCAGGCCGCGATCTACTTCCGCGAGCCCATCGCCGAGCTCTCCGGCTCATCGCGGTTCCACATGTAGGACGCAATTTTCCAGGCCCCGTTCGTCTTCCTCCACGCGGTCATGTAACTCCCACCGCCGGTTCTTACCCGGTTGTGATCCTGAAAGTGTACCGCGTAGGTCCCGACCTCGTTGGCGAGATCTCCCGACTCGGCGATGTCGATGCGGACGGGGGTGCGCTCCAGCCGGAATCCTGGTATCAGGAACTCCCGCGTCCAGCGCCCGCTCACTGAGTCCCGCCCACGGTAGGCCGGAGATCCCTGGGGCGAGTAGATCGCGTCCTCGGCGTAGTAGGTCGCAATGGCGGCTGTGTCGCCGGCGCTCAGGCTCTTCCGCCAGCTGGTCTCGAGTTCACGGATCGCTTGCTCTTCCTTCTGACGGTCCACCGCTGCCCCTGATCCGTGTTCGCCGGGAGTGCCGGTACTCCCGGGTGTGCCGGAAGAGTTACAGCCGACAACCAGGCCTGCCAGGACGATGAACCGGGCTCGCATAGGTCCTCTCAAAATGAACTATTGATTACTTGACGATCAGTTGTCGCAGCAGGCGGTTGCCTACGATCTCACGCATCTCGGAGCGCTTCACCATCGCATTGTTCGATTTGACGGAGGATCCGTACACCTGCGCGTCGATCGGATCCGTCCGGTCGCGGAGATTGTCGAGTGCAGCCATGTTCTTATAAGTCGTCGTCAACGCGATGTTCCAGTCGTCCTCGTCCCGGTTGTCGGAGCGAAAGATTCCCCAGTCGGTGATCACTCCCGCCTTCTTCTGTGCCTCCATCAGCTGCTTGTACGGACCCGCCAGGAATGCCATGTAGTCATCGAGACGGCCTGGCTTGACCCGGATGTATTGAACATCGGTGACCGTCCCCTCGGTGTAGGGCCGAGCCGCCTGCTGGGCGGTGCAGGGAACGGCGATCAGGAGGGCTGGGACGAATAGACGGACAGCTTGGCAGTGCATGGATCACCTCCGATGTGTGGGAGTGCCTTCGCCACCAGGACGTCGACTCTATGGCTCGCGGGTTCCCTCGAGCCGGGCGTGGATCAGTGAGTCGCGGCCCGCAGTCACCACGTGGGCTTCGAGCGTGCCTGTCATGGTGTTTCCATGAAACCGGTTCACTGCCCGGTTCTGGATTTGGGTTCCCTTGTGGTCGGAGGTCTCGTACGACATCTCGGTAGTGATGCTGTCGCCCGACACCGAGACGACCCGCATCGGAATCGGCTTCCGGTTTGGAAAGGTGAGAGTCCAGCCCGAGGTGTTGTCCGTCGCCAACAGGTCGGCGGTTCCCATCAGGGCTCCCTTCTCATCGATGGCGCGGGTCGACCACTTGCCCGCGACGGTGGAAAGAGAGATCGCCGGCTTGCCCTCCGCACCCATTCCCGTTTCCGCTCCGGCTGAGCCATGAGTGTCGGCCTTGGAGCACGCGGTTACAACGGACAGGAAGCACACGAGCATGGCGGATCGCATGGAACCTCCCAGTGGCTACCCAAACGCTATGAGACGGAGTGGGGTTAACCTACCTGTGGGACGGCAGCGCGTAAGGGGAGGGTAGGGTGCAACGCGAGCGCCCCCTAGTCTCAAAGTGACTGGAGGGCGCGGTGTTCCCGGAATGGGCCCGGCGCGACTTCTGGCAAACTGGAGAGTGGGCCCGGCGCGACTCGAACGCGCGACCTCTTGCTCCGGAGGCAAGCGCTCTATCCAACTGAGCTACGGACCCTGATATGGGAGGAGAAAAGTCGCAGGCCGGGGAGGTTTCCGCAACGCCGCGCAGAACGATCAGCCGAAGGGCCCGGCGCCGGGTACCCACGTAGTGGGTGCGTGAACGCGCGACCTCTTGCTCCGGAGGCAAGCGCTCTATCCAACTGAGCTACGGACCCTGATATGGGAGGAGAAAAGTCGCAGGCCGGGGAGGTTTCCGCAACGCCGCGCAGAACGATCAGCTGAAGGGCCCGGCACCGGGTGCCGTGGGTGCGTGAACACGCGACCTCTTGCTCCGGAAGCAAGCGGTCTATCCAACTGAGCTACGGACCCTGCTGCAGTGCTCGGCCGTCCACGGCCTTCTAACTACCGGGACGCAGGGTCTACATCACTGCCGGTACGCAGGGAAGAGCCACCTCACCCTCTGCATCGGCCAACGGCTCCGGCCGCGCAATAGCATGGCCTTGCGCGTAGCCGATCCCAAGTGTCCGGAGCCGGTCCAGGACTGGCTCGCTGTCCACTTCTTCAGCAATCGTCGCGATACCCATCAGTCGGCCGACTTCGTTGACGGCGGATACTATCGCCCCGTAGACCGGGTCGTCCACGACGCCCCGGACGTAGTGGCCACCGATCTTGAGGAAGTCCACCGCGAGAGCTTTCAGATAGCCGAAGGAGTGCACGCCGTTGCCGAAATCATCCAGGGCCACGCCACAACCAATGGTGCGCATGTCGGAAATGAAGCGAACTGTATGAGCGAGGTTGGCCAGAGCCGCCGCTTCGGCTATCTCGAAGCAGAGCGCATTGGGAGGGAGATGGTGCAGTGCTAACTGGTCGCGCACCGTGCGGACCAGAGTGTTATCGCCCAATGAGGCGATGCTGAGATTGATGGAGCAGAGCGGCAGCTCGCATCCGCGGTGATCCTGGCGCCACCGGCCCAACAATTCGATGGTGCGCCGTGCGACCCACTGGTCGATGGCGGGCATGAGATTATAGCGCTCGGCCTGGGGGAGGAACGTCGCGGCCGGCTGCAGTTTGCCGCGGTCATCCGGCAGGCGAAGGAGGATCTCACAGCGCGGTCGGAAGATGCCTGCTGGCGCCAGGGCCACGATTGCTTGTGCATACAGGTGGAACTGTCCCTGCTTTAGTGCGCGAACCACCCGGCTCTCTCGCCCACTTTCCAGCTCCGTGCGAGCCTCCGACGTCACCACCGGTCGCTCGACATGGACCCGACCGCCTCCGTCCTGCTTGGCGGTGTAGCAGCAGGCATCGGCAGCACGCAGCAAGGCAGCCGCCCGCCCGCCGGCGGGAGTGATCGGAACCAGGCCAATGCTGATCCCCAGCGAAAAGGTCCGGTCTCCAGTTTTGTATTCGAATCCCTCCATTGCCTGGAGAATGACGTTGGCGATGTTTTCGGCCTCCTCCAAAGAACAGTTCTCGAGCAGAACTCCGAATTCATCCCCGCCCAGGCGCGCCAGTGTATCACGCTTTCGCATGTGCCCACGGAGCAGCACGGCGATAAGGCGCAGCACTTCGTCGCCGGCCTCGTGGCCGCAGCTATCGTTGACCACCTTGAATCGATCGAGATCGAGGTAGCAGAGTGCGTGCTCCGGAGTTATCCCCATCTGCCACCTCGGCCACGACCCGCATCAGCCGGCGCTCGAACTCCTTCCGATTGACCAGCCCGGTGAGAGAATCGTGAGCGGCCTCATGTGACAGCTTTCGCGAAACCCGCCGGTTTTCGGTGACGTCATGAAAAACCAGCACCACGCCAGTCGCCACCCCATTCCGGTCTCGAATGGGAGCCGCCGAATCCCCGACCGCCACTTCCGTCCCATCTCTCCGCAGCAGCAGTACACCTTCCTGAAGATCCACCGGTCGTCCCTCATCGAGGCAACGCGTAACCGTGCTCTCCACCGGCTCTCGGGTTCTGTCCGAGATGAACGTCAGGATGGTACTCGCCGGCAGCCCCAGGGCCTCTGAGGTGCGCCAGCCGGTGAGGCGCTCCGCCACCGGATTCAAATAGGTGATTACTCCCGTGAGGTCAGTGGCCAACACAGCATCCCCGATGGACTCCAGGGTGGTCACTGCCTGTTCCTTCTCCCGGAACAGGATCTCCTGTGTACGCCGCCACTCCGTCAAGTCACGCAGTGTGATCAGTGACAATGCGTCCGGGGCCGATCCCAGGACACTCCGGCTGATCTCGACGGGGAACTCCCTGCCATCCCTTCTCATCCCGAACAGGCTCACACGAACTCCCGCGGGATCATCCGATCTCTCACTCCGAGCCTGGTCGTCGAGCATTCGGTGAAATCGGGGCGGTAAGAGTCGGTTGAGTGATTCACCCAGCAACTCGCCTTCGGTCCAACCAAAGAGCTCTTCTGCCTTCCCATTCAAAACCACGATGCATCCGGATGGGTCGGTCACAATGGAGGCATCAGGGGCTGCAGCGAGGAGGGGTCGAAAGCCGAGTTCCAGCAGGGCGGCATCTAGCATAGGCTTGCGCTCATGCGTGGGAGTGAGGGCGCGTAGGTCATTCGTTGTATTTGCGTCAGGAGCTAGGCCGCCTTCGCGAAGTAGCCGAGGATGCGCTGTACTGATGACAGATACTCCTCGACGTCGAGGTGATGGGGATCGATGATCGCCTGGACCGGGAAGCCCAGGATCAGGCTCACCGCCACTGCGGCCAATCCCGCTGGCGTGCCGAGAGCCCCGACGCGGGCGGAAGCTGCCTCTGCGGCAATCTCCCGGAAGATGGACCGGTATCGCTCGAGCCCCGCACTGATCTTCTCTCGAATGACGGCGTTGTGGGCACCGCGTGCCCAGTACTCCAATAGCAACCGGATCCGACGCGGGTCTTTCAGAAGGCGAGCCATCTCGAGTCGGCAAAGCGTCTGAAGCCGCTCCCCGGGATTCGCAATGGGCCGGACACTTTCCGCGATGTCGGCTAACACGCGTTGTCGCCAGCACCCGGTCGAGTAAAGCCAGCCCCAGCTGATCCTTCCGATTGAAGTGGAAGAGGACCAGGCCGTGGCTGAGCTTGGCTCTCGCAGCTACCGCTCTCACCGTCAGACCGTCGATGCCGCGATGCAAGGCGACGTGGTAGGCTGCCTTCAGGATCTGCTCCCGGCGTGTGGCTTCGGCCGCTTTCTGTCCTGGCATAGGGATTCCTTTGTAGCTATTGACCTTCTGTCCAATAGAGTGTAATATCTATTATCCGCTTGGTCAATAGCGCATGGCTCTCGAAGATGTGCGCGATGCAGGACCAGGCTTCTTGCCGCGCCGCCCCCTGGAGGGCACATGTACCATCGTCACCTCGTTGCAGCCGCACTCTCCGTCTTTGCCCTGGCCGCCTGTAACCCCTTCCGTCACGACTCGGCGGTCGAGGTCAGCACCAAGGATGAAAACCTGAACTCTCGCTGGCATGCCAACCTGGCAACCCCAGCGGAGCTCGCCGGGGCGGTGCAGATGAACGGTTCGGCGTCCATGGCTCCCGGAGCAAAGGGTGGCAACACCACCGTCTCACTCGATCTCGCCAACGCCACCCCTGGCGGACTGCATCCTTGGCAGTTGCACCGAGGGCAGTGTGGGGCCGATGATGGCGTGGTCGGCTCAGCGGCGGCTTATCCCGATGCGAAAGTCGGCGGCAACGGTCACGCAACCGCAATTGCCAACCTTCCCTTGGTAACCCCGACTGCGGGCAGCTATTTCGTGGTCGTCCGGGCGTCGGTAGCCAACGATGCAATGACCGTGGCCTGCGGCAACCTTGCACCACCCACGCTGTAGTCGGATCGGAACGTTCAGCCGATGAGGGTGGGCCCGAGCGCGCAAGCGCTCGGGTCTGCTTTGCTTCGGCGCCGGCCCATCACGAGGACCTAGTTTGCCGACCGAGATACACTCAACGAAAAGGATTTCCATGACTGAGCAGACATCTGGCAGCGCCGGGCCTCGTCACGGCCCGGCCCAATCGCGCGAGACTCTCACCGCCAGGGTACAGGCGTTGGTCGAAAATGCTCGAGTCGTAGTGGACCGGCGGGGGAATGCAACCCGGCCAAAGTCCAAGCGCCAGCGCCTGACTCTTCCGGCTCCAGGTTCGCAGAATGTGGAGGAGATGCGTGAGCTCCAGTCGCTTCAGCGGGTGTTTCGAGAGATGGGGTTGTCGTACCGGCGCTACCGGCGTCACAGCAGAAGCGCGGCTGTACCTGGTCTGCGAGATGCTGCCTACAACTTTAGGGCGGAGCCCAGCCTTACTTCACTGGTAGCTGTTGCTGCGTGTCTGGATGAATTGGACCTTCTTAACTGATGGCCTGTCAGATCTCTCCTCACGTCACGGTGGTCCATTGCTCCCCAGGAGTGCTGGCGGTTCGAAATTGGTGCATGCCACTCCGAGAGCGAAGCTGGGCGTTGCGGGGGCTCTCACGCATCTACCGGGATGATGTGGCCGTCCTTCTTGCCCGATCTGAAGCCGTCCTGGCAAGATCTCATCTCCTCCGAAGGCAACCGCTTTTCTGAAGCTGGTACCCGGGGAGGCCGATCGACCCTCAGGAATTCCCGCCACTGTACCAGGAGCTGGGCGAGATTCCGGGTCTCGAGATCCTGACTCGCCTGGGAGTGCGACGATGCGGCAGCGGCTGTGTGTTCTCCTTCTGGCGCTAGTTCTGATGCTGACCACGCGGTCCGCTCGCGCCCAGCAATCCGATCCTTTCCATCCCCAGCCCGCGGCCTCAGCCGCACCATCGGATACTGAGGACTCAGATTCCCTGCCAAAGTTGTCAGGAGTGGACCCGCAGGTGAGATCGCAGGACTCGGTCGTCTACCGGCTGATCCCCGGCAGCCGTCTGCAGGTAAAGACCGGAAAGGCCGGCCTGTTCGGCTTCGCCGGCCACACCCACGTGATCCGGGCCAACCAATTCCAGGGCGAGGTGGTGTACTACCCGCAGAAACCCTCGCGCTCTCACCTGTCCATCACGGTGCTCACCAACAGTCTTGAGGTCCTGACCCCGCCCGACCCGGCGGAGATTCGGAAGGTCACCGAGGCAATGCGAACCCAGACGCTTCGGACGGCGGAATTCCATGAGATCCGGTTGGTATCTCGGCAGGTCGTGCCCACCCCGGACGGTTTCCACATCGTCGCAGCGATGACGCTGGTGGGGCAGACGCGGGAACTGCCGATCGATGTCACCGCTCGGATCGGAGTCGATACCCTCGAAGCCGCCTCGACCTTTGCCATCAAGCAGACGGATTTCGGCATCAAGCCGTTCAGTGGTGGTCCGGGTGGCACGGTGAAGGTGGCAGACAAGGTCACATTCAATATTCGGGCGGTGGCTGCTCGGGTCGAGCGGCGGTAGGACCTTTCACGGTCGTCTCCAAAAGCTTGACGCCCGTTCATGACTGACAGAATTTTGGCACGATCATCGTGGTGCTGACGATTCGCAGTCCTTGCCGTATCTCGTCACCTCATTCGTGCTCCGGCGCGAAATCTTTACGTCGCTCATCAGTTCGAGGAGTCCTCATGCCGACCTTGCGCGACCGCGTACGATTCTCTGTGCCGGCTCTCTGTCTCGTGACTCTCGCCCTGGTGCCACCGGTAGCCTCCCAGCAGCTGCCAGCGGAGGGCTCAGTCCGCTGCGAGAGCAACGGTCCTTATGTCCGCTGTCCCGCGCGCGGGTCGTGGCGGGGAGCACGGCTGGTACAGCAGGTCTCCCAGAAAGCCTGCATTCAGGGCAAGAGCTGGGGCTACGACCGACGAGCGATCTGGGTCATCGATGGCTGTCGCGGCGTCTTCGCTTCAGGTGATCCGTACGCCAATGCGGGCGAGCGGGTCACCTGTGCCGGCACTGGTAGCAGAACCGAGTGCCCTGCGGACGTCAGCAACGGTGTCACCCTCGTCCGCCAGCTGAGCACCGCCAAGTGCATCCAGGGGAGCACCTGGGGCACCGGCCAGAACGCTATCTGGGTTGACCGGGGATGTCGGGGCGAGTTCCAGGTGGAGGGAAACGCCGGCAGCGGAACCGGCACGACCAGACGCATCACCTGCGGTAACACTACTGGAAGCCAGGTGACCTGCCGGACCAGCGGCGCTGCTACGGTCGTACACCTGGCGCGTGACCTCAGCGCCGGCCGTTGCCAGGAAGGGGAGAATTGGGGACACACCGAGTCGTTCATCTGGACCAACAGCGGCTGCCGAGCCGAGTTCGACGTCACCTATCGCGGCACCGGCCCGGCGCAGCCGTTGCCATCCGGGAATGTCGGCACCCGCCAGGTCAGCTGCGGCGTCTTTACCTACCAGCGAGTGACCTGCGAGACGCAAGGCTTCGCGACCTCGGTTCGGCTGCTCCAGGATCAGAGTGGAGGCCGCTGCAGCCAGGGCCAGAACTGGGATTTCACCGACTCCTTTATCTGGACCAACAGCGGATGCCGCGGCACGTTCGAGGTCAGCTACAGAGGCAGTAACGGCGGAGGAGCGCAGCCACCCTCAGCCGTCCAGACTCGGCGCATCACCTGCGGAGTCTTTCCCACGCCGCAACAGGTGACGTGCAAGACTGGTGGTCACGCGACCTCGGTCCGGTTGGTGAAGGACATGAGCGGCAGGAACTGCCGGGAGGGTCAAAGCTGGGGCAGCACCGATTCTTTCATATGGACCAGTCGCGCGTGCCGGGGTGAGTTCGAGGTGACATACGGGGCTACCACGGCCACGCCGTCACCGGCCACGCGACTCATAGCCTGTGGCGATCCGGCCGGATCGCGGGTGACATGCAACGCGTTTGGTAAAGTGGCGAGTGTGCGTTTGCTGCGCGACACCAGCAACGGTCGGTGCCGCCAGGGGTCCTGGGGATACACTGCGCAGGATATCTGGGCTGCACAGGGGTGTACCGGACAGTTCGAAGTGACCTATGTGAAAATTGTGCCGCGGTAGGAAGGCTACGCCCCATCGCCGCGACACCCGAGCCTTGCCGCGGAACCCCACAGCGGCGTTGGCGGCGAAGAGGGACGAAGCCGCCCACCAGCTCGGTGAGCGGCTTAGACGAACACCTTCATTTTGCTATCCGAGCGATAAAGTAGGCACCCACAAGTAACACGACACCGCTCCCCAGAACCAGACCAAACGACAACATCCCCTGTTTCTCCCAATTCCCGATCTATGTGCTGCACAGTTCCCTTCCTCCTTGAGGATGGGCCACCGAATCGAGGGTGCTTCGCACTGCAGGCGAAGACTCGATTGAATGGCTGATAGAATCGGTGACTGATATCACTGGGAGGATTCCAGCTCGAGGTGCGTCGCCTTTCACCCCTTCTCCAGCACTCGCCGCACATTCCTTCGGAGCAGCCGGAACCTGCTGGTGATCCAGCCGGCTTCACGCACTTCCTCCTCTTCCAGCAGCTCACGCCAGGCGTCCGCGATCCCGGTCCTGCCCAGGTAGCCGAGCAACCGGCTGGGCTGGTCTCGGTCCACCACCAGCAGTCGTCCGATACCTTCGCGAGCCATCCTCGCGATCGCTTCCTCGAGGAGCTCGTCAGGGTAGGCCACGATGAGCCGGGAAGATCCTGCCTGGAGTACCGTGATCTCCGCCGCATCCGGGCGCGTGCGCGCCCGGGCGAGATCACCCCTCGTCACCAGACCGGCCAAGGCACCGTTCCGCTCCGCGATTGGCCAGGCATACCGGTGGCCCAGCGCGGGGTCTCCCTCGGCCAGACGCCTTTCCAGCGAGACCAGCGGCGTGTCGGCCGGCAGCGTGGCGACGTTCCGCTCCATCACGTTCTCCACCCGCATCCGCGACAGCGGACTCACGCTGTACTCGCGAGTCACGTGATAACCCCGGCGCGCCACTTTTTCCGTCAGGATGGACCGCCGCATGTAGAGGACGGTAACCGCGTGAGCCGCCGCGCAGGCGATCAGCAGCGCCGGCAGCACTGCCAAATCGCCGGTCAGCTCCAGCATGAACGCGACGGCAGTGAGCGGTGACCGCATGGTGCCACCCATCATCGCCGCCATGCTCATCATGGCCCAGAGCCCGGTCTCGTCGGGCCGGATCAGATGGGCCTCCACGCTGCCCACCGCGCCGCCCATGATGAGGAGCGGCGCGAGCACTCCGCCCGAGGTTCCCGAGCCGAGCGCTACGGCCCAGATGATCGCCTTGATGACCAGCAGGACCAGAGGGAGCGTGCCGGCAAGCTGCCCCCGCAGCAGGTCGGCAATGGTGTCATATCCGACACCCAGAACTCGCGGCTGAAGCAGCCCGCCGAGTCCCACGACGGCGCCTCCGATCACCGGCCACCACATCTTGTCGAATGGGAGACGCTCGAACAGATCTTCGCAGGTGTACACCAGCCAGGTCACACCACCGGAGCAGAAGCCGGCGACGATCCCCAGCGGGAGAGAGAGAGCCAACTCGCGCCAGGGCAGAGCGGCGTGCAGGGGAACCGCAAAGATGGGTCCGGATCCGAGCAACGGGACCCGGAGTGCCGCGGCCATCGCGCTGGCCGCGGCGACAGGGATGAAACTCCGCGGCTTCCACTCGAAAAGGAGCAGCTCCACCGCCAGGAGCACGGACGCCAGCGGGGCCGCGAAAATCGCCGCCATGCCGCCGGCGGCACCGGCTACCAGAAGGGTCTTCCGCTCGGCGGCCGAAAGATGAAAACCCTGAGCAAAGAGGGAACCGCAGGCGCCGCCGGTCATGATGATCGGCCCTTCCGCGCCAAAGGGGCCCCCGGTGCCGATCGAGATGGCGGACGAAATCGGCTTGAGGATGGCGACTTTGGCGGACATCCGGCTTCGCCCGATGAGGATCGCTTCCATCGCTTCGGGAATGCCGTGACCCCGAATGCGGTCCGACCCGTATCGCGCCATCAGACCGACGATGAGCCCGCCGGCCATGGGAACCAGGACCGCCCAGGGTCCGAGCTGATTGCCGGCCGGGGAGACGAGCTCCGACGCGAATCGGTGGTAGTAGACCAGATTGGTCACGGTTCCGATGAGCCACACCAGCGCGGCCGCAACCAGTGCACTGATGGTGCCGACCACGATGGCCATCAGCGAAAGTACGATCAGCCTGGGATCGGCCGTGAAATCCGCCAGCCGGTCGGGTCGCCGCACGCGCGGTGGCGGCTCGGGAATTGTATGGGAGCCCATATTGTGGTAAGATAATCCAGGATGACGAGCCGTTCACTGACTGTTCCCCTCGCCGGCTTCGGCAGCTCGCCCACGGAGGCTCATGTCGAGGTCCAAGCCCTCTCCTTCAAGGCCAGGATCGTCCGGGCGGCGACCGTGATGGGTGCGGGTCTGGCCGTGGCTCTGGTGGCGCTGCCGATTCCTCTGGTGCACCTGGTCCTCGTGCCCGCCGCCGTACTGCTGGGAATCACACTGGGAACTCTCCGACTGCGTCACAAGGAGATCTTCGCGCTGGCGGAGGGGGCCTGCCCCTTCTGCGGCACTCAGCAGCGCCTGGGACTGACCGGGAAGGTGTTTCGGCTACCACGAAGGGTGTTCTGCAACTCTTGCCGGCGGGAGCTTGACCTGGGAAAAGCGGCCTGAGTTGGGCTGAATCGAATCCGGGTGAGTGGTACCAGTGCTAGATTGACTGATGACGAACCATCACAATATCCGCAGCCACTGCGCCGAGCTTCGACGGCGCGCTCACCAGCAAATCATCGACTCCAACCGGACTCTCTGGATTGCCCAAGACCATCTGGCCCAAGCGCGAGCGGCGATTTACCGCTTGAGTGCCGGTGGGGTTGGGCGAGAGGCTGACCTCGCCAGGCGACTCCGCTTGGGGGTATAGCGGCTTTTCCGGTCTGTAAAGAGCATCACCGGCGCTTCCTCTGCCGACCCCATCCGGTGCACCACCCGATTCAACAGACGCGCGAGTCTTGCCCGCTCAGGTGGCGGCAGCGCCCGCAAACCCTCGATCAGCCGGATCTGGGCAGGAACCGGTGCCCGAGCCACCAGCCGCTGTCCCGCTCGACTCAGCCGCAGCTCGCGGCGGCGCCGATCGTCCTTCGCGGGTCGCCGCTCAACCAGCTTCTGTCTCACTAAACGGCGGACAACAACCGACACCGAACTTTGATGGGTAAAGGTGCGTTCGGCCAATTCATTGATCGAGTTGGCTGGCGCCTTGGCGAGCTCCTGCAGCACGAAGAGCTGGGCACTTCCGATTCCGAACGATCCCTCGATTGCCCGCGATGAGCGCCTCAGCACCGAGATGATCCGGCGGATTGCGTCCAGGCTCTGGGTAATGGATGGCTCTGCCATGCGGGCCACTATGGGTCATAACGTTCTTCAGGACTCTCGATTCCCCAGCCAGTCACCTTTCCAGACCAGGCTTACCCCTCCTTCAGTGTAGGCGCAACGGGCGGTGCCGGCGATATGCGCCTCGTCCGCTGAAAGAGTGCCTTCATAGGTACAGAGGTCGGTCTTGAACGACACCTGGTTGCCCTGCTGGGTCCCCTCTGAAATGCTGAACGGGGCGCCGGTCGCGAGCGGACCGATGTAATCGCCGTGCGGTCCGGTGCAGAGCCCGCTCTGCTCGCCGGCCCCGTCGAACCCAACGCGTTCCTGCACGAACGAGAAGTATCCCGTGTGAATGTGGGTCTGGTTGCTGAGGCTGTCGCGCAAGTTGGCTCCCTGGTTCCAGACTCCGAGGATGCTGAGTGGGGCAGGGGAGGTGCCGCTGTCCGCCGAGCAGGCGCCGAGGGCGACCAGCAAAAGGGGGACGGCCAGACATCGGATATCTGAAATCATGGAGACTCCGGCGAGCGGTGAGGCGGACGAAGACGTCGCAATCTCCAAACTATCCCGGATTACAGGAAATACGAGAGGCGATCGAGCCGAGCTACTTGTTAGCGGCGCGCCACTCCACGGTTGAGCGCTTTGATGGGCGGCGTTCGCTTGTAGTCGGGCATGAATACCACCAAACCGTGATCGGGAGTGTTCTTCTCGTACCCGGCCACCAGTTGAGCATTGTACTGATCCAGGAAGAAGTCGAAGGGATCCTCCGGCTGGGCATCGACGATCATCAGATCGGTGTCGTGCATCGTCAGCTTCCCGAACCGGAGCACCCCTCCTCGAAAAAACATGTAGTTCGTCGCCTTGGAGTCAGGGATGGTCAAGGCTTTTATCCGGGTACTGTCACCCGGCCGGAAGGTGAGGACCATCGCGGTATCGGTCACCTGGACGCCATTGACCCGGCCTTGCACCAAAGGAGGTGGCAAGAGTTCCGGCGCATTCAGGTAGAAGTCATCCTGCTCGATCCGAACGCCTCGCACACCCCGCAACTTCACCAGCTTCTCAAGGTGCAAACCAAAGAACTTGAGGAGACCACCGACTCCAATACCCGCGGTTTTGATCGAGCTGGGATGCAGGCGAAGCTCTCCCGTAGGGGTCAGGGTCAGATCGCCGAGGATCGTGAAGGAGATCCCCCGCATCGTTCCCTGTTGCCTGATCTGTCCCTTCTCCACGCTGATGCTCAGCTGGTGGAGCGGGGATCCTGGATAGTTGAAAGTGTAGCGATTCAGCAGATCACCCAGGGTGCGCGGAGCGATCGCGATGCGGGCGGAGTCGACGACCAGGGTGAACGACTTCTTGTCATCGAAATATGGGGAGCGTTCGGCCATACTGGGGCGCAGCTCTCCCCGGAGGAACTGGATGCGGAGGACGATGCTGGAGTCAACGTGGAAGTCGGTGTTCCGCATCTGCACCTGAACCGCCATTGCTTCCGAGCTCTGCCCTGAAGCGCCGGCCGGCCGCCCCAGGGCTATCACTACTCCCATGAAGCAGGCCGACCAGAGCTGTACTATCCCCCCGATGCGAGGCACCGTGACCGCATGCCGCGGTAAGTCGAGGAGGCGTTCAGGGAGTCACAGTGATCGTCCCCGTGAAGTTGGGGTAGAGCGAGGGTGGGTGCAGGCTGCAGTGATAGGAGTAGGTGCCCGCCTGGGTGAAGGTGAAGTCGAAAGTGCCGCCGGGCGAGCTACCGCCGGCGTAACCGCCACCACCCGACGGATTCGCCAGGGTTCCGCTGTTCCAAAGACCGGCATCACTCACCGTCGTGTGTGCCGACGGTCCCAGGTTGCTCCAGTGGACCGTGGTCCCCGCCTTGATCGTCACCGATGTCGGAGCGTAGCTGAAGTCCCGGATGGTGACAGTGGTAGAGCCGGGCGGAGGGTTGGAGCCCTGGTTCCCACCGGTCGGTGTCGTGACGCCGGAACCACCGCCGCAGGCGGAGATACTGGCCACGAGCAGGAGCGAAATAATACGCGACATATGGTTCACCTTCCCTCAATGTTAGACCGGCTGCTGACTGCACCACGTGCAATCTACGCGGTCGGCTTGCCCAGCTTCTTCTGGATTGCCTCGGCCCGTTCGAGATGTTTCTGGATCACCGGCTTGGCCTGCTCGATCAGCTTCTTGAGGTCGGCGTTCTGGGCGGCGTCGTGCCCTTTGCCGGCGATATCGAGCACTGCCTTGTGGACCCCGATCTCCTGATCGATGTAGGTCCGGTCGAACGCCGCGCCTTTAGCGGCACCCTTGAGCGCGGTCATCTCCGCTTGCGCCGCGGGCTTGAGGGGATCGTCCGCCGGAGCCTCGGGCGTCAGGTTGAGCCGCTTGGCGAGCTGCTGCCCCTGAGCTCGGAGCGCGTGGTGCTCGCCCATCATCAGCTTGGCGAACGCTTTCACTTCCGGATTGGTCGCCTTGGTTACGGCATACGCTCCCGAGGCGCTGTCCGCCATGTTGGCCTCGTCCAGGAGCGCTACGATGTTGGCGTCGGAGAGCTGGCCGCCGCTCTGGGCATCGTGGGACATTCCGGACATGCCGGTGTCGCCGCTCGCCATGCTGGTCGAGCTGGACGTGGTATCGGACGACATGCTGGCGTTGTCGGAGCTCTGGCGGCCTTTACACCCTGCCACGAGCAGCAGAATGGCGGCGGCAGCCGCGGCGGCGCTCCGTGAAGTCGTGTTGGACACATCTCCCTCCTATAGAAGACCTCTCGGTCGATTCAGTCGGACCTCTCCCACCCGCGAGAAATACGAAACTTGGACGAGAAAAGCAAGATTACTTATACTTATCTACCTTTTGAGGAGGATGACTGTCGATGCGAGGTCTCCGGCGTGCCGCCCAGGGTACCAGCGGACTGATCCTGGAGCTTCTGCGTCAGGGTCCGAAAACGGTCGATGAGCTGGCCCGGGCACTCGACCTCACCCGAACAGCAGTTCGGGCGCAGCTCTCGTCGCTCATCCGGGACGAGCTGGTGGAGCACCGGGAAAGCCGCCGTGGTGCCAGCAAGCCGTCTCACGTGTACGGCGTAACCACCCAGGCGGAGCTCCTCTTTTCCCGGGCGTATGTCCCGATCCTCACCCAGTTGCTGCACGCCCTGGCCGGCCGGATGCCTCCGGCAGAGTTCGACTCGGTCATGCGGGAGGTTGGAAGAGGCGTGATGGAAGGGCGCGCGCGCCCGCGAGGTACCCTGGGCCAGCGAGTGGCGGGCGCCAGTGCGTTGCTGGACGACCTCGGAGGACTGACCGAGATCTCGGAGGAGGCCGGCGGCTACATCATTCGGAGCCACGGCTGCCCGCTTGCAGCCGCGACTGCCGATCATCCGGAAGTCTGTAACGCCCTCGAGAGCTTACTGAGCGAATTCGTGGGAGCCAGTGTCTCCAAGTGCTGTGAGCGCTACAATCGAGAGCGTTGCTGCTTCGAGATCGGTGTGACGCAGCCGGCAGTCCGCCAGCTTCAGCATTAACAAAGAGAGAGCGAAGTGACATACGCAGCTTATCGGGAGAGCCCACCGACCGAGCGTCAGCCCGATCCCTCGCTTGAGGGCCGTCTCGAGCTGTTCTCGTTCATCGTCCGCGCCCCTCTGGAAGCGACGCCCAAAGCACTGTCGGATCATCGTCAGTGTGAAGCGGTCAGCGTCTCGGTTCGCGGGCGGCTATGTCAGCGCCTCAGCCAGCTGCCATCTCGGCGAGTTCAGGCCGGCCAGCACTTGTATCGCGCGGGACATCCGGCGCAGAGCCTGTTCCTGCTGCAGAGCGGATTGGTCAAGACCACGACGATCGCTCCCACTGGTGAGGAGCTGACGCTCCGGCTCTCCAAGCCGGGAGATCTCCTGGGTGAGCTGTGCCTCTGCGGCGGGGATCGCCGCGAAGACGCGGTGGCGCTGGAAGCGAGCAGCGTCACGGAGATATCGGTCGGATCGCTGTTGGCCCGCTTGCGGGAGGATCCTGATGCCGGGCTGGAGCTCGCGTCCGCCGTCTGCGATCGGCTGGCCGATGCCTACGAGCAGATCGAGAGCCTCTCCTGGGACACGGTGCTCTATCGGTTGGTGCGCACGCTACTTCGATTGGCTGACGAGCTGGGCGAACCTTCCGATTCGGGCACCCGGCTGGCGCACTACATCAGACAGGAGGAGCTGGCTCGATTGGTGGGGGCTCGGCGGGAAGTGGTATCCGGCTTACTGAACCGTCTCCGAGCCAGCGGGCACATCAGCTATTCGCCTCGCGGCGCCATTACCGTTCGCCGGACGGCGCTGGAGCAGTTCCTAGAGGCACGCACCCGCGCCGGTTGAGCCTCTGTTAGCGAGATAACTGACGGGGAATGGAGTCACTGCTAGTGTTGCCCCATGACGCTACCCCGTGTGGTGTTCGCTGCGACGCTCGCCGCTTCGCTGCTGGGCTGCAGCGACAACGGTCCGGATGAGGCCACTCCCCCGCAGCTCGCCAGCGGCCGAGACATCTTCCGCTTCGATACCTTCGGAGACGAGACCTTCTGGACCGACACCCTCCGGATCCACGAGGTCATCTCCGCCGGCGTGAGTCCCGCCACCGCCTTGAGCGTCGGTCTCAAGGTTGACGCCGACGCGCTTCCACCGGGAACGCTGGAGAACGCGGACCTCAACTCGCCCGCGACCACCGTCGCGCTGCTCAAGCTCAACGCGGTCGTAGGTCTCAAGGGTACAGTTGAATCGATAAACGGGCGGGACACGCTGACACGGGTCGGGATCACGTGCGCGCTCTGCCATTCGACCGTAAACAATTCGGTACAACCCGGAATCGGTCAGCGGCAGGACGGGTGGCCCAATCTCGACCTCAACTCCGGCGCCATTGTCGCGCTCTCGCCGGCGCTGACCGGCGCGCAGAAAGCGGTCTACAACTCGTGGGGACCCGGGAAGTACGACGCGCGCTACAACTTCGACGGACAGAACGATCCGGCCGTGATTCCGCCGGCGTACGGGCTGAATGGAGTGAACAGCGTGACATATACCGGTGATGGCGACCGGCCAGCCTACTGGAACCGCTACGTGGCGGTTACCCAGATGCACGGGCACGGATCGTTTACCGAGCCACGTCTCACTCTCAGTGTCTCCAACCCGCCCGACCAGGTTGAGAGCAAGCTGCCGGATCTGGAGGCCTACCAGCTGAGTCTCGCGGCGCCGGGTGCTCCACCGGGAACCTTCGATGCCGCTGCTGCCGCGCGAGGCCAGGCCGTCTTCACCGGAGCGGGGCAGTGCTCCACCTGCCATCTCGGCCCGACCTTCACCGATGCCAACACTCGGCTGCATCCGCCGGCCGAGGTCCCGACCGACTCCAAGCACGCCGAGCGGAGTGCGACGAAGATGTACCGCACTACCCCGCTTCGAGGACTCTGGCAGCACGCGCCCTACTTCCACGACGGAAGTGCCGCCACGCTGGAGGATGTGGTGAACCGCTATGACTCGGCCAAGAACCTGCAGCTGACTCCACAACAGAAGTCCGACCTCATCGAGTATCTCAAGGCGCTGTAACCTCGGAGGCGTCCGGTTCGGAACCCACTCTATCCTGTTCCGCTGCAGAGCCGATCCGCCGGCCGCTACTTCCGGCAGCGGCAATCACTACAGCCGTGCTCCAGGCAGGTGCCGCAGCTCAGGGCCAGTTGCTTCCGGAGTGCCTCGCGGGCGCGGTGAAGCCGGACTGCCGCGTTGCCCGGAGTGATACCTGCCTCGCCGGCATAGCCTCTCACGCTCGTGCCCTCCAGATCGACCCGACGAATCGCGCTTTCGTACTCGGGCTTGAGCGTCTCTACCAGGCTCATGACGCAGGCGCAGGTTACCGACTCCAGCTCGCTATCGGGCTCGGTCATCACTTCACTCTCCGCAGCAAGGCGGTCAACTGCCCGCCCTCGGCTCTCCTGCCGGCGATAGTGATCGATCAGCGCATTCCGAAGCACCCGGTAGAACCAGGTCACCGCCGAATCCGAGTCGGGTGGCACCCGGTCCAGGGTGCGGACGAATGCCTCCTGCAGAATGTCCTCCGCCTCATCCCGAGAGCCTACCCGTCGTTCGACGAAGCCGAGGAAGCGGGCGTGGTTATCCAGCAACACACGAAGGACATCGGGCTCGCTTTCGAGCTGTTCAGTAGCCATGAGTAGTAGTACCTGGTCGCCAGTCACCAGTCACGAGTCACCAATCGCGAGGCACCAGTCCCAAACCATGTCGCAACCCGCCGGCGACTCGTGACTGGCGCCTCGTGACTTAAACTTAGTTGCAGCCGCAGCCGCAGCCGCAGCCTTCGAATTCACAGGGGCACTCGGTCCCGCAGGAGCAGCCACAGCCGCAGGGACACTCGGAACCCGCATTTCTCGTCTCACTCATCGTTCGATCTCCTCAGGTATGGGTCAGCATCGTTAGCAGCCTTCATACCTGCTGACGCAGCACCCGGGAGAGTATTACATCGCCAGCGGACCCCGTCCTGCCAGTGCTCGTGCTCCTTTCCGGGCGCCCGGTGCTCCTTCCGTTGAAAGCGCAGGAAATCGTGCACAGCCTTCAAGGCCTGAGGGTCCTCTGTGGTGATCCGGATCTCTCCTCCCTGAGCTATGGCTTTAAACACATACTTGATCCGCTTGTGCCGCGCTGCCATGGTCTCCGCCCCGGGAACGTCCTGCGAGTGCACCAGCCCAGGGGCAGAGAGGTCCCCGGCCGCAAAGGCTCGAGCGATCTGAGACAGGTGGGATCGAATTGCTTGCACCCCGGCACTGTCGGCCTGGTCCTGCCGCAGCTCGATCCGGCCGCCGTCCTCGAGATCGTCGAACCGGTGGGTGGAGGTGTACTGGTCGACGCCCATCACCGTCCGGCCCCGCTCCTGAAGGGCAGCAAAAGCGGTATCACTAGGGACCTGTCCGGCTGCGGTTTCGGTGCCGAGCCTCAGGACCAGGACTAAAGCAAGTATCAACGCTGTGGCATTCCCGGCAAGCGACATGCGCGCTCCAGCATATGGGATAGATCCAAGAGTATCCCTCCCTCGTCTCCAGCACAGGAACTTTTGTTCCCGTCCCACCGTCAGCTATCTCATGATCGATCCCCGCTTGCTGGCCGAACAGCCGATCTTTTCGAAGTTGCCGCCCGGAATCGTGGGCGCACTGGCACGCCACGCACTCGAATGCCGCTTCGCCCCAGGCCAGGTCCTCTTCTCGGCCGGCACAACGCCGCGTGGGCTACTCGTAGTAGTTGAGGGAAAAGTTCGGGTGCTCAGGGCTCGGGGAGACCGGCAGCACGTCATCCACGAGGAGGGACCTGGCGGCGCTCTGGGAGAGATTCCTGTCTTCGGAGGAGGGACCTACCCGGCCAGCGCGATCGCGGCCGAGCCCACTCGTTGTCTGCTGCTGCTGACGGAATCGGTCCGGGCGGCAGTCCAGAATGACGCCGAAGCAGCCTTGATCTTTCTTCGTCGCTTGGGGGAGCGTACCCGTCACCTGGTCGAGCGGCTGGACAGCCTGGCGTCGCGAGGAGTCAATGCTCGACTGGCCGATTTTCTTCTCACGCGGGAAGCCGCGGCCCAGCCGTCAACCTCCTTTACTCTTGGACGAACTCAGGTCCAGGTGGCGGAGGAGTTGGGAACTGTGCGCGAAGTACTCGTCCGCGCGCTACGCGAGCTTCGGCAGGCGGGTGCGATCCAATCAGCCGGACGGGGACGGTACCGGATAGGCAACGCCGATGCACTGCAGAAACTGACCCGCCTATGACTGGGCCGCTGATCAAGACGAACCCGGATCTTGACAGATCAACGTTCCTTGATATATTCTCGGTCATGGCTACTCGTACTGCTTCTGATACATCTCGCGCGGCTCGGTTCTTTCACGCCCTGTCGGACGAAACCCGGCTCTCTATCCTCCAGCGGCTCCGGTTTGGCGAGCGCTGCGTCTGCGACCTGACGGACGCTCTCGATGCGGCGCAGTCGCGCCTCTCGTTTCACTTGAAAGTGCTGAAGGACGCGGGGCTGGTGACCGACCGGCGGGAGGGCCGCTGGATGTATTACACGCTGAACGCTGACGGGCTGGCCGCGCTGTCGGAGAGCGTCGATTCTCTGACATCGGAACCATCTGCCGCCGAGCGGAAGAAGGGCTGCTGCTGACGTATATTTTTTTGTCAAACCTATCAACGAAACTTGATTGGGTATCAACATGAGCAATGAGGACGTGAAGGGGACGGTTCGGGAGCGGTACGGCCTGGCTGCCCGCCAGGTCACCGAGGGAGCCAGGAGCTCCTGCTGCTCGACCACGTGCTGCGGGGGTGACAGCGAGGATCCGATCACCTCAAATCTCTACAGCGAGGCCGAGACGGCGATGCTCCCGGAGAAGGCGGTGCTTGCCTCACTCGGCTGTGGCAATCCCACTGCGCTGGCCGAGCTGCACGAGGGAGAGGTGGTACTGGACCTTGGGTCCGGCGGCGGGATCGACGTGCTGCTGTCGGCCAGGCGGGTTGGATCAACCGGCAAGGCGTATGGACTGGATATGACGGATGATATGCTCGCCCTCGCGCGCGAGAACCAGCGCCAGGCCGGCGTAGAGAACGTCGAATTCCTCAAGGGTGAGATCGAGGCGATCCCGTTGCCGGATAACTCGGTGGACGTGATCATCTCCAACTGCGTGATCAACCTGTCGGCTGACAAGGGGCAGTCACTGCGAGAGGCGTTTCGGGTGCTCAAGCCGGGTGGCAGGTTTGCAGTCTCCGATGTAGTGGTCCGCGGTCAGCTGCCCCCGCAGATGCGTCGGAGCATGGAGCTTTGGGTCGGCTGTGTGGCCGGGGCACTCGACGAGCAGGTCTACCACCGATTGCTCGCCGAGGCTGGCTTCGCTGAGATCCGAATCGAGCCGACTCGAGTCTATGAGTTCGAGGATGCCAAGGCATTTCTTCAGGGGAGCGGTCTCGACACCGAGGTCCTGGCGCGTGAAGTAGGTGGCCAGGTCATGGGAGCGTTTATCCGTGCCCAGAAGCCTGCTTAGGAGGTTGCCCATGTCGGATCACAGTACCAGTACCGCGTGCGTCGAGCTCCGGAGAGGGACAGCAGATGACCTTCCAGCCGTCCTGACTCTGCTGCAGCGGAATGGGCTACCCACGGAAGGCGTAACTGCTGATGCCCTTCCGGACTTCGTCATTGCGGAGGAGAAGCGAAGAGTGGTGGGGGTGGCAGGCCTCGAGGTCTACCGGGAGTCGGCACTTCTCAGGTCAGCCGCGGTAGAAGAGGGCTGGCGTGGAAGCGGCGTCGGTCGGGCCCTGATCGATCGGACTCTGGATTTGGCCAAGGAGCGCGGGATTCACGATGTCTTCCTTCTCACCACGACCGCCGAGCACTACTTCCCCCGTTTCGGCTTCGCTTGCGTGAGCCGTGACTCGATTCCCGCGGTTGTGCAGGTTTCCGCCGAATTCCAGGGCGCCTGTCCGGCCACTGCGACAGCGATGCGCAAAGTTATGACGAGCAGAGCTCCTTAGCCTCGCAGAGGGAGCCGATTACCGCTGTCCGCCCTCGCAGGTGCGGGTCCATGGGATGGCATCGAGTCGCTCGAAGGAGATCTCGCGGCCGGTCTCCTCGCAGATGCCGAACTGCTCCGGCTTCCGGTACAAGCGGTCCAACGCGGCATCGATCTCCGCCAGCTCGCTCGAGACCCGCGTGGCAATCGAAGCCTCGAGCTCGGTCTGCATGGTATCGGTGCCGCGATCGGCGATGTGGAAGGGGACCGACGTCAGGTCGCCGGCCCGATCCTGCTCCGATTCACCTGAGTTCTCGTCGATAGATTGGTTCAAAGTGCGGAGAGCCCGCGCCCGCTCCTCCTGCAGCCGGTGCTCCAGATGGGCTCGCTGCTCAGCAGTCAACGACATCTTTCTCCTCCATTCAGCAATATCGTAGTCGCGATGAATCCAGCAGGTTCCTCTTCTCTGAACATGCGGGGTTCGTTCTGTGGCGCAAGCAGGCCGGATTGTACCCTTGGCAACCATATCAGAACGATTAACCTTTGGAGTACGGGAACTTCGCATAGTGCGAGGTGACATCCCGACCGACCGCCGCACCCTCCGCTTGCTACGTAGGGCAGATTTTTCAATGTTGACCTCTCCCATTCGCCAGAGCTACAGCTCCTTCGAGCTTCACCCGCTATGGCTGGACTCTGACGCAGATAAGACCGGCTCCGCACCCCTAGCCCAGGCGGGCGTGATGGTGATCGACGACCAACCCGCCGTCCGCCAGCTCACCGCCCGGATGCTTCGCGATGAAGGCTATGCCGTAGTCGAGGCGGCCTCGGCGGAAGAGGCGTTGAGCATGCTGGAGGCGGGCACCGAGGTACGCCTGGTCCTCGCTGATATCGCCATGCCGGGGATGGATGGCGTCAAGCTGGCCGAGACGGTCAAACAGCGCTATCCCGACCAGCGGGTCATGCTAATGTCGGCTTTCGTGGGGCTGATCCAGAAGATGGGATATGAGGGGCCGCCAGTGGCCGTGCTGGCGAAGCCTTTTACCCCCGCCGAGCTCGTGAAAAAGGTGCGAGAGGTGCTCCGCACCCACTAAGCGATTGCCGAAGCACCACCGGGCTATTGGGTGAGGTCGGCCGGCGGCCTTCCCGGCCCGCCCAGTAGCGGCTTGGGGATTACCGTAAAACCGTTGGACGTGAGCACCGATTGACCCTGGGCCGAGAAGAGAAAGCGGACGAACGCCTCGGCTGTCCCTGAGTGTGGTGCCGCAGTAGGAATGGTCAACGCGTAGACGATCGGCTCCCCTCGAACCTCCAGCGAATCCTTCCCTGCTTTGCTTCCGGCCGGCACCCTTATCGAGACCTTGGAGTAGGTGTCGGCCAGCTTCGGATCGCTCAAGTTGATCTCCGCCGGGAGCTTCACGTAGCGCAGCCCGGCAGTCTTGGCGATCGACTCATAGGACCAGGAGTAGTCCAGCTCGCCAGCCTGGACCAAGGCGGTCAGATCGGCTTCCTTGGGCCGGATGTTCCGCGAAGGAATCGCACGTTCGAGCCGGGCGGCTAGGCCCGGTTGATGGTAGAACTTCTCTGCCAGCTGAAAGACCATCAGTGCGCGATATCCGTTCGGGTCCAGCGCCGGGTTCGAGTGGCCGGCTCTGACGTCGGGGCGGAGCAGCACCTTCCACCAGTTCTGCCCGTTGATGTCCCTGGCGCCAACGGATTGGTCGGTGTAGATCAGCACCATCGCGTTCCGGGCAAATGTCGCGTACCAGGTGGCGTACTTGGGGATGAGCAGCTTCGGGATGATGCCGTAGTCTGCCACGCCGAGGACGTCCGGCGTCTTACCCAGCTCGGTGATCTTGCGAGCCGCCTCCAGGCTGCCGGAGTTCTCCTGTGCAGGCTCAACGTCGGGGTGCTGCGCCTTGAATGCCCGCAGCAGATCGCCGAAAGGCTTGCCCAGGCTGCCGGCGTTGAAGACTACCAGAGAGCCTGAGGGTTCCTGCGCGGCCAGCGGGTTGCAAAGCAGGGCGAGAGCGAGAGCACACTGCAGCAGGATAGCTCTGGGGGTTATACCCATAGAAAGCCTCAGAACCTGGCCTGAACCTGGCCGAGTAGCCGGCCTCTCCGAATTCCCGGAACTCCGATCTTGCGGGAGAGGTAGTCGAACGTCAGTCTCAAATTCTTTCCGCTGGGAAACCAGTTCACCCCGGTGGTCCAGGCCCGGCTCCTGACCGCGGCGGTGAGACTGGGACGGCCGAAATCCTCGTACTTGAAGACGGCTTGAAGCGTCGGTACTACGAAGAGCGAGCCCAGCCCGTACCATCCCCAGTCGTCCGGTCCGGCCCTGGTGTCTCTGGTCTGCCCGATGTACTCCCCTCTCAGGCCGATCCGTGCGTCGTCGTAGGCCGCGTCGACACCGTAACGGGTGCTGTCGCCAAAGTACCGCGCCCCATTGACCCCCAGTGCGACTTTGGGCAGCACGTGAACGACGACTCTGGCGACCCCCAACACCGTGGAATCGGTGTTGGCCGTTATGTTCTGCCCCTCGCCATTGAACACACCAGCCCAGAGGCCGAGCCCACCTCGACTGTATTCTCCCATCACGCCGATGTCCCGCTTGGGTGCGATCGAATCCACCACGGTGGAACGGTCCGCGGTCTCCAGGTCGGCCAGCGACGTGATGAACTCGCGGGTGAATGGCGTCTTGAACTGCCCGGCCTGCACGGCCCAGGATGCCGCGGCATATCGCAGGTAGGCATCCTGGAGCGACACACTGGCGCGACCCGTGCCCACCGAGCCGGTGCGGAACTCTCCCTGAATCCTCCATGAGACGGACGGGATGACGCTCCCGGAAGCGGCGAGACGGGCGCGATTAATTGAGCCAGTCAGTCCAATGTTCTGCTGGTAAACCTCGCGCGCCTGGATGTAGCCGCTCAGCTTGACTGGTGCTGGCGAGGTTGTCTGTTGGGAGAAGAGGGAGGCGGGGGCGGAGAGCAGGAAGACCAGATGTTGCGACACTCGGAGGCGATGCATCCGACCAACCTACCGGCTCCTGGTACGATAGGCAATGCGTTGCCTATCGCTTGCTGGTCTGCAGCGCACGCGCGAAGGCGCGCTGGGTGAGACGGCCGACGTCTTCCTCCCAGCGCTCAAAGATCCGCACCAGACGTGCGGCCTCGGCCGTTAGCGCGGCGCTTCCACCTGCCTTGCCTCCTCGGCTCGTCACCAGCACGGGACGTCCGAGCACCTGCTCCATCCGGCGAAGCCGATTGAGGCAGGTGCGATAGCTCCAGCCCACCGCCAGGCCGCCTTCTCTGATTGTGCCTTTCTCATCGATGGCACCCAGGAACCGGACGTAGTTTGGGCCCATCAGAAAGAGACCGTCCCACTTGAGCCAGACTTTGTGCCGTGGGGCCAGGTGCTGCTCGAGCGGTGAGCGTCGGGGACGAGACATCGTTGCCTCCAGCGGTAGGGCGGTGCCTAATGTACCGCCGTCGCAGTACGACCGCCCTGAATCTTCAGCCGACCTCTGCCTCTCTTCTACCGCCGTACCGTTGTACCGGCTCCGCCCTCTTCCGCTCCGAGGTTTATACCTGCATCGTCATGACAGTAGCCATGTGGTCCTCTGCTACCGGATACGCCCATGAAACGGCCTCTGCTCGGTTTAGTCATAGCTGCACTCCTCATCCCCGGCTGTTCTGATTCCGGAGCTCCCGGAACCACCGATACCGACCCGGACGCATTCGCGACACTCCCGCTCGGGTTCGCCGAGGTGCAGAGCACCTTCGGTGGTGAGGGCGACGACGGAACGACCGAATGGGCACCGCGGGGACATAACGGACAGAATCCCGAAAACCCCCACCGGCTGGTCTTCGGTGGACTGACCAAGTTCTTCAACTTCGCTTTCCTCCTGAAGCCTTTCCGCAACGAGGCCTCCGACCACTGCGCGTTCGAGGCCGGCAGCGGCCGGGTCCAATGCGAGCCGGTCACCCGCGAAGGGCTGACGATCAACCGGTCGGCCGCCTTCACCGACGTGGAAGGCGCCGTCCAGCCGTCGTTCGATCGCGGCACCACCAACTCGGTCAACGTGCAGATCGACGTGGCGGGAACCAGGGAGCGGCGCGATGGAGATCACAGTACGATCCATCATCAAAGCGACTTTACGGTGACTGGCTTGGCGGGCGGGAGCTCGGAGCTGACCGTCAACGGTGAATCGTCCGGTCTCGAGACGACCAGCGGCACCGACGACGTGGGTGACTTCACGGCCGAGCGGAATATCAGTGATGCGGTGCAGGATCTGGTCCTGCCGATGGGGCGGGGCCGTCCGTTTCCCACCTCGGGAACGATTACCCGGTCGGTGGAAGCAACGATCACCTATGCCGGCCAGGCTCCCAGGACACGAAGCCGGCGGGAGGTCATCACCTTCACCGGCTCCAATACGGCTACGGTGGAGGTCACCCGGGACGGTGCCACCCGGACCTGCACCATCAGCCTGTCGGACGGGCTCGACTGCTCGTAGGATCCTGGTTGTTAGTGGAGAAAAAGCGGAGTTGCTGAAGGGAGGCGGGCGGCCGACTGTCAGGCCGCTCCGCGCTTCTGATCCGGCGCGGACTCCTTGGCCTGCTGCCGGTCGCTGTACCACTTCTCGGTGCGGTCGTCTGCACCACCTCCTGCCCCCATGATCGCACAAATCCCCACGACGAGGATGAGCCAGAGAAGGAACGCGCCAAGGCTGAAAAGCATATGGCGCGATAGGGCAACGGCAATGCCGTATCGAGATCAGTTGAAGTGGCTTGGAGGACAACAGGATAGATGTTTGAGCGTTGCAAGCTCACAAAAAATTCTCTCTCAGGCTGCAAGCTCGCCCGGAACAACGCACTGCATCAAGTTGCAGAGGAAACCACTCTCATCGTCTCTTTCCTCGGTCTTGTCGCGCGTCTCGGAAGCCACTGAGCATCGCTATCGATCGCGTGTGGAACAGAAACTCCCAGCCAGTTGAGCATCCCGGGAAAGAGATCGACGGTTCGCATCGGTGAGGCCGGCAGTGGCTGGCTCGACCAGACCGGCGTCTGCATGTGCGTCCGGACGAGGCTGCCGTGTCCCCACCGATGCTCGGGCAGCTCGTAGCGTGCCCGAAAATCGTACCCCTCCCGGCCGATCACCAGGAGGTCGCCCGAGCGCCGCGAGCCGAACTGATCCATTAATTGGAAGACGGCGTCCGGATAGGCGCTGTCCCAGGTCGCCTCCAGCCATTCCCGCGGCGTGCCCCGGCGGAAGTCGCTGACCTGAAGTGGGTCACCCGACTCGGGCTGATACACCAGCTCCTCGCCACTACTGAACACCCGGGCGGTGCCCTCCTGGCTCACCAGGCGGAGCCCGCCATCTGTCGCCGCTCCGGCCACGAACGCCACCGCCGGCTCACGTACCAGCGCCTCGATTAGATCACCCCGGCTTCCGAATGTCTCCGGCGACCGAAGCCGCTCGATGGGCCAGCGCTCAGACCGGGGCTCGCCCGGCCGGGCATAGACCATCGCCGATCCGTTTCCCGCGACCATGACAGCCGCGCGAGGTCTCCGCGCCCAGATGATGGGATGAGCCAGCGTCGGTACGCTCTGAGCGCGGAACCACTCGGCCAAATCGAGATGGGTGTTGACCCGAGCCGAGCCATGATCGCTGACGAGGAGAATCAGGCTGTCCTCCAGCTCTCCTCTGCTCCGGAGTCGCTCCCGAAGCCGACCTACCGTGGCGTCCACCCGGGCCAGCGCCCGGTGCACCGGCGGCGAGTCGGCACCCGACTGATGGGTATATCCGTCGACCGCCGGAAACTGGGCAAAGACGAACCGCCACTCCTTGTCCGCCGCCCGAAGTAGATGACGTGCCACCGCATCGTCCGAGGGTTGGTGCCACATGACGACGTGCGCGACCGATCCCCAAATCTGTCGCTCGATGCGTGACGGATCCCGGTCCGGCGTAAGGCCACGCGCCACCGGCGTGAAGATACCAATGCTCTCCGGCACCAGCTCGAAGATCGTCCGCACGTTGGGGCTGATGTCCCCATCGAGCATCCCGGCCTGATAGCCACAGTAGCTCCGGATGCCCATACGGGTGCGCCACCAGCGCCCCTGGTATTCCGAGCGATCCAGCCAGCGAACCGAAGGGATGTCGCAGCGCCCCGGGGTACAGCCGGTGAGAAACGGCAGATACGCGACGCTGGTGGTAGATGGAAAACTGGTGATGGCCAGAGATCTTCCGCCAACCTGCAGCATCTCGGCGAGGTGGGGCAGGTGGCCGCCCAGCAGACGAGCCTGGGCAACATCGGGCCGGAGGCCATCGACCAGCAGCAAGAAGCAGCGGGTCATGCTTCCTTCGGCAGCGCGGCGTCCGGCCGAACGACCTCGGGAGTGGTGCGGTTCATCCGAACGGCGCTTCTGGCTCCGAGCGCCAGAACCACCAGGCTCACCAAAACCAGCCACACGGTTGGAATCGGGAACGCGACGCCCACGCTGACCAGGCCCAGATAGCGCGCGCCTCGGCCCAGAATCACCGAAATCTGGTATTTCCAGATGGGATACCCTGCCAGGACGGCGAGAAACCTCATGGGATAGTGCGGTACCAGCGGGAGCACGCAGGTGGCGACCAGCGACCAGAACGGCGCCCGCTGATACCATCGCAGTGACCACTGGGTGACCCGGTGGTTTCGGAATCCGCTGGTCCCATCGCGCGCGAGGATCCGTGCCAGCAGCTCCATGTTCCACGCCTCGATCACGAGGGTGCCGAGGACGGCCACTAGCACGACGGCCCAGCTGGGATAGCGACCGCCGAGGTACACCAGCGCTCCATCATAGGGCAGCGGAGCCAGAGAGTTCCCCAGGAAGGTGAAGGGCACGAGATAGACCAGGCGGGACCAGTAGGGAGCCGTTTCGGCGAGGACCAGCGCGGCGATGCTGATGCCGAGCATAGCAGCCGGAAGGACCCAGGGAGAACGCCGAGGAGGATTTACCCGTGCGGCGGGAATGGAAAGCTGCGTCAAGGGAGCTCCCGTGCCGCCGTGAGTCGCACCGGTTGCCTCTGCGGAGGGGGCCGCGAGGGACGGGCTGTTCATACGATGGCGCAGATGAAACGATTTGTGGTGCAGGGCAGGTACGGTACTGAGCCCGCTGGCTCCCTTGAAGGTAGGTAGCGTTCCGCCCGCCCGGAAGTGTCTTCGTGGGGTGCAGACAGGAACGATCCGAAAGGTCTCCTATCGTGACAGCTGTCACCCTTCTTCGGGCGGGGCGGGCTTACCTTCGGGCGATGAACACCACCGGAGCCCAGCTTTAGTCTGGAGGTAACCTTCAAGACATGGACCAGTTGCCCGGCACCTACGTATCGCGACGCTTCGGCGATCTCATCGGCCACTCCCGAGAGCTTTGCCGTGAGGCTGAAAGCGCCAAGGCCAAGGCTGTCGCACGAAGAATCGAATCACGGAATCGTCGGGTGGAACGTCGCAATTGGCACGCTCTTTGGTCTGAGTGCATCGCTCATCGCGATCGCATCATCGTAACGTGTGCCTACTGCGGCCACATGCGAGCCGAAACTGGCGAGTGGATCATCCCACCACCCGGCCTGCTGCCGGCATTACGCTATACTCGCGCTGTGCTTCTCAGCCACGGCTACTGCCCTGCCTGCGTCGCCTGACCCTGTTCCTTCTTCCAGTGGAAAGCCAGAAGAAAGCTGAACCAACCGTTACCATGAAGTGACGCAGTACCCATTTTTGCTTTGACGTATTCGAGGTTCTTCATGCGCATGAACTGGACGACAGGACTGCTGGCTCTTCTAACACCCGCCGTGTTGTCGGCCCAGAACGGGTCGGCCACCCACAGCGCGGCGCCGGTTGCCGTTCTGGACGTTGCCCTCTACAACGCCGGGGCCAACGTGCAGGAAGTGAAAGATACGGCTGTAGCGTCCCTGGCCACCCTGGTCCTTCGCGGCAAACTCCGGGAGCTTCTCGGTTCGACCCTGGTCGATTCCGCCGTAGTTGCCCGCGCAGCGGGTTCCGATTCGGCTCGGGCGATTACCGGCGGCGGCAAGCCATGCAACGTGATCGTGGCTTGCGCCAGATATGTGGGACGCCAGACGGGCGCGGGCTGGGCGGTCATGGCCAAAGTCAGCAAGACCAGCAATCTGATCTGGCTCTTCACCGGCCAGCTGATCAACGTCCGCACCGGTGAGCTGGTCCTGGACGACTCGACGGAGCTCAAGGGTGACCCCGAGCCGATGGTGCGGGCCGGTACCCGGATCTTCGCCGAACGAGTGGCCCGGGCAGTGAAGCAGGAAGTCGCGTCGACCAAATAGGCGACGTTAACACAGAAAATCCGCCGGATCTGGGCCGGCGGATTTTTTGTATCTCCGATTCGCTTTATGCGGCTATGAAGAGCGCGGCGATGGCGTTGACCTGCTCCATCGTGAGCGGCTCGTCGAATGCCTCCGCGGCGGCCGCGCTGGTGGCCAACCCGTTGGCAGCTTCCTCGCCGGCATAGATCGGTGCCAGTGCCGGGATATCTGTCTGATTTCCGGTGATCCAGCCTTTCTGTCCCCTCAGCCGCCGGATGGCCGACGCGTGGCGCGCCTCGACCGAATGGATCTGCAGCGCCGTCTGAAGAATGTCGTTATCCGCCATCAATGCCGGGGCCTGCCCTTTGTAGGCCCGAACTCCGGTATCCTCGAATCCCTGCGATAGTGCCTTGAAGATCTCGTAGTCCCCGAAGGGGTTGAAGTTGCCGCCGGCCGTGAAGTCGAAGGTTGGCTTGGGAACGGCACTGGTTCCGAGCGTCTGTTTCAGCAGCCTGACGTGGGCCGTCTCGTGGGCGGCGATCGTCTCGAAGATGGGCAGATCGGTGTCGGGTATCAGACCGACCGTATCGATGCCGGTCTGGAAGAACTCGCTTTCCAGATACTCGAGCGTGAGTGCAAAGTTGAGTATGACGACGATGTCGGCCGGCAGCCCCGGAATCTGGGAGAAGGCTTTCCTGGTGAAGCCGCCGAGTGTAGCGGGCAAGGCGGCGGCAGCCAGAGCGCCGGCCATCCTGCCGGTGCGAGTCACAGCTGAGCGCCGGGAGACGACGCCATTCGTGAGCTCGGTTTCGAGGGCCGCCAAGATGTTGGAGTGTTTCATGAGCTTGGCTCCCTTAGGTGGTCGGCAGACCGGATGAAGTGAGGGTGGTGACTACGAACGAGTCAGTGGCCTTGAGGACGTCCGTCGGCGGTTGCGCCACATCGAGTCCGTTGACGTCGACGACATCTTCATTGGCGAATGAGTTCGGCTCCAGAAGATCGCGGATAGCGGAAGCATGGCGTGCTTCTACCGATACGATCTTTCCGGCGGTGAGCAGGTTGGCGGGATCCGTCAATAGCTTGCCGGCGCCGTTGTAGGCCGCAACGCCCAGGTCCTCGAACGTCCTCGCTGCGCCTAGCACGGCGTCGCGGTTGGCAAAGTCGATGCTGGTGAAATCAACCGTGAGATCAGGAATCGCTGCCGCGCCAAGGGCCGCCTTGAGGAAGTCCCGGTGGATAACTTCGTGGTTCCTGATGTCGGTCAGAATCGCCTGCTCTCCGGCAGGTGCGGTGCTGAAATAGGGCTTGCTCAGCACCTCGGTGTAGAAGGCAGCCTCGAGCTGCTCCAGGGCATAGGCATAGTTGAGGACCCCAGTATCGCCAGTGCCCAAGTCGACACCGGTGTCGGGGTTGGTCGTTACGTCGGAGTTATCGTCGCTGCAGCCGAGTGCCACGACGCCGATCGTGAGGCCGGACCACTGAAGGAAGGTCCGGCGATTGGTGGCTCGAGTAAGTCCGGCGAGAAAGTCGAGCTCTCTCCGGCCTTCTTGCATCTCTTTTGACATGTACTACTTCCTCCTGGAACTCGGAGTGGATCCCACGCGGGCGTGATTACCCGTCGCGGCCGTGCTCGGTTCTTGAGACTGCTGGTGTTCAGGCGGTCGGCTGTCCGGAGTCAACGGTGAGAGCTACCGATCAACACGTGCGGAGAACAGAACGCAGTTCGCGCGTGAAGCGCATCAGAGCGTACATCGTTTGTAAGTACCTTTGTGTGACATTGATCACCCTGTCTCGAGCGCGGCAGCGAAAGTGGGAGAACTGACAGCAGTTCAGGGGTCCTGACGGCCTCCTTCCAGTGAGGCTATGCGGCTTTCCAGAGCAGTGACGCGGGCCCGCTGCACGCGGGTATACCCGCCGAGGACGACCAAGGCCACCAGAAGGAGCCCGGCCGCAACCCAGCCATAGGCTAGCGGATGATGGAATCCGTGGTGCACCAGCAGCACTCCAGCGAGTCCGGCGGCCACGGCCCAGCCACTCCATCTCTCGGCCATGAACCGGAGAGTTGAGCTGCCACCCCGGTCTTTCCGCACTCGAGCCAGCAGACGGGCCCGTATGCGGGAGGAGCGAGCGGAGTCCAGTCGTTGTCCCGGAATGAGCTGCGCCAGATCACCCGCCACTCGGCGGTAGTCCTTCAGCAACGGTCCACACTCGGAGCAGTTGCGCGCGTGCTCGGTGACGCCGGCCTGCTCCGCAGGGTCGAGGAGCTCGAGCGCGGCTCCGGGAAGCTGCTCGAATGCCTGTTCGTGACTGAGTCTGCTGTTCACTCGTCGTCCTCCCGGAGTGAGGCCAAGCCCTCCCGCAGCTTCTTCAGGGCGAGCCGGATTCGCGTTTTGATGGTGCCCAACGGCTGGGCGGTCTCTTCCGCGATTTCAGCGTGAGAAAGTCCGCCGAAGAATGCCAGCTCGACGGCTTCTCGCTGCTCATTCGGTAGGGCTCGCAACGCTGACGCCACCGCTAACCGGAGCTCGGACGATTCCGGCCCCGCATCGGGCTGCCTCCGGCCCGAGTCCATCTGCTCCAGCAGAGCTTCGACCGTGGGACGAGCGGTCATCCAGTCGCCGCGCCTGCGCCTGGCCCGAACCCGATCTAGCGCCCGGCTCCGAGCGATCATCACCAGCCACGTGGTGCCGGCGGAACGGGCACCGTCGTACTCGGCCGCCGATCGCCAGGCCTGCCAGAATGTCTCGCCCACCACATCGGCGGCCTCATCCGCATCCTGGAGGAACCAGTAGGCGACGGAGTAGACCCGTTCGGACCAGCCGTCGTAGAGAGCGGCCAGCGCGAGTTCGTCCCCCCGCGCTATGCGGCGGAGTAGAGCGCGAGCTGCGTCCTGCCGCACGTCACTCTGGCTCGAGGTAGAACCTTTAGGAGGCACCATCTCTTCGTCCGTCATGCTATACGGCTGCATTCCACGATTGGATTGCCCGGCCGAAGGCTTGGCCGGAAGCTCCCGCCGCAATGTCAAGAATCAGCACACAGATGGGGCATACGCCAGATATACGGCGGATCCCCGCAGATGGATGTATCCGCGGAGTTTTTCGCTTTGCAGATGCTCTAACCGGCTCCCGAAGCTCGTGGTTGTTCATGCACTCTGACCGGAAGGGTCACCATGGTCTTTCCCATCCAGCGCAGTCTCTGCTCCACTGCCAGCGCCGTTTCGTTGTGCAGCAGCCGGTGATACCACTGCTCCCGTTGGAAGATCATCTTGCCCGCAAAGAAGACGGCGTGAGGGAACTCGTGCGCCACCGCGATGCATAGCTTCTCCGCTTCCGCGACGGCTTCAGTGCCGAGACTCATCCGCGATGTCGCTGGTATCCCGAGATTCAGGGCCAGCCGTACGTACTGGTCGAGCATCTGCTCGGTCCTGTCACGCAGGTCATCGAGGCCGTGCTCGCCCTTGAACTCACCCGAATCGATTACCCCAACAGACACGAAGACCAGGCCTTTGAAGTGCCCGGGAAAGGTGCGGAAGACGTTCAACACAGTGTGAATCCCGACTCCCCCGTAGGAGCCCACCAGAACCGCGGCGATGGGATCCTTGCGATACAACGGAGCCAGCGCCGCTTTCGGTCGCCCCGTGACCGTCTGCGGAAGATCCCCCAGCTCCTGATAGAGGCGGCTCAGATTCGCTGCCACGTGCCCGTAATGCCTGCGGATCACGAAGCAGAGCGCGATCACCAGAGCGGTGATCACGACGGTGACCCAGCCGCCCTGGGCAAACTTCTCGTACACGGTGGTAAGAAGGATGGTGGCGCAGAGCGCAAAGCCGGCCAAGAACAGGCCCAGGCGGGATCGCCACTCTCGCCGGCTCTTCCGGTGCTGATACCAGAAACGGAGCATCGCGAGCATCGACAGCGAAAAGGTGAGAAACACGTTGATGCTGTACATCACCACCAGATGGCCGACATCGCCGGCGGTATAGAGGAGCGCTGCCAGCGCCGCCGCTCCCATCAGCAGAATGCCATTCTGTGTCGTCAGACGCTCCGAGAGCGCGGCGAACCGGTGCGGCACCCAGGAGTCCACCGCCATGTTGGCCAGGACCCGGGGTCCGTCGATGAAGCCCGCCTGGGCCGCGACCACCAGGAGCATCGCCTCGGAGAAAAGGGTCAGAACCACGAATGTCTCGCTGAAGGGGAGGCCAGCTGAGAGCCGCTCGGTCAATACCGCGTTCATCGTCTTCCCGCTGACGGGGGCTATCTCCCACAACAGGTAGCACAGCAGCAGACCCGACGCGGTGAAGGCGAGGGATGTCCCCATGTACAGCATGGTGCGCTTCCCGGTCTCCACCCGAGGTTCACGCATGATCGGCAATCCGTTCGACACCGCCTCGATTCCGGTGTAGGTGCCGCCGCCGAGCGAGTAGGCCCGAACGAAGATGAGCAACAGACCCCAGAGTCCCACGGTCGAGGCGCCGTGGGTGAACCCCTCCTTCACCGCGTGGGCGGTGGACGATGCGTCGCCAAGGTGGACGAGTATGCCGGCGCCAATCAGGAGAGCGTGGGTTAGCACGAACAGGAGAAACGCCGGGAGCAGCGTCATTACCGATTCCCGCACGCCCCTCAGGTTCAGCACCGTGAGCAAGAGGATGAACCCGAACTCGACCACCAGCTTGGCGCCGTGCCAGTCGATCGGGAGGAAGCTGAACAGCGCATCGCCTGCGGCCGCGATCGAGATCGTGATCGTCAGGACGTAATCCACCAGCAGCGCCGAGCCAGACACCACTCCGGCGCTGGGCCCCAGCAGACTGCTGGCGACAACGTAGCCGCCACCTCCAGTGGGAAACTCCTCGATGATCCTACGGTATGCCGCGGAGATGAGCAGGACGGTCCCGGCCATAAGCGCGGCCAGGCCAATTGCGAGATACCGGTGAGATCCCAGGGCCTTGAACGCTTCCTCTGGTCCGTAGGCGGACGAGGAGAGTCCGTCGGCGCCGAGCCCGACCCAGGCGAGGAATGGGATCAGGGAGAGCCGGTGAAAGAGCCGGGTGTCCCGCAGGTCACGCGGACGGCCGACGACCAGAGTCCGGAGACGCCGCAGCCGTGACGCTCGTGGCGGTCCGGGCTCAGTTTGCATCCTTTCAACTGGCTCACGAATCGAGGACATGATAACTCGCGCTCGGTGGTGTCAGGGTCTCCTGTATGGAATAGTGTGAAGCCCAGCGCTCTCTGTCAGCCAAGTCGCGGAAATCCTGATAGAATTTTGATGGTCTCCGCTCGTAACTTTGAAGCTGTCTCTTGCCGGGAGGACGCCGTGGGGCTCCGCCTCAGGATCAGTGAGTACGGCTGGGCCGTGGTGGTGATTGCGCTGACGAGCGCGCTGGGACTTCTGCTGAGGCAGCGTCTGCAGATCACCGACATTGCCATGCTTTTTCTGCTGGCCGTGGTCATCGTCGCCTACCGCTACCGGAGGGGCCCGGCGCTGCTCGCCTCTTTCTTGAGCATCGCCGCCTTCGACCTGGGGTTTGTCCCGCCGTATTACACCTTCGGGGTTCATGACGCCGCGTATCTGCTCACCTTCGTGGTGATGCTCATCGTGGCGCTCATCATGAGTCAGCTGACCGGCAGGATCCGCGAACAGGTCGAGGAAGCGCTGGAACGTGAGCACCGAAGCGCGCTGCAGTACGCCATGAGCAAGGAGCTGTCACCCGGGGGAAGCCTGCGGGAGCAGACGGCGATTGCGGTCCGGCACATTCAGGAGGCAGGTCAGGGCCAGGCGGAGATGCACTGGGTCCCCGAAGGGCAGCCACCAATGTGGCCGGAGGTCGGTGTTTTCGAGAGCCTGGCAGTCCGGGTCGCGGCCAGCTGGGCCTATGAGCACGGGGAAAGCGCAGGCTGGGGCACCCGCCACTGTGCCGAAGCGGAGGCGCTGGTGGTGCCGGTCCGGAGTTCGGGAGAAATCCTTGGTCTGATCACGCTGCAACGCGAGGCCGTCGATCCTGCGCTCACCCCGGCGGAGCTCAAGACCGTGGAAGCACTGGTGCACCAGGCCGCCGCTGCCTTCGAGCGCACGATGCTGGCGGAAGGACATGAACAGGCCAGAGTAGAGGTGGAATCCGAACGTCTCCGCACCGCGCTCCTCAGCTCGCTGTCACACGATCTCCGAACTCCGCTCGGCAGCATCGAGGGCGCCGCGAGCAGCCTGCTGGAAGAGTCGGGGAGTTATACCGCGCAGGTTCGGCGGGAGATGGCGCAGACGATCCTGGAAGAGTCGCGGCGGATGAGCCGGTTGGTGACGAATCTGCTGGACATGGTTCGGGTCGAGACTGGTGCGCTGGCGGTGCAGAAGGCGTGGCAACCCCTGGAGGAGGCGCTCGGCGTCGCGCTTCTCCGTCTGGAAGAACGCCTGGCGGGACATCCGGTCGAGACGCGTCTCGCCCCCGACTTGCCGCTGGTGCCGATCGACGAGCTGCTGCTGGAACAGGTGTTCATCAACCTGCTGGAGAACGCAGCCAAGTACTCGGGGCCAGTCGAGGCCATCAGAGTCGCAGCCTGGGAGCAGGACGAGGAAGTCGTGGTGGAGGTGGCCGACGAAGGACCCGGTATTCCGTCCGGCGAAGAGGAAACGATCTTCCAGAAATTCCAGCGGGGCGGCGGAGCGGACAAGATGGGACCAGCCGGTGGATCTGGTTTGGGCCTCACCATCTGCCGAGGCATCATAACCGCCCATGGCGGTCGCATCTGGCTGCAGCATCAGGATGGTGGTGGGGCGGCATTCCGGTTCACCCTGCCGCTGGTCGGTCCACCGCTCAGTGCGGTTCCTCTCGAGCTGGCGGCCGGGTGATCGGCTGAGTGGCAGCCCCGCCACCGCTCCTGCTGCTAATCGAGGACGAGCCGCAGATGCGCCGGTTCCTGCTGGCTACCCTCCGGGCCAACGACTATCAGGTCGTGGAAGCGGTCACGGCAAGAGAAGGGTTGGCGCAAGCCGCCGGGCGCAATCCGGCGCTGATCCTGCTCGACCTCGGGCTGCCTGATCTGGACGGCCTGGACGTCACCCGTGAGATCCGGAAATCAGCCCGCACACCCATCATCGTGATCTCGGCCCGGGGGCAGGAGCACGACAAAGTCGCTGCCCTGGACCTGGGGGCTGACGATTATCTCACCAAGCCATTCGGAGTGCCGGAGCTGCTGGCGCGGGTACGCGTGGCACTCCGGCATGCAGGAGCAGGCGACGGCGCGGCGGCCGAGGCGCTTTTCGAAAGCGGCGAGCTCAGGGTGGATCTCGCCCGGCGCGAGGTGTTCAGAGGGGGTGAGGAGGCTCACCTGACGCCGACGGAGTACAAGCTGCTGGTGACCCTGATTCGACATGCCGGACGGGTGGTCACGCACCGGCAGCTGCTGCGGGAGGTTTGGGGCGCCAACTACGTGGACCAGACACACTATCTCAGGGTCTACATGGCCCAGCTCAGGCACAAGCTGGAGCGGGACCCGGCTCGGCCGCGGCTCCTGACCACTGAACCCGGCGTGGGCTACCGCTTGAGAGAGGCGGCTACGAGCTGACCGCATTGTTAGGCCGGAACCTCATCCATTAGGATTGGTGGCCCGAACCGCGGCTCTGGCGTCGTGGTCCGAGCTTTGCCTGATCTGCGGGCGAGAATCTCGGGAACATTCCTTATATAGTGCGCCGAAGCCTCACAGTCCGCCGTTCTGGTGGCGGCCGTAGTTCGGCCTTTTGCGAGGGTCTGGCATGACGACGACCGTGCGGACGACAGTGACTACGCCGCCCGAATCCGCCAGGCGCGACCGCGCGAAGTATGTCTGGCTGGCGTTGGCACTCGTGTGTCTGGTCGGCGCACGGCTCACCCTCCTGTTTTTGCGGCCGGAGCACAGCACCCAGTTCGATAACCTCTACCAGGCCGCAGGCCGTCTGCTCGGAGGAGAGAACCCCTATCCGCCGGGAGGGGTGTGGTCGCCTCTGTTCTATCCCTTGCCGGCAGTCCTGTTCGCGCTGCCGTTCACACTGTTGCCACTCCCGATCGCGCGCGCTGCCGTCGACATCGTGGTGGGCGTCGCCTTTGCTCTGGCTCTGTGGAAGGGGCGCGGACCATACGCGCTGCTGGCGTTGCTCTCCGGATCGTACATCGCGGCGATATACTGGGGGCAGACCACGCCGCTGGTGGTAGCAGCATCGCTGTTTCCCGCTCTAGGATTTCTACTCGCCGTCAAGCTCAACATGGGAACCGCGCTCTGGTTGGCGCGACCCTCTCGGCTAGCAGCGATCGGAGCTGTGGGCTTCTTGCTCCTCAGCTTCATTCTGTTTCCCTCCTGGCCCCGCGAGTGGGCTCGGGCGGTCCTGCAGCAGAATGAAGACCTGGTCCCGCTCATCTTTCGGCCCTTTGGTTTCCTGCTCCTGCTGGCGGCCATCCGTCTGCGTACCGCCGAGGGTCGGCTGCTCTTTGCGCTCGCACTGATTCCCCAGAACGCCATGCCTTTCGAGCTTCTGCCGCTGGCACTGATCCCGTCCAACGCGAAGGAGATGGGTGTCTACGTGGCGGGGACGCTGTTGGCCCTCGCTCCCATGGCTCAGGGATGGGATCAGGGGTTGTCCCCCGCTGCGATGGAAGCCGCCAACTGGCCCTGGATGCTGATTGCCGTCTACCTGCCGATGCTCGGCATCGTGCTTCGTCGCGGACGGGCCGCCAAGGTCGGTCCCCGGACCGGGAAGGAAAGAAGGAGAGCGAATCGGCTGGATGACGAAGAGCTCCTGGTGGACGCCACTCAGCGCCCAGGCGGAGGAGTAGTCGTGAAGGTCACGCACCGGCCGACGGGACTTTCCAGCACCGAGCCGGGCGAGAACCGGGAGCAGGCCGAACGGAAGGCGCATGACAAGCTGGCGGCGATTCTGGCGGAGATGCGGCGGGCTCGGAAGGGGGCTTAAGCCGAAGATCCATGGCTCAGACTGCAGGAGATCGCAGATGCCCCCCACGTCGCGGGTTGTCCATCTCCTAGGCGGCAACGGTTCCCTCGATCATTGGTATGACAACCCCCCTCCCGAGGGTATTCCCACCGTCTTCAAGCTTCAACCTGTGGGATCTGATTGACGGGGCGGAAAAGCTGCTGGGCCAAGCATAGCTGACCGCCGCCGTTTCCACTCAAAGACTTACCGCCGTAGGACTACGCCTTGCGTACCGGGTAGCGCAGGTGGGTAACGCCGACGCCCGGGATCACCGCCGGGTTGCCAAGGAACGCAGGCGTGCCGGCGAGGTGTTCAAAGAGTCGAACGCCGGAGCCCAGAAGTACCGCCGCAATGTCGATACTGATTTCGTCCAGGAGTCCAGCATTCAGTAGCTGCTGGATGGTGTCAGCGCCGTGGACCCCTACGGACTTCCCGGCAGCGGCGGCCTTGGCTTGCCTCACTGCGCTTTCGATGCCGTCGGTCACGAAGTGGACAGTGGAGTGCGGTCGGGGCCATCCGGCGGGGATCTGGTGCGTCAGTACGAATGCTGGTCCCCACCCGTGATTCCCGCCCCAACCTTCGGCCTTGTCGAAAGTGCGTCTACCGGTGAGCACGGCGCCAAGCCCGGACGTGAGACGGCGAAGGTGCTCGGCGCTCGGCTGCGACACCCTGAACGTCATGGGGTCCGACCCACCAGTGTGGAATTCGACGTCTCCCGAGTTGAAGTACCAGTCAAACACTTCCCCAACGCCATCGTCGAGGTCGGCGACGTAGCCGTCGAGCGACATGGACATGATTGCGACAACCTTCGACATACGATGTTCCTTTGATGGGAGAGACTCCGTCCAGGGGATCATACCGTTACTACGAATGAGGACGACGAAATCGACACTGGGATGTAGTGGACTCGCCGATGCTGGTCCCGGCGGCGTATCTGGTAGGCTACCAAAGGAAAGCCCCACCAAGCGCGAATGAGTGGTGGGGCTTCGCTTATCAAATCGGGGCGCCCGGATTTGAACCGGGGACCTCCTGCTCCCGAAGCAGGCGCGCTAACCGGGCTGCGCTACGCCCCGTCTTTTCATCCCGCGTGAACCGTAAATAGTGAACGGTGAACGGGCGGCTCCGATGCATCCCGTTCACCGTTTACCGTTCACCGTTTCCTCAGTTGGAGTGCGCCCTGAGGGACTCGAACCCCCAGCCTTTTGATCCGTAGTCAAATGCTCTATCCAATTGAGCTAAGGGCGCCCATGGGCGGTACAAGACTCGAACTTGTGACCTCCACGATGTCAACGTGGCGCTCTAACCAACTGAGCTAACCGCCCGGGTGAAACGGCGGAACGGCGGTAAGCCGGTACGGAAAGGTTGGCGGTATTTCGCTCCGTGCAGGCCAGCAGTGCACAGAGCCATCGGACCGCCCTACCGCCGTTCCGCCCTACCGCCGTCCACCATAGCGGGGGTGGGATTTGAACCCACGACCTCCGGGTTATGAGCCCGGCGAGCTACCAGACTGCTCCACCCCGCGACGTGTGCTACAGACTCCTCTGACTCGGGCCGATACTCCAACTGATGCGCGGACCGTCTGGCCCGACCAAGACCTTGGTACTGTGAGGTCCGTATCAATATGAGTCGGAGCGACAGCTCCGTCCCGAGAGCGGGAAACGGGACTCGAACCCGCGAC
Organism: uncultured Gemmatimonadales bacterium; assembly: GCA_963751925.1. Classification (GTDB taxonomy): domain Bacteria; phylum Gemmatimonadota; class Gemmatimonadetes; order Gemmatimonadales; family GWC2-71-9; genus CAVVWJ01. Next base: position 357,905 of record CAVVWJ010000001.1, on the reverse strand, counting down.
CCCAACCTTGGCAAGGTTGTGCTCTACCAACTGAGCTATTCCCGCGATGCGGTTGAGGATTTTAGCGTCCGACCCGCCGCGGCGCAACGACCCATTGGCAGGGGCGTCACCCGGTCGAAGAGGGGCCATGGAGGCGAGGGGGATCGAACCCCTGACCTCGTGAATGCCATTCACGCGCTCTCCCAACTGAGCTACGCCCCCGATGGATTGTCCCGCTTTCGAACGGCGCTACGGCAGCACGGAAACGTAGCCCGCGCTCTACCGAGTGTCAACGCGGAATACACGGCTCCACACGAGGCCACGCGCCTCAACCGAAGGGTCTTTCGCCAGCCATGAACGACGATATCGAGGAAAGCGAGGGAAGCGAGGAGGAGCTCTCGCCCCCGAAGCGGCGTACCCGGACGCGGGTCCGAAACATCGGTGCCACCGATGCCGACCGGGATACCCTTGACCAATACTTGCACGAGGTCGCCAAGACCCCCTTGCTGACGGCCCAGCAGGAGATCGCGATCGCCCGGCAGGTAGTGGCCGGCGACCCCGATGCGATGCAGGAAATGGTGAAGCGTAACCTCCGGTTCGTGATCTCGGTCGCCAAGAAATACCAGAACCGCGGGATGGCGCTGAGTGACCTCATCGGCGAGGGCAACGTCGGGCTTCTGACCGCCGCCCGGAAGTTCGATCCCGATCAGGGAGTCAAGTTCATCTCCTACGCTGTCTGGTGGATCCGGCAGTCGATCCTCGCCGCACTCGCCCGCCAGGGGCGGACCGTCCGCGTTCCGCTCAACCGAACCGCCGACTTGTCCCGGATCACCCGTACCGCCGAGACGCTGCGCCAGGATCTCGGCCGGGAGCCAACGCCCGAGGAGATCGCGGCTCCGCTGGGTCTGACCGTGGATGTGGTGCAGTCGCTTGCGTCCCTCAATGCCGGAGACCTCCGGCTGGACGCGTCGGTCGACCCGGAGCACGAGCGCACCCTCTCCGACCGCTTCATTGCCGACGATCAGAGCGACCCCGAGTCGCTGGCGATGGAACGGTTTCTCACCGAGCAGATCGACCTCGCGTTGGGCTCGCTGCCGCCACGGGATGCCAAGGTGCTCCGGCTGTACTTCGGGCTCAACGACGGCCGGGAACACACGCTCGAAGAGATCGGCGGAATCCTGGGCGTAACCCGCGAGCGGGTGCGTCAGCTGCGCGACCGTGCCCTCAAACGTCTCCGCGATGGCGAGGTCGGCCGAGCCCTGGCGAGCTTCGCCGCATGAGTATCCCAAGCTTCTTTACACCGTCTCGTCCTTCCGGGTAGTTTCAGACGTGACGACCCTCATGGCATCCGGTGTTCCCGCCAGGGAAGGGTTCATAGCACATGTGGGCCGCCGGAGTATCGAAGCCGGCCGCGCCATAGGCGATGTAGCTACCTGGGGGCCGCTCCTGGCGACTCAGATGCGGCGCCTCGGTGTCGATTCGGTCCCCATTGCGTTGTTCATCGCAGTCTTCACCGGCATCGTTCTCTCCCTCCTCTCCTCCTACATCTTCACCGGCACCGTCCCGCTGTATTTCGTGGGCGCCCTCGTCGGGAAGACAGTCATGATGGAGCTGGGACCAGTTCTCACGGGGATGGCACTGGCAGGAAGAGTGGGAGCGAGCATCGCGGCGGAGCTCGGAACCATGAAGGTCACCGAGCAGGTCGATGCCCTCGAGACACTGGCGTATGACCCCAACGCGTACCTCGTCGTCCCACGGGTGCTTGCGGCCACGCTGATGTTCCCGGTCGTGACCGCGTTCGCCATGGCACTCGGCGTCACCTCCGGGTGGGTCACCTCTATCAACCTGCTGGATCTCTCGACCACCGAGTTCCTGAAGGGGTTGAAGCTGTTCTATCAGTTCAAAGACGTCTGGTTTGGCTTGGTGAAGAGCGCCAGCTTCGGCGCTGCCGTCGCACTGATGGGCTGCCTTCGCGGTCTCGATGCCAAGGGAGGCGCCGAAGGCGTAGGGCAGTCGACCACTCGAGCGGTCGTCCTCGGGTGCGAGGCGATTCTGGTGCTGGACGCCTTCTGGGCGCTGGTGCTGCTGTGATCGCCCTGCAGGAGCTGAGCAAGGCGTTCGGCGCCCGCACCATTCTCAATGGTGTGTCGCTGGAAGTTCCCGATGGCCAGAACACCGTCATCATCGGGCACTCGGGCGCGGGCAAGAGCGTCACCCTCAAGCTGATCGTCCGTCTGCTGGAAGCGGATGCAGGGCGAGTGATCGTGGATGACATCGTGGTGCAGGACCTCGATCGCGACGAGCTGGCGGAGCTGCGAGGCCGGATTGGATATGTCTTCCAGTTCGCCGCCCTGTTCGACTCCATGACCGTGGCGCAGAACATACGCCTGGGATTGGTCAAGCGGGGTTTCTCGGAGCCAGTCATTCGTGAGCGAGTGGAAGAGAGTCTCGCGGTAGTCGACCTGAGTGGTACCGATGACAAGCTTCCGTCCGAGCTGTCCGGCGGCATGCGAAAGCGGGTCGGGATCGCGCGGGCGATTGCACTCAAGCCGCGCTACATTCTGTACGACGAGCCAACGACCGGGCTGGATCCAGTCACCGCCGCCGTGATGGACCAGCTGATTATGCGGACCCGCGATCTCGGCGTTACCGGTCTCGTCGTCACCCATGACATGCGCAGCGCCTTCAGTGTCGGAGACCGGGTTGCGATGCTGTACGAAGGATCCATTCGCCAGGTCGGGAGCGTGGACGAGATACGGTCGTCCAACGATCCGGTGGTGCGGCAGTTCATAGAGGGCCGGCCCGGGCCAATACTGCTCGAGCCGTCGGTGCGGAGGTCGGCAGGGTGAAACGGAGCAATGAGTTTGCGGTGGGTCTCGCGGTCCTGGCGGCTCTGGCGCTGGTCATCGGCGGTGCGCTCTGGCTGAGTGAGACCGACGTCAACCAGAAGAAGGCTTCCTACACCGCACGCTTCCGGACTGTGGGGGGGCTCGGCGTAGGCGGCCCCGTCACCCTCCGTGGTGTGCGGGTGGGACGGGTCGAGGCGATCCGGCTGGTGGAAAACGAGTGGGTGGAGACCGAGATCAGCATCGACCGCTCGATCGACCTGCCCCGGAAGCCGGCGGTCATCTCGGCATCGGCGAGCCTTTTCGGTGAGTGGGTTGCCAACATTATTCCGTACGAGCCACTCCCGAGCGATCCGAATCTGCGGGACGCACTGATCGAATCGGATCGCGCCGGCGGTGACGCGTGGCCGGGAGCGACGCTTCCCGACATCGGGCAGCTCACCGCACAGGCCAGCCGGATCGCCGGCGACGTCGGCAACATCACCCAGCGGATTGGCCAGGCATTCGACAGCACTGCGCTCAAGAACATGCAGCAGAGCGTGAAGGATTTGGCCGCGATCTCCGGTCGGCTGGTGACGTTCGCCAATCGGCAGACGGATCGGATAGACAGCGTGGGACAAAATGTCACGCGTACGTCAGATGCCTTCGCCGGTGTGGCAGGAACGTTCCGCAACGCGGTGGCGCGGCTCGATACCGCAACTCGAGACAATCAGCTCAAGGATATTCTCGACAACGGGCGCAGCTCGAGCACCGATTTCCGGCTGGCGGCGGCGGACCTGCGGTCGGTGATGGCGGCGGCCCGCGCAAACCAGACGAGCCTGGTGCGGGTGCTCCAGTCGGCAGATTCACTGATGACGAAGCTACAGTCGGGGAACGGTACCATCGGCATGCTCGCGAGTGACTCCACGCTCTATCGGGAGACCACCAGGACCGTCATCCAGTTCCGTGAGCTGCTCACCGACATCCAGGCTCATCCCAAGAAGTACCTCAAGATCTCCGTCTTCTAATGAGCAAGCGACGCGCCGAGCTGGAAGTGAGCGCAGGAGGAATCGTCTTCCGGCGAATTCCCGGCGAGGGCGCGCGCTACCTCCTGATCCGCGATTCCTACAACAACTGGGGCTTTCCCAAGGGGCACCTGGAGGGAGAGGAGTCTCCGGCCCAAGCCGCGCTTCGGGAGACGGCGGAGGAGACTGGACTTTCGCTGCTGGTGCTCCAGGGGCCAATCCGCGTGATCGACTGGCACTTCAGGTTTCGCGGCCGTCACATCCACAAATACTGCCACTTTTTTCTGTTCGAGAGCCCGGACGGAGAGCCGTGCCCGCAGGTGGACGAAGGGATCACTGCCTGCCAGTGGCGGCCCCTCAACGAGGCGCTGGAGGTCCTGAGCTACGACAACGCCCGCGGGGTGCTCAAGCGTGCGGGTGAGATGGTCCGAACGCTGGTTGCGATCGGGGCAGGGCGGCCAGAGGGCCGGACGGGTGGACGGATCGACGGGCGGTCACACGAGTGCGCGGCCGAGCGGCCGGAAGGCGAGAGCGATCCGCTCGATAACGCTGAGGAGGAGGAGCCAGAGCCGTCCGCCCGTCCGCCCGTCCATCCGTCCTGAGATGCCCGCAATCGCCGCCTTGACCGTTGGCCGTCCCGCCCTGGTCGCACTCCGGCGGACGCTGCCGAAGCGGGGTCCCAAAGTCGTTTCCTGCCGAACCACCGCATCATTGCTCCGGCTGCTCGAATCCAGACTGGTGGATGCTGTGGTCCTCTCACCAGCGGCGAGCACGCTCACCGAACTGGCCGCGTTGCGCTCGCGACTCCCTGCGGTTCCACTTGTTGCCTACGCTCCTTTCCGCCCTGACGACGGCGAGCTGCTGGTAGCGTGCCGGCGGAGTGGTGTGGAGACCCTGGTAGTCCAGGGGGTAGACGACGCGGTGGTCGGGGATCTGGTGCTTCGTGCATCGATGACTGCCGAGCGAAGACGCGTGCTCGCCGATGCTCCCCGGTTGCTTCGTCTCACGGAGCCGCTGCAGCGCGCGGCCTGGGATGTTCTGGTGGGGGAAGTCGAGCAGCCGATCAGGACGACTGCTCTGGCCAAACGGCTCCGTGTCAGCCGTGAGCACCTCTCCCGTCAGTTCGGTGCCGGGGGTGCCCCGAATCTGAAGCGCGTCATCGACCTCACCCGCATTGCCTGCGCCGCTCAGCTATTCGGTAGGGCCGGCTTTTCCATTCCCGCCGTCGTCCGGGTCCTGCACTTCACCTCATCAGGCCACCTGACCAGCACCGCGCGCCGGATCGCGAATACTCGACCGGGCGAGCTGGGGAACCTGGGTCCACGGGGCGTACTAGCGGCATTCATGCGAGGCAATACCCGGAGCCGAGTGTAGATTGTCCCGTCTTGCTCAACCCTGGATTGTGATTATTTTCACAAGCTAGATTGTAGCGCACCTTCAGCCTGCTTGAGACTTCATGGCCACCGAATCCATTCTCCGTCCCGGCGAGCTCAAAGACATTCTGCTGCGCGAGATCGCATCGGCAGACCTCGCGACCGATGACGTCAGTGAAGTCGGCACGCTCCTCGAAGTACGGGACGGCATCGCTCGCATCTACGGACTGCGGTCAGCGATTGCCAGCGAGATGTTGGAATTCACCGCCCGGGATACCGGCGAGACCGTGGCGGGCCTGGCGCTGAATCTGGAAGCGGACAACGTCGGCGCGGCGATCATGGGCGACTACCTCAAGCTGAAGGAAGGGGACGAGGTCCGCCGCACCGGCCGCTTGTTGGAGGTCCCGGTCGGTCCTGCCATGCTGGGCCGAGTGGTGGACGCCCTGGGCCAGCCGGTCGATGGACTGGGACCCATTCAGGCCTCCGGCCGCCGCCCGGTCGAGATGGTTGCCCCGGGCATCATCGTCCGCCAGCCCGTAAAGGAGCCGCTCCAGACCGGCATCAAGGCAATCGACGCCATGATCCCGATCGGCCGAGGCCAGCGTGAGCTGATCATCGGCGATCGAGGCACCGGCAAGACGGCGATCGCAGTAGACACCATCATCAACCAGAAGGGTGCCGGCGTCGTCTGCGTCTACGTCGCCATTGGCCAGAAGCGCTCGACCGTGGCCACGGTGGTAGAGCGCCTCAAGGAGGCGGGCGCGCTGGAGTACAGCATTGTGGTCGTGGCCTCTGCCTCTGACCCGGCGCCGCTGCAGTACATCGCGCCGTATTCCGGCGCTGCGATCGCCGAGTACTTCATGTACGAGGAAGGCCGGGCGACCCTCTGCGTCTACGACGACCTCTCCAAGCAGGCAGCCGCGTATCGCCAGCTCTCGCTGATTCTGCGTCGGCCTCCGGGCCGTGAGGCATATCCCGGAGATGTGTTCTATCTCCATAGCCGCCTGCTCGAGCGGGCCGCCAAGATCAACGAGAACGCCGATATCGTGAAGCTGGACCCGCGCATCAAGAAGCCCGGGGGGTCGCTCACCGCGCTTCCCATCATCGAGACCCAGGCTGGAGACGTCTCGGCCTACATCCCGACCAACGTCATCTCGATCACCGACGGCCAGATCTTCCTGACCACCGATCTGTTCTACGCCAACGTTCGCCCCGCGGTCGACGCCGGCATCAGCGTCAGCCGGGTCGGTGGAAACGCGCAGATCAAGGCGATGAAACAGGTGGCGGGGCCGCTGCGGCTGAGTCTGGCGCAGTACCGCGAACTGGAGGCGTTCGCCCAGTTCGGTTCGGACCTGGATCCCGCGACTCAGCGGCAGCTCTCCCGCGGCGCCCGCTTGGTAGAGGTCTTGAAGCAGCCCCAGTATCGTCCGGTCCCGGTCGAGAAGCAGGTGGTGATCATCTTTGCCGTGACCAACGGCTATCTCGACGATGTTGAGGTTGCTCACATTCGAAAGTGGGAGCACGACTTCCTCGGGTACCTCGAGGCCTCCCACGGCGACGTGTTGAACGACATCAGGACCAAGAAGGCGTTGGACGACGGGCTCACCGGCCGGCTCAAGGCCGCTATCGACGGTTTCAAACCCCTCTTCGCCGCCGAATAGATGGCCAAAGGCCGGCAGCTCAAGGGACGGATTCGCTCCGTCCAGAACACCCGGAAGATCACCAAGACGATGGAGCTGGTCGCCACGTCGAAGCTCAAGCGGGCGCAGGATCGGGTGGTTGCTGCTCGGCCGTATGCGGAGGCGCTTCGGCAAGTAATCGCGGATCTCTACGCGCCCGATCTGGCCGACCAGTTTCCGCTGCTCCGCCGTCCCGCTCCTCCCTCGAAGGGAGGTCCCCGCCGCGCGGCGGTGATCCTGTTGACGTCGAACCGTGGGCTGGCCGGCGGCTTCAATTCCAATCTGATCAAGGAAGCCCGTCGGAAGATCGAATCGCTGGAAGGCGAGGGATACGAGGTCGATCTCTATGGCGTCGGGAAGAAGGGGATAGGCTTTTACAAGTATCTGGGACGGAAGCTGGCGCTGGAGCGGACCGACGTAGGCGATCGGCCCACAGCCGAACACGCCGGTGAAATCGTCGAGCCGCTGATCGAAGCGTACGCCGCCGGCCAGCTCGCGAGTGTGGACCTGATCCAGGCCCGTTTTATCAGCGCATTGCAGACCCCGCCCGCGAGCATCAGAATCCTTCCAGTTGAGACGCCGGCTGAAGCCGCAGAGAAGCCGACGTCGAGAAACTATATCCTGGCTCCCAACGCCCAGGCGATTCTCGAGCGGCTGCTGCCGCTCTACGTACGCAACGCGGTGTATCGCGGGTTGGTGGAAACCGCCGCGGCGGAGCACGGCGCCCGCCGCACTGCCATGAAGAATGCAACCGACAATGCCGGTGAGATCCTCGAGCTGCTGAAGCGCACCTACAACCGGCAGCGCCAGGCGCAGATCACCCAGGAGATCGCCGAAATCGTGGGCGGGGCGGCGGCCCTGCAGGGATAGGCGGACACTCCGAAAAGCGGGTGCTGCAAAGGCAAAGCTGTCATCCTGAGCGAAGCGAAGGATCCCTAAGCGACTCGAAGAGATCTTTCGCCGCGCGAGGATGACACATCAAACATGAGATCGAGAGAGACGAGATGGCCACAGCGATAGCAACCGAGCGGGCGGGAACGTCAGCCAAGACGAAGCACAACATCGGCAGGGTGGTCCAGGTCATCGGCCCGGTGCTCGACGTCGAGTTCGAGCCGGAGCACCTCCCCGAGATCTACAACGCTCTCGAGATCGAGGACCCGAGTGGTGCCGTTCCGGTGCGTCTGACCGCGGAAGTGCAGCAGCATATCGGCCAGAACCAGGTCCGAGCTGTGGCGATGAGCAGCACCGATGGGGTGACCCGCGGGATGAAGGTCACCGACACGGGGGGACCGATCACTGCTCCGGTGGGTGAGGCTCCGCTGGGCCGCATTCTCAACGTGCTGGGCCAACCGGTCGACGGCGGCCCGGACATTCCGGCCGATACCGAGCGCTGGCCCATCCATCGAGCCACTCCGAAGTTCACCGACCTCGAGCCCAAGACCGAGATCTTCGAGACTGGCATCAAGGTCATCGATCTGATCGCGCCGTTCGTCAAGGGCGGCAAGATCGGGTTGTTCGGAGGCGCTGGCGTCGGCAAGACAGTGGTCATCCAGGAGCTGATCAACAACGTCGCCAAGGGTCACGGTGGCCGTTCGGTCTTCTGCGGAGTGGGCGAGCGAACCCGCGAGGGCAACGACCTCTATCTGGAATTCAAAGAGGCCAAGATCCTGGAGAACGTCGCCCTGATCTATGGCCAGATGAACGAGCCGCCCGGTGCGCGTCTCCGGGTGGGACTCACCGGCCTTACCATCGCGGAATATTTCCGAGACGTGCAGGGTCAGGACGTGCTCTTGTTCATCGACAATATCTTCCGCTTTACCCAGGCCGGCTCCGAGGTTTCGGCGCTGCTGGGACGGATGCCCAGCGCGGTCGGCTATCAGCCGACGCTGGCCACCGAGATGGGAGACCTCCAGGAGCGAATCACCAGCACCAACAAGGGCTCGATCACGTCGGTACAGGCAATCTACGTCCCGGCCGACGACCTTACGGACCCGGCGCCTGCCACGGCCTTCGCCCACCTCGACGCAACGGTGGTGCTCTCTCGCGCCATCGCCGAGCTGGGCATCTATCCAGCCGTCGATCCGCTCGACAGCTCCAGCCGGATTCTGGACCCGCAGTACGTCGGTCAGCGGCACTACGATGTCGCCATCGGTGTGCAGCGGATTCTCCAGCGGTACAAGGCGCTGCAGGACATCATCGCCATCCTGGGCATGGACGAGCTCAGCGAAGAGGACAAGCTCATCGTCGGCCGCGCCCGCCGTATCGCGCGCTTCCTGTCCCAGCCGTTCTTTGTTGCCGAGCAGTTTACCGGCTTCCCCGGGAAGTACGTCAAGCTGGAGGACACCATCTCCAGCTTCGAGCGTGTCGTAGCCGGTGAATTCGACCAACTGCCCGAGCAGGCGTTCTACATGCAAGGCTCGATCGACGACGTGATTGCACGGGCCAAACAGCTCGCGAGCGGGTGATGCAGGTCACGGTGATCTCCCCCGAGGCATCTATGTTCGACGGTGAAGCGGATGCGGTCGTTGCGCCCGCTTTTGACGGACAGGTCGGCATCTTGCCGAACCACGCACCGTTCATGACGCTGCTGGGCGAGGGTACCCTGACGGTGCGGAAGACTGACACCGTCAGTCGCTTCTCCATACGTGGCGGATTCCTCCAAGTGGTTGACAATCGGGTGCGCGTGGTCACCGAACACGTTCAAGGAGAATCTCATGCGTCGTAGAGTTTGCGGTGGGCTCTTGGTGGCAGCGGCGATCGCACTGTGCGTGACCGACTCGGTTGCCCAGGAGACCGGAACGCCGATCTTCAAGGCGCCCTACCGGGCGTTCAACAGTCATGAGTTCGGCGCTTCCTTTTCCGATCCAGGTGACGCCGTGAGGTATGCCCTGGAAGGTTTTTACAGTTATGGTCGAGGAACGAACGACTTCGGCATTCGGGCTGGCTGGGAACAATTGCCTGACGTGACGTTCAACGGAGTCAACGTCGGTGGCGGCACCCGGGTTCTGCTGGGTGGTGATTTCCGCACTCGAGTCGTGAGCTACAGCGAGAGCTTTCCTCTGGACGGAGCCCTGACTGTCGGCTTTGGCGCAAACGTGGGCGATGGCGATGATGCCTACCTCATTCCGGTCGGTGTCTCGCTCGGGCGGCGCTTCGAGCTCGAGAACTCCAACACCACCTTCACCCCTTACGCCCATCCGGTGATAGTCCCTGTCTTCGGTGGCGGCAACAGCGACGTCAACTTTGCGCTCGGTCTGGGGGTGGATGTTCGCTTCAGCAGGACTTTCGCCGCCCGTGTCAGCGGCGGAATCGGAGACATCGAAGGTGTGGGACTAAGCCTGACGTACATCCGATAAGCTCTGTACCACGGTTCAACGCTCGTCCGCTTCGCTGCGGACGAGCGTTTCTATTTGGCGCAACCGCCGTCCATCTTCGGTTGACTTCCTTTCGAGCGCCCGAGTACCTTCTGCCGCCTGGAGATCGTGCCCGCGGGCGCCTGCTCACGAAGGGGGACACTATGAGGCTCATGCAGACGGCTCTCGCGCTCGTGGTGCTGGCTTTCGGCATCGTTTCTGGACTACGGCAAGCCAATGCTCAGGTTCAGGGCCTTCCTGTGTACAACAGCGGGGTCGCAACCGGCATCGCTCTTTACGGTGACGTGGGTTTCGCCAATACCAACGGAGTGGGGAAGGGAACTGCGCTGGCTGTGACGGGCCGCGCCGGCTTCGGTCCGCTCGGCGCCACGGCTATTCTCTCGAGTTTTAATCCGGCTGGGGCGGGAGGGAGTTACGTCTCGGTTGGAGCTACCCTGAACTACAAATTCTTCGGTGGTCCGCTCATACCCCTCTCAGCCACTCTTCAGGCCGGAATAGGGTACGCCAAGCCAAAAGGCGTCCTTCTCCCCAACAACGAAGTAAAGGATATGCGATTCCCGATCGGGGTTGGGGTCGCGCTCACCATTCCGAATCCGGCTCTTGCTATCAAGCCCTGGATCGCGCCTCGCCTCGACATTTCCCGACTGTCCGTAGGTGGCGCCACTACGACCTCAACCAACTTCGGCTTGGGTGCCGGCCTCGAGCTTAATATGCTCAATGGCTTCGGCCTGCAGGCGGCGTACGACCGTGTTTTTGCGGACGGTGGAGACCCAGGTGTCTTTGGCGTTGGAGCTCATTTCGCATTTCAGGTTCCCGGACTGTGACCCGGAGATCAAGCGGATGGTCTCAGCTCACGGGGGCAGCGTTCGCCTGCGTCCTTGCCTTGTCCCTGAGTGGCTGTGCCCAGACCTTCGATGCCCGAGGCATCGGTGTGCCAGTGACACTGGCAGTGCCAGCCGGTAAACCAGCCGAGGGAGCACGCTTCTCGGTCACGTCTCGAGCGGTATTCGGATTTTGGGGCGTAGCAAAGATCAAGTCGCCATCACTTCGGAAAGCGCTGGCAGCTCAGCTTGCCGGTGGCAGCGGGATCGCAGACCTGACGATCAAGAGCAGGAGCCGCTGGTCGGACGTCCTCGTCACCGTGCTGACCGGTGGCCTGATTGTTCCGCGTGCGGTGACATTCGAGGGGGTGGTGACGAAATAAGTTCCGCCAGCATTTTTGCACTCCGCTGGGCCGCTCCCAGACCGCCTTCCACCACCGCGCGCGCCGCTCTTCCCTGACGTACCCGGCTGGGCTCATCGCCGAGCCACCTCTGCCACTGACGATACAGAACCTCTGCTGCCGGGCCGGGGCCACTCGGAAGCTGCATCGCCCCGCCCGCAGCCAGCAGGAGCCCAGCCTCTCGGCTGTTGGTCCACTTGGGTCCTATCACCACTGGAATCCCCCAGGCTGCGGGTTCCAGTACCGAGTGCAGCCCAGCTGTTCCAAATCCACCGCCCACGTATGCCATGGTGCCCGTGCCGTAGAGAGGAGCCAGTACGCCGGTCCGGTCTACCAGAAGCAGGGTGGCACGTTGTCCCCCCGCGCTGAGGCGCACCGGCCGAGGTAGTCCAAACCGAGCCGCCGTTCTCTCTACAGCCGACAGGTGAGCCTCCGTCGGCTCATGAGGCACCAGGATCAGCCGGGCGGAGGGATGCTCGCGGTGAAGGCGGGAGAATGCGCTCAGGAGAATCGATTCGTCGGCCGGCCAGGTCGACCCAGCAACGATGGTTGACGACCCCTTCCCGAGAAGGAGCAGCGGATCGTCAGAGCCCACACTGGCCACGCGCTCAGCGACGCTGTCGAACCTGGGATCTCCCAGCACACGGATATGAGCAGGCGAAACCCCGAGAAGACCGAGACGGGCGGCATCCTCGTCGGAGACAGCGGCAGCCGCGGCGACGACCTGGTACCCCGGTGCAAGCAGGTTGCGGGCAGGCCATCGGAGTCGGCCACTGCCCGGGCTTACGGTTCCAGCTACGATCGCAACGGTGACGCCCGCAGCCGCAGCGCGGGTCGAGAGCTCGGCCCAGACATCCAGCTTTGCAAAGACGAGCAGGCGAGGCTCCAAGCCTGCCAGCAACTGGTCCACCAGCTCGGGCAAGTCGTACGGCAGGTAGTCCGCCGCGTCCACGGCGAGTTGGCCCGCCAGCGTCGCCGCCGACGGGCTGAAATGAGTGTAGATCAGTTGACAGTCCGGCCGCATCCGTCGAAATCGCACCATCACGGCCTCTGCCTGGCGTCCTTCGCCGACAGAGGCGGCGTGGAACCATACCAGCGGGCGTGCCAGGTCTCGGCTAGAACGAGCCCACCCTAACAATCTTGCCCCGGCACCTTGTCTGGCGAGAAGCCCCGCTCTCAGGCGCTGGTCGAAGACACCCGCGACCGGCGCGAGCCAGACTCCTGCCCGGACCAGGGCACGGTATGACATCGAGGTAAACGGCATGGCGGCAATGTCGCTTCCGCCGCCGGTTCGGGTCAACGGTCGGCCGCGCCAAAAACCACTTGCTCCAGATCGGGGAATCTGACTACAATTCGTGCAAGCAGTTACGCTTCCACCTGCAACCGAGGGAGGTGATCCATTGTCTACAGAGTCAAGGGTCGCCTGCGGCCACTAGCAAGAGCTGCAAGCCAAGACCCAGGCGACACTTAGAACCTGGGGGGGGCCGCCAAAGGCGGCCCCTTTTCTTTTTCCCTCCGGGATATCCATGGCAGGCTCCACCCTGGCGTCTTACTGGCGACGTTCGCGCACCCCACGCTACAGCCTGATCTTTGCCTTCCCGCTGCTTGTCCTGTATGAGGCGCTCGCGTTCTCACTCTCGGGCAATTCATTGGCCGGTGTACGGAATGGGGCCGATGTCCTGCTCAAGAGCGTATTTATCGCGCTGGGAGGCCGGCAAGGGTTGGTGCTATTCGGAGCTCTGCTGGTGGGCGGAGGCGCCGTTCTGGCGGTGCGGGACTACCGCCGAGCCAGGGAATTGGACCCACGCGTGTTCACCTGGATGGCGCTCGAGAGCATCTGTTATGGGCTGGTGTTCGGACTGGTCGTCGGCACGATCACCTGGCAGCTCCTCCCAGCCGCCGCATCGTTCATCGTAGGCTATCCCCCAGCTCTTACCCGTCCGGCCGGGCTGAGCCTCCCCACTCAACTGATGATTTCGCTGGGTGCCGGTCTCTACGAGGAGCTTCTCTTTCGGGTCATCCTCGTCTCGGGCCTCGCCTGGATTGCGAGAAGAGCATTCGCCTGGAATCGCGCGGCGTCCGGGGTGTTCTCTGTGGTTCTTGGCGCCCTGATTTTCTCGGCATTCCACTATATCGGCCCCTATGCCGATCGTTTCGAGGTCGCCTCATTCGCCTTCCGAACCACTGCCGGCCTCGTCTTCAGCGCCCTCTATCTGCTCCGCGGCTTTGGCATCACAGCGTGGACCCACGGCCTTTACGACGTGTTTCTGGCCGTAGGCTGGAGTTAGCTCGGCGACTTCGACTGCCTGCTCCCCGGCTTCGCTGCCGCTCCGGTCTTCAAAGCATAGACCGAGTCAATGACATGCTGGAATATCTCAGCCGGCAACGCACCCGTGAGGAGCCCGCCTTCGATATAGAACGTGGGAGTGCTGGAGGCGCCGGAACGCTGCGCTCCTTCCGCCTCAGCCCGCACCTCTTTTTCGGCTTCGGTACCCTGCAAACAGCTCAATAGCGTCTGCTTGTGCAGTCCGGCGGAGTCGGCAAGCGAGAGAAGAAACGGCCCCGCCTCCTTCACCGGCGCCCAGGTATCCTGATACTGAAATAGGAGGTCGTGGACCCTCCAGAACTTTCCCTGCTTGGCCGAGCAGAGTGCCAGCTCGGCGGCGGCCGCGGCGTGTGGGTGTACGCTTGTCAGCGGAAAGTTGATGAAGATCCAGCGAACCTTCCCGGTGGCGATGTAGCTCTGCTCTAACTTGGGGAACGTCTCGCGCGCGAACTTCCGGCAGTAGGGACACTGGAAGTCCGACATCTCATAGACGGTGACCGGCGCCTTGGGCGAGCCCTTGGTGCGGGACGTCAGGTCCGGGGCCGGGGTTTGCGCGACAAGTTGAGTGGCACCGAAAAAGAGCAAGGCAGCAAGAAGCTTCATGCAATCATCTCCGGATAATTCAGTAGCGTGGGCGGCGCCGGCCGGTGCGGCTGGACAAGCGGATCGTGTCACCACTCACGGGCAGGTTCCAGTACCACTCGGCGTTGGGATCGCTCGTGTCCCATGCTCTGGCATAGAGCCACCACTGGCCTGGCGGCAGGGTGAAGTGGGCCCAGCCGGATGTGTTTGTTGTATCAGTCGACGGCTCGCGCCGGCGTGCTTTGGACAGACTATCGACAATGCTGTCGTATCCCTGGTAGGTGCTATCTTCCCAATGCCGAATCGCCGTGCGGAGACTCTCGCTGCGGCTGACAAAGTTCCTGCGGGCGCGATCGAGCGCTATTCGGGCCCGCTCGGTCTGAGGCTCGACCCGGCGAAGTGAGTCGGTCAATCGGGAGACTCGTTCGCGTACACCGCCGTACTCGGGACTGCTCCGGGGCAGGGAGTCGAGCTTCGGCCGAAGCAGGTCGATCGAGTCTCGCAACGCAGCCGCGCGATAGGATAGGGCGGTGTAGGCGGTGAACGGCTGACGGAACTGGGTGAAGAGGCTATCTAACGCCGCAGTTCTCGGCCGAGGCTTGGTGGCTCGTCGTTCGAGTGCGCCAAGGACACTGTCGCGATCGTAGGGGAGGGCTACGACCCCCACACCTGCGGCTGGTGCATCAATGGAGTCCAGGGCAGGTATCAAGACTTGCACCGCGATGGCTCGGGGTCTCTCACAGCCGCTGAGCCCTGCCAGAGGCAGCGTGCATACCAGGATGACCGTCGGCAGGAAACGCAGCGAGAGGAGACCGATTGGCCGGGACACGCCGCAAAGCTACCGCCCTCATAGTCCTGCTTCAACTCACTGCAGCCGTATCATGGGCACAGGACCGCGGGCTGGATTCTCTGATCCCGGCGCAACCGGTTGGGTACGTCAACGATCTGGCTGGAGTCATCGACCAGCCGACGGCGTCAGAGCTGGAATCCCTCATCGAACGCCTGCGCGGCGCCACCGGGGCGGAGATCGCGGTGGTGACCATGCCGTCGCTGGGTGGACGTGACGCCGCCCAGGTAGCACTCGCCATCGGCCGAAAGTGGCGCGTCGGGGCCAAGACCGAGATCGGTGATCCCCGCCGCAACGCCGGACTGGTCGTGCTGCTGGTCCCGAAACGGGAAGGCGATCCCAACTCCGGTCAGATCAGAATCGAAGTCGGCCAGGGCCTGGAGGGCATCGTCACCGATGCGGCCGCCGGAGGGGTTCGAGACCTCATGCGGCCGGACCTCGCGAGCGGGAACTATGGCGCGGGTCTTCTCGCAGGGGTCCGGGCGCTCTCCAGTCTGATAGCACGCGGCTATGGTGTTACCGATTCCGCGCTGACGGCATATCAGCCACCGGCTGGTGGCGGTGGAGAGTCACCCGGTGGCGGCAGCATTCTCCCGATTCTGTTTTTCCTTGTGTTCATCCTGATTTCCTCGGGCGCGCTGGGCGGAAGGCGCCGGAGGAGACGGGTATATTGGGGTGGTCCTTGGATCGGAGGAGGCTGGGGTGGTGGTGGCGGCTTCGGCGGGGGCGGTGGCGGTGGTGGCTTCGGGGGATTTGGAGGCGGGGGCGGCTTTAGCGGCGGTGGTGCCGGGGGGCGGTTCTGATGCGTGATTCGGTGGCTCGGGTCGTCGAAGCCTTTCTTACCGAGGTAGACACTGCAGTCGGATCCTCCTACAGTGCGGTCCTCTACGGTTCCGCCGCGCGGGGTGATTTCGTTCCCGGCCGTTCAGACATCAACCTGATGCTGGTGTTGGAGGAGGTAACTCCGCCGGTGCTCCGCTCCTTGGGCCGAGCATTCGCGGGGTGGCGTAAGGCGATGCGAGAGCCGCCGCTTCTGCTTAGCCGAGGCGAGTGGAACCGGGCCACCGATGCATTCCCCATCGAAATCACCGACATGCGGCTGTCGTATCAAGTGCTTCGCGGTGCCGATCCGGTGCAGGGAGTCGAGGTGGACCGCACCGACCTGAGGAAGGCGCTGGAGCGCGAGTTTCGCGGCAAACTCCTTCGGGTCCGACAGGGCTACGCCACGTATGCCCCCGATCCCGGAGCGCTGGGCGGCCTGGCACTTCAGAGCGCGGCCACCATCCTGGTGTTGCTCCGGAGTGTGCTCACGCTGCTCGGCAGGCCGGTTCCTGGGGATCCCCTGGAGCTGGCCGCCGCCGCCGCCGCGGCAATCGGCTTCGAGGGCGAGCACTTGCTGTATGTCGTGCGGCACCGGGTCGATCGGGAATGGCGTTGCGGTGCCCCGGAGTTCGAGAACTACATGGGAGCCGTGGAGCAGTCGGCACGGTTCGTCGACCAACTTCAGCTCGGAGATCAGTGATGAAGACCACCTCCCGCATCCATCTGTCGCTGCTGGCCCTTCTCGTGTTCGTGGGCGGATGCGGCTATAACCAGATCCAGACGATGGACGAACGGGTCAACCAGGCGCAGGGGCAGATCCAGACTCAGCTCCAGCGCCGTGCCGATCTGATTCCGAACCTGGTGAACACCGTTAAAGGCGTGACCAAGCAGGAAGACACCGTGTTCATCTCCATCGCGAATGCGAGAGCGCGCCTGTCCGGCGCTGTACAGTCCGGCAACGTCCCTGAAATGGCGGCGGCCAATCAAGCACTCACCCAGGGGCTCGGCCGCCTGCTCGCCATCTCCGAGAACTACCCCCAGCTTCGCTCCAGCGAGAACTTCCGCCAGCTGCAGGACCAGTTGGAGGGAACCGAGAATCGTATTGCTGTTGCACGGACCGATTACAACAATGCAGTGGGTGAGTATAACGCGTACATTCGTCGCTTTCCCTACAACCTCACGGCCAAGATTTTCGGCCTGGGTAAGCCCCGAGATTACTTCGAGGCAGCCGAGGGCGCACGCGAGGCTCCGAAAGTGCAGTTCTAGAGGAAGTAGCGGGGCAGACGGGAAGTCTCTGAAAACAGAACGCCCCGGTGACTCGATGAGCCCCGGGGCATTTCCTTTGCGTCCTCTCCGCCCGCGCCTCAGTCCGTAACCACTCCATCGGGCAGGACGTACTTGAGCGGATCGACCGGGCGGCCCTTTACCCGCACCTCGTAGTGGAGGTGAGGGCCTGTCGCCAGTCCGGAATTTCCGACCAGCGCGATGCGCTGACCACGTGATACACGTTGTCCGGTGTGCACCAGCAGCTTGGACGCGTGGGCGAACTTGGTCTCGATGCCGAACCCATGATCGATGACGATCGTGTTGCCGTAGCCAGTCTCCCATCCTGCGTCCACTACTACACCAGCCGCCGGAGCTTCGATAGGACTACCCATCGGGGCCGAGACGTCGATCCCCTCGTGCGGGCGAGCGATGTGCAGGATCGGGTGAGTGCGCATCGAAGAGAACGCGCTCGAAAGCCAGCCGCGAGTCGGCATAATCGAGGGCGTCGCTGCCAGCCTGGCGGTGTGCAACGCTAGGCTGTCAGCCGCCTCTTTGAATGACATGGCCAGCAGATTGGCGCGCCGGATCAGCGCACTCATGTCGAAGCGGATCTCGGCAGAGCGGCGGGTGATACCAGTGATGTCGCTGACGCCGAGCGCTGTGACCGCGGAAGGTCCTCCGATACCCGCTGCCTGCACCTGCGGATCGATCGGCTCGAGGTTGGCGAGTACCCGAATGCGGGCGTCACGTTGGGAGATGCGCGTCAATGTGTCTGCCAGTGTGGCGAGACGGCCGTGGAGCTCGCCCAGCTCCCGGGCCAGGCTGCTGTTCTCTTCCTGCAATCTTGCCGTGCGCGAGAGGTCGGTTGTGTGAGAGAGTGTGGCGTAGCCGGCGAGGAGCACCAGAACCAGAATTCCTGCGGCAGCCGAAGCGGCGACCCGCAACACTGCGTGAGAGACCTCGACGATGCGCGAGGGCTCCGACCCGTGAGGAACCAGAACTAGTGTCCAGCGGCGTTTGGCCATGACCACATCCTGAGAGACAACAATAAATCTCGCGGCACCCGGGCGACAATCTGAGCAACTATCTGGCCGCGGGTGGTGACCGAGGTCACCTCCTCAAAAGCAAGGTGCCCCAACGGGATTGACGTTGTCAAGTGTTGCATCCGATGATAACTCTTTCACTGTCAAATAGTTTTGGAAATCACCGTGCTAACTGCTACACGCTGACCGGCTTGGGAAAAAGTACAGCAGGGGCGCGAACGCTTCGACCACTGACCGGCGGCTCCTCTGCCAGCGACCACTTGCCCGAGCGGAGCAGCTCCGCAAACCCAAGGCTCTCCCAGAGTGCCTGACTCTTCTCGGGCATGAACGGAGCGGCCATTACAGCCAATCTGCAAAGTGCCCGTGCTAATGCGGCGAGCGCCTCGTCCAGCTGCAAATTTTTGCCTGCTTTAGCGAGCGCCCACGGCGCGCTTTGCTGAACGAAAAGGTTCGCTGCCGCTACCAGCGACCACGCTGCCTCGGCACCTCCGCGCAGATCCAGCAGATCCATTGCTGCGGTGTAGCTTCGAAGCGCCTCATCTCCGGCGGTGTCCAGCGGGGTGCGGCTGCTGCTCTCGGGAACGACTCCACCGCGGTACTTGATCAGCATCGCGAGCGAGCGGGACACGAGGTTCCCGAAGCCATCTGCCAGGTCGGACGTGTAGCGCTCGTCGAATCGATCCCAGGTAAAGTTGCCGTCGGCTTCGAATCCGACTTCGCGCAGCAGAAAGTATCGCAGAGCATCGGGGCCGTGCCGCTCGATTGCCTCCTCGAGAGTCACTGCGGTCCCCGCCGTCTTCGACATCTTGGTGCCTTCCCACTGCACGTACCCGTGCGCCCATACCTGCCGGGGCAGCTCGAGGTTGGCGGCAAGGAGCATGGCGGGCCAGATGACACAGTGGAACCGGCTGATCCCCTTTCCGATGACGTGGAGGTCGGCCGGCCAGAGCCGCTGGTATCCCTCGTTCGGGAAGCCGGTGGCGGACAGGTAGTTGATGAGCGCGTCGAACCAGACGTAGACGGTTTGCTCTGGGTCCCCCGGAAATGGAATCCCCCACGGCTGCCGGAGGCGGGACACTGAGATATCCTGGAGTCCACCTTCCAGCAGGCGGACCACCTCGTTGCGCCGGATCTCGGGCTCGACGGCGAACTCACCCGACGTGATGATCCCCAGCAGGTGATCCCGGTAGCGGCTGAGCCGGAAGAAATGATTGCGTTCCCGCGTCAGAATGAGGTCGAGCGTGGGGTGCTCAATACAATGGCCGTTGACGATCTGGCTCTCCTGCTTGAACTCCTCACAGCCGGTGCAGTAGAGACCCTCGTACTCGGCGACGTAGAGGTCGTCCGGGTTGTATCGCTGAATCCGCCGGAGCAGCTCGGTAACCGACTCGGCGTGGCGCCGCTCTGTGGTGCGGATCCAGTCGTCGTTGCTGCACTCCAGCCGCTTCCAGAACTCAGCAAACCGCTCCGCCATTCTGTCGACCCAGGCCTGCGGCTGGACACCCGCCTTGGCGGCGGCTGCCAGCACCGACTGACTGTGCTCGTCCATGCCCATGAGGAAGTGGACCTGGTCGCCGCGCAGGCGGCGGTAGCGGGCAATGCAGTCAGCACCGACCTTCTCCAATGCATGACCCAGATGAGGATCACCGTTGGAGTAGTCTATGGCCGTGGTGAGATAAAACTTTGGCATCCCGGAAAGTTACACCGGAAGGACTCCGCGCTTCACCCCTGAGATTCAGGAATGTCGTCGTGTCCACGGCGCTGGGAGCGCCGCCGGCGGCTCTGGTCGGCTGCCGGTCTGTCGCCGGCGGACGCAGTCTCACGGGCTCTCGATTCTGCGGTGGGAAATACCTCGCCCAACTGCTCGACTTCGTCCCGGAGTTGAACCAGGGGAATGATTCGCGATCCGTGCTCCTCGTGCCGCAGGAAAACCCGCTCGCGGAAGATATCAACCGCAACCACCTTCTCTGCACCTACAGCAGTCCGGAGCGTCTTGCCTTCCTTGGGGAACCGCTTCCGCGTGGTGACGTAGAAGTCGTGCTCGTACTTGAGGCAGCAGAGGAGTCTGCCGCAGCCGCCCGAGATCTGAGAAGGATTGAGCGAGAGATGCTGATCCTTGGCGAGTCCGAGGTTGACCGGCGACAGCTCCTTGAGCCAGGTCGAGCAGCAGTACTCCCGGCCACAGCGACCCACGCCTGACAGACGGGCGGCTTCATCCCGGACCCCGATCTGACGCAGCTCGATGCGAGTGCGGAACAGGGACGCGAGGTCCCGGACCAGCGCCCTGAAGTCCACTCGCTTGTCGGCTGTGAAGTAGATCGTCAGCTTGTTTCGGTCCCACTGCCACTCGGTGTCGCTGATCTTCATCAGCAGATCGTGCGCGCGCACCCGCTGGGTCACCTTCTGGCGGACTTCTTCCTCTGACCGGCGGATCTCCCCGTGCACCCGGATATCATCGGGCGTGGCGCGCCGTACCACCGGGTTCGGCGGAGCCTCCTCCGCCGTCTCTCCGACCGCGCAACTGTTGCAGCTGCCGCACTTCTTGGAGGCCATGTCACCAGTGGCGGTAACCCGGCCCAGGTCCCGGCCGCGTTCCACTTCCACGACGACGCACTCCTTCACCCGGATAGGGTCGGCTTCGTCGGCCCAGACGAAATAACCTTTGCGGGTCCCCTTGAACCGAACCTCGACGGTTTGCGGCATCAGACCTCGGTAAAGGATCCCATGGCGGCGAACTTATCGGCCCGCCTTTGACCAGCTTGTCGGGTCGAATTTTTCTCAGCTCTGTGACGTGGCGAATCAACGCCTCGCGCAACGCCTCACCGGCAGTGTCGGGATCGACGTGCGCGCCCCCGACCGGCTCCTTGACGATCTCATCGATGACCTTGAGGCGCAGCAGATCCTCCGCGGTGATCTTGAGCGCCTCGGCGGCGCGCTCACGCTGACTCGAATCCTTCCACAGAATAGCAGCGCAGCCCTCGGGCGAGATCACCGAGTACACCGAGTTCTCCAGCATCAGGACACGGTCGGCCACGCCCAGCGCCAGCGCTCCGCCCGAACCACCCTCACCAATCACGACCGCGACCGTGCTCGTAGGCAGGGCAGACATCTCGAGAATGTTGCGCGCCAAGGCCTCGGACTGCCCCCGCTCCTCGGCCCCGAGCCCCGGATACGCACCCGGCGTGTCGATGAGCGTGATGACAGGTGCGCTGAATTTCGCCGCCACTTTCATGAGCCGAAGCGCTTTCCGATATCCCTCGGGATGGGGCATGCCGAAGTTGCGCTTCAGGTTTTCCTTGGTATCGCGCCCCTTCTGATGGCCGATGACCATGACTGAAGTACCGGCAAGACGGGCCCAGCCACCGACCACTGCCGGGTCGTCCATGTACAACCGATCACCATGCAACTCGATGAAGTCGGTGAAGATGGTGCTGAGATAGTCGAGGGTGTAGGGGCGGCGCGGGTGACGGGCCACCATGACCCGCTGCAGTGGCGTCAGGTTGCGGTAGATGTCGGCCCGGAGCGACTCGAGCTTACTCTGCAGACCGGCCAACTCGCCATCGATGTCGATCTGCCGCTCGGTTCCGATGCGCTTCAGATCGTCGATCTGCCGCTCCAGCTCGAGCAGCGGCTTCTCGAAGTCGAGAGTGTAGGCCGAGGCCACTTATCCCGCCTTGACGTAGTGGACCGACTCGGAGCCCAGGAGGTCACGCAGGGCCCGAACCAGGTCGTCTGCCGCCGCGATGCGGACGCGCCGGGATCTAAGCCGAATCGCCTCTCCGTTGCCGTCGCTCCACTCAATATAGAGCGGGGTGGGACCGGGGTGCGCCGAGCAGAGCGCTGCTACCGCCTTGAGCGCCGATGGCTGAGGAGCCGACGGCATTCGCCAGCTCAGACTGAGCGCCAGTGCACCCGAAGTCTTGAGCTCCTCCAGGCGGCGAGCCGTCTCGACGATGAATGGCGCCTGGTCTTCACCCCGGTCACGGTCGCTGTATCCACCGGTGAGGAGCAGCGCCGAGTCAGGGAGAATGATCTGGTTTAGTTTGGCCCAGGCATCCGGAAAGACGATTGCCTCAGCCGTGCCGTGAAAATCCTCGAGCACCAGCCGAGCGTACTCCTTGCCGGTTTTCTTGGAGATCTGGCGTTTGACTCCGGTCACGACGGCCGCGACGCTCACCGGTTGCTCGCCCCATTCGCCCAGCGTCGCCGTGGTGCGGGTGCCGAACAGCTCGACTTCGTCCCGGAAGCGCTCCAGCGGATGCCCCGAAATGAAGAAGCCCAAAACCTCTTTCTCTTTCGCCAGCCGCTCCGCCTCGGTCCATTCCGGGATTTCGGCAAAGGCGGAAGCAGTGGGCGATGAGATGGAATCGGTGGGGGCCAGTCCGCCATTCCCGTTGCTGCCGCTTGGTCCGGCATCCCCGAAGAGCGATCCCTGACCGGCTTCCCGCTCCTGCTGGAGCAGCTGCGCTTCCGACAGAGCGGATTCGAGCGCTTCGATCATCTGCTTGCGGTGCCCGCCGAGCGAGTCACAGGCTCCCGCGGCGACCAGCGATTCGAGCACCCGCTTGTTGCAGAGCCGCAGGTCGATCTGCTCCACCAGCTCCGCCAACGTGGTATAGGGGGCCCGTTCCCGACCGCCGATGATGGAATCGATGGCGCCCTCGCCCACATTCCGTATGGCGCCGAGGCCAAAGCGAATGCGCCGGTCTCCTACTACTGTGAACTTGAAGCCCGACTCGTTCACGTCGGGCGGCAGAATCTCCAGCTCCAGCTCCCGCGCCTCGTTGATGTACTGCACGACTTTGTCGGTGTTGCCGATTTCTGACGACAGAAGCGCCGCCATGAACTCCGCTGGGTAATGCGCCTTGAGCCACGCAGTGTGGTAAGACAGAACCGAATACGCTACCGAGTGTGACTTATTGAAGCCGTAACGGCCAAACGTCTCGATCTGGGCAGCCAGCTCATCCACCAGCTTTTTCGGATGTCCCAGCGCGATCGCGCGCTCGCAGAACTTGCCCAGCTCCTTGCGAATAAGCTCGGCGTCCTTCTTGCCCACGGCCTTCCGAAGGACATCGGCTTCAGCCAGCGAGAAGCCCGCGAGGATGTTCGCGATCCGCATTACCTGCTCCTGGTAGGTGATCACGCCGTAAGTCGGCTCGAGCACCTCCTGAAGCGAGGGATGCGGATAGGTGACCTTCTCCTGGCCGAGCTTGCGCCGGATAAAGACGAGGTGCATGCCGGCATCCAGCGGCCCCGGCCGCATCAGCGCATTGGCGGCAACCAGGTCATCGAAGCGGTCGCATTTCATCGCCCGCAGCATGTCGGTCGCGAGCGGCGATTCGAACTGGAAGATCCCGGCGGTTCGGCTGCTTCGGAGAAGCTGGTAGACCTGGGGATCATCGAACGCCAGCGCTTCCATGTCCGGCCGGGTTCCATGGCGGGCCGCGATCATATTCACCGCGTCGTGGATCACCGTCAGCGTCTTGAGGCCGAGTAGATCCATCTTGAGCATGCCGACCTTCTCGAGCGCGCCCATCTCATACTGCGTGATGATCGACTCCACCCCGTCCGGTGCCGCTCCGGCGCCTTTAGTCGGCGCGGTGCATACCGGGACGTAGTCGGCCAGCGGCCCCGGCGCGATCACCACCCCGGCCGCGTGCACCGACATGTGGCGGGAGATTCCCTCGATTCTGGAGCTGAGCGAGACCAGCCGCTGGTAGAGTGGATTCCCTCGCACCAGATCGCGCAATTCATCGATCTTCTTGGCTGCTTCGTTGATCGTGAGATTGTATGCCGGACCCGACGGGATCAGCTTGGTGATCTTGTCTGCCTCGCCGGGCGGCACCCGAAGCACCCGCGCCACGTCTTTGACCGCCGCCCGGGCTTTCATCGTCCCGAAGGTGACGATCTGCCCCACGCTGTCCCGCCCGTACCGCTCCCTCACGTACTCGATGACCTCACCTCGGCGCTCGAAGCAGAAGTCCACGTCGATGTCGGGCATCGACACGCGCTCGGGGTTGAGAAACCGCTCGAACAGGAGGTCGAACTTGAGGGGGCAGATGTCGGTAATTCCCAGAGCGTATGCCACCAGCGAACCGGCGGCCGAGCCGCGGCCCGGACCCACCGGGATGCCGCGTTCACGGGCTGCCGCGATGAAGTCCTGGACGATGAGGAAGTAGCCGGCGTAGCCTGCGGTCTCGATGACCTCCAGCTCATAGCTCAGCCGCTCTCGAACCTGCTGAGGAAGCGGGGTACCATAACGGCGCTCCGCTCCGCGAGTGGCCAGCTCGTCCAGCAGCGCTTCGTCAGAGGAGTACTCGGCCGGGCGAGGGAAGCCTGGAAGGAAGTAGCGCTTTTCAAAATCGAACTCGCAGCGCTCCGCCACGGCTGCGGTATTCGACAGCGTCTCGAGATGCTCCGGGAAAAGCAGCCGCATCTCCGCCTCGGACTTGACATACGACTCCTGTCCGGTGAAGCGGAACCGCTTGGGATCATCCAGATCGCTGCCGGTCCCGATCGCCAGCAGGACGTCGTGCGCCTCAGCGTCTTCCCGCTTCAGGTAGTGGGCATCGTTGGTGGCAACCACACCGAGGCCGAGCTCGCGCCCGAGTCGGAGCATGCCCTCCATGACAGGCCGTTCCTCGGGGATGCCGTGCTGCTGAATCTCCAGCCAGAATCCGTCGGGACCGAAGGTAGTGCTGAACCATTCCGCGCTCTTCCGGGCTTCGTCGTACTTCCCCTGGCGGAGATACAGCGCCACTTCGCCTGACAGGCAGGCGGCCAAACAGACGATTCCCTTGGAGTGCGCTGCCAACGCCTCTTTGTCCACCCGGGGACGGCGGTAGAAGCCTTCGGTAAATCCCAGCGACGTGAGCCGTACCAGATTCCGGTACCCCTCCCGGTTCTTCGCCAGGAGCACCAGATGGCTGTAGGGTGCCGGTGCCCACTGGGGCTTCTCCCGCTCCCTCCGAGACCCGAACGCGAGGTAGGCCTCAAACCCCAGAATGGGGCGGATCTGCTGCGCCCTGGCGTGCTCGTAGAACGTCCATGCCGCGTGCATGTTGCCGTGATCCGTCACGGCCAGGCTGTCCATTCCGAGCTTCTTGACGTGGGCCACCAGCTCGGGGATCCGGTTGGCCCCATCGAGCAGGGAGTACTCGCTGTGGGTGTGGAGATGAACGAATGGCATATAGGCTTAATGGCGTGAACAGCGAACACTGAACGGTGAACACGGTACCACTTGGAGCACCCGTCCGCCGTTCACGGTTTACGGTTCACGCTTCTGTCCTCGCGTCTCGAGCTCTTGCCACACAGCATCCAGCGGGATACCGCGCGCATGCAGGAGCACCAGTAAATGATAGAGGAGATCGGCCGCCTCGGACGCGAGACGGGTGTCATCCTCCGAATTTGCCGCCACCACGACCTCGACAGCTTCCTCGCCGACCTTCTGGGAAACCTTCCCAATCCCGCCGGCCAGCAGTTGAGCCGTATACGAGTTGGCCGGTCGATTCTCGGCCCGGGATGCGATGGTACGACCGAGGCGGCTCAGCACGTGTCCACCCGGATCTTCCTCGGGGCGGTCCACCTGTCCATCGCGGCCTATCACCGTCGAGAAGCAGGTCCGATCTCCGGTATGGCAAGCTGGCCCGGTCTGATGGACCCGGTACAGCACGGCATCGCCATCGCAGTCCAGCCGCACTTCGAGGACGTGCTGAACGTGCTCCGACGTCTGCCCCTTTTGCCACAGGGTGCCGCGGGATCTGCTGAAATAATGGGCCAGACCGGTGGAGAGAGTACGCTCGAGAGCGTCTCGGTTGGCGTAGGCGAGCATCAGAATGTCGCCCGACCGGCTCTCCTGGGTCACGACCGGCACCAGTCCGTCAGCACCGAACTTGACCGCCGACAGCCGTATGTTCTCGGACACGGAAAGAAGGTACCGGCAGCCACGACGATTGTCAAAAGCCGTTGCCGCGCTTTATCTTGCTGAAGGTCCGCTCTGGTTCCTCCGAGGTCGATTTCCCCGCTCCAGCCACACAGGAGTCCCTGCACGTGCAACGCTCCCGGTCTCTTTTTTACGCCGTCGCCAGCGCAGTAAGTCTTGCTTCCTGCAGCGACGGCACGGGTCCGGGGACCGGGCCCTCGCTGGACTGCACGGTGGACAACACCCAAGCGTTGAGCGTGGGCGAGCACAAAGTCATCGACCCGGCCAGTGAAGGCGCATGTGTCCGGCTACCCCAGGCTGGTGCGTCCGGTGCGAAGTACCTGTACGTGCCCGTGTCCACTGCCGGCCGTGAGGTCAAGGACGGGATATCGGCGGACTTCTCCATTGCCGGAACATCGGCAGCTACCGCCGCTCCGCCCGCGATGGCCTCCCCTCTGCTCTCTGCGTTCAAGCCTCGGTTGGCAGCCGGAGCGTTTCACAGCATGCTGCGAGCTCGCGAGAGGGTGCTCTCGGAAAGCCCCTCGACGGCCCTGTTCAACAAGGGCGCGGTGGCGTCTCAGCCAAGTGCTCCGCCGGTCCTGGACGAGCAGCGGACCTTTCAGGTGTGCGAGACCTCTGACTGCGACACTTTCGTCCCAACAACTGCCCGGGCAAAGGTCATCGGAAAGCGAGTGGCCATATTCGTCGACGATGGGGTTCCGGCGAATGGCTACACCACTCCCGAGCTGACCGACGTGGGCAACTTGTTCGATAACTTTCTCTATCCTATCGACACCGTGGCGTTCGGACGTGAATCCGACATCGACAACAATGGTGTTGTGATCGTTCTCCTCAGCCAACATATCAACGCCCTGAGCCCCTCCTGCAACAGCGACGGGAGCGTCATTCTGGGATACTTCTTCGGCGCCGACCTTCTGCCGAATTCGAGTGGAAATCCGGGATCCAACGAGGGCGAGATTTTCTATGGACTCGTGCCCGATCCGGACAACTCCGCCTGCAGCATCACCGCTGAGTTCGCCCGGAGTCATCTGCCGGCCACCTTCATCCATGAATTCCAGCACATGATCAGCTTCAACCAGCATGTGCTGGTCCGGAATGGCCAATCGGAGGACACCTGGCTCAACGAAGGTCTGTCTCACTTTGCTGAGGAGCTCGGCGGCAGGGAGGTACCCAACTCTGAGTGTCCGGTTTCAGGGTCTTGCGCCCTGGATTTTCTGGCGCAGGGCGATCTCCGGAACAGCTTCGACTATCTCGCCTCGCCCGAGGACTTCTTCCTGATCGAGCCGTCCAGCTCGACCGGCGACTTGGAGGAGCGCGGAGCCAACTGGCTCTTCGTCCGCTGGCTGGCAGATCACTTCGCCACGGACAGCATTCTGGGGACCGATCTGACGCGCCGCCTGGTAGCCACCAACCAGCTCGGCAGCGCCAACGTGGCTACGCAGACCGCGGTGACGTTTCCCATCCTGGTCACTGAGTGGCAGATGGCCAACTATCTCGACGATTTGCCGGGGTTCTCCGAGACGACCTCTCGTATGAGGTACAAGAGCTGGAACTTCCGGGCTCTGGCCAGCGCCAACAGCATCGACTACCCCCTACAGCCCGACAGCACCAACGGGGTCGGGTACTCCCATTCAGGTGTGCTGAGGGCCGGCTCGGGCAAGCATGTGATTGTGACTCAAGACGCGAACGCGTCCGGAGTCGACCTGCAGCTGACGGGAGCTTCCGGGGCTGCCATCCCGACCACGGTGGAGCCACGGATCGGCCTGGTCAGGATTCGTTGAAGCCGATGGTCTTCTTTGTGGTGGTTGCTGCCCTGTTCGCCGGATATGGCACGGCGTATCTGGCCAGCGACGACATACGGTATCTCACCCGCGCCGGGTTCGAGGAGACCCGGATCCTTCAATCCCGTCAGCCGATCGCCCGCCTGGTTCGCGACCGCAATACTCCTCCGGCACTCCGGCAAACCCTGAATCTGGTCCTGGAAAGCCGCGACTATGCAGCCCGGCTGGGGCTGCAAGCCAAACAGACCTATACCACCTACGCTGATGTGGGTCGGGACACCCTGCTCATGGTGCTGCAGGCTGCTCCGAAGGACTGCATCTGTCCCCATACCTGGAAGTATCCCATCGTGGGGCGGATCCCCTACAAGGGGTTCTTCGATACCGAAGCGGGCCGGCGGGAAGCAGCCCGGTTTGCCGCCCGTGGGTATGACACGTACCTTCGGCCTTCATCCGCGTTCTCGACGCTCGGGTGGTTCGAGGATCCGCTCCTGTCCACCGCGCTCACGCGTGATTCGGTCGAGCTCGCCGCCACCGTCTTTCATGAGATCGCGCACAACACGCTCTATGTGAAGAGTGCTACGCCCTTCAACGAGAGCTTCGCTCAGCTGGTAGGCTACCGGTCGGCCCAGGCGTTCTTTCACCAGCGGGGCGACAGTGCCAACGCCCAGCGGGCCGAGGATCGGTGGCACGACGAGATTGTGTTGGGGGACTACTATGCCGAGCTGGTTGCGCGGCTGCAGCGACTCTATTCGCAGCATCCGGACTCGATAGCACTGGAGAACGGCCGGATGGAGGCCGCCCGCTGGGCCCACGACCAGCTCACCGGACCAGTGCGGCAGCGGCTCCGCACATTCCGCTTCGGTAAACTGGCTGAACGGCCAATCAACAACGCGCAACTGATCGGTGCCCGCATCTACCGGACCCGGCTCGACCTCTTCGATCGGTGGTACCATCTGCATGGCGACGATGTTCGGGCCAGTGTGAGCGCACTGGAAACGCTGATGGCCGGAGCCGAGGGAGACAGCGCATACGCACGGCTGGAGCGGGCAGTAGAAGCCAAATAGTTCACCAGAGGCGGGTATCGCATGGACAAGAGCTTCATCGCACACCACCAGAGCCGGATGCTGGGAGAGCTGTCCGAGTTTCTTTCCATTCCCAGCATCAGCGCGCTACCGGCCCACACTTCCGATTGCCGGCGCGCCGCCGAGTGGTTGAAGCGGCATCTCACTCAGTTGGGATGCCCGGTGGTGAACATCATCGAGGGACCGGGTCATCCGGTGGTGTGGGCGGAAGGCCCCCCCGTTGCTGGCGCACCCACGCTCCTGATCTACGGACACTACGATGTCCAGCCACCGGACCCGCTGGATGAATGGCTGACCGCTCCGTTCACGCCCACAGTCCGCGACGGGAAGCTCTTCGCGCGCGGCTCCTCCGATGACAAGGGCCAGGTCTACTGTCTCCTGAAGGCATACGAGTCAGTGCTGGGTGCTGACCGCCGCCCGCCGCTCAATGTTCACTTCATCTTCGAAGGGGAAGAGGAGTGCGGCGGCCACGTGATCTCCGACCTGCTCCACGCCGAGCCTCAGCGTACTCAGGCGGACGCCGTGCTGGTGTGTGATATGTCGTACTACGCACCGGGCTGGCCGGCAGTGTACACCGCGCTTCGTGGCCTCTGTTATGCCGAGATCAACGTGCGGACGTTGCAACGGGATCTGCATTCCGGCACCTACGGAGGCGTGGCTCCCAACGCCATCGAGACCCTGGTCCGCATACTGGCTCAGCTGAAAGATGAGGACGGCAGGATCCGGCTACCCAACCTCTACGAGTCGGTGGAGCCCCCCAGCAATCAGGAGCTCAGCACCTGGAACAGCTTGCCGTTCGATCGGGAGGATTTTCTGGTTGGCGAGGTCACCGCCAAGGCTCTCACCGGACTGGAGGATCGGTCCGTTTACGAAAGGGTCTGGGCCCTCCCCACCTTCGAAATCCACGGGATACGCGGCGGTTTTATCGGCGAAGGGGCAAAGACGGTCATACCGGCTCAGGCCACCGCCAAGGTCAGTCTCCGTCTGGTTCCAGGGCTGGATTTCGAGAAAGTGGGTCGCGAGCTCGAGCGCACCGTCGCCCGGATCGCTCCGGTGTGGGCGGAAGCGAAGGTTACCGTGCTACACGGAGGCAACGCGGTTCAGGTGGACGTAGACCACCCGGCGTTTGAAATACTGAACGAGGCGTTCGAGGAGGTGGACGGGCGGAAGGCGGTGCAGGTGCGGGCCGGCGGCTCCATCCCCATCGTGCCGGAGCTGGGACTGGCAGGAGCCCCTGTGATCCTCACGGGAATTGGACTGCCTGATGATGGGTTGCACTCACCCAATGAGAAGCTGGATCTGGCGCAGCTCTGGAATGGCATCGAGATCTTCGGCCGGTTCTTCGAGCTGTTCGCCGAGAAGGGTGCGCCTACTCCTCTTCGGGCGAGATCCGCCTGACCGGTCCGGAATAGCGTGCTTCGGTGCGGGCCTGAAGCTCGTCGATGCCGATGAGTGCCCGGGCGGAGGCGATGATGCCTGCCACCACGTCGTCTGCCCAGTAGGGATCCGGCCGCTCTCCCGCCGGAAGCCGCCCAGCACAGCTCTCCAGATATCGTATCGCCGTCGTAATCCATTCCGTCTGGGCCGACGCTACCACCGCCCATGACCCGGTGGAACGCAGCTCCAGCTCAGCCAGCTCCTTCAGGTGCTGGTCCACCCCCTCAGTCACCGGCTTGGATCGAAGGCGATCGGCCACCATCGAAAGCACGGCCCGGCGCTCGGTTTCCTGCGGCTCTGGAAGGGGTGCCAGGTAATGCCGCTGGTCGGCGACCATCTCGGCCAGGCGGATGCAGACTGCCCGTATTGCGGGCATCAAGCTCCGCGGCGCTTCCCTCGACCAGCTGTCAGCGGCCCGCAGGATTTCTGCAATCCGTTGGTCCGCCTGGGACTCAGGTGAGGGGCGTCGGGTCGAGTCGGCCATGACAGGGAGAAAAATCGATTGGTCCCCCAAAGGCAACCTCGGTCGGTTCGAGCCCGAAACACCGACCGAACGAGCCAACCACCGCCTGCCGCGTCTCCTCCCAGATGGCCGAATCGGTTCGTCCCAGCTCCTGTGCCACGCTGGTCATGACGACGTCCTGGATTCCGCAGGGAACGATCAGATCGAAGGGCGAAAGCTCGGTCGTAACGTTGAGGGCGAAGCCATGGAAGGTGACCCACTGCTTCACATGGATGCCGATGCTGGCCACTTTTCGGCCCCGGGTCCACACGCCGGTAAGTCCGGAACGGGCTCCAGCCTCGATCCCTAAAAGGCCGAGAGCTTCCACCAGGGAGGCCTCGAGCTGCCGCAGGTACCAGTGCAGGTCTTCCCGGTGCTGCCGCAGATCGATGATGGGATAGCCCACCAGCTGGCCGGGACCGTGGTAGGTGACATCTCCTCCACGCTCCACTTCGAATACCTCGATGCCACGTCGCTGCAGCTCGGCGGGCGCGACGGGGAGGCTCGCGGGACGGGTTCCGCGGCCCAGCGTGACGACCGGGTCATGCTCCACCAGGAGGAGCAAGTCCTCGGTGACGTCCCCTGCGATCCGCCTGCGACAGAGCTCCCGCTGGAGCTCCAAAACCTCAGAGTAACCACGACGTCCCAGGTCCCGTACCAGCAGGCGCCCGGTCAAGCCTTGGCTCCCCAATGCCTGGCTCGGCGGCCCTGCACCAGCGCCATCACGCCGGCCAGACCGAGCAGAGTCAGGAGACCGGTGCGACCGGTAAGCTGGTGAATCGGTATGCAAACCAGCATCAGGATGACAGTGGCGAACGCGCACACCATCGCCAGTCCACCGCGGCGATACGTCGAGGCGATAGGACCGAGCAAGGCCCAGGCAGTTAGAGCAGCCAGAAGGATGCCTGTGGCGGTACCGGCGAAGAGCACATAGAAGGGAAGTTGGCCGGCGGGAGACGCACGTCGCAGGGCGTCCACCTCCAGCACCGTTGCAGTGATGACGGCAAGCCCAATCGAAACGGCGCAGACGGCGACTGCTGCTATGAAGCCAAACGTGCCGGTATGACGCTCACCACCCACGACTCATCCTCAGATATGAAGTACCCGACCCATCGAGTCGAGTGCAGCCTCTGCTATGGCCTCGGACAACGTGGGATGCGCGTGAATCGCCAGGTCGACTTCCTCGACCGTGTACTCGTTCTGCCGGGCAACCGCCAACTCATGGATCATCTCTGAGGCATGGCTCCCCACGATGTGCGCTCCCAGGATCTCACCGTACTTCTTGTCCCGGATGATCTTGACGAACCCCTCGGTTTCGTTGGAGGCCCTGGCCCGGCCATTGGCGCTGAACGGAAATCGGCCCACCTGGTAGTCCAGCTTGCGCTCTTTCGCCTGGTCCTCGGTGAGCCCGATGCTTGCGACCTCGGGGTGGCAGTAGGTCACGCTGGGGACGTTGTCGTACATGATCGGTTGCGGATGATGTCCCGCGATGATTTCCGCCACCACGACACCCTCGCGGCTTCCCTTATGCGCCAGCATCGGTGGACCAGCCACGTCACCAATCGAGTAGAGCCCCGGTGCGCTGGTCTCGAGCGTCGCGGGGTTCACCTTGATGAATCCACGGTCGGTGAGCTCGACCCCGGCTTCCTTGAGGCCCAAATCCCCGGTGTTGACGTCCCGCCCGGCGGCCATCAAGACCTTTTCAACCTCCAGCGATTCAGTCTTGCCTCCGGCCTCGACGTCGAGGGTCACCTTATCCCTGGCGACCGTCGCCTTCTTGACCTTGGCCCCGGCCAGCACGGTGATGCCTCGCTTCTTGAAGCTCTTGGTCAAGGTGTCGGAGGCTTCCGCATCTTCCAGCGGCAGAATCCGGGGCAAGGCCTCGATGAGGGTGACCTTGGTGCCGAACGCGTTGAAGATGTCAGCGAACTCGGAGCCCACCGCACCGGCGCCAACGATGGCCAGAGTCTTGGGAGGCTGCTCCAGAAAGAGTGCCTCATCGGAAGTGATCACGGTGGTCTTGTTGATCTCGAGTCCGATCTGAGGAATGCCTTTCACTCTCGACCCGGTGGCGATCACGACCGCTTTCTGCGCCTGGTACTCATCCTTGCCCACCTTCACGGTGCGATTCTTTCCCAGCACCGCGCTTCCTTTGATCACGGTGACCTTGTGCTTTTTCATGAGGAACTCGACGCCTTTCGAGTTCTGCTCCGACACCTTGCGGGACCGCCGCATGGCGACTCCGTAATCGGTCTTCACGCTCCCGACTTCGACGCCCAGCTCCTTGGCATCGTGGGCCAGCAGGTTGGCGACGTACGCGCTGTGCAGGAGAGCCTTGGTTGGAATGCAGCCGATGTTGACGCAGACTCCCCCCAGCTTATCTCGCTCCACCACCGCCGTGGCCAGGCCGAGCTGGGCGGCTCGTATCGCGCAGACATAGCCGGCGGGCCCTCCGCCTACGATGATCACGTCGTACTGGTTGGCCACGTATTCCTCATGAGTTAGAACAAGCGTGAACGGTGAATGGTGAACAGTAAACGCGTCAACAAGGAGCTGGCCCGTTCACTCTTTACCGGTCACTGTTCACGCCTACCAAACGAGCGCCAGAGGGTTCTCCAGCATGCCTTTGAGAGTCTTCAGGAACTGCGCGCCGGTGGCCCCATCGATGACTCGGTGATCGCATGACATTGTCAGTCGCATCCGGCGCCGCACACTGACCGCGCCATCCTGGGCGACCGGCTTTTCGGCGATTCGGCCGATCGCCAGAATACCGGCCTCCGGCGGGTTGATGACGGCCGTGAATTCGTCGATGTCGAGCATGCCCAGATTGGAAACAGAAAAGGTCCCGCCGGTGTACTCGTCGGGCTTGAGCCGCCGTTGGCGGGCTCGCCCGGCCAGGTCTCGCGACTCGGCCGCGATCTGCCGGAGGGTCTTGAGATCCGCGTGCCGAATCACCGGTGTAATCAGCCCCTCCTCCACCGCAACCGCCATGCTGACGTGCACCTCGTTCCAGTAGCGGATGTGGTCGTCTTGCCACCAGGCGTTGCATGCAGGATGCTGACGAAGTGCGGCCGCGACCGCTTTGATGATGATGTCGTTGAATGAGACCTTGACGTCAGGCTCTCCGGCCTTGAGCAGCGAATCGCGAGCCTCCGCCACTCGTTCCATGTCGACTTCGGACGTGAGATAGAACGTCGGGATCGGGCCGATCGATTGGGTCAGCCGCCGGGCTATCGTTTTCCGAATTTGGCTGAGCGGGACATCGCTGAACGGAGCACCGTCAGCCGCGGGGGGCCGGAATGCCGGGACTATCGGCCGGGCTGGAGCCGGAGTGACAGGTGTTTGGGCCGGAGCAGCAGCAGCGGCTACGCCCTCCAGATCCCGGGCGATGATGCGACCCTCGGGTCCGGAGCCTGACACTCCGCCCAGGTCGAGGCCCCGTTCCGCCGCGATCCGGCGGGCCAGAGGCGAGGCCTTGAGTCGGCCGGTTGTCTTTGTCGCGGGAGGAGGAGTAGGCTGGCGTGAGCTCGAGTCACTTCGGGCCGGACCGGGGCTCTCGGTGGCTGCCCGGGCCGCTGGTGCCGGCGGCATCGAGGTCGGCTGATTCCGATCCGGCGCAGGCTGAGTTGCCTCCTCTTCGGCCGCCGCCGGTTTCGCTCCGTTGGGACCGGATGGCCCAGTGTCTCCTACTGACTCGCCGGGCTCCCCGATCACCGCAACCGGCTCGGAAACCGGCACAGTGGAGCCGGCTTCCACCACGTGTTTGAGCAGCGTGCCTGCGGCGCGCGCCACCAGCTCCATGACGGCCTTGTCGGTCTCGACTTCAGCGAGCACGTCCCCTACGGCGACGGCCTCGCCCTCCTGCTTCTTCCACTCGACGAGACGCCCTTCTTCCATGGTGGGAGAGAGGGCTTCCATTACAACCTTGGTTGGCATCGGTCTCTTCCGTTAAGAGTCTAGGTTCCAGGGTCAAGGGTCTACAAACGCTCCGGACTTGTGACTCTCGAGTAGACCCCAGACTCTAGACCCTCGACTACTCTCTATAAAGCACCTGATTCACCGCCGCGATCACCTTCAGAGGATCCGCTTTGGCTGCCTTTTCCAGCTGCTTGTTGTATGGCATCGGCACGTCCGCGCCGGTGACGCGAATGATGGGAGCATCGAGCTCGTCGAACGCTTCCCGTTGAACAGTGTCGACCACCTGAGCCCCCACGCCGGCAAAGGCCCAGCCTTCCTCGACAACCACACAGCGATGCGTCTTGGCGACCGAGTTGAGTACCGCCTCCGTATCCAGGGGGCGAATCGTCCGGAGATCGAGCACCTCTGCGCTCACACCGTCTTTGTCCAGCTGCTCGGCGGCCCGGAGTGAGACCGCCACAGTCTTGGAGTGGCAGATTATGGTGACGTCACGGCCTTCACGCTTGATGTCGGCCTGGCCCAGCGGCACAACGTGCTCGCCCTCAGGGACCTCGCCCTTGAGGTTGTACAGCATCTCCCCTTCGATGAAGATGACCGGGTTGTCGTCCCGGATGGCGCTCTTCAGCAAACCCTTGGCATCGGCCGGCGTCGCGGGCATCACGACCTTGAGGCCCGGGATGTGAGCGTACCAGCTCTCGAACGCCTGAGAGTGCTGCGCCGCCAGTTGCAGGGCGGCGCCTCCGGGTCCACGGAAGACTGCAGGCACTCCCACCTGACCGTTCGACATGTAGCGCATCTTGGCAGCGGAGTTGACCAGCTGGTCGACAGCAAGGAGAGCGAAGTTCCAGGTCATGAACTCGATCACGGGTCGGAGCCCCACCATCGCAGCCCCCACGCCGACACCCGCAAACCCCAGCTCTGTGATCGGTGTGTCCACCACCCGCATAGGCCCGAACTCGTCCAGCAGTCCGCGGCTGACCTTGTAGGCACCCTGATAGACGCCGACTTCCTCGCCCATGAGGAAGACCGACGGATCCCGCTGCATCTCCTCCCGGAGAGCCTGGTTGAGGGCGTCTCTGTAGGTCAGAGTAGGCATACTGCACCCACGTGAACGGTGAACGGTGAACGGTGAACGGTGCTGTTGTGGTGCCCGTCAAGCGTTGACTGTTTACGGTTCACGTTGATCCTCCGTGTACACATGCGTGTACAGCTCCGCCGGCTCCGGATCAGGCGCCTGGTCCGCGAACTGGTACGCGTCCTCCACCTCTTCGGTCACGTTCTTCTCCATCGACCGCACTTCTGGTTCCTCCATCAGCCCGTCGGCAATCAAGCGCTGGGACCAGACCGAAATCGGGTCGCGTTTCCGCTGGTCCTCGACCTCTTCCCGAGTGCGGTAGTGGCCATGAATCGGATCCGACATGGAGTGACCCATGAAGCG
This sequence comes from uncultured Gemmatimonadales bacterium, assembly GCA_963751925.1. Lineage (GTDB taxonomy): Bacteria > Gemmatimonadota > Gemmatimonadetes > Gemmatimonadales > GWC2-71-9 > CAVVWJ01. The sequence continues at coordinate 321,442 of CAVVWJ010000001.1, read as the reverse complement.
ATAGGTCCGGACCTCGAGCAGGGTAGGGAGCTTCTCCTGACGAGCCCGCTGGACCGCGCGCTCCATGGCCGCATGCATCGCGAGCACGTCCTGACCGTCGACCACCTCATTCGCCATGTCGTAGGAGCAGGCCCGCTCCGAAATGTCGTAGATGGCGCTGGCTCGCTCGAGCGCGGTTCCCATGCCGTAGCGGTTGTTCTCACAGAAATAAATGGCCGGCAGCTTCCAGAGAGCCGCCATGTTGAGGGCCTCGTGAAAGGCGCCGTTGTTGACGGCGGCTTCACCGAAATAGCACACTGCCACCTGGCTGGTGTCCCGGTACTTGGCCGCGAACGCCATCCCGGTAGCGAGTGGGATGTGCGCTCCCACGATACCGTGTCCGCCGAGAAACCCGAGCGACGCGTCGAAGAGGTGCATCGACCCACCCTTGCCTCCAGAGCACCCCGCCGCCTTGCCGAACAGCTCGGCCATGACCGACCGGGCCGAGATACCCCTCGCGAGCGCGTGCCCGTGCTCCCGGTAGGAACAGGTGATGTAGTCGTCCGGTCCCAGAGCGGCGAGGCTGCCAACTGCCACGGCTTCCTGTCCGATGTAGAGGTGGCAGAACCCACCGATCTTTCCCAGGCTATAGGCTTCGCCGGCCTTCTCCTCGAAGCGGCGGATCAGCAGCATCTGACGGAGCCAGTTCCGGTATTCGTCGGCTCTGGCGGGATCCAGACCTTTCGGCTTCGACTTGGGCCCTGCTGCGGTTGACCCGGCCACTAGCGGCGCTCCAGGGCGGCGTCGATCGATTGGTCCTCGGTCGACTGCTTAACGGCCGGGACATCCTCGCGCGGACGTCACCTGGTCCCAGGCATGATAGGACGAACGAGTGAGAGGGCTCGATTCCACGTGTGAAAAGCCCATCGAGAGGCCCAGCACCTTGAGTTCGGCGAACTCCTCGGGCGTGTAGTATCGCGCCACCGGCATGTGCCGCTCCGATGGCCGGAGATATTGTCCCAAGGTCAGGATGTTTACGTCGCTCCGGCGCAGGTCCCGCATGCATACGAGCACTTCATCCCACTCCTCACCCATTCCCAGAATGATTCCGGATTTCGTCAGGCCATGTGGGGCCATTCGGCGAGCGTTGGCCAACAGCTTGAGAGCCCGGTCGTATCGGCCCCCCGGGCGAGCCGTGCGATACAGCCGCTCGGCCGTCTCCAGATTGTGATTGAGTATGTCGGGACCCGCCCCCATCACGATTCCCAGTGCCCGCTCGGAGCCTTTGAAATCTGGGATGAGGACTTCGACCGAGGTCTCGGGAAGCCGCCGCCGAATCTCGGTGATGCACCCGGCGAATGCCTCGGCTCCTCCGTTCGGCAGATCATCCCGGTCTACTGACGTGATGACCACGTGCTGCAGCTCCATCCGGGCCACGGCTTCGGCCAGCCGGGTGGCCTCGAGCGGGTCGAAGTCCTTGGGCGTGCCATGGGAGACGGCGCAATAGGTACAGTTCCGGGTGCAGACGTCACCTAGAATCATGAACGTTGCCGCCTTGTGCTCCCAGCACTCGCCCACGTTGGGGCAACGGGCTTCTTCGCAGACAGTGTGCAGCCCAAGCTCGCGCATCATCGACTTGATGCGAACGTAATTGGGGCCGCCCGGCGCCCTCACCTTGAGCCAACTCGGCTTACGGGGTGCGGTGATGGGGACCGCGGGGGAAGATCCGGATGGTGTTGCGGCAGCCGATCGCGTCAGCTGGACCAGCGGAACTGCCACTGCTTCTCCTCACTGGCCCATGGAGGCCGGTTGGGGGTCGAGGTGGAAGCTAGCCGGGGGCGTCGGCCGCGAGCTAGCTGCGGCACCGGCTCAGCAGCTCCTGACTCGCAGCGGTCACGTCGGCAGAAGGCTTCTCCTCCACTTCGGTCGGTCCCCTTTGAGTAGTGTATTCGGCGAATGTGTGTCCTCGGACGTCGATGCTGGTCTGACCGTCCGCCGCGGCCGCCACCTCCACCTCCAGCCTGTCGAGCAGCCGGCGAAACTGGGTGTCGGACCGCCGCGTTTTCATGTCGATCTTGGTTGCTGAGATGCGGCGCTCATCCGCATCTACCGAGCTTTGCTTGAAGCCTAGAGCAGCCATCTGGTTCTTGACGCACTCGAACGTCTCGTCAGGGCTGGCCGAAGTACTCCCTTTCGCTGGGGCGGCAAGACGCTGGCCGCAGGCAGACAGGAAAAGGGAGCCGAGAAAGAACACACGGTGATGCATGACTACTCCAGGGTTGTTTGGACAGGCGTGAAATGTACCCAAAAACAATGGCCTCCGGTGAGGGAGGCCATTGCACTACGAACGTCAGTGGAGCTTAGAAGAACAGCATCAGACCGAACGCGGGAGCAAAGGTCTTGTTCTTTGGCGTGCCCGCGACCGAGTTCTTGGTCCAGGCGTAATTGCCTTCGCCGACCACTTTGAGCGACTTGGTGGCCTGGAAGTAGACTCCGCCCGAGATGAGCGTGTTCTCGGTCTTGAAGTCGGGCTCGGCATCGGTTGCCTTCAGGTAGCTCGACCCGTAGCTGCCGGCGATGGTCACCTTGCTGGCTGCCGGTGTAAAGGTCACCTGCCCGATGAAGCCATAGGAGGTACGAAGATCGCCATCGGCTCCCACGCCCAAACCGCCGACCGCGCCGCAGCCCGTGACCGGATCGCAACCATTCACGCCATTGAACTGGAGTGTGGTTCCAATGCCCTTGCCCCAGTACCCGGAACCGGTGACGCTGAAGCTGGTCTGACCAAAGCGGACACCACCGCCGGCGCCGACCGCAGTCTTGGAGGTCGATGCAGCACCCCCGGTCTTGGCGTTCTGGGCTGTGCCGTTGGCCCACACCAGAACGGTACCGGTCTTGTAGGTACCTTCGGCTTCCAGTCGTGGCACCTGGGTCACACCATACGCAGTGCCGGCGTCCCCGTTGAGGGACGAGGGCTGGAAGATACCGACTGACAGCTGTCCCGGACGCCCTGCTGGAGTGGAGTAGGTCATCTGGGCAACGAAGTTCGGATAGATGTAGCCGAACCCGATGCGGCCGAGGGTCGTTCCACCACCATTGATACCGCCGGTGGCGCCGATACCGAACAGCGTCTGGTCGGTCAGAATGTTCTGCCGGTTGAACAAGCCGATTTCACGGCCGGCCAGGATCTGGCCCCAGCTGCCGCCAACCGTCAGGTAGACTTGCCGCATGTCGATCTGCGCGCCGAAGCAGTCGTGGGCCTGTCCACCGCACTGAATCTGGGGCGCGAAGCCGAAGTGTACGCCAAGATCGGTTTCGCCTTCCTTACCCTTGGCATCGAACACCGCAAAGGCAGGGAGGAGGCCGGTTCGAAGATTGAAGCCCTTCCCACCGATTCCGATGAGTCCACCTGGAGCGCCCAGCGTTCCACCGTTGGCGCTCTGTGACTCGTAGATGGCGAACGCGTTCACGTTACCGGAGAATGTGAAGCTCCAGCCGTTCGTCATCTGCATCGTCAGCTGCGCATTGGCTGCGCTCGCTGCTCCCAGCACCAAACCCATACACAACAGCGCGACTCGCCTCATAGGTACGTCTCCCTCAAGAGTTAGAATGACCGCCGACGACAGCCAAACTTCGGAACAAACCCTGCGCCTCGTACACTCGTGCCTTCCTAAGGCAGTGTATCTGAAACCGGCCGACCTAGATTCGCATTCACCTCCAGGAAAGCGTGCCACGTGGGCAGGGGGACGTGGTCCTTCCACCAGTAGTAATCGTTGATACGGCTGGCGTACACGTTGGCGCCGAAGGGAAACCGGAGCTTGCCTTCACGCCTCAGCGTCTCGAGTGCAACCCGGACCCCAGTGGAGTCCCGCGCTCGCGTCGCTGCTTGACTCACCGCAGCACCGGCAAGAAAGCCTTCGACGTAGGCCAGGCGGGCGTCCGGACTCATCTGCTTCCAGTCCGTGCCGTTCCGGCTCAGCCAGTGGCGGTCTGGTTCCTGACGGGGCCAGGCGCTCCCCGTCAGGACTCCTGCGGCCAGTACGACCGACCACCACCACCGTCGAATGCCCATACGCTCAACCAGGCTGCGGGCTCCGAACGGATTCGAGCCCGCAGCTGGAATCGCTCGGCTACTTCTTGTTGGTGCCGCTCGTGTCGGCCCCGGTCTTTTTCTTCATCATCGGGTTCCGACCCTTGTCGGGCGTTGCGCCGCCCTGTCTGGCGCCGGCAACCGGAGTTCTGCTCGGAAGTCCGAACAGGTACACCGAGTTGCCGAGCGGATAGCTCAGTTGGAAGTTGCCGCCGCAGGCAACGGCGATGAACTGCTCGCCGCCATGCATGAACGACATCGGAGCCGAATTGCAGCCGGCGCCGCCATTGAACTGCCAGAGCAGCTTGCCGCTACGCGAGTCGTAGGCGTTGAAGTTGCCATTGCCTTCACCGGTGAAGGTGAGGCCGCCGGCAGTGGCAAGGGCGCCGCCCATCATCGGCTGCGGGACCTTGTTCTGCCAGGCGATCTTTCCGGTCTTGAGGTTCACTGCCGAGTAGAGCCCGTACTGCTCCTCACCCGGGATAGCGACGAAGGCCGATCCGAGCCAGAGCTTGCCCTTCTCGAGCGGAGCGTTGTGGGTGATGTAATTCATCGGCTGATGCAGGCCGGCCACGTAGGCGTAGCCGAGGGTGGGATCGATTGCGATGGGAGACCACTCCGAGCCGCCATTGGCGCCCGGGAGCATCCGGGTGCCCTTCTCGCTCGGCAAGGCAAACATGTTCTCTTGCGGCGTAAAGTTTTCCGTCTTGCGGATCAGTTTTCCAGTGGCGGCGTCGAGCACGTACACCCAGGCCGTCTTGCCGGCGTGCACGACCACCTTCTTGCCGTTCAGCGTTGCCACTACCGGCGGCGACGTGGCATCGAGGTCCCACACATCGTGTGGCACCGTCTGGTAGTACCACTTGGTCTTGCCGCTGGTGGCATCGATGGCCACGATCGCGTCGGTGTAGAGGTTGTCACCGGGACGGACGCTGCCGTCGAGGTCAGGTGAGGGGTTGCCGACCGAGACGAAGATCGTGTTGAGGTCCTTGTCGTACGCTGGCGTGGTCCACACGCCGCCGCCGCCGACCTTCCAGGCATCAGCGTACTTGGCGGAGTCGGCCTTCTCCTTGGCGACGTCGCGATGCAGGTCGCTGTCTTCCGCCTTGGGAGCCCAGGTGCCCCACCAGCCGTTGGGAGCCTTTTCGTCGAACGTCTCGTCGCCCTGGGGCGCCGGAATCGAGTACCAGCGCCAGACCTGCTCGCCGCTCATGGCGTTGTAGGCAGTGACGTGGCCGCGAATGCCGTACTCGCCGCCCGAAACACCCACGATCACGTTGTCTCCGATGATGAGCGGAGCGTGGGTAATGCTGTAGCCTGCGGCAGGGTCGGCGACTTCCTTGTCCCAGAGAACCTTTCCGGACTTACCGTCGAGCGCGACGAGGTGCGCGTCCAGGGTGCCCATGTACACGTGCGCGCCCCCATGAATGCCGATACCGCGATTGTTGGGACCGCAACAGTAAATCGTGGTGCCGAGCTTGTGCTCATAGCGCCACAACTCTTTGTGGGTGTTGAGATCGTACGCCATCGCCGTGTTATACGGCGTGGTGACGTACATGACGCCGTTGGAGACGATCGGAGTGTTCTCGAACGAGCCAAGCTTGGCGATGCCGGTCTGGAATACCATACGGGGTACCAGACGGGCGACGTTGGCTGTGGTGATGGTCTTGAGAGGAGAGTACCGCTGATTCCAATCGTTGCCGCCGTACGTTGTCCAGTCACCGCTTCGTTGCGCGGCAGCCGGGCTGGCGACGGCCAGAAGCACAGGGGCCACCAACCAACGCGAACTGATCCTCATGGGTACTCTCCTCGGGGGCAGGGGTCTGGCGCGTAGCCGTGCCGTGTGGCAGCAGGCTGAGGCCCAATTGGTGACCGATGGGCCTGTCTCGGTTGTCGGCGAAAAAACCCGGCGTGGGTCATAGGGTAGCGGCGACAGAGCAACCGCGAGAGGCGGTGCCCATCGCGGGCGTGTCAGCTCAGGGGCGTAAGTTATTAACGGGTTACAATCTTACTACACTGCCGATGGCGTCAAGACCCCAACCCCCGCCACGGTAACACCTTAAATGTGGATATCTCCGTCAACTCCGTAGGGTGCAATCGCTTGCGTTGTTCTGGGCGAGAACGACACCGAGGCCGCGGCGACCAGCGTTCTCTAACGAAACAGCGCCGCAGCCTTCTTTACCGTCTGCCACACCCCCCACAAGAGCGGGACTGAGACCAGGACCCAGGCCGCGATCACCAGCCCCCAGCTCCGCGAAATCGAGTTCGACTCGGCCGGATCACCAGGCATATGCGCGCGACCCCATCGTTGAAGTGGAGCAATATTCAGTGCAGCGGGTTTTTATGCAACGCGACATCAGCGGCTCCCCGCAGACGCGATCCCGGCGGGGTTCTTGATCTGCTCCTCAGGCATATAGTGCTCCTCCCCCACCGGCCGGACCGCCAGGTTGCAGAAGAAACCCACGATGAGCAGGCACGCCATCAAGTACATCGTCACGTTGTAGGCCTGCGCCGTGGGAACGCCGCGTTCAATCTGATACTCGCGGATGTAGTTGACGAGGACCGGCCCAGCCACGCCGGCAGCGGACCAGGCGGTGAGGAGGCGGCCATGGATCGCACCCACATACTGGGTCCCGAATATGTCCGAGAGGTACGCCGGAATAGTCGCGAACCCACCACCGTACATCGTGAGGATGAGAGCGGCGCATGCGACGAAGAGAGCGACGCTCCCGATCCGGCCGGCGTAGGTGAGACCCACATACAGCACTGGCCCAAGCGCGAAGAAAATAGCGTAAGTCGGCTTTCTACCGATACGGTCCGACAGCGACGACCATCCGAAGCGGCCCGCCATGTTGAACAGACTCAGCAGGCCGACGAAACCCGCGGCCGCGCCGGCGCTGACCACCCCACGGAACATCTCCTGGATCATCGGTGAGGCCTGTTCCAGAATTCCGATCCCCGCCGTCACGTTGAGGAACAGCACTGCCCAGAGAAAGTAGAACGACGTGGTTTTCACCGCGGTATCAACGTGGACCTGCCGTCGGGTAATCAGCGAACGGGTATTCCCGACCGGAGGTGTCCAGCCGGCTGGTGCCCAGCCTGCGGGGGGCACCCGAAACAGAAATGCGCCGAAGAGCATCGCCACGAAGTAGACGATGCCGAGCGTGACGAAGCTTTCCGCCACGCCGACGGAACTGGCCGACTTGTAGTGGTCCAGCAGCCGCTGCGACAGCGGACTCGCGATCAGCGCCCCACCACCGAATCCCATGATCGCCATGCCGGTAGCCATGCCCCGTCGATCGGGAAACCACTTGATGAGAGTAGATACGGGCGTGATGTAGCCCAGGCCCAGTCCGCATCCCCCCAGTACTCCATATCCCAGATAAATGAGCCAGATGTTGTGGGCCTTCACGCCGAATGCGGAGATCAGAAATCCTAGACCCCAGCAGCAAGCCGCGGCGACTCCGCTCTTCCGCGGGCCGGCGTGCTCCAGCCAGCGGCCGAACACTGCGGCGGATAAGCCCAGAAACACGATGGCAATGGTGAAGATCCACGCGAGCTGCGTCTGTTTCCAATCGGCCGGCGCCGACTCGGTGATGCCGAGTACTTTGGTCAGCGGCAGCTTGAAGACACTGAATGCATACGCCTGCCCGATGCTCAGGTGGATGGCCAGGGCGGCCGGTGGGACCAGCCAGCGATTGAACCCAGGCTTCGCGACGATGTTTTCTCTCGACAAGAATCCCGCCATCACCGATCTCCTCCAGTTAAATTCAGGCGGTCGCGAGCACAGTGCTCGCCCAAGGTACCGACGACGTTATCGTGAGGCCAGAGTACACCAGATGACCCATCGCCGACAGACACTCACCCTGTGGTCTGCTTTTGTGCTGACGCTTGCCGCATGTGCCGGCCGAGCCCAAGGAGCCGAGAGCGTTCCCGCGGCGGCTCCAGGCCGGAAGGCCCCGGCGATCGACACCACTGTCGAGCAAACCACCCGGCCCGAGCGGCCGGATGCACCTTCGTGGCTCGTGGTCGACAGCGCCGGCCAGACTGCCACCCTCGCTATGGAGGTAACCGCGCCGGCCGGCGCCGCTTCGGCGTTGATCAACGGATATCGAGCCGGTGAGGTCCAGGTCGTCGTTCCTCGCGGCTGGACAGTCAAGTGGAACTGGCGCTCGGCGGACTCATCGGCCACGCATAGCCTGGTGGTCATGGTGCAGCGGGAAAAAATTCCGCTGGAGGGTGGCCGACCAGCATTCAGCAACGCCATGACGCGGATGGTGACCGAAGGCCTCAGCCCGGGCCAGACTGACCAGACGACATTTGTCGCGGACGAAGCAGGCTACTACTGGCTTCTCTGCGGCGTGCCATCACACGCCCTCAAGGGAGAGTGGATCGAACTCCGGGTGGATCCCGCCGCGACCACCGCCAGCCTGGTGCTGAAGAAGAAGGCGTAGCGGTCTGATGCTCAAGATGCCGATGGATCAATGGGCTCTGCCGGCACGCTTTTCACTCAGCAGGCGCTCAATCTCTTTTTCGAACTCTTCGATTAAACGGGTGTGCTGGGCGCCGGTTGAAAGCCCATAGAACCCGGCATACACCCGCTGCACCCGCCCGTCCCGTCCCAGGAACACCGTGGTTGGAAACGAAGTGAAGCCCTGAAGCTGGGGCAGCGTTGCCGCGGCAACCTCGGTCTCATTTATCCCGGCCAGCAACAATGGAAAGGGGATCTGGAACTTGTCTCGGTACCGTCGTACCTGAGCCGCATCGGTGGCGGTGTCCCCGCTAACTTCGTACGCGAGCCCCACGATCTCGAGCCCTCGTGGATGGTACTTGCGGTATAGCCGCACCATCAGAGGCGCCGCTTCATGGCAGGTGGGACACCAGCTCCCGATGATGTCGACCAGCACGACCTTGCCTCTGAATCGGGCGTCATCGCTTCGGACCTGCCTGCCCGACAGGTCGGGAAAGGCGAACCGGAACGGCTCAGCCGTGTCGGCTGTCGTTATCTCAGTGGGGGTCTTCAGATGGGGACTACCGGTGGTCCGCACCGCTTTCCATGGGGTCTCAGTGTGCAGACCGGCGTGAAAGATTCCCCGCAGCGTATCGCCATCGAGACGGCCGGTCAGCAGATACACATACGATCCATCGAAATGCGCCAGCTCAAAGCTGTCCTTCGACGCGGAGCCGGAGAAATGACCGTAGTCTCCGGTGTTGGAGATAATCGTCCCCTCCAATCCGGCCGGGCCGTTGCGTAGCTCGAAGACACGAGGGCTGGTGCCCCAGTCCTGCATGTACGTAGCGTCCCAGCGGCCAAGCAGTGCCTTGGGTCCGGAGCTCACGGGCCACCGACCGCGCTCGGCGCGAAACGGAATCGTGCGGGGCCCGCGGTTGCCGACGTTGCGATAGGCGCCTATCAGCGAGTCTCCTCCGATCCTGGCTGTCACTGTCGCGGCATAATCGGCAATCGTCAGAGTGAGAGTATCCCCGTCCACAGTCATAGCCAGTGGCTGGCATTGCGAGCCGTTGCACAGCCGGCCTTTCCAGCCGTGGGCTCCTCTCTCGAGCTGCAAACCAAACCGCAGAGGTCCTCCCTGAAGATCCAGCACAGCACGCCAGGAGCCGGCCGGTGACGGTCCGGAAACAAGGGCAAGCGCCGCCATGACCCCCAGCAGCATTACTGGGCCTCTTGGGTGGCGGGCGTCGACTCGAGCCCTCCGCCGGTGTAGCGCTCACCCGCTTCGATCGCTGCGTGAACGAGATTTCCTGGCCACGGGGCCGGGCAGGGGTAAACGGTGTTATAGGCGCAGAACGGATTGCGCGCGCGATTGAAGTCGAGGCGGTACCTGCCTCCCTGCTGGGGGATCAGCGTCACAAATCTCCCTGCCGGATAGCTGCCGTGGCCGTTGCTGTCATCCCGGAAGAAAATCTCCAGGTCATACTCTTCCTCGCCAGAAGGGATTCTGAGAACCCGGAGGCGCGTTCCACCGGCCAACGGGACCAGGACTGCCCCAGCCTCAGTCGCCTGAACTTCGATGCCGTCCACTCCAAGCACCCGTGTGTTGCCTCGCGCTCTGGGTGGGAGCAGCGGACCGGTGAACGTCAGTGTCGAGTCGTAGGGGAAGTACCCCGGTGGCTTTCGGGGCGAGACGGGGCCGAACACGGCGAGCACTGCATCGCGAGCGGAGGGGGTGAGGTAGAGAGTGTATCTGCCCAGCGGTACCAGTCGGTTGACCGGCAGCGGCCGAACGCCGCCGCGGGCTTCCAGGCTGAACCCGCCGTCGCGCGCTACCACCCGATGCTCGGCCAAGCCCGCGAGGGGTATGTCCGTTTGGCCGGCCCCGAGCCGAACTCCACTACCTACTGCTTGCTGCGCCACAGCTGCGAGCGGTGAGTTCGGAGCAGTTGTGAGCCACGCCAGATAGTCACTCCGCTCGCGAGCGAGATCGGCGGGGGTCTGTGCCGCCAGTGAGGTGGTGAAGATCAGCAACGGAACGACGCGGATCATCCGAAACGTTCTGGTGCGAATGGCTCGATGTTCTGGCCGACAGATGCACCCGCGATCAGGCGAGCCATCACCTTCCCAGTGAGTCCGGCCAGCAGGATCCCATTTCGTCCATGCCCGGTAGCGTACCACAATCCGTCCATCCGCGGCTCGGCACCGATAATCGGTAGGCCGTCCCGGGTAATCGGTCTCAGGCCGGCCCAGGTTCGCTGCACCTTCGCCCTGAGCAGTCCCGGACAGAGCTCCATGACTCCGGCGAAGATTTGCGCCACGCCGGTGGAAGTCACTTCCGGGCGAAAGCCCACATGCTCCATGGTGGAGCCGATAATCGCTTCGCTCCCCCGCGCGAGAAGGTAGCAGTCCTTGTTGTAGAGGATGGCCCGGGCCACTCCGGCGGGCCAGGGCAGTGCAGCCATCTGTCCCCTTACCGGCTGAATTGGTAGAGATCTGGGTAAGCCCTCGATCAGCGGTGACCACGCGCCGGCCGCCAGCACGACCGCGGGAGCCGAGTGTGATCCGGATGTCGTGGTTACCCCTGTCACCCTGTGCCCCGTGTGATCGAGGCGGACTACTCGGTCGCTCACCACCGTGGCCCCAAGCCGAACTGCGTCGGCCATCAGGGCCTTGACCAACCTTTGCGGATCCAGGGCACCATCACGCGGAGCCCAGAGTGCACCCGAGACTGGCCCCAGCCAGGGCCATCTGGATCGCACCTGGTCAGCATCCAGCCAGTCGCAGGCGTAGCCTCGTTGCTGCTGCCACAATACCTTAGCTTGAAGCGAGCTTGCGTCGGCATCGCGGGTGGCGACATGGGCTATCCCCTCCTGCCACAGCCCGATGTCAAAGCCGATGGCGGTGAGGAGCTCAGTTGAGAGCCCGGAATAGTGGTCTCGCGCGGCAACTCCAAATTCGAGAACAGGGTCGTCCGGCCCAGCCTCGATCTGCGGCGCCAGCATCCCGGCAGCTGCCTGCCACGCCTGCCCCTGCTCGCCCCCGGGCTCTACGACGAGAACCTTACGGTTGCTCAGTGCGAGCTCCCGGGCGCAGGCTGCCCCTACGGCGCCCCCACCGACTACGATGACATCGAACCCGGTGGGCACCATTCTATGAAACTATCTGAAACGTCCCGGCGTACTGCGGCCTGACTCGCTTCCTCGAGGGAACTGGTATGATCCGCAAGCTGGTCGGCTTCGCCCTATTCGCGCTGTTGGCGATCTTTGTCCTCAAGCTGTTGTTCGGCATCTTCGGCCTGGTCCTGGGTCTGGTTGTCTCGTTGGCGTGGTTCGCATTCATGGGATACCTGATCTACCTGGTGCTCACGTTGGTGGCCCCAGGGACTGCGGCGCGAGTGCGGGAGATGATTGCCAGGAGCTGACGGAACAGAGAACAACTATTGATGGGCTAGGCCGGTCCCGGGGTGCCAGCAGTCCGGCCGGCCGGGGTTCCGAGCTCCTCCAGCACCCCCCATACCAGGAGTGGCAGCAAAATCTCGTGGTGTCCGGTCAGGAGGAACCCGGCGCCACCGCCCCGCGTGGGGCGCTGCACCACGTTCAATCGCGGCCGGTAGTGACGCTGCATATCGAAATCAGCCGCAGTAAAGTGAGTAGGACGCCCAGCACCCAAATTCCTCGCAATCGTCAGCGCCTTCAGAAACACTTCGGGCAGTACGACAGCGCTCCCCCAGTTCAGCACCACACCACCGTGATCGAGGTCGGCAATAGACGCAGCCAACCGGCGGAAGTCCCGGTGGCTGGTCGCGCCGAGCGCGGCACCATCACTGCGCGGATGCTGATGGATGATTTCTGCTCCGATTGCCGCATGTACGGTGACCGGGACATCGTGGCGTGCACTCGCGACCAGAATCGAGGCTTTCGCGCCCGGAAGATTGCCCCGATTGATGAGCGCGCGGGCTAACCCTTCCCCCATGCCCCGAGCATCTCTCGCCGCTTCCGCAATGGCCGAGTTCATCTCGGCGCCAGTCTCCTCCGCCATGCCGAAGCTGCCATCTGTCAGCCCCGACTCCACTTCTTCGCTGGTGCCACCGAACGCAGCCAACTCGTAGTCGTGAATTGCCGCCGCTCCGTTCATGGCAACGTGGGTGACGACTCCCGCTTCCAACCAGCTGTTCACCAGGGGTCCCAGTCCGACCTTCACCACATGGCCGCCGAGCAGGAGTATGACACCTTTCCCGGACCGGTGGGCTTTGGCGATGGCAGCAATGATCAGGCGAAGGTCGCGTGAGGCCAGAACGTCAGGAAGGCTGGCGAGGAAAGCAGCGAAGGAGTGGTCCCGCCCCGGGGGTGACGCTAACAGGTGCTGGTCGACTTTGTTCGACCGACCCGAGACTGGCGTCGTAGTCACGCGGCTCAGGTCGGCTTCCCGATAGCGCACGCTAATGGCTCATCGCCGAATTGCTCGTGCCTGGCAGCACCATGTCCTTGAGCCTGAGGGTGATGGTCCCGAAGGGGAACTTGGTTCGGATCTGCACCGGGAGCCGCCGCTCGTCATCCGTGAGCCAGATGCGCGTCTCCGAGCGCTTCGAGAACAGACCCCGCGTGTCGATGGTCGGGTGCAGCACGAGGCATTGCACCTCGGTGCCATCCGGAAGATCCATCTTCTCCCGTTTGAGCACCTCGATGCGCACTGGATTCTTGTCCTTTCGGAAATACCGGTTGTAGGTGTACTTCTGCCCGACCTGCAGAGGCGTCAGCCGGACGAAATAGAAGAATGCGGCATCATCCAGCGGCTCGTTGGGAGTCGCAAACGTGGTGTCCCGGCCTTGCTCCCGAAAGAAGCCCGAGTCGGGGAAGATCTCGTAACGGCGCCGCATCGGCTTCCCGTTCTCCACGAAGTCCTGCACGAAGCGGCGGGACATCAAATCCTTGGTCCCAACCCAGGATTCGAGAACGTCGTCGAGGGAGTAGAACATCGTCTTGCCCTGTAGCCTAAACCGGAACCGGAAGCTCTCGACTCCTCGCACTGTATCCACCGAGGCGACTTCCAGCGTACCGGATCCGAGCGTCAGCATGCCGAGCTTCGCGCTGTAGCCCAGCTTTTCGCCCACCGCAAAGGGGAGGGGCGCCGATGGCTTCGGCAGTTGAGCAGGCTGCCCCGCACCGAGCAGAATTCCCAGCCAGCTGAGGATCATGAGGCGGCTTCGGCCTGGGGCCGCGCTTCCCGGGCAGGGCCGGAGTTGCCGGGGAGCTGAGGAGGAGAGCTGCGACGGAGACGCCCGCGCGAGCGCCAGACCGACATAGCCGCATCCCACGAGCTCGTCCTGCTGGGCCGCTGATGCAGATCTCTCCGCTCCACTGCTGTGACGGTTTCCACCCGACGGGCGTGGCGCGATGCCCGGTCGTACAGCTCGGCGTTCGCGACCCAACCGTCCGTTGTGAGAAGTGGGCCCGAGCTGTTCCGAAGCGCGTTACGAAGCGTCACCAGCCGGAAGATCGAAAACCCCGAAACCACATCGGACACGCCAGGAACAGAAATGGCGCGCCGGAGCATTACCGGAGCCAACCGCCGGACCCAGCGGCGGCTCACCGAGGGCTCGCCCTGCAGTTTGCTTTCCGCTACCACAATGTCAGCTCCGCTCTCGATTCGGCGAACCAAGTCAGGGATGACGGTGGGTGCATGGGCGAAATCGGCGTGCATGAGAATGGCAGAGTCGCGCTTCGGTCGATCGGTCCGCTCGACCGCCTGACGCAGCAGGTCTTCTACGCTGCGGGCATATCCTCGGCGGTCCTGATGGCGGGTAACGCTCAGCGGAAGCACTCGAGTATATCGCTCCAGCACTTCCGGCGTGGCGTCAGTCGACCCGTCATCCATGACCAGAAGCTGGTACTCCCGCTGGAATCCGGCGAAAACTTGCCGGATCTTCCAGAGGAGAAGGCCAACCGTCGGTCCTTCGTTGTAGCTCGGTATGCAGACGTAAATCATGTTCCGTCAAGAGAATGGACGCACGAACGATACACAGACACCATCTCCTCTGCCATACGCCGAGCGCTGAATCGAAGCACTGCGACGCGTGCCTGCGCCACCAGGCGGTCTCGAAGCTCCGGTTCTTCGAGGATGCGTTTCACTGAGCCTGCAAGGGCGACTGGATCTTCTGGGGGTGTCAGCAGCCCTGCACCATCCCGGAGGATCTCTGGGAGCCCACCCGCCGCCGTGGAAGCAATGGGGATGCCAACTGCCATCGCATCCAATACTGAGGTGCCTAAACCCTCCTGGCGTGAGCTCATGACGAAGAGGTCCGAATCCGCTATGAGCCTGGTAGGCTCGTCGATCTGACCCAGCAGATGGACACGTTTACCCAGTCCGAGCGCCTCGATCCGGCTTTCCAGCCGCGAACGAAGCTCTCCTTCACCGGCGATCACCCAATGCAGATCCGGCGTGTCGGAAAGCTGTTTCGCCGCTCCCAGAAGGGTCTCATGATCCTTGTGCCTCACCAACGCGGCCACGTTCACCGCGACGCGGGTCTCCAGTGGCAAGCCGAGGCGTTCCCGGATACCCAATCGGCTTACGCCCACCAGACCGTCGACCGGAATTCCCGAGTAGATCACATCGATCCGCTCCCGGGGCACACCGCTGGCAATGAGGACGTCCGCCACCGCCTGAGAGATCGCGATGACGCGGTCGGCTCGAACCCAGTAGCCGGGTCTTTGGAGCGGAAAGTCCACCCGGCGAGTGACGACCAGCGGGGTACCGGTCAGTGTCGAACAGACACCGGCGAGGGTAAGGGCGTGAGCGTCGTGGGCGTGGAGGATGGAGGGGCGGCCGTGGACCTGTGAGAGCAGGGGCCAGAGCACGCGGGGGTCGAGGCTGGCCCGCCAGTTCACCAATTTGAGCCGAATCCCGGCCATGGTGCTGCGGCGGGCGAGCTCGGTACCGCGACCGGTGACGACTACCTGTTCAACGCCGAGACGGCCCAGCTCTCGGCTGAGGAGCCAGACTTGTCTTTGCCCGCCACGCCACTCCCGGCCCGAGGCGACGTGGACGATCGAGCGGTTCACGTCCTGGGGACTGTGTCAGTGGACCAGGGTCCGCTCTCGAGTACCGCAGCCTGAGGTCCGCTTTCCCGGGCGACATCGGCGAGGAGGCTCCGGAGCTCGGCCAGGCTGAAGGGTTTGTGGAGGTAGGGCCGGCCGAGCGCCTCCAGGAATGCCAGGGTGTCGCCTCTGACGGTGTCGCCGGTACTAAAGACAAGCCGGGAAGCCATTCGGGTGTTCCGGCGTGTGAGCTCGTCGTAAAACTCCCGGCCTCCGAACCGCGGCATGCGCAGGTCGGAGATGATCAGATCGAACGGCTCCTCAGTTGCGCGGGTGAGCGCCTCCTCGCCATCGCTGGCCACTACCGGCTGGTGTCCCCAGGCCTCCAGGGTCGCCCGCATGTAGTGGAGGATATGCGGCTCGTCATCCACCACGAGCACTTTGAGGCGCTTGCTGGGTGCCCGGGTACGCTCGTCTACGGTCGGAATCGGTGAGCGGACCGAGAGAGGGAGCTGCACCGTGAAAGTGGAGCCTTTGCCCTCCTCGCTGGACAACATGATTCGCCCGCCGTGCTCTTTCACAATACCCTGGCTGATTGACAACCCTAATCCGGTGCCTTCACCTTCAGGCTTCGTCGTGAAAAATGGATCGAAGACCTGGGCCGCCAGTGACTCCGACATGCCAGGGCCATCGTCGATCACCTCGATCGCTACGCCGTCCTGCCAACGCCGTGCTCGTACGACGATGTGGCCGGGATGGCCGGTCATCGCGATCGCCTGAGCGGCGTTGTTGATCAGATTGACAAACACCTGCTGGATCTGGTTCGGATCGATGTCGGGCATCGGCAGCTCAGGCTCGACTTCGAGCTTGGCCTCGACCCGATTTGCCATCAGCTGATTCCGCAGGAGGACGAAGGTGGCGTCGAGCAGCGGCTTCAGCGCCGTGGGCCGGCGCTGGTGGTCCTGCTTCCGGGCGAATCCCAGGAGATTCTTGACGATATTGGAGGCACGCTCCGCCTCTTCCTGGATGACGGTGAGCGGCTCGCGAATGTTCGCTGGGATCTGAGGCACTTCGGTCAGGAAGTCGGCAAACCCGAGCACCGAGGCCAAAGGGTTATTCAGATCGTGGGCGATACCCGCGATCAGCTGACCGATCGCCGACATCTTTTCCGACTGGATGAGCTGGTCTTGCAATCGCCGCCGCTCGGTCTGGTCATCGAAGAGCAGAACGACCGCGGAATGGTCGGTGCTGGTAATTGGCACCGCTGTAACGGCATATGTGCGCTCCCCCGTGCGCAACTCGACTTCCCGGCCCGCTCCTTGCTGGTCCAGGGCACGCTGAAGGTCGGTCGACCATTCGGGTGGGATGAACGCCTGCCAAGGCCGACCGATCAGGCTGGCGGGGGGGGCGTTCACCAGGTCTGCAAAGGCGCGGTTAGCCCGCCGGATCGCACCGCTTCGGTCGACGATACACAGTGCCGGTGAGATGGCATCCACCACTTCCTGCCAGGTTCGCCGGCCATCGTCGTGAAGGTCTACCAGTCGGGCGCTCTCCAGGGCGATGCTCGCCTGTGATACGAGGCCTTCCAGCAGGACCAGGTCCGCGTGGGAGTAGCGACCTGCCTCACCGCGCGCAGCGATCGCTCCGGTTACTCTATTCTTGGCGACGAAGGGTGCAATCAGCCAACTGCCTGCAGTGAGCGGAGGCGGGGTCAAACCAGCGTCACGAAGTACCGACTCGAGGCCATCGTTGATCAGCAAGGGCCCCCGGCGGCTCGCGAGATCCAGCAGCGGCCGGGGATTGGAACGACCGGGAGGCCAGGAGAGCACGAAATCCAGCGCTTCGGCCTCCCTCTGGAAGAGGGCCACCGCTATTTCTACCGGTGAGAGCGCCTCTCGAACGTGACGGACCAGAAGGTCGATGACCGAGGCGCGTCGGAGGGTACCGGCGACTTCCTGGCCGAAGGTGGTGAGCCGCCGGACGAGGTTGAGATCGAGAGCATCGTGGACATCGAGCGGCAAGGCAGATTTCGATGATGGAGGGTTCGTCATGATCCGTGCGAATACGCGGGGCCGCCTGACCGCTGCGGACCTGCAGCTGGTAATCCTGCTGTTGAGTCGCGGCTCAGCGCACCGTCGCGCGTATCTGGAGCGACGGCTAGCCGCCGAAGGCCCTGACGCCCTGCTCGACGCCCCGGATCTATTCGAGCGCCTTCTCACGGTGCGCACGATGCTGCTTCCATCCGAGGCGCTGTTTTTCTACGTAGTCGTGCGGCATGCGCTCCGGAGCGCCGGCCTGGAAGAGCGCGAGCTCGCCGACTATCTCGCCGCCCTGCTCCTTGAATTCGGACAACGGGATCGAGCCTGGAGAATCGACTGGAACGACGACCAGCAGCACCGCTACATGGTCGACATTCTGGCGGACCTCGAAGCGACTGCTGGTGATCGCCGCTTCAAGGTGATGGTGCATCTCGGTAACTACGCGCTCTGGCTCAGCGGACTCTTTCCCGATTATATCGCCGCTCGCCGCCTCCGCAAAGCGGGGCCCGACGTGAGTTACTATGATGCTCTCGGAAGCCGCGGGTACGGGATGGCGTCCGACCATGCGCTTGCCGCCCAGTACGGTCTCGAGCCAGTACTCCGAACCGCCGCCGAACGCTTCCCGGAGCTACGAAGTGCGCTCAACGGCGTGAGCGACCGCGTCCTCTTTCCGTCGACCTCCCACTAGGCCACTTCGGGCCAGATCCGCCTCCTTCAACAGCTCCGCAAACAAACCCTGGTCAGGCGCCCGCCGGTCGGCGTGCATCTCCTCGGGGTGCCACTGCACTGCAAGGAGCCACGGCGCATCCGCTGCTGACTCGACAGCCTCGATGAGACCGTCCTCCGACCAGCCGGTTGCGATCAAACCCGGGGCGAGATCCTTGATCGCCTGGTGATGAAAGGAGTTCACCGTGATCGATGAGCTTCCCAGCGCGGTAGCTGCTCGACTGCCAGGCTGGATCTTCACCCGGTGCGAGCGCGTGTCTCGTGATTCCGGCGGACTATGGTTCACGCCGCCTGGCCGCTCGGATGGAAGATCCTGAAAAAGCGTTCCACCCATCGCCACATTGACCAGCTGAATCCCGCGGCAGATCCCAAGGATCGGAAGACCACGTTGCCGGGCCACGGCAAACAAGGCGAGCTCGAAAAGATCTCGCTCCTGACTGGGAGGACTGAGATGCGGAGAGGGCGCGCTGCCGTACCACGACGGCTCGATGTCTTCGCCGCCGGTCAGGACGAGCCCATGCATCCCATCGAGGGCTGCCCCTGCCAGGGGTGCACCTATCAACGGAGAGAGAGTGAGCGGAACCCCTCCGGCTCCAAGAACGGCCCGCACATACGCGGCATTGACTCCGGTGCGGTCGGCACCGTCCCAGCTACGCACTACTCCACTGACGGCAATTCTTGGCAGGGTCACTGAATGACCGAGTCCGGGAACAGCGGACAGCGCGGGTCCTCGATCTTGCCGGGGTCGAGTTGAATGCCGATCAGCGGCAGACTGGCGTTACCCACTGACACCGTCCCAATGGTCGGAGCGCCTTCGACCGGTGTTCCCTCGTACAGCATCACGCCACGCGCCTTTTCGTGCGTATCCAGCACCAGCACACCATAACCCGGCTTTGTGTTGGGTGGGAGCGACCCGTTGACGCCGATGACCCAGAGCGAGTCGGATCGTCCGACGATCGCCGAGTAGGCGGGTCCTGCCACCAGTCGGGTTACCAGCCTCTCAGGCAGTCGGCGTGGAGGTGTGGCCAGGGTTTGATTCGGGATGCTGAACTGCGACAGGAGGGCAGTAGGCCCGGCCAGCGCGGCGAGCCCGCATGCAGCCGTGCCGGCGGAACTGGCGCCCGGTCGCGGCTTATCGCAGGCCAGAAGGAAAAGGACGCCAACCAACAATGAACGCGTCATGAAGCACAAGATAACCGCCGGGTACCAGGCGGGCGAACTTCACCGGGACTCAGCACCAGATCTCTAATGTGGTCCAGATCTCTCGTGACAGCGTAACACCTTCCGGAAAGTGGCCGGCAAACTCGGCGCGTAGTTGGGGAGCGTGGTTCCGAAGGTACCGGTCCACCTCAGCCTGTGATTCCGCCTGGTAGCAGGTCCGGAACCGGCTGGGTGAGGCCCGATCGAAGCGAATTCGCTGGAAGCAGCCAGTGGCCCAGATTGCCGGGATATGATCGTGGGTCATGTACTCCGCCAGCGCAGACCCGAGTCGGTCCTCAACGTCAAGACTCACCTCGTACAGAACCATTCCTTCCTCCGATGATCGGGAATGCTCGCGCCCTGGGGGCAAGATGTGAGGGGAGTCACATCCGGGCGCAAGGGGGAACTCTATTTCAGAACGAGGGCCGACCCCATCGGAGTCTCAACATGCTGAAAACACGCGCACTGCCGTTGGCCCGGAGCATCGAGCGAGCCGCTCGGCCGCTGACCGGGTCCGCTGATGATTACGATGCGCTTCTGGACCTGGTAGGGGACGCCCGTGTGGTGCTGCTGGGCGAGGCCAGCCATGGCACCCATGAGTTTCATCGCGAGCGGACGCGAATTACCCGGCGGCTGGTCGAGGAGAAATCTTTCTCCGTGGTTGCGGTCGAGGCTGACTGGCCCGATGCCTATCGGGTGAACCGCTGGGTCCGCGGCACTGGCAACGATGACACCGGACGCGACGCGCTCGGCGGTTTCACTCGCTTCCCCCAATGGATGTGGCGCAATCACGACGCGCTCGAGCTGATCGAATGGCTGCGAGAGCACAACAGCGCAGCACGCCGGCCGGTTGGCTTCTATGGTCTCGATCTCTACTCTCTGTTTACGTCGATCGAGGAGGTCATCGGCTTTCTCGACGCAGTGGATCCGGAAGCTGCCAGCCGCGCGCGCTATCGCTATGGCTGCTTCGGAGACTTCGGCGAAGACACCCAGGCCTACGGATACTCGGCGGAGTTTGGTCTGAGTCAATCCTGCGAGGACCAGGCCGTTCAACAGCTGCTCGAGCTTCAGCGGCGTGGAATCGAGTCTACCCCGGGCATACCTGAGGATGAGTTGTTCTACGCTGAGCAGAACGCTCGCCTGGTGAAGAATGCGGAGGAGTACTACCGCACCATGTTCCGGGGCCGGGTATCGTCCTGGAATCTGAGGGACCGCCACATGGCGGAGACCCTCGATGCGCTACTCGCCCACCATGACCGCGGAGGGAGCAGGACCAAGGCAGTGGTATGGGAACACAACTCCCACATCGGTGACGCTCGTGCGACCACCATGGGTGACTCGGGGGAGTGGAACGTTGGTCAACTCGCTCGGGAGAGTTTCGGAGACGACGCCGTACTCGTTGGATTCACCACCTATGCCGGTACCGTGGCGGCGGCGTCGGACTGGGGCAGCACCGTCGAGCGGAAGCGGGTTCGGCCCGGGCTACCCGGAAGCTTCGAGGCTCTGTTTCATGGACTCGGCCCCGCGAACTTCATCCTGCCTATGCGCGGGGACGCCGAGCTGGAGGAAAACCTGAGCGACCTCCGGCTGGAGCGTGCGATCGGCGTCATCTACCGGCCCCAGTCGGAGCGCCTGAGCCATTACTTCGAAGCCCGCCTGCCTCAGCAGTTCGATGCCGTCATCCATCTGGATGAGACGACGGCGGTGGAACCGCTGGACCCGGTAGCGGGGTGGGAAGTCGCAGATCCTCCAGAAACCTACCCGACCGGTCTCTAACGCACCCAACCGTCAGCTTCCGCGCAGCTCACCAATGATACGAGTCAAGTTGGATCTCGCCGTGACCTCGTACCGCTTCCCGAAGAACTCGGTCTGGTAAACAGCAGGGCGCGCGAGAAAGCCCGCGAGCACCTCCGCGCGCGTGCTCCGATACACCGATTCTGGAACCCAGGCGTACTCCCGTCGGATCTGCTGCTCGAACCGAGCGAACCTGTCAGGCTCACGGCCGAGAATGGAGAGATCGACATCGCAGAGGAGCTGTGCGTCCGGGTCGGTCGGAAGGGCGTCATGCCGGGTCGCCAGCACCAGATCCGCCACTCGCGACACCATCTCACCCCGGACCCCAGCGGAGGTAAGGAGCTCAGAAGCAAGGGAGGCGCTCTTCTCCTCATTGTTCCTGCCTCCGGGACGGTAAACCGCGTCGTGGAACCAGAGCGCCGCTTCGACCTCATCGGGCTGCCGGGGTAGATGCCGTCCCATATCGAGCTGCTCCAGGCAGTCTCGAATGTGTTCGGCCGAGTGATAGTATCGTCCCGGCTCGGCATAGGCCTTTTGCAGAAGATCAAAGGACGGAGCGCTGCTGCCCTGAGCACCCAACCTGCTCCAGAGGGCATGCCACCGCTGCTGGTCCAGTGCGCAGGGACTTTGAGGCATCGACTCAGCTGGACACCGTGGGTGAATGGTCGAGAGAGGCCATCAGTGTCTCGCACCAGGCAACTTCGATCTCCAGGCGTTCGATCTGGGCTGACGTCTCGGCGAGGCTGTCCTCCAGTTCGCGTCCCTCGGTGGCGGAGTGAAGTGCGCTGACCACCTCCCTGAGACCGTCGAGCTCGTAGGTCAAAAGCTGGTGGTAGCGGCGTGCGGCGGGAGGCCAGGTCGGAGCGATGCGCCGGAGCTCAGCCTTCCGGTCGAGTGTGTGCTCGATGGAGTGGCGAGCCGCATAGTTTTCTGCGGCGATGCGCGGGCGGCGCCGCTCCAGCGCGGGTTCCAGGAATTTGAGTCGTCGACGATGGCGGGTGCGAAACTGGTCGAGCATCTCCAGGAAGCTGCGCAGGCTCAGTGCCACTGCTGGCTCCTCAGGTGACGTCTGGTTTGTGGGGGAGTTCCGATTATAGTCTCGAACCTTCGAGCGGCACAGGGGCCGTGCTTGACGCTCCTTCCGGCGACTCCTAACATTTGAGCTCTGTCGATGATCACTGCCGCCGACCCGGCGCCCCCACCGCTGGTTTTTCTCCACTTCACCCGGGTACAACCATGACTCCAATCGAGGGCCTGTGTTCGAGGGTGTGAGGGCTCGGTTGGAACGACTGCTGCGAGAGTACTCCCGGAGTGATCCCCGCGGCTACGCGGCCGGCGTTCGGGAGGCGGTCCTCGAGGCGAAGGTCGGCGTCAGCGCGATGCGTGATGGGCTTGCCAGCACCGAACGCGAGCTCGAAACCGAGCGGACACAACTCGTCGACGCGGAGCGCCGTGGGCGGCTGGCGAGCGAAGTTCCGGACGCGGAGACCGTCGCGGTTGCCGAGCGATACGCTGCCCGGCATCGGGAGCGTCTAGTGGTTCTCGAACGGAAGCTCGAGGTCCAGCGCGAGGAGCTGGCCCTGGCCGAGCGCGAAGTGGCCGAGATGATCGCCGAGTATCGCTCGGCCCGGGGGGGACGTGGGTCGGACGCGCTCGAGGCGGCCTGGCGCGACCTCGAATCCGCCGGCGGCGAGCGGCCCGGGACGGCTGGAGAGGACGATCGACTCAGAATCGAGAGCGATCGCAAGCTCAAAGAGCAGGCGGTAGAAGCGCAGCTCGCGTTTCTTAAAAACAAACTCAAAAAAGGTCAACGGTGAACCGTGGATGGGAAACGCAAAGAGATCCGCGCCTTGACGCGTTCTATCGCAGCTCTGATCATCCTCCTTGCTGGTCTACCCGCCGCCGTTTCTCGCTTATCTCTTTCTGCTCAACTCCCCGTCAATGCTCCTTCCCACTTTCAGAAGCTCGCCCACACCTACAGCATCGTCGCGTTCGACTCCAGCACCGGTGATCTCGGGGTGGCGGTGCAGTCCAAGTTTCCTAATGTCGGAGGCATCGTGCCTTGGGGCAGGGCCGGGGTTGGAGCAGTGGCCACCCAGAGCCTGGGGAACACCGCCTATGGCGAGCGAGGTCTGGATCTGATCGCACAAGGAGCCACGGCGGAGGAGGCGCTCCGAATCGTGATGCGCACCGATACCATGCTGCAGGACCGGCAAGTTGGCATCGTCGATGCCCGGGGCAACGCGGCGAGCTTCACCGGAACCAGGACGTTCGACTGGGCCGGCGGCCGAACGGGTGCACCATCCGGTCGAGGGAACGTCCTTGGTGGGAAGGGACAAGTCATCGTGGGGCGCGGCTTCACCGCACAGGCCAACATCATGGTCTCCAATCAGACGGTGAAGAATCTGGCCGAGACGTTCGAACGCAGTACCGGGAGCCTGGCTGACCGTCTGGTCGCCGCGCTCAAGGCAGGACAGGCCGGTGGGGGAGACAAGCGTGGCATGCAGTCGGCGGCGCTGCTGGTAGTCCGAAAGAACGGCGGGTACCTGGGCGCGAACGACCGGTTCATCGACATCCGGGTCTACGACGCCCCCGATCCCATCGCCGAGCTGGAGCGACTCCTTGCGTTGCACAAGCTTCACTTCTTCCCGAGCAGACCCGAGGACCTCATGCCGATTACTCCAGCGATTGTGGCGCAGCTGGAGCCGGTCCTGCTGAGCGAGCCGGTCAAGCAGCCAGAGAAGTGGCTGGCGAAAAAGCAGGGCAGCGCGACGCCGGAATTCCTGGAAGCGCTGAAGAACTTCATGTATTGGGAGAACTATGACGTACGGGTCAGGATGGATGGAAAGATCGACCGGGTAGTGCTGGAAGACATTCTGAAAAAGCGAAAGAAATGACCGCCGCCGCCGTACGCAGCCCTGAGATCCCGCCAGCTCAACGGTTGCGCCAGCCGATTGGGCTGGTGCTGCTGTTTCTGTCGGAGATGTGGGAGCGCTTTTCCTACTACGGTATGCGAGCGCTGCTCATCCTCTATCTCGTGGATCAGGGCGGGATCTTTCATTGGGATCAGTCGTCCGCCAGCCAGCTCTATGGCTGGTACACCGGACTGGTCTGGTTCACACCGATACTCGGTGGCTACCTGGCAGACCGATATCTGGGTACCCATAAATCGCTGGTGATTGGTGCGATCATCATTTCACTGGGGCACTTCGCGCTGGCCTTCGAGAGTCGGCCGTGGTTTTTCCTGGGCCTCATTCTGATCGTCCTCGGTACCGGCTTCTTCAAGTCGAACGTCTCCACCATGGTTGGGCAGCTGTACGGCGAAGATGATCCACGCCGGGACCCGGGGTACACCTTCTTCTATATGGGGATCAACCTGGGCGCCTTCGTGGGCCCGCTCATTTGCGGTTACCTGGCGGCGGATCCCCGGTATGGCTGGAGCTACGCCTTCGCAGCGGCCGGGGTTGGCATGGTGCTCGGCCTGATCGTATACCTCGCCTTCCGCCGGCGATTCCTGGGTGACATTGGGCTGGAGCCGGCGGGGAAGAAACGGGTCGGCAACACCATCGCCGCGCGCCAACCCCTGACGAGGGAAGAGCGCGATCGCGTCCTCGCCATCATCATCGTGGTGTTCTTCGCGACCTTCTTCTGGCTGGCTTCCGAGCAGGCGGGATCGTCACTCAATTTGTTTGCACTGGAACGGACCAATCGATCCGTCGGCGGCATGTTGGGCGGGTTGTTGCCGAACGGTGAGGTGCCCACGGCCTGGTTTCAGTCGGCGTCGCCATTCTTCGTGATCACACTTTCACCGCTCTTCGCAATTCTCTGGACCCGCCTGGGCGACCGGCAGCCCAGCACCCCAACCAAAATGGCGTCCGGTCTGCTGTTCCTGAGCGTAGGGTACGCCATCATTACCCTGGGCGCCCATCTGAGTGATGCCGGCCAGCCAGTCAGTCCGCTCTACTTGATCGGCTGCTATTTCTTCATCACCTGCGGCGAGATCTGTCTGTATCCCGTAGGACTCTCCTTTGTGTCCAAGGTGGCACCCGCGAAGTTCGCCTCCGCGCTGATGGGGATCTTCTTCCTCTCACTCTTTGCGGCCAGCCTCCTGGGCGGGTATGTGGCGGGGACAGTCCGCGCTGTCGAGCGGGGCGAAGTGTATCATGCGCTGGGCGGGCGAGCTGACTTCTTCCTGCTCTTCGTCGTGAGCTCGATTGCAGCCGGCGTGCTGTTGCTCCTCATGGTTCCGATGATCCGGCGGCTCATGCACGGGAGGGGTTGAGCGGGGCTACTCCCGAGCAACCTCGTAGACCAAGACCTCACCGATTTCGTCGTCCTCGTCGGAGGCGACCGGCCTCATTCCGGCCTTTTCAGCGACGTGCACGGCCGGAGTATTCCATACCGGAGCAAGTGCCCGCACCGTCCTGACGCCCGGCTGTGCGAACGCCCACTTTACCATGGCCCTGACCGCCTCGGTGGCAAAGCCACTGCCGACCCGGTCCGGGTACATGGCATAGCCGATCAGGACGGCTCCCCGAACATCAGGCATCCCTCCGAACGCAACCGAGCCAACCACCTCACGCGTGTCTTGGCGAAGCACGAGCCAGTTCCACCAGACCGACTCCTCGGGATGGGCCCGGAGGCGGTCGCGAACCAGCGGTAGAGACTCTGCCATGTAAGGCGGGGGCCCAGCGGGGGTGGGGAAGCGCGCGCCAGTAAGTGAGCCCAACCGTGCAGCGTCCCCGTTCACCAGCGCATCAATCGCGTCCGCGCCAAGGGGAGAGAGCTGCAGCCGCTCCGTCTGCAGCAGCAGCTCGGTCGAGTTGCCCACCGGCGCCAGTGGTCGTGATTGCATTTGATTCCTCGGGTGTCGGCGCGGTCTAGATCGTACGATCGACCTGGTCGGCCGGACCGCTCTTGAATACCTGAAACAGGTACCAGATGGAAGGGAGGAGCAACACTCCACCTATTGCCAGGGTGATGAGCACGAGCCGCAAGGTGGTATCTGGCGCCGCTGCCCTGGTGATGCTGATGTCGGGCGGGATCAGAAGGGGGTACTGCGCCAGCGGCCAGCCCCAGAAGATGAGGGTAACCTGCAGGCCTACTCCAATGCGCGCCAGTCGAAAGCGTCGGAACCAAAGTGCCGCCAGGACTGCGACTGCAGTGGCACCGGTTGCGAGGTGAAGTGGGATAGCCCACGGTGATGCCAGGAGACCGGTTCGTACCAACGGAGCCGCTCCGTGCGAGAGGAGGAGCACGAGAGCGGAAGCAAAAAACACCGCGACCCCAGAGGCGAGCGCACGCCGCCGGAAGTCCTCGCACAACTGGGGGTCGTGGGTTTCGAGTGTAAGAAAAACGGCAGCCAGAAACGCGAACAGCGTGAGCGCCAGCAGACCGACGCTGAAGGCGAACGGCGTCAGCCACGGATTCACAAATTGCTGGACGAAGCCACCGGGGCCGTCTCGACCCACTCGTCCTGATGCGACCGCCCCGATCGAGACACCCAGCAGGACCGGGGTGATTACGCTGGCGCTCGCGAAGATCCGTCCCCAGCGGCGTTGGGTTGCATCGTGCTGGCTGTCATACGTCCGAAAGGTGAATGCCGAGCCACGAAGGACCACACCGACCAGCATGAGTGTGAGCGGAATGTGGAGCACTGTGCCGAGCCGGGCATACACCGGGGGAAAGCAGGTGAAGGTGAGGACGATCGCCAGAATCAGCCAAACGTGGTTGGCCTCCCAGATCGGGCCGATGGCGTGGGCAATGACAGCTCGCTGGCGGTCGCGCCGCGGTCCCGAGGCCAGCAGATCCCACACGCCACCACCGAAGTCAGCTCCCCCAAAGAGCACGTAGGCGTTGAGCGAAAGCGCCAGCAGTGCAGCGACGATCTGCGGCAGGCCGATCTCAGCCATGGGTAGCCAGGCCCGGACTGTACACGCGGCTCCACTCGGACGATTTCGGGCTGCGGATTATTTGCCGGTACAACAGCCAGGCGACGATCGCCCCCAGGAAGCAGTAGAGCAGGGTGAACAAGAGGAAGGTGACGATCAGTCCGGGCATCGGTGTCACGGCATCCGCAGTCCGAAGCACCCCAGTGATGATCCAGGGTTGACGTCCAACCTCGGTAACGGTCCATCCGGCTTCGATAGCGATGAACCCCATCGGCGCTGCAAGCGCGATCGCGCGGAGCAGCCACCGTTGGCTGGTTGGATGGCGCCGCCTGATTGCCAGCCAGCCTATCCACAGCGACACCAGGGCCAGGTAGGTGCCGAGCGCTACCATGAGCTGAAATCCGGTGTGCACGATGGGAACGTTGGGCCAGTCTTCCCTGGGAAACTCGTTAAGCCCCTTGACGACTGCTTTCGGGTCGTGGAACGCGAGGAGGGAGAGGCCGTAGGGAATTTTTATGGCATAGCGGGTCCGGCCGCCATCCATGTCGGGCAATCCACCGATAATCAGCGGCGCTGAGGCCGAGGTTGCGAAATGCGCCTCCATCGCCGCGAGCTTGGCCGGTTGGTAAGCGGCGACGGACCGCGCGCTGATGTCCCCTGAGATCGGCTGCAACACGGCCGCCGGACATCCCACCAGGAGGGCCACACTGAGCGCGCGCCGGTGAAAGGCGTTGCCGGGATCAAAGAGAAGGAAGAACGCATGTATCCCCGCGACGGCGAATCCGGTCGCCGCATACGAGGCGAGAGTCATGTGCAAGGTCTGCTGAAACGCCATCGGATTCATCATCCCGGCGATGGGATCGACATTCACCGCCCGGCCACCCACCAGATCGAAACCCGCCGGCGAGTTCATCCAGGAATTTGCGATCACCACGAAGATTCCGGACGCGGCGCCACTCACCGCGACCGCGACCCCAGCCCAGAGATGCGCCCGAGGTGAAATCCGGTCCCATCCGTACAGGTAGATGCCGAGAAAGATCGCCTCGGTGAAGAAGGCGAAGCCTTCGAGAGAGAATGGCATTCCAATCACTGCACCGGCGAACTCCATGAATGCCGGCCACAGGAGCCCCAACTCGAACGAGAGCACGGTCCCGGAAACTGCGCCGACCGCGAACAGAATGGCCGTCCCTTTGGCCCATCGCTTGGCGAGATCGAGGTAGATGGCATCGCCGCTCTTTTGCCAGCGACGCTCAGCGATCACCATGAGGACCGGCATGCCGATCCCCACAACCGCAAAGACGATATGAAAGCCGAGTGAGACTGCCATCTGGGAGCGGGCAGCGAGGAGATCAGGCATGCAGCAAGGTACGTAGACAAAGGCGCAGGCACGAGCGCCCGAAGCCTGAATCTTTTATCTAGACCCTCCAGTAGAGCCTGATAGGGACCCACGCCGGCGCTCCCGTTTCTACACTCGTACGGGCTCGGCCCGCAGGACGCGAGTGCTTCCACCTACAGGTTTCGGAGGGTTACATGTCGCAACACTGGACTGGATCGCGTGCGCGACTTACTCAGCTGACGTTGGCGGCTCTGGCGGCTACCAGCAGCTCCGCCGCTGCTCAGGGGGCCAATTGGGAAGGGAAGGTTCCTATCAGCACCGCTTCGGCTGACGCAAAACAGCAGTATCTCAAGGGCCGGGCTCTGGCCGAGAACCTTCGGGCCCATGACTCGAGGCAATACCTCAGCCAGGCTGTGGGACGAGACCCACGTTTCGCTCTGGGGCATTACGCGCTGGCGCTGAGTGCTCCGACCGCAAAGGATTTTTTCGACCACCTGAAACAGGCGGTCGCGCTCGCGGACAAGGCGTCTCAGGGCGAAAGGCTGATGATTCTGGGGCTAGAGGCCGGCGCGAACGCGGATCCCAAGAAGCAGCGCGAGTACTACGAGAAGCTGGTGGCTGCTTACCCCCAAGACGAGCGAGCCCACTTTCTTCTCGGCGGCGCATACTTCGGGCAGCAGGAGTTTGCCAAGGCGATCCAGGAGTACCGGAAGGCGGTGGAGATTGCGCCGGATTACTCGCCTGCCTACAACCTCCTGGGCTATGCTGAGCGGCAAGCAGGGCAGTACGGAGAAGCGGAGCAGGCATTCAAGAAGTACATCGAGCTCATTCCAGCTGACCCCAATCCTTATGACTCGTATGCCGAGCTGCTGATGAAGATGGGCCGGCACGATGAGTCGATTGCCATGTACCGGAAGGCTCTCGCGGCCGACTCCAACTTCGGCGCTTCCCATGTGGGTATCGCCAGCAATCTGATGTTGCAGGGAAAGCACCAGGCTGCGCGAGCGGAGTTGTGGAGGTTCTATCAGGCAGCGCGGAACGATGGAGATCGCCGCAACGCGCTCTTCAATACTTCAGTGACGTATGCCGACGAGGGCAAGTTCGATCAGGCGGTGGGTGAGCTCAAGAAGGAGTACGCGGTCGCACAGAAGATCAACGATCCTGCGGCCATGGCCGCGGATGAAGTTGCCATGGGCGACGTTCTCCTCGAGGCGGGAAAGCCGGACGAAGCGAAGAAGATATACGGCCATTCACTCGGCTTGATTGAGCGCTCCAACCTCTCGCCGGAGGTCAAGGAGAACGCCCGTCTCATCGACCACTACAACCTGGCCAGGGTTGCGATCGCTGCCAATGATGTGGCGGCGGCTCGCCAGCATGCGGATGCATTCCTGAAGGGCGCTACCGGTAGGAACAACACCGCAGAGATCCGTCAGGGACACGAGCTGGCCGGGATGATCGCGCTGCAGGAGAAGCAGTTCGAGCAGGCGGTCACCGAACTGACTCAGGCGAACCAGCAGGACGCCTACAACCTCTATCGGCTGGGGCTCGCGTATCAGGGGAAGGGTGACGAACCGAAAGCGAAGGCCCTATTCGAGCAGGCAGCCAATCAGAATACGCTGCCGGCGTTGAACTACTCGTTTGTCCGCAGCAAGGCGAAGCGGATGAAGGCGTAGTCGCTGACACGGTCGCAAGTCTGGCGGTAAGGGCCTAGGATCATAGATTCTAGGCCCTGCTCTTGTGGCGGACTCAACAGGGAAGGAGTACCATGGCAGAGCCCAACCCAACCCGGAGTCTCCGGCGCGTGTGGATCGGAGTGCTTGCGGTCGTCATTATAGCCTGGATCATCTACGCCGTGACGCGGGGACCCTCGACTCCCGCAGCCTCTACTGGAACACCAGGAGCACCTGCGGAACAGCGGTAAGCTGGGAGGGGAGACCAGGATTAGCGTTCCCAGCTAACCTCGTCTCCCACCGTTATCTCGCCGTCATCCAGCACTTCCGCAAATACTCCACCGCCCCAATTCTCCCGCATCGCCGAGCGGAGACCGGGCAGCGCTTCATCCATTCGCTCGCAGGGTTTCGTTTCGCCCGAGACACGCAAGCGGCAGGTCCCGATGCGCAGGACTCGATCCCGCGTGTTGGCCAGCCGGATCCCATGCACCATGAGATTGGCGCGGCGGGCTGACGGCGGCACCATCGCATTCAGCTGCTGCATCAGGTCGGCCCAGACTTCCTGCTCGATGATGGTAACCTGGCGCCGCCGGCCCTGGTCGGCGTTGCCAACGAGCCCTCGTCCAGCCACCAGCCTGCACGCGTTCACGGAATCCATCGGCCCGCGGTGAGCGCGCTTGATCCAAATCGATTGCAGCGAAGCTGTCATCTTCGAGCTCCTGCGGGGTCGTCACACGCTCCTGCGTGCAAGAACTTTCACCGTCGGCGTGCGGGTGAATGCTCACGCGCAGTTCGCCTCAACGTAGTCGGGATGCATGGCTCGATCATCCGGCTTGGCCTTCGGCCACGTTTTTGCAGGTGTCGGGCAACTCTGCTGACCCCAACCGATAGCTTCAATCACGTGAAGCGAGTGCAGCGCCATGCTTGAGGCGGCACGTGGCTTGCGCTTCCCCCCTCGACCTACAAAAACCCGCGCAGAATTTGTCTTCCTCCGAAACCTAGGGAGGGCATACGCTCATGCAATCGACTCTCGGCAGCCCGCAGACCGAGCAGTGGAGCTGGATCCTGTCGCAGCTCTGGAATTTGGTCTGGTCGGGGATGTCCTGGATCCTCGATCTCCAGCATCTGGTGTTCGGCTTCGTCTTCAGCGGGTCCCCCGGTGTTGCCGTACTCAAGGCTACGCTGCTGTTGATCCCCGCCGCGGTGCTCATCGTCAGCATGTGGGCGACGATGACCTCGCTCTATACATTGCCGTTCCGCTCCGGCCGCGGGTACTTCCTCACGGCATTGTTGATGTCGTGGTGGGACGTCGGTCGTATGGCCTGGTTCTACTGGGCCGGCATGGGCCGCTTCCTCTTCGTGCTGCTCGGTTGGATCGGCAGTGGTATCCGGGCGGCCATCCGGCTGGTCTGGAACGCCATCAAGGGGATGCTCAACTCTCCCTTCGCCGTGCTCGACTGGACCTCGCGGCGGTATTTCCAGCCGGGTGTGCCATGGCTCGCCTTCCTGCTGCTGATCCTCTGGTCGGCCATCGAGGCGACCATCTTCACCTTTACACTACGCCCGACGATGAACGAGCTGCTGGCCGACCTGACCGGGTTCGAGCCGCATCCGGTCATGCTGACGGGAATGCTCTATCTCTTCCTCTTCTTCCTGGTGGGTGGCAGCTTCGCCTGCGTGCAGGCGCTGAACGACGCCATCAAATCCAAGAACTATGGTACGATCGTGTCGATGTCGCTGATCGAGATGGTCGTGGCCATGTTCGAAGTGCTGTTCCTGTATCGCGAGCTGGTCGATGCCATCACTCCGTGGATGGCGCAGCAGGGCTTCGATCTCGGCCTGGCCGGCACCTTGCTCCTGGCCTTCGGTGGCTGGCTGGGCGTTCGCGGCATGACCTGGTTCCTGTTCGGGCGGTACGGCACGCCGGCCCTCATCGCGGTGCTCGCGCGGGAAACGATCAGCCACGGGAACTCGAGTGACATCGCTCCGCCGCGGCAGCCGGAATTTTGGAAGGCGCCTATTGCCGCCCTCAAGTCCGAGGTTGACTGGTTCAAGAAGGAAGCTCGCGAGATGTTCGAGCTGCTGACGCTGCCGGTGCTTCAGCTGGTAGCCTCGGGCTTCAACTTCTGTCTGGTGGTCTTGATGGGACGGCCTCACTTCACCCTCCCGTTCCGCTCGCTGGAGGAGGTCTTGGCAGCGTCTCCTCTCACCATCGAGCGCAAGCCGGTGGTGGCTCGGACAGCGGTACCGCAGGGGGCGATGTGAGCCGCGGGCTCAGGCACGTAGTTCTCGCGGCGCTGGTGCTCGGGTGCACCCCACCCCCCAACGCGCCGCCCCCGAAATCAACGCTGGTGATCGGGCTGGACGTCTCTGGGTCGTTCCGGAAGGGCGGCCACTTCGAGGACGCAATCGACTTCGCGTCGCTGTATATCTATGCCCACCTGCGGGGACTGTACGATCTCAGGCAGGCGAGCGACGTATTCGTAGGGACCATGGGCGGGCAGCGTACCGGTGAGGCCAAAACCTTTCACCCGATTCAGGATCTGAGCGGCAAGTCGCCGGCCCAGATTGCCGCCAGCCTCAAGGCGTGGTTTCCCGAAGACGACCCGATCACCGACTTCAACGCCTTCTTCGAGCGGGTGGCAGTGCACGTCCAGCGGCAGAACCTGGGCCTGGCGCCACTCAGCATCGTGATGTTTTCGGATGGCGTACCGGATATCCCGGGCGCTCGCGGCGACGATCTCTACCGCCGCATCAACGTGAGCCCGCTGGAGTACCTCTCCCGGAGCGTAACGGTCCGGTTGCTGTACGCATCACCCAAGGTGGCGCAGCGTTGGGAGAAGCATGTTCCTCGGAAGCGGGTGCGGTTGTGGACGCAGGACGCGGACGTGATGGAAGGCTGGAGGCGGCACGTCGTCGCGTCGGCCCAGCCGGAGCAGCAGGACTCTCTCTGGTCCTGGATGAAGAATGTCGTGGACTTCCGTGTGAGACGCGGAAAGGTGATCTGAAGACGCGGGTGGGAACGAGACACGATTGCGCCGGCGAGGAGCCGGCGCAATTGCTTTCAGGGACCCTCAACTGTTCGAGCCCTTCCGGCTATCGTTGGTGCACGTCCCCAGCTGGCTGACCGTCTGCATGGTTTTCCAATGACCACAACTCCGGAACTGCTGTACCTACTCTCGGGTGATCCCGCGGACTTCGCGCAGGTAGTCGCGGGGATGCGGCCGGCGGACGTGGCAGAAGCACTGGGTGACCTGACACCCGCCGCCGCCGCCCACGTCATTGCCGCGCTTCCGTTCGATCTGGCCGTACAGGTCCTCGACGATCCCGATCTCGAGGAACGGGTCGCGATCATTCAGGCCCTGGATGTCCAGACCGCGGGGCCGCTCATCGACGCGATGTCGGCCGACCAGCAGGCGGACCTCTTCCGAGAGCTCCCCGAGGAGGAGCGTCTCCGGCTGCTCCCCCAGCTCAACAAGCACACCCGCCGGGGTATCGAACTTCTGTTGAGGTATCCGCCTGACACTGCGGGCGGAATCATGACGACCGAATATCTCACCGTTTCTCCAAGCTGGACCGTTGAAGATGCCCTGCACCTGATCCGGCGCGTGGGCGGGGGCAAGGAAACCGTGTACGTGATCTATGTGGTGGATGCGGACGGCCGGGTGCGCCATGTGGTTTCGCTTCGCCAGCTCATCCTCGGTGAACCGAGCAGTCTGGTGACCGAGGTAGGCAAGCCTCGAAAGCTCCTGTCGGTCGGCCCGTACACGGACCGCGAGGAAGTCGCCCGAGTGATCTCCAAATACGACTTGCTGGCTGTGCCGGTGGTCGACAAGGATGAACGCATTCTGGGGATCGTCACGGTCGACGATGTCATCGACGCGCTGGTGGCGGAGACGACGGAGGATGTCCAGAAGTTCGGCGGTATGGAGGCACTGGACGAGCCGTATATGGAGATCAGTATCCCCCGCATGCTCCGGAAGCGGGCCGGCTGGCTTGCCGCTCTCTTCATCGGTGAGATGCTCACCGCTACCGCCATGGGGTACTTCGAGGGTGAGATCGCGCGCGCGGTCGTGCTGGCGCTCTTCGTTCCGCTCATCATCAGTTCAGGAGGGAACTCGGGGTCTCAAGCCACGTCGCTCATCATCCGGGCGATGGCCCTCCGCGAAGTCCGCTTGAGCGACTGGTGGCGGGTAGCCGTCCGCGAGCTCCCGTCCGGTCTGGCGCTGGGCCTCTTTCTCGGCGCCATCGGCGCGGCTCGCATCCTCTTGTGGCAAGGGTTCGGCTGGTATGACTACGGTCCTCATTACCTGCTGGTCACCCTGACGGTGTCCCTCTCCCTGGTCGGGGTAGTCACCTTCGGGTCGCTGGTCGGCTCGATGCTCCCATTCCTGCTGCGCCGGCTCGGCTTCGATCCAGCCAGTGCATCAGCGCCGTTCGTCGCCACGTTGGTAGACGTGACCGGTCTGGTGATCTACTTCTCGGTGGCGCTGCTGATCCTGCACGGGACCTTGCTATAGATATTCGGGTGCTCGGTCCGAGCGTCGCCGGCGCTGCAGCAGATCATCACTCACGACAAAGCCATGGCGCTGATACAGGCCGCGGCTTTTGGCCGAGGGCCAGAGGAAGACAGCATCGACCCCTTCTGCATCGCAGGTCCGAAGACATTCCCGGAGAAGGTCCGAGCCGATCCCAAGGCCGCGGCAGTCTGGCTTCACGTAAACGCTACTGATATAGCCGTGGCTGTCGAGATGTCCCACCGGGTTGGGGAGCTTCTCCACGACCTGCAGCCATATCGTTCCCACGATGCTGCCGGCTGCTATGGCAGTCCAGCAGCGCCAGGGAGATCCGGAGCTGAGGCGCTGGGCCATCCATGACGAGCAGCGCTCCAGGAACACGCTGGCTGGCTCGATCACAGGGTCCAGCTCGGCCCGGAACTGGTACCGCAGTTGCGCCAGTATTGGCGAGTCAGCCGGAGCTGGCCAGGCGGATGAGGACAGTGCTGGCGCTCAACTCTTCTCCTGACTCAGTCTTCCAGGGTAAAGCCGAGCTTCACGGTGACCTGCCAGTGCGCTACTCGGCCCTCTTCGATGTGTCCGCGGGTATCGAGTATCTCGAACCAACGAAGATTCCGCACTGTCTGGGACGCTTTTGCTACCGCCTTCTGAACGGCATCCTCCACGCCTTTGGTCGAGGAACCGACGAGCTCGATGGTCTTGTACACATGATCAGGCATGGAAGCCTCCAGGAAGGAAGGTCAGTGAACCGGGAAGTTACTTCAGCATGGTACACCGATGGCAACTCCTGCGGTCGCTAAATTGGAGGCACCCGCGGCGGGGGCTCCGATGGCCGGATCCAACTCGGCAACCTGGCACCAGAAGACGTTCCGGAAACTCTCCAGATGGCTGGCGTACCAGTACCGCGCCACCACACGTCCGGTAGTAACCCTGGAGGGAGTTGCCCTTAGAGTCGGGCGGCACATGTCTCCGCGGGTCGAGCGCGCCGTCTGGAGTGGACGATACGAGCGGGAGGAGCTGCGGCTGGTACGAGAGGTGCTCACCCCCAGCGACGTCGTGCTGGAGGTCGGCGCAGGGCTCGGTCTCGTCTCCAGCTATTGCGCCAAGCAGCTCGGCTCTGCCCGGGTCTTTGCATATGAAGCCAATCCGGATCTCGAGCCATTCATCCGGGAGACGTATGCTCTGAACCAGGTGAGCCCTACCCTGGAGATGTGCGCCGTGGGGTCAGGCAGCGGGCTGGTTACGCTCTATCGAGACAAGCACCTGTTTTCGTCCTCGACCATCCGCCGGAACGCCAGCGCCGTTCCGCTGGAGGTCCGGGTTCGGCCGCTCGGCGCGATCGTCGAACAACTCCGGCCGACGCTGCTCATCGTCGATGCCGAAGGGGGCGAGGCCGATATGTTCGGCGGAGCAACACTGTCGAGCGTGACGAGACTCGTGGTCGAGCTTCATCAGCGAGTGATCGGCGAGGCTGGGGTCCAACGGGTGCGAGCAACGCTGCGGGAGCACGGCTTCCAGCCGATCCGCAGACTGTCCACCAATGAGCACCTGGTGCTGGGCCGCTGATTACTGGAGGTGCGGCTAGCGCGGTCTGCTGGACTTCTCCTGAAGCACCCGGGCGACGGTCTCGAGAAGCAGGCGCGCGGGAACCGGCTTGCTCAGAAAGATCTGCTCCCGCTCCTGCTCCTCTACTTGAAACTCCCGCTCGCTGGTATGGCCCGACATCCAGATGACGCGGAGCGACGGGTATCGCTCGGCCAGCTCCTGGGTCAGTTTGCGCCCGCCCATCACCGGCATGACCATGTCGGTGATGACCAGATCGACGGCGCCGCCCACCTCCTCCAGATACTCAACGGCCTCGCTGCCATTGCGGGCACTGAGCACGGTGTAGCCCTGGCCTTGCAGGGTGCGGGTTACGACGGCCCGAACGGAGTCTTCGTCATCCACCACCAGGATGGAGGCCCGGGAGGGTGTGGGGAGATCGTCTGACGTACCCGACGGCTTGGCCGGTGCTGGCTCGCTGGTGAGGGGAAGCAGGATGTGAATGGTGGTGCCGTGGCCGAGCACGGTCTCCACCTGAATATGGCCGCCACTCTGCGACACGATCCCGTCCACGGTGGCCAATCCGAGCCCGGTGCCCTGACCCACTTCTTTGGTGGTATAAAACGGCTCGAAGATGTGGGGCAGGTGCTCCGGCGCGATTCCCTTCCCATTGTCGGCAACCACGAGCTCAGCGTAGGCACCGGGCTCAACCGGGCGCAGGGCGCGGTCGACCACCTGTCCCGGAGCTGTCTCGTGGGTTTCCGTGCGGATATTCAGCCGACCTCCACCCGGCATCGCGTCTCGGGCGTTGATGACCAGATTGAGCAGAATCTGAACCAGCTGTGACCGATCGACCCGCACCCACTTGGGGCCTGGCCCCAATGTGAACGTCATCTCCATGTTGCTGCCGACGAGCCGTCGAAGCATACTCTGGGTGTCGGTCACCGCGGCGTTCAGATCGAGAGTCTCGGGCGTCAGCACCTGCTGCCGGGCAAAGGCGAGGAGCTGGCGGGTCAGGCTGGCCATGCGCTCGATGGTCTTCTGAATCTCCAGGACGTCCTGCCGAGTCGCAGCACCAAGCCCGCGATCTCGTCCGATGAAGTGGGCAAAGCCGCTGAGCGCGTGGAGCTCGTTGTTGAAGTCGTGTGCTAGTCCACCGGCGAGGGCTCCGATCGCCTCCATTTTTGCCGCTTGGCGGAGGCCAGCTTCCGCTCGCTTGCTGTCGGTGATGTCGCGCTTGATCGATGCCACTCCGATGATTCGGCCATCGTGATCCCGCATGGGTGACAGGGACAGCGCGATGTTGATGATTGTCCCGTCTTTCCGCCGCCGGATCGTTTCATAGTGTGCGACCTGTGCCCCTTCTGCCGCCTGCCGCAGGATCTCCCGTTCTTCCTCTTCCAGGTGTTCCGGGATGACCATGTAGATGGGGCGTCCTATCATCTCTGCCGCCGAATACCCGTACATCCGCTCGGCTGCAGGGTTCCAGGTGACGACGTTACCATCCAGCGTCTTGCTGACGATGGCATCATCGGACGACTGCACGATGGCTGCGAGACGGGCAATGGCGGTGCGAGCCTGCCGTCGATCTGTGATGTCTCGCTTGATAGAGGACGCGCCGACGATGACACCCTTGGCATTCCGCACCGGTGAAACCGTGAGGTCGATTGGGAAGCGGCTGCCATCCTTGCGTACGCGCTCGGTTTCGTAGCGAGGGACATGCTCGCCCGCGGCGATCCGGGTTATGATGTCGTACTCCTCCTGGTGGAGCTCGGGCGGAATCAGCTTGAGAATGGATTCACCCACCATCTCCTCGGCGGAGTAGCCGAACATCCGCTCGGCGGACGCATTCCAGCTCGTCACGGTTCCATCGAGTCTTTTGCCCACGATGGCATCATCCGAGGACTCGACGATGGCAGCAAGTCGCGCCACGGCGAGCTGATGCTCTTCTGAAAGGAACTCGGGACTGGATGGAGGCACGCTTTAAACTCCACGCACCGAGAATGGTGCAAATGGGGTTACATGCGTAGCGACGGGAAGGTGGAACTCCGGCCAGGGGGAGGCCGTTGAAGCGGACCAAAATTATAAACACCAGAGCTCATCCGCAACGCGGACAAGCTCTGCTCGGGTCAACCGTTTACTTGTCGGCGTGAGTCGTGGCCAGGCCGCGGGCTTCGAGGAGCGGCTCGATGCTGGGATCCCGACCACGGAAAGCGCGGAACAGCGCGGCGGCCTCGGAGGTACCCCCGCGCGACAGGATCATCTCCCGAAAACGCTGTCCGTTGGCCCGGGTCAGTCCCCCGTGCTCCTTGAACCAGTCGAAGGCATCGTGGTCGAGGACCTCGCTCCACATGTAGGCGTAATATGAAGCGGCATAGCCCCCGCCCCAGATGTGAGCGAAATAAGGAGTCCGATAGCGGGGTGGCACTTCGGGCAGATTGACCTGATAGCGCCCCAGTGCCTCCCGCTCAAACCCAGCCACGTCCTGCTGGGGTGTGCCTGGAGGTATCGTGTGCCACGCGAGATCGAGCAGCGCGGCCGCCAGGTATTCAGTGGTGGCGAACGCCTGGTTGAACGTACGGGACTTTCTGATCTTATCGACCAGCGCTGCCGGCATCGCCTCGCCGGTCTGGAAGTGGCGTGCGTAGTGCGCGAAGACGGTGGGCTCGATGGCCCAATGTTCGTTGAATTGAGAGGGAAACTCGACGAAATCGGTGGGAACGTTGGTCGATGCCAGCGTGGGATACTCCACCTCCGAAAACAGCCCGTGCAAGGCGTGTCCGAACTCGTGGAACATGGTGGTCACCTCGTCCACCGTGAGCAGGGCCGGCCGCCCGGGCGCGGGTTTGCTGAAGTTCGCGACGTTGTACACCACCGGTTTGGTCCCCAGCAAGCGGGACTGGTCGACGAAGGTGTTCATCCAGGCTCCGCCACTCTTGTTGTCGCGCTTGAAGTAGTCGGTGTAGAAGAGGGCCAGCGACTGGCCATTCGCGTCAAAGACTTCGAACACCCTGACGTCGGGGTGATACACCGGAATATCCTTCCGCTCCTTGAACGTCAGGCCATAGAGCTGATTGGCCGCGAAGAACACTCCGTCCTGCAAGACTCGGTTGAGCTCGAAGTAGGGCTTGATTTGCTCCTCGTCCAGGTCGTACTGCGCCTTGCGCACCTGCTCGGCGTAGTATTGCCAATCCCAGGGTGCCAGCTTGAAGTTGCCGTTTCCCCGATCGATCAAAGCCTGCATCTGGTCCGCGTCACGGCGCGCCTTGGCCGTAGCGGCGGGAACCAGCTGCTGGAGGAGCCCAATGGCCGCTTCAGGCGTCTTCGCCATCGCCTTGTCGAGCACATAGCCGGCGTAGGTGGGGAATCCCAGCAAAGCCGCCTTCTCCGAGCGGAGCTGCGCCAAACGGCGAATGATGTCCCGGGTGTCGTTGGTGTCACCGTGCTCGGCCCGCTGGGTGGACGCTTCGAATAAGCGCTGCCGCAGCGCGCGGTTCTTGAGTGAGGCCTGAGCCGGGTGCTGGGTGGTGTTCTGCAGAACGATAACGTACTTGCCGGGCAGCCCTCGTTCATTGGCCGCCTCGGCCGCTGCCTCGATCTCCCCCTCGCTGAGTCCCTCGAGCTCTCCCTTATCGTTGACGACCACCGCGGCGGCCTTGGTGGCAGCAAGCAGCTTGTTCTGGAACGCTGTGGAGAGGCGGGACTCCTCCTGGTTCAGCTCGCGCAGCCGAACCTTGTCGATCTCGGAGAGCTGGGCCCCGGCGCGAACGAAGTCGCGGTGGTAGCGCTCAACAAGCGTTTTCTGCTCGGGAGTGAAGCCGAGTGACCCTCGCCGGTCATAGAGACTCTCGACTCGACGGAAGAGACGCTCGTTGAGGTGGATGGCATCACTGTGGGCAGCCAGTTTGGGAGCCTCATCGGTTTGAATCTGTTGCAGCGTGTCATCGGTGTTGGCCTGGACGACGGCTCCGAACACCCGTGAAGCCCGGTCGAGGAGCGCGCCAGAACGCTCCATGGCAACAATCGTGTTCTCGAATGTCGGCCCAGCCGATTGTTCTGCGATCGCATCGATCTCTGCGAGGTGCTGCCGCATCCCCTCTTCGAGAGCCGGCCGATAATCGGCATTGGTGATCTTGTCGAAGCGAGGTGCCCGGTAAGGCAGGGTGCTGACGCGCGCGAACGGATTCTCAGGGGTGAATGCCACGGCGGGGCTGGATTCACCCGAAGGCCCCGATGACGGCGGCGCGTGGGCGCAGCTCACGATGAGCGAAGCAAGAACCAGGGGAGCGCACGGCAGACGCAACACGAAGAGAGCTCCGGTCGGAGTGGGGAGGCGATCTGATGGATGGGGAAAGTCGGCACCCTGAAAGATAAGATGAAGTGCCTCTTCGAACCCAGGAATTAAACCCGAGGACGGTCAGCCTCGCGCCGCCGATGATTGAGCAGGGACAGAACGGGGTAGGAAGCACCGAGGAGTAGTGCTGTCACGGCGGTGGGGATGGACGAGAGTCCTGCTCTGACGAAGTACCAATAGCCGAAAACTCCCAGCGGCAGGTAGAGCAGCACGGCCGTGACCAGGCCGGGGCAGTACGCTCGAGTTCGGATGCTGGCCCGGAGGTGGAAGCCCACATTGGAGAGCAGTACCGCTACGATTGTCAGCCACAGCGCCACGCCCCTCGGGCTGCTACCCAGCAGCGCTGCGATCAAGCAAAGCAGTAGCAAAATGCCGTTTACGATTGCCGCGAATCTGATCGTGAGGCTGTTTGCGATTCGGGGGCGGAAGTGCCTGTACCAGGCCAGGAAGCCACCCGGCCAGACGAACTCCTCGGTTATGTGGAGCGTCGCCGCTATCAGGGGTGCCCAGAACAACCAGGTCAACTTCCTGCTCGCATCACCGAGACCGGCGTGAGGGCCTCATCCGAGTCGAGCTACGACGCGGAAGATCAGCAAGACCAGCACTCCGACCGCGAGGATGAGCGCAACGGCCGCGATCGCCAGGATGAGCCGGACCCGTCGAAGCGCCGTCTGACTCAGCTTGATTGACTCCTGCTGGTTGCGCAGTGCCACCTGGTAATTGGTTGTATTCTGCCGCTGCAAGTCCCGGATCTCTTCCAGCACGCGGATCACGCGATCGTCGTTCATCGTGGGGTACCTCTCAGGATGTGACGAGTGCTCCGAGCCTCAGGACGGTGTTCCAGTTCCTGCCAGTTGCACGAGTACCAAGCTGCTTCTCCAGCCGGCTGTGAGTCAGGCGCGATCGCCCGACGCCCTCGGGGTAAACGATGTAAATCTCGCGCCCGCCGTGACGCAGCACTTCGGGACCGGTGACCGCAGTCTGAAGCGCGGCCACCTTCGCCGGATCAACCTCTTCCTTGCAGAACATCACCAGCAGATGTCCGGGATCGCGCCGAGCTTCAGCGGGGAAAGGATTGTTCTGGATGACCGCTTTCCACTCTTCACCGGAGCGTACGATAAAATCCGCGGTTAAACCAAGGCGAGCTGCAGCCTCGGTTTCCAGCCGCCGTTCCAAACTAGAAACGTCGGACTCGGCCGCCTCAAACAGCAGATTGCCACTTTGGAGCAGGGACCTGGCGTTTGCGAAGCCCAGCGCCGACAGGAACTCGCGCAGCTCCGCCATTCCCACAATTCGGTGTCCACCGACGTTGATCCCGCGGAGGAGCGCAATGAAGGTCGTTCTGGATCGAGCACCGCGCGGCACTCAAGTCTGCCGGGCCGGCGCCGGAGGCATTAGAGGAGTCGCGGCGTCGGGACCAACAACCGTGGTCCACGGGCGAACCCGCCAGCTCTTCACCAATCCATTTTTCACGTAGGGATCCTCCGCAGCGAATCTCTCTACCAGCTCGGCGCCCGCGGACTTGAACAGCAGCACACCAGTGTCGACCGGCTCAGCCAGTGCCCCCCCCAGGATCAGCTCACCCCGGTCGATGAAAGGTCGGGCATGCTCGAAGTGTGCTGGGCGGAGCGCCTGACGGCGTGTCAGATAGTCATCCGAGTAGTCGTAGAACAGGAGGTAGTGCATGCAGGCCTCTGCAGTCGAGGGTGGCGCGCCTCTTGCCTTTCCGGCAGGCTCCCACAACCAGGTGCGCCCAATGGCCTCGAAGAGTGCCGTCCGGTCGGTCCGAACGCAATATGCGCTCGCGCTTTGCGGAGCGTTGACGCTGTCGGCTTGCGCCTCCAAGTACTCCCAGATCCCCGCGCGGCTCGATCTTGCGCCGTACGGCAGAGTCGCCCTGGTGACCTTCTCCGCTGATAAGCAGAACGAAGCGATGACTTCCCTCGCTACCCAACGATTTGCGGAAGCGCTCCTGGCCAGCCAGTCGGGTGTTGAGCTGCTCGAACTGGGCCGGGCGGACTCCTCTTTAAAGGCGCTGCCGGCCAATGTAGACGGTGCCACACTCGCGCAAACCCTGGGACGCGATAAGAACGTCCCAGCGGTGTTCGTGGGCTATCTCAAGGTTTCCAACGTGAAGCCGCGGGGCAACATCAGCGCATCGGGTGTGAACGTGCGAGCGGGAGTCACGGCCGAGCTGACCGTGCAGCTCCTGAGCACTCGCACAGGTGGTACCGTTTGGCGCTCCAGCTCGGCCGCCAATGGGACGATGGGAAAGCTCGGCATGTCCGGTGGGTTGCCGTCGATCGCGGTTCGCGATCGGGATGACGCGTACAGTCAGGTGATTCAAGATCTGGTGGCTGGTGTGACGCGGGATCTTCGCCCGACCTGGGTCAAGCAGTAGCCCCTCTCGGACGCGCCGCCGCCACTCAGCTGCCGGCGGCGCTCCTTTTTCCATTCATTCCAACCTTCCCATGCTCCGCAATACTGTCTAGCACTCCGCATTTTCATCGGGTACCCATCAACGATGCCGGGTGGTGGTGAGAGCGAGCCAATTTGTCCTTTGGGCCACTTTGTCACGTGGCGCGGCTCACGGTGCCTTCAGAAAACGTGTCGCATAATCTGCGCGGTATGGCCGCCGTGATCGGCGCGGTGCGAAACGTCTGGGGTACCAAATGCTTCGTCACTCGGGTGCGCGTCAGCGCTCCTCAGGTAGACACATAAAGAGCAACCAGTATCCGAGAATCGGGGTACCGAGGCACACCTCGACTTCGGCAGCATCAGCCAAACCCATCCTCGTTGCCGCGGCGCTCGCCTTCCTCCTGATCAGCTGGACACCCCGCCATCACTGGGACGAGTTCTTCTATCTCTTCTCCGCAATGGCCCACTCGCCGCGGGAGCTGGTCCAGTATGAGACTCGCCTCGCGATCTTCCCGGACGGTTTCTTCTCGGGGAAAATCGGCCATGTAGCGTTGCTGCGGCTGCTGCTCACAGTTCTGG
Organism: uncultured Gemmatimonadales bacterium; assembly: GCA_963751925.1. GTDB lineage: Bacteria > Gemmatimonadota > Gemmatimonadetes > Gemmatimonadales > GWC2-71-9 > CAVVWJ01. Next base: position 277,817 of record CAVVWJ010000001.1, on the reverse strand, counting down.
GTACCGGCCGCGTCAGCCTCTTCATCATTCAATCGTTCTATGCCTTACTCCTGCTGGCCTTTGCCGCGAGTGCTATGGCATTGCTGAGAGAGCTGGTCGATCGACGGATCGCACTTCGCTCGACCGTCGTTCTCCTGCTGCTGCCGGTCACGACCTATCTGGGATTCAAGACCCTCTCGGAAGTGCCCAGCCTCCTTCTTACCACTCTGGGCTGCTGGGGCTTCGTGCGGTCATTCCGGGAGCCGAGCGGCAGGGGACGGCAGCGTTTGCTGGCTCTTGCGGTGGCAGGGCTCGCTCTTGGTGGCTTGAGCCGAGTCACCGGATTCATGGAGTTCGTCGGCCTCACACTGGGATTGCTGGCAATGAGGGACGGGCGTTTTCCAACGAGTGAGGTACTGCGGCGAGCAGCGTTAGCAGCCGGAGCCTCTCTCCTCCTGTACGGCCTCATTCTGTCCAGCGCCGGAGGCTCGGCGTTTGGGCTCTCACGGTTGGCGTATCACGTGGCCACACACGACGCGTGGCTGCAGCGGCTCTACGCTCTCCTCTTGGCCCTGCAGGCCTTCCTCCTGGTGCTCCCCTTCGGCCTCCGCACCCGGAACCCGCAGTTGATGCGGCTCGCCTTGGTGTGGCTCGCAGTGGCGGCGCTGCCGTTTCTGGCCGGGCATGAATCCCGGTACTACGCGCCGGCTCTCATTCCCCTGGCGATGCTCAGCAGCATCGGCGTCAGCCGAGTCGCCGAGCGGATCTTCGGGCGAGAGAGGCGGTGGGCCTGGATTGGTGTGCTCAGCGCGCTGGTGCTGGTCGACCGCGTGGGCTTCGCTCCGCTGATGCCCTATGAGGTGGACCAGGCCAGTCTCAATCGGGTCATGATGGACCTGGAACGAACCGCCCCGCGCGGGACGTATCTGGTGCCCTGGATCTCGGACTACGCCTATCTCAGGATTGCATTCCCGGACCAGCCGGTGCGGCTCGCGCTCAGTGCCATCCCGGGCTCTCGATACACCGCGCAGGGGCGTACCGGGGAGATGGCCCCGGAAGACCGGTGGTGGGCCGGGCCGGAACGGTACGTCGGCTCGTGGCCCCGGCTCCGGCGGGAGCCCCGGCCCTGGTACTACGTCGGATGGGACTACGCTCCTCCACTGCTCAAGCTGCGGCAGACACTCGCGATGTTAGGAGTGCAGTGGGCTTACAGTCCTGAGAAGGCGGGTTGGCACAATCATCTGGCAGGAAGCTGGATTTGGAGAAGTGATCAGCTGTCCCTCATGCCGGCTGGACGCGAGGGGCAGTATCAGATCTTCCGGATTGAGCCGGTGACCCAAACCTCTCCCGGATCAAGTCCTCCAGCGCCGCAATGACACGGTCAACCGGGATCGCCGGAATTCCCCGGGGATCCGAAACCAGCCGGTTGGGGGTGTTGTAGGGCACCCAGGGCGCGACCGCGGGGTTCTCATGGTACAGCCCAACTGTCGGAACCTTCCCGGCGGCGGCCAGGTGGAGGGCCGCGGTATCAGGCGTGAGGAAGAGATCAAAGACCCGCACGATCGCCGCGAATTCCCGGAATGATTTCGTCGCGGGGACTGCCTGCGCTCCCGCCGACTCCGCCACGTGCTTCACCTGATCTGCATCCTGCGGCGCACCGCAGACGCTCACGGCAAAACGCGCGTCCGTCCGCCGAAGGTGTTCGATCGCAGCGATATAGTTGGCGCTTCCCCAGTTCTTACCGGCTCCACGGCCCGAGATATTCACGCCGAGACGCAACGGGTGCCCAGAAGAACCCAGGGTGTGACGCGCCCGCTCCAGATCGGTGGATTCCAGAGGATAGCTGATATCCAGCGTCTGGGTTCCGGGGTCGATTCCGAAGGGAAGAAGCAGCTGGGCCAATCGCTCCACCGGGTGAACAGTGCTGCGATCGAGCAATGGAGCGGCATGGGTGTAGCGCCCTGATTCAGGATGGAGTAGCCCTACCACCGCCGCCGGCCGGCACCAGCGCACCACCAGTTGGGCGGTGGTCGATGGATTATCTACCAGATCCACGATGACGTCGTACCGCCTGCGCCGGAGCGCCTGCATGAGGACCAGAGCCGATCTGATGGTCTTGTCATAACACCAGACCCGGGTGACGAAGGGCGCCACCGCATCTCGGACAGGATAGTTTGCCCGGCTCAACAGCAGGTCGATGGTCCCGGCAGGGTAGCGGGCACGGAGTGCTCGGATCACCGGAGTGCTCACGAGGACATCCCCGATGCGCTCCAGCCGGATCAGCAGGATTCGCGGAACCGGGCCGAGCTGGAGGAGGTCTTCAGCTCTGGTGGCGACCTGCCCAGCGAATGGGCGGTGCGAGGCAGCGAGGAAGGCCCGCCGGAAGCGAAGCTCGAGGCGCTTGAGTGCGGTTGGCACAAAGCTCCAGGAGCCTAAAGGATGGCTGCCTGAGATCCGCGAGAGGCGGTCACCGTGTCAGCCAACCAGCGAACGAAAGCCAGGCCGGTGTGCCCGAGATGATCAGGCGGAGGGGTTGGGAGACAACGATCAGCAGTCCGCCCCAGATCGTGGCAGGGTGGACCCGCCGGCGATTGGCGACATCGTACAAGATCATGGCGACGATGAACAGATCTGCCAGACCGAAAAATGCAGGCGGGCCTGCCTGTATCAGCGGCAAGTGCAGGCGTGCGATGGGCGCAGGGATGATGGCGATCATCGAGAGGGTCATCAGCCGCTTGTGCCACTCGAGCTGACGCCGGAAGTACAGGGCCGTCCCTACCAGGATTGCAAACAGGAGCATGTCGAAGAGCGGAATTGCGATGAACGAGAGTACTGGCACGCCCGGGATAGGAGAGACTCCGGTCTTGGCTCTATGGATGGCAGTGACGGTGCCGACGATCAGTACCAGGGTTGCGAGCACCCCGCCAACCACGCCCATCCGACGGTGGAGGTAAGTCCTTCCAGTCGCCACAAGGCTCGTCTGTAGCAGGAAAAACAGCACCCAGCTCGTGAAGATCAGTCCGTGCAGGTGGAGCAGCCGGCTCAGCTCCGGCGTCCCGAAATAGGCTTTGAGGAAGTAGCTGCGCGAAAACCCGGCAAAGACTGTGATTGCGAAGGCGATTGCCATGCCCACGTAGAACCGCCGAGTTCGCTCCCTGGTACGGATAGCCGCGGAACTGACGCTCATCGGGGGTGCTCCTTCATCGTATCGATCGATTTTGAGATGGGTGTTCCCGGGGCGTTCGTCTAACAAATTACTGCGGGGGAGTCAGTTGGACAGGGAGGTGACCCGGTGCTCGTATCGTGGCACCACTCGCGCTCTGGCACTTCACCCGGCCAGGCCGTACCCTTTTCGTATCCCCATGCGCCGCAACTCCGACTCCTCAGCTCCCGACCCTCGGCTCGTCCAGACCGCGTTCGGCGACTCCCCGACTCCCCTGGGATTACCGGACGACTTGCTCCAGCAAGCATCGCATCGTCTGGGAATCATGTGTCTGGTGATGTCCGGTCTCTGGGCGGCGAACGTAGTATGGGCCAATCTCCTCCAGCCGGTGGTCAAGCACGACATTGCGATTCTCCGCCTCTTCAACCTGGTAGGCGGCATCAATATCGCTGCGTCGCTCGGGCTCTACTGGTATACCCGTCGCTCGGAACTGAATCCCCGGTTGCGTACTGAATCTTGGGCTGGCCTATGAGGTTCTGATCGCGCTCTCCATCGGGGTGCTCGACTGGCATGACAGCCCGCCCGACAACGTCTCATGGATCGCCATCATCATTCTCTTGTTCCCGGCAATCATCCCCAGCACGCCTCGGAAGACCCTGCTCACCGCACTGCTGGCGGCGTCGATGGATCCGGTCGGCGCCTGGCTCTGGAAGTTGGGGGGGCAGGGAATCCCTGAAATCCTGGAAGTCTTCGCCCGCGCCGCTCCCAATTACTTCTGCGCTGCCATCGCGCCAGTCATCTCCCAGATCATCACCGGTCTCGGGCGCGAGGTCCGGAAAGCGCGTGAAATGGGGAGCTATGTGCTGGGCGATCTCATCGGGTCAGGCGGGATGGGTGAAGTGTGGCAGGCCACTCACCGCTTCCTTGCGCGCCCTGCCGCCATCAAGCTGATCAAGCCCCAAGTCCTGGGAGCCCTGACCCGGCAGCAGTCCAAGGTGCTGACCCAACGGTTCCGGCGGGAGGCCCAGGCCGCCGCGATGCTGCGCTCGCCTCATACCATCCATCTCTATGACTTCGGTGTGACCAGCGACGGCACGTTCTACTACGTCATGGAGCTGCTCAATGGGCTCGATGTGCAGAGGCTGGTCTCCACTTACGGTCCGCTCCCGGCGGCGCGCGCAATTTATCTGCTGCAACAGGTCTGCGAGTCACTGGCCGAGGCGCACGACCGGGGGCTGGTCCACCGGGACATCAAGCCGGCCAACATTCAGGTGTGCCGGATGGGCCAGTATTCTGACTGGGTCAAGGTGCTCGACTTCGGATTGGTGAAGAGCGAAACGGGCGGAGTCCACGAGGCCGGGCTGACAGCGCCGAATATGGTAACCGGTACGCCGGCATACCTCTCGCCCGAGAGCGCCCTGGGAGAGCCCATCGACCGCCGCACCGATATCTACGCTCTGGGTTGTGTGGCGTACTGGATGCTGACCGGCCGTTACGTGTTCAACGCCGAGACTCCGATGCAGGTCATGGCGCGCCATATCTCATCCAAGCCCGACGCTCCCTCGCGGCATAGCACGTTCGATGTGTCTCCCGCGCTGGATGAGCTGGTGCTCGCGTGCCTGGAGAAAAGCCCGTCGAATCGGCCGGCGAGCGCACGCGAGCTGTGCGATCGCCTGGGGGAGTGTGGAGTCGAGCATCGCTGGGGCCGGGAGGACGCGGCGATCTGGTGGCAGACGAGGTTGGAGCCGGAGGCTGCCGTCGTCCTCAGCGATTAGAGGCCGTGAGCCGCTGGGGGAAACGCGGGTCGCCCCGCAACCAGACGAAGGTCGCCGGGCCAAGCACTTTTGGCGGAGCATTTCTCCCCCGCCTCTGCCGGTAGTATCGTTCGGAATGATGATAGTGCGCGTCCGTTGCCTGCCGTTCGCCGTCGCGGCCATGCTGGCAGGCTGTAGCAGCTCGCATAGCCAGCCTGCCCGTTCCGTTCCCGAGCCACGATCCGCCGTCCAGGACGATGCAGCCGGAATCGCGAAGGCAAGATCCGACAGCGCCCGGCGCCCGTATACCCAAGCCGATATCGATTTCATGGCCCATATGATCCGCCATCATTCGCAGGCGATCGTCATGGCTCGCTGGGCCCCCAGCCACGGCGCGAGCCCATCCGTGCTCAGGTTGGCGGAACGGATCATCAACGCGCAGCAGGACGAGATCGCGACCATGCAGCAGTGGCTCCGCGACCGCCGTCAACCGGTGCCGGATCCGAGCGCGACCGGCATGACGATGGCGATGCATGGCGGGCATGGTGACATGATGATGCCTGGGATGCTGACGCCGGCGCAGCTGCAGCAGCTCAATCAAGCGAAGGGGAGCGACTTCGACCGCCTGTTCCTGACCGACATGATACAGCACCACAAGGGCGCCGTCTCCATGGTGCAAGGGCTCTTCGGTACCAACGGCGCGGCCCAGGACGAGACGGTGTTCAAGTTTGCCAACGACGTCAACGTAGATCAGACTACCGAAATCCGCCGCATGGAGATGATGCTCAGCGCATCCGGCTCCGCACCACAATCCCCCTAAGACCCAAGGAATTCCACTATGGTACCCGTTCGCGTCAGGGCGCTGTCTCTCGTGCTGGGTGTGTTGTCGGCAACAGCCTGCTCTCAATCGACCCACGCTGGCGCCGATCAGCCGGCACCGGCTGACAACATGTCGACGGAGGCGCCAAAGCCCGATCCCCGGGTCGGTCTTCATGCGGGACTGATGGACGCGGGTGAGGCGGTGTGGAATCTGGAGGTGCTCTCGAAGACGCCGCCCTCGGATCAGTTCGCCGGCATGACCAATTCCGACATGGCGTTCACCGGCCGCTACGTGATTCAGGGCAGCTACAACGGGTATCAGGTCTGGGACATCAGCGACCCCAAGTTCCCAACTCTCAAGAAGGCCTACGTCTGTCCGGCCTCGCAAAGCGACGTCTCGGTATACAAGAATCTCCTCTTCGTCTCGGGCGAGGGTCTCTCCGGCCGACTCGATTGCGGGACGCAGGGCGTGGAGGATACCGTCAGCTCGGCCCGGCTCCGGGGTCTTCGCATCTTCGACATCAGCGACATCAGTCACCCGAAGAACGTTGGGAACGTGCAGACCTGTCGCGGCTCCCACACCCACTCGGTTTTAGTCGATCCCAGGGATCCGGCCAACGTCTACGTCTACATCTCGGGATCATCCATGGTCCGCTCGCCCAAGGAGCTTCCGGGCTGCGTGGCGGCTGCTCCCACGGAAGATCCCAACTCGGCGCTCTTTCGAATCGAAGTCATCAAGGTGCCGCTGGCCCATCCCGAACAGGCGGCCATCGTCAGCTCGCCGAGGATCTTCAACAACTTGACCGCCCCGGCCAAGCACGGAGACGCACCGGAAGACAGCATCGCCAACATCAAGGAAGTAGCGCAGGCCAAAGCCACCGGCGGGTTCGTGGGGAACTTTAACGGCAAGGAAGAGGTGCTCCATCCCCAATGGGTCGCGGCCCTGCTCGACAGCATCGTCAAAGCGCGGAACGGGAGCGGTTCGCCGACGGCGCAGGACAGCGCTACGCTGCGGCAAGCCATTCCCACGATTGTCGCCGCGGAAACCAAGACCAAGCGGGATCCCAACAGCGGGCCCACCCAATGCCACGACATCACCGTCTACCCGGCTATCGGACTCGGCGGCGGCGCCTGTGAGGGCTACGGACTCCTGCTCGACATCCGCGATCCCACCCATCCCGCCCGGATCGGTGCGGTGTCTGACTCGAACTTCTCGTACTGGCACTCAGCCACCTTCAACAACGACGGCACCAAGATCCTCTTCTCTGATGAGTGGGGTGGCGGCGGACAGCCAAAGTGCCGAAGCACCGACAAACACGAGTGGGGCGCCGACGCGATCTTCACCATCGCTGGCCGGAATATGCAGTTCCAGAGCTACTACAAGCTGCCGGCACCGCAAACTCAAGAGGAGAATTGCGTCGCCCATAACGGTTCACTGATCCCCATTCCCGGCCGGGACGTCATGGCACAGGCGTGGTATCAGGGCGGCGTCTCCGTGTTCGACTGGACCGATGCGGCGCATCCCAAAGAAATCGCGTTCTTCGATCGTGGTCCGGTGGATGCGACCAGGATGGCGAGTGGTGGCTACTGGTCGGTGTACTGGTATAACGGTGTTCTGGTCGGGTCGGAGATGGCTCGCGGCCTGGACATCTTCGATCTCAAGCCCAGCGGATTCATCTCCCAGAATGAGATCGACGCAGCCAAGACCGTCCATCTCGACTACTTCAACACCCAGGGCCAGGTGAAGATGGTGTGGCCGCCGAGCTTTGCGCTGGCCCGAGCGTACCTGGATCAGCTGACTCGCTCCAAGGGTCTGGACGACGCGAAGATCAGCGATGCGCGCTCGGCGCTTGCGTCAGCCGAGAAGGCCTCTGGTGCGGATCGGCAGAAGGCACTGACCGACCTGGCCGGGCGGTTGGATCAGGCGGCGTCCGATTCCAAGGATGGGGCCAAGGTCCGAATGGTGGCGGGAGTGGCGAGGCAGCTGGCAGGGAGCACCACGTAGGCGAGATGTCCGTCGGGCTTGGGTCTGCTCTCAGCCTCGTCAAGCGGCTGAGAGCAGCGTCCCGACAACTCTTGGATCAACCTGACGTCAAGGCGTTTTCTGCTGGCCCTGGGGGTCATCCGCAGCATTTACGTAGGTCATAGCAAAAGGCCCGGTGGACTTCACATCCACCACTGTCTTCCCCTTGGCCACCGCGTAGTGATGGTGATCCGCTGGTATAGTTCCGTGGTCTCCCTTTTTCATGGCAGTCGTCTTCTTGATCTCGAGCCGGTCACCCATCCCGACCAGGAAGGTGCCCTGTTTCACTTCCACCGTCTCCTCGGTGGGATGAAAATGCGGCGGGATCTTATAGCCGTTAGGAAACGAGAGCTGCACCTCGAAGGGTCCAGTCTGAGATGGATCTCCCTCTACCACGGCCATCATGGCCCCTTTCGGGAAGACCGCCGGGGCTGGCCCCCACTGCAACACCGCGGGCTTGGCGGCGGAGGCGCTGTCCTGCTTGGCTGAGGAGGAGTCCTGTGCTCGAAGCGCAGGGGCCGCGAGGAACAGCAGGCACGCGACAGTCCCGATGCTACGCATATACACTCCGGTGGTTGAAGCCGAGAAAGGTGAGACAGCTACCACAATTGCGAAATTGGGTGCATGTACTAAGAATGTAGCCGTCTCTCGGGCTGAAATCCTCCACCCGCCCTCCAGGAGTCCGCATGCGCCACCTGTGGGTGACCGCGATTCTTCTCCTATCCAGTGTTCCGCTGCAAGCCCAGCATCTGCGAGACAAGCTGTCGGACCTGTTCATCTTCGGGTCGGGTCAGAGCCCACTGACGCTGGGCGGAACCAGCGATCCATCCAATCCTGAGTCCATTCGCATCCATGGAAACCACTTCGTTCCCGCCGCGGTGGCCAGCAATGGGACGGTCATCTCGTTTCTGACGAATTCGATCGGCAGCAATGTGGCCAACGTGCCCGTGAGCGCCACCAGCGGCGGCTCGACGTTCAGCTTCCAGGGCGGGGTGCCGACTCGGACGTCCACTTCCGCGGGACCGATCTTCGGCGAACGGGCACAGACGCTCGGCCACGGACGTATTCTGGCGAGCCTCACCCGAACCGGCGTCCACTTCAAGACGCTTCGCGGAGTAGACCTCAACCACATCAACTTCATATTCACCCACGCCAACTCCGACTTTCCCGGGTGCGATTCAATCGCCGGCGGAGATTGCTCGCTGCTGGGAGTGCCGGCGCTGGAGAACGAGACCATTGATCTCAACCTGTCGTTGGACGTCCGCCTCAACGTTACGGGACTGGTGTTGGCATACGGCGTCACTGACCGGATCGATGTCGGTGTCGCCTTGCCGCTGGTATCGGTCTCGCTGGCAGGCTCGAGTAACGCACAGATCACCCCTTTTGGGCCCCCGCCCGCGGTTCACTTCTTTGGCGGTACGCCTGACAACCCGATTCTCACGGCCTCGCGGTCCATCGACGGTTCCACCACCGGATTGGGCGATGTGGATGGGCGGGTGAAGGTCAATTTGCGGAGGGGTGAGCCGCTGTCGGTTGCCATTCTCGGGGACGTCCGGTTCCCGACCGGCAGTGAAAGCAACTTGCTCGGATCCGGCGCCTTCGCCGTCCGGGGACTTGCCATTCTTTCGGCCCACTTCGGCGACTTCACGCCTCACGCGAATCTCGGGTACCTGTATCGGGGCGGGCAGTTCGAGACCGATGCCGTGCTCGCGACCGTAGGCTTCGACCATCTGCTTGCACCCTGGGCCACACTCGCCATCGACGTGATCTCCCAGCTGCAGGTAGGCGACAGCCCGCTCCAGGTTCCCGGCCCAGTCCAAATCGAGGCGCCCTATCACCGCACGATCATCCCGACCGTGATCCCTGACGAGCGTGACGACCTGGTTGACGGATCGGTTGGGATGAAACTGACAGCCGCGCAGGGACTCACAGTGGTGGGGAACAGCGAGTGGTCGCTCAACCGCGGCGGGTTACGCCCTGATGTGATCTGGACGGCGGGACTGGAGTATAATTTTTGAAAGCCGTCTAGAGTCGAGGGTCGAGGGTCGAGAATTGGCTCTCGTACCTGCCCTCTAGACTCTCGACTCTAGACTTTCGACTGACCCTCGACTCTTGACCCTCGACCCTAGACTCTGGACTCGACTTACCTCACCTGCGTCATCCGCCAGTGGCCTCCGTCTTGTTTCAACGAAGCGTGGAATGAAACCGGTTGGCTCTCCGCCCGGCCGGTGCTGGTGTTCAGATAGTTATAAGTGCCGGTGATCTGCGCCTCGGCCACGCCGTTGGCGAGATCGAGCCGAGCGACCGAGAGGGTGGCCTTCACGTCGCGCACCAGCTGGAAGAACTGCTCCCAACCTCGCTGCTGTACCGGTGTCATTCCAGGGTAGACTCGCTGAAGCCCGGCAAGACTCTTCGATTCGACCGCCGCAGCATAGTCCGCGACGACTCCGCGGATTTCCGGGGCCGGATCGACCGGGCGCGGGGGAATTGGCGCTGCTGCGGGTGGGGGCGGGCGCGGCACTGCTGGAGTGGTGTCGACGACCGTTGCGGGCGGCGGACCAGGCGCCGGCGCCGGGACCACAGCCGGCGCCATCACTGCCGCCGGGGGCGCGGGCTCGTTCTCGGAGGCTGGTGCCGCCGAATCCGCTGCAATCCTTGCCGGTTCGCGGGCAGGTTTGCGGCTGTGGGCCGGCGCCGGTCGGGAAGCCTTTGCTGACGGTAGTACCGCCAGCGGAGCCGTGGGTCGCGCGCCGGGCGGATCTATTCGAGCCGGCTCGGTTTGCGGCAGTGGAGGCCGCATGTGGGTGGAGTCACTGTGCGAAAAGACTGCAGGTGCATGGATCGGGGCAACGGTTTGTGCGGGCACGTTACTCGACCGGGTACGCGCGAGCCACAGCGCTCCTCCTCCGAGCAGGAGCACGAGTCCCGCGATCGCGGTAGCCATCGGCCACTTCCGACCCCTAGGTGCGACCGCCGGCAGCCGAACTGCTGTGGTCGCGGCGGTGCCACCGCTGGGTGTGACGATGGCGTCGAGCATATGCATGACCTGCATGGCCGACTGTGGCCGCTCGGCGGGACGCTTGGCGAGGCAATCCCGCACCAGTGTGGCCAGCATCGGCGGTACTGCCGGGCGGCGGCGCTCGACCGGCTCGGGATCTTCGACTACGTGCGCCGCGAGTACAGCCTGCGGCGACCGTCCCGCAAACGGCTGACTGCCGGTGAGGAGCTCGTAGGCCACCACTCCGAGCGCGTAGATATCTGCCCGGTGATCGGTCTGCGGGTTGGCGGTGGCCTGCTCGGGGGCCATGTATGCCGGCGTGCCAAGGGCAACGCCCAACGAGGTCAGGCCGGTCGCAGCCGGTTCGCTGGAGGCGCTGACTGCCTTGGCCACGCCGAAGTCGGTGACCACCGCGACGCCACCGGACAGGAGCACATTGTCCGGCTTGACGTCTCGGTGAACCACCCCGTAACCGTGGGCGTACGCCAGGGCTGAAACGATGTCTCGCAGGATGCGGACGGTCTCCGCGATAGGGAACTCCCCCTCGCGGGCCAACCGCTTCCTGAGGGACTCCCCGGTCACGAATGGCATGACGAAGAAGGGAAGCCCGTCGGCTTCCCCGGCTGACAACAGCGGAACGATGTGGGGGTGCTGTAGTTGAGCTGCCAGCTGAATCTCTCGCCGAAACCGCTCGACGTTCACCCCGGCAGCGAGCTCAGGGAGGAGCACCTTGACGACGACCTTGCGGCCGAGCGCCCGCTCGTGGGCAAGGAAGACGCGGGACATGCCTCCGCCGCCGAGCTCGCGCTCCAGGAGATAGGCATCTCCCATGGCCCGCTGTAGTTGCTCCTGAACGCTCGAGCTCACGCTGCTTCACAGGCGGAAGGAGTAGAATCTAGAGATCAGGGTAGGAGAAGGCCACCCGCGCTCAGCTGTTCGATCCGCTGCTGGAGAAATCGCCGCTGAGGCTCCTGAACCGTAAGATCGAGCGCCCGTTGGTACCCGGCGATCGCCTCTGCTGTTCGTCCCAACCTCCGGGATAGCTCCGCCCGAGCTGAGTGCGCAGGGGCATAGCCTTGCAGCTCTCCCCGGGCGAGAAGCGCGTCGATCAAGGCCACTCCCGCCGCCGCTCCATCGCGCATTGCCACGGCGGCGGCCCGATTCAGCTCCACAATGGGCGACGGATCCGCCCTCATGAGGACGTCATACAAACCGACGATCTCCGACCAGTCCGTGTCCGCCGCACTGCGTGACTCGGCGTGTACGGCCGCGATGGCTGCCTGCAGAGTATAGGGTCCAAACTCTCGCGATTCGATTGCTCGCCGGACGAGGCCCAGTCCTTCCTCGATCTCATCCCGGTTCCAGCGGGAACGGTCCTGCTCGTCCAGGAGAATCAGCTCACCATCGGCCGAGGTTCGCGCCTGTTGCCGGGAGGCGTGCAGGAGCATCAGCGCGAGCAGGCCGATCACCTCCGGCTCAGGTAACAGCTCCAGCAGGAGACGTCCCAGCCGGATCGCCTCGGATGAGAGATCGGCTCGTGTGAGCGACGTTCCCGACGACGCCGAATACCCTTCATTGAAGACCAGATAAATGACGTGGAGGACCATGGCGAGACGATTGGGCAGGTCGGTCCGCGATGGCACCTGATAGGGAATCTTTGCGGCTTTGATCTTGGCCTTGGCTCGGACGATCCGTTGCGCCAGGGTCGGTGCCGGCTGCAGGAAGGCGCGCGCAATTTCCTCGGTCGTTAGCCCGCAAACCTCCCTGAGGGTGAGGGCGATCTGCGCATCGGGTGGAAGAGCCGGGTGGCAGCAGGTGAAGATGAGCCGAAGCCGGTCGTCTGGGACGTTCTCGTCGTCCACGTCATCCTGCGCCTGGCTGACCCCATCGCCAAGCTGGTCGGCAACCGCCGCGAGTGAGGCATCGAACCGTGCTCGCCGACGCAGTCCGTCGACCGCCTTGAATCGACCGGTGGAAATCAGCCAAGAGCGCGGATTTCGGGGAACGCCCTCCACCGGCCAGCGCTCGACCGCGACCGTGAAGGCGTCCTGCAACGCCTCCTCGGCCAGGTCGAAGTCACCCAAGAGCCGGATCAGCGTTGCCAAGACCCGGCGGGACTCGGTGCGGAAGACCTCCTCTATGGGGTCGGGAGTCGGGAGTCGGGAGTCGGGGTCGAAGCTCGACAAGCTAGGTCCCTCGCTGCATCCGGGATGAGGTGTCATCGGTCTTGAGAATTTTTCCTGACTCCCGACTCCCGACTCCCGGCCCCCGACTGCCGACCGACTCCCGACTCTTACGCGTGCGCGGCTTCTCCCTGCTCCCGTCCAGCTGCCTCCTGAGAAAAGTCGACTACCGGGCGAACTTCGATGGCGCCGAGTCGAGCGGACGGGATCTTGGCAGCTACCTGGATGGCATCGTTCAGGTCTGTGGCATCGATCAGGTAAAAGCCACCTAGCTGCTCTTTGGTTTCAGCAAACGGGCCATCGGTGGTCGAGACTTTCCCGTTCCTCACCCGGACCGTGGTGGCGGTGGCGGTTGGCTGCAACGCTTCCCCGGCCACGTACTTGCCGTTCTGCTGGATGTTTCCAGTAAAGGCAAAGTATTCATTCATGATAGACTCGGATTCCGCTGGCGGCATCGTCTCCCAGTTCTTCTCGTTCTCGTAGATCAGGCACAGGTATTTCATGGTGACCTCCAGAAGGGGTGTAAGGATCGTTCGCGTGAAGTAGTCGTTCGGCGGGGCAGGAAATCGACAACACCGTTTGGCGGCTCTACGGGAGCTGTCGATTCAGCGTTTCAACCTGGACTTAATGATCGCCAAGAGGTTCGGCTGGCCGGCTCGCTCGCGGGCGTAGTCAGATCGCCGCCCCACTGGAGCCGGTCGCAGGGTTTCTATCTCTTTTAAGGATTGAAGCGACTCTGCTCCCGCAAGACCGCCAGTCTCTTGAACACGAGACTGAGAGCCTCGAATTTCCCTTTCACGCCGACCTGTGCCCCCTTCCGAGGTGGGTCTCCCTTATCGCTTACGACTGTGAGCCTGCCGGTATTGTCCCGAACTTCGTAGGCTCCCACACCTAGCCCGCCCACCGCGCCCTGCACCTCACCTTTGATCCGGACCGTCTTTCCGTCGTAGCGCGAGGGATCGGCCAGCAAATTGTTGATGGGGGTCACCGACGCGCAGCCCGCCAGGAGCAGCGGCATGGCAAGGAGCCAGAGGCGCGGAGACACGTGTCGGACGGAATCAGCCTTCATCGACATAAGGTCCTCGAGGGACGGGGTCTGTACCGAGCTGAAATGCACGGGCCTTCTCACCTATCGTACTGGCAAACATCCATATGACGCAATGGAGGCTCTGGCCAAGGCAGACGAATGCGGCCAGAGCATGATTGCCGCCCTGGCCACATGAATGTACGAGAGCAGTCGCTGGAACTCCGCCGGTCAGCGCCGGGTCACCTCGACTCGCTGGACCATTGAAGCGACTGAACCGTCTGCCGTCGTTCCAATCGCTATGATGTTGGCGACGCCGGCCGAGCGTGCCTGCACCTGACCCCGCGGGTCCACCGATGCCTTCGATTCGTTGAGGGAGATCCAGTGCGCGCCAGTCAGGCGGAGGCTGGTGAAGGTGGCACTCTTGCCGAGCTTGAGCGAGCCTCCGACCTTAATCTTGACCCCAGGTGCGACCACGGCGGGGTGGACATTGGTCCGTGCGCCCGAGCTGCTGTCGGCGGCACCGCTCCCGGTGGTGTCGGTGGACGCGGTCTGACCTGTAGTGTCAGCGGACGATGCCGCGACGGTGATCTCGTTGGATGTTCCGGGGTCCGACAAATTGTTGCGCGCGTCTTCGGCACGGACCCTATACATCAACCGGCTGCCAGGGGCAAAGCCCGTCAGCGCTTCCGTGTAGTACGCTGACCCTGCCGTTGCCCGTGGCACCCAGCCGTTCGCGCTCCCTCCTTTGATCTCTGACAGCTCCACTCGATAGTGCAGGGCGCCGGTCACTGGTCTCCACGAGACCATGGCACTGTTGCCGTTCACAGTTGCCTTTACATCAACCGGAGGAACCAGCGCTCCACCTGGTTGCTCAGCCTTCACCGCCGGTGAGCCGCGCTTCAACCCCATCATTCCGCCTTCGTTGAAGGCGGCGATCGTGTAGAAGTAGGTGCTACCCGGTTTCACATTCGTCTCGATGTACTGAGTATCTGGGTTGGCAGTCCTGAAGGTCGACGCCACGGCCGGGGGTACTGACCGGGTGATACTGTAACTCACCGCCCCATCGACCGCACTCCAGACAACGCGAATGCGGCCGTCGCGCTCCTGTGCGGCAGAGACCGTCGTGGGTGCGGGAAGTCGGGTTGAACTTGGGTCGGACTCGCCACCGGGCTGCTTGGGAAGGGGAACAGCCTGGGCAGCAAGTGATACAGACCAGCCGATGACTGCAGTGCTCAGCAACATTACGGTTCTTCCTGACACAACTCCTCCGAGGCCTTGGTGTATCGGTAAGACGCTAGGCTCGAGCCTAGATTCTCACTCAGCGGCTGGGAGGTTAGAGGCGGCTACGCTTCTAAAAGCCGGTATGATGAAATGCCTTTACCCGCTCGTCCAGATCCTCGGGCTCGGTCAGGACCGTGTGGCCCCAGGGGTTCACATAGATCTTGACGTTCGGGGCGCCCGGGATGCGGGTTGGCGCGAACGCGAAGCGCCACACCCTGGGGTGCCCGGGCAGGGCGTTCAGGCCATGCCAAAGGAAACTGGTGGTTTGGGTGCCCATCTCCGGTGGCGGGGCCCCCAGAAGATTCGCCACACTGGTGTATGCCGCGATCCATGAGACTCCCGCCAGGATTGCGGCGACGAACGCCAGCTGAATGACGAGCCAAGTCAGGCGGGCCATAGATCCTCGAGGTCACAGGTAAACCGGCTGACGATGATGGGCGTGATAGCTATCACCCCGATGTAACGGGAGGCTGCTCAGATTTCGATATGGCTGACATGCCTCGAACGCGCACAGGTCGGGCCACGAAATCTACCGGATTCGTCCACGTCCGCGGGGCCCGAGAGCACAACCTCAAGAACATAGATCTGAACATCCCGCGAGACGCCCTCGTGGTGTTCACAGGCGTGTCGGGCTCAGGCAAATCGTCGCTGGCGTTTGGCACCCTCTACGCCGAAGCGCAGCGACGTTATCTGGAATCGGTCTCACCGTACGCTAGACGGCTGTTCCACCAGATGGCAGTCCCCGAGGTGGATGAGATTGAGGGTTTGCCACCGGCGGTTGCGCTCCAGCAGCAACGCGGCTCACCCACGACACGCTCGTCCGTTGGCAGCGTCACCACGCTCTCCAATCTGCTGCGCATGCTGTATTCGCGGGCCGGCGTTTACCCCCGTAACCAGCCGCTCCTCTACGCCGAGTCATTTTCACCCAACACTCCTGAGGGAGCGTGTCCGCGCTGCCACGGACTGGGCCGAGTGTATGAGGTGACAGAACAATCGATGGTGCCGGACGACTCGCTCACCATCCGCGAGCGAGCAGTGGCGGCCTGGCCCACCGCCTGGCAGGGCCAAAATCAGCGCGACATCCTGGTCACGCTGGGATATGATGTCGACCGGCCCTGGCGGGAGCTGCCGAAGAAGGACCGCGAGTGGATTCTCTTCACCGACGATCAGCCAACCGTTCCAGTCTACGCCGGGTACACTCCCGCTGAAACACGACGTGCGCTGAAACGGAAGGAAGAGCCCAGTTACATGGGGACGTTCAGCAGTGCCCGGCGGCACGTGCTGCACACGTTCGCGAACACGGAAAGCGCGCTGATGAAGAAGCGGGTGTCGCAGTTCATGCTCAGCACCGAGTGTCCGCTCTGCGGCGGCAAGCGGCTCCGCCTCGAAGCACTCTCGGTCAAGTTCGCTGGGCTCGACATCAGCGACATCTCCCGGATCTCACTCGCAAGATTGGCCGAGCTGCTGCGTCCCTACGCCGTAGGTACTGCCGATGGCTGGAAACGCCTCGAATCGGAACACCCGGAAAAAGCCGTGGTCACCCAGCGGATCGCGGAGGACCTGGAAGCTCGCCTGGATGCGCTCCTGGCTCTTGGGTTGGGCTATCTCTCGCTCGAGCGGAGCACGCCGACACTCTCACCCGGTGAGCTCCAGCGTTTGCGGTTAGCGACCCAGGTTCGCTCCAACCTCTTCGGTGTGGTGTATGTCCTGGATGAGCCGTCTGCGGGGCTGCATCCGGCGGATACTGAGGCACTGCTGGCGGCATTGGACCAGCTCAAGGCGGCGGGGAACTCCCTCTTTGTAGTCGAGCACGAGCTGGACGTGATCCGCCACGCCGACTGGATCGTCGATGTAGGGCCCGCCGCCGGTGTACACGGAGGAGAGATCCTCTACAGCGGGCCACCCGCAGGGCTGGCTCAGGTCGAGAGCTCGGAAACTCGGCGCTATCTCTTTTCCGAGGTTCCGTTGCCCAGTCGCAGACGTCGAGTGCCTCGGGACTGGCTCCGATTGGAGGGTGTCACCCGAAACAACCTGCACCGATTGAACGCGGAATTTCCGCTCCGGGTGTTTACCACCGTGACAGGAGTGTCGGGCTCGGGGAAGTCGAGTCTGGTCAGCCAGGCGCTGGTCGAGCTTGTGGCTCAGGGGCTGGGGCATGATTTGTCGGTGGACGAGGATGATGGTGAAGAGCTGGAGCGGAACGCGGTGGTGACGACAGATGGTCGAATCACCAGCGGTATGCAATGTGTGAAGCGTCTCGTGCGGGTGGACCAGCGGCCGATCGGACGCACGCCGCGGTCCAACCTGGCGACGTACACCAGCCTGTTCGATCATGTGCGCAAGCTGTTCGCCTCGACTAAACAGGCGCGGGCCCGGCACTACGACGCAGGACGTTTCTCATTCAACGTGGCCAAGGGCCGCTGTGAAACGTGCCAGGGTGAAGGCTTCGTCATGGTCGAGCTACTCTTCCTGCCCAGCGTCTACGCACCATGTCCAACCTGTCATGGCGCCCGTTACAACGCCAAGACATTGGAGATCGTGTATCGCGGCAAGAACATCGCCGACGTCCTGGCGATGACGGTCGATGCCGCCTGGGAGTTCTTCGCGGAAGAGCCGCAGGTGCGGCGGGCACTGACGGTGCTTCGGGAAGTCGGACTGGGGTACCTGCGGCTGGGACAACCGGCCACGGAACTGTCCGGAGGTGAGGCCCAGCGCATCAAGTTGGCGACCGAGCTGCAGCGGACCCAACGGGGGGACTCTCTCTACGTTCTGGACGAACCGACCACCGGACTACATCCGTCCGACGTGGAACGACTGATCGTACAACTCGACGGACTAGTCGAGGCGGGAAATACCGTCATCGTGATCGAGCACGACATGCGAGTCGTAGCGGCAAGTGATTGGGTTGTCGACGTGGGCCCCGGCGCCGGGGAGGAAGGCGGGCGGGTCGTCGTGTCGGGCACGCCGGCGGATGTGGCGAGATCCAGCGAGAGCCGTACGGCAGCGTATCTCGACAGGTTTTTGCGAGATACGGAGAAGCTATCTGGGGCGGAAGTAGCGTCCGCCTGAACGCTCGAACCCGATCTCAACTGCCCTGATCGGTGTGCGACATCTCGTGCATCTCGGTCGGGTAAGCGTTGGGGCCGAGATCGACCGGTACTCCCACCTCCAGCACCTCGTCGGCCGCAACCACGAAGGCACGGTCCCCCTCTCCGGGTTCTACCGCTCCGAAGCCGGTGAAGCTGCCGAAGGCGGGGATGATGGCACCGCGCTGGCCGATCAGGAAACATGGCAACGTCTCCCGCTGCAACCCACGGCCTACCAGCGTGAGGCCAGGGTGCACGTGCCCCGCCAGCCCGTAACCTCCGTCGGAAACGGCGGGCTCATGACGGAAGATGAACGGCGGAACAAAGGCGGGTGCGTTTACGCAGTTGATCCGCAGATCGCTCGGTGGGTCGCCCGCGTGCCGGTCGTGATTCCCTCGAACCAGCAGGATCTCGACCGGGGCGGCCAAATTTCGCCAGCGCCTCAGCTCGGCCAGGGTATGGGATGCGATCCGGCCCGCCTTGGCGTGGAAGAGATCTCCCAGCACTACCATCCGGCGGGCACCGGTCCGAGTCAGCGCGCTGTCGAGACGGGCGAGATCGTCGCTGGTGGTGCCGATCGGGATCGGGATACCAACGGCGCGAAAAGTAGAGGCTTTGCCCCAGTGCAGGTCGGCCACTACGAGTGTGCTGGCGTTCGGCCAGTAGAGCGCGCGCTCGGACAGCAGGTAGACCTGCTCCCCCGCGAGCGTCAGTGCTATGTCGGTCATCGAAAACCTCTGCCGCGTCGGCCGAAGCGAGCTGCCCCGGCGTCTGCGGCGCGTTCAAGTGGCGCGGCGAGCCGCCGCACCCGATCGAGAAATTTTTCGGAGCTTACCTGTTCCCGTGCCCGGTCCACCAGCAGCGCGAAGGCGAGAGGCGTTGGGCGCTCGACATCGCTGATGGTGACTCTTCCCTGGGCGATACGCTCGAGCGTGCGTCCGAGTCTGCTTCGCTCCAGCTGCCGCTCCAGCACCTCGCGATGAGCCTGAAACAAGAGGAGGTTGTCGGGGTCGTAGCGGGCAAAAACATCGTACAGCAGTCCACTCGACGCCTGCACCTGCTTGACGCTCTTGTTGGTGCCAGGATACCCCTGAAAGATGAGCCCGGCCACCCGGGCGATCTCCCGAAACTGCCGGCGCGCCAGCTCAGCCGCATTCAGGCTGGCAGGAATGTCGTGCAGGAGATGATCGGGTGAGACCAACCCTGCCTCGATCGCGTCCTCCAGCCGGGCCGGCTCGGGCGACAGCAGCTCGAAGCCATAGTCGTTGGCAGCGAGCGTGAAAGTAATAGGGGAGAGCTGGGCCAGGCGATAGGCAAAGAGCGCGGCCATCCCTTCATGCACCAGCCTTCCCTCGACCGGATAGAAGAAGAGATGATAGCCCTCCCGGGTCCGCACCCGCTCGATCAAGAGCTCGTCCCGGGCGGGAAGGCGAGACCACCGCGCCTGGAGCTCGAGGATCGGGCGCACCGCTTCCATCTCCGGCCCACGGTACAGCTGCTGCCGGGCCTCGTCGAGCTTCCCGCGTACCGCGGCCGCAAGCTCGGGCGACAACGCGAGTCGAGCGCCGGTCCAGTGAGGAACCACCGTGGTCTTTTCGGTTGTCTTCCTCACCCACGCGGTCATCTCTCGCACTCGAACGAACTTGAGCGTCCTCCCGGCAAAGGTGAACACGTCTCCGGGGCGGAGCCGCGCGATGAAGTTTTCCTCCACACTGCCAATGGTCTTTCCCCGGACGAACTTCACCTTCATGGCGGCTTCGCTGACGATCGTACCAATGGAGACTCGGTGCCGCATCGCGACCATCCGGTCGCGCACCACATAGACTCCGTTTCGCTCTACCACCTTGTTGTATTCAGGGTAAGCGCCAAGGACCTGACCGCCGCGCGTGACGAAGTCCATGACCCAGCGCCATTCGGCATCGCTGAGATTCCGGTAGGCCCAGGTGGTCCGCACCTCCTCCAGCAGCTCGTCCCGGCGGAAGCCTCCTCCGACCGCGATGGTGACGGCGTGCTGAGCCAGGAGGTCGAGGGGCTGCTCCACCGGCGGGCGGGACTCGATGGCACCGGCGGCCAGCGCGTCACGGGCGGCTGCGACGTCCACCAGCTCGAGCGCGTTGGTGGGTACGCAGGTCAGCCGGCTCACGGCTCCGGGTTGATGCCCGCTTCGACCGGCTCTTTGGATCAAGCGTCCCACTGCTTTTGGGCTCCCTACCTGGAGTACCCTGTCCACCGGAGTAAAGTCGACGCCGAGGTCCAGCGTGGACGTGCAGACCACGCAGCGGAGGCGTCCGTCGCGGATCCCATCTTCAACCCACTCGCGCGTGTTCCGGTCGAGAGAGCCGTGGTGGAGCGCTATGACACCGGCCCACTCCGGGCACGCCTCCAGCAGCGCCTGAAACCAGATCTCCGCGGTGGCCCGCGTATTGGTGAACACCAGGGTGGTCTTGCCTTCCTCGATGGCGCGGACCACTTCCGGCACGAGTCGAAGTCCGATCTGCCCGGACCAGGGGAACCGTTCCATCGTATCCGGAATCAGTGAGTCCACCTGGAGCGCCTTGGGAACGAGTCCGCGAACGATGCGGCCGGATCGCTGTACGCCTCCCGGTGCCATGCCGAGCAGGGTGTCGCGAGCGGTAGCGAGATTCCCCAGGGTGGCCGACAGCCCCCAGGTGCGTAGACCTGGCCGCCAGCGCCGGAGCCGAGCCAGCGCCAACTCGGTTTGCACTCCTCGCTTGGAAGACATGAGCTCGTGCCACTCATCTACCACGACCAGCTCCAGATGCTCGAAGAGCGTCGGCGTGTCGGGCCGTGTCAGGAGGAGAGCCAAGCTTTCCGGGGTGGTGACAAGGGCGGTAGGAAGGCGCTTGCCCTGGCGGGTGCGGATCCCCGCCGGCGTGTCGCCGGTGCGCGACTCCACGGTCCAGGGAAGGCCCAGATCCTCGACCGGCGCCCGGAGTGCCGCCTCTGTGTCGGCCGCGAGTGCCCGCAACGGAGTGATCCAGAGGACCCGGAGCGGCGGAGCGTGAGGAGCCGACCGTCCGCGAGCGGGATAGTCTCGCAACCACTCGAGCAGCGGTCCCATCCACGCAGCGTAGGTTTTGCCAGTCCCGGTAGCGGCGTGTATCAGCCCACTCTCGCCCGCTAGGTAGGCTTGCCACACCTCTTCCTGAAACGGGAAAGGGTCCCAGCGCTCGGTCCGGAACCACTCCCGCACGCAATCGATTGGGTCCCGATCGCCGCAAATGACTGTCGGTGAAGGGCGCGATGGGCGCGGCTTGAGCGCGGAAGCTTCACCCGCTTTCTCGTGGCGGCGGAGTGCGGCGCGGGCGCGGCGAAGATCGACGGCGAGGGCACTCCCACGGCGCCGGGAAGGTCCACTCCCACCCTCATCATCACCCAAGAATCACCCGCGGTTCACTCGAGATGGCGATGCCAGGAAACCCAATCACTCCGTAATCGCGGAGATGTATCTCGTGGCCGAATACCGAACGGCTGCCTTGGCGCCCTGTGCAATATTCTGCCCGAACCAGGCACCATAGATCTGGTCGAACTCGAACGGCTCGACCGCATCCACAATCCGTCGGACATCCCGGGCACCCAGTGGGATGTAGTTCGGGTAGCTGTACATGAAGCTCACGGTCTTCCGGTCCTGTGCCACCTGGATGATGTCGCCGGTCAGGAGGGCTCCTTCGCCTCCGGCACCGCCGGACCAGTGCAAGACGGTGCCTCCGGGGAAGTGTCCTCCACATCGGATCAGGGTGAGTCCGGGCGCGAGCTGGTGGGTTTCGCCCTGCCAGAAGACGATGGAACCGTGTGGGCGCATGACCCAGTCGCCATCCGCGGCATGGAGGTAGATGGGAACATCACCCAGCTCCCGGCTCCATTCGACCATGGTGGAGTAGTAATGCGGGTGGGAGATGGCGATGGCGATGACGCCGCCGAGCGCCTGTACTGCGCCGACCGTCCGATCGTCGATCATGCTGATGCAGTCCCAGAGCACGTTGCCATCGGGGGTGCGAACGTGAAGAGCCCGCTGGCCGATCGCGAACTTCGGCTCGGTCGCGACGCTGATCAGCTCAGGCGCTTCTACGTCGAGCTGGTTGCGGTGTGTGTTCCGCAGCTCGGTCAGCGTGGTCCAGCGCTGACCGTCTCGTGGCACGTACTGCCGCTCGTCCTCGCAGATGGTGCAGCGCTCGGGTGGGAGCGCGGAATCGGCGTACTGCACGCCGCAGGCGACGCAGATGAACTTGGGCACGGCTGAAAGGTAAGAGGGGAGGGAGACACAGGGTAAACGGTGAACGGTAAACGGTAAACGGGTAAAACGATGGTCGTCCCGCCGTTTTCCCGTTCACTGTTTCCCGTTCACTCTTCACCTCTGTTGAGACCGTTCACTGTTTACCGTTCACTGCTGTTAAGAGTCTCCGCACGGTCTCGATCGTATCGGCCTCCTCGGCCTTCTTGTCCTGCCGCCATCTCGCCATCCGGGGAAACCGAACCGCGACTCCGGACTTGTGCCGGCTGGAGCGCTGGATCCCCTCGAACGCCAGCTCGAAGACCAGCTCCGGCTTAACGGTGCGCACCGGGCCGAACTTCTCGAGCGTGTTGCGCCGCACGAAGGAGTCCACCTTCCGGATCTCCTCGTCGGTCAGTCCCGAGTAGGCCTTGGCAAAGGGTACCAGGTGATCCCCTTCCCAGACGCCGAAGGTGTAGTCGGTAAAGAGGCCGGCCCGTCTGCCGCTTCCGGCCTGCGCATAGATGAGCACCGCGTCGATGGTGTGGGGATCCACTTTCCACTTCCACCAATCCCCCCGTCGGCGGCCTACGCCATACTCCGACGCGAGTCGCTTCAGCATCAGGCCCTCGGCTCCGACATCCCGCGCGGCCGAACGGGAGGAGACCAGATCGGCCCAGCTCTCGGCGGGCACTCGGGGCGAGAGCATCAGCCGTTCTGCCGGCACAGACTGCAGCACCTGGGCCAGGCGATCCCGGCGCTCCGCCAGCGGAAGCGAGCGAACATCCTCGCCGCGCTGCTCCAGGAGATCGTAGGCGACGAGCACAACAGGCACTTCGCCCAGGATCTTCCGCCCCACGTCCTTGCGTCCGATCCGCCGCTGAAGCTGGGCAAAGGGAAGCGGGGCTCCATCCACCCAGGGCAGTAGCTCACCATCGATGACGGTGCCATCTGGCAGCAGGGCGCCGGCCTCCTCCACCTCCGGGAAGCGGCCAGACAGAAGCTCGTCACCGCGGGACCAGAGAAATGTGCGGCCGGCTCTCCGAATGAGCTGCGCCCGGATGCCGTCCCATTTCCATTCCGCGATCCAGGCCTCCGGGTCTCCCAGCGCTGCCGGCCCCAGCTCGAGTGGGTATGCCAGGAAGAAGGGGTACGGGCGGCTGATGTCCGCATCGCGAGTGTCGGCTGCCACGAGTCGCTCGAAGAACTCCGGCGTCGGCTCCCAGTCGCCGGTCAGCCGGTGGGCGATGACGCCTTCTTCCAGGCCGCTTACCTGGGACAGGGCTCGGATCACCAGCCGTTGCGATGCCCCCACCCGGAATGCGCCGGTAATCAGCTTGTTCCAAACGAAGCGTTCCACGCGGTCGAGCTCCCGCCATGCGCCCACCATCACTTCCCGCTGGACGTCTTCATCTTCACCCCGAAGCCGGAGCAGCCGTTCTTCCACCCAGTACGACAACGGCAGGTCACTGGGCGAGCTGCCGCCTGGAAGAAGTAGAGTGATCGCCTCGGCCAGGTCACCCACCGCCTGATAGCTCTCCTCGAAGAGCCACTCGGGAATGCCGGCTTCGGCTATGGTCCAGGCCCGAAGATTTCGCGCGGCGATCAGTCGCTTGGGCCTCCGGCCGCTGAGAAAGTGTACTGCCCAGGCGGCATCCGCAGGCGGTACGCTCGAGAAGTAGGCTGCGAGCGCCGCGATCTTCTCATTGGTGGCGGTGGTCTCGTCGAGCGTTTTGTAGAGAGCGGCGAAAGCCTTCACGCGGGCTCCTCGACCGCCTCGATCACCTCGTCGTCCCGCTCGCCCTCGAAGCGCGTCTCCACCGCACGAGCGTGTATTCCGCGCTCCTGGAGCCAGCGGACGACTACGCCGGTGTAGCCGTGGGTGACCCAGATTTCCTGGGCCCCGGTAGCCTCGATGGCGCTGAGCAGGCTGGGCCAGTCTACGTGATCCGACAGGGCGAAGCCACGATCGAGCGAGCGGCGCCTGCGCGCCCCGCGGACCAGCATCCAGCCCGAGGCGAAGCCAGTCGAGCGCGCGCCGAATCGCCGGGACCAAGGGGAGGCATCGGCGTGCGGTGGTGCGATGATGATGGCGCCGGACGAGTCGGCCCGGCGCTCTGCTGCGCCGGCATAGATCGTCGGGGGCATGGCGACCCCCGCGTTGCGATACACCGATGTCATTCGTTCGACGGCTCCATGAGTCAGAATAGGACCGATCGATGGATCCAGCCCTGCCAATAAGCGCTGCGCCTTCCCCAGCGCGTATCCCAGGAGCACACTCGCCTTCCCGGCCGCGGCGTTGGCTCGCCACCAGGCATTGATCTCCGCGAAGACTTCGGACTGTGGTGGCCACCGGTAAATGGGCAGGCCGAAGGTCGACTCGGTCACGAAGGTATGGCAGCGGAGTGGTTCGAACGGGGTGCAGGTGGGATCGGGATCGGTCTTGTAGTCACCCGAGACGACCCAGATCTCCCCCTGATGCTCGATTCGCACCTGCGCCGAGCCGAGGATGTGCCCCGCCGGATGGAGGGAAACTCTGGTGCCGTTGAGCGCGACGCTCTCCCCGAACTCCACCGCTCGGATCTGCGCGCCCGCCAGCATCCGGGCCCGAAGGACCCCGAGCCCAGGGGCAGAGGTGAGATAGGCCCGACTGCCCCAGGTAGCGTGGTCACCGTGGGCGTGAGTGATCACGGCCCGATCGACCGGCTCCCAGGGATCGACGAAAAAATCGCCGGCCTCGCAGTAGAGGCCGCGGTCGGTTAGGGTGAGCAACGACATGCTGAAAAGTAGAAGGGGGAGAAAAGCGTGAGCGGGAAAAAAGGACGTGAGCAGGGAAAAAGCTTACCGCTTACGCCTTCGCACCTCCCGCTTTGACCGCTTACGCGGTTCGCTCCCGCTGTTCAGATCAGGGCCGGTGCTGATACGTCCCCATCAATGTGCCCTGGGCCTGGATGTGCTGGTCCATCGCCTGCTCCAGCTCGCTACGCGTTGCACCGGAGGGCAGGCTCAGCATGATGTCCAGCGCGTACAGGCGGAAGAAGTAGCGATGGGGAGCTCCCGGCGGCGGGCAAGGTCCCGCGTAGGCAACGTCCTTTGCGGAATTCCTGCCCTGGCGAGCTCCGGAGGGGAGCTCGGGCAGGGTGGGCACTGCCGGAGCCAGCTCGACTGATTCACCTGGCAGGTTGTAGAGCACCCAGTGAACCCAGGTGCCGCGGGGTGCATCGGGATCATCGCAGATGAGGGCAAAGCTCCGGGTGTCGACCGGCGCGCCACTCCAGGCTAAGGGAGGGGAGATATCGTCCCCCTCACAGGTATACAGGTAGGGTATCCGTCCGCCGTAGGTGAAGGCGGTCGAGGTCAGCTGGATCTGGCTGGTGCTTGCGTCGGTGCTGGCGTCTGTGCCGGTCATCTCATGCCTTTCCTGCCTCGATCCATAGCCGCACCGCCATCACCACGATGAAGACGGCAAACATCCTCTGAAGGGTGCTTGCGGGTATGTGCTGGGCGATCCTGGCTCCAACCCATGCGCCGAAGAAGAGACCCAGGGCTACCAGGAGGGAGGCACGAGGGTTGAGATTGCCCGCTTGATAGTAGGTGTAGGCGCCCAGCAGGCCGACCGGCAGCAGCAGCGCGCCGAGCGAGGTTCCGAGCGCCACTTTCACCGGGAAGTTGGCCAGCATGATGAGCGCCGGCACGATCAGGATACCGCCGCCGATCCCGAACATCCCCGAGAGTACTCCGGCCGAAAGTCCTATGGCAAGCAGAACAGGCAGCATGACCGACTCCGTTGAGTGTCGGGGGATGAACCCGAATATAGTTCAGCACGATACATGATCGGCCGCTACGGCCGGCCGGGAACACCGATTTACGCTTGATGAACGGACCGCGGCAGTACACCTTACTCTCTCTGCAGCGCCAACACGCCCAGCGACGTTCCGGAGTTTCTGATGTGGGGGAGACTATGAGACGGGTGATGCCGGTCATCCTCACTGCCGCCGCTTTCCTGGTCGCGCTCGACATCGTGGGGGCCATTACCGGAAAACCGCTGGGTTTTCCGTATTCTCCCCTTGGCGTGGTGTCCCTTTTGGTGTACGTCGTGATCGGCGCGGTGGGCGGGTGGCGGGTCAGTTTCGGAATCGGAGTGGCCGCGGCAGCCGTGGTCGGTTTTCTGGACGGGACGTTAGGCCCGCTGCTCGCCTGGTTGATCGGACCTGGACCGGTAGGACAGAGCATCACTGAGCCCGGAGTCTTCGCCTATAGTATCGCCGTGGTGACCGCCACTGCGACTGCCGCGGGGCTGCTGGGGGCGGCAGCTGGCGTGCTCCTTGCAAAGCATAGTGCTCGTACGACCCTCAAGCGATCATAGAAGTTCCTTCCGGACGTTCTTGGAGCAATCGTGAATCGTCAACGTACCGAGCTCGACGGAGTGTGGCAGTTTTGGCCGGATCCCAATCAGAACCTGACTGAACGAAGTCTCCGGGAAGAGGACGCTCGACAGATTCGGGTGCCGGGACCGTGGCAAGCGCAGTTCGATGATCTTCGAGACTACAGCGGCGTTGCGTGGTACCGGCGTCAGTTCGACGTGGACCGCCGGACGGGTGGACGGGATAGCGATGATGCCGTTTACCTGCTCCATTTTGGGGCGGTGGACTACTTCACGACCGTCTGGCTCAACGGTCAGCCGGTAGGCGAGCACGAGGGCGGCTATCTGCCCTTCGAGCTCGACGTCACTCCGCTGCTGCGGCGGGACGACGCCAACGAGCTGGTTGTCCGGGTGATCGATCCGGGCAACGATGCGGACTTCCCTCCCGAATTCACCTTTGCCGAAATCCCTCACGGAAAACAGAGCTGGTACGGGCCGATCGGCGGCATCTGGCAATCGGTGTATCTCGAGCGCCGCTCTCAGGTTCATCTTACCCGCGTCCGTGTGACCCCCGATGTTTCCGGCGAGCAGGCTCAGGTTCGAGTCCAGTTGAGCAAGGCGGCGGATCGGCCACTCGGACTCTGGCTCACGGTCACCGATCCCAGGGGTCAAGTCCGGCGCCATCGTTTGCTCCTCGCGGCCGGCCACGATTCGGAAGAGGCAACCATCCCGATCTCGGAGCCGATGCTCTGGGACACCACGACGCCGCATCTGTACGGGCTTCAGGCGGTATTGCTCGACGGCACCGATGATCGAGCCGAGCCGCTCGACAGTCTCGGCACTCACTTTGGCATGCGGACGATTGCCACATCTCAGAGCGGGCACCTGCTGCTCAACGGCCGCGTGCTCTATCTCCGGGGTGCGCTGGACCAGGATTACTATCCCGACCTGATCTACACGCCGTTCGCCGACGCAGAGCTGGAAGCGCAGTTCGCCAAGGCGAAGCACATGGGTCTCAACTGCCTTCGCACTCACATCAAGATCACCGATCCTCGCTACTACGATGCGGCCGATCGGGCCGGAATTCTGATCTGGACCGAGCTACCCAATTGGCAGGAGCTGACCGAGCCGGCCAAGCGGCGGGCCCGGGACACGCTGTTCGGCATGGTCGAACGGGACTGGAACCATCCTTCGATCGTGATCTGGACGATTGTCAATGAGAACTGGGGCGTAGACCTGGCAGTGAATGCCGGGCACCGGGCATGGCTCTCCGAGATGTACACTCAGCTCAAGCAGCTCGATCCGCACCGCTTGGTCGTCGGCAATTCTCCCTGCTTCACCAACTTTCACGTGGTGACGGACATCGAGGATTTTCACAACTACTACGCGATGCCCGATCACTACCGGAAGTGGAAGGAGTGGGTCCAGACCTTTGCCAGCCGTCCGCCGTGGACCTTTGCCCATGTGTACGAGAGCATCGAATCCTGGCGCCAGTACATCCAGGATCCCTGGAACCCGCTCCCGCGGCAACAGGCCCCAGAGGTGCGGCGTCGCGGCAGTGAGCCAATGGTCGTCTCGGAATTCGGCAACTGGGGATTACCGGATGTGGGAAAGCTCAAGGAATGCTATCAGGGCGAGCCGTGGTGGTTCGAGACCGGCATCGAGTGGGGTGACGGGGTGGTGTACCCCCACGGCATCGAGCAGCGCTTCAAGGTCTACCATCTGGACAAGGTTTTTCCCACGCTCTCGGATCTGTCTGCGGCCAGCCAGCGGATGCAGTTCACCGCGCTCAAGTACCAGATCGAGCAAATGCGGCGCCATCCCAGCATTGTCGGGTACGTCATTACCGAGTTCACTGACGTGCACTGGGAGAGCAACGGGCTGCTCGACATGTGCCGTAATCCGAAGACGTACTACGACGTCATCGGTCAGGTGAATAGCCCGGATGCTATCGTGCCGACCGACTGGGATCGCGTAGCGTTCTGGGAAGGTGAGCGCTGTGAGGTCAGGCTGGCGCTGTCCCACTTCTCATCCAGCGATCTCCGGGGTTCGCGATTGGAGTGGCAGCTGGATCAGTGGCCCGAGATCAGCGGCACATTCGAGGGTGTGACGCCGGAGCGGGCCCAGCTCACCAACCTGGGGACGGTGGTGTTCGAAGTTCCCCGTATGGAGAAGGCGGTGCGGGCACGCCTGGAGATGCGGCTGCTCAATGCCTCGGGCGAGCTGGTGACGCGAAACCATCATGAGCTCTACTTCTTCCCGCGGGTGGAGGGCCCCAGTCACCCGGTCAGACTTTCCGCCCCGGGTCTCCCGCGACTCTCCGCCCGTCTCAGCGACATGGGCTACGAGATGACCGACGATCTCTCCGCCGACCTGGTCATTGTCGAGACCATGACCGACGAGCTCCGATGGTACGCGCAGAACGGGGGCAAGGTGTTGTGGCTGGCCGAGACCCCTGAATCGCAGCAGGCGCATCTCGGCGCAATCAGCATCGCCCAGCGCCATGGCCGGAGTTGGCAGGGTGACTGGGCCAGCAGCATGAGCTGGATCCGTCAGGATAAGATCTTCGGCGGAATTCCCACCGGGGGAACTGTCGACTTCGCCTTTGCCGATTTGACGCCAGAGACGGTCATCGTGGGCCTCAATCCCAGGGACTTTGCCGCCAACGTTCATTCGGGACTCTTTGTGGGCTGGGCTCACCACATCGTAGCACTGGTAGCAGAACGGCCGGTCGACCGCGGCCGTCTCATGATCTGTACCTACCGCCTGAGGGAACACCTCGGTACCCAGCCTGTGGCGACGATCATGATGCACGACATGATTCGGCGGATGACCAGCGCCCAGCCATCGGAGCCCGGCCGCGTGGCTCACCTGGGCGGCGTGGCCGCACAGCGCTGAGCGGTCACCCATCACCTCGGCTCGCGTCCCATGCGAGCTATAATGCCCCGTGCTTGGCCGCACCGGGGCATCTCTCTGGTCCAGCATCTAATGCCAGGCTGGAGGAACGCTACGAGGTAGTGGCGTAACCGTAAACCAGTAGGGCAAATGGGTCAGGGAAGAAGTGCCGCACTCCCCCAGCTGTGGGGAGGGGTGGAATGTACGGTCAACCGGGTGGGTGATGTCTTTCACGACCAGCTCAACCGCTCGGGACACGCCTCCCGCTTTAGTGACCTAGAGCGTTTCGCAGCCTTAGGCATAAAGGCGATCCGCTACCCGGTGCTTTGGGAGCGGACGGCACCCTGCGGGGTCGATTCCGCCGATTGGAGCTGGCCGGACCAGCGCCTTACTCGGCTACGCGAGCTCGGTGTCATGCCGATCGTCGGGCTGGTGCATCACGGCAGCGGTCCCTCCCATACCAATCTGCTGGATCCGGCTTTCCCCCTGCTTCTCGCCGAGTATGCCGAAGCTGTAGCCCGACGGTACCCCTGGATCGATCGATACACTCCAGTCAATGAACCGTTGACCACAGCGCGGTTCAGTGGTCTCTACGGCCACTGGTATCCCCACGGGCGCGACACTCAGTCGTTCGCCCGGGCTCTGTTGCATCAGTGCCGTGGCGTAGTGCTCGCGATGGAACGAATTCGTAACGTCAATCCACAGGCGCAGCTGGTGCAGACGGATGATCTCGGGAAGGTCTTCAGCACTCGCCTGCTCGCCTACCAGGCCAAGTTCGAGAACGAGCGGCGCTGGCTCACCTACGACCTCCTCTGCGGACGGGTGCATCGCGGCCACCCGCTCTGGAAGTTCCTGATCAATGATGCCGGGATTCGGCAGGAGGAGCTGGCGTTCTTTCAGGACCATCCGTGCCCTCCCGACATCATCGGCGTGAACTACTATCTCACGAGCGAACGTCTGCTGGACGAGCGACTCGAGTTGTACCCTCCGGCAACCCACGGCGGCAACAATCGCCATCGCTACGCAGACGTCGAGGCTGTCCGGCTTCGGCCTCAAGGCCTGGTGGGTCCGCGGGAGCTGCTGCGGGAAGCCTGGGAGCGCTACCACATCCCCATTGCCGTCACGGAAGTACATAACGGTTGTACCCGGGAAGAGCAGCTTCGCTGGCTGTTGGAAGTGTGGGATGGAGCGCGAGAGGTTCGCGCCGGCGGCGTCGACCTCAGGGCAGTGACCATCTGGGCCCTGCTTGGCGCTTTCGACTGGAATAGCCTGGTCACACGCATAGAGGGCCATTATGAACCCGGTGCGTTCGACCTGCGTGCTCCCGAGCCTCGTCCGACGGCGCTGGCGTCAATGGCGAGAGAGCTCGGGGCAGGGCAAAACCCATCCCACCCGGTACTCGACATGCCGGGGTGGTGGCGCCGCACCAAGCGGATCGTTTATCCCCACGCGCTGGAGGGCGGCGTGCTTCGTCCGTCCACACCTCCGGCGAGCGCCCGTTCGCTCTTGATCACCGGTGCAACCGGCACACTAGGGCAGGCGTTCGGGAAGCGCTGTGACATGCGGGGTCTGGCCTACCGGCTTCTGAGCCGGGCCGATCTGGACATCACCGATCCGGAGGCCGTTGAAGCGGCGCTGTCTTTCCATGGAGCGTGGGGTGTGGTCAACGCCGCCGGGTATGTACGGGTGGACGACGCGGAGCACGATCGGGCGCGATGCTTCCGCGAGAACACCGGCGGGCCTCGAGTTTTGGCCGAAGTCTGCGCCGCTCGCAAGGTGGCGCTGCTGACGTTTTCGAGTGATCTCGTATTCGATGGCGGGAAAAGGGGAGCGTACGACGAAGCTGATGTACCGGCGCCGCTCAACGTCTACGGAGAAAGCAAGGCAGAGGCAGAGCGCGCCGTGCTCGGCGCCCACCCCGGAGCCTTGATGGTTCGAACGAGCGCCTTTTTTGGTCCGTGGGACGAGCACAATTTCGTGACACGATGCCTCCGCGCGCTCGCTTCCGGCGCCTGCTGGACTGCCGCTGATGATGCGATGGTCTCGCCGACGTATGTGCCGGATCTGGTGGATGCCAGTCTCGATCTGCTCATAGACGGTGAGGCCGGGCTCTGGCATCTGGCAAATCAGGGGTCAGTTACCTGGGCGGAACTCGCGCGGAAGGCCGCGGCGCTGGCGGGACTGGATCCTAGTCTCGTCATGGGAGTTCGGACCGAGGATTTACGCCTGGCAGCACGGCGGCCGGTTTTCAGCGCGCTCACCAGCCGCCGCGGGATGGTCATGCCGTCGCTGGAAAATGCACTCTACAGGTATGTGGAAGAGTTTGGACGGGACCGGGCGGTGACCACGCAGGAGTCTGTCACCGAGGTGCGCCTCGAAGCCTAGGGAAGTGAACACTCGTCGCAATCTGTGCCAGACGGAGCGCTTCCGCATACTCATCGCAGAGCACCCGCCTCAGCCTGCCGCTCGCGTCGCGCTGCAGCTCCCAGAGACCGCTCTGGTGCCAGTGGTTGGGATCCTCCCAATCCGGCCGGTCGATGATGGGATAGACGCAGAGCCCCTCCACGCCGACTCCAGCTTCGCGCGCCTTCGCGACCTCCTGTGACACCTCGCTGATCCAGCGGCCTCGGCCCGACCCGAAGTGGCTGGTCTCACTCACGACGACAGGGCGCCAGTACCGATAGTAGACATCCGCCAGCATAGAGCTGAACGGAAGCCAGCGCGGGTCGCGCGGACTATCCTCCCATCGAAGCCGCCGGTCGGGATGTTCCCACTGGTTGGCGTGGTAGTAATTGACTCCGACGATATCGAGATATCGCGGGTGCCCCCCCAACTGCGGCTCCATGGCACCGGCGAGCATATCCCAGGCCTCGAACTGGGCCGCGTTCTGATCCGCCGCTGCCCGCGCCAGGTCGGGCCGATCTTTCGGCGTCAGTACGTGAATCAAGGGCTCGGTGTGCATGATGCGCGCGGTCGGGTCGACTGCCCAGATCGCCTCGATACCGGCGATGGTAGCCCGGATCAGCTGATGCTTGAGCGCGGTACCAACATCCTCGCGGTAAGGATGGAAGTAGGCCTTCTCTCCGGCAGCCCAGGCCAGGAACGAGATCTCATTGACCGGCGTGTAGAACTGTATGCCCTCGCTGTGGTCCGCGATGAACCGCGCTGTCTGACCACAGTATCTGGCAAACCGATCCACGAAGCCGGGGGTCAGGATGTCGAGATCATCCGGCCAGCCGTAGTGGCAGAGCGCCCAGATCACCTGAATACGGTGGCGCCGAGCGGCCTCCAACATCGTCCGGAGGGACCTGAAATCGAATCCTCGCGCGGTTTCCACCAGATGCCAGCGCACTCCTTCGCGAACGGTCTGGATTCCCCATTCCTTGAGCCGGTCATAATCCTCATCTACCTGGGAATCGTGCTGCGTCGCGGATACCATGTCGATACGGACACCGGACTTGTTGATGTGGGAGGCCGATTCGAATCCGCCGATCCAGAACGAGCGAAACAGCTGAGACACACCGGGGCGGAGTGGAGCCGGGATTACCGTCTGGGCCGACTGAGGATCGTTCCGGGGCAGGTCACCGGCCAGCAGCGAGCTTCGATCCGGCTTTTCGGTAGACGAGTTGTGCATAGGATTTACGCGGAAAGGCTCTGCTCGACGCCGAGGTTTCCAATGGCGTTTTCAGAGTCCGTGATGTAGCTGCGGAACTGCTCGACCAGGGGAGTTGCCCGCCAGCGCTGCGTCCCGTCCAGCGTGTAGAGACCCAGATCGAGGCGGTATTCGTCGAGCGGTCCCCGACCGAATCGGTACTTCCAGTCGATCATGGTGAACAAGGGAAACCAGGTGTAGCCCAGCACCGGAATACCGCGGCCCCGAAGATTCCGGATGGCCGCAACCGACGCTTCGAGCCAGCGGGCTCGAATTGTCTCGTCACCCTTGGCGCTGGTCTCCGTCACCATGATCGGCAGCTGATAGCGTCGGTAGTAGTCCTCGATGAGACTGCTGAATCCGGCGCCATCCTGTTCAACCGGCTGGTACGCCAGGCGACCCTTGCGATCGATGTAGAGCTGGGTGGTCGACCACTGAGGATAGAAGTTGAGACCCATGAGGCTGAACGGCACCGGCCGGGAGGCGATCGATGCCAGCCGATCGGGTGAAGCATCGTTCCGTACCAGCCAGGAGAAGAGCTCGTGTTTCGGCGTCACCCGACCGGTCAGGAGATCGTAGGCAAGAAAGGTCCGGGACTGCTCTTCCTGGGCTACGGCATGCAGATCCTCCCTGGCAGTACGGCTGAGGCCGGTGGCTTCGACGTGCACCAGCACCGCATTGGGGTTGACCGAGAGCAGTGCTCCAACCGTCTCGATAATGCCCTCAACCACCTGGAGCAGCACCTGGATGTAGCCCGACTCGCTTCGGAGATAGGGAGGCCAGAGGCCCCGCTGGCCACAGAAAAGTGCAGTGACGATCGGTTCGTTGAGTGGCGTGTACCAGCTGACGTATTCGGCGTACCGGCGGGCAAATGCCGCGGCGTACGCGGCCACAGCGGTGGGGTACTCGGCGCTGGCGAATTCGCGGCGGAGCCAGAAGGGGCAGCCGTAATGCATCAGGTCAACGATCGGGGTGATCCCCAGCTCCCGTACCATGTACGGAATTACTTGATCGGTCCAGCGCCAGTCGAACTCGCCCGGCTGAAATGGCTCGACTCGGTACCAGGGGATCCCCCAGCGAACCATCTTGAGCCCGAGGTCGGCGACGAGGCGGAGATCTTCGCGCCAGTGCTCATAGTGGCCCATGAGCTGGTACTCGTCGAGGGCACGGTGCCCGGGGCGAGTCTGAGGCACGAACGTGTTCTCGATCCCGGTGGCCCAGAGGAAATCCTCGGGGCGCCGGCGGAGGAGGTCAGTCATGGGAGTGAAAGGTAAGAGGTGAGCGGTGACAGGTGAGAGGGGGCTTCCCTCACCTGACACCGCTCACCTCTTACCTTCGTACTTCTTACCTCTTACCTCACCTCGCTCACTTGCCCGACAGCGACATCACCTCGTCGGACGAGCCCCGCAGCACGGCCACCTGCTCCGCGGCTTTCTTGCCCGCGACAAAGGCGTGGTCGGAGTTGTAGTATTCCCACTCCGCATAGCGGCCTGCCAGTACGATGTCCTGAGCCGACAGCCACTCCCGAATCACATCGACGTTCCTGGCACGGTCGTGATCGTAAACGACATAGGCAATAGGCATGTCGACCTGGTGAGCCGCCCAGATTGGATCCTCCGGCTTGAAGAAGCCGACCTTGTGGCAGTCCTCGATGCATCGCTGAATCAGGGCGTCACCATCATAGGGAAGTGGCTTGGCTTCAGAGTAGGTGATCTCGCAAGTCAGCCCGAAGCCACCTGGCGAATTACAGTAGGGGCTCGCATTGCCCTGGACGAAGATCCGATGGAAGACGGTATCCTCCGGATAGTAGATCCAGTGCTTCTCCGTCAAGTTCTCCCGCCCGACCCCGAGATTGACGCAGCGTACCGAGACGTGCCTGAGCGCGGCCGCGGCACGCCGTATCTCCGCGGGCGCCTCCTCCCCGATGAGTGTGACCAATCCCGGCAGCGGCATGGTACTGATCAGATGCTCGTACCGAACCTCGGTGCCGTCCGATAAACTCACCGTGTGCTTGGTGGGTGAGACGCTGGCCGCGCGGGTGTTGAGGCGGAGCTCGCCTTTGAGGTGCGGCAGGAAGCCGTTCATCAAGGCCTGGAAACCGCCGCGCAGCGGATACCCGAATCTGGCATTTGGGCCCATCGGCTTGGGGACCGGCTTGAGCGCGCCCTCGATCATCTCTTCCAGGTTCGGCAACGGCACTCGGCCGCCCAGCCAGGACGTCTCCATCTCGGACAGTGGAACTGCCCAGAGCTTCTGGTTGTAGGGGATCGCGAAGTGCTTCGCGATGCCCGCCCCCCAGACCTTGTAGATGAACTCCTCGAAGTTCCGGGGACTCTGCTTGTGCAGGGCGTTGAGCCTCCGCTCAATGCCACTGTAGCTGCGAGACTTACTCGATGATCCCGCGCCGTTAGTGGCTCCATTGCTCGCGCTGCCCTTTGCCTTCATCAGAGGCTCGAACATGCCCCTCCGCTCGGGACCGGTGTAATCGTCGTTGGCTCCCTTGTCGGCCGCAGGTTTCTTCGCCTTGAGGCTCCCGAAGCGGGCTTCGATGGCTCCCACGATGCACTCGGCAATGACCTCCGGGGGAAGCCCGTAAAGCGCACCCTGGAATGGGTAACGGGTGTAAACCTGCTTGCTGTAGATCCAGGCCTCACGATCCTGCCAGTGCACGTTTTCCCCCAGGAGCATCTTGTAGAGCTCGTGCACATAGGGGTCGTTCGAGAACATGATGTGGCCGGCCATGTCGAAGGTGAAGCCGTTGTCCTCGATGGACCGGCACCAGCCTCCAACTCGGTCGGTCTGCTCGAGCAGGAGCGCGTCTTCACCGAGATGATAGGCGGCACTGAGCCCGGTTGGGCCGGCGCCAACGACGATGACTGGAGCTGACGAAGAAGAGGGTGTTGTATGCTGAGGCGGCATGCTTAGCCTGTACCTTTCAATTGCGACGAGCCCCATGGGCCCGAATTGGAACTAATGCAGCCGGCCGACAGGCCGGAGTAACACCGGATTGCCGTGATTGCCTCGATCCGGTCATGCCGGGACACGGATCGGAGCAACCTTCGAAACCGCCGCATCCAGCAGCTTTTCCATCCGCGACACCGTCACGTCCCATGATGTGCCCGCGAGAACCTTTCGCATTTCCATGGCCCGGCTGGCGCGCTCCTCCGGGCTGGCTGCCAATGCAGCCTCGCACGCCGCCAGGAACTCATCAGGTGTCTCACCGAGGTACACGATACGGCCATATGGCTCCGCCACGTCGGTGATTGGCGTGCTCACGATGGGGAGCTCCGCGGCCATATACTCCAGCGTCTTCGTGGGGCTGATGAACTTGGTGGCGTCGTTGCGAGCGAACGGCAGCAGGCAGACGTCCCAGCCCGCGAGGTACCCCGGCAGCTCTTCATAGGAGCGCTGGCCGAAATAGTGGATGTTCGGCCTCCGCGGCAGCGTCGCTGGATCGATCTTGACGACTGGTCCCACCAGCATGATCTGCCACTCCGGGTGGGCTTCCGCCATCCGATCCAGAATGCGCAGGTCGATCCGCTCATCGATGACACCGTAAAATCCGAGGCGCGGGTGTGGCACCGAGGCCTGATCCCCCGGTTCGGAGGCGCTCCCGCTTTCCGGCGGTAAGGCAGAGCGGAAGTGTGCCGCATCAACGCTGCTCGAAAAGCAATGCACGTTGGAGTGGCGGGCCTTCTTGGCGCGATACAGACTCGGGCCACCGGTGAACATGACATCGGCCCGTTCGAGCAGCTCAGCTTCTCGGGGAAGTAGCTCGGGTGGTGCACCCAGAAAGAGTGACAGCTCGTCCATGCAGTCGTAGACGACGGCGGCGGGCTCCAGCGCATCGACCAGCGGTAGCGCGAGCGGCGTGTACATCCACGCCACCACAGTTTCGCCTTCGAGCTCGGCCGCGAGCTCAGCCATAAGCGGCCGCATAGCCCTTAACTGGTCCGGGGAGTACCCGGGGCTCTGCACCGGCGTCCGTGGTCGGTACACAAAGACGTTCGGTTGCGGGTTACTCCGATGCCAGCGCGCCAGACCGCTGGGATCGAATTCCGGCTCTTCTATGAAATACACCGGCCGTCTCGCGGCCAGGCGGGAGAGCAAGTGCTGGGGGCGTTGGTAGACGAAGTTCCAGCGAAGGTGCGAAAAGGTGACGATCGTATACTGAGACACCATGAAACGCTCGTGCGTTGGCGAGTGGAACTTCGGCCCGTGACTGGCGTGGAGCTACTGTTGGTTATCCAGACCGTCCTTTCCCGGCGCGAAACTCCGCTCCGGTAGCGCTTTCGGAATGAGTAGTGGTTGACTCATCCAGCGCGGGCAATGTCGTCTTTTTACCTGGCCTTTTCGGGGTTGTCCGCCGCGTAAAGCTTGTGAGTAATATCACAGAACCCTGCCGGCAAAATCCCACTTTGTCAACGTAAACGCTGCGCGAGACACTAGTGCTCACCCTGGAGGGGCGCATGGATACAACTCGGTCGCGCGACCGTAGTTGGGGTCCGGATGTGGCCGTGGGCGTCTTCCGTGATCGGGAGAGTGCCGAAAGCGGAATTACTGCTCTTCGCGAGTCGGGGTTCGATCAGGATCAGATCGGTGTGGCGATGCGGGACCAGAGCGCGCAATCGCAGCTCATGGCGGAAACCGGTACCAAGGCTTCCGAAGGAGCTGCGGCGGGCGCAGCCGGTGGTGGAGTTGTCGGCGGGCTGGTTGGACTTCTGGTGGGAGCCGGCGCGTTGATGATTCCCGGGCTCGGCCCTGTGCTGGCAGGAGGAGCCCTGGCCTCGCTTCTCGGAGTCACTGGCGCCACCGCTGTCGCCGGGGCGGGGGTCGGCGCCGCCACTGGCGGGATTCTCGGCGGATTGGTCGGCTCCGGCATCTCCGAGGAAGAAGCCCGCTACTTCGACGAAAGCTTTCGCGGAGGTGGTACCTTGGTGACTGTGAGCGCTGGTTCCCGGTCAGCCGAGGCTCGCCGCGTCATGGCGGCAAGCGGCGCGGACATTGGCCCGGTGGGGTCCTCGGACAGCGCTCAATGGCCGAGCGAGAACGACCGCCGTCAGCCGGACAGCTTTGGACGCAGGCGCAGCGATGTGCGCTCGGCGGAAACCTTGTGACCGAACGGGCGGAATAGACGATGGCTACCAAGGCGTTCGTGAGAGGCGTGGCTCTTGGCGCGGGGTTGACGTATCTGTTCGACCCCGAGAACGGCAAGCAGCGTCGTGAGCAACTCCGGCAGAAATTCGGCTTGCCCGACGCGGATAACGCCAGAAACATCGAGCGACGATCTTCCGCTTCCGGGCAGTCTCTGCTTCCGTCGTACGGCTCGCGGGTCGGTGATATCGCGGGCTTGGAGGTCGCTACGCTGAACCGCCGCCGCAGCCCACCGGCCGGTTTCTCCGGTCCACTCGGGCTCGGCTGGCGCGTGGCCGGCGGGGCTCTCGCGTTTTACGGTCTGACGCGCCGGGGTGCTTTGGCATCGCTGTCGCGCACGTTGGGAGCTGGTCTTCTCATGGGCACGCTGGGAGGAGAGACCCTGACGGGGAGCTCGAGGCCGCTGCTGGAGCGCCGGCGGGCGGTGGACATCCAGAAAACGCTTCACATAGAGGCTCCGCTGAATGAGGTCTACTCGTTCTGGAGCAACTACGAAAACTTCCCGCTCTTCATGTCACATGTGCGCGAGGTCGAGGATCTTGGCGGCGGCCGTTCGCACTGGAGCGTGAGCGGACCCGGTGGCGTGCCGATTGAATGGAACGCGATGCTGACCCAGCAGGTACCGGACTCGGTAATTGCCTGGCGCAGTGAGCCCGGCTCTATGCTCGAGAATGCGGGCATCATTCGCTTTGTGCCCGATGGCCGGGGTACCCGCGTAAATCTGCGGATCTGCTATAACCCACCCGCGGGCGGCGCAGGCCAGGCTGTCGCGGAACTGCTTGGGTCTGACCCCCGCGGCAAACTGAACGAAGATCTCGGACGGATGAAAGCGCTGCTCGAGGCAACCACCAGGAGTGAGAAACATGGCCAAGAATCTCAGTCGTGAGTTTGCGACGATGTCCGATGACGAGCGCCGCCGCTTTGCGCTCCAGGAAGAGGAAGGGACTGACGATCAGCCGGTCCAGCTCGAGTTCGACAATCCTCGGAAGGAAGAAAACATGGGCGAACACTTCGCCAGTCTCGAGCAGGAAGTCGCTGATCCCGAGAGACGCGATGGCATGAGCGCCCAGCTCGATGACGAGCAACACGAACGGGCGGTCGAGGACACGGCGGGGGACAATCCGGAAGAGGAAGCCCGGTGAAGAGAGCGGGGTTCCGCGACGCGCGGGACACTCGACTGCTGGCGATTGCAGGTCTGTGCTCGATGTGGGCAGTTCGGCGTATCCAGGCTCAGCGGTCGTTTAAGCTGCGCGGAAAAACCGTGCTGATTACCGGCGGGTCCCGCGGGCTGGGACTGGTACTCGCGCGACAGGTGCTATCCGAGGGCGGGCGGGTTGCCGTCTGTGCCCGTGAGCACGAGACGCTCGATCGGGCCCGGGAATCACTCGCGGCATTGTCGCCGGAGGTGCTGGCGATCCCTTGCGACGTGACCGACCGCGACTCGGTACGCCAGCTGGTTACGCGGGTCGAGGAACGATTCGCCCCGATAGACGTG
Source organism: uncultured Gemmatimonadales bacterium (assembly GCA_963751925.1). Lineage (GTDB taxonomy): Bacteria > Gemmatimonadota > Gemmatimonadetes > Gemmatimonadales > GWC2-71-9 > CAVVWJ01. The sequence goes on along the minus strand of CAVVWJ010000001.1, from coordinate 237,714 downwards.
CTCATAAACAATGCCGGAGTGATCGAAGTCGGTCCCGCCGAGACAATGTCGGTGAAGGATTACGACGAGGCGATGGCGACGAACTTCTGGGGCATGCTCTACCCGACCCTTGCCGTGCTCCCTGGCATGCGCGAACGGCGGGGCGGCCGGATCGTCAACATCACTTCCATCGGCGGCAAGCTCGGCATTCCCCATCTCCTGCCGTACAGTGCCAGCAAATTCGCGGCGGTGGGATTTTCCCAGGGGCTGCGAGCCGAGGTCGCCGCCGATGGAGTCAAGGTGGTGACGGTCGTCCCCGGGCTCATGCGAACGGGGAGCCCACGCAACGCGATCTTCCGCGGCAAACATCGGTCGGAATATGCCTGGTTCAGCATCAGTGATTCGCTTCCCGGCCTTTCGATCAGCGCGGAACGAGCGGCCAAGCGCATCCTTGCGGCGTGCCGCCGGGGTGACGCAGAGGCTCTCTTCCCCATTCCGGCCCGGATCGCGTCGGTGGTGAACGCCATCGCGCCGGGCCTTACCTCGGATGTGTTGGCACTCGTCAACCGCTTTCTGCCAGAGCCATCGGAACGGCCTCGCGGCCGCCACCTGGGTGCTGAGAGTAAATCGTGGCTCTCTCCCTCGTGGCTCACCCGCCTGGGAGATCGCGCTGCCCGACACAATAATCAGATCGCCCCCGCAGGGGGCACTACATCGTGATCAATTCAGCTGAGAGAAGAGCCATGACGTCGAGCCAGAACGGCAGCAGTCAAGCCGAACAATGGGAGAACCTGCAGCGAAGAGACGAGGAACAAGGTGGAGTCAATGTGGGTCGGACCGAACGTCTAATTTCGGGAGCCGCAGCCGTCGCGCTTGGTATCCTGGGTGTCCGTCAGAAGCGGCTGCGTCCGTTGGTACTTCCTGTGGTTGGAGGACTGCTCTCACGCGCAGTGAGCGGCCGGTGTGCCATCAATCGCGCGCTGGGGCGGAATACGGCACGAGGAGACAGGGTAAGCCCCGTCGCGAGTGTCGCTCGGGGACAAGGAACCAAGGTGGAGCAGACGGTCAAAATCAATCGGCCGGTGTCTGAGGTCTACCAGTTTTGGCGGAACTTCGAGAACCTGCCACGGTTCATGGATCACCTCGAGTCCGTCACCGTCATTGACGAGGATCGCTCCCACTGGGTCGCCAAGGCACCGGCTGGAACCAAGGTCGAGTGGGATGCCACCATTCACAACGAAATTGAGGACGAGCTTATCGCGTGGCGCTCTCTCCCTGGATCCGAGATCAATAACGCAGGGTCGGTGCATTTCACTCCAGATCAGCAGGGCACAGCCACATTCGTCACCGTGGTGCTCAGCTACGAGCCGCCGGGAGGCAAACTGGGAACAGCGGTCGCCAAACTCTTCGGAGAGGAGCCTTCAACCCAGGTGGCCGATGATCTCCGCCGGCTCAAACAGGTGATGGAAGCTGCCGAGCCCGCCGGAACCTCGAGCGTTGGAGTGGGGCGGCCATAGAACCCGGAGTGACGTACGACTGCATCGTGGTAGGTGCTGGGCCGGCTGGGCTCAGCGCCGCCCTCATGCTGGGCCGCTGTCGTCGGCGTGTCCTCGTGTGCGACAGCGCAGAGCCGAGGAACGCTCGCTCCCACGGACTGCACGGCTATCTCACGCGCGATGGGACTCCGCCTGCTCAGTTTCTCGAGCTGGCCCGGCAGGATCTGGAGCGGTATCCCACGGTGGAGCTGCGTCACATCCACATCGTCGACGCATGCGCCGTCAGCGGTGGCTTTATGATTTCCTGCGCTGATGCCTCTCAGCTCCAATGCCGGAAGCTGCTGCTCGCCACCGGCGTGGTCGATGACCTGCCGGCGATCGACGGACTGGATGCGTTCTATGGGAGGAGCATCCACCACTGTCCCTACTGTGACGGGTGGGAGTGGCGGGATCAGCCCGTGGCCATCCACGGCTGTGGTGAAGAGGGGCTCGGCCTTGCCCTCGGACTTACCGTCTGGACCCGCGACCTGGTGCTGTGTACCGATGGTCCCTCGGGGTTGTCGGCCGAAGAGCTCGAAAGATTGGCCCACGCAGGGATCGAGTTGCGGGAGGAGCCGATTGTCCGGCTCGAAGGTCGTGACGGAATGCTCGACCGGATAGTGTTCTCGAATGGGGAGTCGCTTCCGCGGCGGGCGCTGTTCCTGTGCTCCAAGCAGCACCAACGAAGCAGCCTGGCCGCCAATCTGGGGTGCCAATTCAACGAGAAAGGCGCGGTAGACACCGGTACCTGCGAGGCCACCAACATCCCAGGGCTTTACGTCGCCGGGGACTCCTCCAAGGAAGCGCAATTCGTGATTGTAGCGGCGGCCGAAGGTGCCGAGGCGGCAATGGCCATCAACAAGTCCCTATTGAAAGACGATCTGGCTCAAAACAAGATCTCCAAGCCGACCCGGGCCAGCCGCGGTGGACCATACGCGAAGAGCGGCTGAGTGAAGTCCCGGGCCGCCGCAAGGTAGAGCGGAAGTAGTTCCTCCTGGCCCCGGATGTAGCCGTTTCCATCCAGATCCGCATAGCTGCGATAGCGAATGGATTCGTAGGGAATCTCCTCCGGGTGGGCCTCATATGCTTCGTTCGCCAGGGCCGAGATGCTGGCACTGTCGAGCCCCGGAAGCCCGGTACTGCGCTGAACGGCAACGATGTTCCGGCGGTTCAAAATGTTTCTGAAGTCCAGATAGACTCCTCCGCGTGTTCCCCCCAGTCTCAATGGCCGCCTCACCAACAGATCGATGGTCATGGTAGAAGGCAGTCTGGCGGCGTTCGGCAGTCCAGCGATAGTGTCACCAGTCGCGTTAGTGCGAGTGAAGGGAAGTCCGGAACCGAGCCGGAAAATGGCGGCGGCCTCCAGTCCCGCAATCGGACGGACACCCAGAACTCTGGGGCCGGTATTCTCCGGCACGCGACTTCGGAGGAGTGCAGTGACCGTGTGTCTCCGATCGAAATCGAGCGGAAACTCAGCCCGGGCGGGGCGGCTGGTTTCACCGGTGATCGGATCAACCGAGACCAGGCGGTCCAGCAGAAATGCGTCCGTGGCTGTGGCAGTTGCGCGTTGCAGGGTATAGGCAAGCCGCACGCCTATGCCGTTTCGCATCTCACGTTCGAAGAGCAGCTCGATCCCTTTCACCGTGCCCGCGTCGGCGTTGCCGAAGATGGTGGAGTCCGGGTCGAGCCCTAACGGCACCGATGCGACCAGTCCATCGAGTCGCTTGACGTACACTCCCAGTCTGAGCGAGGTCACCGGCATCGGCCGAACACGAAGGCTGAACTCGTACTGGGTTGCATCCTCGAAACCGATGTCGGGATTGCCGCGGCGGAACCGCCCGGTTCTGGTGGTATCGTCGAAGGCCGCGTCGACCAGGTACTGGTAGTCGGGCGCCTGAGTAAAACGTCCGTAGCTCGCGACAAAGGTCGCCCCGCTCAGCACAGTTGAGACCGCAAACCTGGGGCTCAACTTCCGCTGCGACCCTCTGGCTTCAGCCGCCAGGCTGCTCCCCGCGCTGAACTGGTCGTACCGAAGTCCACCGGTAAACGCCAGGTCTGCCAGCCGAAGCTGGGCCTCCAGGTACCCGGAAGCGCTAGTTGGTGAGAACCTCGAGAGCGCGGTTGGGGGCACCTCACCACCAGTCGGGAGATAGCCCAGCACGCGCTGATAGGTACGGACTTGCTGCGCGACGATCTGCCCGCCGGCGACGATATCGAGCTGCTCGCTTGCGCCGTAGGTCAGGTCCATTTGAGCCCGGGTCTCCCCGAAATGATTCCAGCCGAGGTCCCCACGCGATCCAGTCCCGAGAAAGAAGGCCGGCACTCCCCAGGGCGAAACGGTGGTGAGCTCTGGTGTTCGAAGTCCTGCAATGGGGTCAACGCCGTCGAGCTGCGCCTGGGCAGCGTCCTCTCCGATGAAGTGGAACCTGCTGCCGGTGAGGGCGCCAAGGCGATAATCAACCTGGCCGTCGAGGGTGCCACGCAGAAACTCGCGACTGAACCGGGCGACCCTTAGATCCAGCATCAGCGGTTTGCCACCTCCTGGCTTGTTGCCATACTGGGCGTGGCCGGAGACGAGATTGCCGCTGAGCCGCTGAGCCGCGCCCAGGTCGGCCTCGTACTTGTAGGCCGGATCGAACAACAACCGCTGGTCTTCCGAATGCAGCCCCATCAACCGAAAGGTGAGCCGCTCACCCACCGGGAAGGTGAGCTTGGCCAGACCGCTCCACTGCTCACCACTGTTGTGCGGCAGCAGCGCAGGGGAAACCGAGCGTGGATCGTGCGTGTCTACTGGAGTGGGCGCGTTGACCGGATCCGCATCCAGCCGGCCGTTGACATCGATCGCGGCTACCAGCCCAAGACCGCCCACCAGCGGCCCACCGCCTTCGGCAACGAACCGGTCCAGTCCCAGGTCCCAGCTACCGCCGAATGGGCGGTCGGTCTCGTATCCCAGTCGCCCTTCCCAACGCTGGCCGGGATCCTTCGTCACCACGTTGATCAACCCCGAGAGGGCCTGCCCGTATCTGGCTGAAAAGCCGTTCGTCACCAGGGACGCCTCGCTGAGGACATCGGGCGGAATCCGGAGACCGAGCCCACCGTTACCAGCGTCGAGCTGGTTCTTGACCCCGAGACCGTCCAGGATGAACGACTCTTCACCCAGCCTCCCGCCCCGGTAGCTCTCTCCCACGCTCCCCGCCGATAACGCGATCGCCTCTTCCAGCGAGCTCACCGGCAGCTCTCTCAGGTCGGCTGCGCTGACCTTCTGCTCAGTGGATGTCGCCAGTGGATCCAGAACCGGGTCGACCGGAGCGGTGACGATCAGCGGATCGAGCGATAGCGGGTTTTGCTCCAGCGAAAAGTCCAGCCGTACAGTGCTCGCTGCCGCCACGAACACACTATCGCGGATGACGCTTCGGTATCCGATGAGCCGAGCCGAGATACGATGCCAACCGCTCCGAATCCCGCGGGCGCGATAGTCGCCAGCGGTGTCGGTGATTGCCCGGGTGTGGTCATCGACCAGTATTTGCGCCTGAGCCAAACCCAGTCCCGACTGCGCGTCACGGACCACTCCGGCCACTGCACCCTCAGCCTGCGCCACCGCGGTTCCCGGGAGCGTCGAGAGAAGTAGTCCGGAGGCCAGGACTGCAAAGCGAATCCTCATGGCAGCCCGAAGAGATACAGGTCGCCATCTCGGCTCACGGTCGTATCGGCCGAGCCGTCGGGCAAATCCGTGATGATGAGTGGATACCCTTCGGCTACCAGACTCCCGCCTGAAGGCGAAATTCGCGGCCGCCGAAAGAGTCCTGGGCCAGCCAGCGCCGCGTCGGCTCCATCGGGAAGAGTCATCACGTGAACCACCCCGCCGCTGTCCCACTGCACGGGACCGATCACCGGGTCTGTCCCGAAAGACACCCGCCCACCAACCACAGCGGCCAGGCGGCTTCCGACGACGTGTACATCCCGAGCAACGCCCAGCAAGCCGAAGTCGTGAACCACCGCGACCTCGCCGGACGAGAGAGTCCGGCGGAATACCCGCGAGTCTCCGCTCAGCGTGTAGTACACCTCATCGGTACCGGCGCCGGGGGAGACACCGGAAGAAAAGTCCGTGCCCGGCACGGTTTCGACCGTTGCCCCCGTGCCGTCGAAGGTCAGGAGCGCAGCATCCTGGCCCGAGCGCAACGTATCCAGAGAACAGTCCCGACAAGGACGAGAGGCCGTCACCGTCTCGCCCAGGTAGACCAGCCGGTTCTGGCCCAGCCAGGCAAGCTGTGAGACTCCGCTGTGCTGGCGGCCGCCGGGGATGGTATACGGAGTCGTCTTGAGAACTCGACGAGTTGTCGGATCGTCGATGGTCGCGAGCACGATGGCTCTCTGGTTGGGAATCGTCGCACCGATCGAGGAGCTCGCGGCGACGAACGCCAACCTACCATCGCCGGCCGGAGCCGCTGCCTCGAGCGCATCGGTCACAGTTCCACTGCTGGGAGGCAGATCGCAGGTGAGCTGCCGCTGGCGTCCGCCGGCTGGAGGAAGAAGGGCCAGGCAAATGTCGTGATCTGAGCGGCCGGTTTGCTGCGCCGAGTAGAAGATCCCGGAGCCATCAGGGAGCCAGGCAGCATCTCGGTCCGGCCCCAGATTGATGGTCAGGCGCACTGGGGGTCCCGGATCGAACGGCTGCTCTGAGCCGGTGTCCGGCGTGCTGAAGGGCTCGGTGTGCCCACACCCGGTGAGAGGGAGAAGCGCACAGAGAGCAAGAGACCGCGCCAACAGCGGCAGGCTCGGTGCGTCAGAGTTTGTCATTGTGCGTAAGTGGACTGAGAGGAGGACGGGAGACACCAGGTCCAACGGCTCCAGACACAGGCACACTGGTGTTCGGTTTTGGGATGAGGCAGTCCCACAACCGAACGCTCACGCCAGCTGACGCTTCCTGGCGTCAACGTGAAGCTCTTCTGAAACAATACTTTAGCGAATGCGTCAGGCTGGCACGAGCCTTCCTTTAGCAGCGAGCGAACCGGCCACGTCAGTGGCCTATATAAGGAAGACAGATTGGATATACCGCGTCCCAAGGCTAGCCGCAAACCCCGCCGAATTCTTTATGGCGTATCAACGATTGTAGTGGTGGTGCTCGCCACGTTGGGCCTGCACGGATTAAAGCCCGCCGCCCCGAGGGTTGATCGCGCCACCGTCTGGATCGATTCGGTTCAACGGGGGCCGCTGGTCATTCAGGTTCGTGGACCCGGGACACTCATCCCCGAGCGGGTACGGTACATCTCGGCCGTGACCGCCGGCCGAGTCGAGCGACGCCTGGCTGAGATCGGCCAGACGGTGAAGCCGGAGACAGTTCTTCTCATCCTCAGCAATCCCGACGTGCAGCTCGAAGCTCTCGAGTCGGAGCGCCAGCTCACGGCTGCCCGCGGAGACCGCGTCAACCTCCGCACCTCGCTCGAGAGTCAGCGGCTCAACCAGCAGGGCGCTGTGGCCGTAGCCCGCTCCGAGTATCTCGAGGCGAAGCGAAACGCCGTTGCCGCGGAGAGCCTCGCGGCGAAGCAGTTGATCTCCGTAATGGAGGCGAGCCGCGCACGGGATCGGGTCGAAGAGCTGCAGACGCGGTACGATGTCGAGCAGCGGCGGCTCAACGTGCTCACCGATGCCATGGGGTCTCAGCTCGCGCTGCAGGAGGCACAAGTCGATCGGCTTCGGGCAGTGACTGACTTTCAGCGCGGACGAGTCCACTCGATGGAGGTGAAGGCCGGCGCGGACGGAATTCTCCAGGACCTGACGCTGGAGGTCGGGCAGTGGGCTCAGCCAGGGGCCATGCTCGCCCGCATCGTCGAGCCAGGGAAGTTGAAGGCGGTGCTGCGAATCCCGGAGACGCAGGCCAAGGATGTGACGATCGGACAGCCGGCGTCGATCGACACCCGGAACGGTGTGGTGGCAGGGCGAGTCGCTCGCATCGATCCCGCAGTCCAAAACGGCACTGTCACAGTCGACGTCTCCCTGCAGGGCGAGCTGCCCCGGGGAGCGCGCCCCGATCTGTCGGTGGACGGCACCATCGAAGTCGAGCGACTCAAGGATGTGTTGCACGTGGGCCGGCCCGCGTACGGGCAAGGCAACAGCAGCGTCGGACTCTTCAAGCTGATCGAGGACGGCCACTCGGCCGTTCGCGTCAACGCGGAACTGGGCCGCACCTCCGTGAATACGGTGGAGATCCGAGGCGGTCTTCAGCCCGGTGACAAGGTGATCATCTCGGATATGTCGCGTTGGGACGGATACGATCGCGTGCGAGTGGAGTAGCCTCTACCCCACAACTCACAGCCAACAGCCACAGGAAAACCCATGACCGCTCCGCTGATTCGTCTGGAAGGAATCAAGAAGGTGTTCTACACCGATGAGGTCGAGACGCACGCCCTGTCCGACATTCACCTCGAGATCCAGCATGGTGAGTACGTGGCTATCGCCGGACCATCCGGCTGCGGCAAGACTACGCTGCTCTCGATTCTCGGGCTGCTGGATTCGCCTAGCGACGGGAGCTACATCCTGGATGAGCAGCCGGTCTCACGGCTCTCTCCGGCCGATCGCGCCCGGGTAAGAAACAGACAAATCGGTTTCATCTTCCAGGCGTTCAACCTGATCGGCGATCTCACAATCTACGAGAACGTGGAGCTGCCGCTCACCTATCGCGGCCTGCCGGGAGACGAGCGCAAGAAGCGGGTGCAAGCAGCCCTGGAGCGGGTCGGGATGTCCCACCGCATGAAACACTTTCCGGCGCAGCTCTCGGGTGGTCAGCAGCAGCGGGTGGCGGTGGCGCGAGCGGTGGCGGGAGATCCGGCCATTCTGCTGGCGGACGAGCCCACCGGGAATCTCGATTCGGTGAATGGGGAGTCCGTGATGGAGTTGCTGCGGGAGCTTCACCGTGGTGGAGCAACGATCTGCATGGTGACGCACGATCCCCGCTACGAGCGCCACGCCGATCGATCGGTCCACCTGTTCGACGGCCGAGTAGTGGAAGAGCGCCAGCTCTCCGCCGTAGGCTGAGACGAGGACCAGACCTGTGCCGCAATCGCTCCGCTTTGCGTTCCGCCGCCTTCGGCGATCCCCCGGTTTCTCTATCGCTGCCGTGCTATGCCTCGGTCTCGGCATCGGCGCCAACACCGCTCTCTTCAACGTCGTGAACGCGGTGCTGCTGCGACCGCTGCCGTTCGCACAACCCGACCGGCTGGTCGGCGTCTGGGAATCGAACGCGTACCGCGGGAGCGAACGCAATTCGGTCTCTCCGGCCAACTATCTGGATTGGCGGAAAGAAAACACCGTCTTCGAGCAGCTCGCGGCGGTGTGGGATTACTCGGCGGGACTCAGCGGTTCTGGTGAGCCCGAGGAAGTCCCGGTACAGCGTGTCACCGCCAACTTTTTCTCGGCGCTGGGACTGGGGGCGGCGCGGGGACGCACCTTCCTCGCGAGTGAGGACGTTCCCAACGGCCCCAGGCTAGCAGTTCTCAGTGACGAGCTCTGGCGGCGACGGTACGGCGCCAGTCCTTCCATAGTGGGCGAAACCATTCAGGTGGACGATCGGCCGTTCACGGTCATTGGGATCATGCCCCCGGCTATCCCTTCCCTCACTCGGGCACCGCGGCCGGCACTTTGGGTTCCGCTCGGTCTCGACCCATCCCACGACTATCACGTCGGCTCGGGCCGGTATCTCCGTGCTGTCGCTCGTCTCAAACCGGGCATCTCGGTGGGACGGGCCCAGGCCGAGCTGGCCACTATCGCGACACGATTGGCAGAGGCCTACCCCCGTTTCAACTCCCACTGGACGGTGAGCCTGGTCCCCATCACCGAGCAGGTGGTAGGCGATGTTCGGCGGCCATTGGCGGTGCTCAGCGGAGTCGTGCTCGTCGTGCTGCTCATCGCGTGTGCCAACGTCGCGAATCTGCAACTGGCCCAGGCCACCGCGCGCCGGCGGGAGAATGCCGTTCACGCCGCACTGGGCGCGAGCGGATGGGATCTGGGACGGCAAATCCTGCTGGAGAGCCTCTTGATGTCTGTTGGTGGCGGATTGCTTGGCCTGTTGTTGGCCTGGTGGGGTACCGATGCGTTGTCAGCGCTGGCGGCCAGCAACCTCCCCCGAGTGGAAGAGGTCACGCTGGATCTGCGGGCACTTGGTTTTGCCCTCGCCATCTCGCTGTGCAGTGCCCTCGTATTCGGCCTGATCTCCGCCGTGAGTGCGGCGAAGGCTGACCTAAACACGGATCTGCATGAAGGGAGCCGCGGCAGCTCTGGTCGAGGGCAGCAGACCCGCGCCGTCCTGGTCGCCGGTCAGGTGGCCTTGTCGCTGGTGCTACTCGCCGGCGCGGGATTGTTAACCAAGAGCTTCGCTCGCTTGCAGGCGGTGGATCTCGGGTTCAATCCAGATCGGGTGCTCACCACCCGGGTATCACTCAGTGAGGCGCGCTACCCGGATCCGGAACGACAGGTCCGATTCTTTCAGGATCTGCTGCGAGGTGTTGCCTCGATGCCAGGCGTTCAGTCTGTCGGCGCGATCAACTGGCTTCCGCTGTCGGGGCAACGCTCTGCCACCAGAATCATCATAGAGGGTGAGCCGACGGCGCGGCCGGGCGAGGAGCCCGGGGCCGACATTCGTGCGGTGGATCCCAACTACTTCCATACCCTGCAGATCCCTGTCGTTCGTGGACGGCCGATCGCCGCGACCGATACCCGAGAGGCGCCGGGCGCGGTAGTCGTGAGCCGGAGCTTTGTCGAGCAGTACCTGAGCGGCGATCCTATCGGCCGGCGCATCCGTATGGCATGGGGTGATACGCTGGTCGCGACGGTGGTCGGTGTCGTGGGCGATGTGAAGCACACCGGGGTGGATTCGGTCACATCGCCCACGGTGTATTGGTCACTGCCGCAGTTTCCCCAGAACTTCATGACGCTGGTGATGCGTGCGACCGGTGACCCGGAACGGCTGGTGGCAGGTGTCACCGATCAGGTGCGCGCTCTCGATCCCAATCAGCCCCTGGCCGACGTCAAGACCTTCGACGAGTGGCTGGGTGGTGCGCTCGGACGGCGCCGATTCAGCCTGCTCCTGCTGGGTGGGTTCGCCGGTCTGGCACTGGTGTTGACCGTCGTCGGGCTCTACGGCACCACGTCGTATGGGGTGGTACAGCGCACTCGCGAGTTCGGGATCCGCGTTGCGCTCGGTGCGAGCAGCTCCACGGTGCTTCGGGGAGTGCTGCGGACCGCCCTTGCGGTGGTATTGGCGGGGATCGTTGCCGGGATCGCCGGTGCGACGTTGCTCACCCGCCTCCTCTCGACGCTGCTGTACGACGTGAGTGCGACCGACCCGTTGGTGTTCGTCGGCATGGCGCTCGTCCTCCTCATCGTGGGAGCGGCTGCCAGCTACTTACCCGCGCGACGTGCCACTCGGGTCGATCCGATGGTTGCGCTGAGGTCCGAGTAAGCAATGGCGCTCGCTATTGATCCACTGATCCGGATGCAAGGGATCTCCAAGATCTTTCACACCGAGGAAGTCGAGACCCATGCACTCTCGCGGATCGATCTCGAGGTTCGCGCCAACGACTACCTGGCGATCACCGGTCCGTCCGGCTGCGGCAAGACGACGCTGCTCTCGATTCTGGGCCTGCTCGACTCCCCCAGCGAAGGAAGCTACGTGCTGGCGGGTGAGCCGGTCTCGACGCTCTCCCCTGCTCAGCGGGCTAAGGTTCGGAGCCGGGCCATCGGCTTCATCTTCCAGGCATTCAATCTCATCGGCGACCTGACCGTCAGACAGAACGTCGAGCTGCCCCTCAAGTACCGCGGCATCTCCCCCGAGGAACGCCGGGGGCTGACCCATCAGGCGCTCGATCGCGTCGGCATGCTGCACCGGCTCAACCACTATCCGGCGCAGCTCTCGGGCGGCCAGCAGCAACGTGTCGCAGTGGCCCGTGCCGTTGCCGGCAAGCCACTGGTGCTTCTCGCGGATGAGCCCACCGGAAATCTCGATTCGAGCAACGGCGCGATGGTAATGAATCTGTTGAGTGAGCTGCACCGGGACGGCGCGACCATCTGCATGGTCACCCACGACACTCGCTATCTCGGTGCGGCGCAGCGAGCGGTTCACCTGTTCGATGGCCGCCTGGTTTCAGGTGAGCCGCCCCACCGTGAGGTCGCGTGATAATGGATACTCTGCTGCAGGATCTCCGCTTTGCCGCTCGCCAGCTGATCAAGCGCCCGCTCTTCGCGATCGTGGCGATCCTGACGCTCGCTCTCGGGATCGGGGCGAACACCGCCATCTTCAGCATCGTCCATTCGGTGCTGCTCCGCTCCCTCCCGTTCGCCGATCCCGAGCGCATGGTCATCGTCTACGAGCAGTGGCGGGGTCAGGACGCCAACGTCTCGGTCGGCAACTACGCGGACTGGGTGGCCCAGAACCAGGTCTTCGAGCAGCTCGCGGCAGTCAACGGCACCAGCTTCAACCTGACCGGCACCGGTGAACCTGAGCGGCTCTACGGCGCCCGGGTTACTGCCAACTACTTCAAGGTGGGTGAGCTCGCCCCGGCACTGGGCCGGTACTTTCTGCCGGAGGAGGACCAGAGGGGGCGAGATCGGGTCGTGATCTTGAGCCACTCACTTTGGCTCCATCGCTTCGGCGGCGACCCGGGCATTGTTGGGCGAGACATCGTACTCGACGGTCAGAAGTACACCGTCATCGGCGTCGCTCCACAGCAATACACCCTTGCCAGTAGCGACGAGGCCCTCTGGGTACCCCTGAGCTTCACCCCGGAGCAGCTGGCCCAACACGATGAGCACTACCTGCTGGTGCTCGGCAAGCTCAAGCGCAACGTCACGCGCGCGATGGCCCAGGCGGAGATGACACCCATCATGGCCGCTATCTCCCGGCAGTATCCCAACCAGACACCGGAGCGGAGTGTTCGAGTCGCCGATTTTCGGGAGGAGCTGGTCGGCAACTACCGCACCCAGCTCCTGGTGCTCGCGGGTGCCGTCGCTTTCGTCTTACTCATCGCCTGCGGCAACATCGCCAACCTGCTGCTCGCCCGCGCCACAGCCCGGCAGAAGGAAATAGCCCTTCGTACCGCTCTGGGTGCCCACAGCGGCCGCATCGTGAGACAGTTGCTGACAGAGAGCCTCCTGTTGGCGATTGCTGGTGGCATCGCCGGCACCGCGGTTGGATACGTGGGGCTTCGGCTGCTGGTACACGCGACTCCCGTTGGTGTTCCCCGTTTGGACCAGGCCGGGTTGAGTGCACCCGTGCTCCTCTTCACTCTGGCTCTCACCCTTGCCAGTGGGATCGTCTTCGGAATGGTCCCGATGGTGCGGACCCGGCGGACCGACTTGCAGTCCACCCTCCGGGAAGGCGGCCAGAGCTCGTCCATGGGTTCCTCGCGTGATCGCCTGCGAAGCACGCTGGTCGTGGCCGAGGTTGCGGTGGCTCTGGTGCTATTGGCCGCCGCCGGACTCTTCATCCGCAGCATGCAGCTGCTGCAGAACGTGCAGCCAGGCTTCGACCCGGGGAACGTGCTATCGGCCAGGATCGCCTTGCCGGAGTCGGGTTATGTCGAGCCACTCGCAGTGCAGCGAGCCTTTGAGAGAATACTCGAGGAGGTGAGCGCAATCCCCGGCGCGCGAACGGCCGCGCTCATCTCGCGGCCACCTCTGGCGGGATCGGCCGGCAGCAACGGCCTGACCATCGAGGGCCGCTCCCGAGATATACGCGATCTCATCAACGGCGAGTTCCACCTGGTAAGCCCGGGGTACTTCCAGGCGATGCGAATCGCGGTCAAGAACGGCCGCGCGTTCACCCCCCAGGACGACGCCAACGCGAGCCGCGTCATGATCATCAATGAAGCGCTGGCACGGCGGGCCTGGCCCGGGGAGAACCCGATCGGCAAACGGATCGCGTGTTGTGACGGCGCGCCCGAGAACCCGAACTGGAAAGAAGTCGTTGGAGTGGTGGGCGATGTCCACTCCTCCGGTCTGGGCGAGCAGGTCGCGCCGGAGTTCTACCTGCCGGTCGCGCAGGCCCCAATTCGCTCATGGGACTGGATCCAGCGCTCCATGAGCGTCGTCATTCGGACCGCTTCGGATCCGGCCGGACTCACCCGTGGTGTCCGTCAGGCAGTCTGGAATGTGGATCCCGCCACTCCGGTGTTCGACATCCAGACCCTGGATCAGCTCCTCGTCCGATCCACCGCGTCCACCCGATTCAACATGATGCTGTTGAGCCTGCTCGGCATAGTCGGTCTCTTGTTGGCGGCCGTCGGGGTGTATGGCGTCATTGCCTACTCAGTCAGCCAGCGCACCCGTGAGATCGGAGTTCGCATGGCGCTCGGAGCGGCGCCGGAGCGGGTGGCAACGCTGGTGCTGCGGCAGGGAGCGACCTTGGCCGCCCTGGGGATCGGGCTCGGCATCGCGCTGGCGATGTTCATGACGAGGGCCCTGTCAGGCCTCCTGTTCGGGGTCACGAGCAGTGACCCCAGCACCTACCTCGTTGTGGGGCTGTTGCTTGGTATCGTAGCGCTGCTCGCGAGTTATCTCCCGGCCCGGCGGGCTGCGCGGGTGGATCCCATCATCGCACTGCGGAGCGAGTGATGAACACCTTCATGCAGGACCTGCGGTACGGCGCCCGTTCGCTCCTCAGAAGTCCAGGCTTCACTGCCGTTGCGGCCATAACCCTGGCGCTCGGAATCGGCGCCAATACCGCGATCTTCAGCGTAGTGAATGCGGTCCTTCTGAAGCCCCTGTCCTATCGGCAACCAGACCGCCTGGTGGCACTCCCAGCCCGGATCGGCAGCGGACACATAGAGAATCTCGGTGCGTCCACACCGGAGTTTCAGGATTATCGTGGATCGGTGCCCGCGATCTCCGAGCTGACCGCCGGTTGGCCCATCAACATCAATCTGACCGGCACGGGAACCCCGGAGCGGGTGCAGGCCGCAGTGGTGTCGCCCAACTACTTCTCGGTTCTGGGAGTGCCGCCGGCGCTCGGCCGCAACTTCACTAATGCGGATGCCGGTGGCAAAATCGGGTATGTCGCACTGATCTCCTACAACCTATGGCAACGGCGGTTTGGTGGAGATCCTCATGTGATCGGGAAAACCGTGCGTCTGGATGACGACCCGATGACGGTGATCGGCGTGATGCCGAAGGGGTTCGCCCATCCGGTGGAGACCGGTTCTTCTCCGGTCGATCTCTGGGCTCCCATCGATCTGAATAACTCCGATAGCAACTTCATCAACAACCGGCGTCAGCGCGTGTTCGACATCGTCGGCCGCCTCGCGCCGGGTGCCACGATCCAGCAGGCCCAGAGCGAGCTCGACGCGGTGCGTGTGCGTATGGCTGAGCAGTATCCCCAGGTCTATCCTGCGGCGCTCGGGTGGAGCGTGCGGGCGACGCCGCTGGCAGAGCGAGTGGTGGGCAATGTGCGGCCTGCACTGCTGGTCCTTCTCGGGGCAGTCGGATTCGTGCTGCTGATCGGCTGTGCCAACGTCGCCAACCTTCTGCTGGCCCGGGCCACCGCTCGAGACCGGGAGATCGCCATACGAACTGCGCTCGGCGGAAGCAGATGGCGGCTGATCCGGCAGCTGCTCACTGAGAGTGTGTTGTTGGCGGCTATCGGTGGCACACTCGGTCTGCTGATCGCATCCTGGGGCACGGTCGCGCTGGGCCACCTGGCCGCTCTCTACCTCCCGCGCGCGCAGGAAATCGGGATCGACAGCTCCGTTCTCTGGTTCACGACCGGGCTGATCATCTTGACCGGGATCGGGTTTGGGCTGATTCCCGCGATTCAGGCCTCGCGGCCTAATCTCCAGGGCGTGCTCAAGGAATCCGGCCGAGGCTCCAGCTCGGGCCAGGCGCGGACCCGTACCCGCGCAGCGTTGGTGGTGGTCGAAGTTGCCGTCGCGCTGGTGCTGCTGGCCGGTGCCGGCCTCCTGCTGAGAAGCTTTCAACGGCTTCTCGCCGTGGATCCAGGCTTCAACCCGGAGCGCATCCTTACGCTGCAGATCTGGCTGCCATGGCCCAACGCGCCGGAGAAGGGAAGGTACTTCAAGCAGGAGAATCGCCTGGCATTCTTCGACCAGGCTCTCGAGGCAGTGCGGCGGGTACCGGGAGTGAGCTCGGTCGCCCTTACCTCAAAGCTTCCCCTCCGGGGAAGAAACAACCAGCCGATCACGATCGAGGGCCGGCCGACACCTGCCGATGAGGCGCCACCGAGCCCCGAATTCAAGACCGTGAGCCCCAGTTATTTCGAGACGATGGGAATTCCGTTGGTGCAGGGCCGTGGCCTCTCGGCCATCGCGGACAGCAAGACGGCCGGCCAAGCGGTGATCAACGAGACGATGGCGCAGAAATATTGGCCACGGGAAAATCCGATCGGGCGCCGCATCAAGCTGGGCTTTCCTCAGGCCCCCATGCTTACGATCGTCGGCGTCGCCCGGGATGTACGCCAGCTCGGGTTCGACCTGGCGCCACGGGAAGAGATGTATGTCTCCTACCGGACGATCGTGGGCCTCGAAATGACTATGGCAGTCAAGACCCGCGCACAACCGGAACAGATGAGCTCGGCGGTGACCGATGCGATCCGTACGGTGGATCCGGAGCAGCCGGTCTTCGGAGTGATGTCGATGGACCAGGTAATCGGCGCCGCTACCGCCGAAAGACGGTTCTCGTTGCTGCTGCTCACGCTGTTCGCTTCCCTCGCTCTGGTCCTCTCTTCGGTGGGGATCTACGGGGTGATGGCGTATACCACAACTCAGCGGCGTCACGAGATCGGGATCAGAATGGCGCTCGGCGCTAAATCCGGAGACGTTCTGAGCCTGGTTCTGGGACAGGGCATGCGGCTGGTGGCGATCGGACTGGGGTTGGGGCTGGTTGGCGCATGGGTCCTCAGCCGAGTGCTCTCGAGCCAGCTCTTTGGCGTGACTGCTCGCGATCCGTACACCTACGTGACGGTCGCGCTCCTGCTTGCCGGCGTCGCCCTGACAGCAACCTATCTGCCGGCCAGGCGGGCGGCCCGGCTCGATCCCATGCTGGCGTTGCGAAGCGAATAGTGAGCAGCCTGTTCCAGGATCTGCGGTTTGCCATCCGGCAGTTGAGAAGAAGTCCGGGCTTTGCCCTGGCCGCGGTGCTCACGTTGACCCTAGGGATAGGCGCCAATACCGCCGTGTTCAGTCTGCTCAACGGGGTTCTGCTCCATCCGTTGCCGTACAAAGATGACGAGCAGCTGTACACGCTGGTCGAGGAGCGTGCGCCCGAGGAGAATCGGCTCGCCTCTTATCCGACGTTCATCGATTGGAAGAGCCAGGCCAACGTCTTCGACGGCCTGTCCTACATCAGAGGACAGACCGTAAGCCTGAAAGGTCCCGATGGCTCCGAGCAGCTGGTTGCCGGCTATGTCTCCGAGTCATTCTTCAGCACGATGGGGCAAGCTCCAGTGCTGGGCCGGACGTTTTCCCTGGAGGATCAGCGAAACGGCTCACCTCCGGTGGCCGTGATATCGCACCAGCTCTGGCGCCGCCGTTTTGCTCAAGACCC
This sequence comes from uncultured Gemmatimonadales bacterium, assembly GCA_963751925.1. Classification (GTDB taxonomy): domain Bacteria; phylum Gemmatimonadota; class Gemmatimonadetes; order Gemmatimonadales; family GWC2-71-9; genus CAVVWJ01. The sequence continues at coordinate 220,654 of CAVVWJ010000001.1, read as the reverse complement.
GGCGGTACTGGGACGCGTCATCACGCTCGGTGATGTGGCCGTCACTATCATCGGCGTGATGCCAGCCGGCTTCAGCTATCCCGAGTGGGCTTCCCTGTGGCTGCCTCTACCGGCACTGCCGGCCAATGACAAGGCCTCTCTGGAGCAGAGGGGAAATCATGCAGACAGCCGGGTGATCGGCCGCCTGAGACCAGGGGTCGATCTCCGAACGGCCGAGACAGAGTTGGATGGCGTCGCCGCCCGCCTTGCGACTGCATACCCGAACGAGAGCGCCGGCTGGAAGGGCGTTCGCTTGTACTCGGTACGAGAGCAAGTGGTGGGAGACGTCAAGCCGAGGCTGCTCGTCCTCACCGCCGCGGTTGTACTGGTGCTGCTCATTGGGTGCACCAACATCATCAACCTCTCACTCGCGCGCGCCAGCACACGGTCCCGGGAGTTAGCCGTTCGAGTGGCGCTGGGTGCCAGGCGTGGCCGCCTGATGCGTCAACTGCTGACCGAGCATCTCGTGCTGGTGATCTGCGGTGCGGCTGGCGGCTGGCTCCTGGCCCAGATCGCGATCGATGCCCTCCGGTCGAGCCCGCTGGAGCTACTGCCTCGTCTGGATGAGGTGACTCTGGATCGAAGTGCCCTGGCTTTCACGTTGGGCGTCTCGGTGCTGACGACGCTGTTCCTGGGGCTGCTTCCGGCATGGAAGGCAACTCAGGCTAATTCCACCGAGTCGCTCAAAGGGGGCGGCAGCAGATCCGGAACCGGCCTGGGGCAAACCCGCCTCCGGGCGGGCTTGGTCGTCACCCAGATCGCACTGGCAGTCGTCCTCCTGACCGGAGCGGGTCTCCTGATCAAGAGCTTTCAAAAGCTGCAGGCCATAGAACCGGGATTCGATCTGCATCGGCTGGTGACTCTGCGGGTGTTCCCGCCGTCTTCCCGCTACGACGACCCCGAGAGAGCAGTCGACCTCTATAAAAGACTCGCTGCTGCCGTGGCCGCTGTTCCCGAGGTCGAGTCCAGCGCTCTCTCGAATCACGTTCCGCTCACGGGTGCCGCGATCTCCACCAGAGTTTTGGTGGAAGGGAGAGACTCGCAAGCCGATAGCGAAGAGACGGCCCTCTTTCGGACAGTCTCGTCGAACTACTTCACAACCATGAGAATCCCGGTTGTACGGGGCAGGGCTCTCACCGAAGACGATTTCATCGGCCAAAGCTCGAGCATGCTGGTCAACCGTGCCTTCGCGAGACGCTACTGGCCAGGCACCGACCCGGTAGGGAAGCGGCTCACGGTGTACCGGTCGGTGCAGGCGAGGGCCGACTTTGGGCAGCCGATCAGTGGCATTGTCGTCGGAGTCGTGGGCGACGTCAGGCACTTCGGACTCGACAGTGACATCGAGCCAGAGGCGTATCTGCCTTACACCGTCAACCCACCCCGATGGATCTCGCTGATCGTACGAACCCGGTCCAACCCGGAGCGAGTGATCCCGGCGCTGAGACGGACGGTCCTGGAGGTTGATCCCGATCTCCCGGTCGCGGGCGCCGAAATCTGGGCGGGTTTCGCGACCGTGGAACAACTCCTCGATCAGAATCTGGCCCCCCGCCGGTTCAACACCGAGCTGCTCGGAGGCTTTGCGTTGTCAGCGTTACTGCTCGCCGTGATCGGGCTGTATGGGGTGATGTCGTATCTCGCGGCTCAACGATCGAAGGAGATCGCTGTGCGTGTGGCAGTGGGCGCTCAACGAGGCGATGTGCTCCGGTTGATACTTGGCGGCGCGTCGCGGCTGGCCGCGTTGGGCATTGCCCTCGGTGTGGCCGGGGCTCTCCTGCTCACGCGACTCATGGCGAGCCTGCTCTTCGATGTGACCCCGACAGATCCATTTACTCTCATCGCAGTGATCACCCTGGTCGGCGCCGTGGCCTTGCTGGCGGGCTATCTCCCCGCCGGCCGAGCCGCTCGACGCGATCCCATCGCCGCATTGCGGAGCGAATAGTGAGCAACCTGAGGCTGGACCTGCGCTACGGCGTTCGTGCTCTTCTCCGAAGCCCCGGCTTCACCATCGCGGCAGGGCTGACCCTGGCCCTCGGCATCGGCGCAACTACGACGATTTTCACCGTGGTGAACGGTGTGCTGCTGCGGCCCTTACCGTACGAGGCGCCGGAACGGCTGGTGAACGTCTGGAATGATCTGGGACAGGGAGCCCAGTCGCTGCCCGCGGTGTCGCCGTTGGATTTCAGAGACTATCAGCAGCGGAGCCGCACCTTTGAGGACCTCGCGGCCGCGTCCGGCCCCGGCACCGCCAACCTTCGCGGTAATCTCACCGGTGAAGGGGAGCCCGAGTTGGTAGACCTCTCAACCGCCACCGCGAACTTCTTTCCGTTGCTCGGTGTGCGACCGGAGCTGGGCCGGAATTTTCTTCCGGAGGAGGACCTACCCAACGGTCCGCATGTCGTCCTTCTGACTCACGACCTGTGGCAAAGGCGTTACGCCGGTGATCCGGCACTGATAGGAAAGTCGATCCAGATAGACGGCGTCGGGCACACGGTTGTCGGCATTCTCCCAGCCGGGTTTCACCTCCTGCTGCCATCCGAAGCGTTCCTGGTGAACGACGCCCAGATCTGGGCTCCGATGCAATACGACTACAGCCAGGCCCCGCCACGCAACTTTACGTTCTTTACTGTTTTCGGCCGAATGAAACCGCGTGTCACCCTGGCACAGGCCCAGGGCGATATGAACCGGATTGCCGGCGAGTTCCGGCGCGAGTTCCCCGAGCATACCGCGTCCAACCTCAGGATCCGGCTGGTGCCGCTCCAACAGGACATCGTGAAGCACGCGCGGCCCGCGCTGCTCATCCTGCTCGGCGCCGTGGGTCTGGTGTTGCTGATCGCGTGCGCGAACGTTGCGCATCTGCTGCTGGTTCGTGCCACCGTCCGGGAGCGTGAGTTCGCCTTGCGTGCTGCGGTGGGTGCCAGCCGCTGGGCCATGGTGCGCCAGCTGCTCACGGAAAGTCTGATTCTGGCGGTGACGGGTGGGCTGGCCGGAGCTGGCTTCACCGTGGTGGCCTTGTCGCTCCTTCGCGTTCTGCACCCGGCCAACCTTCCTCGCCTCGATGATGTGCAGATGGACGGCCGAGTTCTCGCCTTCACTGCGCTCACCTGCTGTGTGACGGCATTGGTCTTCGGACTGGTGCCAGCGATCCATGCATCCCGAGCCGATCCTCAGGCCAGCCTTCAGGCCGGTGGCCGCGGCGGGACCACTCGCGGCCGGCATCAGGCACGCAGCCTCCTCATCGGGATCGAGGTTGCTCTTTCCGTCGTGCTTTTGGTAGGAGCGGGCCTGCTGATCCGGAGCTTCATCGCCCTGCAACAGGTCCGGCCGGGCTTCGATGCCTCGGACGTGCTGACGTTTCAGCTGGCGCTCCCAGGTGCACGCTATCCCCAGCCAGCCGACAGGCGAGTCTTCATCGACGAGTTGGAGCGCCGGCTCCGGGTAGTGCCGGGCGTTCGGAACGTCGGTGTCATCTCGCAGCTTCCTCTCACCGGAAGTGGATCGCTCTCGCCGTTTGCCTATAATGCCGCGACGGCGGAGAACTGGGAGAGTGTTACCGCCGACGGCCGTGCGATATCACCGCACTATTTCGAGACGATGAATGCGCGGCTTCTGGGGGGCCGGGACTTTACTGAGCAGGATGTGGTGAAGGGTCCTCAGGTTGCCATCATCGATGAGACGCTGGCGAAGCTGGCCTGGCCAGGCCAGAGCGCTGTAGGAAAGCGGCTCCAGGTCAACCCGACCGGAAGTCCCAATCAGTACGTCGAGGTTGTCGGCGTAGTGGAACATATGAGAAGCCACGATCTCACCCGGGCGGTCCGGCCTCAGATCTTTCGCCCGCTTGGCCAGCAGACGCCAATCAATCTGGCCTTCGTCCTGGAGGGTTCAGTCGACCCCGCCAGCCTGGTGCCGCTGGTTCGGCGGGAGGTCGCGGCGGTCGATAAGGACCTGCCGGTACATCACGAACTCCCCATGACAGCGTACCTCGACGGAGCGGAGGCCCAGGCCCGATTCAGCCTCTTCCTCATGGCAACGCTGGGTGGAATCGCGCTGCTGCTCGCGGCGGTCGGTATTTTCGGCGTCATCTCCTACTCAGTCACGCAGCGGAGCCGCGAGTTCGGTATCCGCCAGGCGCTGGGTGAGGATCCGTCCCACACCCGCCGCACCGTCGTTCTGCGCGGCATGCGGGTAGTGCTGCTGAGCATCCTCATCGGACTCGGGGCCTCGTTCGGTATGACTCGTCTGCTGTCAGATCTGCTCTATCAGGTGAGCCCGGGAGACCCCCTGACGTTTGCGGGGATCAGCATCCTTCTGGCGCTCGTGGCGTTGCTCGCCTGCTACCTCCCGGCTCGCCGCGCGACCCGGGTCAGCCCCAGCGTGGCCCTGAGGAACGAGTGAGCATGATCGAGCTGCGAGACATCGAGCGGTCATATGCTACCGGACCGACGAAGACCTACGTCCTTCGTCAGATCAACCTGCAGATCGGCCAGGGAGAGTTCGTCACCATCATGGGCCCATCCGGAGCGGGGAAGTCCACGCTCCTGAGCATCATCGGAATGCTCGATACTGCCTGGAGTGGTGAGTACTGCTTCCTGGACCAGCCGGTGCACGGCCTCGCTCCCAAGAAACGGGTCGAGCTCAACAAGCAGCACATCGGCTTCGTGTTCCAGAAATACCACCTGATCGACGATCTGACGGTTCAGGAAAATCTCGATCTCCCGCTCTCCTACCGAAACATCAAGCCGAAGGACCGAGCCGGTATGGTGGCCGAGGCCTTGGACCGGTTTCACATCGTGGGGAAGAAGGACCTGTATCCCAGTCAGCTCTCGGGGGGACAGCAGCAGCTGGTCGGAGTTGCTCGAGCGGTCATTGCCGGTCCCCAGCTGTTGTTGGCGGATGAGCCGACAGGAAACTTGCATAGCGCCCAGGGTGAGGAGATCATGGAGCTGTTCACCAAGCTCAACCGTCAGGGCACCACGATCGTTCAGGTCACTCACTCCGAGCGGAACGCCAGCTATGGCAATCGTATCGTCCATCTCCGTGATGGATGGATCGTGGACCAGTAAGCGTCGAGCTTCCCTCATCCCTCCCGCTCTCCGGAGCTGAAGCCGCGTGGCCGGCTACTCCCAGCGGAGCCTCACCGACAAACTCGGCATCAAGCCGGACATGCGGGTCACTGTTCTGGGAGCTCCTCCGGGATACCAAGCTCTCCTTGGCCAGCTCCCCGAAGGCGCCACGCTCCAATCGAAACTTCCTCCCAAGGCATCGTTCGTTCACCAGTTCGTCCGGAGCCGAAACCAGCTCGACCGGCAGCTCCTTTCGCTTGCTGCCGCCCTCAGCGAAGAAGGTACGCTCTGGATCTCATGGCCCAAGCAGGCATCGGGTGTCGTCACCGATCTGAATGAGAATGTCGTCCGGGATGCCGGGCTTCAGCTGGGCCTCGTCGATATCAAGGTGTGCGCAATCGATGAGGTATGGTCAGGACTCAAGTTCGTGCGGCGGGTGGCGAACCGCGCTCCCAAAAATCGATGACCGTGTCGGGCCCACCTCGGGTGCTCGTCGCCGACGATCAGCGAGACGTTCTCGAGGCACTCCGCCAGCTACTCAAGGGGGAAGGCTACACCACGGTGTCCGCCGGCTCCCCGGCGGAGGTGCTCGCCGTGGTGCAGAAGTCGGAGTTCGACGCGGTATTGCTGGACCTGAACTACGCTCGGGATACTACGACAGGACGGGAAGGACTCGAGCTCGTGTCCCAGCTCCGGGCGCTCGATGCGAGTCTTCCGACCATCGTGATGACGGCGTGGGGCAGCATCGAGAAGGCAGTCGAAGCGATGCGCCGGGGTGCCCGTGACTTCATCGAGAAACCCTGGGATAATGCCCGGCTGCTCGCCACCGTGAGGAACCAGGTTGAACTGGGTCGAGCTCTGCGTCAGAGCCAGCGGCTGGAGGGAGAGAACCAGGTCCTGAGACCTGGAGGCGCACCCGAGCTGATTGCCGGGTCGGCGGCCATGCGTCCCGTGCTCCAGCTGATGCAGCGCATCGCTCCCTCTGATGCCAACGTGCTCATTACCGGCGAGCATGGCAGCGGAAAGGAAGTGGTGGCGCAATGGATCCATGCCGCGTCCGGCCGGGCACGCGCGTCCTTTCGTGGCGGTCAATCTCGGCGGACTCTCAGAGGGGATCTTCGAGAGTGAGATGTTCGGACACGTGAAGGGCGCCTTTACCGACGCCCGCACCGATCGGATTGGACGCTTCGAGCTGGCAGAGGGAGGCACACTGCTGCTGGATGAGATCGGCACGCTGGCAGTGCGCCAGCAGGCAAAGCTGCTTCGGGTGCTCGAGAGCGGCGAGATGGAGCGGGTTGGATCGTCCCGAACGCGTAAGATCGACGCCAGGATCTTGTCCGCCACCAACGTCGACCTCCGGGCCGAGGTCACGGCCGGCCGATTTCCGTGAGGACCTGCTCTTTCGCCTGAATACGATCGAGATTCGCCTGCCGCCGCTGCGTGAGCGTCGGGAGGACATCAAAATACTCGCCGAGCACTTCCTGAAGCGCTACACCAGGCGGTACCGAAAGCCCATTGTGGGTTTCGAACCGGAAGCGTTGCGAGCGCTGGAGACGCACCCCTGGCCGGGAAACGTGCGCGAGCTCGATCATACCATTGAGCGGGCTGCACTCCTCTCGCAGGGAGCCCAGGTCCAAACGTCCGATCTCGGTCTTCGCGTGGCAGGGCCCGTCTCTGCCGTGCTCGATGACATGCCACTCGAGGAGGTTGAACGGCTGCTGATCCGAAAGGCGCTGGACCGGCATGGCGGCAATGTGAGCCAGGCCGCCAAGGCGCTCGGACTGAGCCGTAGCGCTTTGTATCGCCGGCTCCAACACCATGGCTTCTGAACGCAAGCGGCGGCCCAGTCACGACAGACGCATCTTCTATTCGGCATTGGCGGCCGGCGCCCCGGCGGTAGCACTCTCCTGCTGGCTGCTCTGGAGCACCGATCATCCACTTCGGGTTCAGGTCACATTCACCATTCTCAGTGCGGGGGCGTGGCTGGGAGGCGCGGCGCTCCTCAGGGAGAGAGTAGCTCGGCCGCTCCAGACGATTTCCAATTTGCTGGCTGCGTTGAGGGAAGGTGACTACTCCATCCGCGCCCGCGGAGCTACCGCGGATGACGCGCTCGGCCTCGCCTTGCTCGAAGTCAATGCTCTGAGAGAAACGCTGCGGGCGCAGCGCTTGAGAGCGCTCGAAGCGACGGCGCTGCTGCGCCGAGTGATGGAGGAGATCGACGTGGCGGTGTTTGCGTTCGACGGCGAACACCGGCTCAGGCTGGTCAACCGGGGTGGTGAGCGGCTGCTGGGGCATCCCGCCGAGCGGCTGCTTGGCCGGACTGCGGAGGGCCTGGCGTTGGCTGATTGCCTGGGCGGGGAAACACCCCGCTCAGTCGATCGCGTGTTCCCGGGAGGCGCGGGGCGATGGGAAGTGCGGTGGAGTACCTTTCGGCAGGATGGCCTGCCGCACCGGCTGCTGGTGATCTCTGATCTCAGCCGGGTTTTGCGGGCGGAAGAGCGCTCGGCGTGGCAGCGGCTGGTGCGGGTGCTCGGTCACGAGATCAATAACTCGCTGGCCCCGATCAAATCGCTCGCTGGGAGTTTGCGGAGCCTGGCCCAGCGCGATGCCCGCCCGGCCGACTGGGAGCAAGATCTGAATTCCGGTCTTCAGGTGATCGAGGGACGCTCCGAAGCGCTCGGCCGGTTCATGGGCGCTTACGCCCGGCTGGCCCGGCTCCCGCCACCGCGGCTGGGGGAGGTCCCTCTGGCAGATTGGGTCCGCCGGGTAGCAGCGCTGGAGACGCGGGTTCCGGTTTCCATAGCGAGCGGTCCCGAGGTCGTGCTCAGAGCCGACGGGGACCAGCTGGACCAGTTGCTCATCAATCTGCTTCAGAATGCGGCGGATGCTGTGTTGGAAACAGGCGGGGGAGTAACGATCACCTGGCACGCGAACGGACAAATGGCCGAGATCATGGTAGAGGATGAGGGACCCGGTCTGCCCGACGCCGGAAACCTGTTCGTGCCCTTTTTCACCACCAAGGCCAACGGATCGGGCATTGGATTGGTGCTGAGCCGGCAGATTGCCGAAGCCCACGGCGGCGGTTTGGTTCTGGAGCAGAGGACGGAACGAAGCGGCGCGCGCGCACGGCTGAGGTTGCCTCTAAAGAGCTATGAGCTATGAGCCGTGAGCTAATCGCTATTAGCTATTGGCCACTAAGTCATGAGATATGAGTTGGACCTATATCCTGCGCACATCCTGTTTTTGCTCATAGCTCATAGCTAACACCTCATAGCTCATAGCTCACTTCTCATGCTCTTCAAACACCTCTACGAACCCAAGCTCGCCCAAGCCAGCTACCTGCTGGGCTGCACCACAACGGGTGAGGCGCTCGTGGTCGATCCCAATCGCGACATAGACCTCTACCTCGAGGCTGCGAAGGCGGAGGGGCTCCGAGTCACTCATGTCACCGAGACGCATATCCATGCTGACTTCATCTCGGGCGCCCGCGAGCTGGCCCTGCGCGCCGGTGCCAGCCTCTACCTATCGGATGCGGCGGGTGAGGAGTGGCGCTACGGCTACTCGGCTGAGGCTGGTGCGACGTTGATCCGGGACGGTGACGCTTTCCGGGTCGGCAGCATCGAGGTGCGAGTAGTGCACGCGCCTGGCCACACGCCTGAGCATCTCACCTTCCTCATCACCGATACCGCTCGAGCGTTGGAGCCAATGGGCGCGCTCACGGGTGACTTCATCTTTGTGGGCGACGTGGGGCGGCCGGATCTCCTCGAGCGCGCCGTACGGGTGAAAGGCACGATGGAGCAGGGAGCCCGGCAGCTCTACCGCTCGATTCAGCGGTTCCGAGACTTTCCCGATTATCTGCAGATCTGGCCGGGTCACGGTGCGGGCTCTGCCTGCGGAAAGTCTCTGGGTGCAGTTCCCCAGACCACCCTCGGGTACGAGAAGCGCTTCAACTGGGCGTTCGGCATCAGCAACGAAGACGACTTCGTGAGTGCTGTGCTGGCGGGACAGCCTGAGCCTCCAGCCTATTTCGCGCAGATGAAGAAGATCAATCAGCTGGGCCCCCGCCTGTTGGGCGGTGTCGGGCGACCAGCTGCTCTGTCTGCAGCGGAGTTGGCGCCGCTGCTGCAGGAGAGTGCGATTGTGGTCGACACCCGGCCTGCCTCTGACTTTTCACGGGGCGGAGTTCCTGGGACTATCAACATTCCGGTAAATCGGAGTTTTACGACCTGGGCCGGATGGATGCTGCCCTACGATCAGGATGCATACCTTATCGTCGACGACCGAAGAGCTGAAACGGTTGACGATCTGGTACGGGACCTTGCGGGGATCGGTTTGGACCGGGTCGCGGGATACTTTGGTGCCGGTGTTATCGACGCCTGGCGCCAGTCAGGGGGTGAGCTTCGGACAGTTCCGAGCCTGACACTGGAGGAGCTCTCGACCCAACTGGCCAGCGACGGGGTGGTCCTGCTGGACGTGAGGGGGAAGGACGAGTGGATGGCGGGACACCTGCCTGGCTCGCTGAATATTCCAGTCGGACACCTGCGCGGGCGCTCAACGGAGATTCCGCGGGACCGCCCCGTGATCACTCATTGTCAGACCGGCGGCCGTGCCGCCATCGCTGCCAGCGTGCTCATCGCCGAAGGCTTTCGCGATGTTCGGCAGTTTACCGGTGGGTTCGCGGAGTGGCAGAGCGATGGTAAGCCGGTGGAGACCGCTGCAGGCTGAGATCCGGCGCCGCACCGACCCTCTTCCCAACTTCCCCGATCTTCGATATATCCAGGGCACCTCATTCCAGGAACTTCCATGCTCAAGGAGTTCAAGGCCTTTGCCCTGAGGGGCAACGTGCTGGATCTTGCCATCGGCATCATCCTTGGTGGTGCCTTCGGTACGATCGTCAAGTCACTGGTGGATGATGTCATCATGCCACCGATCGGGCTGGCGCTGGGAAATGTGGATTTTTCCAATCTGTTCGTGGCTCTGAAGGATGGACCAAAAGCGCCGCCGCCGTACGCGACCCTGGCCGATGCCCATGCCGCGGGAGCGGTCACTATCAACTATGGCCTGTTCATCAACAACATCATCACGTTTTTGATCGTCGCCTTTGCCGTTTTCCTGCTGGTCAGGGCGGCCAACCGACTGATGCCCAAGGAGGCGGCTGCGGCCCCCAGCACCAAGGATTGCCCGTACTGTCGCATGGCGATTCCAGTAGGTGCGACGAGATGCCCACAGTGCACTTCCGAGCTCAAGGCGGCCTGACGTGCTTCACTCCATGACGACTACGACTTTTGCGCTCGATGGATGCCGGGTGGTGCGGAACCTGGGCCTGGTCCGCGGGATCACCGTCCGGTCCAGGTCCATTTTCGGCACCATCGGCGGTTCCCTGCAGACCCTGGTCGGCGGCAACATCAGCCTCTTCACCGATCTCTGTGAGAAGACGCGGGCGGAGGCGTTCGAGATGATGATCGGTCATGCGGAGGAGCTGGGAGCGAACGCGGTGGTGGGCATTCGGTACGATGCCACCGAGGTTATGCAGGGAGTGAGTGAGGTGCTCTGCTACGGCACCGCCCTGGTGGTGGAGGAACTTCGGTAGAGCTGCTTTATTTGACAAAGCACTTGATGAAACACGACGGCGCTGCTAGAATGGTGAAATGAGTCTCCCCCGTCAGATCGCCCGAGATGCGGCACCCTCACCAGCTCTGCACGCGCGGGCGATGGACGACCTCTCCTTCATCCGCTCGACCATGGAGCGCGCCACCGCCTTCACCGCGGTACCGGGGTGGGGCGGGGTCGCCATGGGTTTGACGGCGCTGGCCGCGACCGCGCTGGCCCACGGCAAGGTAACTCGCGATGAGTGGCTCGCCGTCTGGCTCATCGCGTCCGCCCTGGCCTTTACCATCGGTGGCTGGACCATGACGCTCAAGGCGAGGCGCGCCGGCACCCCGGTGTTCTCGTATTCCGGCCGGCGTTTTGTTCTGAGCTATGTCCCTCCTCTGGCGGTCGGTGTACTTCTCACACTGGTGCTGGTTCGGGCGGGCCTCTACAGCGCGCTGCCCGGAACATGGCTGCTGTTGTATGGGACGGGAGTCGTAACCGGGGGCGCCTACTCTGTCCGGGTGGTTCCCATCATGGGCCTCTGCTTCATGGCCCTCGGAGCCGTGGCGCTTCTCGCGCCGATGAGCTGGGGCGATTGGCTCATGGCCGGTGGATTCGGCGGGCTTCACATCCTGTTCGGCGCCATTATCGCGAGGAGGTATGGTGGCTAAGTCGAATCTGGCATCAAAGCCACGCGAGGGTTCCCGCGAGTCTCAGCCGCTCCGGGGGATCAGTGGTGGGGGCGTGCGGCACGGTCCGCTCGAGCTGGACCGGCTCATCCATGAACGGATGCGTCTCGCGATTGTGAGCGCCCTCGCCGTCAACCAAAGCTTGAGCTTCAACGACTTGAAGCGCCTGCTCGACACCAGCGACGGGAATTTGAGCGTGCATGCGCGGAAGCTGGAAGATGCGGGCTACATCGTCTGCACCAAGTCGTTCGAAGGGCGCATGCCCAGGACCGACTACCGCCTCAGCGCGGTGGGCCGCCGGGCTCTGGAGCGCTATCTGGATCACATGGAAGCGCTGATTCACAGCACCCGCGAGCGTTAGCGCGTCTCTTTTTTTGGGATCTTACTTTATGACGCAAAGAGCTTCACTCGCTGCCAGTCCTCCTGGTCTCCACGTTGGCATCATCATGGACGGCAACGGACGCTGGGCCACCGGCCGGGGCCTCTCCCGCGGAGCGGGTCACCGCGAAGGTGCCGATGTCGTGCGCGGGATTGTGGAAGCAGCGCCGACCGAGGGGATCGGAGTCCTGACCTTGTTCGCATTCTCCTCGGACAACTGGCGGCGGCCACCCGCCGAGGTCGCGTGGCTCATGCGGCTGTTCCGCGAATTCCTGCGGGCGGAGACGGCTCGCTGCGTCAGCAACGGCGTTCGCCTGCAGATCATTGGCCGTCGCGACCGGCTCGGTCCCTCGCTTCTGCGTGCCATCGAGGCTGCCGAAGTCGCCACCAGCGGCGGCACCCGGCTGCAGCTCCGTATCGCGATCGACTATTCGGGCCGAGATGCCATTCTGCGCGCGGCCCAGTGTGTCCGGCCCGGCGCTGCATCGCGCGCCTCGTTCGGCCGTCTCGTCGCCATCGTGGACCATGGCTCTCCCGTCCCTGACCTCGACCTGCTGATCAGGACCGGCGGGGAGCGTCGCCTCAGCGATTTTCTGCTGTGGGAGGCGGCCTACGCCGAGCTCCACTTCACGCCGCTCTCCTGGCCGGAGTTTGGACCCGATCAGCTGCGCGCCGCACTGGCCGACTTTGCCGCCCGGGAACGGCGCTTCGGAGGGGTCTCCGACGCGGCGGCGGGCTAGACGAGTGCTGTTCCCGCTGCCGCGATTTGCGGTTGTTCTCAGCCTGCCCAGTCGCCAGGCAAGTGTGACGGTGCCCGTCGGCAGGTCCATGGCGCTCTACCAGACGGCTCCCCTGGAACCTGGGTCGGCACAAGCGTTGCTCGGCTGGCTTGCCCCATGGAAAACCCCGGCCGCCACTCGCTGCACCGCGCAGTCTTCCCCAACTCCGGAGACTGGGTCTTTATCCAGACCTTCGCCGGCACTTTTCTGGGGGCCTTGCTGGCGCTGGCAGTTCTGGTGTACCTGAGCGATCCATTCGGGAGATTCGGCACCGGCCTGGTTCCTCCGATCGTCAGCGCTGATCGTGATTACAAGGCGACACTCTACCGCGCCCGGCACCCCCGTCCCGAAGTCGTGCTGCTCGGCTCCTCCCGAGTCAAGACGCTCCGTCCCGACTGCATCACGAGACTGACAGGCCGCCCCGCTTTCAACTTCGGCGTCAATGCGGGTGTGGCAGAGGACTACCTCGGCATCTTCCGATTCATGCGATCGCAGCCCGACTTCCAGGTGCACGAGATCGTCGTCGGCCTCGAGCCCGAGGCGTTCATGGGAGATCCCGGGCAGGGCCGGGTCCGCCGGAGCTCGCGCGCGCTCGCCCCGTACACGTCCCGATCACCGGCGGCTCCGGACCGGCTCTGGAGTGACCTCTGGAGCGAGGCCAGCGCCGCGGCCGCGCTGCGGTCGATCTGGCACCATGGCTTCGATCGGAAAGCTCTTCCCGAGGAGACCTTGACTCAGGACGGGTTTCAAATCCACCCCCGCTGGGACGACGAGATTCGGCGCCACCGTTACCCCCAGGAGCTCCGGGTCATTCAATCGAGTCATGCGGTACGCTCCCGATACACCGCCGCGCTCCACCTGTCGGCGGCCGCGTTGGCCCAGTTCCAACGGCTCTTGGGCGAGGCTCGCGCTGCCGGCGTTCGGGTGACGGTGTTTATACCGCCGATGCACCCGGCTCTGATCCGCGAGGCGGAGGGCACCTCCCTCCCAGGGCTGACTTCTGAGCTTGTAGCGGTGCTTCGCGATGCCCAGCAGCAGGAGTTGCTCCAATACGTCGAGACCCGGTCGCTGGGGGATTTCGCCGGCGACTCCACCCAATTCTATGACGCGATACACATGACAGCCGGAAATGCCGACCGGCTGGTCGCAGCACTGTATCCGGGCGAGGCGAGCTGTGCTGTTCAATAGCTATAGCTTCGTGCTGCTCTTTTTGCCGCTCGTGCTTCTCGGCTGGTGGACCATACGAGCCGGCTCTCCCCGCCTGCTGTTTCTGACCCTCGCGAGCTACCTCTTCTATGCCTGGTGGGACTTTCGCTTTGTTCCCTTGATGATCCTCTCCACCTCGGCCGACTACGCCGCGGGCCGGGCGATCGCCGACGCAAGATCGGCTTCACGGCGGACCATCATGCTGGTCCTGCTGCTGGTGTTCAATCTCGGCATACTCTGCCTCTTCAAGTACTACGACTTCTTCGTCGGCTCGCTCGAAGGCTTCGCCCGTCTCCTCGGCTTTCACCCGGAGTGGCCCTTGCTTCGGGTGGTTCTGCCTGTCGGCATTTCTTTTTACACGTTCAACTCGATCAGCTATACCATCGACATCTACCGCGGCCGGCTCGCCCCAGCGAAGAGTTATCTCGAGTTCTCCGCGTTCGTCGCGCTGTTCCCCCATCTGGTAGCGGGTCCGATCGTTCGCTATGCCGACATGGCGGACCAGTTCCGGAACATCCGGTCTCGACCCGAGCCGTCGGAGTGGGCCACCGGACTCTGGATGTTTACGCTGGGTATGGCAAAAAAGGTGCTGGTGGCCGACGTGATCGCCCGAGGTCTGGTCGATCCACTCTGGCTGCAGGCGACCCGGCTCGATGCAGCAGAGGCGTGGCTGGCGTCGGTGGGGTATGCAGCTCAGATCTACTTCGACTTTTCCGGTTACAGCGACATGGCGGTTGGTCTGGCCTTGCTCCTTGGCTTCCGATTTCCTCAGAACTTCGATTCACCATATCGTGCCGACAGCATCGCCGAGTTCTGGCGACGGTGGCATATGTCCTTGTCGTTCTGGCTGCGCGATTACGTGTACATCCCGTTGGGAGGCTCTCGGGGCACGGTCATCTCAGTCGCCCGGAACCTGCTGGTCACGATGCTGCTCGGGGGACTCTGGCACGGGGCAGCCTGGACCTTCGTGGTCTGGGGACTCTATCACGGTGTCTTGTTGTCGGGGCACGCGATGATGCGTGCTCGGGGGTGGGTACCACGCTCTCGACCGCTCTCGGTGGCCATCACCTTCCTGGCCGTCGTGGTCGGTTGGGTGCTGTTCCGGGCGCGCTCAATAGCGGAAGCAGGGATGATGCTCGCCAGCATGTTCGGCCTGCGCCAGGCGGAAGGCGGGTTCCTCAACATGATCGATTCGCCGTGGACGCTGCTGGTTCTTGGGTCGGGACTTGCCATCGCGTTTCTTGCTCCCAACAGCTGGCAGTTGCGCTTCCCCCGGACCAAACTCGCCGCGGCGATGATCGCGGCGCTCCTCTTCGCCTGTCTGCTTCGGTTCGCGGAGCCGGCCCCGTTCGTCTACTTCCAGTTCTGAGTTGCCCTGATCCAGTGCTTCACCATCAGAGCGCGGCTACCTTCCCGGCATGAAGATCACCCGGAGACAGTTTTTCGCTGGTATCGGAGCCACCGGTGCCGCCATTTCGGCCGATGCGTTTGGCATAGAGGCCCATCGAGTGGTGCTGAGTCGTCACGACGTGCGAGTCCGCGGCCTGCCCCTCGGTCTCGATGGTCTGCGCCTCGCCCAGGTGACCGATGTGCATTTTCCCGGGAACCAGATCGCGGCCCGGGCCACGCTCGAGCACCTCCACCGGGAGAAGCCGGACATCGTGCTCCTCACCGGCGATATGACGGAGTCAGCGAGTGCATTGCACCAAGTGCGGGACTTTGCGGCTGAAGCGCGCGGCAAGCTTGCCACCGTGGCTCTGATGGGGAACTGGGAGTATCGTGCGGGAGTCGACGGCAGTCCCGCCCGGGAGACCTACCATTCGGCTGGAGTCGAACTCTTAATCAACCAGGCGACCACGGTAGATGTCGGAGGGGAACCGCTGACTCTGGTGGGTTTGGACGATGCAGTGTCTGGGTCACCCGGATCTGTGGACTGCCCGGCAAGACGTGCGCCCCAACTCCACTGAGATCTGGCTGGTGCACTCGCCCGTCTTCGTCTCCAAGCCGCCGGCCGGTGTCTCAGCCAGGCCGCTGATGGTCCTGGCAGGTCACACTCACGGCGGACAGATCCGGATTCCGTTCCTCCGCCCTACACGCCGTTCGGCGCCGGCAGGTTCGTGGAAGGATGGTACCGCGACACCTTTGCTCCGCTCTATGTCTCCCGCGGGATCGGCACTACTACCATTCCGGCCCGGTTTCGCTGCCCGGCCGAGCTTCCAATCTTTACTCTGCGCGCTGCGTAAGCCGGCTCCGCTCGACGCCCGCGGTGCTACCCAACCCGTACCGCTCTCTCATCACTCCCATGTGGTGGGTGACGTGCCCTACCAGGATGTATGCCAGCGCACGTGCGCTGATCTGTTTCCCGCTGGCCTCGCCTTGACGTGACCAGGCCGAAACGGGAATACTCTCCACCAGCCGCACTGTACTCCGCCGCACCGCCCTGAAATCCTCCATCAGCTCTCGCAGGGGACGAGTATCAAAGGCGCCCGGTGGGACGTACGCATTTTCATCGAAACCAGGTAGCGGGGTGGTATCCCCTCGACTGATTCGGAGCAACCGGTAAGAGAAGATCCGCTCCGAGTCTGCCAGGTGGCCCAACAGCTCGTTGATACTCCACTTGCCGGGAGCATAGCGTCTGAGTCCCTGGGTGGCATCGAGGGGGCTCACGAGCGCGTCGAGCTCCGCGAGCTGCTCGACCAGCTGCTCCGCGATGTTGGGCTCGGTAACCCGCGCGATGTAGTGATGATAAAAATCGGCCGCCTCGTCTGCTGCCGGGCGGGAAATCGAGAGGGTGGCCATGTGTCGCTCCTGTATCTGCTCAGGAAAAGCGGCTGCGTACCTGTCTCACACCTTTGACGATGGCTGCGCCGAGTAACGCCAGCACCGAGTAAGCACCGAGCAGCAGGATGCCCAGAGGCCAGAGGCCTCCACTCGAGGGGTCTGCCAGCACCCCTCCCAACAATACGAGAACCTGCCCCGCAAAGATGCCGAGGACAGTGGTGCCCCAGTAGCTCGGCACGGTGATGCCGCGAGTGCTCCAGCCGCGAGCAATGCACCGGCATAATAGTTTCCCTCGGCATCCCAGGGCTCCCGCCGGCCGGTGATCAGAGGGGAAAGCAGCCAGATGGCGGCCCCCAGGATCAGTCCGAGGATGAATGCCGGCCAGCGGCTCTTCACGATGATTCCTTCCCGCGGTCGTGCGTGGAAACTCCTACGGGGATTTCCCCTCCTGGCTCGCCGCGGCGACAACTCCAAGGCTTCGATCCATCTCGGCATCCATCTGTTTCCGGAGGTGCGCGAGGCGCTCGGCGTAGTCCTTCAGGGCGAGGTCCGTCGGATTCTCGGGTTTCCACTGCGGGACCGATATGGGGCGTCCATTGGCACCCAGAGCAACGAAGACGATGACACAGTGTCCGGTGCGCCGCCGCTCGGCGCTCTTGGGATCAGCGGCGTAGACATCGACCGCGATGTCCAGGCTGCTGCGGCCGCTTCGAATCACCAGCGCACGGAGCTCCACCAGCTCACCGACATGGATCGGTCTCAGGAAATGGAGGCCGCCGATATACACAGTGACACAATACGTTCCGGTCCATCCAGCGGCGCAGGTGTACCCTGCCTGATCGATCCACTTCATGACCGCGCCACCGTGTACCTTGCCGCCGAAGTTCACATCGCCTGGCTCGGCGAGAAAGCGCAGGGTGATACCTCGCTGGCGCTCCATCGTGGTCAGACCCTCATCGCGATGATATGGATCTGTGCCATCTCGGCATCGAGACCTGAGTGGTGGCGTTGAGGAGACGTTTGGGAGCCACCATGGCGTAGCCGTCGCGCAGCAACTCTTCCAGCTCGCTCGAGTCGACTTTCTGATCCAGCCAGACCCCGATCCAACCACTCGGGCCGACATAGGGCGGAACAAAGAAACGATCCGGAGCTGCGGCGACCATCAACCGCTGATTTTCCGGTGCGGCCTTGCACCATGCTGCCGTCCGTCCCCCGCCGTGATGTTTGCCCGCGTCCGCGTACATGGCGAACAGTCTATTCCGCACCCGAAAGGTTGGCTCGCCCCAGGCTTCTACTTCATGTGCTTCAGGGAGTGCCAGGCAGAGTTTACGAAGCCGCGCCAAAGGCCTCACGTCTCATCCGGGCTTTCGCGTTCGTCAGGCATTCCCCCCGCAGCATCGGGAGCGACGCCTTCAACCGTATCGTTGGGTGCTGAGTTCCCGCGGTCCAGCTTTCGCTGCTTTTTTTCTTCCTGCTTTCGCTGCCTGTTGAGCTCCTTCTGACGTTTCTCGAACCCGAAGTTGCGTTTCGGCAAGGACAGACTCCACTGAACGACGCTGGGGAAAAGAGGGGGGCACCCGGAGGGACCCTTCACGATGCGCAACATAGCGAACTTTGCCGCACAACGTCGGGGACGTTGGAACGATCAGGGTTCGGCGGGGCGTTGCGCTTCCAGGACCCTGGCGAAGTCGGCAGGGCGGGTACCCAGAAGGTCCCCCGTCACACTGACGTAGATCTCGGCGCCGCCGTTTCCGAAGTCCTGTGCCGCTGGGTAGGCGATGATCCACGCCCGTGGTTTGGCCGGCAGGTTCGGCACACCCGTGAACGCGAAACGCGCCTCGAGCGGGCCCAGATTGTTTGTCCCTGGGCCGACGATCTTACCCGCAGTCATACGTGCGCCCGCATAGGAAGCTGCGGTCAGGGCAGAGCCGATCACGAGCAGCAGAAAGAGAGTACGCATGCCACCTCCCGCCGGAGTGGGTACTTCGACGCTCGCTCCGCGGCCGGTGAGAGAGCCGCGAACGAAACTCGGAGCTGCTGGATGTCGTTGGTGAGCGTCGAAATATACCTAGCAGCAGGGCCGGCCGCAGCCGCTTCCGTCTAAATGTGCCGGGCCACGGCCATCGCGGCAGTGGCGAGTATCAGGAGGCCAGCTGTCAGATTGGTTGCCCGGGCGAGCCTCGCCTGGAGAGCTTGCAACTCGGCCACATCGGCCGGCGTGGGGCCGCCGCGCGCTTTGATTTCGGCCGCCAAGGCTCCCAGACGCTTGCCGGCCGGCGCATTCACAGCCATTCCGATGGCGGCCGCCAAAATCGCCAGTGCACCACCCAACCCGAAAACAGTCCCGGGGCCGAGTGCATCCAGGCGGAATGGAAGCCGGCGGAATCCAGGCCGTACAGGGTGAGACCTGAAAGAATCGTCAGGATCGTCGCCGACATCATCCAGATCGGAAGCCGGCGGACCCGTGCTACCTGTTCCATGACAGGCCCCGCAGCTGGCCCGACCGCGCGAAGACTGGGCATCAGGAACACTGCTATGAAAACCGTTGCTCCGACCCAAAGCACGCCAGCAAGGATGTGAATCAGCCGTAGAAAGGCATACTGCGTGGCCGTATGCATGAGAGCCTTTGAGTTATTGTGAAGTGAAGCGCGAGACCATCTGCCAGGCAGCAGCATCACTCCTGCTGAGGATGTGCCGCGCGAGCGCGGTGGCGCACGAGATCCACGCCGAGCAGCAGTCCCACCACAGCCATCGCTGCGCCCACCAGGCGGAGCAACTGCAGGGCCGAGCTGGCGTAGATGTTCTGTGAGATAGCCGTTTCAGTCAACAAGCGCGTCATGCTGGCCGACGGCGTGCGCCGGCCTTGCTCGACATCCTTGGCATAGCGGCGCCACTCCTCGACGGTGGCGGTGGGAATCTGCCGCCCCTGCATGGTCTGCGCCCAGATGGCTGCTGCCATCCCGAGCAGCACGATACATCCCGCAATGAAAATCCAGCCAGTGATGACTTGACGCATACTCCTCCTTGTGTTGCCGGATGGATACCAGTCTCACCCTCTCCGACATACTCAGAAGGGCATGTGGTACTCCGGAGGTTTGACGCCATTGAGTCGCAGATACGGAACGAGCTGTCCCAGCGTCCAGACGGAGTGCTCGAGAGAGAGGGCAGCCAACCTGATGGCTGGTTGAGGTGGCTGGCCGAAAATGGCGACGGGGCGCTGCCGCTGCGCCGCCGAGGCGTGCTGCAGCGCATCGAGGAAGTAGTCGTAGGTAGCTCCGGCATACCGCCGCATGGCAGCTTTGTCGTGGAGATAGACCGCGCTATCACCCATGGCGGGAGGTGCCTTGAGGCCACGCAACGCCACCGCTGCCACATAAAGGTTCGTGCTTACGATGTGATCGAACTGTTCGGCGAAGGTTCGAACTCCGGGAGTGGGCCGGAAACCAGTCGCCGAATCGGGCATGGCGTCGACATAGGCGAGCACCGCTGCCCGATTCCGCTGCCAGTCGGCCGCGAGATCGGGGTAAGGGCTGCTCTGAGCACTGATCTGCCCCACAGCCGCCTGTAGAAAGAGGAGAACGAACACCGGACGCATTTGGAGCTCCTTGTCGGAAGAGGTCGAGATCAGATTGCAGTCAATCTCATTCGCCTCTCCCGCAGATAGAGAAAGAGTGGCAGCGGAGCGGCGAGTCCGAACAACAGCGTGAGTAGCCAGAACCGCCATACGGCGGGAATGCGAAGGCGGCGGGCTTCCTGCCACATCCAGATGAATACCACCAGCACGACGCCTGCGAGATCGAGACCGAAGGCGGTACTCGTCCCGTTGGCGAAAAGTTCAGCGGTAGTTCTGGCCGGGTCGGTCCAGAAGAGTATGTTCCCGGTCAGGACGGACTGCCAAATGCTGTACCCCACCACGACGACAGCGTTGACCAGTGCCAGCACGAGGTAGGCATACTCGAGACGACGTGATCTGATTGTGGGAACGTTCGCGGCTGTACCGGGTACGAACGTGGCTTGAAGCACTTCGTAATGGGCCACCAGCGGCTCGCGCTCGAGAAGATAGTCATCGTCCTCGGGGTAGTATCTCGCGCGTTCGTAGTCCTCCCCCGCGAAGCGCTTGATCGCGTCGAGCGACTCCCACAGCGTGGTAATAAGGAATTCGCTGACCTCTCCCACCTTGCTGCGGAACACGTACACACCCCGGTTTCCCGGGGTAGCGGCGTAATCACTTAAGCCGGTTGCGAGCAGATACTGATAGTAGGCCTCAGTCTTGGAGCTGGGAACACGCCCGTGCCACGCCCGAGCCATCATGTCGATTCTCCTCATTCGCTTGCGTTCTTCTGGCGCTGTTTCACGCTGCAGCCCCCGACTCGCCCTGGGCCGCTGCCCTGCCTGCTGCCCGGCCAGTAGCCCAGGCCCATAAGAAGTTGTATCCCCCGATCGGCCCAAAGACATCCAGCACTTCGCCACAGAGGAAGAGTCCCGGGCAGCGGCGGCTCTCCAGCGTGCGTGGGTTGACCTCGGCCAGGCTAACACCACCACCGGTTACTTCTGCCTTTCGGTATCCTTCATCGCCGCTCCAGGGAAGCTCACCACGAACCAGCACGTCGATGAGCCGCAGGCGCTCCTCCCGGCGAAGCTGGGCCAGAGGTTGGCCTGGCGCCACTCCGGCGGCGGCGGCGAGCGCCTCGGCCAAGCGAGCCGGCAACTCCCGTCGCAGGGCGCCCAAGACAGTCCCGGTCCCCTCGGGTTTGAGTGCGGCATCCCAGCCGGCATCGTCCAGTGCGGTCCAGCGCACCATCAAGCGGGCACCACCATCCGCTGCGAGACGGGAACGCACCACCACGTGGGAGACGTCCAGCACTGCAGGTCCGCTATAACCCCGATGGGTAAAGAGGAACCCACCAGCCGCCGTGGTGCTTTCTCGGGCACTCCGCGCAGTGATCGTCACAGGCAGTGAGACGCCGGAAAGAGTCCCGAACGGCGCCGGCTCTGCGACCACGGGAGTCAGGGCGGGGTAGGTGGGATGGATGGTGTGTCCCAGTCCCTCGAGTATTCCGAGTCCGGCGCCATCACTCCCAGTATTCGGCACCGACAGGCCGCCGGTTGCCACGATGACTGCGTCGGCCGTCAAAGGCGCTCCACCATCGTGAAGGATGGTCCAACCCGAGGGGCCGCGCGCCAGCCCTGTCACCCGTGTCGACGGGAGAAACCGGGAGCCATTACGGGCGGCAAGCATCAGCAAGCCATCACGGACATCCCTGGCGCGATTGGAGGCAGGAAAGAGTTTGGCTGATTCCACTTCCTCGACCAGTGGCTGACCCAGCTCCTTCTCGAAGAAGGACACCTGTTCTGTCAGTGGCCACGATCGGAGCATCATCCGCAGCGTATTAGGCGATGAGTCGGTCACGAATCGCCGCTCGTCTACCCGCGCCGGAAGGATGTTACAGCGGCCTCCGCCACTGATGAGGATCTTACGCCCACCATCCCGAGTGCTTTCCAGTAACAACGTCTCGGCGCCGGCGGCGGCGGCGAAAATCGCAGCCATGGTTCCGGCTGCCCCGGCGCCTATGACTGCTACCCGGCGGACTGGCATCGACAGGAAGTCAGATCAGTGGCCTCGAGCCGGCCCGGCTCAACCGTCGAAGGACCGGTTGATTTCGTCGAACGACACCGCATCGGCCAGCGCGGTAAACGTCCCGTGCTCGGCGATTTCTCTGGCCGCGACGAGAAAGCCGGTCCACGCTGCCCGAGCGAGTGCGCCACCGACGCTGATCCGGCGAACGCCCACATGCGCCAGCTCGTCTACCGTGGCGAAATCACTGCCGACCAGCACGTTCACGGGCTTGGGAGCAACCGCATTTACCACCGCTACAATGTCCGACATTCGCCGTATCCCGGGGGCGTAGAGGCAGTCGGCGCCGGCGTCGGCGTATGCGGTGAGCCGGCGGATGGTCTCCCCCAGGTCAGGGCGCCCGACGATGAATCCTTCGGAACGGCCAGTCAGAAGCACACCGGTGCCGCTCTTATCGATGGCCCGCCGAGCAGCCTCAATACGGTCTACCGCGAGGGCAAAGTCGAAGAGGGGCTTGGACGAGCTGCCGGTGGAATCCTCGATCGAGATGCCGGCGATGCCGGTTGCCGTTGCCGCGGCGACGTTGGTGCCGACCTCGTCCGGCGCAACCGCAAAGCCGCCCTCGAAGTCCGCATTGACGGGGATGTCCACCCCGCCGGCAATCTGCCGCAGGTGGGCCATCGCCTCATCCAGCGTCACCTGATTGTCACGGCGACCCAGGCTCCAGGCAAAGCCCGAGCTGGTGGTCGCCAGGGCTGAAAAGCCGAGCTGGGCGAGCATCCGGGCGCTGCCAAGATCCCACGGATTCGGAATGACAAAGCAGCCCGACGCGTGCAGCCGGCGAAAAACTTCGCAGCGATCCGGGGCGCCGGTCATCGGCTTCCCTTTGTTTCGTTGGCCAGGCGGGCAGTTTCCTGATCCAGACGGGCGCGCAGTGCTGCCATGACCGGATCGGCGTTGGTGAAGCGCTGCCCGTAGGCCAGGTTGAACGAGTAGTCGAAGTTGTTGGGGTTCTTCCCCTGGGTGTGCTGAAGAATCGTCTCGAGCTTGTCCAGCCCCTTGGCGACTTTCGCCTCGGGAGTGCCGGCACTCTCGTACTCATCCCACAGCTCGACTATGTGCTCTTGCCACGCTGTCGGCAAAGGCGAGACCAGCTGTAACAAATCGGTTCGTTCCTGGTCGGCCTTGGGCGCGCCCGGAATCTGTGAAGGCGCCGGGATATCGCCGCCGAGTGCCTCTCCGAGATCGTGAATGAGGCACATCTTGAGCAGCCGTGCCAGGTCGATGCCAGGCACGCCGTCGTACAGCACCATGGCCATGAGACAGAGGCGCCAGGTGTGCTCGGCCACGCTTTCGGCTTGGCCGGTGGAGGTCCAGCCACTGCGCAAAGCAGTCTTCAGCCGCTCGGTGCTCCGAAGAAACACCAAGACACCGTCAAGCTCATCCGGCAGCATCGATCCTCGTCCTGCTGTGCTCACGCCATCACCAGTCCGTCGGCCGATAGTCCTTCAGAAACTTGCCCCACACATGAACCCCCGAGTTGATGCCTGAGATGATGGGGTCCAGGATTCGCGCAGCACCATCAACGATGTCCAGTGGTGGATGGAAACGATGCTCTGCAACTTTGCGGGCCGCGATCTCCTCGGGATCCTCATCCGTGACCCAACCCGTGTCCACGCTGTTCATGTGAATGCCGTCCGCCTCATAGTCCGCCGCGGCGGTGCGGGTCATCATGTTGAGCGCCGCCTTGGCCATGTTGGTGTGGGGGTGCCGAGTGGTCTTGAAGTTTCGGTAGAATTGGCCCTCGACCGCGGAGACGTTGACGATGTGCTTGTCACGACCCGGCGCACGAAGCATGAGCGGCTTGAGCTGCGCATTGAGAATGAAGGGGGCCACCGCATTCACCAGCTGCACTTCCAACAGCTCGACTGATGGCACTTCGGCCATCAGCATGCGCCACGAGTTCCGACCACGCAAGTCGACCTGCTGGCGATCCTGGTCGAGATGGCCTTCCGGAAAGAGGTGCTCACGAGGGCAGTGCTCCTCCGGCAGGAGAGCAACCTGCGAGAGCTCGGCCGAATCTGTGAGCCCGGCGATGCTCGGCAGGCGGCGCTCGAACGCTGCCGGAGTCAGCGCACCCTCATGCGAATGAACGCGGCGCCAGCTCTCGTAGGTACCCAGCAGCATTCGAGCCTGCTCCGGGAGGCTTTGGAGAGCAGACGTCTCCCGTGCCATCATGTGCTGATAGAACTCCGGCGGCCGCCGAACGGTTTGGCAGGCGTTGTTGATGATGAAGTCGAGTCGGTCGCGGGTATGAACCAGCTCACGGCAGAATGCCTCTACACTTGGCGTATGGCGAAGGTCGAGGCCGAAGATCTCCAGGCGGTGGCCCCATTTCTTGAAGTCGGGCTCTTCGGCGTATCGGGCAGCGGAGTCGCGCGGGAAGCGGGTTGTGACGATCAGGTGCGCTCCGGCTCGCAGAAGCTTGAGGCCTGCCTGATAGCCGATCTTGACCCGTCCTCCCGTGAGGAGCGCTACCCGTCCGCGGAGGTCCGCCAGCTCCGTGCGTTTGGCGAAATTGAATGCCGCACAGCCGGGGCACATCTGATCATAGAAGTGATGCAGAGTTGTGAACTTCTGCTTGCAGACATAACAGTGCTGTGGCTCGATCTCTTCGCGAATATGGGGGTCGCCCTCGCTGTCGTGCGGCTCGAAGTGATCGGGTGGGAATACGTTGGGGCTGGTGAAGACCGCTTGCCGCCGCAGCGTCCGAATGCCGGTCTGATTCAGGGCTCGGTCTTCCCGCTGCACCTTCTCGGCTTTCTGCCGACGGATGGTGGCGCGCACGAGCTGACGTCGTGAGGCCGCGTCGGGGGCGTAGACGTGACCCGCTGCCTGGAGCAGCCGCCGCTGCTCGGCCGGCGGGACATCGGCTAGCAGGCCACGGTCGGCTACGATCGCCTCGAGCAGCTCGGTCGCGGCCTGCACCCGCGCGAGAAACGCGGCTGTGTGGCTCTGCCGCTTGCTATCGATTGTTGGCATGGCGGGAAGTTTAATCAGACGACCCGAGGCCGTCAGTCACTGAGGAACGAGGGTTCTACGTATATTGTGCCTCCAGCAGCCGACCCCTCCAGACAGCTTGCCATTCCTGCTTCACATACCAGCCGACTTCGCCTGCTCCCGGAACCAGCATCCCATCCCGTTCGGCGTACTCACTGAAATGCCCCTCCCAGGCAGCCTGACGGTACTCCTTCCCGAAATGGCCCCAGCGACCAGGGGTGTAGATCGAGGCGACCTCATCATTGGAGTTGAACCCAAATTCCAGTGCAACACTGATGTTGTGGTCAGTGAGCGTCGCGCGAGCCGTGCTCGAACCGATCGGCTCCCAGCTCAGAGTGACGCTCGGCAGCAGTGCTGTGGGATACCAGACTGCTTCGGCGAGATAGCGGTGCAGGGCACCTGAATTCAGTTCGGGGCGATTGCGGTCCGACCCAGCAGGGATCAGGGAGAGCAAGCGAACTCGGCCGGAGCCTACTCCGTCTGCATAAGAGTCCTCTACCCGCACGTGCAGCAGCCTGGAAAGTGAGACTCGGGCCTCCCACACGAACGCGGGCGCCGCCGTCCTAACCAACTGCTCGGCCTTGAACTCCAGCCAGCGTTCGCTTTGCGGGGTTGTTCGGAGTGTACCGCGCTGACGAAACTCCGCCTGCCGGATGAACGGCTGGCCCGGCCGGAGCACATGCCGGAAGTATCGTTCCACCGGTGCAGGAAGGTCCCGAAGGTTGGCAAATTCGACCCTGGCCGGCTGGTAGTCTGCCGGAGCTGCTCTGGACCTCTGGCGCAACCTCTCACTCAGCTTCAAACGATCCGATCCACGGTGGGTTCGAGTGATTGCTTCAGTGCCGAGGATCTCCAGCTCTCGCGAGCCAGTACGTGTGAAGGGCATCCTCGACACTGCGGCGCTCATGCGGGGCGATCCAGCTGCCTGAGCCTCGCCAGCGCAGGTAGGCCACAATGGCCCGGGCCTCTTCGGTGGTAAACCCTGCGAATCGGTCCTGTTGAACTTGCCACCAGGTCAGCGCTTCCTGTCCCGGCACCATGACTATCTGCTCACGGGTAGCCTGATCCAAGCCGTGGTAGAGGTAGAACAGTGCGTCGGTATAGACCAGCTGGCGATCCAGATCCGCACTGAGGTATGCAGGGAGGTAGAAGCGGAATGCTTCGTTCGAGAAGAAGCTGAGCGCCGATGGTGACGCGGCACCAGCGCGGTCCACGAACTCCGGTGCCAGCTGCCGCCAATCGGTTCGGCCGCGGAACAGCTGAGCCACTTCCTCCGGCTCGTCACCAGCGCTCCGGACCAGGGCATCATCACCAGGGTACCTGGCAGTAACGAAGGCGGCATGTACCAGCGCCTTCACCTCGCCCGCGGTCATACCTGCAGTGCGAGCCGGGGCAGGTATTTCTCACGGAGAATCCGGGTGTGATGGAGCTCGTGGCCGGCGATGTGGAACGCGAGTCCCCGGACCGACGCACTGTAGCCGTTGACAACTCCCCGGCGGAGCCAGACATCCGCCGGGACCTCGGCAAACAGCGCGACCGTTGCCTCCCGAACCGCCTGGTATTCCCGGAGGAGCCCGGCAAGTGAACGCCTCTCGAATTCCGCTCCCTTCATGTACAGGTTCTCATCGAATCCCGGCAGCTCGCGCTGGTCGCCCCGGGCAACGCAAAGGCCTCGGTAGGCGAAGATGCGTTCGTCATCGATCTGATGTCCCACGATCTGCTTGAGCGTCCATTTTCCTGGTGCGTAAGTGAGGCCTGCAGCCGCTGCTTCAGCGAGTGGCTGGAGCAGCGCCAGTGTCTCCTCTGCCGCAGTCATCAGCGCTGCCACCGCGTCGTCGCCGGGAACCCTGTCAATATCCGGCCAGGCATAGTCTGCCACCTCACCACGTTGAGGACGTCCAGAAGGCACCCGCGAAGAAGTCACGGCCAGGCGACCAGCTTGAGTTTTCTGCTGCATTAGTTGCCCGCGAGCATACGGTCCGCAATCTCCTTCACGAGCTTGGCGGCAACGAATGCCGTTAACCCGCCGAGGTCCTGCGTGGGGTTGTATTCGACCACATCGGCTCCCACCAGCGAGCCGCCGAGGTCCTGCACCAGAGTCAGCACATCCCTCACCGTTAGCCCGCCAGGCTCCCGATGGGAAACACCGGGAGCGTACGCGGGATCGAGTCCATCAAGATCGACGCTGAGATACACCGGTCCCCTGAGTCGGGGCCGTGTTCCCGCCTCCCATGCGCGCATATCGATCACCTCCACTCCGAACCGTGCAGCCTGGGATTGCTGGTGCCCCGTCATTGTCCGAATCCCGACCTGCACCAACCGCTGCGCCAGTCCTTCCTCCATGATTCGCGCAAACGGGCAGGCATGAGAGAAGCGGTCTCCTTCGAACTCGTCATACAGATCTGGATGGGCATCGATGTGTAGAATCGTTAGCGCCGGATGCGCCCTCACCACCCCCCTGACCACCGGGTACGTCACGGAGTGGTCGCCCCCCAGCGAAATCGGCCGATATCCGTCCTCCAGAAGCGCCGTAATGCCGATCTCTATTCGCTCTCGAGCCTCGGCGCTGGCCGGCAGCGAGAGATCACCTCCGTCGCTCAGTCCTTCCTCAGCCGCAAGGTCGTGGATCCTCTCACTCCAGGAATTTCCCGCACTGGAATGCAATGCGGCCCGGATCAGCAGCGGCGCCTCCGCTGCTCCCGGCATGAAGGAGGAGCTTGCGTCATACGGCAGGCCAATGAGGCGCGGCCTCCCAGCACCATGATTAGTCTGACCGGTCACAGCTGCTTGCGGTACACCACAAAGCCAGAGCGCTCGGCCACTTTGTCGTACAGCTTCATCGCCGTGAGGTTGGTCTCGTGGGTTTGCCAATACACCCGGGTGGATCCAGCGGCCTTGGCTCGCTGGTACACAGCCTCGATGAGTGCCCGCCCCACTCCGCGACCCCGCACCGGGGCGGCTGTAAAGAGGTCCTGGAGGTAGCAGGTCGGCCCGATCATCGTGGTGTTCCGGTGATACAGATAGTGGACCAGACCGACGAGGTCGCCACTGCTTTCCGCCACCAGTGCATGAACCGGCTCGTATCCATCAAAGAAGCGAGACCAGGTCGTGCGGGTGATCTCGGGAGGCACCGAGCGCTCGTAGAAGGTGTTGTAGCCCTCCCAGAGCTGCTCCCATTCAGGCAGATCGGTCGGCGCCACGGCACGGATGACTAGACCCTCAGGCATGACGGCTCCTCGCTGCATCATTGGCGTTCGCGCGTATTGAGAGGACGGCCACAGCGATAAAGAGAAGGAGCATGGTCCATCCCATGATACTGTACCCCGCTACCCCTCGATACAAAGTAGTTCCTACAAGGTCTCTTCCACTGAGACCGCTTACCGCGATTCCGGCGCATAGCAGAGCTCCGGCAAGCCGCTGCCAGGACCGGAGGGTGCCGGGCCGGATCGCCAGAACGGTGTAGAACACGAACAGCAAGCTGACGAGATGAGTGGTGAACGTGATCGGCGAAAGCAGCAGGCTCGCCAGCAGCGCCATACTGATCTCGAAGATCGACACCGCTGCCCTCCGAATTCTTAACAGCACCAGCGTCCCCAGGAACGTCAGCAGCACGATTGCCCACAGGAGATAGTAGGCCAGCTGGGCGGAGGATTCCGGGATGGTGAGGTAAGCGTAGGGATTGGCACCAGCCTCGGTTGTCATTCGTCCGACGAGCGCCGCGATGTTTTGGCCGGCGGTGTAGGCGCTGACCTGTCCGTGCTGGTGCCCAGCGAGGAATGTGCGGTAGTACTCGCTGAGCTCCGCTGCACCGAGGGCGGGGCCGCGAAGGATGAGCGGCAGAAGCAGCGTTACCGCAGCAATCGGCACGACAGCGAAGGCGGCGCGCTGGCGGCCTCGCACCAGAAGCCAGGCCACAAGGAACACGGGCGTAATCTTGATGGCCGTTGCGCTCACGAGGAAGGCGGACGCGCGCAGGTCCTGTCCACGCAGATAGGCCTGAACACCGAGCAGCCCGAGGACAAAGATCAGCTCGTTGACCTGCACATGATGGATGTTGTCGAAATAGAACCGAGCCGAGAACAGGATGGCGAGGACGATTGGCAGCCACGAGCGATTGCGGCCCGGGAAAGTCCGAGCGGCGATATCGAGCGTCAGGTATACCGCGGATCCCCACAGTACGAGGTTCAGTAATGAGAAAAGCACCGCCGCGGCTGAGAGGGGGAACAGAGCGAGCCCCTGAAAGACAAACGCGGCAAACGGCGGGTACTTGAACTGGCGGGCCCCCGGAAGGTAGCCGTGGTAGAGAGGGCCACCGGTTGCGAAATTGCGCCCGGCTTGCCAGAAGACGTGAAAATCCTGCCCGACGCGCTGATGGATTCCTGCTGATACCGAAAAGGCGAGACCAAAGCTTAATGCGAGGAGACTCAGCACCAGTGTCCAACGCCCTCGGCCCGAAAGCATCGATCGGCTGATCATCGAGCGCCAGCCTCTGCTGGTCGCGCGCTGGGTTACCTGCGTGACGAGCCGCCGGTTCCGGCCAATGCTTCGAGCTGGCGAGCGTGATGTCTGGTGTGGACGGTTACGAGGCGGAGGGCGTCTTCCGGACAAAGAAGCCCGAAATAGGCGTGCGAGAGACGAACGCGTCTATGCGGGACCTGGTCGGTCAGTTCTCGAACCAACAGCTCCGCCTTGTCTGACAGCACCGACAGAGCCCGTCCCATGTTCGCGTCGACCTCTCGCGGACGGGTCTCCTTCGGCGCGCGAACCCCGGGCGGAAAGGCACCCCCGGAGAGGATCCGAGGCATCATGGTCAAGCGCACCAGCCACCGCCGAAATGGCGGGAGGATGACTCGCATCCCTGGTTCCCCGCTCAGCTCGGACCGGAGCACCTGATAGGACTGCTCCAGATGATTGGTGACTTCCGCGGGACTCCATTTGCCGGGAAGTAGCGGCTGAGTCCAGGCCGAGGCCGGAATGCGAGACGCCGCGGCCAGGTATTGGTTGACAGCGTCCGTGTGACCGGCGACGAGAGAGCTCCAGTGGCGCGGAAGACCGCGGCCGGTCCTCTGCTCCGGAACAACAGCGGTCACGCGGAGACCTGGGTCTCACCTCGAACTTTCAACGAGCGGAAGAGGGTTCGCCCCGCGCCTGCCACGTCCCGAACAGCTTCGTTGAATGCGATTTCATTCGCCTTCGACGGCGCGCTGAAGCCGCTGATTTTCCGTACAAATTGGAGCGCTGCATCGTGCAGCTCCTGGTCGGTCGGCTCCTCGTGGGGACGCCGGAGCCGTTTGATATTCCGGCACATCGAGGTCTCAATCTCCTGGAAATTGTCGATGGTCAGGGAGTCAGAATCCCGGTCAGCTTCAAGGCTATTGAATTTTAATATCCGCCGAGCTGTATCGCCTGCGAACCCTCAAAGTAGCACGAGAACGTCTGGCACGGCCCGCAACGAGCTCCCCTGGCAGATTCTTACGGCGTTCTGGTACCCCCCATTGGACGGTGGCATAGCCCGATCTGCCTAGAAGTACCCCATCGAACGTGAGGCGGCTCACGACGCCCATGTGGCAGGCGATGCAGGATTCAGGGGTGTACCTACATACGTTCCGTGTATTCGTGAGTCGGTCGTCTGAGTCCTATCACTCTGCAGGTAACTTGTTGTGAGTATCACCGATTTGCAGCAGGTTGCCCGGCCGCGGCGTTCGCCCACGGCGGTTCCGATTCTTCCTGAAAATGGTTTCACCGCACTCGATGGCCGCTCCTACACGGTCGCCCTGGCGCTCGCGATCACGTTGGGCGTGGCGGTACGGGCGTATCACGTTCTGTCACAAGGCTTCCCGCTCAACGACGGTGGTCTGTTCTTCGCCATGGTGCGGGACCTTCAGGCGGCGCACTATCACCTGCCGGCGTTCACCTCGTACAACGACGCAGGGATCCCCTACGGGTACTCTCCCCTGGGCTTCTATCTGGCAGGTCTGGTGGATGATCTCACGCCGCTGACGCTGATCGATCTGTTCCGCTGGCTTCCGCTCACGGTATCCGCACTGACTGTCGTCGCATTCGCCTGGCTGGCCCGAGGACTGCTGGCCTCCCGTGCGGCAGTCGTGGTATCGGTGCTGGCCTTCAGCCTGGTGCCGCGCAGCTTCATCTGGATGCTCATGGGCGGAGGGTTGACTCGGTCACTTGGCTTCTTCTTCGCACTCCTGACGTTGCGGCTGCTATACAATTTCTACACCGATCGGCGCTGGGGGCTGGTCCCCGTGATTGCGCTGACGGCCGCGCTCACTGTGCTCAGCCACCTGGGAACAGCACCTTTCGTCGCGTTCAGCGGAGTGCTGTTCCTCCTTGCCTACGGGCGTCATCGGCAGGCTGTAGTTGGCTCCATCGTCGCCGCGGCCGGTGCCGCACTGCTGAGTGCCCCGTGGTGGGCCACCGTAATCAAAGTGCACGGGGTCGGACCGTTCCTCGCCGCCAGCGCCACCGGAGGTTCGATCTTCCACGGCTTCCATATCCGCGCGGCAATCGACACGCTGGCTCACTTTGGCGTCGGGACCAGCGAGACGGTACTCGCCGTGATCGGCATGCTGGGGGCCCTGGGATTCTTCTTTTCGATCGCCATGGGCGACTGGTTCCTCCCCGCCTGGTGGATCGCGATTGTGGCCCTTGATGCCAGACAGGGCTCGACCTTCGCAACGGTTCCCATCGCGATGCTGGCCGGAGTTGCTGTCGTCCACTTGCTGCTGCCCAGTCTCCGTCAGCTTCCGCTGCCGACCCTTCGTCGAAGCCCCGGGCATGCTGCGTGGTCGCCCAATTTCATCCTGGGACTCATCCTGGTGTTTTCGACGGTCACGGCGCTGCTCCGCAGCCCCGAGGTGGTTGGCGGAATGACCGACATGGGAAATCTCACGCCGGAGGAGCTGTCGGCCATGAGCTGGGTGGCGAGGGAGACCTCGCCCGACGCCCGGTTGCTGGTAGTGGCCGGCACTCCCTGGGAAATCGATCGCAATTCGGAATGGCTTCCGGTACTGGCGGGACGGAAGAGCGTCGCGACGGTGCAGGGATACGAGTGGCGGCCGGTCGGTGAGTTCCAGCAGAAGCAGCAACAGTACAACGACCTGCAGGGATGCGGCGGCTGGGTTTCACAGTGTTTGCGCGATTGGTCCCGGGCGACCGGTGTAGGGTTCACCCACGTCTACATCCCCAAGAGCCCCGACCGCGACTGCTGCCGCATTCTACGGTACTCGCTGGAGCGCGATCGCGCGTACCGAATGATCTACGATGGCCCCGGGGCAGTCCTGTTTGCCCGCCGAACGCCCCGCCGACTGGCGGTACGTTGAAGGACGGACGATGACGTCGAAGTGTCTCTCAATCGTCATTCCCTGCTACAACGAAGAGGGGAATTTGCGTGAGACTCACCGCCGTATCAGCCAGGCGGTGTCTCGTGCCGAGATGGAGTACGAGGTCATCTACGTAGATGACGGCAGCTCGGACGCTACGCCGGAGCTGTTGCGAGATCTACACGCCGAGGATGGCCATGTCAGGGTGGTCTATCTCTCGCGGAACTTCGGCCATCAATTCGCTGTCACCGCCGGCCTGGCTCACGTCCAGGGCGACGCGGCCGTGATCATGGACGCGGATCTCCAGGACCCACCGGAGGTGGTCCTCGACATGGTCCGCCGGTGGGAGGAAGGCTACGAGGTCGTGTACGGCGTCCGGACCGATCGCGAAGGTGAGACCCGGTTCAAGCTGCTCACGGCAAGACTGTTCTACCGGCTGATCCGCTGGCTCTCCGATACCGAGATTCCTCTCGATACCGGCGACTTTCGCCTACTCGATCGCAAGGTGGTGGACGCGATTGTCTCGATGCCCGAGCGCGACCGCTTCGTCCGGGGCATGGTGAGCTGGGCCGGGTTCCGTCAGATCGGCGTCCCCTATCGCCGCGCCGCGCGTTTCGCCGGTGAGACCAAGTACCCTCTCCCGAAGATGGTGCGCTTTGCCCTGGACGGGATTCTCTCCTTCTCGGTGAAGCCGCTCCGCCTGTCGACGCTGATGGGCTTTGTATCGGCTGGACTGGCGCTGACCGCAATCCTGTACGCTCTGGCAATGCGGCTCTTCACCCAACGCTGGGTCACAGGATGGACCGCTCTCATTATTGCGATCCTGTTCCTCGGGGGCGCTCAGCTCATTTCCCTCGGGATCATCGGCGAGTATATCGGCCGGCTCTACGGGGAGTCCAAGCGGCGGCCGCTGTATCTGGTGCGTGAGACGCTGGGAATGGCGCAGCCGCCCCGCTACCCTCGGCTGGAGGGAAGCCCGGTGGACCGGCGCGGAACCGATCGGCGCAGTTGGCGCGAGCGTCGAGTGGCGCGCGAGCACCGATCTGATGGCCGCCGCTCGGTGCAGCCGGCGTGATTGGGATGAGCCGCTGGGGCCGCGCACTCGCCGGCTTGCTCGTGGCTGCGCTGTTCTTGAGCTTGCTGGCGCGGCGGGTGGATTGGCTGGAAGTACGGCAGATTCTTGCCGGGGTGGAGTGGACTCCCCTCGGGCTTGGCCTCGTGGCTCTCGCCGCGGACATGGGTGCTCGGATCACCCGCTGGTGGTTGATGCTGCGCGTGGCCCAGCCCGATCTGCCGTTGTCAAGCTGCATTCGGCCGTATCTCGGTAGTCTCGCTCTCAACAACACCGTCCCACTCCGGGCTGGCGATGTGGTGCGGATCTTTGGATTCCGCCGAACCCTGCGGGCGCCTACCGCACACGTGGTCGGTACGGTGGTTCTCGAACGAATGCTCGATCTGCTGGTGCTGTTGGCAATCCTGTTCGCCGGGGTCTTGGGGACATCGGGCAGCTTCCCGCGCCCCTTCGTTCTGGTCGCTGGTGTGGCCGGCGTAGTGGCGATTGCGATGCTGCTCGCGTTGACGTTGCTGCCCGCACCAATCACCAGACTCGTTCAACGACTCGTGGCCGGGCTCTTCTCGCGGCGTAGCTGGGCGCCCAAGGCATCACGCGCCGCAGCCCAGGTGACGGAATCTTTGGCCCTGCTTCGCTCCCCTAAACGCGCGTTCGGTTTACTGGCCGTGAGCTGCCTGGCCTGGGCTCTCGAGGGCGCCGTGTTCGCCAGTGTCGCTCGCTCGCTTCACATCCAGGTGCCGTGGCCGGCGCCATGGCTCTCCCTCTCAGCCGCGACGCTGGCCACCCTCCTCCCCAGCTCACCTGGGTATGTGGGCACCTTTGATTACTTCGGCACACTCGGACTTACAGCCTACGGTGCCCCCCAAGCCGCTGCGGCGGCATTCGCCCTGCTCGTCCACCTGGTGCTCTGGCTGCCGATCACGGCGGTTGGAATGCTTGCGCTGGTCTGGAGTGGGAGGCGGACCCGAGCCGCCGAGCTGAGGCACGAGCCGCTCGGCGCCGATCCGGTGTAAAGGCATGAACAGCGAGCGAACGTCTCATGTAGTCGTCGTTGGCGGCGGCTTCGCCGGTCTCTCGGCAGCCTATGAGTTGGTCAAGGAGGGTGTTCGGGTCACGGTCTGCGAGGCGGATGACGAGGTAGGCGGTCTCGCGGGCAGCTTCGCGGTAGGCGGCACCCGGCTGGAAAAGTTTTATCACCACTGGTTT
The DNA here is from genome assembly GCA_963751925.1 of uncultured Gemmatimonadales bacterium. Classification (GTDB taxonomy): domain Bacteria; phylum Gemmatimonadota; class Gemmatimonadetes; order Gemmatimonadales; family GWC2-71-9; genus CAVVWJ01. The sequence continues at coordinate 185,880 of CAVVWJ010000001.1, read as the reverse complement.
ACCAGCGACACCCATGTGGTGGAGCTGGTACGTGAGCTGGGGCAGGAAGACCAGGTCCTGCACCGTCCGACCCGCACCGGGATGTACTTCGCGCACCAGTTCTTCCGGCTCAGTACGCCGATGGATGTGCTGCGCTTCACTCCGCTCGACCTTCCAGCCCGATTCCGTCTGGGGTTACTCGCGCTGCGAGCCCGCCGCGTGAAGCACTGGCGCGAGCTCGAGGATTTAACGGCAGAAGAGTGGCTGATCCGACTGGGCGGGCGCGAAGTGTACGACGTGGTCTGGAGGCCTTTGCTCGAGGGCAAGTTCGGCCCCTACGCCAGCGAGATATCGGCGGTGTGGTTCTGGAACAAGCTCAAGCTAAGGGGTGGGAGCCGCGGCAAAGGCGGCGGGGAAGTCCTGGCCTACTACAAGGGCGGCTTCGCGGCACTGGCGGACCAGCTGGCGGAGGCCATCTGCAGCAACGGCGGAACGATCCGGCTCGAATCCGCCGTCACGGGGCTACTCGTCCGAAACGGGCGGGTCGGCGGTGTCCGAACCCGGCAAGGTCCGATTCTCGCGGATGCGGTCATTGCCACACCGGCTTTGCCCATCGTGGCAGATCTGGTTGAGCCTCACGTCTCCCCGGAATACGTCCAGAGTCTGAGACGGATTCAGTACCTGGCCAACGTGTGCGTGGTGTTGGAGCTCGACCGCAGCCTCTCGGAGACGTACTGGCTCAACGTGAACGATCCGGGATTCCCGTTCGTCGGGGTGATCGAGCACACCAACTTCGAGCCGCCCGAAAGCTACGCAGGGCGCCATCTCGTCTATCTCTCGAAGTACCTGCCCGAGACAGACGAGTTGTATCGCATGGCTGACGCCGAGGTCGTGCAATTCTGTCTGAAGCACCTGCAGCGGATGTTTCCCAACCTCACCAGGGATTGGGTTCTTGGCGCTCACGTATGGCGGGCCCGCTACTCACAGCCCATCGTGGTCCGCCGATACGGCTCGCTGATTCCGTCTGTCGAAACTCCACTACCGGGCTTCTATCTCAGCAGTATGGCCCAGGTCTATCCGGAGGACCGGGGAACCAACTACGCGATACGGGAGGGGCGCGCCGCGGGAAGAAAGGTGGCGGAGGCACTGCGTCTTACCCCAGATCACCCGGCGGTCGTTCCCTCAGAGCCGCGTCCCAACCGCCAGGCGAGATAGGCGAGCAGCGCCGGGGATCCCAGGCCGATGAAGGCCACGGCAAGAAAAATCCTGCGCCCTGTCCCCCAGTCGAGCCGGCCGGCGTCGATCCAGACCGCAACGAGAACGCTACCTGCAATGACCAGGTGATCGGAGACGACGATCTGCGCCATCCAATCGGACCGTAGCGTCCGGTACAGATGATCGAACGCGTTGCCGATTCCACCTGCTTCCCCGACCCACCGGACTGCCGCATAGAACTCCCACCCGACAAAGAGAGCAGCGACAGCTACAAGGACACAGCGAAGTTGCACACGCATGAGGGAGCCTATCTCCCGGATTGATGGACGCTGAATCGGGCGTCCAAGGTCTTGCACTTACCTTCGGCATCCTGCGCTCTGCAAATCGGCATCCCCTATCCCATTCCCTCCAATACCGACGGTCCCCCCCAAAACCGTTCGAATCGTTGGCGCTGGGGCGACCAAGACCTCGTCACTGACGATTTCCTCGTCAATCGTGTGAGCCGAACGGCTAAGCGTTGCACCATTCTCCCCGATTTTTCTGCGGTTCGGGCGCAGCCTCGTGGCCTCCGTGCTCACCTGCACGGACACGCATCCACGGGCATTTGCCTTGCCTTGGAAGGAACGCGCATCACCTCGCGTTTCCTTCTTTTCGGACGATGCCACGACGATGCTCTTTCTGCCGCCGCTGCGGCGTGCTACGGGTGTGCTCACCCTCGCCGCAATGTTCTTCGCCTGTGAGGCTGAGCCCAATCCCAGCTCTGTGTCAGGGTCACTCGATCCCAGTGTACCGACGCCGCCCACTGCATCGGGGAGTCCAGTCGCCTTTCGGCACAGCCTGAATCCGGTACACGAGGGAGATTTCGCGGATCCTTTCGTCCTGCCCGCTGACTCTGTCTACTACGCGTACGCGACGAACGTTGGTGGGTTGAACATCCCCATGCTGCGCTCTTCTGACCTGATCCACTGGACACCAGCCGGCGATGCAATGCCTGCCCTGTCCGGGTGGGCGGTGAGCGGCCGACGCCTCACCTGGGCCCCTGCGGTCGTCAAAGTCGGGGATCACTACCTGATGTTCTACACCGCCCGCGACTGGAGCTCCGGCCGCCAGTGCATCGGCCGTGCGGAAAGCCCCACCCCGGCGGGCCCGTTCGTGGACCGCAACTCGGCCCCCTTCATCTGCCAAACCGATCAGGGTGGATCGATCGACCCGAGTGTGGTGCACGATGGGAATCAGCTGTATGTCATCTGGAAGAATGATGGGAACTGCTGCGGCGAGCCGGTGACGCTTTGGAGCCAGCGCCTCAGACAAGATGGTGGCGCCATGACCGGCGCTCCCGCCGCGCTGCTGCAACCCGATAAGGCGTGGGAAGGCCCACTCATCGAGGCACCAACGATGTGGGAGGAGAACGGGGGCTGGCACCTTCTCTACTCGGCCAACAAGTGGGACACGGACCGATACGCCATGGGTTATGCCGTCTGCGACTCACCCACGGGACCCTGCCGGAAGTCAGGTGGTGGACCCGTGATGTCATCCGACGCGGAGACCGCGGGACCCGGCGGCGCCGAGGTGTTTACCGATCTGAAAGGGCAACGCTGGGCTGCATACCATGGCTGGAATCCGTCGAATGTCGGCTACCGAAATGGGGGCACCAGAAGCTTGCGGCTCGACCGGGTAGAGCTCACCGAAGCGGATTCCGCTGTGAATGTCGCCACTCTGACGTACCGGCCAGAGTAGGGGCGCGGCCGGCCGCGCGCCTACCGCTAAGCAGAATCGTCCTACTTCGCTGGAGCCACTGCCTCGACCGGTTGCTTGGCTGTTCCATGAAGCGGGGATCGACCAGACCCAGATCTGCCTCAGGTCCGAGCGGTGATGGCATGCGAGAACCGCTCCTACGATTACCGCAACAACGATCACGAACTTCCAGCGTTCGCCTTGCCTGCTGCTTTGTTGCTCCTGCCGCACCGACCGCAACCCTCGTTCAAGCCTGCGAGAGAATCGCCCGCGCGATTAACTCGCGTCTGTGCCGCACGTCCTCTAATAACCCACTCAACTCGTCGCTACACGATCGAGCGTACCACCCCACCGTCAACTCGGAGCGCCGCTCCTGTGGTGGCAGAAGCCTCGGCACTACAGACGTACACGATCATGGCGGCCACCTCGCTTGGTGTGGCGAACCTTTGCAGGATGGAGGAGGGCCGCGCATGCTCGAAGAACTCGCGTTCGATCGTCCCGGTGTCGACCCCTCGTGAGGAAGCCAACTGGGACAGGAACTCGCCGACACCTTCGGACGCGGTGGGGCCCGGCAACACGCTGTTGACCGTCACGTTGGTCCCAGCCAGGGTCTCCGCCAAACCGCGGGAGACGGCCAGCTGCGCCGTCTTGGTCATACCGTAGTGAATCATTTCGGTCGGAATCTGAACCGCCGATTCGCTCGAGACGAAGACGATCCTCCCCCAATTCCGCTCACGCATGCCTCGCACGTAGTGCCGAGCGAGGCGGATGCCGCTGAGGACGTTGACCTCGAAGAACCGAAGCCAATCGGCATCGGTAATCTCCTCGAAAGGCTTCGGCTGAAAGATCCCCAGATTGTTGACCAGGATGTCGAGCTCAGGTACGCGAGTGATCGCTGCCGCCGCGCCCGCGGCGTTGCCCAGATCACCCGGGAGAGCCTCCAGGCGGGCTTCGGGCAGCTCGCGTGTCAGCTCGGTGACGGCAGCATCGACACGTTGCGCGGTCCGGCCATTGATCCAGACGTGGGCTCCTTCGGCCGCGAGCCCGCGGGCTGTCGCGAGGCCGATTCCGGCGGTAGAGCCGGTGACGAGCGCGCGTTTGCCTTCCAATCCCAAGTTCACGTCCACCTCTGCCTGTTCCGCTTCTAAAAGCGTAGATCGAGCATTGAAGAACCGGCGGTGACTCTCGTCACCCCGGTGAAGCCGCCCGACGGGTCCGACTGTCGAGGAGAGCAGTATACCATCACCAAATGAAGCTGCTCCTGATCCACGGCCTCTGGCGCACGCCGCTGTCCTTTTCCTGTTGGCGCGCCGGCTGCATCGCTGCGGCTATCCCACAGATTGCCGGCCACCCACACGTTCATGATGAACAATGCGGCCGTGCAGAGGGTAATACGGGAGTGCCTAAGGCGAGCCGCCGCGGCCGAGCCAGCCTGAGGCGCGCACGACTGTGTACAACGATGCTCTGGGCATTGTAACCCGTCAGTTATTGCGAGGAGCTATGAGGTCGGGATAGGGTGTCGTGGTGTTTGCCGGTCAGGGCGGTGACACCGGAGTGATGTGGCAGTCTGCGTCGTGGGGCGGATCGGGCAAGCCATAGTGGCTTCGGATCAGCTGCAGGTGCTTGGAATCGCCAGGGACCAGGATGTAGAGGTTGGAAAACTCCGTGTCGCACACGGTGGCCACCTTCGGGCCACCCAGGTCCGCGATGATGAACGGCATCGTCAGCTGGTGACTCACCACGAGTACCGTTCCGCCCGCCCGGCGAACGGCATTGGCGACGTCTCCCGCGTCCTTTTGAGGATCCTCGGACCTGGGGACGATGACGCCGTGAAGGTGCAGGGTCGAGGCGAGCGGAGCAGCGGTAGCGCGGGTTCGCTCCTGATCGGTCGTGATGATCGTCGTGATGCCGGCTTCACGCAGCGCTTCCAGGAGTGCCTGTGCCCGTGACTGGCCCGCCGGACTCAGCGGCGGATTCTCCTTCGGCGCCGGTGCCTTCTCGCCATGACGCACGATCAGTACTGCTCTGAGCGGGGACTGAGCTCGCGCGGGGATGCTCGCTACGTGAAGCGCCGCGAGGCTGGCAATGACAATGCGCCGCAGTCTGGCTGAGAACTGAATAGGACGGGCGCAAGCGGAGACGGGGAACGTCATCCTCATCGGTCGTGAGTGGCGCTATTGGCCGGAATGGTGTCTGTGGCCGTGGCATCTGTGCGTTTGTGAGCCTGGCCTCCGATCAATGCACCCAGTGTCCCTCCCACCAACGCTCCTAACGCTGCACCAGCTACGCCGGTACCGAGACAGCTTTCATTCGTCTCTCTCAAGCCCTGGCACAGCGCAAAGAACGACGCACCGAGCCCCACGGCCCCGACAGTTCCGCCGATGAGCAGACCTCGCTTCCACTGTGTCGTGGGGAGAGCGGCAGCCGTGTTGACGCGGGAGCTCAGGGGAGAGCTCACCCTTACTGCGGCGAAGAGGACCGAGCTTGCCGGCTTCCTGATGGATCCGGGCCCCGCTTGAGCCCAAAGTGGTGTGCTGAGCAACAGCATCACAACTCCGAGAAAGCCCGCTCGAATTAAGACGGCATTCCACAACAGGTGGCACACCACGCGTTTCAGGACCTCGCCGTTGCGATCAAGTGAATGTCTCATCGGGGAGAGCTCCCTTTAGTGCTGCGCAACATGCGGTTTGCCGTACGCCAGCCACGGAACGTCAATATCAGGGCGCCAATCCCTATGAACGCTCCACCAACGGCCGCGTACACATCTTCCTGCAGGTGAATGCTCAGGGGCAGCAGAATCGCCAGTATGATGATCTCAGTCCCAACGCCATCATGTCTCGTCCAGCCACAGCGTTAGGATCGTACCAGACGCGAGAGTCCGCAAAGGTGGCGCGAACTCTCAGACCATATAGGCGATTGGGCGGCACCCGCCTGGTCGCGAGTGGCCAGCCCAAAACCAGGTGGAGCAATCCTACGAGCAGAAACACGAGCTGGAAACGAGACATGTGTTCCTTAATAGGCGTGGCCTCGTGGCACAGGTCTTACGAGCTAATCTGTTCCGACCGCCGGCTTCCCGCTATAAAGACGGTCGTTACGTGCTGTACCCGTGTCGTCGAAGCCGCTGCGTTAGGTGTTCTTTGATTGGGGGCCATTCACTCGCCAGCACGCTGTACATGACGCTGTCGCGGACACTCCCATCCCGCCGCTCGAAGTGGTGACGGATCACCCCATCCTTCTTGGCTCCCAGGGCTTCGATGGCGCGCTGCGATCTCAGATTGAGGTTATCGGTGCGCAAGCCCACCACTCGACAACCCAACCCCTCGAATGCGTGCTCCAGCAGGATGAGCTTGCACGCCGTGTTGACGTGAGTTTGCTGCCAGGCCGACCCGTACCAGGTGTAGCCGATCTCCACTCGATCGACTGCTGGAATAACGTCGTGGTACCGTGTGCTTCCTACGATGGCGCCGCTGCCGAGCTCACGCACGGCCCAAGGCAGCATGTGACCGTCGTGTTGCCCGGCGAGCGCAGCCTCTATGTAGCCGCCCACACGCTCCGGCTCCGGCACCGACGTGTACCGGAGCTCCCAGAGCTTCCCGTCCTCTGCCGCTGACCGAAGCCCGTCTGCGTGGGCGGGCGTGAGGGGCTCGAGGCGGATGCCATGACGTTCGAGAGTGACGGCTTCGAGCGTGATCAAGAATCACTCAGTCTCTATCGACGGTTTGACTCAGAACGACTGCGGCGGCAGCCATCAAGACAGCGGCAAAGCCGATGCTCTTCAACGCGCCCTTGCCCATGTTGCCCAGGCGCATCGAATCAACAGCGTTCCGTGCGAGGTGCACGCGACAGCTGTCGCAGTCAGCGGGATTCTGGTAGGGAACTCCGCTGATAGAATCCGAGCTCACAACCACAGAGTGGAGCACACGGTTCTTCTGGCCTTGCCAGATCTGGACCTGCTGGCGCGGTGGGAGGGTACTGGTGGGGCTCGGATCCTCGCGGTGCCAGCCGGCGCCGCATGCGTTGACCACGGTTAAGGACGCCAGGAGAGACCGTTTCCAGGCCATCGCTACCGGTTACTGCGCTCTTTGCCGCGCCCAGGTACGCCATCGAAGAAATCAACCTCACCGGTTTCAACGGAGTACTCGGCGCCGACCACCAGAAACCTCTCGTTCTGGATCAGCTGCTCGAGCACCTCGGACCCATGCCGCAAGTGGTTGGCAGAGGCCCGAATGTTGACCCGAACAGCTTTTTTGACCAGCGACTCGAGATCGTGCCGTAGGTCGGTCTCCAGCAAGCTTTCCACCGAGGGCCGCACTCGGTCCACGATCGACCGCAGGTTGCGCGACTGAGTTTCAGTAGGCCGCCGGATTTCTTCCAGCGTCGCCAGGATGGCGCCGCACTGCGAGTGGCCCAGCACGACGACCAGTCGAGTTCCGAACCGCTCCGCCGCGAACTCCACGCTGCCGACCTGGGAAGGAGCAACGATGTTGCCAGCGACCCGGATCACAAAGAGGTCGCCCAAGCCCTGGTCGAACACAATTTCGGCTGGAACCCGCGAGTCGGAGCAACCCAGGATGATGGCAAAAGGCTGCTGTTGGGTGGTGAGTTGCGCCCGTCTGGCCGGGCTCAGGAATTCATCTGAGCCGCGCAGGTTCGCGACGAATCTGCGGTTTCCTTCTGACAGTCGGGTGAGTGCTTCGAGGGCTGAGATCATGATGGCCGGGGTACACCAGGTAAGTCGTGAACGATGTCGCCTTCGCTCGTCATCCGAGGGTAGGATCCGTCCCGCGCCGCCAGCTGCCGGGCCGCCCGGTTATATCGCGCGATAAACTCTTTCCGGAGGTCCCAAACCAGGAAACAGGCACGATGCATGGGAGCGTCGTTGAAGCGCCACAAAGGATCCGCTTCATCAGCCAGGAAATCCGGCGTCACCAGCGCTTCGTCCGACGGTCGAATGACCTCGCCACAGATGGCGCAATGGGCGTAACCAGCCTCGATCCGCTGCATAGGCTAAAGATGAACCCGCCTTCCATCCACACCAATGGAGGTCTATCTGGCTAGGGAGCCGCGTTCACCACCCGAGCCAGAGTGACGATCTGGCCGGCATGACGCGATGAGTGTTCGGCGGCGTGGAAAATGAGTCCGAGCGTCGTCGAGGGCAGCCGTTTCCGGCCGACCTCCCGGCGGAGCAGGAGCGTGTCAGCCGGGACGGTCCGAAGATATTCGATTGCAGCATCCAGCCCATCTGAGAATGCCGCGAGCAACCTACTGAGGTCTGGCCGGTCCTCGTGGGCTGTGCGTTCGGCAGCAAGCTTGGCGAGCTGATCGGGGCTGAGGCTTTGTGCTCGGGAGTAGGTGAGAAGCCGGTCGAGGCTTCCCGGCAGGTGCGCCAGATGGAATCCGATCGCGGCTGCGCCTCCGGGCCGGGCCCAGAGTTCGGCGGGAGTGAGATGCTGCACGACCGGGAGCACATCCTCACCGACCTGCAGGATGGCATGCGCGGCCGGCTGCAGCAAAGGCTGAATCCCGGTGACAGGCCCTCGAAGCCACACCTCGGCTGGATGTGTCATTGAAGAGATCCTCCCGCGCCCACAAGTCGCGCCCCTTTTGGCGCGGTGCCGTTCGCCTTCATCAATCTACCTGTGTAAGCCAACTCACTGTCTCCCCCATCCTCATCCTCTCATGTTGACAATGGATGTCCTGACGGGCCATGGTGGCGTTAGAGAGGGTTAGTAACCTGGTGGCGCTGATATGCCTGCAACAATCCAGTCTTCCGGGCGCTCCGGGGCGCCGAGCTTGCTGATTCTGCTTGCCGCGAGCTTGTCGTGGGCGTGTGCGCGCCCAAATACGTCGGCTGCACCGTCGTCAGTGGCCCCAGCCGCTGGGGCGCCATCGACTTCGCCGTTGTCGGCACGAGTGACCGCAGGGCGGCGGCTCTTTGTCACTCCTAATCCCTACAACGCCGTCTCGAACATCGTCACCTATGATGCGGCCGGCCTCGATTCTGCGCGAGTAACGTACTGGGCTCCGAATGAGCCGGCGCGGTCATCGCCGTTCCTCCACTCCGCAGGCGTGCAGCAGGTCGCGATTCTGGGACTCCGCCCCTCCATCCCGTACTCGTATGTGATCGAATCGGTGCGAGCGGGCCGTTTGTCCCGGTCGGATACTGCCCAGGCCTCGACTGGCGAGTTGCCCGAGTATTTGAAGTCGATGCACATGCGGGTAACCGGGAAACCGACCTCGGGCTACGTGCTCACAGCCGTGGCTGACACCGGGCGAACATCGTTTGTGGTGGCGTTCGACTCCGCCGGCACGCTCCGGTACTACCGTGAGTTTGCCGGCGAGTTGCCCGCTGGCGAAACGAAGCAGCAGCCGAATGGCGACTTCACAACGTACCTGGGCCGCACCCCCGGGTGGATGCCATTCCCCGGGTACTACCAGGAGTTCCGACCGAGCGGTGAGATCGTCCGTACCTTTGCCGCACCTCCTCCAATGTTCACGGACAATCACGAGCTGTTGCTGACTTTCCGGGACACAGTGCTCGAAGCTGCGCACTTCTTCTCCTTCGAGCTCCGACCCACCAACCTCTCGCGCTGGGGTGGGCCAGCCGACACGCTTGTTGCCGGTCATCAGCTGGTTCGCATGCGGCCAGACGGCGCCGTCGACACCGTGCTCAACGGCTGGGATCACTTCAGCTGGGCCGATCGGATCGAGCCGCCACGGGATACGCTGTGGGACTTCGATCACCCGAACTCGATCACCTTCGATCACGATAGCAACTACATCGTCTCCTACCGGAACATGGGAGAGATCACCAAGATCGATGCCAGGACGGGCGCCATCATATGGCGCTTCGGTGGACGCAACAATCAGTTCACGATCAGAAACGATCCGCTGAAAGGCTTCAGCGCTCAGCATTCAGTGAGAGTGCTGCCGAACGGAAATCTGCTCGTATACGACAACGGCAGCCGGCATTCGCCACCGGAGACGCGCGCGGTCGAGTACCGGCTCGATCCGACGGCAAAAACTGCGGATATGGTATGGGAGTACCGTCACACACCCCCGTTCTGGGTACCGTACACCGGTTCCGTCCAGCGTCTCGCCAACGGTAACACGGTGATTGGCTACAGTAATCACGGCACCGTTACCGAAGTGAATCCGCGGGGAGAGGTGGTATGGGAAGGAACCATAATCCGGAACGATGGCACTCCGGGGAACTTCTATCGAGCCATCAAGATCGCCTCGCTGTACCGATATCAGATTCCCTGAGGCAGCCCCGCTGTCGTCAGGAGCCTGCCAAAGTGTTATACTGTCGGCTCCAGGCATGCCGGATCGAATCTGATCTTCGTGCGCGAGACCGGCACCGCCTGCATTTCGACCTCACCTCCTTTGGCAGTCGAACGGCGCGAAGAAGACCGAGAACGAGTGATGCCCTCCAAACTGGTACTGGCACTCCTGGTGATCGCCGCTGCGTGCACGCCCCGTGGAGATCGACCCAATCCCGAACTGATGCAGCAAGGCCGTCAGTATACCGCCTGGCTCTACAGCAACGACTACAACAAGCTGTGGGATCGGTTTACTCCGGAGATGCGGCAGACCTTCGGCAGTGTAGGAGATCTGGCGAGCTTTGCCAGCCTGGCGGTGCAGCATTTGGGAGCGGAGCAGGGGAAGGTGGATGAGCGCGTCAACGAAGCCAAGCCGTTCCACGTTTATACCCGGAGCGCCTCGTTCAACAAGTCGCGCCACCGGATGCTCATCGAGTGGAGTCTGGCCAATGATGGGGCTGTTACCGGGTTGGTGGTGCGGCCGGCTACAGCAGATTCGACTCGTCAGTGAAGTGAATAGGAGGCCGGGTCAATAGACCCGGCCTCCCAGCGGCACATCGTTTTCCACTGCAAGCAGTACCGTCTCGCCCGCGGCATCAGGTACACCCAGCACCAGCACCTCGGACGCGAATCCGGCGATATTTCGGGCCCCCAGATTCACCGCCCCGATTACCAGTCTCCCCTCCAACTCCTCCGGCCGATATCGCGCGACTAACTGAGCGCTCGAGGTTTTTTCCCCCAGCGGGCCAAAATCGATCCACAGCTTGTAAGCCGGCTTCCTGGCTCGGTCGTTGGGTTCCGCTCGGAGAATCCGGCCGACACGGAGGTCGAGTATCTCGAAGGCCTGGAGTGGCTCCACGCTGTTAATGCAGCAGCTCGCCGCGAAGGACTGTGATGGCGTACCCACCCAAGTGGACCCGCTCGCCATCCAGACGCACTCGCACCGTACCGCCTCGGCTCGAGGCTTGGTAACCCACCAGCTTATCTCGGCCCAAACGCGCGGCCCAGTACGGCGCCAGTCCGGCGTGCGCCGAGCCGGTCACCGGGTCTTCCGGAATGCCGGCGGCGGGAGCAAAGAAACGCGAGACAAAATCGTACTGACGGTCGTCTGAGGCCGCTGTCACTATGATCCCCCGGACCGGCAGCTGCCCCAGTGCCGCGAAGTCAGGCACTATCGACCGGACTGCCTCGGCTGATTCGAGCTCGACCAGGTAGTCAAATGTGGTTCGGCCCACATAGCGGGTGGTGGCGCCGAGCCCCTTCGTCAGTTCGGCAGGAGCCGGGCACGTGGTGGCGGGGGTTGCCGGAAAGTCGAGCCAGATCAGACCCTGATCCTGAGTCGCCAGCAGGACGCCGCTTCTGGTGTGAAAGTGGATCCGCTCCCCAGCCACTACCGCACCTTCTTCCCACAGCGCGTGGGCGCTCGCCAACGTTGCGTGACCGCAGAGGTCGACCTCGACCGCCGGAGTAAACCAGCGAAGATCGAAGCCTTCGGGGCGGCGGGTGAGAAAGGCGGTTTCAGCCAGATTCATCTCGCGGGCGACGAGCTGCATCCAACGCTCATCACGGGCGGCAGGGAGCAGGCACACTGCTGCCGGATTGCCCGCAAAGGCGCTGTCGGTAAAGGCGTCTACCTGGGTAAATCGTTGGGTCGTGCTCATGCCCTCAGCTCGGCGAAGTCGAGCCGCGAACGATCGAATGGAGTTCTAGCGGGGAACTACGGGAGAGTCCTGGTCGAGGTTTCTGACGTCAGCCAGAACCGCGGCGGCGATCCGCCCGGCGGCAGGCGCCTGACTGTAAAAGCCATCCTCGAGGCGCTCGGAAATCTGGCGCAGCCGTTCGGGCTCGACGGCGATCATCGTGCGGCGCTCATTGGAATCCGGCATCCTGTCCTCTCAGAACTTGGTACCGGCGCCGGACGATCGTGGCGACAGCCCGTCTGTGATCATCTGGGCTACGTGAAGTTTTCGGTGCGACGAGCGCGATTCTTTACTTCCGCATCCCGGATTGGATGAACCGCGTCTTTCAGCATACTAACGCGACGACCTGGCATGGGCTACCCCTTGACGCAAGCCTGCCGCCTGACGTGGCTCCGCAACTCAAGGAAATTGATCCTCGGCCGATGCTTCCTTCGAATCCCCGCACATTTACACTGGCGTTTCGCCGCCGTGGGCGCGCGAAATCCGGTCGAGAGGACGCATGCTGACGGTCAGAGTGGCCGATCGGGTATTGGTCGTGGACGATGAGCCCAAGGCACGAGGCGCCGTCGAGGCGCACCTCACGCACAGGGGCTACGAAGCGGTGACAGCCAGTTCCTCCGAAGAAGCTCTTGGCATTCTCGCGCGTCAGAAGATCGGGTGCATGATATCGGAGGCCCGTATCTTCGGGAGCGGGACGGGCGAACTTCTCTCCCGTGCGCTTGCGCGCGATCCCTACCTCGCCATTGTAGTGCTGAGCTCAGTGCCAGACGTAACTGATGCGGTCAGATATCTCCAGTATGGTGCGATGGATTACCTGGCCAAGCCACTGGAGATGCCTCTCCTGGAAGCCGCCGTCCAGCGGGCACTCCGCCGCCGCGAGGAGCTGATACGGGATCGAGGCGCGGCCCACCTCCTGAGAGAGGAGCTCGTGAACCTTGGCGCTGAGCTCGGACGCGAGCGGGCCAAGGTCGAAGATCTTTCCGTGGCGACCCTCGAGGCCCTTGTCTGTGTGGTGGAAGCCCAGGATAGCTGGTATGCCGGCCACTCACTCCGAGTCGCGCAGCTGGCGGCTTCGCTTGCCGCGGAAACGGGGAGAACCGACGAAGAGGTGGAGATGGTGCGGCAGGCTGGGCGCGTGCACGACATCGGAATGATCTGTGTCCCCGAAGAAGTGTTGGCCAAGGAGGGGTCCCTCAGTCCGGCGGAGTTCGAGCAGATGAAGCGGCACGTGGTTGTGGGCGCGCAAATCCTCGCGCCACTGCCACACCTGAGCGGGGTAAGCGCCTTCGTGCGAAGCCATCACGAGCGCTGGGACGGTACTGGCTACCCAGATGGGCTCTTGGGCGAGGCGATTCCCTGGGGAGCCAGACTGATCGGCGCCGCCGAAGTGTACGATGCCTTCACGACCGCGCGTCCGTACCGGGAACAGCTGGCGCCTGAGCTGGCGGTCGAGCGCATGCACGAGCTCATCGGGAGTGTCATCTCTCCGGAGGTACATCAGGCGCTGACCGCTGTGGTCGAGCGCGGCCGCGCTCTCGTCTTCGTGGACGAGGAAAGAGGAAGAGAACCCGGCCTCGACGGTCCCGCGGTGGCCCGGATGGCCTGACCAACGACTGCACCTTTCAAGTAGCTGAAGAGCCCCCTGCAACTTGCCGATAACTGCCGCCGTTTCGCCCGGTGCTTGGCCTGAAGGCTGGATCGGGCCAGGAAATCTCTTGCACGCTCCCCCCGCATAAAGTAGTCGAAGCAGAGCGGCCAACCGCATAACACGTCATCATATAGCCGATTCATCGCAAGCTGAATCGAAGGCGCTGACCCCCGTTGGATCGGCGGCTGGTACAGCCGTTGCCTTCCAAGCTTACCGACTTTGCCGGGACACTCACCGCGGCCACCGTATCAGGCCATCCGAGTATCCCGCCTCCCCTAGAACTCCGACACGGATCACGCAATGCCGCTGTCCCAGAACAGCTCCGGGAGTCCGGTGTGACTGCCATTCCGACGTCCGACACGCAGGCAAGGACCGATCATCTGTGGGAGCGCTACCGCTCTGCCGGCGACCCCGAGGCACGGGCCCAGCTGTTGGCGCGTCACCTCGGCTTGGTACATCACGTCGCGCGGGAAGTCTCGCGTCGTATTCCATCTATCGAGATCGGTGAGCTGGTCAGCGCTGGCGCGCTCGGATTGATGAAGGCCCTGGACAGTTTCGATCTCTCTCGAGGACTGGCGTTCAGCACCTATGCTGTCCTCCGCATCCGCGGCTCGATTCTGGATGACTTGCGAAGCCGGGATTCTACCCCCCGTTCTGTCAGAGTGAAGCGCAGAAAAATCGAGGCGGTCGCGGCCGAGCTGGAAGCGGAGTTGGGCTGCTCGCCATCTCCGGCCCAGATTGCCGATCGCTTGGGGATCGATTTACAGACCTTCTGGAAGTGGAGAGACACAGTGGGCGTGTACGCCGAGCCGGATGCTTCCAGCTCATCGCGAGGCACGAGGGTATCGAAAGATTCTGAGAATCACGCCGACCCTTCGGCGACGCTGCCGACTCAGCACCTGGTCGATTCAGAGCACGTTGCCCAGATGCAGCAGCTCATCTCGCGGCTGCCCGAGCAGCAGCGCCGTGTGTTGGCTCTGTACTACTATGAGGAATTGAACCTGCGCCAGGTGGGCGAGGTACTCAACGTGAGTGAGTCCCGCGTCTCCCAGATTCGAAGCCAGGCACTCCGCCGTCTCAAAACCGAGTTGATGGCCTCCGAGGCCCGATAAAAAAACCGCCTGGGGAATTCCCAGGCGGCCTCTGTCCCATCTTATTCGTCATCTACGCCAGGATTCGGATCGAGCCGCTGTTTTGCTTTGCCGCCTTCCTGCTGCAGCTTCCCTTTGATCTCCTGTGCCTTCCCCTTCAGCTGCTCGCCGGTGTTTCCAGTGGCGCCCCCAACCGCATTTCGTGCCCTTCCTTCGACTTCCTTGGCTGCGCCCTTGAGCCGATCCGCAACTCCCTCGGTGGCCATGTCCTTCTTGTCGGTCATGTTATCACCCCTGAACGGGTTTGATTGTCTGTCCGGAGGATGGAACATCGCCATGGGAGGACTGCCGAGCCGTGAGCGAGGTCACGAAGTGGTGACGCCGGCGACCTCGGATGGTGCAGGGGTGCTTTCGGCATAGTGGCAAGCCGCCACGACACCCTGGACTGGACGGAGCAGCGGCACCTCCGTGGCGCAGCGTTCATTCTTCAGCGGGTGAAAGCATCGGGTGTGGAATGGACATCCTGGTGGCGGTTTCGAAGGGCTGGGAAGATCACCGCGCAGTACGATGCGATCCTTCTGAGCCGTTGGGTCCGGCTCGGGCACGGCGGAGAGAAGGGCCACGGTGTACGGATGCCGCGGGTTCGAGAGCAGCTGGTCGGTATCGCCTTCCTCGACGATCCGTCCCAGGTACATCACGGCAATGCGGTGAGCGATCTGGCGTACGACGGCTAGATCGTGCGCGATGAAGAGATACGAGAGCCCGCGCTGCTGCTGAAGGTCGGACAGGAGATTGAGGACTTGAGCCTGCACCGACACATCCAGGGCGGAGACGGGTTCGTCGCAGACGATGAATGAAGGCTGCACCGCCAGCGCCCGGGCAATGCCAATGCGCTGCCGCTGTCCCCCGGAGAACTCATGGGGATATCGCCGAGCGTAGCCCGGGTCCAGCCCTACTTCCGCCAACAACGCGGCCACACGGGACCCGATCTCCGCTCGCGGAGCCAAGCGGTGGATCTCGATTCCCTCGGCGATGGCAGCGCCGACACTCATACGAGGATTGAGCGAGCTGTAGGGATCCTGAAAGATGATCTGCATCTTGCGACGGAGAGAGCGCAAGGCGTGCCGGTCGAGAGAGAACACGTCTGTCCCTTCGAACAGCGCCTCTCCGCTGGTCGGCTCCTGCAGACGGAGAATCGTGCGTCCCACTGATGATTTGCCGCAGCCGGACTCGCCGACCAGTGCCAGAGTCTCGGCCCGTCCCACCTCGAACGATACGCCGTCCACCGCTCGTACCGGTGGAGCAGACCGGCCGAAGAGGCCGCCCGCCTGGTAGTACTTGACCAGGTTCCGCACCGCCAGGAGCGGCACTCTATCTGCGTGCATCGAACGTCGTCTCTGGTTCGCGCGAGGCAGCTGGGTTTTCAGCTAACCAGCACCTCATTCGATGTCCTGTCCCGACCGGCAACAGCGGAGGCTCCAGCTCGCTCTTCTCGAACGCCTTGGGGCATCGGGGACGGAAGCGACAACCGGTTGGCCACGCAGTCGGCGCGGGAACCGTCCCACCGATCGGATTGAGCCGGCGACGCGGGCCGGTGATCCGGGGGACGGATGCGAACAGGCCTTGAGTGTATGGGTGTGACGGATTAGCGAATAGCTGATCGGTGGAGGCCTCTTCGACGATTTGCCCGGCGTACATGACAGCGACCCGGTCCGCCCGGCCCGCCACGATTCCGAGATCGTGGGTGATGAGGAGGACTGCCATACCGCGCTGGGTGCGCAGGTGGTCGAGCACCTCCAGGATCTGGGCCTGCACCGTCACATCCAGGGCAGTAGTGGGTTCGTCTGCCACCAGAATCTCCGGTTCAGCCGAGAGCGCGATGGCGATCATCACCCTCTGGCGCATGCCGCCGCTCAGTTGGTGAGGGTAGGCGTTCAGGCGCTCACCCGGATCTGAGATGCCAACTTCCTGGAGCAGCCGGTGGGCGCGCTCTCGAGCCTCGGCCCGAGAAATTTTGAAGTGGGCGCGAATCCCTTCCATGATCTGATCGCCGACGGTGAACACGGGGTTCAAGCTCGTCATCGGGTCCTGGAAGATCATGCCGATGCGACGTCCCCGAATCTTGCGCAATGCCTCGCCTTTGAGAGCGAGGACGTCGGTGTCACCCAGCCGTATGGTACTTCCGGGCTCCACCCGCCCTGGTGGTGGCACTAGTTGGAGCAGCGCCAGACTGGTGAGACTTTTCCCCGATCCTGACTCACCGACGAGGGCGAGGGTTTCCCCGCGCTCGAGCGAAAAGCTGACGCCGTCTACCGGGCAGAATCGGTGACGGTCGGCGTCAGGAAATGAGACGCGGAGGTTGCTGACCTCGAGCACTCGGCTCATGCGTTCCGGGGATCGACGGCGTCGCGCAGTGCGTCGCCGATGAGGTTGGCGGACAGGACGGTGATCAGGATCGCGAGCCCGGGGAAAAGGCCCACCCACGGCGCGCTCACCAGCACTTCTTTGCTATCCAGGATCATACCTCCCCAGGAAGGGGTCGGCGGCTGGATCCCGAGGCCGAGAAACGACAGACCTGCCTCGAGAAGGATGACGTCGCCGACACCCAGCGTCGCCGCCACCAGCAATGGGCCGAGCGCGTTGGGAAGCAGATGCCGGAAGATAATGCGTCGACGCTTGGCGCCGAGCGCCTCCGCGGCCCTGATGTAGGCTTCTTCGCGAAGGCGGAGCACCTCACCCCGGATCAGTCTACTTGTCGCGAACCATCCGGTGATGCCGATAAAGAGAATCAACGCCCCGACCGGAACTCGTTCCCACGTCGCCAGCACTAGCAGAAGAATGAACAAACGCGGAATAGCGAGTGCGCCATCCACCATTCGCATGAGCACGGCATCGATGGCACCGCCCCAGTACCCCGCGATGAGTCCTACCGCTGCGCCCAGGGTCACCGATAAGGCGACTGCCAGCAGGGCAACGCTCAGCGAGATCCGAGCTCCCGTGACCACCCGCGCCAGAATGTCTCGATTGAGCTGGTCGGTACCGAACGGATGCCCCAACCCTGGTGGGAGACTTCCCGACAGAATGTCAGGCTGGGCCAGTGGGTCGGGAAGAAACGAGGGTCCAATCACGGCGGTGAGGACGATGACAAGGAGCAGCAGAGCACCCGCGCGTCCATTTGGATTTCTCCAGGTCGTTGCCAGGGCGTCAGTGGGACCGATCACGAGTAGCGAACTCGAGGATCCAGCAGAGCGTATGCGACATCAGTGATGAATCCACCCAGCACCACGAGCGCTGCAACCAGGAGTGATGCACCCATGAGCAATGGGTAGTCCCGGCTTCCCACGGCTGCGGCTGCGAGTGAGCCGAGTCCTGGCCAGGCGAACACCGCCTCGACAAACACCGATCCGCTGACCAGAATCGGAAGCCAGATGCCAAAGAGAGTAATCACCGGAAAGAGCGCGTTTCTCCAGGCGTGGCGCCAGATAATCGTCTGATCATCGAGACCCTTGGCCCGAGCGGTGAGGATATACGGAAGCCGCAGTACCTCGAGCATCGCACTCCGCTGATAGCGCATCGTGGCCGCAATGCTGACGACGGAAAGGGTGAGCGCAGGAAGGAGGAGGTGCCGCAGCACGTCCCACCCTCGGTGTAGCAGGCTGGCGTCCGCGCTGAGCAGGGGATCCTGCATCCCGGCTGCCGGCAGGAGCCTCAGCTTGATGCCGACGAACCAGGCCAGGATGAGCCCCAGCCAGAAGGACGGCATTGCGTAGCCGGTGAGCGAAAGGGTGGTCAGCCACCGGTCCTCGCGATGGTGCCGTCGAACCGCCTGTCGCACACCGAGCCAGAGTCCCACCGTAAAGTTGAGGAGGAGAACGCTGCCGCCCAACAGCAGCGTCGCCGGGAGGCGCTCACGGATGAGCGAAGTGACAGGCTGGTCGTACTCGATCGAGACACCGAGATCGCCGTGCACCAGCCCCCGAAGGAAGGAGTTCAGTTGGGTTCCGAGCGGTTGGTCCAACCCATAGCGGGACCGGAGCACGGCAATCTCCCTGGGAGAAAGCGGTCGACTCTCGCTCAGCCGGGAGAGCGGATCACCCGGCGCAGCCCGCATTAGAAAAAAGAGCAGCCCGAGGGCCACCGCAAACGTGACCATCCCCTGAAGCCCGCGCCGCAGTAGCCAGCCGCTCACCTATTTGCCTGGCGATGTTGGGCGCGGCGGTGCTCCCACCGACCATTCACGCAGCCGAAGCCAGGAAGATTCCGGTGTAATCACCACATTTCGAAAGCGACGGCTCACCGCATACACATACGTCGGTGCGTAAAGGAACGTTGCCGGCGCGTCGGCCTCGATCCGGCGGAGGGCTGCCACCCACAGCGCTCCGGGATCCTGCAGCCCGAGCACTGCGTTCTCCATCAAGGAATCGACTGCCCGGTTACAGTAGTGCGCCACGTTTCCTCCGCCCGAGCACATCCAGCTCTGGGTCATTCCCGAGGGAGACGGGTCCTGAGTCATCGCGGTGAAATCGATGTCGAACTTCCCGGCAGTGCGGCGTTCGTTCCAAACCGGCCCTTCCATCTGCTGAATATCGAGCGCTATCCCGATCTGACGCAGTTGCTCCTGGATCAAGAGCGACATCTGCCTCCGAATACCGCTGGTGTTGGGGAGAATCAATGTCAGGCGGAGCGGGCTGCCGTTCCGGTCGAGCGTCCCGTCACCATCGGTATCTCGCCAGCCGGCTGCGCCGAGCAGTCGGCGTGCCTCGGCTGGATTGGCCTGCTCCGGCCGGGGCGATCGATGACGTATCCACAACACGGGCGAGACTGGGCCGTATGGCACCTCACCAAACGAACCAAAGACCGCGCGCACGAGAAGTCGGCGGTCCAGGCCGAGCGTGATGGCCCGGCGCACGCGGAGATCCCCGAGTATGGGATGAGCTCGGGACGAGTCTCTTGGGTCCCGCTGGTTGAAGAGAAGAAAGCCAACAGTGGGGGAGGGAACCGGGACCAGACGCAGATTCGAATCGGCTGCCACCCGACGCTGGTTGTCCAGCGGCGGCGGGATATTGTCGGTCGCGTCCGCCTCACCGCTCAGCAAAAGATTTACCCGGGCGTCCGGATCGGCGGCCAGACGGATGATCACACGCTGAATTTTGGGCCGCCCGAGGAAGAAGTCAGGGTTCGCGGTCAACTCAGCGAACTGCCCTGCTACCGTGCGCACCAGGCGGTAGGGCCCACTGCCGATGGGATGGCTGGCGAATTGGGAACGACCCAGCTCTGTCGGAGGGATCGAGTCGAGTAAGTGGGCCGGCAAGGGTGCGACGTGGAAAGTGGCGTCGTACACCTGTTCCGGATATGCATGGCTGAACCGAAAGAGAACCCGCCGTTCTCCTTCGGCGGTGACGGAGGTGATATGACGGAGAAGCTCGGCGAGCTTCGGCGCGATGCTCCGGTTACGGGCTCGGCCGAACGTAAACACGACATCTCGGGCGGTCACTGGAACGCCGTCCTGCCACCGCGCCCTCGGATCGAGATCGAAGGCGAGGGTGAGGGAATCGACGCGGGTCCACGAGCGCGCCAGCAGCGGAACGAAGTTCCGGTCACCTGCCGTGAGCAAGGTCGGACTGAGTCCCGCCAAGCGAAGAAAGAGCTGATCGGCCAGCTCGAAGTTGGCGACGTTTGCCGCGGGCCCCTCCATCAGGGTCGGTATTGGCAGTGTCGCGAGTTGGCCGGTGACGATGGTGATGCTGGAGCCGGCATCCTGGTTTGATTGGGCGGCCGAGGGCAGCGGGAAGAGAGCCGCCAGTGCCGCAACGATGCCCATCCGTGGCCGCAATCGCGTCACGAAAGCTCCGGGTCTGATGATGAGTTGGGGTGGAACGGAATGTACTGCCTTCACCTCGACCAGGTCCACGCCTCCGAGCCGAAATGGGGAAAGTGTGGCGAGGCCTCTTGCAGGATACCCACGCTATCCGGGCTGTTGTCCCAGGGTCCCTCCCAGCAGGTTGCGGCAGCCATGCCGATTGCGGAACAAACTTGTGCGGGCGTGATCGAGCGTCCCAGCACCCGAGCCAGGGGAGCACCCAGGACAGCCGAGCTGTCAGCTCCAACTGTCACGGCGTGGACACCTCGTTGATCGTCCTCCAGCAGAATCGAACCGTGCTGAAGCAGGCCACGACCGTGTCGGTACTGCGCACTGCCCACAACTTTTCCCTGGGATGACATGATCTCGCCGCCGGCTGCATGTGAATAGCAAGCCCCGGCGCCGACGGGAGGGGTGAGCTTCCTTGGGGCCAGGAAAACCTTGGCACCGAGCAGGCTCAGAGCATCGGCAAGCATCTGGTGAATCTTCTGGTAGGCGTCCCGCAGTGAACCGAACCGTCCTATCGGGGCGGCCACAGCATAGGTCAGCTCGCGACTGTGCAATACGGCACGACCGCCGGTGGGACGCCGTACAGTGTCCAGCCCGAGCGCCCGGATGGCTTCGACACTATAGCGAGTACGGGCGGGCTCGTTGCGGCCGAAGGAGAGACAGTGCGGTTCCCACTGATACAGTCTGAGCCAGCTCTCCGCCAGCTGATCGGCTCGCTCGAGCAGGGTCTGGTCGATCGACATGTTCGCCCAGCCCGGACGAGGAAGGTCGTCGAGCCAGAGCTGCCACTGACTCTCAGGTTCCCTTTCGCTCAGGGCGACATGTGTTTCAGCTGCTCTAGACAGCTCCATAGGCCTCCAGCGGCGGGCAGCTGCACACCAGGTTGCGATCGCCGAACGCGCTGTCGATCCGGCCCACTGTTGGCCAGAGCTTGTATTCGCGGACCGACTGGGTGGGATAGGCCGCTCGCTCACGAGGGTAGGGGCGGTCCCAGGAATCAGAGATGACCTGTTCCAGCGTATGGGGCGCGTTGCTCAACAGATTATTCGCCCGGTCGGCCCGGCCCTCTTCGATCTCCCGGATCTCGCCTCGGATAGCGATCAGTGCGTCGCAGAACCGGTCGAGCTCCTCTTTCGACTCACTTTCGGTGGGCTCGATCATCAGTGTCCCGGCGACCGGAAAGGAGACCGTGGGTGGGTGGAAGCCGTAATCGATGATCCGCTTCGCGATGTCCTCCACGTCCACACCGGCGGATGCCTTGAATGGCCGCGTGTCGATGATGCACTCGTGCGCCACCAGCCCGTTCTGCCCGGTGTACAGCAGCGGGTAGTGGTCGGCCAACCGCCGCGCGACATAGTTCGCGCTGAGGATCGCGATGCGGGTTGCCTCCGTAAGACCATCGTATCCCATCAGCGCGATGTAGGCCCATGAGATCGGCAGGATCGCCGCACTCCCCCAGGGCGCCGCCGAGATGGTGCCGCAAGCGAGGTCATGATCGAGATCGACCACCGGGTGTCCTGGGAGAAATGGGGCCAGGTGTGCCGCCACCCCGATGGGACCCATTCCCGGTCCACCGCCACCATGCGGGATGCAGAAAGTCTTGTGGAGGTTGAGGTGGCAAACGTCGGCTCCAATGTCTCCCGGCCGGCAGAGTCCTACCTGCGCGTTCATGTTGGCGCCATCCATGTATACCTGCCCGCCATGCTCGTGCACGATCCGGCAGATCTCCCGGATGGAGCCCTCGAAGACACCGTGAGTCGACGGGTAGGTGACCATCAGCGCCGCCAGGGTGTTCGCATGCGCCTTTGCTTTGGCTCGAAGGTCCTCGACATCGATGTTTCCTCGGGCGTCGCTCTTTACTGCGACTACCTGCATGCCGGCCATCACGGCGCTGGCAGGGTTGGTCCCGTGCGCGGACTGGGGAATGAGACAGGTGGTCCGGTGCGGCTCTTTTCTCGAGTGATGATAGGCCCGGATGACCAGCAGGCCGGCGTACTCGCCCTGTGATCCAGCATTGGGCTGCAGCGAGACCGCGGCGAATCCCGTGATCTCGGCGAGCTGGTACTCGAGCTGGCTGAAGAGAAGCTGATAGCCGGCGGCCTGGTCGCGCGGCGCAAAGGGATGGAGCCGGTTGAACTCGCGCCAGCTTACCGGCATCATCTCCGTCGTCGCGTTCAGCTTGAGGGTGCAGGAGCCCAGCGGGATCATCGCGGAAGTGAGCGACAGGTCGCGGGCTTCGAGCCGCTTGATGTACCGCAACATCTCGGTCTCGGAGTGGTGCCGGTGGAAGACCGGATGTTCCATGAACGAGCTGGTCCGTGCCTGAGACGCGGGGATCGCCCGATCGCGCTTGACACCGATGTCATCCATCATGAACGGGAGTGCCTCGTTCAACGAAAAGATGGAGATCAGATCAGCCAGATCGCCGAGCGTGACGGTCTCGTCGAGGGCGATGCAGAGCCGGGTAGGCGAGAGCGAGCGAAGGTTGATGTTGCGCACCCGCGCGGCATCGAGCAGCCGGGGCAGGGCCCAGCCCTCCACCTCGACGCACACGGTGTCGAAGAACGCCTCGTGTACCACACGGTAGCGGAGCCGACGCAAGGCATTCGCCAGAAGTACAGTGCGCGTATGGACTCGCTCGGCGATTCGCCGGAGGCCGGAGGGACCGTGATATACCGCGTACATGCTGGCCATGACCGCGAGGAGCACCTGCGCCGTGCAGACGTTGCTGGTCGCCTTGTCGCGCCGGATGTGCTGCTCTCGGGTCTGGAGCGCCATACGAAGCGCCGGTCTCCCGTCGCGATCTTTCGATAGTCCGATGATGCGCCCCGGCAGGAAGCGCTTATAGGCATCCTTGGTGGCGAAGAAGGCAGCGTGCGGCCCACCGTACCCCATGGGGACGCCAAACCGCTGGCTGTTGCCGACCGCGATGTCCGCTCCCCATTCTCCCGGCGGCGTGAGCAGCGTGAGACTCAGAAGGTCAGTGGCAGCGGTCACGAGCGCCTGCGCCGCATGCGCCTTCTCGCAGAGCTTTCTAAAATCCCGCACCTCGCCATCGGTGGCAGGGTACTGGACCAGCGCTCCCACCACGCCGTCGCCGAACGTGAATGCGGCGGCGTCTCCGACGCTCACCTGCATGCCGCGGGCTTCCGCTCGGGTGCGGACGACGGCGATCGTCTGTGGGTGGCAGCGCTCGTCCACCAGGTAGACGGGGGTAGTCTTGGTGTTGCTGACCGTGAGACTCAGGTTCATCGCCTCTGCGGCAGCCGTCGCCTCGTCCAGCAATGAGGCATTCGCGATCTCGAGCCCTGTGAGGTCCGAGACTACGGTCTGAAAGTTGAGGAGGGCCTCCAGCCTGCCCTGCGCGATCTCGGCCTGGTATGGAGTGTAGGCTGTGTACCAGCCGGGGTTCTCCAGCACGTTCCGTTGAATGACCTGCGGCGTGAAGCAGCCGGCGTACCCCATCCCGATGTAGCTCCGGAACACCCGGTTCATGCCCGCCAGACCGCGCAGGGCCTGGAGCACCTCGCGCTCACTGCGTCCAGGTGGCAGAGCGAGAGGTCTTCGGAGCCGGATCTCGTCCGGCACCACCGCATCGATGAAGCTGTCGAGCGACTCGTAACCAAGCAGATCCAGCATCTCATTCGCATCGGCTCGCCGTGGTCCGATGTGGCGGTAGGCGAAATGGGATGGGTGGAGAACGTCGAGCGTTTCGGTATTGGTCCTGCGGGACAGAACGTTGGTCATCGGTTGGACCCACTCCTCCAGCATGCCAAATGAAAGGCCCCGAGAGCATGCTCTCGAGGCCGAATCAATCGGGCCTGATTTTCATTGATGTATTGAGCTGACAAGAACGCCGCATCGAGCTGCAGTCACTCCCCTATATGTGCCCGGTACGCGGTCGATGTCAGCAGTAATTTCAGCTCACCCGGTCCCGAGATACGGAGCTTGACCATCCACCCCTCACCATATGGGTCGCGGTTGACAACAGCGGGATCCGCATCCAACCCGGTGTTGATCTCCACGACCTCTCCGGCCAGGGGACTGTACAACTCAGAGACCGCCTTGACCGCCTCGATCGACCCAAACGACTGGTGCGAGCTGAGACGCTCGCCTGGCTTCGGAAGCGTGACGAAGACGACGTCCCCCAACTCACTCTGAGCGTAGTCCGTGATACCGATGCGCACGACGGAAGCATCGTCGGTTCGGGCCACATACTCATGTTCGGCGGTATAGACCAGGTCGTCTGGTACGTTCGACACCGCGCTCTCCTGTTGGGGCTGCGCGAGGGAGGATAGGCGGAGCAGCGAGAGAGGTCAAGCGCGTTCAGTAAGCTTCTGCCACACTACGCGGGCGGCGCGCTCGAGCGCAGCACGGTCACCTGTGTTCTCGATGATGTAGTCGCTCCGGGCTCGCTTGAGATTCGATGAAAGCTGTGCCGCGAGCATCCGGTCGACTTCCGCTTGACTGAGAGGTCGCGAGGCCAGCAGCCGCGCTCGCCTGAGCGGTTCTGGTGCGTCCACCAGGATCACGGCATCGAAGGACGACGGATCGTCCACCTCGAACAGCAGCGGAATGTCGCTGATGACGATACGGTCGCCCCGCGCTCGAGCCTGGTCCAGCAGCTGCACGCGCCGCCGGTGAACTTCCGGATGGACGATGCGGTTGAGCTTGGCCAAGGCTCCGGCATCGTCGAGGACTCTGGCCCGAAGCACCGCCCGGTCGAGCGTTCCGTCGGCTGCGATCACCTCCTTACCAAACTCTGCCTCGATGTCTGCCAGTGCCCGTTGGCCCGGCGCCTGGATTTCCCGGACCAGCTGATCCGCATCGATGATGGTGGCCCCCCAGACCCGGAACAATTCGGCCACCGTTGATTTTCCGGCGCCGATGTTTCCGGTGAGGGCGATTGATAAGGTCAAGAGTCTAGGGTCGAGGGTCGAGAGTTCAGGTCAAGGGTCGAGAGTCTAGGGTCGAGAGCCGGGCTCTACGGAAGTGCTCTATGTAGACTCTGAAGCATACCTCGAATCGAATGAACTTCCTTCATAACCTCAGATGATGTTTGATCCGTGAAGTACTGTAGATCGCTTGCCACAAGAAGCTCGCATTCGAGCTCTGCGAGTGAGCCAAGGCTGATGCGTAAAAATCGTTTCAGTTCAGCATCTCCCATTCGTCCACAGCCCTCTGCTAGGTTTGCAGAGACAGAGATCGCCGCTCGGCGCATCTGAGAGGTGAGTCCGTATCGCTCGGCGCTCGGCAGGGTGCCGATTAAGCGGTAAATTGAGGAGACGAGGCGTTGAGACTTCCGCCACACCTCCAGTTTCCTGAAGTCTCCCACTCCTGCTCCAAAGCCGGGCTGATGAAGTGTCGGGTATTGGAGTTCCGGAGCACGCCCTGTTTCCTGCCTGTTGGACCAAAGTCGCGCCGCTCGCCTAGACCCTAGACTCTCGACCCTAGACTTTCGACTGAATCACCTTCGACTCTCGACCTAATTCATCGACTCTAGACTCTAGACCTGAATAACCACCCTCGACACTAGACTCTAGACTCTAGACTTCTTCACAACAACGCTCCCTGATCCTCGTCGGTCCTCGGCACCTTGTGACAATGCCGGCACCGGGCCTGGTAGCTCTCACGCCCACCAATCATGATCGTCGGCGAGTCGTAGCGGGCCGGCTCGCCATCGATCAGCCGTTGATTGCGACACGCGGGATCACCGCAGATCACGCAGATCGCCTGCAGCTTATCCACCAGCTCGGCCATCGCCATCAGGTCACCCATCGACCCGAACGGCTCTCCCCGGAAGTCGGTATCCGTGCCCGCCAGAATGACACGTACGCCTCGGCCTGCCAGCAACGACGCGACCTTCAGGATGTTCGGGTCCAGAAACTGGGCTTCATCGATCGCGACAATTTGACTATCGGGACGCACCAGCCGGAATATTTCGGCGGCGGAATCCACCGGACTCGCCTCCACCTCGGTTCCGTTGTGACTGGAGACGCTGTACAGGCCGGTGTACCGGCTATCGAGATGCGATTTGAATACCTGCACCCTTCGACGGGCAATCGTGGCTCGGCGGACGCGCCGGATCAGCTCCTCGCTCTTGCCGCTGAACATGACGCCGCTGATCACCTCGATCCATCCGGGGTGCATCCCGTAATTCATCGCTACTCCGGTCAGTTGGGTTGGAGGGATGCAAATGTATGAGCCCGCCCAAGAAACTCCAGGCATCTTGCGGGCACTTCACTCGTGGGACGATATTCGTCCGCCGATCTGATTTCTTCCGCACCAGAAGGAGTTCGCGTGAACAAGCAGGATCTCGTGTCCGCCGTGGCCAAGCAGCTGGGTGTCACCAAGGCCAAGGCCAACGAGATCACCGACCTGTTCTTCGCGCCCGCCGGACTGATTACCTCCGAGCTCAAGCGGGGCGGAAAGGTTGCGATTTCGGGATTCGGAAGCTTCGAGGTGCGGAAGCGAGCGGCCCGGGATTGGCGAGACCCCCGGACCGGAAAAGCCCTCAATATCAAAGCGTCCAGCGTTCCCGCGTTCCGGGCCAGCCGTAATCTTCGGGATCTGCTCAATAAGAAACGGTGACGAGTCTAGCGCGGCCGAGCTGAACGACCAGCAGTGCCGCCCTCGCGACGCGGCGGACGGCTGGGACCGCGATCTACTCGAGCCGTGACTCGCCGCCTTCGTATCGTCACTCCGTTGAGAGCCAGGGCAATCTTCTCCGCATCCTGCGCCGGCACCTCGATCAGCGAATAGGCGTCACGGAGCTCGATCCGCCCGATATTCCCACGGTCCACGCGGAGCTCCTTGGTCAAGACTGCAACCAGATCGTTCGCCGTGGCCCCATCCTTTTTCCCAGCCCCCACATAGACTTTGGCGGTAGCGCTCGCCGGAACCGAAGACTGAGCCTGCACCGGCTCGGGTGACCCGCGAGTCCAGAGGTCGAACAGTCCCGCGGCGACCGCCGCTGGATCATAGCGCTCGAACAGCGGCGCCAGGATGAGCAGCGCGCGCTCTGGTGTGCCGCTCGCCATCACCTTCATGATGGTCGACCGCTGGGCGGCAACCGCGGCCGAGACCGTGTCCACCAAGCCTGGTAGCTGAATTGGCCGCCGTGGCTCGGCGATGCGAGCGACGTAGCTCTCGCTGCCCGGGGGCACCAGCAGCACCACCTCTCCTGCTCCCAGTAGCTGTCGCAGCCGCTCCTCGCTGGGCAGATCGAAAGCAATAACCGTCCCTGCCACCGGAACATCACCTGTCACCAGACGAACGTCCGGTTCGGCCAGCTCGACTGCCTGAGCGATCTCGGCGTGATGTCCCAGATCCGCCGTCCATATCGCGAGAGAGGATGGATCCAGCAGCTCGATGAGATCTGCCAGGGCAGGGACTCGGCGGGCCCAGGGAACGCTGACAGTGCGCACCGGTCCTGCCGCCCCGGTAGAAGGCGGAGGCTGCACGGTCAGCGCCTTACGCGCGTATCGCTCGACCAGGGCCTCTGCCCGTTCCCGCGATCCTGTGTAGACCAGGCGCTGAGCATCTTTCGGCAAGTCTTGCATGAGCGCGGTAATGCTGTCTTCATCGCTCCAGGTCTCTGGCCATGCCAGGAGCACGCTGCGAACCGCTTCCATGCTGATCGCCGAACGCCGCAGCAACTCCAGGACGGTCTCCGGAGTTGCAACTACCATGTCGACCGCGCCGGCCCGGAGGCGGCGCGTGACCCGAGCAGTTCCGTGGGCGACCTGCACGCGTAGAGCAGTGTCCCGGGCCAGTGTGTGAACCAGGGCACCCCACTCTTCCAGCTGATTCGAAGGAGAAAGCAGGAGGGTGCTGCTGCCGTTGCCGACCCGGCTCATGATTCCAGCGAGGGCCGGCGCGGCGTAGGCGGGTGCGGGCGGCGTTACCGCAACGAGATTATGCCCGCGCGCCGCGGTGGGTGCGACATCTCGGACTTCCGGTGCGTCGGCCTTCCAGCCGAGCGCCTCGAGAGCTCCGGCGAGCGCTGGCGTGAGGTGGAGTTCTTCGAAGGAAGGCACGGCGGACTCTCCGGTGGGCAAGTGTGTTGTACGCCCGACGAAGCTAAGGCCGTGAGGCAGGCGCTCCAAGGGGATTGAGGCCGAGACAATCTGCGGTTGACATCGCCCCGCCGCAGACAAACTTTTCCCCGGTCTCCCACACTGACCCCCGATTCGCGGAACGCAGCGATGCCAGATCCGTTGTCGATCAACGTTCAACAGCTCAAGGCCTCCGAGACCGTTGCCATCAGCAACGAGGCCAAACGCCGCAAGGCCGCCGGCGAGGATGTGCTCGATCTCGGCGTCGGGGAGCCTGATTTCGACACGCCCACTCCGGCGGCGCAGGCTGGAATCCAGGCGATACAAAAGGGCATGACCCGCTACCCGCCCAACGTCGGCATCGTCGAGCTACGGAAGGGGATCGCGCAGCAGCTCTCGAATATGTCCAATGGCCGGGCGGTCGATCCCGACCAGATCGTGATCAGCTCCGGATCCAAGCAGTCGATCTTCAACGCCTGCTTCTCACTGTTCGGGCCGAAGGATCGGGTCCTGATCCCATCACCTGCCTGGGTGTCCTATCCCCAGATCGTCCATCTTACCCGGGCCGAGCCGGTGCTGGTGCCTGGTGATCCTGAATGGGGACTCAAGGTGAGCGTTAGAGACCTCGATCGCATGAGCCACAAGCTCACTCGGGGCCTGATACTCTGCTCACCGTGCAACCCGACGGGTGCGGTCTATACGCTCGCCGAGCTCAGGGCGATTGCTGACTGGGCCAAGAAGCATGACATCTGGATCATTTCGGATGAGATCTATCGCAGGATCAACTTCGGTCCCGGCCCGGCGCCGTCTCTGCTCGATCTTCCTGACGACCTGCTCGAGCGCACGGTGATCATCTACGGCGCCAGCAAAGCCTACGCGATGACGGGCTGGCGGATCGGAGCAGCGCTGGCTCCGCCGCACCTCACCAAGGCCATGGCCGCACTTCAATCCCACACCACCACTGGCGCCAATCATCCCGGTCAATGGGCCGCCGCGGCCGCATTCACCGATGAGCGGGTAGAGGCGGAAGTGGTGCGGATGGTCGCGGCGTTTCGCCGCCGTCGGGATTACCTGGTGGACCGCTTCCGCTCCGAAGCTCCCGGGGTCGAGTTCGTCGAGCCACATGGCGCGTTCTATTTCTTCTTTCGGGTGGACGGGATCCGTGAAGCCGATCCGGTCACCGGTCAGAGCTTCTGCGAGCAATTGATGAAGCAGGAAGGCGTGGCACTGGTCCCGGGAGCGGCTTTCGGAGATGACCGCTGGGTCCGGCTCAGCTACTCGGTCTCCGACAGCGACCTCGAAAACGCCATGGACCGAATTCTGCGCCTCATTCGCCGTCTGGCCGCTGCTCGCGCCGCCTGAGCTGACTCTATGAGCATGGACGCGCGTATCGAGCCGCTCAGCGGAGGTCTGCCCAACGTGAACTGGCGGTGGGATCCTGAGACCGACATCCTGTCAGGAGCTTTCAAGGGAAATCGGAAGAGCGGTGGACTGACAGGGACCGTGGAGCTCACCGACGCCGAAGGGTCAGTGGCAGTCCTCGACGTGAACAATGGCGTGATTTGCGGACTGGACGTCGTCGTCTGGCCCGAGGTTACCACGGTGGCCGAGCTGCAGGTCCCAGCAAAGCTGACCGACGGACGCGTGGTGCTCCCGGCCAGACCGTCGCGGCCTGGCGTGGCATCGGTCGAGGTCGACACAACCTTATCGGTTCAGACCAACAGTGCCGAGAGTGTGTTCCACCTGCAGATCGGTCCCCCGAGACCGGTCGAGGGCGTTCGTGCGGCAGACAACTTTTATGTGGAGGTCGATCAGCAGGGCGGGCTGGCGGGGTTTTGGCTGACCAATGTCCCGCCCTTTACTGCCTTGGAAGAGGAATAAGACCGCTCAGCGTCCTTCAAGAAGCCCTCCGTCTGTCGTGCTACTAATCCGGCGTAGTATCCGCCCTTCGCCAGCAGCTCTGCGTGGCGCCCTGTTTCAGTAATCCTCCCATCTTCGATGACGATAATCCTGTCGGCATCGTGAACCGTCGAGAGCCGGTGCGCGATGACGAACGCCGTGCGTCCCTGGAGCAGGGCCTTGAGTGCACGCTGGATCAGGTGCTCGGATTCACTATCGAGCGCCGAAGTAGCCTCGTCCAGAATCAGAATCGGTGGGTCCTTGAGCAGGGCCCGGGCAATGGCGATCCGCTGACGCTGACCTCCCGATAACCTCGACCCTCGCTCCCGAACAACCGTATCGTAGCCTTCCGGCAAGTCCATGATGAAGTCATGCGCATGCGCGGCCCGGGCAGCCGCCTCGATCTGTTCCTCAGTGGCGTCGCGCCGGCCATAAGCGATGTTCGCCCGAACGGTGTCGTTGAAAAGATGCGCATCCTGAAACACGACTCCCATATGACCCCGCAACGAATGCTGGGTCATCTCCCGAATATCGACGCCATCGATCGTGACTGCCCCATCGGTCACGCGGTAGAATCGCTGCAGCAACGTCGTCAGCGTCGTCTTGCCGCTGCCACTTGGCCCGATCAGCGCAATCGTCTCACCCGGCCGCGCGGTCAGATTGATGTCTCTAAGAACCGGCCTTCCCGGTTGATAGCCGAAGCTCACACCGCGGAACTCAACCTCGCCTCGAAGCTGGCCCACGTCAGCCGCATTCGGCGGATCGCCGACCAGGTCGTCGGCATCCAGGATGTCGTAGATGGTTTCCAACGAAACCGTTGCCTTCCGAAGCGTCTGATAGCTGTTGGTAAGCCCCTGGACCGGACCGAAGAGTCCCCCGATGTATCCGAGGAACGCAATCAAGGTCCCGACCGTGATCTCTCCCAGTGAGACCAGGTATCCACCGAAAGCCAGTGCTGCGAGTCGTGCTGTCGTTGCGGCGAGACCCCTGAACGTCCCATTCCAGTTGTCGGTCCGGACGCCGCGCCTTACCACCTCGTTTCCCTGGCGCACGCCGTGAAGAAACCTGCGCTTTTCTTCCTCCTCCATCGCGTAACCCTTTACCGTCATCATCCCGGCCAGTACCTCGTTGAACCGGGAGTAAATCGAGCTCCACCGTTGCACCAGTCGCCGTTCGCGCCGCATCTGCTCCGGTGCTGCCCGCGCCCCGATCAGGGCTGGGAGTGGAGTAAAGACCATGACGCCAAGCGCCAGCCGCCAGTCCATCCGGAGCATTGCGATCACTGAGAGAACCAGATACAGCAGCGTCGGGAGCAGGTTGAAGGCGACATCGACAAACGCCGCCACGTATCCGCTGATCCCCTGATTCACCCGGTTCATGGTGCCGCCCACCGTCTCCCTTTGGTGAAACGAGATCGGCAAGGAGTTGAGCTTGCTCACGACCTGTTCCCGAACGGTGTAATCGACGCCCAGCCGCACGTCCCAGCTCAGGACGCCCAGCCACGCCTGCAGCCCCGATCGGGCAAGCTCGAGCACCACCAGACCGGACATGGTCAACGCGAAAGCCCCGATGCCCTTGCCGCTCGCAAGGGCGTCGAAGAGGCGCTTCATCACCAAGGGATCGATGGCGCTGAGAGCCGCGAGAAGCAAAGCCAGCGAGATCACGCCGCTCAGCGAGCGGCGATATGGCTTTGCGAACTGCAGTGAGCGTCTGGCTAGATGGAGTCCGTTCTGTCGCATCTCGAGCATTGAGTGGATGATGCGAGCAGAAGAGCAAGTTCGGTGCCCTCTACGGGCGAGAGTGGTCAGGTAGGATCTGCCGACCGATTGGCTGGGGGTCGAGTCGAGAAGAGCCGCTACTGAGTGGGGTTACAAGCAACTTACCTTTTCTCGAGTCATCGGTGCGGGTTTCATCCGCCCCGAGGTGAGATCGCTTTTGCCCCGCAACCTGCAACCCCTATCGGCGCAGTGGCCGGAGCTCGCTCGGCCAATCACCAGTAGAGTTGAGGAGGAGCACCCGGTTCCCCGCGCCTTCACGGACGAGCACACTAACCGATGCGGGTGTGAGCTCTATTCGTTGCAGCAGGTCGGGTGCGATTCCCAGGGCATGGCAGACGATACCTCGAAGAACGTCGCCATGGCTAACCAGCGCGACAATGTCGGTGGGAGCCGGATGGGCTGCCTGCAGACGCTCGACCTCTCCTGTCGCGCGAGCCACCACCTCCATCATGGTCTCGCCACCGGGAATCCGAGTTCCGCTTCGGAAACTGTTGAACGCTCGCCATTCGGGCAGTCGATCCAGCTCGGCGAGTGTTCGTCCCGTCCAGTCGCCGAAGTCGATCTCGTTGAGCCCCTCCGCTATCTGGACCGGGAGGTGCTTCCGAGCCGCGAACGGGCTCGCCGTCTCCACGGCTCGCTCGAGTGGGCTGCTGAACACCGTGGTGATCGCAACGTCCTCCAGCCGTACCGCGAGCCGGTGTGCCTGCTCTTTCCCTACCCGATTCAGGTGAACGCCGGCAGCTCGGCCGGCAATCGCCTTGCCGACAGGGTCACAGAGAGCATGCCGGATCAGGAGAAAAGTCGTCATTTGCGAGGCGTGTAGGAGGGTCAAACCCCACAGTGGTTCTGTGACGTGACTCATCCCTCGCCCCCCAGGCTGAGTACAGCTTGGGGTAAGTACGTTGGCGTGGGAACACTCGAGTCGAACGGTAGGAATGAAGCTAGTCGTCTTCGGGCTGTCCGTTAGTTCCTCATGGGGTAATGGGCATGCCACCCTCTGGAGGGGGCTCATCCGAGCTCTCGCTGCGCTCGGCCATCAGGTCGTGTTCTATGAGCGCGATGTCCCCTACTACGCCGGAACGCGTGATCTTACGGAGCTCCCGAACTCGGAGCTGAAACTGTACGGCAGCTGGGATGACATCATGCTGGAGGCGCGGGCTGATGTCCGGGACGCTGATGTCAGCATGGTCACTTCCTACTGTCCTGACGGGGTGGTCGCATCCGAACTGGTGCTCTCGTCCGCTTTTGGGGTTCGCGCATTTTACGACCTGGACACACCGGTCACTCTCGAGCGGCTTCGAAAAGGAGAGGCAGTGCCGTACATCGGCGCAGGAGGGCTGGCCGAGTTCGATCTGGTGCTCAGCTACACCGGCGGCGTCGCACTTACTGAGCTAGAGCAGCGCCTGGGGGCGCGCCGTGTACTGCCTCTGTACGGCAGTGTGGATCCCTCGGTCCACTATCCCGTTCCCTCGGTCGACCGTTACCGGGCAGACCTCTCCTACCTAGGGACCTACGCCGAAGACCGCCAGCGTGCGCTGCTCCAGCTGTTCATAGAGCCGGCCCGCCGGCAGCCTGCAAAGCGGTTTCTGATCGGTGGCGCCCAATACCCCAACGCGTTCCCCTGGAGCGATAACATCTTCTTCGTCCGCCATCTCCCGCCGTCTGAACACGCGCTCTTCTACTGTTCATCGCGTCTCACCCTCAACATCACGCGCGCGCCCATGGTCGAGATGGGATATTGCCCGTCCGGTCGCCTATTCGAGGCCGCAGCCTGTGGGGCGCCGGTACTCACTGACACATGGGTCGGCCTGGACGAGTTCTTCCGGCCCGGGGTTGAGGTGTTGCTCGCTGACACCACAGAGCAGGCCGTGGCTGCCCTGGAGATTTCGGACGAGCAGCTTGCCCGAATCGCTCGCGCAGCCAGGGAGCGAGTGCTCGCGGATCATACCGCCGAACGCCGGGCTGCCCAGCTAGTCGCTGCCATCGAAGGCGCTCTGTCGGTGGAGGCCTGAGCATGTGGGGCATCGTTCCGGCCGCCGGCGCCGGCACTCGAATCCAACCGCTCGCCTTCTCCAAGGAGTTACTGCCGGTCGGCAGCCGGTTCGAAGGAGAAGCCGAGCATCCGCGTGCTGTCAGTGAATACCTGGTAGAACGGATGATCCTGGGCGGCGCGGACCGAATCTGCTTTGTGATAGCTCCCGGAAAGTCCGACATCCTCGAGTACTACGGCAATCGCTCCTGCTCGGCGCACATCAGCTTCACCGTGCAGCGCCGGCCTGCCGGCTTGTGCGACGCCGTATTTCAGGCGCTGCCACTGATCCCACCGAATGAGTTCGTGATGGTAGGGCTGCCTGACACGATCTGGTTTCCCGAGGATGCTTTGAGAATGCTGGGCGACGACCCCTTGTCATTTCTGCTCTTTCCGG
This sequence comes from uncultured Gemmatimonadales bacterium, assembly GCA_963751925.1. Lineage (GTDB taxonomy): Bacteria > Gemmatimonadota > Gemmatimonadetes > Gemmatimonadales > GWC2-71-9 > CAVVWJ01. The sequence continues at coordinate 151,162 of CAVVWJ010000001.1, read as the reverse complement.
TTGATCAACCTGAGCGGTTCGACGCGGTGCTGACCGATTCGGCAGGGCAAGTTCGGGAAATTCGCGTCAAGCAGACGGACCCGGGCTCGTCCTGGGTCTGGGGAGCATTCAAGCTTTCGGGCCACACCATGCGTGAGCTTCACGACTTGTGGTGGCAGCGCGATCGCCAGGACGAATACATCGGCACACTGGTCAACGCATATCTAGCCCGAGGTGGGATCGCGGTGGGGGTACCGGCTGGCGAGACCTATGTCGACGTGGGGACACTGCACGGCTATCGCGAAGCGCTGCGCGTGCTCGGCAGCCGGCCGATCAGCACCGAGGGGGCTGTAGCGTGATCGAAGCTATCAAGCTGTGGAACGAGCCGAACAACATGTCACACTGGGATTTCGAGATCGATGCCGGGTGGCGGGTATACGCCGACATGGTCAAGACGGCATCGCAAGCGGTGCAAACCGAGAACTCGAATCTCATGCGAGTCCTCGGTGGGATCTCACCGATCGATCCCGAACTTCATCGTAACCCTGCGAGACCAGGGCGTGCTGGATTATGTGGACGTCGTGGCAGTGCATGGCTTCCCGCTGGATTGGAACCACTGGACCATACATGAGTGGCCGGACAAGCTGCGAGAGATCTACTCTGTGACTCACCTGCCGGTCTGGGTCACCGAGGTTGGCGTGTCGACTTTCGGTGCGGAGGAGGTGCAGGAGTTCGGGCTCCGACGTACGGCGGAGCTGTTGATTGGCCGGGTGCCCCGAATTCACTGGTATAGTCTGTACGATCTTCCCCGCGCCTGGCCCGCAACGACCCGCCACAGGGAAGCGGAAGGCTCGTCATACTACCGTCACTTCTACCTGGGTCTCCTTCGAGAGGACGGCACCGCCAAGCCGGCTGCGAGCCAGTTCTCTGAATACGCGCCCTCCATGGGCATCTGCCAATGGTTCCACTTCGAGGATCCTCGGCTCGATGACGCGGTTCGCTGGCTCCGGAGGCTCGGTGTACGGCAGCTGCGGACCGGTCTGAGCTGGGCCGATAGCCACCGGCCCAACGCCGAAGCGTGGTTCGATCGGCAGATGAGCGCGCTGGAGGATTTCGAGGTGACCCTGACGTTCTGTTTCACGCCCGAGTCACGTGGAGTCCGGCCGCACCATACCAGTCCGCCGCGGAGCGTAGAAGAGTTCGCGGAATTCTGTGGTCGCATGACGCGGCGGTATGCCTGCTGACGCTATCGCCGAAAGAATTCGTCAGCCCAGAGAAACGAAACGCCCGCCCGTTGTGCCGCCACGCAGTCGCTGGAATCGTTCCCTACAAAGACCGTCTCCTCCGGCCTCACCCCATAGTATTCCATGATTCGAAGCAACATGCCGGGATTCGGCTTCCGGCAGTCGCACTGGGAATCGAGAGCGTGAGGGCAGAGCTGAAGCGCCGCGTCAGCCGGTTCCAGTCCGGTGGCGGCGATCGCCAGGTCACGCAGCAGCCGCCGGGCCATCTCTGATGTCAGGAAGCCGTAAGCCACCTGATCCTGATTGGAGGCGAGCCCCAGCCGGGGACCAGAAGGATCGTCCCAGGGCAGCTGCAACAGCGTCTCCCGGACACCGGGTATGAGCTCCCATTCACCCGGACGGTGAGGGCATGGCTGGCCCGGCGCGGTGGTTCGGCGAAGGGTATCGTCTGCATCGAAGATGACGAGCTGAAATCTCCCGACCCGATCGGGCTCAGTCACACCAGACCTCACCGTGGAGGCCGACTCAGCTCGTGCCGCAGAAGTGAGCCGTAGTGCTCCCGGGTCGCGGCGAACCTGCGGCCGTCAGCGTCATTGCCGAGGGCTTCCGCAGCCATCGTGGCATAGCCCAGGCGAAAGGCGAGATAGCCGATCGCGTGAATCGGCAGGCGGGCGGCTATGGTTCGATCGCCACTCAGCGTCTGGTACCTGTCAAGGAAGTGAGACTGCTGCTCGCGAGTCAGCCGGTGCTCTATGGAGACAGCAGCGACGTCCCATGCGATATCCTGGCACCCGGGATAGAAATGATCGTCGTAGTGGTCGGTCGCGTCAGTCTTGAGGTAACCAGAAGCTGTGCGTATCCACTCGTGAGGCAGCATGCGGCCGTCGAGTGCCACCGGCTTCTCGCACCATCTCTTCGAGGAGGACCGGAGCCATCCCTCCAACCGGGGGATCCATGCCTCTCCCAGCCCTTCGGAGGTGTTGATTCTCGCCATCTTCTCGAGGCTCTCGACCGTGACCGAGGGCTCGGCAGCGTGCTGCTCAGAAAGATGTGCGAGATATGAGGCGAGAGTATCGAGTAACTGGCTGTCAGTTTCTCCAGGAGAGACAGGCATCCCAGGCACAAACGGCAGAGCGATGAAACCGTGGAGAACGCCGCACGGCGCGGAGGTGAACTTCGCATCCGCCAGGCGCTCGGCTCTCCTCAGCTTCGATTCTCCGTACTGCCCCAGGCCTACAAACTTGAACAGGGTTGCGGACCGCGGTTCGCTGTCACCGCCAGAGTGGACCAGATACTTTCTGCGCTCGTGCTGGGGCTGGACCGGGGGAAACTTCTCCGGCTCGCCGAAGATGTCCGGCCGCCAGGAGCCGCCGGACAGGTCCTGAACTCGGCGGCCGCGAAAGGCGGCGCTCAGCCTTCCGGAGTTGAGCCATACCTCCTCGAACGTTGCGGTGTATTGCACATGCCTCGGCCAGTGCTGGCGCGCCACCTCGGAGCGAAGAGCGGAGCCGTCAGTTTCCCAGCTGGGGAGAAAGATGATCCGCTCATCGGCCACTCCCATTCGCTGCAGCTCGTCAGCGGTGCCGGCCAGGGAGGAACCGCTGATCCCCGGCCCTTCATCAACCAGAAGGAAGTAGGCGTCCTTCTCCAGTCCAAGTGCTTGATGTAGCTCCTGGCCGAGTTGCGGGCGGCGGTCGAAGGGGTGTCCCCGAGGGCGCAGCGTATGGCTCGTTATTCGGCATCCAAGCTCACGCAGTGCCGCCGTCACTGCTGCCGATAAGCTCGTGCCGATGCTTCTCAGCCCCAGGCACACGGCATCGAAGCGGCCCAACTCGGCGTGGCATCGCCGCGCCGCTTCCAGATACATCTCGGGATACACCGCGTACTGGGCGAATCCCTCCGGCACGGTGGTCTCTACCCAGTCCGGTAACCTCTGCATTTCCAGATGAGCCAGGCTGGCTGCGGCCTGAGTCCACCACCTTTCGACGCCTCGGGTCTGGCCGATCCAGGTGTGCCACACCATGTGTCCGGTCGCGATACTCAACTCCCGGAGTCGCCGTGCCAGCGGACTGGTGTTGTCGACATCGGCGAAAATCGCGTCGCAGATTGCGGACTCCAGAGTTCCGGCACGAATCAGGAGACCGACTGTATCGTCGTGTGTGGGAAGACTACCTGAACCGAAGCGGTGCAGGTCTGAGTGAAGTTGTGAAAGGAGGTCCGTGGTTCGCGCGCGAGTCCGCTGTTCTCTATAGACGATCATCCGACGTCCCCACAATCCTCAGCGTAGCTGACGACCGGTAGCGGATCGAAGCTCGGCGGTGAAGTCATAGGGGGCGCGGGCCGGGGAGTCGGGGGCCCCGGGCTCACAGAGGTAGATCTCATGGCCCAAGTGCGCCTGCACGTCCAGCCCGCTGGAACGAAGCAACGCCCCGACAGCCGCATGGTTGGGAACCCACCAGTTGGTCGGATCGCTCGCAAAGCGGTGCTCGATGAAAGCCATCCTGGGCCAGCCCGGATCCTGAAGCGCCTCGCGCTCATGGATTGGGTGATCCCAGGTGTCTTCATAGACCTCCATACCGGGGATGGTCAACGTCTGAAAAACCATCAATCGGCGGGTCCGTCGGGCCACGATGTCCAGGCCGAGCAGTGGATATCGCAGGTGGTAGAAGACGCCCATAAAGAGCACCAGGTCGAACTTCTCTTCTTCTGCGGCGAGGTCGTACACCTGCATCTGACGAAATTCCACGTCCGCGTCGAGGCCGAATTCCCGTGCCGCCCATTGCGCCTGCTTCAGGTAGTGAGGGTCAACATCGATGCCGGTGACGCGTGCGCCACGGCGCGCCAGCTCGAAGCTGTAGTAGCCGGCGTTGCAGCCAATGTCGAGCGCAGTCCAGCCATCGAGTCTGCTCGGGAGATGCGGCGCGAGCGCCTGCCACTTGTAACGGGGAAAATCGCCCAGAAAATGGGTCGGGGCGGTTTCGGTCCCGTCGGGCAGGTGAAGATTGTGGAACCAGGGCGCCAGCGCCTCGATTTCGCCGATGCGCCGGGGATCCGTTGCTGGTAAGGGCTGGCGCTCCAACTGATGTGTCATCGCTTACGACGGTTGGCGTGAAAGCAGCTCGAGGGCATAGCCTTCGAGCTCGGCGGCACGATGGGCCGAGGTGTGCTCGGCAAGAACTCGCTTCCGGGCCCGCTCGCCAAGCTGGAACCGCTCCGAGGCTGGGAGATCTCGCACCCATTCGAGCACCTCTGTCGCCGAGTGAGCGATGAGAATTTCACGGCCGGGATGGAAAAGTGTCTCCAGCCCTTCCCATGCATCGCTGATGATCGGGGTACCGCAGGCGGCAGCCTCGAAGAGGCGCACACTCGGCGAATAGCCCGCCGCCACCATGTCCACGCGAGTGAGGTTCAGGGTAAAGCGCTGGGCGTTGTAAAATGCGCGATGCTTTGCTGGAGGCAGATGCTGGATGCGGCGCACGTTTTCCGGCCAGCGAATGGAGTCGGGGTATTGCGGCCCTGCTACCGCAAACCGACCCTCCTTCCAGCGCCTGGCCGGAACCAGCAGCAGCTCGTTCAGCGCCGGCTGTCGATCGTCGCTGTAGGTCCCCATATAGCCGAGGTCCCAGCTCACGGTTCCGTTTTCCGGATAGTACAGCGCCGGATCGACCGAGCAGTACAGAGCCCGTGCCATGGGCGCGCCATATTCGTGTTCCAGCCGCTCCAACGTTGGCCCGCCGGTGAATGAAAGGTAGAGCTGGTATTCTGGAATAAGCTCAGGGCTCAGGTATTCGTTCTCTCCTCGCGCGAGCTTCGCCAAAGTCACCGGCGTATCTATATCGTAGAATGCCGTGAGGCCGCGTGCCGTCTGCGTCACCCACTCGCCCACTTCAGTTCCCTCAGGCACATAGGAACCGACGATCACGAGATCTGCGTCTTCCACCTCCTCGGTAAAGCGCTCCTTGAGATCTCCCAGACCATAGTAGAGGGCAGTACGCCCGTGCGGTGGCCGAGGTAGATCCCGGTTGGATGAATACCATTCCACGTCACGCTCGAGGAACAGAAGATCGTGACCTCGCGCCGTCAGCTCGCGAACAAGTCCACGATACGTTGTCGCGTGTCCGTTCCCCCAGGAGGATGTGATGGACAGCCCCAGGATCACGATCCGAAGGCGTGGCGGATTCACCCAGCCACTCCCTGAGCCGCGCCACGGTTGGCACCGAGCAGACGCTCGACTTCAGCTACGCGATGGTCGTAGGTGTGCTCTGCCAGGATCCGTCGCTGTCCTGCGTTCCCCATCTCTCTCGCGCGTGCTGGAGTGAGCGCGCTCAGCCGGGTTGCCACCTCCTGCCCATCGCTTGCGACAATCACCTCCCGATCCGGCTCGAGGAACAGCTCGATTCCTTCCCAGTAGTCTGTCATGAGGCACGCTCCCGCACCGGCTGCCTCGAACACTCGGGTCGGGGGTGAGAAGCCATACCGGGCCATGCTCTCGCGGTTGACGTTGAGTACCGCCATCGGGCTGCAGTTGAAAGCGTTGTGGTCCCTCGTGTATACGTGGCCGACATAGCGCACATTGCCCGGCAGCGCCTTGTCGCCCCAGCCGCTGCCGCCCAGTACGAATGTCTTGCTCGGCAGGGCTCTGGCTGCGGCGAGAAAAAACTCTTCTACCCGCGCTTCCCGATCCGGCAGCCGGTTGCCGAGGAACCCCAGCTCGCCCGCAAACTGCGGATCCGGCGCCACCCTGAAGTGAGTGGAGGGGTCGAGCGCGTTATAGACCGGAACGCAACGCTGCGCTCCGAACTCCTCGTAGGCTTGTACCACCGGGTCGCCGCCGCCGTAGGTGAGCACCAGGTCATACCTGGGAATCAGTGCCCGGAACGGATCTGCTGGATCCGACTCGATCCGGTCGAGGGTGGCAGGGGCGTCGACATCCCAGAACACTACCAGAGTGCCGGGCTTTTGATGCTCGAGCACTGCCTCCTCCAGGAGAGCGTCGTACACCCCGACTCCGCTCGCCTTGATCACCAGATCCACGCCGCGTGCCTGCTCTACCGCCTTGAGGGCACCCGTGTCCGAGTCTCCGGGGTAGACCACTACGCGAGCCCAATCCGGGTCGGGGATGTCACGGTGTTCCTGCCGGCCATAAGCGTCCGGCTCATAGAAGGTCACCCGGTGTCCCCGGCCGTGCAGCGCGCGTACAATGCCGCGATAGTAGGTGGCCGCGCCGTTCCAGTAGGCCGACACCAGGCTCGAGCCAAAGAAGGCGATGTCGAGGCCAGCTCGCATCAGTTCGTCTCCGTCACGGCCGAGGAGTCCTGATTGAGGTGAGCAACGATGGCCAGGAGCTCGTCGACCCGGTGGGCACAGGTGTGTCGGCTAAGAATCGTTCTCTGCCCGTGTGATGCCATGCGCGCCGCTTCGTCTGGATCGGCTAACACTGAGGCCAGCAATCGCTGCATTTCGGCTCCGCTGCGCGCCATGAGATAATCATCTCCCGCGGAGAAGAGCGCCTCGACGTCGTCCCACGGCGCACAAATAAGTGGTATGCCGCAGGCGAGCGCCTCGAAGACACGAATCGTTGGGATACCAGGAAGGGCCTCCACGTACGGACGGCGCGGTATGTGGAGGGTGGCCCGGAAGCGGGCGAACGCCTGCGGTACCTCGTAGTTCGGAATCCATCCGGCGTAATCGATACCCGCTTCAGCGAGGCGGACCTGTGCCGGGAGGGGGTAGCGGACTCCGTGGACGCGCGCCCGAAGCTTGAGCGATTCGATGGGACGAATGAGGTATTGCTCCAGCTCCGCCGTTCTCTCTTCGTCGCCCCAGTTGCCGACCCAGATGACATCGCCTTCGGAGGGCTGGCCAGGGTACGGCCGGAACACCCGAGTATCTGCCGCTTCATGCCAGGTCCATACTCGTTCGGCCCACCCCTGCGTCAGGTACGGCTCTCGAATGACCTCCCCGAACGCCAGGACGCCATCGTAGTACTCGAGGTTGTATGCCGCCATCGCTTCGGGTTCGCTGACCGAGCGATGATGGGTGTCGTGAAACAACAAGCGGTAACCGCCGGACATGGCTCGGTGCTGTCCGATCGCCTCCACCAGTGAATGGTCATTCCACTCATGCACCAGCACGAGGTCGGCCCCGGCGAGCTCCCGGTCCAGATCCGGCGCATTCCCGGCATACTGAAAGCTCCGGAGCCCAGGATAGGCCTGGTAGAAGCCGGAAACTGCGTCGGCGCCATGCTCTCGCACCAAATTTTGCAGGCTCCAGCCATTGGCCGGCTCGAAGACCCGAACATCGTGACCTCGCGCCATCAGCTCGGATACGATTCCGCGAAGGAAGTGGGCATTCCCGTGATTCCAGTCGGAGATCAGGGAGTGGTAGAACATCACGATGCGCATGCCGGCTCCGCCACATGCTCAGCGCGCGGCGTCAGAATGTCGGAATAGAGCTGCAGGTACTGCAGCGCCATTCGGCGTGGCGTCAGGGTAAGAGCCCGGCGATGGGCACGCATGGCCAGTGTCTGACGCAGGTGCGTGTCATCGATCAATGCTTCGATGGCTAGCCGCAGAGTCGCTGGGTCACTTGGGTCAACGAAGATCGCAACGCCCTCCCACAGCTCGCGGAGCGATGGGATATCTCCCAGGACCAGTGCGCACCCGGAGAGTGCTGCCTCCAGGACTGAGAGCCCGAACGGCTCGTACCGCGCAGGGAAGGCGTAGATGGCGGCTCGAGAAAGCCATGCGGCGACACCGTCCGCAGACAAGGTGCCTATCAGATTGAGATGGGTTGCCCGTGCTTCCTGCATGCTGCCCGGAGGTGACAGCTCGCCTGCGACGTACACGGGCCAGGACAGTCCCTCGGCCGCGGCGTCCAGCGCGAGCAAATTCTTGGCGGGATCCCAGAGACGTCCGGCTGCAAAGACGAATTCCTCCTTGGGGCCGGAACTGAATCGATCGCCGTCTCTTCCGTTCCTGATCACGCTTCCGTCGGTACAGTTGTAGTAACGTTCGAGAGCCTGGAGCATGAAGCTGGATGGGACTACGACCGCGCTTGCGGCCGCCAATCCTCGGCCCATTTCCCGGTGGTAACGATCCCAGCCTGGGGGCGCGGGGGTGTTCCAAACCGATTGCCACCACGACAGCACACACGAATGGACCACCGCAACCGTTGGGACCTCCCAATCCAGCGAGGCGTACACCGGATCATTCAGGTGGACGAGCTCGGGGGAGACTTGCTCGGACAATTCAGCCAGCCAGTATCGAGCAGCTTCGAGATCATCCCACGGATCTTCCATCCATGGAAGTCGAAGACTGCTCTCGAAGAGATCGAGTCCAGGAATTGCCGCTGCTTCCCGGCGCTGATCCACTGAAGGGAGGCGGCCGAATGTGGCGAGAGCTACATCCACTCCTTCAACCGCAAGCGCGGCGGCAAGCTCCACCGTGTAGGTCCACACGCCGCCCACTGTATCTGCGGTCATGAGGACGCGCTCCGGGCTCTTCAGCATCATCTTGCTCCCGCCTCGAGCTCCAACACCTTCGAGGAAGCAACTCGAGTGGAATCGAATCGTTCTCGTCCGTAGATGCGGTCCAGGACCAAAGCGAGATCGATCAGCTGCTCTGCCTCGCGGTCGAACCCGGATCCCGACGCGAGACGCCCCGCCCACTCCACTGCAGCTCGGCCTCCCCAGTCGTCGGGGGGCTGCACCAGTAATTCAGTGGAGGTCCCCTTATAACGCTCGGCTGTGAAGTCATAGAATGAGCCACCCACGTTCCGGAGCGTTGCCCCTCCCCGAGTCCCGAAGAACGATGCCTGAATAACAGCATCACACCCAGCGGGGAGATTCCAGGAGCAGGCGACTCGAATCACCGGGCCGCTCGCCAGCTCGAGCTGAGCCACTGCATAGTCCTCGACTCGGTCCGTCCGGCCGTGCAGCGGCTCGCCTTTGGCAAACAGGCGGCTGGATACACCGCTGACGGGTTCCTCGGGCAAGATCCAGAGCGCCAGATCGACTAGGTGAATTCCCAGGTCGATTACACAACCGCCGCCTGAGAGGGCAGGGTCGTAAAACCAGCTCTTGTCAGGACCGTAGGCATTGTGGAAGACAAGGTCCGCCGCGTATATGGTGCCGAGCTCTCCCAACCGGACCAGCTCGCGTATCCGGCGCGCGCCCTCAACGTGTCGATAGGAGAGATCCACCTCGAGGAGACGGTCGGCTGAACGGGCGGCGTCTACCACTTCCCGGGTTTCTGTGGCCGTCCTGCCGAGTGGCTTCTGGCAGAAGACGGCCACGCCTTGCTCCAGAGCGGCAACCGCCTGCTCGACGTGAAGGGCACTGGGGGTGGCGATCACCAGGCCATCCAGCTTCATCTCCAGCAGCTCGTCTAACGATTCCGCCATGTCACAAGGAACGAGCTCCTGCGCGGTCCTAGCGTTTTCTGCGACTGGATCCGCCACAGCTGCTACCTCGATGAGCCCACTTCGGACGAGCGCCTGAAGCCGGTTCCGCCCGATCCAACCGACACCGAGGAACCCGACGCGAGGCCGCCAACTGGGGTGAGCCGCGTGCCCTGTCACGTGACCACCAGCGCTTTCAGGAAGCCGTCGGGTCGCGCGCGCATCATCTCGAGCGCCTCATGGAGGCGGTCGAGCGGAAAGCTGTGGGTGTAGAGGGGGGTAGGATCGATGAGGCCGCTCGCGACGGCGTCCACCGCGCCACGGATGCCATCCAGATACACCGCGGGATCGCGCTCGTGCGCGTTGATCACGTCCAGGCCGCGCCAGTTCCACAGCTGCATGTTGACCTGACGTGCGCCGTCCTGATGATAGCCGGCGATGATGAGCCGGCCGCGCACCCGGGTCAGCTCACCGGCGAGATCGAGCGGCCACTGCATGCCGACGACCTCTATCACTCGATCTGCGCCTTCGCCGCCAGTGAGCTGCTTGACCTCATCGATGATGCGCCCATGATCGTCCAGCGGAATCGTGACCTGAGCACCGAGTTCCCTGGCGAGCTCCAGGGCAAATGGCCGCCTCGAAATAGCGATGACGCGCGCTCCAGCCCGGGTGGCGAGTCTGGTGAGGAGCGCGCCGAGGAAACCGATGCCGATGATGGCCACGGTATCTCCCGCTCGGATATCCGAGCGTCGAAAAGCATTGATGGCGCATCCCAGCGGCTCTCCCGGAAAGGGCTTCCCGGCCAGGGTCTCGGGTAGCGGCACCACCGCCGCCGCGAGTGCTACGTCGTGCTCAGCGTAGGCTCGGTAGGACAGTGCGGCCACGCGCTGACCCACCGCCAGCCCGGAAACCTCCGAACCGACAGCGTCTACTACTCCCCAGCCTTCATGCCCCGGTGCTCCCGGCGGCATTGGATACTCGAACCAGGGACGCCCCTCCCACACAGCGAGGTTCGATCCGCAGACTCCGCATCCTTCGAGCCGAAGCCGCACCTCGCCCGGCCCCGGTTCGGGGATGGCGATCTGCTCGATCTCTGCCCGTCCCGGGCCCGCAATGATCGACGCACGCATCGTCCGAATGGCTTTCTCCGGGGCAACGGCAGTGGCGCTAACGCCGGGCACCGGCAGCCTTCCGGGGGCGTGCACCAGCTTCGCCGATAGACGCGATGATCTTGGGACTGGGCCGCGATTCGAGGAGCCAGCGAGTGAGTCGTTCGAGGCCATCTTCCACGGTGACTCGGGGCTGCCAGCCGGTCGTGCGCTGAAATTTTCCGGTGTCAGAGACGTAGTACCGCTGGTCCCCGGGACGCCAGGCATCGAGCTCGACTTCAGGCTTGTGTCCCAGCAACTCACCGATCAGCTCGAGCAGCTCCAGGAGACTCACCGTATTGCCGGGACCACCGCCGATATTGAAAGCCTGGCCCGACTCTGTCGCCATGTGCTTCTGCGCCAGCAGAAATGCATCGACCAGGTCATCCACGCAGAGGATATCCCGGACCTGCCGTCCATCGCCGTACAGCGTGATTGGCTGGTCTTCGAGCGCGCGAATGAGAAAGTGGGCCACCCAGCCCTGGTCTTCCGTACCGAACTGGTGAGCTCCATAGATGCAGCTCATCCTGAAGACTATGGCGGGAAGTCCGTAGGTTCGCGCGTAGTCGATGACGTACTGATCGGCGCACCCTTTGGAGCAGCCATACGGGCTGTGAAAGTCCAGTGGCCGGCTTTCGCTGACGCCGGTCTGGCGAAGAGAAGGATCGGTTGGCTCATATCGCAGGTTCCGCCGTCTGAGCCCCACATCCGGCAGTGCGCCATACACCTTGTTGGTGGAGGTAAAGACCAGGGGTGGCGGTGTGGCCTGGGCGCGGATCGCTTCGAGCAGGTTGACGGTGCCCCGCGCGTTGACTTCGAAGTCTTCGATCGGGTCGTTCAGACTGGTGGTCACCGCCACCTGGGCGGCAAAGTGGAAGACCTGCGAGGCCTGGCTTACCGCCTGCTGCAACGCTTCGGCATTCCGGACATCCGCCACTTCGACCGAGACCAGTTCGCCATGCGTGTCGCGCAACCAACGCAGGTTATGCTCGACGCCCGGACGGGCCAGGCTGTCGAATAGCAGTACCGGTCGTCCGGCGGTGAGAAGACGGTGAGCCAGGTTGGTCCCGATGAATCCGGCGCCGCCAGTGATGAGTACCGGTCCGGCTGACACGCTCGCGTGAGTCCGGGTCATACCGTCAGACCCCGCGCGGCCAGCTCGGCGCTCGCTTCCTCGACCCGATCGGTCGCCACCTGACCTTCCAGCCAGGCCGCCAGCTCGACCAATCCGTCTTCCAGCCTGACCCCGGGCTCATAGCCCAGCGCGGATCGCGCCTGCGAGATATCCGCGAAGCAGTGCCGGATGTCGCCCACCCGGTATTTCCCGGTGATCTCGGGTTCCAAATACTCCCTTCCGGTGACCCGGGCGAGTCGCTCCGCAATTTCCCGAATCGTGTAGGAGCGGCCGCTGCCGATGTTGTACACCTGACCGGCTGTCTCTGAGCGGTCCAGCGCCAGGCAGCACGCGGTGGCGATATCGTACACACTCACGAAATCCCGGCGCTGCAATCCATCCTCGAACACGGCCGGCCGGTTGCCGTTGAGCAGCCGCGAGGCAAAGATCGCCAGCACCCCGGTGTACGGGTTGGAGAGTGCCTGCCGCGTGCCATAGACGTTGAAGAAGCGGAGTGCGGTGGTCGGTATACCGTAGGCCCGTCCCACCAGGAGGCACATCCGTTCCTGATCGAACTTCGAGAGTGCGTAGACCGAGGCGAGTGAGGGGAGCTTCGTCTCCGGTGTCGGAACCGGCGTGAGCACCTCGCCTCGATTGTTGCGGACCTCCCATTTGCCGGCCCTGAGCTGGGCCAGATCGCGCTCCTCGCCGCTGCAAACGGAGCCGTCGGGGCAGTGGTACAGTCCCTCACCATAGAGGCTCATGCTGGAAGCAACCACGAGCCGCTGGACCGGCCTAGCGGTCAGCGCTTCCAGGAGAACGGCGGTCCCGAGATTGTTGACGCTGGTGTACTGCGCGATCTCATACATGCTCTGGCCGACACCCACCGCGGCGGCCAGATGGTAGACCACGTCGATTCCCTTGAGCGCCCGCTTGACTGCACTCGGATCTCGGACGTCCCCCGTGATCAGCTCGACGTCAGGGTCGAGATATTCCGGGCGCGCTGCGTCCGGGCCGTGCACCTGGGGAGTAAGGCTGTCCATTGCTCGGACCCGGTGCCCCCGGGCGAGCAGTGCGTCAGCAAGGTGCGAGCCGATGAAGCCGGCGCCCCCAGTGATCAGGATATGATTGCTCATGCATCGTTCTCCCAATTGGAATGCGCGGCCTGATCCGCGACCTCTAACCTGCCATTCAGTATTCGCGTCGTTCCGTCCAGTTCCCCGTTTCGGTGTAACCTCGGCGGCGCTCGATGAATGGGACGTCTCCCACCGGGACCGGTCGCCCGTTCCGCTTCGCCTGTTTGGGAAGCAGCCGCTTGAGACGTTCGGCGAAGTACGGGACGGTCCGTTCCAATCCCTGCTGCAGCGCCACGGTGGGGGACCAGCCCAGTAGCTCCTGCGCCCGGGTGATGTCGGGACGTCGTTGGGTCGGGTCGTCCTGCGGGAGCGGCCGGTATTCGACCGTGAGAGTGGTTCCACAGATCGCCGCAACAGCTTCCGCCAGTTGGCGGATCGAGAACTCACCCGGATTCCCCAGATTGACGGGGTCGTGCAGATCGTCGGTGTTCATGAGCCGAATCAACCCCTCGACCAGATCATCGACATAGCAGAACGATCGGGTCTGGCTTCCGTCTCCGTACAGCGTGAGCGACTGCCCCTGCAGTGCCTGCACGATGAAGTTCGAGACCACCCGCCCATCCGACTCGGCCATGCGCGGACCGTAGGTGTTGAAAATCCGTGCGATCCTGGTGTCGACCTTGTTCTGGCGGTGATAGTCCATCATCAGCGTCTCGGCCACCCGCTTGCCTTCGTCGTAGCAGGAGCGGAGGCCAATCGGATTGACGTTGCCCCAGTAACTCTCGGTCTGCGGGTGCACGTGGGGCTCCCCGTACACCTCCGAAGTGGACGCCTGGAGAATGCGGGCGCCGACCCGCCGGGCCAGCACCAGCATGTTCAGCGCTCCCATCACGTTCGACTTCACCGTCTTGATCGGGTTGTACTGGTAGTGGACGGGGGAGGCGGGGCAGGCCAGGTTGTAGATCTGGTCGACTTGCAGCAGCAGCGGCTCACACACGTCGTGCCGCATCAGCTCGAAGGTGTGGTAATCTTGCAAATGGCGGACGTTGTCACGCCGCCCGGTAAAGAAGTTGTCGAGGCAGACAACGTCATGACCTTGAACAACCAACCGTTCACACAGGTGCGATCCTATAAAACCCGCACCGCCGGTCACCAGCACCTTCATCGCTTCACCGCTCGCTGCCTATTTCCACCTGCCGACTTACACCGTGTTGCTGCGGCAGGTAAGTACCTAGCGCAGGATGTCCGGCAAGGTACTTACGTGTCGGTGATCTCCCTCACCTGCCGATTAATTACGTGCGGAGAATAGGTAGAAGTGCCTATGCTGAGTGGAGGAGCTGCTGTGGAGGAACTGGCCGGCCGGAACAATCACCCGCGAATCTTGGCACCCGCGGCCGCCCGGGAGTGGACGCCCAACTTCGCGAGAATGCGCTGGGTATGGTGGCGCGCCGTGTGGGTGCTGATCCGAAGCGCGGATGCGATCGCCGCGTTCGATCGCCCCTGAGACAGGAGCATGGCAACCTGCATCTCGCGAGCGGTGAGTCCGTACTGCAGCTGCAGGTAGGCAGTGTGGGTAAGCTCGGAACCGTTGCGGGACCGGGAGCGCTCCCCCCGGCCTGCCTGAAGCTGACCCCGCAGCTCTCGCATGTCTTCGAGGGACCCGCGGATCTGGCTGATCAGCGTCTGGCCATCGCGGCGAAGAGTGGAGAATCGCGACAAGAGCTCGGAGAGTCGATCAGGCGAGACGCCTGGTTTACTTTCTCCCAATCCCCTGTTGTGTTTGGGATTCATTCTGTGGCAGACACCTCTTCTGTGTAGCTGGTCTGGGAGTCTGACCCGGGTACCGGCCAACAGGGGGTCTGACTCACACTTCACACATACGCAATGAATTTCGAAAGCATTCGGCGCGCCGCAAGGGGCAACGGCCTGACCCCTGCCAATGTAATCCCCGATAGCAGCGGCGGGCGCATGGAAGAGGCATGCATTCGCCTGGCGCGGATCACGGAGGGCACGACTCTCGAAACCATCGGGGTCGGCGTCGCCGAGGCGTGGCCGGGGCCGCTGGCGTACCTCGATGGCGTACAGCAATCGCAGGTGATCGCGTATGCCGGCGCATCTCCCTTGCTAGCGGCGGAGATCGCGGCGGCGGTACGCGAGCGGCATGATCGGCGCCTGAAAACCGTAATGGAAGTGCGCCGGAGGCTTGCCCTTGGCCGCCGAGCCGCACTGGACGCCGCTGGTGATGCCATCGCGGGGATGATTCCTGTGACGCTGCCGGAGGATGAGCCGCCGCACCCGATACGCGACCTGGTAAACGCCAGTCGGGCGCTGGACCGGGCTCGGGGTGAGCTCGAGATCGAGGTGGGCGAGCAGTATCGAGCCGCTGCCGAGGGCTGGCTCCTGGTGGACGGCGCCTTGTCAGACAGCCCTCGCTGGGCTGCAGATCCCCGGATGGTCGGAATATCCAAGAGTCATTCTGTCCTTCCCTTCGAGGGTACCGATCTCGAGCGCTACCTGCGACTCCCGGTGTCACACCGCTCATCGGTGTATGCACCGGAGACGAGGAGCGTAGCACCGGTGTCGGCTTGGGGACTGCGGCTCTGGCCCTGGGAGGGAAGGGACTTGCTCCACGGTCTCGTTCGGATAGAGGTGGCCCCGGTGAACGGAAGCACTGAGCAGGCAGATGCCATTTCACGGTGGGTGCTGGGCGAGCGGGCTCCCATCAGCACGCCCGATCGTCGCTGGGATCGTCTGGTCTATGGCATTCACAGCGTCGAGCAGTACCTCAAGGCCCGGGCCTGAGATTGTCCCCCGGTTCCTCTCTCGGGTCCTTCCTTTCACGCTCACGAGATTGCCGCTACAATCCAGCCATGAATTCGGATAATCCGCTCGGCCAGGTTGTTGCCACCGAGCTCAAGCCGTCGACGCCCCACCAGTTCCATTTCTGGACCGCACGCCAATCGCCGATAGGGATCGGTGCGATCGTGAAGGTGGAGGAGCCGGGACGCATCGTATATGGCGTCGTGACCGATGGCTTCGCCTATTCCGACCTGGCAAGCCCCCTCCATGCTGTCATCGGAGCCGACGGTGACCCCGTGGCAGCCGGCACGGAGCCCACGGCCCGCGCCGAGATTCGTCTCTTCACCGCTGCGGTGCTGCGGCAGATTCCGGAGGAGCCGCTCCAGCCAGTACCCTTGAGCTCGGTCTGGCTGGCCAATGATGCCGATGTCGTGCTCGCGCTCCGAATGGATGCCTATACCGGCGGCGAGCGCGCCACCGGTGTTCCGGTTGGCCTCTATGCGGCTGGTGGCCTCGAGTCACCCGTGTACCTCGACTGTGACTTCCTGCTCGGTCCCGAAGCCGCGCACCTCAACATCACCGGCGTCTCCGGCCTTGCCACCAAGACCAGCGCCGTCGAGTTCCTGCTCGGGAGCATCTTCCAGACTTTTCCGCGGCACAAAGGAACCGTCGCAGCACTCTGCTTCAATGTGAAGGGCCCGGACCTCTGTTTTCTCGATCAGCCGGCTACGCTGACCGAGGAAGATTTACGGCAGTATGCCCGCCTCGGTCTCGAGCCCGAGCCGTTCCAGGATGTGCACTACTACGCTCCTCTCAAGTCTGATGGCGTGAGCCTCAATACGCTTCGGACCAATGAGGCACTGGCAGCCAACACCGAGCCGCTGGTGTGGGGGTTGCGCGAGGTGCTCGACTATGCCGAGGTGGTGCTCAACCGGGATGACATCGACGCCAAGGCCGATGCCTTCATCGACTTCCTGGCCGAGCGGGTAGTGGGACGCGAATACCACGATGACTTGCTCCGTGGCAAGCCGTTCATGGTCCAGAGCTTTTCCGATCTGGAAGAGTTCTTCCGCAGCATCTTCGACTTCATGGAGGCGCTGGGCAAAGGCTCGGAAGTCTGGCGAACGCATCACGTCGCCACCATTCGGAAGGTGCGAAACCGGCTCAGCAACATCAGCACCCGTTCCAAGGGGCTCGTCACTGACGACGGAGTCGCGAGCGATCTACCCTGGGGACAGTTCGAGGACCGCAGCATTCATGTGGTCGATGTGGCCGGTCTGGATCCGCTGGCGCAGGACCTGGTCTTCGCGCGGATCGTCTCGAAACTCCGGGAGCACCTGGAGCGGCGAGACCTGGGGGTCGACCACGTTGTGGTTTTCGTAGACGAGCTCGGCAAGTACGCTCCGGCTGATGGGCCGGACACGTATGTCAGGAAGATGCTCATCGACCTCTCGGAGCGCGGTCGCTACCTCGGCCTGGTGCTTTTCTCGGCGCAGCAGTTCCGCTCGCAGGTGCAGCGCCGGGTTATCGGCAACGCCGGAACCGGCATCTTCGGCCGGATGGATATGGATGAGCTAGCCACGCCGGCCTACTCAACGATCTCCCCCGCCACCAAGATCAAGCTGGCGACGCTGCCCAAGGGCGAGCTCATGCTGCGCCATCCTCATTTCACCCAGCCGATCTTCGTCAAATTTCCTCGCCCCGCAGTGTTGAACAGCCGAGAGGGGATCGAGCGTTTTCCGCCGGCCGCGGATCTGCCGTTTGCCGACGCAGTCGCTCGGCAGATGCGCCAGCTCGATCGCCGGGTGTCGGCCGATGCCATACGCGCGCTGATCGAGGGGCGCCGGGAAGAAGATGTTCGCCGCGCCCTCTCCGCCACCCGCCGCGAACGGCCGGTGGATGCCAGCGCATACTTCACCGCGTGCCTGGGCCGGCGAGTTAATGGTGAGGTTGCCCAGCAGCGCCGAGCTGTTCCCGCCATCAGGCACTTCGACGATCCCTACAGTTAGGACAGCGCTGGTCCACACTCTCGCCGGACATTAGCTCGCTTCCATTCTTCCACCATATCCGGAGCTACAGAGCACTGTAAGGACGTTCGATAACTTCTTGCTCTTTCGCGCGTTCGGGCCCATTCTCCACCCGTGAAACTGGCCCATATCGCCGACCCGCACCTCGGTATCCGGCAGTACCACCGGCAGACCCCGAACGGCATAAACCAACGTGAAGCTGACGTGGCCCAAGCGTTTCGAGCCGCGATCGATGCTGTCATTACTGCTCGGGCCGATGTAGTCGTGGTGGCCGGGGATCTCTTTCACTCCGTGCGGCCCACCAACTCGGCGATCGTCTTTGCTTTTCATCAATTCCAACGTCTGCGCGAGGCCCTTCCCGAGGCGCCCATCGTGCTGATTGCAGGCAACCACGATACTCCGCGCTCGGCTGAAACTGGCTCCATACTGCGGCTCTACGAGGAGCTGGGAGTGGACGTCGCCGTGGACGAGCCTCGGCGGCTGCGCTATCCGCGCCTCGATCTCAGCATCTTTGCCGTCCCGCATCAGGCGCTCGTCAGCGGCGACCGTCCCGCGCTGAGGCCCGAAGGGAGCGAGGCGCATCAGGTCCTCGTGGTGCATGGCGAGATCGCCGGCGTCTTTCCATCAGAGCACAGTGCTGCCGATTACGGGGGCGCTCTCATCGATCTCAATGAGATCGGGCCAGAGCAGTGGAGCTACGTTGCCATGGGTCACTATCACGTGCAGTACCCGGTGACGGAGCGCGCCTGGTACGCCGGTGCGCTGGACTATGTCAGTCCCAACATCTGGGGGGAGCTGATCGAAGAGGAGCAACACGGTTCTCGCGGGAAGGGCTGGCTCCTCGTCGACCTGGACACCGGGCGAGTCGAGCGGATGCCCTTGCCCCGCGCCCGCGAAATCCTCGATCTCGAGCCGGTGAAAGCCGAAGGCCAATCTGCCGCAGCCATCGATGCCATGGTGGCCCAGCGTCTCGCCGCTATTCGGGGAGGAGTCGCTGACAAGATCGTGCGGCTTCGGGTCTATGACGTGCCTCGCCATGTTGCCCGAGAGCTCAATCACGCGGCTATTCGCGGCTACAAAACCTCGGCACTGCATTTTCACCTGGACCTGCGTCGTCCCGAAGCCCAGCGCACCCCGGGCATCGGCTCGCCCGGTCGGCGGCAGACCTTGCCGGAGCTGGTCGCCTCCTACCTGGAGCGCCGTCCTTTGCCCGCCGAGCTGGACCGCGAGGCCTTCGTGCGACTGGGCAAAGAGCTCATGGATACGGTCGAACGGGACCTGGCAGGCGGCTGATGCAGATCAATCGGCTGCGCCTGATGAACTTTCGCCAGCACGAGAACACTGAGATCGTGTTCGGCGCCGGGCTGACCGGCATCGTCGGCCCGAACGGTGCAGGGAAGACCACGCTGCTGGAAGCGATCGCATGGGCGATGTACGGCATGCCGGCCGCCCGCGGCAACCGCGAAACGCTGCGGCGCAGGGGCGCGCCGCCGAGGGCCCGGGTGGAAGTCGAAGTCGAGTTCACGCTGGGACCGCACCAGTATCGGATCGTGCGCTCGCTCAACTCGGCGGAGCTTTACCAGGATGGCGACTCCGCGGCGATTGCGAACAGCATCGGAGCTGTAACCGAGCGGGTGACCCGTCTCCTCGGCATGACCCGCGAAGAGTTCTTCAATACCTACTTCACCGGCCAGAAAGAGCTCGCCGTCATGGCGGCGATGAGTGCGCCTGAGCGGGCCCAGTTTCTCTCCCGCGTGCTGGGATACGAGCGGCTCCGGGCTGCCCAGGACCGGCTCAAGGAAAAACGATCGGCCCTTCGAGCCAGGTTGGACGCTTTGCGCGCTGGACTCCCCGATCTCAGTGAGCTGGACACCGCGGAAGGCCAGGCCAGGGACCGGTTGACCGCGGCGAGCGCTCGGGAAACCGCTGCGTCACAGGCGAGCGAAGATGCCGAGCGTCGGCTGGAGGAGATCCTTCCGCAGTGGGAGCGGCTGCAGCAGCTTCGTGAGATGGCATTGGCCCTGGATGCGGAGTTGCGAGTGGCCGAGCAGCAGGCCACCGGAGCCGCGGAGCGAATGACGCGTCTCGATCGAGATGCGCGAGCAGCCGCCCTCGCTCGAGAGAAGCTCGATGCGGTGCGCTTGCAGCTCGGACCCTTGCCTGCGCTCCAGGAAGAAGCGCGGGCCCTCTCCCAGGCCGCGGAGACCGATTCCCTTCGGAAGCGGCATCGCGCGCAGCTGGATGAGGTGAGGGCTCATCTCGCCTCAGTGCAGCAGCGGATGTCACGCGTTCCGGATCCTCGACTGCTGGAGTCGGCGCGCGAGCGGGTCACCGCATCCCGCGCACTGCTGACGGCAGCCACGCTCGAGGCAGAGGAGCAGCGAACCGCCTGGGTGCGGGACGCGCAGGACGCGAAGACAAAACGGCAGGGATTACTGGATCAGTTCCAGGAGCTCAAGGAGCAGCGGCAGCGGCTGGTGAACGCCGGTGCTGACGGCGTTTGCCCCACCTGTTCCCGGCCACTCGGCTCGGAATTCGCCACCGTCCTCGAGCTGCTCGACCGACAGATCGAAGAAGTCCGCTCCAACGGCAACTTCTACAAGCAGCGAATCGAGCAGTTGCAGCAGGAGCCGCCCACGCTGGCGGAGGCAGATCAGCGCCGGCTTGTACTGGAGTCGGAGCTTTCAACGGCCACCGGACAGCTCGGCAAGCTCGAGGCTCAGGCTCAGGAGGCGAAGCCTCTGGGGGAGGAGCAAGCCCGCCTGGTGGTGCGGATTGGCGAGCTGGAGACCGAGCTTCAGCGCCTGGTGGGTGAATACGACCGGCGCCGGCATGAGATCGTCACAGGGCAGACCCGGGCACTGGAGCCACTGGTCCTCGAAGCCGAACGACTCCAGGTGACGGCGGAGCGAGGTGAGGCGATCATTGCCGAGCTCGAGACCGTCCGGAGAGCTCACGAAGAGATCGGCGGAAGAATCACCGCCCTTAAATCCAGGGCCGCTGCCCTGGGCTACAGCGATACGGTCTTCATGCAGCTCCGTGAAGCCGAAGTCGCTGCTGAACGGAGTCGGCGTGAGACTGAGGTGGCATTGGTGCAGGCTCGGGCAGACCGTTCAGCCGCGACTGAGGGGCTCAACACTGTCATCCGGCGTAGGGCCGAACGTGAAGAGCGCGAGCGCGCCGCGGCGCTGACGGCCACTGAGCTGGTGCTGCATCAAGAGCTGGACCGGGCACTCACCGATCTGCGGAACGACCTCAACGCCACATTGCGTCCGGATCTCTCGGAGCTTGCATCCAGCTTCCTGAGAGATCTCACGAACTCTCGATACACCGACCTCGAGCTGGACGAGGAATACACCACGACCCTCCTGGACGACGGAGATCCGAAGGCTGTCATCTCCGGGGGCGAGGAGGATGTAGCCAACCTGGCACTCCGCTTGGCCATCAGCCAGATGATCGCGGAACGGGCTGGTCAGCCACTCTCGCTACTGATCCTGGACGAGATCTTCGGATCGCTCGATGAAGATCGGCGCACCGCCGTCGTCGACCTGTTGCGAAGCCTGGCCGACCGATTCCCCCAGGTCATCCTCATCACGCACATTGATTCGGTTCGGGAAGGCTTCGACCGGGTTGTCCGGGTAGGCTTCGACCTCTCCAAGGGAGTCGCCACGGTGCAGGACGAGCCGCTGGGAGATCACGATGTGGCGGCCTGACCGGAGTGTCCGCGGCCCCCAGCGCCCGGCGCTTCGCGACATCGACGCGTTGAATCGGGTCTTCGCCGAAGCGTTTACCGATCGCTACAGCAGGGATGGCCTGGTCGGGGTGCGTGTCCCTCAGCTGAACAACCTCGTCTGGCGCTATGCGCTCGAAGACGCCGGCGATGGCGCCATGATCTGGCGGGATGCCGAAGGACAGATGGTCGCCTTCAACATGGTGCACCGCTCCGGTACCGAAGGCTGGATGGGACCTCTCGCGGTTCGTCCCGACCGTCAGGGTGAGGGCGTGGGCTCAGCCATGGTGCAGGCCGGCATCGACTGGCTTCGCAGTCATGGAGCCAGAACCATAGGCCTCGAGACGATGCCTCGTACGGTGGACAACATCGGCTTCTACAGCCGGATCGGGCTGGTGCCTGGCCACCTCACGGTGACCCTGGTGCATGATGTACCCCGCCGGGCGGTCGGTGCGGCTGAGCTGCTGTCTCAAGCGGGCGCCGCCTGGGCTGACCGGTTGGAAGAGTGCCGCCAGCTGAGTGATCGACTGCTGCCGGGTGTGGATTTCAGCCGCGAGCTGGCGCTGACTCGTGATCTCGGGATAGGTGATACCACGTTGCTGAGGGACAACGGCTCTCTCCTCGGCTTCGCCTTGTGGCACTCGACACCGCTCGCTGCCGGCCGGCCAAAGGATGAGCTGCGCATCCTCAAGGTGGTAGCCGAAAGCTCCAGAGCTTTCGAGCACCTGGTCCAGCTGGTTCAACTTTCGGCCGTGTCCGAACGGGTAAGTCGGATCGCGCTCCGCTGCCAGACGGAGTTCGACGGGGTCTATCTGCGACTGGTTGAGCTGGGTTATCGGGTCCACTGGACCGACCTTCGGATGCTTTTGAGAGGCTATCCTCAGCGGATTCCGAGCGAAGGCATCGTCATGTCAAACTGGGAGATTTGAGGCCGGCACTTTAGCCCCAGTCAGTCACAAGAATCTTGGAGGCTTTCGACCTCGAAAAAACGCTGCACAAAGGCTCACCGACTGTACAAGTATCCGACATGTTTTTGGTTACATGTTGCCGCAGGTCCTCCACCTAACCTGAACATTCTAAGTCACTTACCGAGAAGCTTTGCTCCGTAAGCCCCAAAGACCGTCTCAATGTTATCAGTTGAGCCGGCCGGTGGTGAAACCTATAATATCCTGTAGCCCAAGGGCGGTGGCGGATCTCGGGGAACGGTTGGGACTTAATGCAAGGAGAGCCATGAAAGGGTAGACCGATGACGTACACCTTCAAGCTTGCGCGGAGACTGGCTGTCTCCCGAAGGCTCGGCCTGTTGCCCGCATTGATGTTGTTCGCCGCGTGCAACGGGGATACCACGGCACCGGAAAGCTCTCCCGGGGATCCTCCACCAGCAGGTACTGGAACTCTCGACGCTGTACCAGTGACTGTGAAGATCAATCCTCCAACAGTCACGGCTGAAACCAACCAGTTGATCCGTTTTCTGGCGCAGGGCCGAAACAGTCAAGGCGATACCGTCACCGCACCGATTACCTGGAGCGCGAGCGGCGGCACCATTCTGCCCGACGGGCGTTTCTCGGCAGCTGTTGCCGGCACTTATACGATCATAGGCCGGACGCGGCAACGCGGACGGACCCGAGTCGACTCATCCAGAGTGGTCGTGGTACGGCGCCAGGCGCGCCTCGCGTCTATTACGGTGACTCCGGCCAGCGTTTCATTGAATCCGGGCACGACCCAGACCTTCCTGGCCAGCGGCCGGCTTAGAAATAACCAGCCCGTAAAAGTTGGCGTGAATTGGACCGCAGCCGGCGGCACTATCGATGCCGGGGGTGGCTTCGTCGCAGGAGATACCGCCGGCACCTACCGGGTCGTCGCTGCGAACACCGCGGGGACCATTGCCGATACCGCGATTGTCACCATCGGAGCTCCCGCCACCCCACCGCCTCCACCGCCGGGCTCTCCACCGCCGCCGACTGATACGGTACCGGGTACTCCTGGGCCGACCCCGGAGCCGAAGCCGACGCTGCAGCAGGTCACGCTCGTGCCTGCCTCTGCAACGCTGGCTCCTTCCGCCACTCGGCAGTTCAAGGCTTATGGACGCCTCAGCAACGGTGACAGCACGGCCGTGACTGTTACGTATGTGGCTGCCGGTGGGGCTGTCACAACTGGAGGGCTCTACACTGCCGGCCAGAGCGCAGGCAGCTTTCGCCTAATCGCCCGGTCGGGAACCCTGGCCGACACCTCAAGCATCACGATCACCGCCCCGCTCGGCAGCGGCGACCCGGCGGGCCGCGGGATTGTCATCGCTCCATATGACATGGCCTACGCGGATGTGGCCAACGGCACCAGCCCGCATTACAACGGAGTCGTCCGGGGCTACGGTCCCGACTTGATCGCAGCGCTGCCCGGTATGCAGGCTCGGGGCGCTCAGGTCATCATCAACGTGTCGCGTAGCCGGATCAAGGATGGCAATGGCTTGAGCGCCGCGGCCGGTATTGCGGAGATTAACAGCTACAACTGGACTGCCCTCAAACCGTATCTCGGCAGCGTGGTCGTCGGTGTCATGACGGCCGACGACATCAATGCGGGCGAGTGGAAGTGCGCGCTGGCGACCTGTCTGGCTCGCTGGGATGAAATCAACGGCGCGGTGGAGGCTCACGGCGCAGTCCCGGTGATGCGCGCAAGGCCGGGAGAGCTGAGTGGCCACTCATGGCAGCACTACGTCCTTTCCATCGCGCAGTACAGCAAGAGCAAGGGTGAGGTGAACCAGTATCTGTCCGACAACCTTGCCAATGCTCAGAAGCTGGGCATCGGTGTTGCCTTCGCCCTCAATGTGATCGATGGTGGAGATGGCTCGAGCGGCATGCTCGGGACCTACGCCACCAAGGATCACTGGCAGATGACGGGTGATGAAATTCTCAAGTACGGCAAGGTGCTGCTGCCCCACAGCTCCATCTTCACTGTCTGGCGCTGGGCTGCGGCTGGTGGTCTGCCGAGCACGACGCCGGCTGAAGCTGTGGCAGGGATCCGGGCCTTCGATACCCGGCCGGATGTGGTGGCAGGGTTTGCAGCTCTCAAGGCTATTGCTGATGGCCTGCCCCGGCCGAAGGCGGGCAGCTAAGGCCTAACGCTCGGAAAGTACCGATCGTCCAGCGACCCCGCGCACCTCGCGGGGTCGTCTGGTTTCCTGCCGCTTTCCCCGGAGTCTTGCGATCCAGAATTGCCCTCGCGACACTTCGGAATGCTCGTTCCCATCCTCTTGGCGCTCTTTGGCGGGCTTCCGGGTTCCGCCCAAGCCGAGCAGCTCATCTCTCGCACCCATCCCGACACCTCCTCCCCGGCCGTGACCTTCCGGGCGACTGGTGGCTCGGTGTCTCCGGAGGGCCTGTTCACTGCCGGCCCGAATGGCGGCGGATTTCGAATCGTGGCCGAATTGGGGGAGCTGTCGGATACGGCCACCGTTCGTGTCAGCATGCCGCCGCCTCGCCGGCCCGCCGGTCTCATGCAGTTTGGCGCGTACGAGCTTAAGCCGGACGACTACGGCGAGCCGTTCAATACCTCGGTTGTCTCACTCAGCCCGGACTACGCCTGGTCTCTCCTCGATGGGCTTCAGGCCCGGGGTGCCAAGGTCATCGTCAACTTTGCGGGTGGCTCTTTCAAGAACGTGCAGAACCCCGATGGGACCTTCAGCTATGATCGGTGGAAAGAGCGGGTTGACCGCTTTCTGCCGTACAAGGACAGGATCCAGAAATACATCGACTCGGGAACGCTGGTCGGCTTCATGATGGTTGACGAGCCCCACTCCGAGCCAAGCTGGGGAGGGAAGGCCATTGCCTTCAGCACGATCGAGGAGATGGCAGAGTACTCCAAGTCCCTTTGGCCGGGTCTCACGACCTCAGTGAGGGCAAACCCAAGCTGGTTGGCGCGGGCGCCGTTCACCTGGAAGTATCTCGATGCCGGCTGGGCCCAGTACAGCGTGCGGAAAGGCGACATAGAAGCCTTCACCAGAGACAACGTCACAGCGGGAAAACGGGCTGGGCTCGGTGTCATCGGCGGCCTGAACGTGCTCGACGGCGGCAACGGCTCCAGCGGACGACTGGGGACCTATGCGGGCGCCCACAGCATGAGCGCCTCGGAGTTGCGCACGTATGGCAGTGTGTTGGTCGCTAACCCTTACGTATGTAGCTTCCATGTGTGGAAATTCGACCCCGACTACATGGACCGGGCGGATATCAAAGCCGCTTTCACGGCACTGTCTCAGGTGGCGAAAGCTGAACCTCACGAGCCCTGCCGAGTACGTTAAATCCTCTCGCCAGAGCAAAACCTTGGCCCCCGCGTACCGTTTGTGGGGCCTTTGTTTTTTGGTGGCACGGATTCAGCGTGAATCGCTCTACCTCCTCGGCCGATGAGTCTGCTTCTGAGAGAAGACCTGGAATGAAGCGAAGAAAGATCCTCATCGTGGCGAATACGTCGTGGTTCATCCAGAACTTCGAGCTGAAGCTGATGCAGGAGCTTCAACGAGAAATGGATGTGGTGGCGGTTTCCCCCCCAGATGAGTCCTCCCCCCGGTTCGCCGACCTGGGTGTGCGGTATGTCGAGATCCCGATACGCCGACGCGGCATGAATCCATTTACCGATGTGGGAATGATCCGTCGTCTCTATCGCATCTACCAGCGCGAGCGACCCAACTACGTGTTCCACAACACCATCAAGCCGGTCATTTACGGTTCGATTGCTGCCAGGCTTGCGGGGGTACCACGCATTTTGAATATGGTGCCGGGACTGGGCTACGTTTTCATCGGAGAGCGATTCTTGCAGAGGACGCTGCGCCCTCTGGTGAAGCAGATGTACAAACGGGCACTTGCCGGGTCGCATCAGGTGTTCTTTCAGAACCCTGACGATCGAAAGTACTTCCTCGACAACGGGCTAGTTGAGTCGAGCAAAGCCGATCTGACGTACGGGCTGGGTGTGGATCTGGAGCGGTTTCAGTATGCTCCGCCGGCGCACTCCGGCAACGATTGCACTTTTATCCTTGTGAGCAGGGTATTGTGGGACAAAGGGGTCGGGGAGTTCGTCGCGGCGGCAACCGAGGTCAAAGCATCCAGCCCCGCCGCTCGGTTTCAGATCCTCGGAAAGCTCGACCAGGATAACCCGAGCCACATTCCGGCCGAGACCGTCCAGAACTGGGTGCGCTCAGGGGCCATCGAATACCTCGGCGAGGTTCCCGATGTCCGCCCCCGCCTGGAAAGCGCGGATGTGGTGGTGCTGCCTTCGTACCGCGAGGGGATCCCGAACGCCCTGCTGGAAGGTATGGCTCTGGGCCGGCCGGTAATTACTACCGACGTGCCGGGATGCCGGGAAACGGTGGTGGACCAGGTGACCGGTCTCCTGGTTCCCGCCCAGGACAGCGCGGCACTGGCCCAAGCGATGCGTTATATGATCGCGAACCCGGGTCGCCGCGCGGAAATGGGTAGGGAGGGGCGTCGGCTGGCCGAACAACGGTTCGATGTAAAGATTGTCAACGCAATCATTTTGAATGCGGTAAAGGCTGAGTAGTCCAGCCTCTCCACATACCATGAGCGGATTGAGAACGGGATGATACTCATTACCGGTGATTCGGGGTTCATAGGCCAGCACTTGATTCGGCGGCTCCTCGCGCGGGGAGAGCGCGTTCGGGGACTCGACATCCGCCCCAAACCCGACACCAGTCCTGACTATCCCCAGGTGGTTGGGAACGTTCTCGACCCGATAGCTGTGAAGCAGGCTCTCGCGGGCGTGAGCCGGATCATCCATCTCGCGGCCGAACACAAGGACTTTGGTATCACCAGGGACAAGTACTTCGAAGTCAACGAGCGCGGTACCAGGCAGCTGCTCCAGTGTGCCGCGGAGGCGCAGGTGAAGGAGTTCGTCTTCTATAGCTCAGTGGCCGTCTATGGCGCACAGGATGCGCCCAACGAGGCGTCGAATCCTCAGCCTATCAACCCGTATGGAGAGTCGAAGCTCGCCGGAGAAGGAGTCGTTCGAAGCTGGTCCCAGGAAGATCCCACGCGAAAGGCCGTAATCATCAGGCCCACCGTCGTCTTCGGACCTCACAGCAGGGCCAACATCTTCAAGCTCATTGCCTACGTCTGCGACCGGAAGTTCGTGTGGGTCGGCAATGGAGAGAACATCAAATCGATTGCCTTCGTCGAGAACCTGGTCGAGGCCACATTGTTTGTACTGGACCGGCTGCAGCCTGGACTCGAGGTGTTCAACTATTCGGATGAGCCCCAGCTGACCACCCGTGAGCTCGTCTCCCTCATCGCTCGCACGGCCGGCGTTCGCGAGCCCAGGCTCAAGATTCCTCTGCCGGTGGCGCTTCGGGTCGCGACCATCTTCGACATGATCGGTTCCGTGACCGGGAAGGACTTGCCGGTCACGACTGCCCGCATCAAAAAGTTCAACACGCCCACCATCTATCGCTCCGACCCGATCAGGTCCCGCGGTTTTGCCGCTCCGTTCTCGATCAGTGAAGGGCTGGACCGAAGCATCCGGTGGTACTTCGATGAACGGAGAAGTGGAAAGGCGATGGAGTTCGAGAGCTCTCGGGATTGACGTGAGTGTCATCCTCGAGTTCGTGGGTCTCTCTGGAGCCGGCAAGACCACGGTAGCAGAGGCACTTCTTCACAAATTACGGGAGCAGGGCTACATCTGCGCCCACCGCCATGACATAGGTGGCCAGGGGGTGCCCCGCACTCGACACTTTCGCCGGCTCGCCGCTCACTTCATGCGCCATCCCGGGCTGTTTTCCGCCTCCGTTCATCTCAGCCGGGCGGCTCCCGGGCTCACCCGGTCCAGATTTCGAGAGGCGATCCGCTTTCATGTGTGGTCCTACCGGCTTGCGGTCGGCCGCAGGCTCAATCCCGATATCCTCATTTTGGATCAGGGGATCATCCAGGAGGGCTGGGGGCTGGTGGTACGCGAGACCGGCCTGCCCGCTCCGGAAATTCTTGCGGCCACCAAGAGCATAATTACCGGAGCGCGCATCGGTTACGCCCTGGTCTACTTCGATGTGGACCGTGACCTGGCCGTTGGCCGGATCGCCGGCCGGAGCTCCGGAGAGTCCCGATTCGATACGATGAACCAGGTCGAAGCCAGACGCCTACTCGAGAGCTATGAGCCCCTGCTGCAGGAGATGCACAGCAGTGTCGTCAACGAGCTTCGGCTCCCCGAGCTCCGCATTGACGGCAGCCGCGCCATAGACGTAATAGTGGAAGAGCTGGTTGATTTCATAGGAAAACTTCCCGTCCGATCACCTGCCGGAACATCTGTCAGCCATTAGGCTTACGCCTCTTTCCCCATTCGCGCAGCATCGACCACCATCTGCATCACCCTGGGTGGCATGCAAGTTGACACTCCCCGCCTCCGCGTCTCGATGGTGTGCGGTGAGACACGGCTAAATACCGAGCATTGCTTAGTATGTGGGGCTTGTATAGGCTTGGGTTTGCCTCAAATCGTGGGCTAAGGTCCACAGATGTAGGGCTCGTCCGACAGAACCGCGGCTGTGCCATCTCTGTAGCCGCCGCAGGTAGGTTGTTGGCCCTTTTCTCGTGAGAGACCTTTTTCCTCGGCAGGCCGGAGCAGCTTAATGCGACATGTCGCGATCATGCGGTTGGCTTTTCTCACGCTGGCCCTGCCGGTCCACCTCGTGGCCCAGGCGACTCCTTCCTCTTCCAGAGATGTCTCCTCACTGACGCCGGGTGACTCGGTTCGTATCGTGGTCTGGCGCAGGCCGGAAATGAGCGGCGACTTCGTCGTGGCCGCGGACGGGAGCATTACTCACCCGTTGTATCGCGCCGTGCAGGTAGCAGGCATCCCCTTGGCCAACGCCGAGGCGAACGTGCGGAACTTCCTGACCAAATTCGAAGAGAACCCGCAGTTCGTCATGGAACCGCTACTGCGCGTAGCTGTTTCTGGAGAAGTGAGCCGGCCGCAGGTCTTCGCCGTCCGTCCGGGAACTTCGATTGCGGAAACCGTCGCTCGAGCCGGCGGCACGACTCAGTTTGCCAAGCGCAATAAAGTGCGAGTGCTGCGAACCGAGCGTTCCGGACGGGAGCAGGAACTCTATGTCGACCTCATGCACCCGGCCCAGGGCCTGGCGAATACGCCGGTTCGATCGGGAGACCTGATCGTGGTTGAGCGCAAGACCGCGTTCTTCCGCGACATTGCCATTCCGGCGCTCAGTGTCATCGGTGCCGTCGCCTCGATTGCGATCCTTGTTCAGCGGAATACCAAGTAACGCTGGCCCACGCTTTGACTCAGGACTTTGTTGATGCCACATCTCCCGGCTGAGTATCGCCTTCACCCACAGAACGGCTCCACGGCACCATCTGGAGTCCCACAGAGCTCCGAGACCGTCTCGCTGGGCCACTTCTTTGGCGTGCTCAGACGCCGGTACAAGCTCGTGCTGGCCCTGACATTCGTCGGGCTGTTGGCCGGCGGATATCTGGCCTATCGGGAGCCGCCCATCTATCGCGCGGCTGCCGTGCTTCGGCTGACGGGTCAGCGCCAGGCTCTGGGCAGTGGGATGGAAGCTGCTACCTCGGCCCCGCGCCTGGTCGACCCTATTGCCTCCACCGTCGAACTGGTCCGGAGCCGCAGTGTCCTGGGTGCAGTGGTCGATTCGCTGGGACTTCAACTCAAATCCCACACCGATGGCTTCGCACGCTCGGATCTGGCCGGCATCAAGGTCGATCCACGGGCCGCTACCGACAGTGTGGCGCTCACATTTACGGCCGCCAGAGTGACGGCCCGTATGGCTGGTCAGGAAGTCCGGGCTCGCTACGGAGACACGCTCTCGATCGGGACCGCGCGGTTCGTGGTGCCGGCACCGCCGAAAGTCGCAGAGGCGCTGGTCTATGTGATTCCCCGGGAGGCCGCTATCGATGGTCTGCTCGATGAGCTGCGGGTGCTTCCGCGGAAGGACACCGATGTCATCGATGTCATGTACGCTTCCAACAACCCGCGGCTGGCCCAGCAAGTCGTCAACGCGACAGTGAAGATTTTCCAGGAACAGAACATCAGGGCCGCTACCCAGCAGTCCCGCCAACGGCGCGAGTTCCTCGATGTTCAGGTCGGCCAGATGGACAGCATGTTGGCCGTAGCGCAGGCCCAGCTCAGCTCCTTTCGGAGCAGACAGCAGCTGGCGAGCACCGAGGACGAGCTCCGGGGCCGCTCGGAGGCGAACCTCGCCCTGGATACCCGGCGGGAGCAGCTCCAGGCCGACCGGGCGATGTATGGTGCCATGGTGCAGCGCTTGGGCACGGGTAAGCCGGGCGACCGGGAAGACGCGCTCCGGGCGCTCGCTGCCTCACCTGATGTGGCGGCCAACAATCCTACGGTCGGGTCCCTCTATCAGACGCTCACTGTCTACCAGAACCGTCTCGATTCGATGACCGCTGGTCCGTATCCCGCGGCGGCGACCAATCCAGACGTGGTCCAGCTGAAGGGCCTGATTGCCTCTACCCAGAGCAAGCTGACGGACGCGTTCCGAAGCCATGTATCCAGGCTGGACGCCAACATCAGCTCACTGAACCGGCTGCGCAGCGTTACCGGTGAGCGGACTCAGCGTCTCCCAGCGATGGCCGAAGAGGAGGCACGACTCAACTCCCGCGTGATGGCGCTCAGTAAGCTGCAGGATCAGCTGCGCGAAGAATTCCAGAAGGCCCGCATCTCCGAGGCGCTCGAAGCCGGCGATGTGACCGTGGTCGATGTGGCTGGCCTCCCGTATACGCCGCTTTGGGCCACTGCCTCACTCAAGCTGATGCTCGGTCTCCTCCTGGGCCTCGTCCTGGGGCTGGGACTGGCGTTCGTCCTGGAGTCGATGAACACCTCCATTCGCCGTCCCGAAGACCTGGAGAACATGCTGCACATCCCCGGGCTTGCCGTCATCCCGTCGCTCACCGCTGCCGCGCAGAACGCGCTGCCTCGGAAGACCGGCATCCTGGGTCGACGCCGGAAAGAGCTCACCGCCTCCACCGGCGGAAACGACGATCCTCGTCCCTTGTCGCAGCCGTTTTCGGTGGGCACCGAGGCGTTCCGGATGCTTCGTACCAGCCTGATTTGGTCCGATGGTGGCGAGATGCGCACCATCGTCGTCACCAGCGCCGCTCCGGGTGAAGGCAAAACCGTGACGGCGGCCAATCTGGCCGTGGCGTTTGCTCACGATGGCTTCCGGGTCCTGCTGATCGACTGCGACGTTCGCCGCCCCAGGCTGCACGGGCTCTTCCGGCTCCCGCGGAGCCCAGGCCTCATGGAGATGCTGACGCCGAACGATGGGCCCAATGGCACTCAGTCACTCACCTTCGATCCCGAGTCGGGCCACACTATGTCCGGCCTACCGATCGGCGAGGTGGTTCGGGCGACCAACATCCGCGGTTTGTCACTGCTGACCTGCGGCGCGCTTCCGACCAATGCGTCGAACCTGCTCAGCGGGCTTCGCATGCGGGCATTGCTCCGTGAGCTCGGCAAGACGTTCGATCTCATCATTCTCGACACGCCGCCCGTGCTGGCTACGGCAGACGCGGGAATTTTGGCGGGACTGGCCGATGGCGTCCTGCTGGTGGTTCGGGCAGGGAAGACCGATCGCAACGCCGCCCAGCGTGCTCATCAGCAGCTCTCTCAGGTGGGAGCCCGCATAGTCGGCGCGGTGCTCAACGATCCAGGTGGGGAAGTCGTGCACTTCGGGGATTACTACTACCCCTACGATTACGCCGCCACTCGGGAATGAGGATGGGGCGCGGCTCTCTTCCGAGGGTATTCCCGAAGACGTTCGCCGAAGCGCAATGAGCGAGGAGAGCCAGGGGTTAACCCGCCGCGCTTTGTCCGGGATGTTCTGGACGGCGTGGGGGAGCGGCGCGAGCGCCGCCCTTCGGGTGGTCGTACTCATCGCGCTGGCTCGGCTGCTCTCACCCGCCGACTTCGGCGTGGTGGGTGCGGCGCTCGTCGTCATCACGCTGTCTACCGCCGTGTCTCAGCTTGGACTCGGCCCGGCACTGGTACAGCGGCCAAGTCTCTCTCCAGCGCACATTCAGACCGCCTTCGTCGCTTCGGCGTTGCTCGGTCTGGCCCTGGCCGGTCTCCTCTGGATCTGTGCCCCTCTCCTGTCTCTCTTCTTCCACATGCAGAGCCTCACTCCGGTGTTGCGGGTCTTGGCCCTGCTGTTCCCGCTCCGCGGGATAGGCACAGTCGCTGAGTGTCTGCTGCAGCGTGATCTCCGCTTCCGCTGGTTGGCCAACGCCGAAGTCGTCACATACGGAGTGGGGTTTGGGGTTCTGGGTATCCTGCTGGCCTGGTTGGGGTGGGGGATGTGGTCCCTCGTCGCAGCCCAGCTCGCGCAGACACTGCTGTACGCCATCCTTCTGCTGATTGCCCGGCGGCCCTCGCTTAGTCCGTCCCCGACTTGGCCTGCATTCAAGGATCTGCTCAGCTTCGGTGGCGGGTTCACCGCTGCCCGGCTGGCAAACCTGCTGGCGGATCAGGGCGACAACCTGGTGGTGGGTCGCACGCTAGGGGCGGCTCCGCTCGGTCTCTATACTCGTGCGTTCCAGCTGATGGCTGTGCCTGCCACGCTGTTCGGCAACATCCTTGACCGGGTCCTCTTTCCCACCATGGCTCGGAAGCAGCACGACTTGCCTGGGCTCGCGGCCGCGTACGACCGGGGTTGTGCCGCGATCGCGCTCGCGATGCTTCCCGTCAGCGCCGTGCTGCTGGTGCTCGCGCCCGAGACGATTCGTGTTGCGTTCGGCCCTCGCTGGTTAGGCGTGGTAGCGCCGTTTCAGATCTTCGCCGTAGGCATCATGTTCCGCACCAGTTATCGGATGAGTGATTCACTGGCCCGTGCCACCGGGGCGGTCTATCGCCGTGCCTGGCGCCAGATCCTGTTCGCGGGACTGGTGGTTGGATGTGCCTGGGTGGGGAGTCGCTGGGGGATCACCGGGGTAGCCTGGGGTGTGCTCGCGAGTCACATCACCAACTTCTTCTTCATGGCTCACCTGAGTCTCCGGGTCACCCATTCCCGCTGGCGTGACTTCGCCGTGTTGCACCTGCCGGCGATCGCGCTTGCGACGGTAGCGGGACTGATCGCCTGGGCCACCGTCGCGCCACTCCGGGCGGCAGACTTGCCACCGGTGCTCCGCCTGGCCGCCGCGACCCTCACTGCTGTCCTGGGGGGTGGCGCACTCGCGGCTCGCTTCCCCAGCCCATTGCTCGGCAGCCATGGGATGTGGATCCGGGATCTGGTCTTTCGATACTTTCCGCGGTGGGGTACCTCCGTGGCACCGGCACCGAGGGCCGGACGGTGACCGCAGTTCAGGCTCAACGGCCGCCCAAGGCAGCCGAAATAGCGGCGCCGCTGGCGCTGATGCTCCAACTGGTCCAGCGGCTCACCGACAAAGGGGTGCGCTACTGCCACTGGAAGAGCAACGAGCATCTCGATGCGGCGCTCACCGGAGACACCGATCTCGATCTGCTGGTGGATCACGCTGCCGCTACGACCACTATCGCGGTACTCGGCGAACTCGGGTTCAAGCGCTTCAACGCCCCGCCGGAAATCACATACGTCGGTGTCGAGGACTACCTCGGCCTGGACCATGCCACCGGCCGGCTGGCGCACGTGCACCTGCACTACCGGCTGGTACTGGGAGAGAAGTACCTCAAAGGCTACCGGCTTCCGTGGGAAGAGTTGCTCCTCTCCACCCGCCGGTTGGACCCGGAGTGGAACACCTATGTGACCGATCCGAACCTGGAGTTGGTCCTGCTGGTGGTTCGGGCCGCGATCAAGCTTCGGCGCCGGGACCGGCTCACCTCCAGCGCGGCGGAGCCGCTATGTCGCCGGAGATCTTGAGCGCGAGTTTACCTGGCTGGTGAAACGCACCGAACCTGACCGGGTCCAGGGCCTTGCGAGAGAATTGCTGGGGCACCATGCCGCCGTCGTGCTGCTTCGGATGTTGACGGCCGGGCTCACGACCGACCAGCTGCTCGAGCTCCGGGGGGCCGCGGCACCCGTGCTCGATCGGTTTCGAACGTATGACCGGCAAGCTGGTAACGTCGAGCGCTGGCGGCGCGAGTGGCGCGACCGCTCTCGGCGGGCGATGCGTCGCTTCTTGGGAGCTCGGGTGGTGCTGGGCTTTTCTCTGCCAAGAGGCGGCGTGATCATCGCCTTCGTCGGAGCCGATGGCTCAGGAAAGTCGACCGTCGTCCGGGCGACCACTTCCTGGCTATCCTGGCGGCTGCAGGTTCTGCCGCTGTATCTCGGCTTCGGGGACGGCAAGATCAGTCTGTTCCGGCGCCTGCTTCAGTCGCTGGCTCGTGCAGGCAGCAAGTCACTTTCTCGGCCATCTCCCGAGGTCTTCCCGGCTAGTCGGGAATCGGGTGTTCGCGGGGTCCGGCCGAAGGTGAGCCGGCTCAAGTCGACCTGGCGAGTTCTCTGGGCCTGGTCGATCGTGCGCGAGAAGCGTGTCCGGCTTCGTGAGGCAATCCAGGCACGGAACCTCGGTCACACCGTCGTCTGCGACCGCTACCCGCAGGCGCAGATCGGCGAGCTGAGCGATGGCCCGTTGCTGAGCCGGTTTGCCGAGAATCGGACTGGGTGGTTCCGTGCGGCGGCAGGATGGGAGCTCGAGGCCTACCGGGCCATGGAAGCCACTGTGCCGGATCTGGTCATCAAGCTCCACGTGGCTCCGGAGGTGTCGGCTCGTCGGAAGCATGACGTTTCTCTGGAGTCTCTCCGCCAGCGGGTGGACACGGTGAGGCAGCTTAAATTCGCCAAGTCGACGCGGGTTCTGGAAATAGACTCCAACCAGCCGCTGGATGATGTCCTGCTGCAGGTGAAGCGGGCGGTATGGGAAGCACTGTGAGCGGCCCCATCGCCTTGTTCGCACCGTCGCTCGTCGGAGGGGGAGCCGAGCGAGTGCTGATCAACCTCGCTGAAGGACTGGTCGAGCGTGGCCTGCCGGTCGACATCGTGCTCTCGGCGGCGCACGGGGCCTATCTCGAAAACGTACCTGACGCTGCCCGCCTGATCGACCTCGGATCTGGGCGGATTCGTCGCAGCGTGAAACCGCTGATGAACTATCTGCGACGGGAGCGGCCCCGAGCCATCGTGTCGCTGATGGATCACACCAACCTCGCGGCGCTTTGGGCCAGGGGCTTTTCCCGTTCGCCTGCCCGGGTCGTGGTGACGGTGCACAACACCTTCTCCGAGATGTTTCGGGGCGTGTCCCCACTGCGGCGCGAGATGTGGGCTCTTCTGCTTCGCCGATGCTACCCCTGGGCGGACGCAGTGGTGTCTGTCTCGAGTGGCGTGGCCGATGACCTGGCTCGCTCGACCGGGCTCGAACGGGACAATATCGAGGTGGTGTACAACCCGGTAATCACACCAGCGCTGCTGAGCGCGATTCGCCTGAACCCGGATCACCCCTGGTTTGCGCCGGGCCAGCCGCCGGTGGTGCTCGGAGTCGGTCGTCTCACCCGTCAGAAGAACTTTCGGGACTTGATCCAGGCGTTCGCGATCCTTCGTCGCGATCGAGAGGTTCGCCTGATGATCCTGGGGGAGGGTGAAGATCGGGCCGTACTGACCGCTTTGATTCAGGAGCTCGGGGTGGAGCGTGATGTCGCGCTCCCGGGCTTCTTGCCCAATGCCCATGCCTTCATGGCACGGTCAGCGGCGTTTGTGCTGTCGTCTGCGTGGGAAGGATTACCCACGGTGCTGATCGAGGCGATGGCGGCCGGGACGCGGGTGGTCTCCACCGATTGTGAGAGCGGGCCCCGCGAGATTCTGGAGAATGGGAAGCTGGGACACCTGGTTCCTTTGGGAGACGTTCAGGCGCTGGCCCGTGCGATTGGTGCCACCCTGGACGCGCCCGCTGTACCGGTTCCGGCCCAGAGTCTCCACCGATACACCAGGGAGGCAGCGGTTGACCACTACCTCCAGCTCATAGAAGGCAGGATGGCCGCGTGACAAACATTGCTTTTGGCGCCCTCTGGCTTTTCGTGTTCGCAGTACCGTGGGAAAACGTGCTCGTCATCCCAGGCGTCGGCACCATCAGCCGTTTGCTCGGGATCGTCGCCTTCGGGATCGTGTTGCTGCACGTTATGGGCACCGCCCGTGTCCGAAGGCTGGAGCCGTTTCACATGCTGGCGCTGGCTTTCGTGGCCTGGGCGTGTCTCGGGGCGTTCTGGGCGATCGATGAAGGGCGCATGGAACTCAAGGTCCAGCGCTTTCTGCAGCTGATACTGGTCGTCTGGATGATCTGGGAGCTTGCCAAGGAGCCCCAACGTCAGCGTGCCCTTCTGCTGGCGTACGTGTTCGGGGCGTACGTCGCAGCGTACAAGACCTTCGGGGTGTACTACGCTGAGCTGGGCACCACCAGCGTCCGGTTCTCCGCACCAAACTTCGATCCCAACGATCTTGGCGCGATCCTGACGCTGGCCATTCCCATGGCGTGGTATCTCGGCTCCACGCTCGAGAACCCGCTTCTGCGCTGGATCGCCAGGCTTTATCTGCCATTCGGCCTCGTTGCCATCGGATTGACTGCGTCGCGCGGAGCTTTACTCGCCAGCATGGTGGCGCTGCTGATCATCCCATTCACCTTGCGCCGGATCACCAAAGGCATGGTCCTGGCCTCGATCCCGGTCGCCATCGCCACCGTGTTTTTCGTCATCAAGTTCGTGCCGGCGACATCATGGCAGCGTTTTGGCACCACTGGTTCGGAGGTGACCGAAGGATCGTTGAATGAGCGGCGCGATATCTGGATGGCGGGACTTCAGACCGTCCAGTATCACCCGTTGCAGGGCGCCGGACCCGGCGGATTCGACAAATCGGTCAACCCCGCGCTGGGTATCGACCATGCGGCGCATAACTCCTTCATCTCCGTGCTGGTGGAGGAAGGCGTCATCGGACTGGGATTGTTCCTCGCCATGATCGCAGTGGTGTTCCTGCGGAGCCGCCGCTTGCCGTTCCTGGAGCGACGCTTCCAGCTGGTTCTCATGATGGTGCTCGTCGTCGCAATGCTGCCGTTGACCTGGGAGGATCGGAAGGCGGTCTGGTTTATCCTCGGACTGCTGGTAGCTCAATCCGCGGCGATGCGCCAGCTGCTGCCCGCGTCACCTGTCTGGTCCCCACCAGCACGGCGACCCGCCGCGATCCGGGATCTCGCAAGCTCGGCTGCCGCAACGGCGGACAGCATCAAGCGACCGTAAGAGAGCCGCTGGATGCGTATCGCGTACCTGGCAACCAGCATGAAGCTGGGCGGCGCGGAGGTCCAGGCGCTCTCGCTGGCCCAACAGATGAGAGCGCGAGGTCACGAGGCGATCTTCATCTCGCTCGTTCCCGTCGGGCCCATCGTCGATGAGGCCAAGAAAGTCGGCGTTCCAGCTCAATCGCTCGGCATGCGGCCCGGCATTCCCGATCCCCGGGCGATGCTCCGGCTGGCTCGCATCCTGAGAGCCTGGAAACCCGATGTGCTTCACAGCCACATGGTGCACGCCAACCTGCTGGCCCGAGTCGTCCGGCCGCTGACGCGCATACCCGTACTGATCTCCACTGTCCACAACATCGATGAAGGCGGGGCGCTTCGAATGACCGGGTATCGCCTCACCCACGGCCTGGCCGATCTCACCACCATAATCAGTCAAGCCGCGGCCGAGCGCTATGTCCGTATCAAAGCGGTTCCTGAAGGTGAGCTCCGGGTGATACCCAACGGAGTGGATACCACCTCGTTCAGCTATAGGCCGGAGTGGCGGAGCGCCCTCCGAGCAGAGCTCGGGCTCGGCGACGAGTTCTTATGGCTGGCGGTAGGCAGGTTCGAAGCGGCCAAGGACTATCCCAACATGCTCACGTCCTTCAGCAAGATCCTCACGCAACACCCTCGGAGCGTGCTGGCGGTGGCTGGAGGAGGGGCTGGAAAGCCGGCAATGGAGGAGATGGCAGAGAAGCTCGGTCTCAAGCAATCGGTACGATTTCTGGGTCTTCGGCGAGACGTGCCCGGCCTCATGAGTGCCGCTGACGGCTACGTCATGTCCTCGGCCTGGGAAGGCCTGCCGATGGTTCTGCTCGAGGCGGCGAGCTCCTGTTTGCCGGTCGTGGCCACCGACGTCGGCGGGAACAAGGAAGTGGTGCTGGAGGGCGAGAACGGGTTTCTGGTGCCGCCGAGGAACTCAGATGCGCTGGCGAGCACAATGATGCGTCTAATGGCGCTACCAACGGCCGAGCGGAGGTCGCTGGGTGCTCGGGGTCGCGCCTATGTCTGCGAACACTACAGTCTCGGTCGGATCGTGGATACCTGGGAAGGAATCTACCGGGAGTTGCTGATCGCCGATGGGCGCGAGAAATCTCCCGGCTCGGGGGGGCAACGATAGACCTGAAGCTCGTTCTGCCGGAAGTCGAGGCGGGGAATACCGAAGGTGGCAGCCAGCTGACAATTCGTGAAGATCCAGCTGGACACCCGAGGCAGAGAGTGGGTGCGAAAGCCGCCTCGTGGGGCTACCAGCGCAACGCTCCAGAGGCTCGCGGTGGGGACTTTCTCCTGTGCCTCAGTGAGATAGCGGGCCAGGCTCGCCGGGTTACGGGTCATCGGAAGCACCTCAACGCCGGGGAGGTAGTGCTGCAGCACCGGATACTGATCGGAAAAGACGACATCTCCTGCCTGCATATGCGAACTCACGTATTGCGCCCCGCTCCGGAAATCTGCCCGGCTGCCGTCCAGGTAATTCGAGAGTAGCACCGGCACATTGTCCGAGATCACCAGGGCGGCGACGGCGGCCGTGAGAAGGCCGTGTGGTGTCAGGAATCGGTCGGTGGCCGCGAACCGGTCCAGGAACGCCGCGCCGGCAATGAAGAACGCGGGCGCCGCCGGAAGGAGATATGCGGTTGAGACGGCAGTGATGTAGGAGAGACCGAGGTTGAACCCGACAGTGACGACGATCATGCAGAGCAGGAGCGCCGAGAGAGATCGTTCGCCAGTCCGCCAGAGCCATACAAGGCCGACCAGGGCTATCAGCGCGAGCCCCGAAGTCACCCCGTCCACAAAGCTCAGAATCAGCGCCCCGCCTTTGAGCCTCGCCTGGTGGGGCATATGCATCCATTCCCGCAGCACCGGGGCGAATACAAACACAATCAGCAGGACGCTGAGAGCAAGGCCAAGCGCACCCCACCGCACACCTCGTTGCCTCCAAGCCTCGCGCATGCGGTCAGGCCGAAGGTGCGGCACCGTCGCCCATAGGAGGAGGCCGCCCAGCAGAATGGCGGCAGTTGGGTGGGCCAGAATCGCAAGGATGCCAGAAATGATCCCTCCGATGAGCCAGTTGCGGTTCTGCTCCCGAAGTCCGATGAAGATGGCGGCCGGATAAATGAGCGACAGGAGGAACACGAGCGACCAGTATCGGGCACTCTGCGAGTGGTAGACGTGCAGTGCGCTGAATGTCACCAGGAGCGCCGCAAAGAGACCAGCGCGCTGGTTCAGGAGCCGGCGAACGATGACGAAGCTCACGGGAATCGCCAAGATGCCAAACAGGGCCGGCAGCAGCCTGAGGCTGAGCTCGTTGATGGGTGTAAACGGCCGGATCAGGTAGTAGTTGAGGAAGTAGATGAGCGGGCGGGCGTTACTCAGGCGCGGCGGAACGATCGAATCACGATATGTGAAGATCTCGTCGCCTTCCAGGCTCCAGCGTCCCAGATACAGGAGCCGGAGCCCTGCGCCAACTGCGGTGAAAATAGCTATCCAAACCCAGGGAGCTATATGGACCGCTCTCTCGGTTTGCTTCACCAGCCGCCGCGTCGGAGGAGGATGACGGGGACGGTCTTCAGCATGATCCGCAGGTCTTCGGTGACGGACTGGCGGCGGATGTACTCGAGATCGTAGTGCACCTTGGTCCGGACATCCTCGAGCGAGCGGTCGTAGTGATGGTTGATCTGGGCCAGACCGGTGATCCCGGGCTTGGCCCGCTGGCGCAGCGGGTACTCGGCGATGTGCTCGCGCAGCTCGGCGAAGATGGTGGGCCGCTCGGGCCGGGGGCCCACGATGTTCATCTCGCCCTTGAGCACGTTGAGCAGCTGGGGCAGCTCGTCCAGCCGGTACTGGCGCAGGAGCCGGCCCACCGGGGTGACCCGGGGATCGCTCTGTTGGGCCCACACCGCGCCGCTCTGGTGCTCGGCGTCCACCCGCATGGTGCGGAACTTATAGATCGTGAACGGTACCCCGCCCAGGTCCCGCTCGCGCCGGTGATTTTTCGAGCCGTCGAGAGGATCCCGTCGGTCGAGCCCTACACGCACCTGAGTATAAAAGATTGAGCCGCGGGACGTCAGCCTGACGAGGAGAGCAATCAGGAGAAGCACCGGGCTGAGCAGCAGGAGGCCAATCAGTGCGATGACAATATTGAGTAGGCGGTTGGCCCGCCCGGAGAGAGTCCGATGGAACTCGACGCGTTCAGGAGCCAGCTGGAAGCGATCCAGGCTCCAGAGCCGCTGGATCGATGGCAGGGTACCGCCGGCGCCAGCCCTTTCCACCAATGCTTCCATCCAGCGCATCATATGAGAGAGCTCTTGCGAGTCTGATGGAGTGGCCGGCAAGGCATGATGCAGATTTTCAAAGGACCATCCAGGCAGAAACCGTACGGGAGCGATGACGGGCGATGGCAGGGGGGAGAGCACGATTTATGCCCCGGGCCAAAGTGGTCGGGGTTATGTGGATGGTATCTGTAACGCTATTGGGTGCAGCAGGTTACGATGATGCTACTCAGGTCACAGCGCAACAAATCGTGTGGTGATTCGTCAACATGATATCACCGATTGCTACAGCTTATTACAGGGTGGCGCTCCCCTGCATGAGGGCTCGTAGTGCGAGGCTCAGGCTCGGAGCGCCCACCAGCGAACCAGCAGCGTCGTGCCGACTCCAAGCAGCAAGTGGATGGACCCGGTGTGCGGCTGCATGCTGAGCGCCACTCCCCACGCGATCAGTGAGAGTACCGCGAGGATAAGGGCAGGGGACATGAAAGACCTCGAGAAATCGGTTGACGGTCTCGGAGCGCAGTCCTATTTTAAACCGGAGTGGGCGGTAGCGGGGAGCCACGTTATTGAGCCAACAGGTCCGATGATGGGTCCGAATGCTGTGGCTGATGTCATGCCCCTCGGGGGAAGACAGATGTCATGGTGAGGGCGCCAAGCTTTCACATTGGGCTTCAATAACCCTTCCCGTTGCCGTTTCACTCCCGCGCCGATCTTTCGAGGTCGGCGTTTTTCTTGGAGGAGTCTGGAGTCGGGTATCGGGAGCGACTAGGAGCCGTTCTAAGGACCATGTAGCTTTTAGCATGCCTCGCCTCCTGACTCCCGACTCCTGACCAACATGCCCCGCTGCAGCATCACCCGTCGTGTTCACTTCAACGCCGCCCACCGGCTCTACAACCCTCGTTTTTCCGACGAGTGGAACCGGGAGACGTTCGGTGATTGCAACAATCCCAACTTTCACGGCCATAATTACGAGCTCGAGTTGACCGTCGAGGGCGAGATTTCCCCTGACACGGGCTATGTCATGGACCTCAACAAGCTCAAGGAGCTGGCCCAGGAGCGGCTCCTCCGCCATCTGGATCACAAGAATCTCAATCTCGATGTGCCCTGGTTTCGGACGCTGATACCCACGTCCGAGAACATTGCGCTCGTCTGCTGGCGGGAGTTACGATCAGCCCTGCCACCGGAGCTGGTGTTAAGCCTTCGGCTGTGGGAGACCCCGAGGAACTATGTCGACTATAAAGGCGAATAAGGGTCTGGTGCCGGCGCGGCCGGAGCGCACCAAGGTCACCCATCCCGAAGAATTGGCGCCGGACCCTGAGCCATTCGCCGAGAAGGTCCGGGCAATTCTCGCGGCGCTGGGCGAAGATCCCGGTCGCGAAGGGCTGCTCAAGACTCCTGAGCGGGTGGAAGCCTCGCTCCGTTTTCTCACTCAGGGTTATTGGCAGACAGTCGAGGGCGTAGTCGGGGACGCGGTGTTCCAGGAGACGCATCAGAGCATGATCATGGTGCGGGACATCGAGCTGTACTCCCTGTGCGAGCATCACATGCTCCCGTTCTTCGGGCGCGCGCACGTGGCATACATTCCCAACGGCCGAATCCTGGGACTCTCCAAGGTCGCGCGGATCGTGGACATATTCGCCCGGCGGCTACAGGTGCAGGAGCGGCTGACCGATCAGATCGCCGATGCCGTAATGCAAGTGATCAGTCCCACCGGTGTGGGTGTGGTGATCGAGGCGGCCCACTTCTGCATGATGATGCGAGGCGTCGAGAAGCAGAACTCGCGCACTGTCACCAGCGCCTTGCGCGGCATCTTTCGAGATGACTCCAAGACTCGAGTCGAGTTCCTGCGGTTGGCGTATGGCGGCCGCCTCTCTGAGTGAGCTCCCTGGCCGGCCGGGTCACGCTCGTCACCGGGGCGTCCCGCGGAATCGGCGCCGCCATCGCCCGCGCGCTGGCTCTGGAGGGTGCTTACGTCATCCGAATCGCCCGGAGTCTTCCTGAACGAAGCGCCGAAGGGATTCAGGACATTCCCGCCGATCTCACCGATACGCCGCAGGTCAGCAGCCTCGCATCGCGAGTGCTCGCGCAGCACGGCCCGCCCGATCTGGTCGTGAGCAACGCCGGGGCATTTCTCCTCCGATCGTTGGAGACGACCGACCTCGCCGATCTCGACTCTCAGCTCGCCATCAACGTGAAGGCCCCGTTCGCACTCGCCAAGGCGTTCCTGCCCGTGATGCGAGACGCCGGCAAGGGTACCTTCATCACCATCGGCAGTGCCGCCGACCACATTGGGTATCCCGAGAACGCCGCCTACGCCGCGAGCAAGTACGCGGCTCGCGGGTTGCATGAGACTCTGGTTGCAGAGTATCGGGGAACCGGTGTCCGGCTCACCTTGATATCACCGGGCCCAACCGACACCGCCATGTGGGATCCGGTTGATCCCGATCGCCGGGCTGGGTTTGTGGCTCGAGCGCGCATGCTGCGTCCCGATGATGTGGCCGACGCGGTGGTGTTCGTCGCCAGCCGGCCCGCCCATGTCCACATCGACTGGCTGAGGCTGGGCCCGGTCGGCTGACCCCAACACCCACCACTACCTCATTGCTCTCGCGAAACCCATGAGACTCTGCTCCCGGCACACAGTGGTCCTCGGTTCGGCCGCGATCCTCGGCTGGACAGCCTCGGCGGTCGCCCAAGGCACTTTACCGGCGTTGCCCGACAGTACCGGCTGGGGTGTCCACGTGCTCGCCGTGGCGCGCGATCCCCAAGGAACCACATGGGTCGGCACCTACGGACAGGGCATGTTCCGGCTGCCCGCGGGTGCCACCACGTGGGAGCCGATTCGCCACGACACGACGGGGAAGTCGATCTCCTGGGATTTTGTCCAGGCCATCGCCTTTGGCTCTCGGGGAGAAATCTGGTACGGCACGGTCGGGAACGGCTGGGGTCTGTCGACGGACAATGGGATGAGCTGGAAGAACTGGACGGCGAAGCAGCTCGGACCCGAGTGGCAATACGTGACCCCGTCTGGAATCGTCGTTCGGGGTGACACCACGGTTATTGGTACCGCTGACGGGCTCCAGGTTACCACCGACGATGGCGCCCACTGGACGGCGCTGGTTGACGCGGTCGGTCCGCTCTCGCGCGGTCCCGCCGACACGGCCTACGCAGTGCTCCGGAGCGAATACGTGCGCCGGGTTGCTGCCGACCGGCGTGGCTGGACCGTCGCGACGCTCCGCGGCAGCCAGCACCTTCTTCGAGGCCCCAACGGATGGCAGTCACAGCCTCTCGGGGCCGCTGCGTTCTCGCCTGCCAATTCACTGCTCATTGGTCGCCAGCTGTATCACGGCACTCCCTGCGGTCTGCGTCCGTTAGCCGACACGTTGCCATGTCTCCGGCAGACCGCGCCGGCCGCTGATGCACCGCGGAACCCACTCACGACCTGGTTTCGCCGGCCCATCGCCTTCACCGATAACAGCTTCATCGATCAGACGTATCGGTATGGCTCCACCATGGGAGGGAACTTCCAGCAGCACCAGGGTGTCGAGTTCAACAACCCCGACGGAACTCCGGTGTATGCCATCGGATCGGGGAAGGTGGTGTACGCCGGCAAAGCCGAGGCGGGCGCGCTCACGGTCACTATTCGCCACGACACCACTGTGACCGCCAAGGGGAAACGGTATCGCCTGTACTCGACCTACTATCACAACTCGGTGCTCAGCGCGAGACTGGGCCAGCGCGTTGCCAAGGGGAGCCTGATCGCGCGGGTCGGCAATACCGGAAGAG
The DNA here is from genome assembly GCA_963751925.1 of uncultured Gemmatimonadales bacterium. GTDB lineage: Bacteria > Gemmatimonadota > Gemmatimonadetes > Gemmatimonadales > GWC2-71-9 > CAVVWJ01. The sequence continues at coordinate 106,331 of CAVVWJ010000001.1, read as the reverse complement.
CCACCAACGATCACCTTCACCTGGAGATCTCCGCCTCTCCCAGCGACACGCTCGCGCTTGTCATCGACTCGTTGCAGCGATTCCCACCCTATACCACCAACCCCGAGCTCTGGATCGAGCCATTGCCGGGAACCGGCATCGTGGCGGGCCAGGTGTTCGACGCCTCCGGTGCTCCAGTCCCTCAGGCGCGCATCTACGGGATCCTCAAGAACCCGAGCGAGACGCCGTTCTCGTATGCCGAGACCTATGGCGACAAGGCCCACCCGCACCCGATCTATGGCGAGCACTTCGCAGTGAGCGACGTGCCTCCCGGCATCTACGTCGTGGGGACCGAGATCGAGGGGAAGAAAGTTTTCCGCACCGTGACCGTCGAGGCGGGGAAGCTGAGCTGGGTGGTTTTTAAGCCGTAGAGGTCGAAAGGAGAGAGTCGAGAGTCTAGGGTCTAGGGTCTAGGGTGTAGAGTCTTGAGCGGGCGTCGGCAGTAGAAGGGGGTTGTCGTCCTGAGCGCAGCGAGGGAGCCGCGCGCGGTATCCACACCGTAGACCCTCGACTCTAGACCCTAGACCCTCAACTCTAGACCCTAGAGTACCCTAAATGTTCATCGAGCTCACCGACCATCTCCACTGCCCCGCCGATCACGAGGAAAGTTTTCTCGTGTTGCTGCCTGGTGAAGTCGAGAACCGCTGGGTCCGAAGCGGTCAGCTCGGCTGTCCTCGTTGCGGCCGTACCTTCGAGCTGAAAGACGGAGTGCTGGACATCGGTGGTGAGCCGCCACCGAAGGGCGGCGCTCCCAGCGCGCTCGACGCCGAGGGGCTCACCGCGCTGGCCGGAGTACACGGGCCCGGCGGGTATATGGTGCTGGTCGGCGCCGTTGCGGGGCTATGGAAAGAAGTGGGCGAGCTGAATCCGGGGGTGTCGCTGGTGGCCGTCAATCCAGGCCCCGAAGTCCTCGATCATCCCGGTATCAGCGTGCTACAGGGGGCGAATCTCGCGATCAAGTCGGGCTCGATGCGGGGAGTCGTACTGGGACCAGGCTATGGGGATGATCCGCTCTGGGTCAGGGAAGCGGCCCGAGTGGTTTTACCCGGCCTTCGAGTTGTGGGAGAAGGGCGCGACCCCTCTCCTGAGGTGGTGGACGTTCTCGCCAGCACGCCCGGCGTGTGGGTTGCGACCAGGCGACGATGATGCCTAACGGTTCCGCTTCGCGAACCTCACGAAGAGCCACGCGGCAATTGCGATTCCCAGAACGACTCCGCCGATAATCTCGAGACCCATAGTAACTCTCACGCCTCCGCGTAAAGCGCCTCGATAGTCGTGCGGTGGTGTTGCTCCACCACGCGCCGCTTGATCTTGAGCGTCGGTGTGAGCTCGCCGGCTTCTACCGTGAAGTCTCGCGGAAGCAGGACGAGCTTCTTGGGCAGCTCGAACTTGGCCAGTTCCCGCAGGGTGGTCTTGATCTCCTGATCCATCTTGCTCATCACCTCCGGTTTCGTGAGTAGGGCGGAGGTGTCGTCCGTTGGGAGGCCTTGCTGCGCCGCCCACACCCGGAGCGTGTCGAAGTTGGGGACCACCAGCATGATCGGAAAACGCCGTCGATCACCCAGCATCACGGCGTTCGACACGAACTTGCAGGTCTTGGCCAAACTCTCGATCGGCTGCGGCGCGATGTTCTTGCCGCCGGCAGTCACGATGATGTCCTTCTTGCGATCGGTGATGCTGAGAAAGCCGTCCGGGTCGAGCTGGCCGATGTCCCCGGTGTGGAACCATCCATCCGGGTCGATCGCCTCGGCGGTCGCCTGGGCTTTCTGATAGTAGCCGGCCATGACATTAGGTCCGCGAGTTATCACTTCGCCGTCGGCGGCGATCGTCACCTCGAGGCCGGGAATCGGGCGCCCAACCGTACCGAGCCGCAGGTGCTCGAAGGTGTTCACCGCGATGACCGGTGAGGTCTCGGTAAGCCCATAGCCCTCCAGAATGGGCATGCCGGCCGCATGGAAGAACTTGGCGATGTCAGCCCCCAGCGGCGCACCGCCCGAGATAAAGAAGCGAATTCTGCCGCCGGTGCGCTTCCTGAGCTTGGCAAAAACCAATCGATCGGCCAGCAGCTGCTGCACCCTCAAAGACGGCGGCACCGGGCGGCCACTCAGACGGGCATCGACCCACCGCTCACCCACCGTCTTAGACCAGGAAAAAATCCTTTGTCTCCAGGCCGGCTCCTGCCGAACGCTATCGAGCACCCGGACGTAGATCTTCTCGTAGAGCCGGGGAACCGAGGCCATGAGCGTGGGCCGCCAGCGTTGCATGTCCGTGGCGACGGTATCGACGTTCTCGGCGTAGTTGATCAGCACTCCCGCATAGAACATCGAGTAGTGGCCGAACATCCGCTCGAAGATGTGTGAAAGCGGGAGGAACGACAGGCACTCGTCATCGGGCGCGAAGGTGAAGAGCCCGGCGCAGGTGGTGACATTGGAAGTGATGTTGCCGTGGGTGAGCATCACACCCTTCATCTCACCGGTCGTGCCGGAGGTGTAGATCAGCGTTGCCAAATCGTTCGGGCCCGCTGCGAGCGCGTCGGTCCTCCACGTCGAGTGCTTTGGCCGAGCCGCGCGCCCCTGGGCATAGACCTGCTCCAGGGTGAGAAGCCCCGGGCCGCTCAGTCGCTCGTCGAAGACGATGACGTGCCGCAGCGCTGGTAACCTCTCGCGCACGGCCAGGACTTTCGCCAGCAGCTGCTCATTGGAGACGAACACCGCGGCGGAGCCGGAGTCGCGCAGATTGTACTCGACCTGCTTCTCGGGCAACGTGGGGTAGATGGGGACATCGGTACAGCAGGCGGTGAGGCAGGCGTAATCGGCAATGGCCCACTCGGGGCGATTCTCGGACAGGATGGCGACCCGGTCGCCTCGCTTGAGGCCCAACTCGAGCAGGCCGAGACTGAGGTCCTGTACCCGGTCCGCCAATTCGGAGTAACTCAGCTCGATCCAGCGATCGCCCCGTTTGGCCCGTGCCGCGACCGGCCGCGAGCCGAAGCGCTCGAGTGCTCCGAAATACAGCTCGTTGAGGGTTCTGGTAGTCCCAGCCACTTAGGGGAATCTGACGATGAAGCGCTGGCCTGATCCGGGCACGTCCGCGCCGCTGGCTCGGTAGGAGCGGATCACGACGATGGCACTGTCAGGCGAAGTCACACCGGCTACACGGTTGAGTGTGATGCCCTGGACCGTGCCGTCGCTGGCAGTCACGAGCGTGTCGGACAGAACTCCGCCTGGAAGCTCGACGACGTGGGGCACAACCTCTGGTGGAGAAGTGATGGTGTAGACCACGGGACGGGAAGCAGCGGGACCTGCGGGAGAGAAGCTTTGCACTTGCACCACGAGAGGAGTGCTTGCCAACGCAGCCGGGTCAACCGTAACGATAGAGTCGCCCACGATGCTGACCGTATCGGCCCGTGCAAGGACCGTGAGCGAGACGAAATCGGATGCAAGCGATCCCACGAAGGCCTGAACCCGCCCGGTGCCGGGAGCGACTCCGGTGACGAGGCCGGTCTGCTCATCCACCGTCAGCGTCGGATCTGCGGCTCGCCAGGAGATAGGGATGTTGAGCGTTTGACCGTCGCGGTCGAGAGCCCGGGCCGAGAGCTGGAGCGCTTCACCGACTTCGACGGAGCTGCCGGAAGGAACGCTGACCTCGAGGCCGACGACACCACCGGCCCCCTCGGTCAGGTTGCTGCAGTTGATCAGGAACAGAGAGCCGCAGAGGAGGGCCCAACGCCTCACAGCGTCTCCGGAGCGGGGCTGCTGGCGATCTCACGCAGAGCCGTCTCGGCGTGACGCACCCAGCGTTCCGCATCGGGACCCTTGGGCGGCCGCGCCAGGAACGACCGAAGGTGCTCCGCCGCCTGCTGGGGGTCGCCACGCTTGAGCAGCAAAAAGGCGACACCGTAGTGAGCTCCGCCCAGACTGTCGTCCAGCTCGAGAGCGCGCTTGTAGTGGCGGATGGCTTCCTCCGGCTGGCCGGTCTTGGTGAAGGCGATCGCCATGTTCAGCAGGATGCGCGAGTCGGCAGGATTGTCCCGAAACGCGAGCCGGTACGAGGTGAGCGCCGCTTCGAAATCTCCCTGCCGCTCGAGAGCCAGGCCTTCATTGAGATAGTCGAGCCGCTGGGGACTCAAATTCTCACGAGGGCCTTTACCGAGTACGCGACGCCAGAAGCTCATCTGAGAGGAGGGATTTCTCCGAGCAAAGTCGAACGGGCACAACACGTTGGGAACGGCCTAATCTAGACGGAAAGTGGTCGAGGGTCTAGGGACGAGAGTCTATAGTCGAGAGTCTAGGGTCGAGGGTCGAGGGTGATGGTCGAGAGTCTAGAGTCGAGGGTGGTAGTCGAGAGTCTAGGGTCGAGGGTCGAGGGCCGAGCAGCCAGAGGCAATGGTGATTGAATGCCACTCTAGACGTTTAACCCGAGAGGTGCGACCTTGGACGCTGGCCTTTTACTCTCGCCCCTCGACGTTCTTCGACCCTAGACCCTCGACCCTAGACTCTTCTAACCAATGCGCCGTTCCGCTCCTTCCGGCCCCCGTGGCGTCCTCGAGGTCGACTGGCCGTTCTTCGGCGAGATCTGCCGTGCGCTCGCCCTTCGTGTCGCCAAGGAGTATCAGCCCGAGATCGTGCTGGGTATCGCCAAGGCCGGTGTCATCCCGGGCGTTGTGGTCGCCTCGATTCTCCAGTGCGACTTCAGCTCGATGGTCGTCACTCGTCATGAGGCGGGCGCACAGCCCGTGTTGGTCTCGGGACCCCCAGCGACCATCCGGGGGCGCAGGATTCTCGTGGTGGATGAAACCTGTGACACCGGCAGCACCATGAAGCTCGCCTTGAGCGAGGTCCGCGCCCTCAAGCCCGCCGAGGTGCGGAGCGCGGTTTCGTTCAAGACCGGCGAGTATGCTCCGGATTTCCACGCCTTCGAGACCGACAACTTCATCATCCTGCCCTGGGACCGGGAGATCATTCAGGCTGGGGAGCTGGTCACCCGCCCGGATTACGCAGCGAGGCTTTAACAGGCGCACGGATGGACGGGTGGACGGATGCACGGCCGTTGAATCTCACATCCCCTGCACACGCTTCACGTTCATGCTGAGCAGGTCCCTCGTTGCACTCGGGATGAGGAGGTTCTAAAGCGTCCGCCTGTCCTTCCGTCTGCCCGCCTTGCAACCTTCTCGGCCCGACCCCCGTCTAAGTCGCACTTACCTCGAGGAGCGACTCCATGCAGGCCCCCAACAGCCCTTTGCTCGCCCTGCTGCTTACCAGCACTCTCTCGGCAGGACTCCACGGGCAACAGGTCGAGCAGTACTCCCTTTCGGATGACGACGTCGCGATCTACAACCTGGTCGGGGAGTTCCGGGTCGAAGCCGGTTCCGGAAAGAACGTGACGGTGCAGATCACCCGGGGCGGGACCGACGCTGGCAAGCTCAAAGTGGCTCAGGGGGAACTCGACGGCCGCGAGACGTTGCGCCTGCTGTATCCGTCCGATCGCATTCATTACGGCTCACTCTCCGAAGGCACATCCACTCAGATGCGGGTCCGTGATGATGGCACGTTTGGCGATGAGGATGGTCGCAAGGGCTCGCGGGGCCGGCATGTCACGATCGATTCCAGGGCGGGTGGGCTCGAGGCCCACGCCAATCTCCGGGTCGTGGTGCCCTCCGGACGGCAGGTCGCGATCTATGTTGGGGTGGGGAAGGTGGCGGTGACCAACGTCAACGGCGATCTCCGGATCGACGCCGCCAGCGCTCCGATCACAACGTCAGGCACCCACGGCCAGCTCGACATCGACGTGGGCTCCGGCTCGGTTCAGGTAACGCAAGCCGATGGCGACCTCTCGGTGGACACCGGCTCCGGTTCCGTCGATGTATCGAAGATCAGCGGTGGGGTGCTCTCGATCGATACCGGTTCTGGCAGTGTCACCGCCGCCGACCTCAAGGGAACCGAGCTCACGATCAACACTGGGTCCGGCAATATCGGTGTGAGTGGGGTAACCGTACCTCAGGTGTCGTTCGAGGCAGGCAGCGGCTCAGTCACCGCCGATCTCAAGGGAGACCCACGCGAGGTCAGTGTCGAGACCGGCTCGGGCGACATCACGCTCAAGGTGCCGCCGACGGTCGGCGCGGAGCTGGAGATTCAGACGTCGAGTGGTGAGATCGAGACGGATTTCCCGGTGCTTGTCACCCGGCATGCGAGAGACCACCTGACCGGCCGCATCGGCGATGGGAAAGGGAGGATTTCGGTTGAGACCGGATCGGGCGGGGTGAAGCTGGTGAAGAGCAACTGACGCGAGAGACGATCATTCGCTCGCTCAGGATGACGCTGATTGCCTGCCGTACGGGATTACCTCCGCTCCCCGATCGCCTCCGCATAGCCCGTTCCCTGCGCCATGCTGTCGTAGACCGCGCTGAGCGTCTCCGGTGACCCTGCCAGAAACCGGCAGCGTCCGTCACCGCGGGATCGGCACTCCACTTCCATCACCGCCACCAGCCCCTGCGAGATCCGCCCCAGAAAATCCGCCAGCAGACCACAGCTCAAGTGGCACGATGGGAATTCGCCATGCCGCTCATCGAGTGCCTCGGCCCAGTCGCTCGAGTCCAGCGCGAGCACCGCTGAACCCAGTGGCGTCGCCGAAAGTTTGCCCCACCCCTGCTCGGCAAAGAACTCCTGAAGCACCTCGCTGAGGAACTCCTCGGCCAGATCTGCCGGCTGATCTACTCGGCGGGTGCGGGCCAGCCACTCAGTGAATGCCGCATAAAGCTCCTCACCACCGGCAAAGCCCGCCTCTTGCAAGACTCCGGCGGCCTGCAGCCCCGTGTCACGCTCGAGCGCGGTTCGAAGCTGGTGGATGACCCGGCGTCCTAACCTGAGTCCGGTCCCGTTGGCAGTCTGAGCAGTCATTGGAAAAAGGTAAGAGGTAAGAGGTCAGAGGTGAGGGGGAAACTTAAGATGGTGAGCGGCGAGCGGTAGAGCAGGGGCGGAACCGCCGGCGAACGGTTGTCATCCTGAGTGCAACGAAGGATCGGGTTGCGGGCCGTCCTCTCAGTCCTTCCCCGCTCACCCCTCACCTCTCACTTCTCACCCCGCCCCCACCCTCCTCAGCAGCTCGGCCTCATCGATGACTTCCACGCCCAGCGACTTCGCCTTCTCGAGTTTGCTGCCGGCATCGTCGCCGGCCACGAGCGCATCGGTCTTCTTGCTGACGCTGCTGGCCACTCGGCCACCCGCCTCTTCGATGAGTGAGGCCGCACGCGCCCGGGAGAGCGTCGGCAGCGTACCCGTGATGACGTAGGTCTTCCCGGCGAGCGCTCCGTCCGTGTTCGCCGCATTGGGTTCGGCCAGATTGAGTCCCGCCGACTTCAGTTGCTCCAGCAGTGCCTGGTTCCGCGGCTCGTTGAAGAACGCTGACACCGCTTCGGCAATGACTGGACCGACGCCCGGAAGGCCGCTGAGTCCGTGCTCGCGCGCGGCGGCGGCGAGGGCATCGAGGTGCCCGAAGCGGCGGGCCAACAGGACGGCCACTGTCTTCCCCACATGGGGGATCCCGAGACCGAAGAGCAGGAGTGAGAGCGGGCGAGCCTTGGACTCTTCGATGCCGGCGACCAGCTGGTCGGCCGACTGCCGGGCGAACCGCTCCAGCTTCACCAGCTGCTCGGGAGTGATGCGGTACAGGTCGGCGACGTTCCGGATCAAGCCTTCGTCGAGCAGTTGGCGAACCCGTTCGTAGCCGAGCCCGCGGATGTCCATCGCATCACGCGAAGCGAAGTGCACGATGCTCTCCAGCACCCGGCCGGGGCAGGAGACGTTGGGACAGAATCGCATCGCCTCGCCTGCGATCCGCTCCACCGGCGTGCCGCAGCGGGGACACTTGGACGGCATCTGCCATGGATCGTTTCGCTCCACGCCCGGTCGGATGATCGGCCGCACGATCTGCGGGATCACCTCGCCGGCCCGGATGACCTCGACGCGATCACCGATCCGGATGTCCTTCGTGGCGATCAGATCCTCGTTGTGGAGCGTGGCGCTGGTGACGGTGACGCCGCTGATTTGCACCGGCTTGAGCACCGCCCAGGGATTGAGCGCGCCGGTGCGGCCCACGTTGACCTGAATATCCAGCAGCTCGGTCTCGGCCACCTCGGGCGCAAACTTCCGGGCGATGGCCCAGCGCGGCTCACGCCCGCCGACTACGCCGAGCTCAGTGTGGAGCGAGAGGCGATCGATCTTGATCACTACACCATCGGCCTGGAAAGGCAGGGTGGGGATCAATGTTTCGTAGCTGTCGATCTGTTTCTGCACGTCGGCCATGGTGTCGAAGCGCCTGCGATCCTGCTGGACCTTGAATCCCCAGCTCGCGAGCAGGTCGAGAATCTCCGGATTGCGTGCGCGCACCGAGCCGTCCTTCGATCACCTCGATGGCATACGCGAACATGCCGAGCCGGCGGCGCCGAGTAATGGCCGGGTCGAGCTGGCGGAGGGCTCCGGCCGTCGCGTTTCGGGGGTTGGCGAAGATCGTCTCGCCTTCGGCTTCGCGCTCTTTGTTGGTCCGGGTGAAGCTCGCGAATGGGAAGTACACCTCGCCTCGGATTTCCATCAGAGTGGGGTGATCCTTCTCCTTTAAGTGCGAGCGGTATATCGTGAATAGTCTTAAGGTTAGGAGTGATGTCCTCACCTATTATCCCATTCCCGCGCGTGGCGCCTACAACGAGGCGTCCTTTCTCGTAGGTCAGGCTCACTGCGGCGCCGTCGATCTTCACTTCGGTGGTGTAGCCGGCGGTGCGCACCTCGGGAGTCAGTCGCGCGTTGCGCTCTTCCCACGCGCCCAGCTCCTCAGCACTGAAGGCGTTCGCGAGCGAGAGCATGGGCCGCTTATGGCTGTGCTTGGGCAGGGCACCGGTCGCGACGGCGCCGACGCGTTGGGTAGGACTGTCCGGAGTCTGGAGCTCGGGATGTTCGGCCTCGATTGCCTGGAGCTCGCGGAACAGACGGTCGTACTCCGCGTCGGAAATTTCCGGTGCGTCGTTGACGTAATAGGCGTGATTGGCGCGATCGATCTGCTCGCGAAGACGGGTGATCTGCTCTGCGGCCGACATGGTGGTGAAAATAACCGAGCCCAGGTCAGCCGTTAGAAACGCAGCGCTACTCCAGCAAAGGCCGCAGGGAAGGTGCCGAGTGCGGTCCGGAGGTTGGCGCCCCCGGTAAGGCCGAACCCGCAGAGAGCCAGCCGGTCGCGTGCGCCGCGAGGTATAGTCCGACCCCGCCACCGGTCAGCTCGGACTGGTCACCCACAAGAAAGCCGGTGGCGCCGAGGGAGCCGCCGAGCTCTGTGGACTTCGTGATGCTGGTGTAGGTGGCAGCGAGATCGAGGGCGGCCCCGCCGCTCCCGTTGAAGGCCGGCAACGCCGCCCTGAGCTCGACGCCCCACTTCGATTGGAAATCGTGCCGGATGGCGACCGTGGGTCCGATACCCCACGAATTCGCGTCCGCGCGCAGCACCTCGAGCAAGGTGCTCAGTGTCCAACTCGGCTGGGGTATGGGGGCCCGGGCCGAATCCTGGGCGTGTGCGGCAGATAGGGCGGAGGCGCTCAGGAGGAGCGCGGCAAAGGCGGCAGAACGCAGCAGACGATTGGACGGCATGCCATCTCCTCGGCGGAATGGACGTCAGAGGTGCAACCGACATGCCAATGAGGTCGGCCCGGTCGTTCTGTAGGATTCACTATGCTGTGCTGGAATTCCGGCGAGTATAGCTTGCCCTTGACGTTTGTTTAGGGCAAGCTGTCAGCGCGCTATCGGGAGACTGGGTGTGGGAGGTTGGAAAGCCACTGAGATCGGCCAGCATCACTGGGCTCAACCGGTCGGTTGATGTCAGCTGTCGTGATGATCAGGTGTGGGCTGGCCCTAAAATCATGTTGACCGCAGTTGTACCCGGCTGTAAGGTCTCCCTGCCCACCAGTATTCCCAGGTGGCATACCCCGGCCGGAGATCACGATGCCCCTCATCCGCGCGACACTCGTCGAGAACGCAATTACGCCAGAGCAGAAGCAGGAGCTGATCGTGCGCATCACCGATGCGGTCGTCTCGGTCTACGGTGAGCCCATGCGTCCACACACCTGGGTGCTGATCGACGAGATCAGGAGCGGCCTGTTCGGTGCCGGCGGCCACGGGTTCACCACAGAAGAGATTCAGGCGCTCAGGGCGGGTGAGCCGGCGTTGCAGACTTGATCTTGCTTGTCACTCGCAGGTGAGAAAGCGTGTTACGGCACTCTTGTCTGAACACCACGCAGCGCGCGACCTGCGAGGCCGGCCAGCCGACGGGGACTCTTGCGCGCGAGCAGCGCCGCCGATCGGGCCGCTCGCCTCCACTCACGAGCCCTTAGGCGGTCCTCCACGTTTTCGACCAGACAGTCCGTAAAGATCGCGGTCAGCCGCTCGAGTCCGCGATCAAACGCCCGCTCCAAAGCAGGATCCCCGCGGACCACCTCGCGCTGGCGATCGTAGACCACACGGATGCTGCGGAGCATCCGCTCCCCATCGCGCGATGAGCTCGCGCTGTACCGTCGATACCGGGTTACCGTTGGGCGTTCGTAGCAGCAGCCCAGCGTGAGCCGGGCCACTCGGAGATAGAAATCCAAATCGTCGGCGCCCCATGGGTCGCGAAAGCCGCCCACCTCCTTGACGACCTCGGAGCGGAACATGACCGACGAGGGCGGGATGATGTACCAGTCGAAGCCAAGGAGTATCCGGTAGAGCCGGCTTTCCCGCGGCATCGCCGGTACCGACCAAGACACCGGATCACCTTCGTACGTCATTTCCTCGCGGTTGCCCACCACGAAGCCGCACTCAGGCTGCTCCTGAAACCTGGCGAGTCCCGCCTCGACAGCCGGTGGAAGCAGGTGGTCGTCGGCATCGAGAAAGATGAGGTACTGCCCGCGACTCGCTGCGATCCCCGTGTTGCGCGCCTGCGCTGATCCGCCATTCGGCTGACGCAGCACCACCGTGGCCGGACGACCCCCCGCAATCCGCTGGACGTCGAGCGGCGATCCGTCATCCACCACCAGCGTCTCGAAGTCCCGGCAACTCTGGGACGCCACCGTGTCGAGTGTCTCGGCCAGCAGATCGGCCTGGCGGCTGGTCGCCACGTAGGCTGGAATGACGATGGAGACGAGCGGTGCGAGGGAGCCGGTCATAACGCCACTTTAGCAGTTTTCTGCAGAGCGGCGCGTGATCGTGGTCACCGGCTAACGGGTTCAAGCGTGCACTCGCTCGACGTGCCTCGCAAAGTTATCCAGAATGGCCTGCCACCCCTGCCGTTGAAACTCCGGATCGTTCTCCTTCTCGGCATCGAACGTCTCCGTCACCCGGACGCCGTCGGAGACTTCGGCGAATTGGATCTTGACCTCCCGGCCGTCACCGATCCGATACTCGATCAGCTGCTGCGGCACAACTCGAGTGTAGGTCCCCTCGAAGTCGAATCCTTCGCTGCCATCCTTCGCTTCCATTCGCGCAGAGAATTTGCCGCCTTGCCGGAGGTCGACGGTGCTGCGGATCGTGTGCCAGTCCTCCGAGGCTGCGTTCCATTGGTTGATATCGTCTGGGTTGCTCCAGCTTTCCCAAACCAAATTCAGACTGGCCCTGACCAGCGTCTCTACCGTGATTTTCATCTCTCTCTCCTTTACGCCGTACCGCTCTGTGCTGGCGATTCCCTTGGTCCCCCCGTAGAGTACATGCCCTCATGGCCAGACAATACCCACGCGTAAGCTCTCCCGCTGCTACGAACTTCGGCCGAATCGGTCTTCCCCGGCCAATCAAGCAGCTCACCTCCGAACGATGGGACGTGATCGTGGTCGGGGCGGGGCACAACGGTCTCGCCTGCGCCGCGTATCTGGCCCGGGCAGGGAAACGGGTGCTGGTCGTGGAGGCTCGCGAGCGCGTTGGCGGTGCCTGCACCATGGAAGAAACCTGGCCCGGCTTCCGGGTCTCGCCCTGCGCCTACGTCTGCGGCTTGCTGCACCCGCTGATCATCGAGGAGCTCGGTCTCGTCCAGCACGGTTTCGAGTGGCACCCAGCTACGCCCGGCCTCTTCGTGCCGTTCGACGATGGGCGCAGCGTGCAGCTCTGGGGCGATGACGATCGGGCTGAGAACGAGATCCGCCGGTTCGCGCCCAGGAGCCTGAACGGCTGGCACGCGATGCACGCACTCAAGCGGAAGGTGCGGAATGCGCTCCGTCCTGCGAGCGGCGAGGACGTATGGATAGGCCCGGCTCCGAGCCGAGGGGAGATCGAAGCTCGTCTTGGCGGGGATCGCGAGGCGATGGCACTTCTGTTCGAGTGGTCCATGGTGGAGTTCATGGAGCGCTACGTCGAAGACGAGCAGCTCCAGCTCGCGTTGTTGGGCCAGGGCGTGATCGGCACCAATGCCAGCCCCCATGCACCGGGAACCGCGTCGATCCACTTCCATCACGCGTCGGGTCGGATGGAGGGGATCCCGGGGATGTGGGGCTATGTCAAAGGTGGGATGGGGCTAGTCTCGTTCATCCTGTGCGACATTGCCCGGGAGCTCGGCGTCACCGTCGCAGCGGGTGTTCCCGTAGGGCGAATTCTTCCTGGTGAAGGTGTCGAGCTGAGCGGGGGCGAACGCATCAGCGCGCCGGTGGTCGTCTCCAATGCGGATCCGAAAACGACTCTCGGTTTATTGGGACACTCGGCCGACCGTTCGTGGCGACGGCGGGTGAACGCCATCCCGATGACCGGATGCACCGCCAAGATCACGGTCGCGCTGAAGGAGCTGCCCAACTTCAGGGCGAGACCGGGGACATGTGAGGATCACCACCTGGGACAGGTCAACACTCCGCTCACCAAGACGGAATGGCGGGAGCATCATCGCACTGCTGTAGGCGGTGAGCTGCCGAAGCGGCTGTGGACCGAGCTGTATTTCCAGAGCTCGCATGATCGGAGCGTGGTGCCCGATGGCCAGCACGTCATGAGCGTGTTCGCGCAGCCGGTGCCGCACACCTTCAAGCAGGGGGATTGGAATAGCCGCCGTGATGACGTGGCCCGCGTCGCGCTCGAATCGATAGGGCGGTTCTGCAGCAACATCCCTGACGCGGTTCTTCACCTCAAGGTCATGGGACCGCCCGACATCGAGCGGGAGACCGGTCTCAGCGGCGGACACATCTTTCAGGGCGAGTGTCTGCCGGAGCAGATGTGGGACCGGCGGCTCACGCCGAGAACACCGATGCCCGGCGTGTTTCTGTGCGGAGCGGGTACCTATCCGGGAGGGAGCGTGATCGGCATCAACGGCCGGAACGCAGCGATGGAGATTCTCAGGGTACCGGCGCCTGCTTTATCCGTCTAAACTTTGAGCATGGCGTGCCGATTTCAGCTCCTCTGGGTACCGCTACTCGTTGCGCTTCTTGCCGGCGCACCGGCGACAAGCGGGTGCGTAAACTTCGGCAGCGCCGAGGTGCTTCGGGGCGAGGAGTCGATGGGTTCGGCTCTGTTGTACTCGCCGCCCACCGCGCGAAGCGTATTGGCGCCCCACCTCGGGCTGCAGCGCTATCGGCACACCGATCCCTCGTGGACAGCGGTTCCGGACCACCTCGAGGCACACGCGTTCCAGGAGCCAGTCCTCAGGGCAGCGGTTTCGCCCGCTCGCGTTTCGCTCCCTCGCACGGCTCGTCATTTCCCGCTGTTCCCGACCGGCCCTCCCGCGCACAGTTGATCAGGCCGACTCACACGTCGGCACCAGCTTTTCTCTGAATCAGAACTCACTGTGCCTCGTGTAACCCCCGACAGAGGTCGAGGGCACGGGAGAGGAGCAATCATGCCGGAAATCATGAATTCGCCGGACACTGGCGTTCGGTCCGTCCGATGGACGCGTACGCACACGATTTGGACTCTGATCGTTTTCAGCCTGTTACCAGGCGTCTTCATCGCGATGTATCGAAGTCACTGGCTGGAGCTACCCGCGGGAATGAAGGCCGCGGTCTACCTGAGCTCGGCCCTGCTCATCGTCGCGGTTGTCGGATTGATCATGAGCCCGCGCGACAGGCGCATTGGCGACTCTTAGGCTGTTGGACCGACCGGGCAGGCAATCCCTGCCCGGTTCGTCCATCCAAAGCTGCCTCCGACGCCTGACCTGAAAGAGCCGGCCGCAAGTAGTAGCCCCTAGTTCCAGGCGAACCGACCATGCCCCACGACATCAGTCTCATCACTACCATCGCCGCCGGCCTCGGCCTCGCGTTGGTCATAGGATATCTGGCGACCCGAGTCGGCGTGCCGCCGCTGGTGGGTTATCTGGTGGCCGGGATCATCCTGGGGCCGGCGACACCCGGCTTCGTGGCCGATGTCCACCTCACGGGCCAGCTCGCCGAGCTCGGGGTGATGCTGATGATGTTCGGGGTGGGGCTCCATTTCTCGCTCGAGGATCTAATCGCCGTGCGACGGATCGCCGTACCCGGCGCGATGGTGCAGATCATCGTGGCGACGCTTGCGGGGGCGGCAGTGGCGCACTGGTGGGGCTGGAACTGGGGGGCCGGACTGGTCTTCGGTCTGTCCTTGTCTGTGGCCAGCACCGTGGTGCTGCTGCGCGCGCTCGAGTCGCGTGGCCTCCTGCAGTCGGTCAACGGCAGAATCGCGGTGGGTTGGCTGGTAGTGGAAGATTTGGCCGTGGTGCTGATCCTGGTGCTCTTACCCGCACTGGCGCCTATGATGGGCGGGCATGGCACCAGTGGGGGAGCGGGGCAGGAGAGCTTGGCGCTATCGCTAGCCGTGACCCTGGGGAAGGTGGCCGCGTTCGTCGCCCTGATGCTGATCGTGGGGAAGCGCCTATTCCCTCAGCTCCTCTGGGCAGTGGCTCGCACCGGCTCCCGCGAACTCTTCACGCTGGCCGTCATCTCCGCTGCCGTGGGCGTAGCCTACGCCTCAGCGGAGCTGTTCAGCGTGTCGTTTGCGCTGGGCGCATTCTTCGCCGGGATGATGATGCGGGAGTCGGCCCTGAGCCACCGGGCGGCGGAGGAGTCGCTCCCGCTCCGCGATGCGTTCTCGGTTCTCTTCTTCGTCTCGGTAGGGATGCTGTTCGAGCCCGCGATCGTGCTGCGGGAGCCGCTCAAGGTGCTCGCGGTGGTAGCCATCATCATGTTCGGCAAAACAGTCGCGGCGATGGCTCTGGTCCTGACCTTTCGCTATCCACTCAACACCGCGCTGACCGTGGGAGCGAGCCTGGCCCAAATCGGCGAGTTCTCCTTCATCCTGGCAGGACTGGGACTGAGCCTGGGTCTGTTACCACAGGAAGGACAGAGCCTCATCCTAGCCGGCGCACTGATCTCCATCAGCCTCAACTCGCTGGTCTTTACCGCGATCGAGCCATTGCAGCGCTGGGTCCGCCGTCGCTCCGCGCTGGCTCGGCAGCTGGATCGGCGGGACGATCCTCTGGCCGAGCTACCGGCCACCGTGGACGTCGAGACGCTCACCGGGCACGTCGTCCTGGTGGGTTACGGCCGGGTGGGCACCCGGATCGCGAAGGCGATGAGCGAGAAAGAGATTCGTTACGTCGTTGCCGAGGTGAACCGAGAAGCCGTTGAGCGGCTCCGCGAGCGCGGCATTGCCGCCGTCCTGGGTGACGCCAGCGAGGCGGAGGTGCTGGTCCAGGCCCACGTGGCACGGGCGAGCGTGTTGGTCGTCGCGACGCCGGACACGGTAAAGCTCCGGAAGATCGTCGAGATCGCCCGCATACTGAATCCGCAGATCGAGTGTCTGCTGCGAACACACAGTGACGAGGAGGCGGAGTTCCTGCAGCAGAAGAATCTGGGTCGAGTTTTCATGGGCGAGCACGAGCTGGCGACAGCGATGACCGACCATGTACTGAGTCGGATGACTTCTCGGCCGTGAAGGGTTCGCTAGCGTGGGCCGTCCGTCCCGTATAAACTCGCCTTACCAAAGGAGTGAACGATGAGGATTGGGATCAGCCCATGGATGGTCGGATTCGGCGTCACGTTCACCCTGGCGTGCCACTCAGGACCGGCCCCGGAACCTGCCTTCTCGGCCTCGACGTCACTCTCGCTCCAGCACGCCACGCTCATCAGTCCCGGTGCGAAGCCGATTCCCAACGCCAATGTCACGGTGGATCAGGGGCGCATCGCCTGCGCCGGCACCGCCACTGCCTGTCCTCGTCCCACCGGCTCCAGAATCGTCGACCTCACCGGCACCTATCTCGGGCCCGGGCTGATGGACGCTCATGTGCACTACTCTCAGACCGGCTGGGTAGATGGCCGGCCTGACGCCGTTGATCTTCGGGCCCAGTACCCCTACGACTCCGTCATCCGGTCGCTCGAGGCACTGCCCGATCGGTTTCACCGGGCCGACCTCTGCAGCGGAGTCACGTCGGTGTTCGATGTTGGCGGATATCGCTGGACGTATGAGCTCGCCGAACGCACCCAGCCCTCGACTGACGCTCCCAGAGTCGTGGCTGCCGGCCCGCTGCTCGCCACCATCCAGGTCGATTCCCAGATGATGGGACAGTTCGACTTCATGCGGGATGAGGCCACGGTTCGGGCTGCAGTGCGCGCCCACCGAGCAGCCGGGGCGGAAGCGATCAAGGTCTGGTATATCGACGTGCCGGATAGCCTGCATGCCTGGGCCAGAGCGATGCTGATGGCGGCAGGGGATGAGACGCGCAAAGCCGGCCTGCCGCTCATTGTCCATGCCACCGAGCTTCCCAACGCTAAGGAGGCCGTCGCAGCCGGAGCAAAGGTGCTGGTGCATGAGGTGGAGACCGGCACGGTTGACGACGATTTTCTCCAGGCGGTCAAGCGAGCCGGTACTATCGTCATCCCCACCTTGACAGTACTCGAGGGCTACGCGGATGTGGCAAGGGGTCGCTCGCCGGGGCTTCGCTATCCGCTCGACTGCGTGGACCCGGAGACCCGCCGCAAGCTGGAGACGGTACTGCCCGACAGTCTCACCCGACGTCAACGAGAGTTCTGGAACAGCCCGGTCGCACGGAATCTGATGACGACCTCGATGGATAACCTCGCGCGCCAATACCGGGCCGGAGTTCCCATCGCCATGGGCACCGACGCAGGCAACCCCGGAACAGCGCACGGTCCCAGCGTCTATCGGGAGATGGAGCTGATGCAGCAGGCCGGCATGCCCGCGGCGGCCGTGTTCGCGTCGGCGACGATCATCGCGGCGAGGGCGATGGGACTGGAGCGGGAGGTGGGTTCGGTCGAGAAAGGGAAGCGTGCCGATCTCGCCGTCTTCGATGCGGATCCGACTCAGGATATCGCGAATGCCCGCCGGCTCCGGTTGGTGCTGCGGAACGGCGTGCTACACTCTCGCGACGAGCTTCTGCCCAAGTAGACGCTACCCCCTTGGCCTCACCCGGGGCCGGATTCGGAGCTCCCGCCCCTCCTGCGACAGAAGCAGATCCGCCACTGGCCGAGCGTCCGCCGGCCGATGCGTTGCCCACCACCGCTCGGCTCGCTCGACTGTCCAGGGCTCTTTCAGCGACACCGTGTCGAGCCTGGTGCTCACCGCCTCCGCACTGGCCGGGCGGCGGTTGGGGTCCTTCTCCAGACACTCCATGACAAGCTGCTCGAGCGGAGCCGGAACCGGCTGCTCGGACCTGGCCGACGGCCTGGGCGCCGGCGTGTGTGCGTGATGAAACATCATCTCGACCGAGCTCCTTGCGTCGAAAATCAGCTTGCCGGTCAGCAGCCAGTACCCGACACACCCCAGCGCGTACAGGTCAACCCGATGATCGGTGTCGGTGGCGCCGAGCACCACCTCGGGCGCCATGAATGCGGGAGTGCCGCTGGTGCTGTCTGCGGCGGTGAGTTTGACCGCGTGGTCCTCGGCCTTTCCAGCGGTATCGAGCTTGACGAGGCCGAAGTCGAGCACCTTGGCGAAATCGAACGTGGTTCCAGCGCGACTGACTACCACGTTGGCCGGCTTGATGTCCCGATGTACCAGGCCGTTCTGGTGCGCGTCCTGGAGCGAGGAGCAGACCTGGCGCAGGATGTGGACGACCCGCTCCGCCGGCAGTGGCCCGTACTGTCGGACCAGGGTGTCGAGGTCCAGGCCATCCAGCAGCTCCATCACGTAGTAGAGTCTGCCGTCCTCGGTGCGGCCGAAGTCGTAGAGCTGCACCGTGTGGGGGGATTTCAGTGCGGCGGTCGCGCGGGCTTCTCGCTCGAAGCGCCGGAGGAGCAACTCGGGATCGCCCGACATCTCGGGCCGGATCAGCTTGATGGCCGCCGGCCGGATCAGGAGGCGGTGGCGCGCCCGCCAGACCTCGCCCATCCCGCCGCCTCCGATCTTCTCCTCCAGGATGTACTGACCGAGCTCATTGGCTTCGGCGACCTGCTTTCGCAGGCCGTAGGTGACGCGTGAGGTAATGGTGGCCAGCGTGGTTCCCAGGGCGCTCCAAAGGACAGTGTTGAGGGTCATGTACTGTTTCTGGTAACTCTCGCTGAAGCCGGGGAGGAGCGCAGTGGGGTGATGGCGCGCGATGCAGACGATCACCGTCGGAAGGAAAGCCAGCGCCGAAAGCAGCATGGTCCGGCTCGGCCGGGACGGCACCAGGATCGCTCGGATCATCACGGTGACGATGAGGGCCAGCAGCACCTGGAGGATCTGCCCTTCGTCGTTCCATGTCATGATGCACAGGAAGCCGCAGGCGGCGACGAAGCTGATGCCGTCCAGCGTTCCCAGACCCAGCACTGACGGCCTGGCGGGAGTGCGACTGGCCAGGAGCCAGAGCAGGGCCATCGTCAGGCTGGCGGCGAGGTGGCCGATGGCGACCGGGCTCGCCACCACCGCGACGAACGGGGCCCCCCCGGCCAGGACCATGCTGGCAAGGAGAAAGAGGTAGAAGCCGAACGACACCAGGAAGAGCGTCTTGCCGACCAGCGCCAGGCGCTCCCGCACGAAGCCCAATCCGTTGGAGGTGTCGAGTCCCCGCTCGAGGAGGACGGTACGGGTGCCCGAGTTGGCGGGACGAGTTGACGGTTCGGGCCCGCGGAGCCGGGTCGTCGTCACTCGCAGGTTGGGAACCGCGGGGGGCTGGGAAGCATATGATCAAGAAGATAGATCATGCAGCGTGATGCTTGTACGCCGGAATCGCCGTCCGCCCGTCCTCTTACTCCCGCGCCGATCGCTCCAGCAGCTGAAGAATATCGGTCCACCCCCTGCGATGTGACTCCACCTGACTGGACGGCAATCGCCGATGCGTCAGCACCAGCTCGGTTCCCTGGGCCCGCTCCAGAAATTCGATCGTCACGACCGTCGGCTGATGATCTGTCGCCTGCGAGATCCAGGTGAACTCCAGCCGCTCGGGCGGATCGATCACCCGATACTCGCCGGTGTGCTCGTACCGCTTCGGACCCTCGATCATGACGATTCGGAATTTTCCGCCGACCTTCGGGTCCACCTCGGCGGTCGCGTTCGTCGCGCCGCCCGGCCGCATCCACTGGGCTAGGCTCGCAGGATCGAGCCAGGCCTGAAACACCCGCTCACGTGACACGGGAATGATCCGGTGCAACACCAGCGCGTCGCTCGACTCGGCGCCATTCACTTCGAACTCCTCTTTCGTGACGGGGAAACAGTTCGGCCAGCTCTACGCTGGCCTTGTACCAGGAAATTCTCCAGAGCCTCGAGCCGAGTGTCCCAGAACTGGCGATAGTGCTCCAGCCAATGGCTCGCCTCGCGAAGCGGGGCAGGGCGGAGGGTGAGCCAGTGCTCCCGTCCCCGCACGTTCCGCCGTACCAGCCCGGCCTGCTCCAGCACCTTCACGTGCTTGGAAACGCCATTGAACGAGATGGGGAATCGCTGGGCCAGCATGCCCACGTTGACCTCGCCAATGGCAAGGATCCCGAGCATTGCCCGTCGAGTGGGATCCGCGATCGCGCCGTAGATGCGATCCAGGCGCCGATGATCGGCGGCCCGGATAGACAAACGTTCAACCATATGGTAGAATATCTACGAGACTTGCAGGAAACACAATGGCGAGTCGCGAGGTCACGAGTCGCGACAATCCTCAGCACGAAGGAGACCACAATGCCCAGTCGCACGAAAGAACCCGTCGCCACCAGCCATCCAACTGGAACACGCGAACAGTGGCGCGCCGCCCGTTTGGAGCTGCTCGAGGCGGAGAAGGAGCTGACTCGTCGGGGTGACGAGGTGACCCGCCGTCGGATGGCGCTGCCGTGGGTCCCGATCGAGAAGAAGTATCGCTTCGACACCAACGAGGGCAGCGCCGCGCTGCCGGACCTCTTCCGGGGCCGCTCGCAGCTCCTGATCTACCATTTCATGTTCGGCCCCGACTACACCGCCGGCTGCCCCGCCTGCTCGGCCATCGCCGACGGGTTCAATGGCTTTGCCGTGCACCTAGCCAACCACGACGTGATGCTGTGGGCAGTATCGCGAGCGCCGCTGGCGAAGCTCGAAGCCTATCGGCAGAGGATGGGCTGGACCTTCCCTTGGGCCTCGTCATTCGGCAGCGACTTCAACGCCGACTTTGATGTGGCCTTCACCGAGCAGGAACAGCGGGAAGGACTGATCGAATACAACTACCACCGCGAGCAGCCGATGAAGGACACGCTGGTGGGTAAGGCCGGGCGGGAGTGGAAGTCGGGCGACGAGGCGGAGGGCACCGTCGAATGGATGGCGGCCAGAACCGGGACCGATGTGGCTACCTACACCCGCGAGCGGCCCGGTATGAGCGCATTCGCGGTGGAGAACGGCGTGGTGTATCACACCTATTCAGCCTACGCGCGTGGGCTGGATGCCCTCTGGGGGATGTACCAGTGGCTCGATCGCGCACCCAAGGGACGAAACGAGACCGGGATCTGGTTTCGCCGGCATGACGAGTACGGCAGGTGAGGGAAGGCGCAGGAGTCGGGCGTCTTCGGAGCTTGGGATTTGCCCTGACTCCTGACTCTCGACTCCTGACTTGTCTCGACTCGACTACATCCCACAGTGCTTTCTCATCCACCCCACCACCGTGCGTCCCAGCCGGATTCTCCGGTCAGAGAAACCGTGGTCGGTCTTCCATACTATCCCAGTGACATCAGGCGCATGCGCGGCCTGCAGAGCCGCGAGCAGGGCGGGATGCGATTCGTTGGCAGTTGTGCTGATGATAAGCAGCCGGCGAGAACTGAGCACGGCAGCTGATGTCGCGGGATCCCAGCGCTTGCCCTGCGCTTTCATCTCGTCACTCAGACTTTGCCTGCCGTCGGCATGCAGTGGGCCGCCCGGCGCAGTCAGCCAAGTGGCGTAGGCGGTCTGAGTGGAATCGAACTGGCGGTCGCGCTGACTCCGCTGACCGTCGCCACCAACATTCCAATAGTCGAGCGCTACGCTACACCTGATCGATGAGTCGGCAGCCGCTTCCATCAAGGCAAGCCATCCACCCATGCTGTGTCCCAGGAAGATGAGTCGCCTCGGATCGATCCGAAATGCCTTTACGCTGGAATCGGTCCGAACGTACGTCACCGCTGACGCGACGTCCTCGAGTGCATGCGCAAAGGAAAATGTCCCGCCGCTTCCCCACGAACCCCGGTAGTCGAAGAACAGCACATTCATCCCGGCGCGGCGGAGATCCTGCGCCAGGTCCAGGTTGCGCTCGTTCCCGGGGAAGCCGTGGAGCAGAATCACAGTTGTGTGGGGACCCTTGCCCGGAGCGAGATAGAAGAAGCCATTCAATCGCGATCCTTTGCTCTGGAAGGCGAGCTCCTGAGTGCTGGGTGGAAAGGCGGTGTCGACTGCGATGGGATCGCTGGTAACTGGATCGCCCGCACTAGGGCGAGTCTGGGCTGATGAGGAGAGACTGGTTCCGGCCAGGAGGCCCAAGGAGAGAAGAACGGGGCACAGCCCGCTGCGCAAAGCCATCTGCTGTCCGATGAAGAGGTCGCCCCAATCTCCATCAACCAGCAGCATCAGGGAAGCTCAGGCACTCCCCTCGACCAGTCGAAGGCGCGGGAAGCGGTCCGCCGAGAGTAGCTCCTCCACTGCACCCGCGGCGAGAGCGGGCCAGAAATGATGACCCTGGCCGAGGATACAGCCGAGCTGAAGCAGCGCGGCGTGCTGCTCGGCGCGCTCGATCCCTTCGGCGATGGTCTGCAGCTTGAGCGTGTCTCCCAGGCCGACGATGGCGCGGGCCAGCGCGGAGCGGTCGGCACCCTGGCCGACATCCTCCACGAACGGCTTCGCGATTTTGAGAATGTCGATCGGGAAGCGTTGCAGGTAGCTGAGTGACGAGTACCCGGTGCCGAAGTCGTCGATCGCGAGCCGCACGCCGAGTGCCTTGAGCTGCTGCAGCCGCTCGAGCACCGCATCGGTCTGCTGCATCAGCACGCTCTCGGTAATTTCCAGCACCACTGACGCCGGGTCGATGCCGGAGACGGTCAGCGTCTGGCGCAGCATGTCCACCAGCCCGGTTCCCTGGAGCTGGCGGCCGGAGATGTTGACCGAGACGGCGAGGGAGAGTCGCGGATTCGACGCGCGCCACGCCTGGAGCTGACGGCACGCCTCGCCCAGCACCCACGCTCCCAGCTGCACGATGAGTCCGGTCTCCTCGGCGAGCGGAATGAAGTGCTGCGGCAGGAGCCGGCCAAACTTGGGGTGCTCCCACCGCAGCAGCGCCTCGACGCCGTGGATCCCGCCGCTCTGCAGATTGACTATCGGCTGATAGAACAACGTCAGCTCCTGCCGCTCGATGGCGGCTCGCAGTGCCGCCTCCAGATCGAGGCGCTCGCGGATGTCCGCGTACATGCGCGATTCGTAGGTCGCCGCGCGCCCCTTGCCCAGCCGCTTGGCGGCGTACATCGCCATATCGGCGTTCCGGAGGACGTCGTCGGCCCGGTCGCTGGGCGAGGCGGTGGCCACGCCGATGCTGGCGGTGACCCGCAGCTGGTTACCGCTCAGCGAAAAAGGGTGAGACATCGCGGCCGCAATGCGCTCGGGAAGCCCGTCCCGCCCGTCGGTCCCCTCGATCAGGATCGCGAACTCGTCGCCACCCAGTCGCGCGACCGTGTCGGCGCTGCGGGCACAGGCGAGGAACCGCTCGGCCGCGGCGATGAGCAGCCGGTCGCCTTCAGCGTGTCCGAGGCTGTCGTTCACCTTCTTGAAGTCGTCCACGTCGAGGAAGAGGACGGTCACCGGGCTGCCGCGCCGCTGGGCCAGTGCGAGCGCGTGGCTCACCCGGTCGCGGAACAAGGCCCGATTGGCGAGTCCGGTGAGCGGGTCGTGGAACGCCTGGTGGGTGAGCTGCTCCTCCAGCCGCCGGCGCTCGCTCACATCCCGAGTGTTGAGCACCACCCCTTTCACGGTATGGTCGTGGAGCAGATTGGTCGCGAGAATCTCGGCGTGCAGCCAGGAGCCGTCCGGCTGGCGGAAGCGCCACTCCACTGGGCCAGTTACGCCGGGCGACTGGGCGGCGTTGCGGAAGAACGTAATGGCGCGCTCGCGGTCATCCGGGTGGAGCAGCTCGGAGACGCTGTGACGCAGCATCTCACCGGGATCGTATCCGAAGACGCGGGTGGCCGACGGGCTCACGAAGCGCATGGTGCCGTCGGCCCGGGTCACGATGATGACATCCGAGGAGTGCTGGACCAGCGAGCGGAAGCGGGCTTCGTTCTGGCGGGCAGCATGTTCGGCGAGGAGCCGCACATTCTCGCGCACAGCCAAAATCTGACGCAGCACGACGAGAGCCGTCACCAGCAGGGCCCCGACGGCGAGACCGCTGGTCGGATCGGTCCACGGGCGAAGGGCGACGAAGAGAAGTAGGAGATAAGTCGAGCCCACTGCGAGGTAGGGCAGTGGACTGATCGGCTGCAGCCGAGTAACGGGCACTGCCGTGACGTGGCCGGGTCCGACGGGGCGGCGCCAATAGAGCTCGCCACTCCCGATCAGCGCCGTGTAGCAGATCAGAAAGACGGCATCGGCCCAGCTCGCGCTCCGGCTCCCGACGGCCAGCTGTACCACGTTGAAGGTGAGATCCGCGACCACGCCAATCGAGACACCGGTGATCAGCAGCCGGAACGCCAGCCGGTTCCCGTCGGTGGGACGGCGAAGCCAGACGGTGGTGACGCCGAGCAGCACCAGCATGCTCGCGAGCGGGTAGGCGTACGCCAGCAGGGTGACGACCACGCTGCTCTCCTGCGACGCAGCGGTAGGCCGCACCGAGAAGTACCAGATGGCGACAGCACCACCTACCAGCACCATCGCGGCGTCGAGCACGAACTTCAGCCGCTCCAGCCGGGTGCGACGCGCCAGCGGGAACGAGAAGAGCGCGGTCAGCGTCAGCAGCGAATCGGAGAGATAGAACGGGTCCGCCCAGGAGACCGGCGGTGCATCGTGCAGCGTCAGGACGTACCCGGTGGAGATGGCGTTCCCGATGAAAACCATCGCCCCGCCCATCGCCAGAAACCGAAGAGCTCGGCGCACACCAGGATCGAGGAGCTCCTGCCTGGAGGCGAGTGCGAACAGGGTGAACACGCCCAGGTTGAGCGGCATGAACGCTACGTTGCCGACGAAGTCGCGCACCGCCGCGCCACCCCAATGGCTCTGCTCCCAGATCAGGTAAACGATGGCGTACATCGCTGTGGCAAAGGCGACGGTGCCAACGGGGGTTTGGCGCCGGGGCACGGCCGAGACCTCCTGACCGGTCGCATTCTGCAACGCAATCATGGAGGCAGCGTCCCCCTGGGGCTCAGAGTGGCGTTGCTGGGGCATAGTCGGGGGTCAAAGGCAAGCATGATGCCGGGGCTACGTGCGGGCAGGTGGACAGGCGGACAGTTGGACGGCTGGACGGTTGAACCTAGTGCGGGAGGTTGCTTGCACCTCTCTCGGGATCAGGATCACCGGGTGCGGTCCGCCCGTCTGCCCGCCCCACTCCTATACCCGAGCGGCGCTTCCAAGCTGCCATTCAGCTGCATCATGGTGAACTGGAATCCCGCCGGACACGTCGGCCTTCCAGCAAGCGGGATTATTATCCAACCGAGTACTGTGTGAAACAGGATTCGCGGGGGCAGCGCAGCTGTGTCGCTGAGAAGGCTTCCGTTACGGCGAGTCACTTTAGGAGGCGCGTGAAGATACAGTAGGTTTGGTTACGCACACTCATTATCGATGGAGATCGTCATGGCACAGAAGAAGATCATCGCGGTCATCGGCGCAACTGGTGCGCAGGGCGGGGGATTAGTACGCGCAATCCTCGCCGACAAGAGCGGCGAGTTTGCGGCTCGTGCGATCACCCGGAATCCCAACTCGGACAAGGCTCAGGCGTTGCGCGCGGCTGGAGCCGAGGTTGTCGTTGCCGATGCGGATAAGCGTGAGACGTTAGAGAAGGCTTTCGCCGGAGCCTACGGCGTCTTTGCCCTCACCAACTTCTGGGAACATTTCTCACCCGAGCGGGAGCTGACCCAGGCGCGCAACCAGGCAGAGGCCGCGAAGGCTGCCGGCGTGCAGCACGTCATCTGGTCCACACTCGAGGATACCCGGAAGTGGGTCCCGCTCTCGGACAATCGGATGCCCACGCTGATGGGCAAGTACAAAGTTCCCCACTTCGATGCCAAGGGCGAAGCCGATCAGATCTTCCGCGATCTCGGCGTGCCTACCACGATGCTGTTGACCGCGTACTACTGGGACAACCTGATCTACTTCGGTGCCGGCCCCCAGAGAGGGCCCGACGGGGTTCTGGCGATCACCTTTCCCATGGACGACAAAAAGCTGCCCGGGATCGCGGTGGAGGATATCGGAAAATCGGCATTTGCCATCTTCAAGCGTGGGCGGGAATTCATCAACAAGACCGTGGGAATCGCGGGCGAGCACCTCACCGGCGAGGAGATGGCCCGGAAGCTCACCCGTGCGTTAGGCCAGGAGGTTCGTTACAACAACGTTCCGCCTGAGGTCTACCGGAGCTTCGGTTTCCCCGCCGCTGACGACCTCGGCAACATGTTCCAGTTCAAGCGGGACTTCAACGATTACTTCTGCGGCGCACGCAACCTTCAATTCACGCGGTCGCTAAACCCGGAGCTGCAGACCTTCGATCAGTGGCTGGCGGTGCACAAGGATGAAATTCCGTTACCGGCAGAAGCGTTGAGGTAAGGCGGTAAAGCGGTAGATGAAGCGGCGGTAGATGAAGCGGCGGTAGGTAATGCGGCAGTCGGGAGCAGTACCTACTTCCGTTTTGCATCCGAACCTCAGCCGATGTAACGCTGAAGGGTAGGTCCTAGCTACTCGAGCAGGTCAGCACGGTTGAGGGCCCATGGCTCCTTTGCTTCGCTCAGATGACAACTCTCGTCTGAGCTCCATTCCTCTTCGCTGCGCTCAGGGCAGGCGGTCCTCCCGTCTCAGAATCGTCGGGTTTCGCCCACTCGCGCAATCCAGAGCCGTTCCTGATCTAGTCCGACTGAGCGCCAGCGCTCGAGAGTGCGCCTGGGGGGCTCTTCCATCGGCTCGTCGGTGAGCCGAAAGCAACCCCAGTGAACCCCGAGCATCACAGGCAGCGGTTTCTCGCGATGGGCACCGACGAGGTCTCGATAGATCTGCACGGCCTCATCCGGGTCCACGTGGACGATCTTCATGAACCAGCGAGGATCGTATGCTCCGATCGGGATCATCACGAGATCGAATGGGCCGTAACCTGAGCCGATCTTTTCGAACTCGGGATGGTACGCCGTGTCACCAGTGTACAGGACACGCTTTCCGTGCGCCGCCAACGCGAACCCGCACCAGAGCGACCTGTTTCGGTCAGCCAGGCCGCGGCCGCTGAAGTGTCGGGCCGGCGTCGCTGTGACCTGGAGCGCGCTACAGGTTGTCTGCTCCCACCAATCCAGCTCCACGATCTTTCGGGGACCCCAGCGGCGAATGTATGCAGCAAGGCCGAGCGGAACGATCCAGGTCGCCTCCGGGTTCGGTCGACTGATCCTTTTGACGGCTGGCCGGTCGAGGTGATCGTAGTGGTTGTGCGAGAGGAGGACGGCATCGATGGGAGGGAGGGCATCGATCGAGATCCCAGGATCCATCACGCGCCTGGGGCCCATCCATTGTACCGGGAACGCTCGCTGACTGAACACCGGATCCACCAGCACATTCATGCCGCCAAGCTGAAGGAGCACGCTCGAGTGCCCGATCCACGTCGCCTTGAATTCAGCGTCGGAAGCCCGAGGATACGAGATCTCAGGTGTCGCGACCGGGAAGCTCCCGTACGGTGGAGTCGGAGAGCGCGAGCGGGTCCGGCTTTGGGCCAGGAATCGGAGCACGTCGCGCCAGTTATGCGGCTCACTGTACGGCCAAGGGTTGTGGAAGCGCGCTGGGATCGCTCGCATCAGAATCTGACGGCCACGCCGATCTCTGCCACCGGATCGATGGTGCAATTCCCAATGAGGCTTCGGAGGCGGGCATCAGAGAAGTGCTCGGACCGAAAACCAATGTCGGTCACCAGGTAATCGTCAGTCTCTTCTACCGCGACGTGACCGAGCCGGCGGTACCATTCGCGCCGAGCCGGCACGGACGCCGGGGAATAGACTGAGATGAGCCGGCTGTGAGGCCCGGGACTGAGTCGCCGCATCTCCTCCAGGACGCCAGCCTTGTCGCTCATGGTTCCCCAGGTGTTGGTGAGACAGATGGCGCAGTCGAACACCGTCTCAACTGGTATCCGGGTGGCGTCCCCCACGATGAAGTGCAGCCGGGGCGTGGCTGTGCGATGGGCCTCAGCGATGTACCCACGCTCGTAGTCCACTCCCACCCCGAGTCGAACCCGATCACCCACTAGCAGCAGATGCCGTCCGGTGCCGCAGCCGACATCGAGGACCTGCATGCCCTTCTCTATCACGCCGAACAGAAGGTCAAGCTCGGCGTTGAGAAAGGCTTGGATCTCGGGTGGCTGGGTGCCGGGATCGAGGGCCCGGTTGAGCAGCCCGCCCGCGTAGACGTCGTCATTGGACATATTCACTCCGCAGATGCCCTGCTTATCGCGCTTCCCACGCGGTTAGCTTCTACTCGGACCTATAACGGAACGTCGATCGATGACAAACGAAGAACCATCTCCCGAGTCAACCGAGATCCCGATCGCACAGGAAAATACCGAGCATGACAGAGCCGGCTTCCTGGCAGGGGTTCTCTTCGGCGCATTCCTTGGCGCCGGCGTTGCACTTCTGTTTGCACCCGAGAAGGGGCAAAAGACGCGGCGTGAGCTGGACCGGCGGCTTCGCGCACTGCGTCACGATGCTCTTGATGCCGCCGGTCGAGCCGGTTCGCGGGCTAAGAAAGAGTTGCGCCGTCGCGAGCTTCGTCTCAAGCTGGAGCTCGACCGGGCGCGAGAGCGCAATCGGCGGGAGGACTGAGTCTGGTGCTAGTGCTTGGCCAGACGATCACGCAGCTCGATCGCTTCACGCTTGTACGTCGAGTCCATGATCTCACGGTCCGGCAGCGATTCCACCGCGCGGAGCTGGATTTCGGCGTCGCGCACCCGCTTGCGATCGGCGTAGATCTCGGCCAGCTCGAGGCGGTGATAGATACGGCCCGGGTCCAGCTCCACGGCCTTCTCCATGTTGTAGACGGCCTTGGCCCAGGAGGCCTCGTTGAAGACCCCGGCGCCAAGAAATTTCCGAGCGAAAAATCGACTGAGACCGGAGATGCGCATGATCTCCGCGTTCCAACGGCCCAGAATGTGGTAGGCGCCGTCGTGCCGCGGATTAATCGCCAGGGTCCGGAGCGCCTCCCTTCGAATGATCGCGGCTCGGCGGATGCGAGCCTTCTTCCCCATGGTCAGCGAGCTTCGGCCTACTGCCGCCGCCAATGCGAAGTGCCCATTAGCTCCAGTGGGCTCAGCCTGGACGGCACGACCGGCATATCGCTCCGCCAGGCTGTACAGCGAGTCTCGTGTCGCGCTCTTGACCGAGTCGGGAATCTGCTCGCCCATGTCCAGCAGTGTTATCGCTCCTCGCCAGTTGGCCTCGTAGCTCATCGAGTCACGGTCCAGCGCAACCTGGTAGTGCCGGAGGGCGGTCGACAAGTCGTGGGCTTCCTCGGCGGAGACACCCATCGCGATATGGTCGGCGACGGTTTGAGCCGAGGCCGGCACACTGCTGAGAAGGCACAGCGAGAGGAGGAGTCCCACAGGGACAGAGTTCAACACCAGCGTAGCCGCTCCGGGAAGGGTTCCGAATGGTGATCCCGTCCGTCATCCAGCACAAGCGGGACGGTGGGGCACTCAGCCCGGCGGAATGGACCGAGCTGATTCAGCAGTACACGGCGGGCCGGGTGCCCGACTACCAGATGGCCGCGCTGTTGATGGCAGTGGTCTGGCGTGGTCTCACCCCGGCCGAGCTGGCAGCGCTTACCGACGCCATGATCGCCTCGGGCGACCAGCTTCGTTTTGACGACAACACGCCGGCTCGGGTCGACAAGCACTCGACCGGCGGCGTGGGAGACAAGGTATCGTTGCTGCTGGCACCCATGGTCGCGAGCTGTGGCGCGGCAGTGCCAATGATGTCGGGTCGAGGCCTGGGTCACACCGGCGGGACACTGGACAAGCTGGAATCCATTCCGGGCTTCCGGACCGGGTTGAACCTGAGCGAGGCGACAGCGCAGGTCCAGCGCATCGGATGCGTGATGCTGGGGCAGACCCCCGAGATCGCGCCGGCCGACAAGCGGTTGTATGCCCTGCGCGACGTGACCGGCACCGTCGAGTCGATTCCTCTCATTGCAGCGAGCATCATGTCGAAGAAGCTCGCCGAAGGTCTCAACGGCCTGGTGCTGGACGTGAAGACCGGCAGTGGAGCGTTCCTGCCCGAGACTGAGCGTGCAATCGAGCTCGCACAGACGATGATCGGGCTCGGTCAGGCCCGCGGCTGTCCTACCGTGGCGCTGCTGACTGCGATGGATCGGCCACTGGGGCGTGCCTGCGGAAACGCGCTGGAGGTAGAGGAGGCGATCGGCGGACTCAGCGGAGACGGGCCCGAGGATCTGATGGAGGTCACCTATGCGCTGGGCGTCGAGATGCTGACGCTGGTGGGTGTGGCAGCCAACCCCCTGGAGGCGCGGACTCGTCTTGAAAAGAGCGTTGCATCGGGTGCCGCGCTTCAGATGCTGGCCAAGATCATCGAAGCCCAGGGAGGAAATCCCGCCGTGGTCGAGGATCCGTCGGTGCTGCCGCAGGCGGCTGAGGTCGAGGTGTTCCGGGCGGAGCATGACGGCGTGGTAGCCAGCATCGAGCCACGCCGGATCGGACGAGCGATCCTGGAGCTCGGCGGCGGCCGGCGGACGATCGAGGAGGAGATCGATCCGTCTGTTGGGTTTGTTATCCCGGTCAAGCCCGGCGACGAAGTACGAACCGGAGAGCCTCTTGCATCGGTGTTTGCCCGCGACAAAGATGGGGTTGCCGTCGGTCTCCAGGGCCTCAAGGAGGCGATTCTCATCGGGGAAAGCGGAAAGCTGACGCCGCTATTGAGCCATCGAATAACGGCCCGCGGGGTGGAGTTACTCTCGTAATGCCGATTGTCACCGGTCCTGTCGGAACCCTCCTGATCGCCTGTGTCGCGATCATCACGCTCATGATTTGGCTTCGTCGGGACCGGAGCTACCCGGGTCCTCGTCTCCACGGAGAAGAAGGAATCGACCGAGACGAGTTGGAGCGGGCGGAGCGGGAAGTCCGGAACCAGGAGACGCACCTGAGGCCCGAGGATGGTTTTCTGGGGGATGACTGGGGACCGGGAGCAGGTCGGCCAAGACCACCGGAGCGCCTGTGAAACGCCAGTAGAGTCAGGCTCTCGTCAACTCGGACCGAGATTGACCGGTGCGCGGAGTGTCACTGTGATCCGTCCGCCCGCTGGGATGCACGCACCGATGCCGACGCCAGTCTGGCCTGCGCCAGCGGTAAACTCGCGCTGATGCACCCTCGCGGTTGAATTGCGCAACGCGTAGCCCCGGCCATTGAGAGAGAGGGAGTCGGCCTGGACGCCGAGGAACACCGGCGCGTCGAGTCGTGTGACCTCGAGAATGGCGGTGGCGCCGACTGGAACTGCCGCACCGCCGGTGCCGGTTACGGGAACAACCACGGTCGCGGGAACCCGATCACCGGTCTGGCTGGTGGTGCTGCAGATGCGATTGGCGGCTGCGAGCTCGAGCACCGTTCCGGTGGGAATCTGACCGCCGGCGGTCTTAGCGGGAGAAGCTGAGTCGCGAGCGGTGTCGGTTGATGGCTGTGAGACCGCCCGATTAGCGGTGGTGGACTCGGGCCGGGCGGCCGCTGATGGAGCGGTGTCGGCGCGAGCCGGTGTGGCCCGAGTGGTGTCCGTCTTGGCAGTGTCACGAACCCCCGTATCAGCCGTTGCAGTAGTGGGGGCAGCTGAGCGCTTCTGGCGGGAAGGGGAAGGACCCGCCGACCCAGCTCGCGATTTCGCCGTGTTTGGGAGGGGGGTGGCCACGGCCGTTCGGGGTGGGTCGTGCGGCATCGCGGTTTGCTGGCTGGTGCCACCCGCGGAATCGCGGAGGGCGGGGCGAGATGCAGTCTCCACTGCTGGAGGCTGCTTCCAGCGGTCGAACATGCCGATCTGGTTGAGCCCTCCGATGAGACCGGTGATCGCGGCAATCACTCCCGCCGTGGCCGTCATGAGGCCAGGCGC
Source organism: uncultured Gemmatimonadales bacterium (assembly GCA_963751925.1). GTDB lineage: Bacteria > Gemmatimonadota > Gemmatimonadetes > Gemmatimonadales > GWC2-71-9 > CAVVWJ01. The sequence goes on along the minus strand of CAVVWJ010000001.1, from coordinate 74,674 downwards.
GGACTGCCACCAGCTCGCTTTGTTTCGTTCGTCTGCCATCGCATCCAGTTCCCGCAACTCGCTAAGGGCAAGCTAGAGGGACTCCGCACCGGATGGCAACCCGACGGCATGGTTGCCAGGGGTGCGTCTGTAATGGGGTTGCAGCGAGTAACTTTGTGTCATAAAGTACTTACCAAAGCTGAAATCAGCGTGTTGCGGCAACGATTCTTCCGAGCCCAGGGGGAGCAATGAAGACTGCCAAGGCCGCGTACCGAGGCCTCGCTCGTCTTGTGTTCGCGATCGGGTTCATACTGATGGTGCCCTTCCTGGCGATGCGGGGTACCGACCAAGTGATCTGGACCATCACCGATTTCGCCTTGGCCGGCGCCCTCCTCTTCGGCACCGGTCTCCTATATGCGTTGGCAGCAAGAAACTCCGACACGTTCGCGTATCGGGCCGCCGTCGGCGTGGCGCTCGGGGCGGCACTCACCCTGATCTGGGTCAACCTCGCCGTAGGCGTCATTGGCACTGAAGGGGATCGCGCCAACCTCATGTATCTCGGCGTGCTCGCTATCGGCTTTATTGGCGCTTTCATTGCGTGGTTTCGGCCGGAGGGCATGGCACGCGCGCTGTTCGCGATGGCGCTGGCGCAGGCGGGAGTCGCGGTGATCGCACTGGTCTTCCGGTTAGGCCAGCCCTGGAGCCCGCCGATGGAGCTTGTGCTCCTGAACGGGGTCTTCGTCGCGCTGTTCATGGCATCGGGGTTGTTGTTTCGGCGTGCGGCGCGGGAGCGCGCTCTCCCGAATTAGGGCAGGCTGATGTCCTGATGCAGAAGGGGTGAGTACCTTCCGGCACTCACCCCTTCTGCCTTTGCCCCGACCCTGTCACACGCGCTAGACGTCGAGGTTGCTGACGTACTTTGCGTTTCGCTCGATGAACTGGCGCCGAGGCTCGACTTCGTCGCCCATCAGCTCGTCGAAGAGCTTGGATGCCTCGACCGCGTCCTCCATCGTGACCCTCAGGATCGTCCGAGTCGCCGGATCCATAGTGGTCCGCCACAGCTGATCCGGGTTCATCTCGCCCAGACCTTTGTAACGCTGAATGCTGATCGAGCCCTTGCCATCACCGTTGGCGAGGCGCTTGCTGTATTCGTCGCGCTCCCCCTCGCTGTAGGCGTAGTACTCGTCCTTGCCCTTCGCCACTCGGTAGAGAGGTGGCTGGGCGATATAGACGTAGCCCGCATCCACCAGCGCCTGCATCTGCCGGAAGAAGAAGGTGAGCAGCAGCGTCCGGATGTGGGCGCCGTCCACGTCGGCGTCGGTCATCAGGATGATCTTGTGATACCGGGCGTCCTCGAGGTTAAAGTCGTCCTTCACCCCCGTCCCGATGGCGGTGATCATCGACCGGATTTCCTCATTGCTGAGGATCTTGTCGATCCGGGCTCGTTCGACGTTGAGGATCTTGCCCCGGAGCGGGAGAATCGCCTGGAACGACCGGTCGCGGCCCTGCTTCGCGCTTCCGCCGGCTGAATCGCCCTCGACCAGGTAGATCTCCGAGTGGGCAGGATCGTCGATGGAACAGTCGGCCAACTTGCCGGGCAGTACCATGTTTTCGAGACCGGACTTCTTCCGAACCAGGTCGCGCGCTTTCCGTGCGGCCTCGCGAGCTCGAGCGGCACTGACGGCCTTCTCGATAATGTTCCGGGCGACCGGCGGATGCTCCTCGAGGTAGTTGCCGAGATTTTCGTTGACCACCGCCTTCACGATGCCTTCGACTTCCGAGTTGCCCAGCTTGGTCTTGGTCTGTCCTTCGAACTGGGGTTCCCGCACCTTGACGTGGAGCACGCAGGTGAGGCCTTCTCGGATGTCCTCGCCCGACAAGGTGAAATCTTCCTTCTTCAGGAAGTCACGCCGCTTCGCCACATCGTTGATGGTGCGGGTCAGCGCCGACTTGAAGCCGGTGAGGTGGGTGCCACCTTCATGGGTATTGATGTTGTTCACGAAGGTGAACGTGTTCTCGTTGTATCCATCCTCATATTGCAGCGCGAGATCCACTTCGACGTCGTCCTTGGTGGCCGTGAACGCGATTGGCTTGGGGTGTAATGGCTTCTTGTTGCGGTTGAGCCACTCGACGAACTGAATCAGGCCGCCCTTGGCAAAGAACGTCTCGGTCTTGGTGCTCCCCTCCCGCTCGTCCTTGAGGGTGATGGAGATACCCTTGTTCAGGAAGGCGAGCTGGCGAAGCCGGTCGGCCAGGGTGGTGTAGTGAAACTCGAGGACCGTAAAAATTTCCGGGTCCGGCTTGAACCGCACCGTGGTGCCTCGACCCTTGGCCTTCCCCAGAACCGTCAGCTTCTTGACCGTCTTGCCGCGAACGAATGCCATGTGATGGCGCTGCCCATCCCGGTCAACCAGTACCTCGAGCCGTTCGCTCAATGCATTGACAACCGACACGCCGACGCCGTGCAAGCCACCTGACACCTTGTAGCTGTTCTTGTCGAACTTGCCGCCTGCGTGGAGCACGGTAAGGGCCACCTCGACCGCAGGCAGCTTCTCGGTGGGGTGCATGTCCACCGGAATACCGCGGCCGTTGTCGGTGACTGTGACCGAGTTGTCCGCATGGATGGCGACTGTGATCGTATCACAGTGGCCCGCCAGCGCCTCATCGATCGAATTGTCGACCACCTCGTAGACCAGGTGGTGGAGGCCATTTTCGCTGGTGGAACCGATGTACATGCCGGGACGACGGCGCACCGCCTCCAGACCTTTAAGGACCTGGATCGACTCCGCCTTGTACTCCGGCTTTCCCTCTTTGCCGTCTGGGACGGCGTGCGATTCTTTGGCCATGTCTCCTGCGTGTTAAGGTCTAGCGGTCCAACGGACCGGGCACCCAGCGTATTTCCTTCACCCGTCCCGAGCGCCCGGCATTGAGCCGCGCCAGGATCTTGGGTGACATCAGACTCAGCTCATTGGCCCAGGCTGCCGTCGCCACGCGCACCCGGAGCATTCCGTCCGGTGTCACCGACTCAGGCGCAGTCACCGCGGCGATCTGCGGGCCCACCAACTCGGGCCAGGCCTCGACGATGCCAGCCTGCTGAACCCGCTTCGTGAGCCCGGACTGCTTGAAGTAGCTCGTGAGCGCGTCAGCGAGGGTCGTGGGTTGGGTCTTTTTTTCGGTCATAGCACGGAGTCGAAAGTCGAGGGTCAAGAGTCTAGAGTCTAGAGTCTACGTCAGAATTGGACCCTCACCGCTGGAGTTTGGAGCCGCCTTGCCTAGACCCTCGACCCTAAACCCTCGACTCTAGATTTCTCCACCCTTCCATCCTTCACCACCCACACCGGCAAATCCAGATTCGACGGAAGCTCGTCCAGTCGTGGACTCGTCACGAATACCTGTCGCTCGGCCGGTCCCATGAGCCGCACTGCCAACCGGCTCTGCCGCTCGCGGTCGAGCTCGGCGAAGACATCATCCAACAGCAGCGCCGGCTCGGTGCCTCTGGCATCTCGAAGGGTTGCGATCTCGAGCAGCTTGAGCGCTATCGCCGCACTCCGCTGTTGTCCGGTGGATCCGAAGCTCCGAAGCCGCCTGCCACCGATCCCGAGCAGAAGGTCGTCGCGATGCGGGCCAACGGTAGTCATCGATCGCGCTCTGTCGTCCGGGAGCGCCGAACTCAATGCTCCCGGCCAGGCAGACGCCTCGGCCAAATCCGGAGCGCCGCGGTACTCCAGCGTCGCGGCGCTGCTTTCGCCGAGGCACTCGAACTCGGCCGCGAACTGCTCTCGGGCCCACACTAGCCAGGCGAGTCGCTTCCGCACGAGCTCAGAGCCGGCTGTGGCAAGGGCGCCATCGAACGCCTGTGCGACTCCAACCCGTCCCTGTCGCAGCGCACTATTTCGCTGCGCGATTGCCGCCCGATATACCGTGAGTGCGCGAAGGTATCTGCTGTCCGACAGCGAGAGCAGCCGGTCGACATACTGCCGGCGCTCTGATGCCGGTCCTGACGCCAGGCCCACATCGGTCGGCAGAAACGCGACTGCCAACCAGGCGCCCACCGCATCCGACAGGCGGGAAACCTCCGCTCCGCCAACGGTAATCCGTTTCTTTCGGCCCGCGTATGTCGCTGCGACCCCGGCGACAGCCGCACCGCCTAACTGAAGCTCGACGTGGAACCCGACAGAGCTGCCGGCCACTTCCTGATCCGAAGAGCCGCGAAACGAACGGAACAGGACCGGGTAATAGATCGCCTCCAGCAGATTGGTCTTTCCCTGCGCGTTCCTGCCGAGGAAGACCATTCCTTTCGAGGGCGTCTCACATTCGATGTCTTCGAGGTTCCGATACCCCCGAGCGACCAGCTGCCGGAGCTGCACTAGCGAATCTGGATCTGCCGTACCGCCGCAGCGCCGCGGTTCTGGTCAGCATCGACCCCATAGACCTGGACTTCGATCGTCTCACCCGAGCGGCCCGCAGTCGACACCGGGAGGCCGAACCGAACCGTATCCGATGGCGGCGAGGGGATCAGCGGCGGGAACCCCTGATTCCCGCCAGCGACCAAGAAATAGACGGTATCGACTCCGTTCGTGTCCAAGGTCCGGCCGTTGAGGAAGAACAATGGTCCGGCATCGACCACGGTGTCTCCCTGGCCCGGCTGATCGATGATGGTGACCGGACCGATCCCATCGCTCTGAGTGGGAAAAGTGAAGCGGTCCCGCTGCTCACAGCCCATGGTGACGACCAATGTTGCAGGGGCGATCCACCGCCGCCAACTGCCTGCAATCTGGGCCGCCGACCAAGGATTTCCTGGCTTCGGCATCACTAAAAAATAGTCGGTTGAGGTCCCGAATTGCAGGTGCTATGATCCCTTGAATACTGGTGCGCGCTTCTCGATAAACGCCTGGGTTCCCTCCCTCATGTCCGCCGTGCTCGACAGCAAACCGAAGTGATTCGCCTCCATGAGAAGGGCCTCATCCAGGCTCATATCGAGACCGATGTCGACTGCTTCCAGGCAGGCTCGAAGCGCCAGCGGGCCGTTCTGAAGGATGCTGCGGAGGAGGGTCTCAGACTCATCGAGTAGACGATCCTGGGGAACCACCAGGTTCACCAGTCCTATCCGATACGCCTCCTGGGCGTCGATCATCTTGCCGGTCAACAGGAGCTCGAGTGCTCGGCCCCGGCCGACCAGCCGGGGAAGCCGAACGGTTCCGCCGTAGCCCGGACCGATTCCGAGCTTGACCTCCGGTTGTCCGAACTTGGCGTTCTCACTCGCGATCCGCAGATGGCACGCCATGGCGAGCTCGCACCCGCCGCCCAGCGCGAAGCCGTTCACCGCCGCGATCACCGGCTTGCCGCAGCGCTCCAGCCGCCGAAATACTACCTGACCTGTGATTGCCCGAGCTCTTCCGTCCAGCGGTCCCTGTTGGCTCAGCTCCGCGATGTCGGCTCCAGCGACGAAGGCCTTGGGCCCGGCACCGGTGAGGATCACGCCCCGGATCGTGGCATCCGTCTCGATCCGGGTGATTGCATCTCCCAGCTCCGCGAGCACCGTGGTGTTGAGCGCGTTCAGTTTGTCCGGACGATTGATGGTGATACGGGCGACGCCGGTGTCGAGCTCGAACAAAAGTGTGGTGGGCATAGCAGTCCGGAGTCGGGAGCTAGGAGTCAGGAGCTGGGAGTCAGGTCAGGTTTCTGGCGTTCCAAAGCTAACGAACTAACGCTGACGGCGGACCAGACTCCCGACACCTGACTCCCGACTCCCGACTCCCGACTCCCAGCTATCTTCACCCCATGCCATCACACATCCCGTCTCCAATCGGCTGGAGTACCAGCGACTCGGTGCGAATACTCGACCAGACCCTCCTGCCCGGAGTTGAGACCTACCTGGACCTCACGTCAGTGGATGAGGTGGCGGAGGCGATTCGCCGGCTCCGAGTCCGCGGCGCGCCGCTGATCGGGATCGCGGCCGCGATGGGGGTGACGCTGGCAGGAAGGGACAGTAACGGGGAGGGCCCCAGCCTCGAGCAGATCCGGGCGGCATGCCGCCTTCTCGGTGCCACCCGTCCAACCGCCGTGAACCTGCACTGGGCACTGAATCGCATGTGTGCTCGGGCCGAACAGGCGGTGGCGAAAGGAGAACAGCTGCATGGCGCACTCGTCACTGAGGCGAGCGCCATCTGGGACGAGGACCGCGCCATGTGCCAGCGCATTGGCGAGCTCGGAGCCACACTGATTCCCAATGACTCGACGGTGTGCACAGTCTGCAATGCTGGCGCTCTCGCGACGGGCGGGATCGGCACAGCGCTGGCACCGGTGTACACGCTCCACTCCCAGGGCCGGGCACCCCATGTCGTGGTCCCCGAGACCCGTCCCTTGCTGCAGGGCAGCCGCCTGACGGCCTGGGAGCTGACGCATGCCGGGGTACCGTGTACGCTCATTGCCGACGGAATGATTGCCAGTCGGCTTCGTCTCGGTGACATCGCCTGTGTCATCGTGGGCGCTGACCGGATCGCCGCGAACGGCGATGTCGCCAACAAGATCGGTACCTATGGCCTGGCGCTGGCTGCGCGGGCACATGGAATTCCCTTTTACGTGGCAGCGCCGAGCTCCACCGTCGACCTGGCAACCCCGGACGGTGCCCGAATCCCGATCGAGCAGCGCGAGCCGGGCGAAGTCTCCAGCTGGGGCGGAGTTCGAACGGCGCCCGATGGGATGCGGGTGTGGAACCCTGCCTTCGACATGACTCCGGGTGAGCTGGTCACTGCCATCATCACCGACCGGGGGATCTTCAAGCCTGGTGAGATTGCCGCCTCTGCGGCTCTGTCCTAGTTCTGCTTTCCATGCCTTCCATACTTGCCCTGGATCAGGGGACTACCGGTTCCACCGCTCTGGTGATCCATCAGGACGGAAAACTGCTGGGAAGAGGTTATCGGGAGTTCCCCCAACATTTCCCTCGGCCCGGCTGGGTCGAGCATGATCCGGAAGAGATCTTTCGATCCTCGATCGAGGCAATGCGAGAGGCACTCAACGGATCTCACCAGCGCCCCGTTGCCCTCGGCATCACCAACCAGAGGGAGACGGTGGTTCTCTGGGATCGGAAAACTCTGGCGCCAGTTGCTCCGGCGATCGTTTGGCAGGATCGGCGAACTACCGAGCGGTGTCTCGAGCTTCGTGCGGCTGGGCTGGAGTCGATGCTCCGAGAGCGCACCGGCCTCGTAGCTGATCCCTATTTCTCTGCGACCAAGCTCGAATGGATGTTGCGGGACCCGGGCCTGAAACGCCGAGCGGGCCGGGGGGAGCTTGCGGCCGGCACCGTCGAGAGCTGGCTGGTAGCAAAGTTCACGGCAGGCCGAGTCCACATCACGGATCATACCAATGCCTGTCGGACCTTGTTGTACGGGCTCCGTTCGCGCGACTGGGATCAGGAGCTGCTGAAGCTCTTTGGCGTGCCTCGTGAGTTGATGGCGCAGATAGTGAGTTCGTCCGGCGAGGTGGCGGAGATGGATGCTCAGCACCTCGGCTACCCGCTGCCGATTGCGGGGCTCGCCGGCGACCAGCAGGCCTCCCTGTTCGGCCAGGGCTGCACCACAACGGGCCAGGCCAAGAACACCTACGGAACGGGTGCCTTCCTTCTCGTGAACACGGGGGACAGGGTACCGGCGCCATCACAAGGCTTGCTGGCGACGATCGCATGCGGCAACCGGGGCCAGCCGGCGTATGCACTCGAGGGCAGCGTTTTCATCGCCGGTGCTGCCGTGCAATGGCTGCGCGATGGGCTCGGTATCATCGCCGAGGCCGCAGAAACCGAGACCCTGGCAGCCTCGGTCTTAGATACGGGCGGTGTCCACTTCGTGCCAGCGTTCGTGGGTCTGGGGACTCCGTATTGGGAACCGGGAGCGCGCGGAACGATCACTGGCCTGACCCGGGGCACCAGCCGGGCTCACCTGGCTCGCGCCGCCCTCGAGGCGATGGCCTATAGCAGTGCCCAGCTGCTAGAGGCAATGATCGCGGCAGAGCAGCTGGAGGTATCGGCTCTTCGGGTCGATGGAGGGGCAGCGGCCAACAATTGGCTCATGCAGTTCCAGGCTGACATGCTGGGCACTCCGGTGGAGCGGCCTGATATGTTCGAGACGACCGCCCTCGGGGCCGCTGGACTGGCCGGCATCGCTGTCGGCCTCTGGAAGAGCACGAGCGACTTCCTGGCCGGGCGAAAGTTCCGCCGGTTCGAGCCCAGGACAACCGCCGCGGAAAGGACCGCCCTGCTGGCAGGATGGCAGCGGGCGGTTGGAGCCGCCCTGGCTTGGGCCCACCCCAGTCCGTGACACTATATTGGAGAATGGGTCCCGCCCGGAGACATAGATGAAAGCCGGTCACAAGTTTCTTCTCGGTGCTGTCCTGATAGTCGGCAGCGTCGGATTTCTCATCGCCGAAGGCGTGAAGGAAACCGGCGTGTACTTCCTAACGCCTGTCGAGCTCGCCGCGAAGACCGCGGCTGATCCAACGTTTGTAGAGAACGTGGGGTTCAAGGTCGGTGCCAAGGTGGTACCTGGCTCTTTACACCGGGACGCAGGCGCCCGTCGGATCGATTTTCAGGTGTCGGATGGAGTGAAGACGTATCCCGTCACGTACCATGGCCTGGTGCCCGACACGTTCACCGATGCCAACGACATCGAGGTCGTGGTTGAAGGCCGACTGGGTCGGGACGGCGTGATCCGGGCGACAGACGTGCTCGCCAAATGTGGCTCCCGTTATGAAGCCGTTCCCAAAGCCTGACAACCAGGTGCTCTCACGGCGCCGACTGCTGCAGCATGGACTCACAGCCATGTTGGGTCCGGTGCTGCTGCGGCCGCCTCACCATCCCGTTGCTCCACAAGGGCTCGGTGCCCAGGACACGCTCGCCGGACTCGGCGCGACCGGCACCCTGCGTGATCCAACCGTGGTAGGCAGGTCCCGGCTACCGACTGACCCCCGTGAGAACGATGCTCAGATCCAGGCGATAGAGCAGCGGCTGGCTTGTAACTGCGGCTGCACGCTCGATGTGTTTACCTGCCGCACCACCGACTTCTCCTGCACCTACTCCCCAGCGCTGCATCGTGAGGTCCTTGCCCTCCGGAATGAGGGAAAGACTGCTGACCAGATCCTGGACGCGTTCGTGGCGAAGTACGGAGAGAAGGCCCTGATGGCTCCAAAACCACAGGGGTTCAACCTTGCGGGCTATTTGCTGCCCGGGGCCCTGATCGCCACTGCTGGAGCAGGCCTGGTGCTCTTCATCGGCCATCGGAAAGCGGCGGTGGCCCAGAGCGCCATGGAAACTGTTCCCCCCTCAGCCCCGGAGACCTTGGGGGCGCCACAGGAGTTGGATCGGCTAAAACGAGAGCTGGACCAGCTGGAGGATTGAAGGGGTGGGGGAGGCGCTCGACGCATCCAGGCTGTTTTTCGCTCTGATACTTCGCTTCGCTCGTGCCCGACACCTCGGACACCTCCGCCCATCAAGCCTCCATCAATCGCCCAATCGCCGGTAGCCGCAACTGACGGCTACCGGCCTTTGTTCGACGTCATTCTCTTCTCATAGCCGGAACTCCAGACCAGCGGCCATGCGCCGTCTCCATAGGGCTCGGCGCTCGAAGTTCGGATCCAATTGGTTTTCGCCAAACGGAGACGGGGTGAGCGCCGCGCCGGCAGTGAAAGAGCCGGCGAATCGATGGCCGAACGGCACAATCAGCGACAGAGCTGTCTGCACACCAACCCGCACCTGAGTCTCCTCGTCGGCAACGCTCCAGGTTTCGAACAGCGGCCCAGCATGAATTAGCAACTCGTTCAACGAACCCAGGTGTGTGATCCGGTACACCAGCTCAGGCGATGCGCTATACCGCGTGAAGATGCCTTTCACCGCGGCGAATGCGTCGCCGCCTTCAAGCCCGAGCCCGGCAGATGCGTACTGCAGTTTGAGGCCAAACCCTAGCCTCCCTCGCCGGCGCTCAATTCCAAATCCAAGCGTGGTCGGTCTAAAGGGACGGAACGACCTGTGCTCCGGAGCAACTTCTACAGAACCGCCCCAGAACCGATCTGCCCCGACTTCGAGGGTGGCAGACCACTGCGCGGCCGCTGAGCTTGGGACCCAGCTCAGCAGGGTGATCAGAGCGGCAAAGAACTGGGTTCGCATTGGGTCACCGCATCTGGAGTTTGATCCAGCCGTTGGTCACGTTGTTCTCCCCTTTCACGATCCAGTTTGCACCGGGGTAGAACTGACCAACCACGACATCCTCGATTGCGTTGCCGATCATGTCATCCTGCGTGGTGAAGAACGAGTACGCTGCCCGAAGGATCTTCTGGAGTGCGTTGGCCCGCTTGACGATTTTGCCCAAGCCCGACGTAACAGTGTCCTTGCCGCCGGTCAGGTTCGGATAGGCGGATTGAAGCACGGTTTGAAGATTCTTGAACCGATTCGCATCGAACTTGATGACACAACCGGTATCGTCATCCTCCAGGGCAATGATCCGAAAGTTCTGATTTGGGTGCAGCGACTTGTAGGCATTGAGCTGAGCCTGGGTAAAGAGCAGAACGCTGCCACTCCAGTCCAGGTTGTTCTGGTCGAAGCGGTAGTAACCTGTGGCCACCCCACCAGCGCACTGATAGTCGGTCAGTGAGTCGCTCGTGCCGGACTGCCCCAGAATGTGGATCTCATATTCGGAGCTACCCTTAAACCAACCTTCAAAGTCTTGTACGAAATGAGCATACGTCATGTACAGACCGGTGGGTGGAGTAGGCGGTGGTGGCGGCGGCGGCGGCGGAGGAGGGATCGGATCCACCTGGAGAGCAGTGTTTCTGTCGGGTCCGAAGTCGGTTTCGACCGGTTCGATCGCGAGCACAGGTATGCTGGGCGGGGCTTTGGCGCTGAGCACCTGTTGGCGGCCCCTCACGTCGTACGCGACCGGGTTTTCGCCATCATCCCGCGCGCTCGCTACCAGGATGTTCGCGTCTCCGTTCCAGGCCGCTCGGTGGGCCGGGACAGGCAGGTACATCTCGAGCGCGCTGCTGGCCTGTGCATCGGAGGCCACCACGACCTCGGTTTCCTGGTTCAGTCGAGCCAGGTAGCCCAACGCCCGGTGGTCCGATGCGCCGAGCAACCGCTGGAAGTGGAGCTTGTGCTCCCGGATGGGTGACCGGTCCAGCTGATCTTTGACATAGGCGCGGAACTCGGGATTATCCATGGCACGGGCGACCCGCCGGGCCAGGCGATCCATGGCAGAACGCTCCCTCGCCTCCTGCGAGGCGAGCGGCCTGGTCGGCGCGGGCGCGCCGTCATCAACAGCAGTTGGACTGGGACGATCGCACCCAGCCAGTGCGATGCTCAACATGAGCGCGGCGAAGCAAGCTTCTCGGGACATAGCCCCTCCTTGGATGAATCGGCCCGCAGCTCTGCGGGTCGGATTGCGAGGCCAAGGTAGGAGCTGGGTAGTTGCGCTAGAGGATCGGGTTTGTGCAGGCGAGGGCTGGAAAAACTGCAGTGGGGCGAGCTGGCTGGCAGCTCAAGACATAGCAACTCAGCTCGAGCCGTTCATCCCCGGATGATGGATGCCATTTTCGAAGGCGGCGAGTGCAATAGTCTCCTCTTCCGGGCCTCTTGAGGCAATCACGCTCAGCCGACGTCCAGTGCCGTTCTTCTGGCGAAAAACGGCCCCAGGCACAAAGCCAGTAGTTCCGGCCGTGCTGAGAACGCGGCACTGGTCTTCCTGGCTGGCAAAGACCCCGAGTACGCCCCCAACGCTCTGAAACTCGGTAGGTGAGTCATAGCCCAGCAGGCGGGCGAAAGGCCGATTCGCCGTGAGAGGCGTGCCATCGCCACGCAGCAGGCACAGACCAACGGGAGCACCGTCTGTGAGCGAGCGCAACAGCGCTTCAGTCGCGCGGAGGGCCTCCTCCACTCGTCGCCGCGCGGTCATCGCATCCTTGAGGTCAACGATCTGCTTGCGCAGGCCGGTCACCTCATGAATGAGCTCTTGCTTGGGCCGGTGTTCGTCTCTCATCAACAGGTAGGACGGCGGCCGCTGATCTGTTTGCACTCCGATGTCAGACTGAAACGCGAACTCGGCTCAACCGCGGACTGCGGCGCGCGCTGCCTCTACTGCGAGCTCGATACCGCCGGGAGGGATGTCGAGGTGGGTGACCGCGCGGACGGTGGTCGGTCCCAGCACGCTGAACCGCACGCCGTGGCTCGCGAGGGTTCGAGCGCCGAAGCTCTCGCCGCTCAGGCCGGTTCCGCGCACGTCGAAAATCACGATGTTGGTCTCGATCTTCTCGGGGTCGAGTGCCACACCGGAAATTTCCGACACGTCGCGGGCGAGTTGCGCTGCCCGCTCATGGTCTTCAGCCAACCGCTGTACATGGTGACGTAAGGCATAGATTCCGCCCGCTGCCACGATTCCAGCCTGGCGCATCGCACCACCGTAGCGCTGCTTGAACCGCCAGGCCTCCTCGATGAAGGCTCGAGATCCCGCGAGTACTGCTCCTATCGGGGCACCCAGGCCCTTGCTCAGATCGAGCCAGGCCGAGTCGAACGGCGCCGCGAACCGAGCGGCGGAGGTGCCGCTGGCTACCACCGCGTTGAGCAGACGAGCTCCATCCATGTGGGCCACCAGGCCCCCCTGGTGGGCTGCTGCGCAGACGGCCTCGATCTGCGACAGCGGCCAACACAGCCCTCCGGCGATGTTGCTGGTCTGCTCGATAGATACCGCCCGAGTGCGCGGCATGTAGTAGGCCGGCGGACGAATGGCATCTTTCACCTGCGTGGCGCTGAAGAAGCCACGGTCACCGCTGAGGGGCCGCATGACCGCCCCGATCAGCGCGGCCGGGCCCCCGACCTCGAACAACAACGGGTGGGCGAGCTCCTGAAGCAGGATCTCGTCTCCGGCCCGGCAGTGGACCGAAAACGCCACCTGATTGCACATCGTACCGGAAGGGAGAAAGACTGCCGCCTCTTTGCCGAGGAGCTCCGCGACCATGTCCTGGAGGAGATTGACCGAGGGATCTTCCCGCTGCTGTTCGTCGCCGACGTCGGCGTCACACATGAATCGGCGCATCTCAGGGGTAGGGCGGGTGACCGTATCACTGAAGAGATCGACTCTTACCACTCCATCCTTTCGATGGTCCGAAGGCCAATCCGAAGAGGTACGATGGTGGCACCGACGCAGACGCCCACGACCGTCAGTGCCGCCAGAACGAGCTCAGGTGTAATCACGACCGGCTGAGTCGCGTCGTGTTGGACTCTGAGATACGCCGTCACCGGAACTGCTTCGACCGTGATGATCAGCGCCAATAAGCTAAGGCTGCTCATCATGTACACCAGACCTCCGAAGCTGGTCGGAATCTGGGCGGCATTCTCGGTGCCAAACTGGGGGTACAGCGCCCCGAAGGACAACGCCATTGCGCTTGCCGCGAGCGTGTACAACACGATCGTTCCCACCGCGACCGTCATCATGAACTCATTGGCGTGCAACAGCCAGTTGGTGAAAACGGTAATGATGAGTGCCAGCACCAATAGCGGGACGGTCCCGATCCAGTACTTACTCCAGAGCATCGCGCTCGGATCCAGCGGGCTCGAGCGCAGCAGCCACATCTGGCGTCCCTCGAGGGAGATACTCGGGAAGATGAAGCGCGCGGCCACGGCAGCGAGCACGAACCCGGCCAGCCCGAGATTCAGGAACGAGACGAGCGTCACCAGCCGGAATGGCACCCGCTCTCCGGTATGAAGCGGGAGCGACTTGATGTTGAAGATGTACACCATGAGGAGCACGGCCAGCAGGATGAGCTGGCTCCACTGGGTGTTGTCGCGGAAGAACAGCCGTAGATCCTTCAGGATGAACTCGCGCTTCATGGGCGAGAGGAACCGCAGCAGGCTGGCGAGTGGTCCCCGTAGCGGGCGGCGAATCTTCCGCTCGGCGCCCTCCTGCGCCTTCGAGAAGCCCAGGTGATAGAGCCTGCGGTGTAGTATGGCGCCGAGAACGATGGCAAGAACCGCGGCTCCCCACAGCTTGGCTACCGGCCAGGGGTCCGCCACTTGCAGCAGCCAGTTCATCACCATCGACGCGGCCCACTCGCTGGGCAGAAACGGACTCGTCGGCGTCCGGAGCACAGCCAGGTAATCCACCAGGTTTCGGAAGCCTTCCGGACGCGCCAGCTGTTCGGGACGGAGAAAGCGCAGCACAACCACCGCAGCCACGACGGCGCCGCTGGCCACCAACCCCAGAAGCTCACGCGTGCGCCGGGCCGGGAAAACATTGACCAGCACCAGTGTGAGTGCAGTTCCCGCCACGGCTGGGAGAATCAGGTAGGGGATGAATGCGGCGAGTGCCACCACCGGGTAGAAGAACCCTCCTCCATAGACGATGCCGTAGGCGGTGAAGATCGGCAGCGCCAGTAACCCAACCATCCAGGAGGAGTGCACGATCGTTTCCGTCAGTTTCGCCAGATACAGCCGGGACCGCCCGATGGGGGCCGCCACCAACAGATCCAGATCCTTGGCCAGGAAGAAGGTGGAGAGCGCCGTGATGATGTTGGAGAGGAGCAGAATTGAGAGGAATGCCAGAAGAATGATGCCGAGCACTTTGCCGGCCATCAAATTTCCGATCTCCTCCACGCTGCGGAAGTAGCGGAGAACCCGGAATGCGATCCCGAAGACCGCCATCCAGAAAACGAGTGCGACCAGCCCGAGGAGAAGGAACCGTGCGCCGGAACCGGACTGCTCTTGCCGGGCGCGCGCGAGAGCACTCCGCCACTTGGGCGTCAGCACGGTCCAGAGTCGGGGCCGCACAGAGCTTGCCGGGATCATGCCGTCAGGCGTCGAGGATGGTGTCGAGCTGATGATCGCGCATGCCGCCGGTGAGCTTGAGGAACAGATCCTCGAGGCCCATATCCTCCGACGCAGTCTGCTCCTGCAGTTCGCTCATCGTTCCGGAAGCGATAATCTTGCCGCCGTGCACGATGGCGATCCGGTCGCACATCGTCTCGGCTACTTCCAGGGTGTGGGTGCTCATCAGCACCGTGCCGCCCCGGTCCACGAACTGGCGAAAGAGATCCTTCAGCAGTCGGGCACTCTTGGGGTCGAGGCCGATCATCGGCTCGTCCACCACGATGACTTCGGGCCGGTGAACCAGCGCTCCCGAGATGATCAGCTTCTGACGCATACCGTGGCTGTACGACTCGGTGAGCTCGTTCTTCCAGCGCGCCAGCTCGAACATCTCGAGTAGCTCGTCTATGCGGCGCTCCACTGGGGGACCCTGCTGCCCGTACAGGGCGGCGGCGAAGCGGAGAAACTCTGCCCCGGTCAGCTTGTCATAGACGAAAGGCCGGTCGGGTATGAAGCCGAGCCGGGCCTTGGCTTCGAGTGGCCGCTGGTTGATATCAATGCCGCCGACCTCGATCGTTCCACTGGTCGGCCGCAGGATCCCTGCGATCATACGAAAGGTGGTGGTCTTACCGGCGCCGTTCGGTCCCAGGAACCCGAACAGCTCACCCCGGGGTACGAACAGGTTGATGTCGTTGACCGCGGTGAAGCGGCCGTAACGCTTCAGAAGATGAGTAAGTCGGATCAAGCGATCCTCCGGACAATGGCCTCGACCAGCTCGCGATCGGCGTCCTGTTCCACCACGATGTGGAGCTCCATCGGACAGCCCTCGGTCCCACGGGGAAAGGTCTCGGCCATAAGGGTCGCCGCTTCTTCCACGCTCAACTGTCCGGCTCCGGCGCCCACGAGCGGTGCTGCGATTGTGCTGAGCTCCCAATCGGCGGCCCGTTGCCAGCCCGAGACCAGGGCTCGCCGGACCACCTCCCGGCCAACGAGTGCATCCGCGTCGCGAATTATGACGTGGAGCACGAACGGGGCCGCCAGGTTCTCCGCCACCGGTGACCACCGCTGCACCTGCTTTGAGCGGCGTGGAGAGCCGCCGAAGCTCGGCAAATCGCGGGCCCGCTTGTTCGTCCAGACGGGAAATCGCGGCCGTGGCGGGGCCAAGGCTTTCATCGGCTGGGCGCATGACGGCATCGGCCCTCGCGAGGGCCAGATCCTCCACCAGAACTTGGATCACAGGCCGGTCAACTCTCGACCGCGCCTATACATATCCTGAGCCTCGTCGGGGAGGCCCTGGCGGTCGAGAACTCTGCCGAGAAGGTGGTAGGTCTTGGCGTCGCTGGGGTTAACCTGCAGGGCACGCTGCAGGGCCGCCCGAGCGCCGGGCAGATCGCCTATCTGGTTAAGCGAGTCACCCAGGTAGTAATAAGTCTTCGCGTTGTCGGGCTGGAACTCGAGCGCGCGGTGAAAGCAGCTGGCTGCCTCCTGAACGAGGCCTCGACGCCACAACAACAGGCCTAGCTCAAACTGAGCCGGAGCATGGGACGGATGCAGGCGAAGGACCCTTCGAAGGTCGATTTCCGCTTCGCGATACCGCTGAAGGCGGCCAAGAATGGAGCCACGCTGCACCAGGAACTCGGTCTGATCGGGAGATCGGCGAAGGCCATCCGACAGCACCTCCACCGCTTCGGCCGCCTCCTCCAGACGATCGAGCAGCCGAGCAAAATGGAGGCGGCCCTCCACATGCTGTGGCTCCATCTCGAGCAGCTCCCGGTAGGACCTTACTGCTGAGCCAGGCATCGGGCCGTCAGCCAACTCATCGGCCTGCTGCAGCCGTTTTTCGGCGGCGCTCCGGTCTCGCGCCGGCACTCCATGTTCACCCGTCGCTGTTTGCGGGGCGGCCGCGGAGCCGGATGGTGGTCCGCTGGTGGGGTCTGTCGGCGCAGGTGGCATCAAAAGCGGTGGCCGATCGAGTGGGATCTGGTAATGAGCGCCCCTCTATGGTAGATGTCAGCCACTCAAACTGGAAGCCACGAGCCCAACCAGCAGCGGGCGATGATTCCAGTACTGTGGCGGTCTGTTGACCCGAGGCTCGGGTTTCGGGTACTTTTCGGGGCTATGACCGAAGAATTCCTGCGGGTACGAGGTGCCCGTGAGCACAACCTCAAAAACATCTCCGTCGCGATACCCCGAAACCGCCTCACCGTAATTACCGGGCTGTCCGGGTCAGGGAAGTCGTCGCTGGCATTCGACACAATCTACGCAGAGGGGCAGCGGCGCTACGTCGAGTCGCTGTCGGCGTACGCCCGTCAGTTTCTCGGCTTGATGGAGAAGCCGGATGTCGACGCGATCGAAGGTCTCTCACCAGCGATTTCGATCGAACAGAAGACCACCGGACAGAATCCCCGCTCGACGGTGGGAACAGTGACCGAGATCTACGATTATCTGCGCCTGCTGTGGGCCAGGGTCGGCGTGCCGCACTGCCCGAACGATGGCACTCCGGTCACCCGGCAGAGCGCGGCGCAGATAACGGACACCGTGCTCGCCTGGCCCGAGGACACCCGCATCGAAGTGCTGGCTCCCCTGGTGAGGGGCAGGAAGGGTGAGTTCCGCGATATGCTGGAGGATGTCCGGAAGCGCGGCTTCGTCCGGGTCCGGGTGGATGGGGAAACCTACGATCTCGGGTCGGTGCCGAGTCCTCAACCGGCGTCAGAACCATGATGTCGCGGTCGTGGTAGACCGGCTGGTCGTGCGTCCCACGGACAGGTCTCGGCTCAATGACTCCATCGAGACGGCTCTGAAAACTGCCGATGGTGTTGTCGAGGTGACGAGGGCAGGCGGTGAGTCGGTGGTGTTCTCCGAACGATTTGCCTGCCCGGTTTGCGGTCTTTCGCTGCCGGAGTTGGAGCCGCGTCAGTTCTCCTTCAACTCGCCGTTCGGTGTGTGCCCCGATTGTCATGGTCTGGGGACCCGGCGTGAAGTCAATGCCGACCTGGTTCTGGGGGACCCCAGCATCTCCATTCTGGAAGGGGTAATCCTGCCGTGGGGAGAGCCGAGCGGGTATCTGCGGAAGGTGGTGCTGCCCACGATCGCCAAAGCATTCAAGTTCGATCTCAACGCACCCTGGTCCGAGCACAGCGACGCCGCGAAGCAGGCGATCCTCCACGGGGCACCCGGAAAATTCAAATTTCAAACCGACGGCGCACGAGGGCGGGGCGAGTTCGAGACCGAGTGGGAGGGCGTGCTCCGGAACATCGAGCGCCGCTATCGCGAGTCTACCAGTGATGGTGTGCGGGCGAGTCTCGAAGAGTTCATGATCGAGCAGCCCTGCCAGACTTGCGGCGGCAAGCGGCTGCGGCCGGAGAGTCTGTCCGTATTGGTCAACGGGGCGAGCATCGGAGACGTGGTGGACCTTCCCATCGAGCGAGCCATCGAGTTCTTCGAGGGAGTTCCTCTGCGGGGCTCGCGGAACGTCGATGGGGCATCGGCGAACGGTCGGGCGGTGGACGCGGATATTGCCGGGCCCATTCTGAAGGAAGTGGTGGACCGGCTCCGCTTCCTGCGCGATGTCGGCCTCGACTATCTCACGTTGGGCCGAGCCGCGACGTCACTTTCAGGTGGTGAAACGCAACGGATTCGCCTGGCCACCCAGATTGGGTCCCGGCTGGTGGGAGTGCTGTACATCCTGGACGAGCCGAGCATCGGACTGCATCAGCGCGACAACGAGCGTTTGCTCGGCACGCTCCGCGGGCTCCGCGACCTGGGAAACACGGTCATCGTGGTGGAGCACGATGAGGAGACCATTCAGGCGGCTGACCACGTCATCGATCTGGGACCGAGGGCCGGGCGATTCGGCGGCGAAGTGGTCGCCGAAGGGACGGTGGAGGACATTCGTACGCACCCGGCATCTCTGACCGGCCGTTACCTGCGGGACGAGCTACGGATTCCGGTGCCCGCGGGCCGCCGAGAGGCTCCGCCAAAACACCGGCTCCGCGTGGTTGGAGCTCGAGCCAACAACCTGCAGGATCTTACCGTCGACATCCCGCTCGGACTGTTCGTCGCGGTGACCGGCGTGTCCGGATCGGGCAAGTCGACACTGGTCACCGATATCCTGTATCAGGCACTGGCTCGCCATTTCTACCGGGCCAAGGTTATTCCGGGAGCGCATACCAGAATCGAGGGACTCGACCGTATCGATAAGGTCATCGATATCGACCAGAGCCCGATCGGCCGGACGCCGCGCTCGAACCCCGCGACTTACACCGGTCTGTTCACACCGATCCGTGAGCTGTTCACCCAGCTTCCGGAAGCAAAGATGCGTGGCTACGGTCCGGGGCGATTCTCCTTCAACGTCAAGGGAGGTCGGTGCGAAGCCTGCCAGGGTGACGGTCTGGTCAAGATCGAGATGCACTTCCTGCCTGATGTCTACGTGCCATGCGAAGTGTGCAAGGGCCGGCGCTATAATCGGGAAACGCTCGAGGTTCGCTACAAGGGCCGCAGCATTGCCGACGTGCTGGATCTTACGGTAGCCGACGCCCTGGAGTTTTTCGCCAACCAACGCCGGATCGCGGAGAAGCTCGAGCTCCTGAACGATGTCGGTCTGGGGTACATCCATCTGGGGCAGGCAGCGACGACGCTATCCGGCGGCGAGGCCCAGCGGGTCAAGCTCGCGACCGAGCTGGCGAAGCGGGACACCGGGCGGACTCTGTACATCCTCGACGAGCCGACCACCGGGCTTCACTTCGAAGACGTCCGGCTCCTGCTCGACGTGCTGCACCGCCTGGTAGACAAGGGAAACAGTGTCGTGGTGATCGAGCACAATCTGGATGTGATCAAGACGGCCGACTGGATTATCGACTTGGGTCCGGAAGGTGGCGAGCGGGGCGGCCAGATCGTTGCGGCGGGTACACCGGAGGAAGTCGCTGAGGTCGAGGCGAGTTACACCGGGCAGTTTCTGCAGAAGGCGTTGAAGGTAAGAGTCGAGGGTCTGACGAAGGTCGAGAGTCTAGGGTCTAGAGTCTAGAGTCACGTAAACTGTGTTGACCCTAGACCCTCGACTCTCGACTCCCTTAGACCCTCGACTCCCTTCAACCCTCGACTCTCGACTCTACTTCTTCGTCGCTCCGAAGCTCGGCGTCTTGGCAGCTGGATCCACCTTGAACCAGATCCACATCCCGGACAGACCGTGTCCCGGGACGCCGCAAAAGATCCGATAGCTCCCCGTTTCAGGCATGGTAAAGCGCATATCGTCGCTGGCCTCCTGCGGCATCCCCTCAGAGACCTTGTTGGTATACGCCCTCGGTATCGCCGGATCCACTGCGGCGTTCGGGATCGGGCCTTCTCCGGAAATCACTTCCGCACTGTGTGGCGTACCGTCCTTGTTGACGAAGTGCATTACGATGTTCGCCTTCGGTGGGACAGTCAGGGTCCCGCCACCGCTGCTGAAGCCATTCCAGGTAAACGGCCCGGCTATCAGCTGAAATGTCACGGTGTTGGACTTGGCATCGTACGAGAGCCACTTGTCGTCGCCGTTGGCGGGAGCGGTCTGACTGGAGGCGCTTTTCGAGTTAGCCGAATCTGTGGCCGTATCGCCGTTGGTCTGGGCTGGAGCCGCAGGCTTGGCGGTGGGCGTCCGGCGTTTTGGTGTGGCCAGCGCCGCCTGGGTTGGCGCCGTCGGAGGGCTGCTTTTCTTCGACTGCGTCGGGGTAGAGGGTGAATCCGCCGTGGTGACATCGGCTCGGGCGGTTGAGGCGCTGTCCACTGGCTGCGCGGCCGAGTCACTGCTCGCCGGCGCCGCCGCCGCGGACGCAGCCGTTTCCGTAGCAGGAGCAGAATCGGACTGCTTGGAGCAGCCGACGCTGACAGCTGCCAGGCTAACCAGGAGCAAGCGGGGTGGGAGAAGGGTAAGGGGGGTTGGCATGTACATCTCGCTCGTCCAGAGTGGTCATACAATTGAAACAATGGGAGCAACCACGACGAAGTGTTCCAGGTGTCATGTCCATCGTCTGCCCTGGTATAATCCACCCCTCGCCGGCAAGTCCGCGTCCTACGGACCCAGTGAAGGGATAGCCCCGGCGCGCTCCGGTTAGCAACGTCGACTCGGAGTGGTCCCGTTCTCCTCTATTAATGGAATAGCCCGTGATCCGCCCTCTCTCCGTTATTCTCGCCGGCCTCCTCATCTGCTCGCATTCACTTGAGGCGCAGCAGGCCGATTCGACTCTCCTGTCGGTACAGCGGATCTACGGCTCGGCAGAGTTCCACGCCCAGGGCTTTGGGCCGACCAGATGGCTGGGCGATGGATCGGCGTACACCACACTGGAGACAGCGGATGTCCAGGGTGGTCAAAATCTGGTGCGCTATGACACTGAGCGGGGAGCACGCGAAGTGCTCGTGGTAGCTCGACAATTCATCCCGCAGGGGGACAGCGTTCCCCTGAAGGTGGAGGACTATTCCTGGTCGCCTGACAACCGCCTGCTGCTGATCTTCACCAACAGCCAGCCGGTCTGGCGGATGAATACGCGGGGAGACTATTGGCTGCTGGACCGGTCCAGCGGCCAGCTGAGACAGCTCGGCGGTCGCGATGCCAAGCCCTCCACCCTGATGTTCGCGAAGTTTTCTCCCGACGGGAAGCGCGTGGGCTACGTGCGCGAGAATAACCTCTACGTCGAGGATCTCGCGAGCGGGACCATTACTCCGCTCACCAGCGACGGCTCGCGAACGCTGATCAACGGCACCTTCGATTGGGTCTACGAAGAAGAGCTGATGAATTACTTCGCCGACGGCTGGCGGTGGAGCCCGGACGGTCGTTCCGTAGCGTACTGGCAGCTCAATGCCGACTCGGTCCGGAACTTCGACCTCATCAACAACACTGATTCACTGTACTCGCGGGTCATCCCGGTGCAGTACCCCAAGGTGGGTGAAACCAACTCGGCGGCACGGGTTGGTGTTGTGAGCGCGGCCGGTGGACCTACCCGATGGTTGGATATTCCGGGCGATCCCAGGAACCATTACATCCCGCGGATGGACTGGGCTGCCAACTCCGAGGAGGTGCTGCTGCAGCGGCTCAACCGGCGCCAGAATACCGATGAGGTGATGTTGGGGGATGCACGCAGCGGCCAGGTTCGCACGGTCCTCACGGAGCATGACAGCACCTGGGTCAACGTGGTCAATGATGTCGTGTGGCTCGACGGCGGCAAAGCGTTTACCTGGGTCAGCGAGCGCGACGGCTGGAAGCACATCTACGTGGTATCCCGCGACGGAAAGTTCGTCCGACTGGTGACAAAGGGCGCCTTCGATGTGATGGACATTCAGGGGATCGATACCAAAGGCGGTTGGCTGTACTACATCGCCTCTCCCGATAACCCGACCCAGCGATATCTCTTCCGCTCGCGGCTGGACGGCAAAGGAGGAGCCGAACGTCTCAGTCCCAAGCAGGAACCCGGCACGCACGTCTACGACCGCTCGCCCGACTTCCGCTACGCCATCGAGAATTACTCCAGTTTTGGCTCGCCCCCCCGCATCCGGCTGGTGCGGTTGCCGGGACACCAGATAATCCGAACTCTGGTCGACAACGCCGCCCTGCGAGACCGCCTGGCAAAACTGAAGCTTCCCTCCGTCGAATGGTTGTCCATTCCGGCCGAGGATGGATTGAAAATGCCGGGCGTGCTGGTGAAGCCGGCGAACTTCGATTCGACCAGGAAGTATCCGCTTCTCTTTTTCGTGTACGGCGGTCCCGGCAACACCGAAGTTGAAGACAAGTGGGGCGGCTATTACCTGTGGCATTCGATGTTGACGCAGAAGGGGTACCTGGTGGCGACGGTCGATAACCGGGGCACTCCGGCTCCGCTGGGACGTGCCTGGCGCCGGGCGATCAATGGACAGATGGGCGTGCCGGAAACTCGAGACCAGGCCCGTGCGGCGAAGACCCTGGCCCAGCGGAGTTACGTCGACGCAAGCCGGATCGGCATCTGGGGGTGGAGTTATGGGGCGTTCATGAGCCTCAACCTGCTCTTTCAGCACCCGGATATTTATAAGACGGCAGTGGCTGTCTCCCCTGTGACACACTGGGCGCTGTACGACAACGTGTACACTGAGCGCTATAACGGGCTGATCGATGAAAACCGAGGGGGGTATGACCGCGGCTCACCCATCAGCTATGTGAATGGCCTGCGCGGGAACCTTCTCCTGGTTCATGGCGGGGGCGACGACAACGTGCATTTCCAGAATAGTGAGATGCTGATCAACGCACTGGTCGCTGCCAACAAACCGTTCACGATGATGGAGTACCCCAACCGTACCCACTGCATCTGCCAGGGCCGCAACACTCAAGTGCACCTGTTCGAGCTGATCACGCGATACCTGGACCAGAACCTGAAGGCCGCGCCCACCCCACCGGCCGTTTCGGATCGCGCGGCAGCGTCAGGCCGTTAATGCCTCACCCTCAACCGCCGGCGGCCTCGATCCCCTCGAAGGTCGGGCAGGTGATCGTCAGGTTCACGTTCGCCCCCTTAGCATCCTTTCCGTGGAGCTCGAATCGCCCGCCGGAGCCAACCGGCTGCAGCTCCACGCTGGCCTGACCGACCGGCTTGCCACGTGGATTGACATCGATGTGAGCCGTCGTGGCACCGGCGTCGATCGAGACGGACACCTGGTCGGCACTGCCGTTTTTGGGGCGCCACAACGTAAGGTTGAGTTGCTTGATCTCCCCCGTACCTGGGCCGTCAGTCTGAACCATCCACAGCGCTGCAGGCAAATCGTAGATGGATCCGGATGGTTCGTGCTTGCAACTGCCCGGCAATGTCGATGTGTATGACTTGGTGCCGAGCCGGGCGATGACACTGAGCTCCGTGCTGCCGGTCGCGGGCTCCTGGGGGTTTCCTGGCACACGTCGTTGAGCGGCGGCGTCCGCCGCGGTGGCGGCTGCTAGCAAGAGCACAGCAGCGGTGGTTGAGCGGAGCATGATTTCTCCCGTTGCGATTGACTGGGTGGCAAGCCGTAGATATCCGACTGGTACATCGATTGACGCAGTGATGCAGGATTTTTCTCAGTGAGTGGATCGTCTCCTACTGGCTGTCCGTCACAGCCGGGGAGAAGGCGGGACAATCGATGGCAATTTGAACCGGCTTTCCTTCCGCGTCCTTACCCTTGATCTCGACCCGGCCTCCTGGTCCACTGGGTAAGACGGCTACGCTCGCTTCACCTGAGTTTTCGCCGGCGGCTCCGGTCCTGATGTGGTGTGATCCGGATGACGTCCCAAGCTCGAGCGAGACATCGTCCGGACTCCCATCCTTGGGTCGCCGCAGCGTCAGCTGCAACTGCTTGAGTGATCCCCGACCCTCGGAAAACTCGACGGTCCACAGCGCTGATGAGATACCTCGAATTGTCGCGTCGGGGGAGTGCCGGCATACCCCGCGACCGTCCCCCCGGAAGTCCTTGCCCCCAACGCTCGCTGTGACAGCTACCTGGCTGCTTTCGTCATTGGGCCTTTTGGTGGCTGGAGCGAACCCGGGACGTTGAGCGGCAGCCTGGTCGGCCAGACCCAGAAGCAGAATGACAAACGTCAGATGACCGACTCGGACCATGGTTCCTCCTGGATCCACTCTACCGCTCTCTGTGACTTCTCGCTTAGATGGCGAGCCACCGTCGCGACCCCTAGATTATTGAACGCCAACGCCAGGGAGTCCAGATGACATACGAAGACATTGTGGCGCTGCTCGGCTACGCCGGGGGTCACGAGCAGGTGGTCCGAATCATCACCACGAACAGTACTGAGGTTGTAGGGATTCCCCTGAGCCTCGACACTCATGTCACTGCCCACGAGGTGTACCTGCGACCGGAGGGCAACGATGACACGGAAATCGCCGTGTCTCTGGCCGCAATCGAGGCGGTCGAGCTGGTCTAGCCCTCCACATTTCAGTTGAATGTCGTTTCTTTGTGAAACAATGGCTAGGCCTGCCACGTAGGTGCTAGGCCAGAGAACGGCATCTCATCTCGATTTGGGGAAAGCGGAGCACGAATGGATATGGAAGGGTTATTCGCGATCACCTTCATCTTCGGTGGGGGGACGCTCTTTCTCCTGTCGATCAGCCCTGTCGGCAAGGCTCTAGCCGATCGTCTTCGGGGGCACCATCAGCCCGCCCACGATCCGGAGCTCCAGGCCGACGTCGATGCCCTGCGGCAGGAGGTCGCGGAGCTGCACGAGCGGGTCGATTTTGCCGAGCGAGTTCTGATGAAGACACATGAGAAGCAGGAGTTGGGAAAGGGTGAGAGTGCTGGCTGATGTTCCAGATTCCAGTACCGCCAACGCCTTCGCCGCCGCCGTTCGATCCCAACCTGATCTTCCTGAACCATGGGGGCCCCCCGGTCGTCCTTCTGATCGTGGTCGCGGCCCTTGCGGCCACCACGATCATACTCTGGCCGCTCGTGCGAGCGCTGGCCCGGCGGCTGGAAGGAAAGGGGGGAGACTCCGCCCTGCGTGGCGAGGTCGAGCAGCTACACACGAGGCTGGGCGAGATCGATCTCCTGCAGAATCGCATAGCCGAGCTGGAGGAGCGAGTGGACTTCACCGAGCGTCTCCTGGCCCAGACTCCCGACACGTCAGGGCGAATAATTCGAGGGGAAACCCAATGAGATTAAATTGCGCCCAGCGCCTCCTCCAACAGGGCGGACGGGCCGAAAATGTGCCGGGGGAGACACAGCGATGATTACCCGAGAAGACATCCAATCGTTCCTCGATCGGCTCGAGGGCGGCAGTCTGGCGGTGACCGAGGTGGAGCCGAACCTGTGGCTCACCCGGACACCGGAAGACGCGGAAGTGGTGGTCCACTACGCTCCCCCGGTGGTAATCCTCCGGGTACGGGTAATGGAGCTGCCCGCGAGCGAGCCTCGGCGAGGAGAGCTTTTTCGCCAGCTCCTGCAGTACAATGCGCGGGACCTGGTGCATGGCTCCTATGGCCTCGAGGGTGATCACGTCGTGCTCACCGACACGCTCGAGCTGGAAAACCTCGACTACAACGAATTCCAGGCGAGCTTCGATTCGATTACGCTGGCTCTGGCCTCACACCTGAGCACGCTCGCGCCCTACCGCGAAAGGTGAAGCGTCATGGGAATCTTTGACCGTCTCTCCACCATGCTGCGGTCGAACATCAACGACCTCATCTCTCGGGCCGAAAACCCCGAGAAGATGCTGAATCAGCTGATTGTGGACATGAAAACCCAGCTGGCCAAGGCGAAGCAGCAAGTCGCCTCGGCCATCGCGGACGAGAAGAAGCTCCAGTCTGATGCCGAGGCTCTGAAGAAACAGGCCGAAGACTGGGAGCGGCGGGCGATGATGGCTGTGCAGGAGGGCCGCGACGATCTCGCGAAGCAGGCGCTCGGGCGATACAACGAGCAACTGCAGGGAGCGCAGCAGCTCCAGGAAACCTGGATGCGACACAAGGCCGAGACCGAGCAGCTCAAGCTCTCGCTGCGTCAGCTCAACGACAAGATCGAGGAAGCCAAGCGGAAGAAGAACATCCTGGTCGCCCGGTCCAAACGGGCCGAGGCGCAGCAGCGCATTCAGGAGACGATGTCAGGCCTGTCGGACAAGAGCGCTTTCGAGTCGTTCGAGCGGATGGCCGAGAAGATCGAAGCGACTGAACGAAAAGCGCTCGCCGCCGCCGAGCTCAACGAGGAAGTCTCCGGCGACCGGCTGGTTCGCCAGTTCGAGGCGCTGGAGTACAAGGGAAGCTCCGACCAGCAACTGCTGGAGCTGAAGACCAAAATGGGCATTCTCGCTCCCGGCAGGAATGCTGACTCGAAGCGTCTCGGGACTGGGCGGGAAGACGTCCGTGATGCCGAGCTGATCGAGGAAGGGGACGAAGGGAAGGCGCGTTGACGGTACCTACGCAGTCGGAGCGGCGGTCAGGATTCCCACTCTGGTGGGTGCTCCTGGCCGTTATTGTCGTGGCACTTCTGGTCCGCACGATCGATGTCCTCATCGTGCTCTTCCTGGCCATCATTCTGGCCGTCTATCTCGACGCAGTCTCCGGCTTTCTGCAACGCCGCGCCAACGTGCCGCCA
The DNA here is from genome assembly GCA_963751925.1 of uncultured Gemmatimonadales bacterium. Taxonomy (GTDB): domain Bacteria; phylum Gemmatimonadota; class Gemmatimonadetes; order Gemmatimonadales; family GWC2-71-9; genus CAVVWJ01. The sequence goes on along the minus strand of CAVVWJ010000001.1, from coordinate 47,799 downwards.
GCGCTGGCTCTGATGACGGCCCTCGCCCTCACGATCGGGGGGCTGGTCGGCGTCGTAGTCCTCATTGCGCCAGCCGTCGCGGGGCAGGTTCAGGACCTGATCACCAATCTCCCGAAGTTCCTCACCGAGCTTGACCAGAGCATCAGCCGATTGATCCGAAGTATCCCGGTCCTTCGCCGGGGGTCGAGCGACAGCGGCGCGCCGGGCGTGCTGGCTACGTCTCTGAACGAGATGTTCGGTTTCGTCAGGGGTGCGGTGGTGCCCTACCTCAAGGGTGGGGTCGAGCTGATCATCGAGGGCGTCAGCGTATTTGTTATGGCACTGTACCTCTCCAGGAATCCGGCGATTTACGTCGAAGGACTGGTGGCGCTGATACCACCGATCAGACGGCCATTGGCCCGAGTCATTCTGTATGACCTGAAGTTGACGCTGCACGCGTGGGTGGTGGGTCAGCTCATCTCCATGGTGCTGCTGGCTGCGCTGACGACACTGGGACTGTGGATACTCGGCATACCTTACTTCCTTGCATTCGGTGTGTTCGCGGGGATCGCGGCCATCGTTCCATTCTTCGGAACCCTCTTCTCCACGGTGGTGCCCGCCCTCTTTGCTCTCGGTGTGTCCGGGCTGCCCAAGGCGATGGCGGTGGCGGCGTTGGGAATAGGTGTTCACCTGATCGAGGCCAACTTCGTCGCACCGGTGGTCATGGAGCGGCAGGTGAACCTCCCACCGGTGGTCACCATCGCGGGTGTTCTACTGATTGGGAAGCTGTTCGGGCTGGCTGGTTTGATTGTCGCAGTGCCGATTCTCGCCTTTGTCATGGTTCTGATTCGCCATATTCTGCTGGGCGAGGTTTACGGTGATACGCTGAGCGAGGTCAAGCCGAGCGGCACCGTTCCCGTCGAGGCCGAGCCCACTATTACCACTCAGCCGGTCCCATCAGAGTCATGAGCCTTCCAAGATTTCTGATTTTAGCCGACGGCGATTTCGGTCCCATGACCTCGAAAACCGCCAATTCGGTCATCCGATACTTGCCCGAGCGTACCGTCGGCGTACTGGACCGGCAGCAGGTAGGAAAGACTGCGCAGGCTGTCCTGGGTTTTGGCGGATCGATTCCAGTGGTGGGTTCGATGAAGCAAGGGCTCTCACTGAAGCCGACCGCCATCCTCATTGGGATCGCTCCGCTGGGAGGACGTCTTCCTGAGGAATGGCGGGCGTGGCTGGCCGAGGCACTGGACGCCGGGTGCGATCTATGGAGTGGACTACACACGTTCCTGAGTGACGACCCGGTTCTGGCGGCCAAGGCGAAGAACAATGGCCGAACCATCTACGACATCCGGAAACCTCCGGCGGATCTGGAAGTCGCTTCCGGCGCGGCAAAGATGGTCGATCCCTACGTGGTGCTCACCGTCGGTACCGACTGCAACGTCGGGAAAATGACAGCCCAGCTGCAGCTCGCGAGGGACCTCAATGCCTCAGGGCTCCGGACTCGTTTTGTTGCGACCGGCCAGACGGGGATCATGGTCGAGGGGTGGGGCATCGCAGTAGACGCGGTCGTGGCCGATTTCGTCGCCGGAGCGGCGGAGCGGCTGGTGCTCGAAGGAGCCAAGGATGCAGATGTGGTTCTGGTGGAAGGGCAGGGTAGCATTAATCATCCCGGGTATTCGGCAGTTACTCTTGGGCTGATGCACGGCGCCTGTGCTGATGGTCTGATTTTATGCCATCAGTCCACCCGGAAGTACATCGGCGATTATCGCGAGGCGGCCTGGCTCCGAATACCGCCGCTCAAAGAGTACATCCGGCTGTACGAGACGATCGGATCTGCCGTTCACCCGACCAAAGTCATCGGCATCTGTCTCAACACCTATGACATGACGGAAGAGGAAGCCCGTCGGGCGTGTGATGCCGCAGCACAGGAGACCGGTCTCCCCGCCACCGATCCCGTCCGGTTCGACACCGACCCGCTGCTAGAGGCTATTCGCCGAGGCCGCCAGAGCTATCTCGCCTCCCGGCGAAAGCTGGTCCCGGCCTGATCCTGCAGCATTAGGCTCAGGAGGGCACAATACGGATTAGCTCCCGACGGTGCTCCGGCCCATGCTGAGGCATGTTCTCAGGGCCGCCCCTTCCTCTATCTCCTGCAACTCGGCTGGCCGATCTGCTGCCGTTAACCGGACCACCGGGTCCTGTGGGCGCCTGGATCCGCGGCGCCTGTCCGGCCTTCTATTACCATGGCATCATCTACGGGAAGCAGCATGCGGTGCTCGGAAGCTCTGACCTGGGTCTGCTGCTCAGCCGGTGCAACCGTGTCGCGCTTCGTGAAGGCGATCTGCCGGTTGTGCTGGCAGTCGAGAAGATCCTCGAATGGCGTGCCCTGCAAGTTGTCACCGCTACTCCACACCTTCCCGGCCTCAAGCTCCTCGAGCAACAGTTTCCAGGATTGCAAATGAACGCCGATGGCCTGATGGTCCCCATCCGCACGCACTCTCCGGAAGAAATTCTCTCGGTTTGTCTCACCCAGGGCGTGCGCGTTGCTGGAACGCGGGTCGTCTACTCCGCCGGCGGCAGCTAAACTCTCTCTCGTAGCAGCGTCGAGATCGGTTGACGCCATGCGCCCGTCAAGCCTACGTTAGGGCTCGCTTTCTGATAAGCTGAGCCAACCGACGTTATTTGCCGGAGTTACCGTGCCGCTGTGGCTGTCCATCCGTGACGTCATCAATCGTCTTGCCGAGATATTGCGGCTCGACGGTGAAGCGGTCACGCGGGGAGGGTTCCGGGTTCTGGGAATCTGGCTGCTCGCCTGGCTGGCGATCAGAGTGGTGCGCCTCACCGCCCACCGAATCGAGATGGCGGTGGACGATGGTGACGATTCGGTCACCACCATGCGGGAGAAACGTGGGCGCACTATCTCCCAGCTGCTTCGAAGCGTGGGCCGCGCGGTGATCGTCACCATCGCCCTGCTCCTGACGTTCAACGTCTTCATCAACATCGCACCGATTCTCGCCGGTGCTGGTATTCTCGGGCTAGCCGTCTCCTTCGGTGCGCAAAGCCTGGTGAGAGATATCATATCTGGCTTCTTCATTCTTTCGGAGAACCAGTTTGGCTTGGGTGACGTGATCGAAGCGGCAGGGAAGAGCGGGGTGGTGGAGCGCATGACGCTTCGTGTGGTCGTGCTGCGGGATCTCCAGGGGGCAATGCACATCATTCCCAACGGAGAGATCAAGGTCGTGAGCAACATGACCCGCGGCTGGTCTCGGGCGGTGGTCGATGTGGGGATTCCCTATGATGAAGACATCGACCGCGCCATCGACGTCGTCCGGGACGAAGCCGCCCAGTTTTCTACCGACCGTACCTGGGGCATTCAGCTGGACGGTCCCCTCGAGGTACTGGGCGTCGAATCCCTGGGGGAAACTTCGGTAGTGATTCGTACGCTGCTCAAGACGCAGCCTGGTTCACAATGGGGTGTTGCACGGGAGTTCCGCCGACGCCTGAAGAAGCGGTTTGATAAAGAAACGATCGAGTCACCGGTTCAACAGCGGCGGGTTCAGGTCACCATCAAGGGTGGCAACCCGGGGGAAGCCATTGCGACGACAGCCGCGGCCGGAGCGGCGGGCGCATGACCCTTCGCCTCTACAATACGCTCACCCGGAGAGTCGATCCATTTCAGCCTATCCATCCCGGCCGGGTATCGGTCTATACCTGCGGTCCTACCGTCTATGGCTATGCCCACATAGGAAACTTCCGGACCTTTCTATTCGAGGATTTGCTTCGACGCTGGCTGGAGGCGAGCGGATACGAAGTCTTCCACATCATGAACCTGACGGACGTGGACGACCGCACCATCGCCGCGGCTCGACAGAAGGGTGTGTCACTGCGCCAGCACGTGGACCCATTCGCGAGTGCCTTCGAGGAGGATCGTGACTGGCTGAAGATTTTGCCCTCACATCAGCAGCCGCGGGCCACGGAGTACATACCGGCGATGATCCGGCTCATCGAGGGACTACTTGCCAAGGGAACGGCCTACACTGGTGAGGACGGGTCGGTCTACTTCTCCATTGCCAACTTCCCGGCATACGGGCGGCTCTCTCAACTGGATCGCCGTCAGCTCCGGACCGGAGCGAGTGAGCGGGTAAGCGCGGATGAATACGCGAAAGAAGACGCTCGGGATTTCGTGCTGTGGAAGGCCGCGAAGCCGGAGGACGAAGCGGTCGGCGCCGCATGGGATGCGCCGTTCGGGCGGGGGCGGCCCGGCTGGCATATCGAGTGCTCGGCAATGGCACTCGAGCTGCTGGGTCAGCGGTGGGGAGTCGATGTGCTGGACATCCATGCAGGCGGTGTGGACCTCATCTTCCCACATCACGAAGACGAGATCGCGCAGAGTTGTGCCTACACCGGACGAGACGAGTTCGCCCGCTTCTGGCTACATGGAGAGTTCCTGAATATCCGCGGCGAGAAGATGTCCAAGCGTTTCGGGAACATCACCACCGCCAGAGATTTGCGGGAAGATGGGGTCGATCCAGGTGCCATTCGACTCTTCATGTATCAGACTCACTATCGACAAAAGCTCGATCTCACCGATGAGGGTCTCGCCGCGGCTCAGGAGGCCTCCCGCAGGTTGGGTGAGTTCCAGAATCGTCTCATGGAAAGTGACGCTCAGGAGGACTCTCCGGCCATGGCGCACGCTGCGGAACAGCTGGGCGGAGCTCTGACCGAGGCACTTGACGACGATCTCAACGCCCCTCGCGCAGTTGCCGCAATGTTCAACTTCATGAATCAGGCTCATGCGGCGCTTGATGCGGGCGATCGTGCCGGGCCTGCCTCCCGGTCGGCCTGGGACAGAGCGGAGAGCATTCTCCGGGTCACGAGCAAAGTGGTCGTCATGAAAGTCAAAAGTGCGGGAGCTGACGCTGTGTTAGTCGCTCAGCTCGACGAAAATCCACCGGCCGATCCGAACGCCGCGCAAAGCTGGGCCAAGGCCTGGGCAACCGAACGGGCTCGCCTCAAGTCTGTCCGCAATTACCCGGAGGCCGATCGGATTCGCGCGCTGCTCGCCCTGCACGGCTTCCAGGTGCGGGATGCCCGGGACGGATCTATCGAGGTGGTACGCCGAGAGGTTCCAAAGTGAGCAGGTAAACTCCAGCCCAATCAATCCCACCGCAGGTCTCCACCGACCAACACAACCAAGTCAGCCCTCAGGGTGTCTACCGGGACAGTGCCATGGCTGAAACGCCAGGAAGCTGAGCCCGTAGGAAGTAGATAACGGTGCACACCCTTACCGTGAGCCGACGTGGTTAATTCCGCAAACTCAGGCTTGACCCGCCGCCGGTTTCTCCTCGCCAGCGGCGGCGGTGTCCTGTCCTCACTGGCTCCCGGGACCGGGTTCCGGTTCCAGAGTGCTCGCCCACATCGGGGGCCGGGTGACCCGGCCTGGCGTCCCACTCCCACTCTGATCCGATCTTTGCCTCGTATGCTCGAGCTCGCGGCCGTTCCGGGGCTGGCACTGGGAACCGTGGAGAATGGGGCGGTGTGGAACGGAGGATTCGGGCGGGCGAGCAAGGCTCCGGATGCGAGCGTATCCCAAGCGACAATCTTCGAGGCAGTCTCACTCGGTAAGCCGCTGTTCGCCTACGCCGTGCTGCGGCTGGTCGATCGTGGCACACTCGAGCTGGAACGGCCCCTCTTCGACTACCTGCCCATCGACGACGCCAATAATGAGCGCATGCGCCGAGTCACTGCGGCGCACGTGCTCAGTCACTCATCCGGTCTTCCGAATTGGCGAGAGCAACCTGGGCCGCTGCTACCTGAGACTGAGCCAGGGACCCGGTTCAGCTATTCCGGGGAAGGGTACTACTACCTGCAGCGCGTCATAGAATCACTCACCGACCGCCCGTTTGCTCGGCTCATGCGCGAGGAGGTGCTTGATCCACTCGGCATGAAGGAGAGTAGCTACGTCTGGATGCCTCAGTTCGCTGCGTATAAGGCAGCGGGGCGGGATGAGCATGGGCTCGAAGCGGACGAGTACGGATTGATAGGGCGCAGAACCGAGGCGATCGCCCAGCAGTGGGGCAAACCGCTAGTGGATTGGCGCTATGAGGACGCGCTTCGGGCCGTGCCGCTGGTCAATTCTCAGTGGCCCGTTCTCCCGCTGTACCTGATCCCCAACGCGGCGGGCTCCCTTCTGACTACGGTCAACGACTACACCCGTTTCCTCGCGCGCCTGGTAGCGCGGGCACCGGCAACGGGACTCGATCTCAGCAGCCGAATGCGCACTGCAATGGTGACGCCGAGGATTCGGCTCAATCGGGTGCTTTCGTGGGGATTAGGCTGGGGGATCCAGCGCGATCAGCAGGGCGAAGTACTCTGGCACTGGGGAGCCAACAACAGCTTCCGCAACTTTGTACTGGCGGATCCAGCGGGTGGGCGGGCAGTGGTCGTCTTTACCAACAGCGAGAGCGGACCCAAGGTCTACGAGCGCGTCATCACCGCCGTTACGGGGCACGATCAGGCCGCATTTTTGTTCATCTAGAGGTGCACGCAATACCTACCACAGAGTGTTGACTCCCTCTACGTTGCCCTTATCATGCGAGTCTCGCCCGGATTCAGGCTGACGTAGCTCAATTGGCAGAGCAGCTGATTTGTAATCAGCAGGTTAGGGGTTCGATTCCCCTCGTCAGCTCGGTATGAGTCAAGAAAACCCTGGTTACCCATGACGGCTCCGGGAGGAGCCGTTCTGGCTCCCAACCCTGAACTTTCCCCTAGCGACTGCTTTGAGTCTCACTAGCTGACCCAAATTTTGGGCGGTACAATTGCTGCCTCCCCTCCCGGTGGTGGCTCATGCGTTGGTTTCGAGCAGTCGCTTACACAACCATTCCCCTCCTGCTCCTTTCCAGCTGCTCAACGCTCGACGACCCTGCCGGCCCCACTTCGTCCCGCTCGCCCGATGCGGCCGCCGCTGCTTTGGCCGACCCGGTCGTGGTGGCTGCGGGCGACATTGCCTGTGGTAGCGGTACTCCGACCACGGTTCCCTGCAAACAAGCCGCCACCGCTGCACTGATCACGGGCGCTGCGCCGGCCGCTGTCCTGCTGCTGGGTGACAACCAGTATGAAAACGGAACTCTGGCCGAGTTCAACCAGTTCTACGGACCCACCTGGGGAGTCCACAAGGCGATCACCTGGCCCGCGGCGGGAAATCACGAGTACCAGACGGCTGGAGCCGCAGGCTACTTCGATTATTTCAACGGAGTAGGAGTTCAGTCGGGACGAGCGGGAGATCGAACGAAAGGGTACTACAGTTTCGATATCGGCACCTGGCACCTGATCGTCATCAACAGCAACTGCGCTTCGATCGGGGGTTGCGGCAGTGGCTCACCCCAGGAGCAGTGGTTGCGTGCCGACTTGGCGGCGCACCCCAGCGTTTGCACGATGGCCTACTGGCACCATCCGCGGTTCAGCTCCGGCGGTCACGGCGACAATTCTTCGATGCAACCGATCTGGCAAGCGCTCTACGACTACCGCGCCGATCTTGTCCTCGCGGGGCACGACCATGACTACGAGCGCTTCGGACCCCAGACCGCGGCCGGAGTGCTGGATAATGCTCGAGGCGTGCGGTCGTTCGTGGTGGGGACCGGTGGGAAAGAAACGGGCGGCTTTGGAACCATCCGGGCCAATAGTGAGCTGCGAAGCAGCACCTCACTTGGCATCCTCAAGCTGACGTTGCACCCGACCAGTTTCGATTGGCAATTTCTTCCGATCCCCGGCAACACTCTGAACGATGCCGGCACTGCCTTGTGTCAGACCACTTCAACTCCACCGCCACCTCCACTGCAGACCACACTGACCGTGCGGGCGAGCGCCGATGCCTACACCTTGAAGAATTCGCCATTTACGGCGTTCGGCACCAGAACGACGCTGCTGGTGGACGGCTCTCCCGTGGCGCGCACCTACCTGAAGTTCCCGGTGACGGGGATCGGCGCTCGGCGGATCGTGAGTGCCAAGCTCCAACTCTACGCGGTTGATCCATCTGACACCGGCGGCCGTCTGCATCGAGTTCCGTCCACTTCCTGGACCGAAAGCACCATTCGCTGGTACAACGCTCCGGCATACAACACCACTGTCCTCGGCACCATCGGAGCGGTGGCGGTGAATACCTGGTACGAGGTAGATGTGAAGAGCCAGATCGTGGGGGACGGAACCGTGAGCCTGGCGCTTGAATCCACCTCGACCAACGGCGCGGATTACCGAGCTCGCGAGTCCGGCACTACCTGGGCGCCAAGGTTGGTAATTGTGGTGGAGTAGGGTTGGGATTTTGGGCCCTAAACCCGTGTTGTCCAAGAAATAGGAGGAATTTCGTGCGGGCGGGATCTTTTTCAGCCCTTGGACTTGCATAGGTGCTTGTCTGTTTTTATGTTGCGTGTCTGTCCATTTTCAGGGTGAACACATTACAAACTTGCTGAAGTGCTTTGTGATCAGCAGGTTAGGGGTTCGATTCCCCTCGTCAGCTCAGTAGTGCCGTCACTCTTTGATGGTGGACACGGACCCCGCTTATTGCCGGCGGGGTTCTGTCTCACATATGGGTGAGTTGACGGCTCGGTGGGGTGACCGAGTGGCTAATGGTAGCAGACTGTAAATCTGCCGGGCTAACGCCCTACGTAGGTTCGAATCCTACCCCCACCATTGGCGGGCGGACAGACGGACGGTCGCACGGGCGGACCGGCAAATGGATAGGCAGGGGCGGCCCGCGGGTGTAGCTCAGTTGGTAGAGCATCAGCCTTCCAAGCTGAGGGTCGCGGGTTCGAGTCCCGTCGCCCGCTTTGTTGGAGAGGACGGAGAAGGCGGAGAGGACGGACAGGGCGGAAAGGGGTACCGCCATACCGCCGTACCGCCAGGGATGTGAGTGGAAGGGCGGGGTACCGCCCTGACGTTGAGACCGCTCGCGTAGCTCAGTTGGTAGAGCGCATCCTTGGTAAGGATGAGGTCCGCGGTTCAATCCCGCGCGCGAGCTTGGTAGAAAAAAGTCGGGAGCTGGGAGTCAGGAGTCGGGAGCATTGGTTCCTGACTTCCCGACTCCCGACCCTAGACTCTCGACCCTAGACCCTAGACAGCTCAGAGGAACCGAGAAGCATGGCCAAAGCCAAATTCGAGCGCACCAAGCCGCATGTGAACGTGGGGACGATCGGGCACGTGGACCACGGGAAGACGACGTTGACGGCGGCGATCACGGCGATCCAGGCGAAGAAGGGGCTGGCGCAGTTTACGGCGTACGACCAGATCGACAAGGCGCCGGAGGAGCGGGAGCGGGGGATCACGATCGCGACGGCGCACGTGGAGTACGAGAGCGCCAAGCGGCACTATGCCCACGTGGACTGCCCGGGGCATGCGGACTACGTGAAGAACATGATCACGGGGGCGGCGCAGATGGATGGGGCGATCCTGGTGGTGAGTGCGGCGGATGGGCCGATGCCGCAGACCCGGGAGCACATCCTGTTGGCGAAGCAGGTGAACGTGCCGTACATCGTGGTGTTCATGAACAAGGTGGACATGGTGGACGACCCGGAGCTGCTGGAGCTGGTGGAGCTGGAGGTGCGGGAGCTCTTGAGCAGCTACGACTTCCCGGGTGACGACACGCCGATCATCCAGGGGAGTGCGTTGCAGGCGCTGGAGAGTGGGGACCCCAACAGCGAGCAGGGGAAGAAGATCCAGGAGCTGCTGGATGCCCTGGACAGCTACATCCCGCAGCCCAAGCGCGAGGTGGATAAGCCGTTCCTGATGCCGGTGGAGGATGTGTTCTCGATTACGGGGCGGGGGACGGTGGCGACGGGGCGGATCGAGCGGGGCATCGTGAAGGTGTCGGAGGAGGTGGCGCTGGTGGGGTTCAACAGTGCCAAGAAGACGGTGGTGACGGGAGTGGAGATGTTCCGGAAGCTGCTGGACCAGGGCGAGGCGGGGGACAACGTGGGGCTCCTGCTCCGGGGGGTGGAGAAGAACGAGATCGAGCGGGGGATGGTGCTGGCGAAGCCGGGGAGTATCACGCCGCACACCCAGTTCGAGGCGGAGGTGTATGTGCTGACGAAGGAAGAGGGGGGTCGGCACACGCCGTTCTTCAAGGGGTACCGGCCGCAGTTCTACTTCCGGACGACGGACGTGACGGGGAGTGTGGAGCTGCCGGGTGGGGTGGAGATGGTGATGCCGGGGGACAACGTGCAGATGACGATCGAGCTGATCACGCCGATCGCGATGGATGAGGGGCTGCGCTTTGCGATCCGTGAGGGTGGGCGGACGGTGGGCGCGGGTGTGGTGACGAAGATATTGAAATAGTCGGGAGCTGGGAGTCAGGAGTCGGGAACCTACCGACACCCTGACTCCCGACTCCAGACTCCTGACTTTCTAGAGAATCGAAGATGCCACGAGACAAAGTCATTCTAGAATGCACCGAGTGTAAGAACCGCAACTTCTTCACGGATAAGAACAAGCGGAAGCACCCGGAGCGGGTGGAACGGCGCAAGTACTGCCCCCGGTGCGACACGCATCGGGCGCATAAAGAGTCGAAGTAAGCATGGATACAGTGCAGGTCCGGCAACCCAACAAGCTGATCGGGTGGGTGCCTCGTACCGGGCGCTTTCTCACGGCCGTGCGGGACGAGCTGCGCAAGGTCACCTGGCCGACTCGGCCGGAGCTGATCAAGGCCACCCGCATGATTATCGTGTTCTCGATTCTTCTCGGGATCACGATCGGCCTGCTCGACTGGCTGCTCCAGCTGATTCTGGTGGACGGAGTCGCGCGACTCGCGCGGTAGTCTATGGAATACCGCTGGTACGCCATTCAGACGACCGCCGGCCATGAGAACAAGGTCCGCGGCCTGCTTCAGAGACGGATCGAGGAAGATCCTCGACCGGCAGACTCGAAGCTGATTCGCCAGGCTCTGGTTCCGGTCCAGGAAGTGATCGAGATCAAGAATGGCAAGAAGGTCAACGTCGAGCGGAAGCTGTATCCCGGCTACGTGCTGGTCGAGATGGGCATGAGTCAGGAAGCGCTCCACGTGGTCAACAGCATTCAGGGCGTCATCAAGTTCGTCGGCACCGGCAAGATGCCGCAGCCACTGCGCCAGGATGAGGTCAACCGGCTACTCGGCATCGCCGAGGCGGTGGCCGAGGCGGAGCCGAAGGAAGAGATCCCGTTCCTCATCGGCCAGGTGGTCGAGATCACCGAGGGACCCTTCTCGGATTTCAGCGGCACGGTCGAAGAGGTGTTGGCGGACAAGGGGAAAGTCCGGGTGTCGGTGAGTCTGTTTGGACGGCCGACCGCGGTGGAGTTGGATTATTTGCAGTTGAGAGGGCACTAGAGAGTCTAAAGCCGAGAGTCTAGAGTCTAGGTTTTCTTGACTCTCGACACTTGACCCTAGACCTCCCCCGCGACCGCGCGGGTCAGTCGCGGCAGTCGCCCTGAGGGGCAGACGTTACCGGAGAAGCAATGGCTAAGAAGATCAATGCAATGGTCAAACTGCAGTGCCCGGCAGGAGCGGCTACGCCCGCACCTCCGGTGGGTACTGCGCTTGGTCCCCATGGCGTTAACATCATGGAGTTCGTGAAGCAGTTCAACGCGCGGACCCAGAGCCAGAGCGGGATGGTCATCCCCGTGGTGGTCACCATCTTCGCGGATCGGACCTTCACGTTCATCACCAAGACGCCCCCGGCTCCAAACCTTCTCTTGAAGGAAGCCGGCGTCGAGAAGGGCAGCGGCAATCCGAACCGGACGAAGGTCGGCCGGGTCACCCGTGCCCAAGTCCGGAAGATCGCCGAGATCAAGATGGCGGACCTGAATGCCGGTGATCTCGACAGCGCCATGCGCATGATCGCCGGGACAGCGCGGTCCATGGGTCTGGAGGTGGTGGACTGATGCCTGCTTCAGGGAAGAAGTTCCGGGCAGCGGTTGCCAAAGTCGACCGGACTCGGGAATACCCCATTCCTGACGCCGTCGCCATCGTGAAGGATGCGGCCTACGCCAAGTTCGACGAGACCGTCGACGTCGCCGTGAACCTCGGGGTGGATCCCCGGCACGCCGACCAGGTGGTCCGCGGGACCGTGGTGCTGCCGCATGGAACCGGAAAGCCGGTTCGCGTGTTGGTAATTACCCAGGGAGACCGGGTTCGGGAGGCCGAGGCCGCCGGGGCCGACTTCGTGGGAATCGAATACATCCAGAAGATCAAAGACGGCTGGCTCGACTGTGACGTCATCGTCGCCACGCCGGATGTGATGGGACAGCTTGGAGCCCTGGGAAGGGTGCTGGGTCCCCGCGGACTCATGCCCAATCCGAAGGCGGGCACCGTCACCATGGACGTGACCCGGGCGGTTCGAGAGATCAAGGCCGGCAAAATCGAGTTCCGGGTCGACAAGACCGGGAACGTCCACGCGCCGGTCGGGAAGATCTCCTTCTCAGGACCGCAACTGGCGGACAACGTTCAGGCATTCATGGATACGATAGCCCGGGCTAAGCCAGCCGCTGCCAAGGGGACCTATATCCGCTCGGCAACCATTTCCAGCACCATGGGTCCGGGGGTCCGGCTCGAGACGGCGGTGTACCGATGAACAAGACCGAACGCCAGGACATGGTGCAGAGCCTGACCGAGCAGTTCAAGGCCTCGCCCAACATCTACGTCACCGACTTCAGTGGGCTCAACGTGCTGAGGTTGACGGAGTTCCGCCGCCGGCTGAGAGCGGCTGGGGTGTCGTACATCGTGGTCAAGAACACGCTGGCGCAGCGGGCGCTGGCTGCCAACAACGTGACGCTCCTGGACGACCACCTGGCCGGACCGACCGGACTGGTGCTGGCTGGGCGCGACCCCGTGGTCGCGGCGAAGGTCCTGACCGACTTCGCCCGGGAGTTCGAAAAGCCCGCGATCAAGATCGGTTTGGTCGATGGCCGCGCCGTCACTGCCGATCACGTCAAGCGGTTGGCCAGCTTGCCACCACGAGAAGTATTGCTGTCGCAGTTGGCCGGAACGATCCAGGCTCCCATGGCCCAGCTCGCCGGCCTCATGAATGGAATGCTGTATCAAGTAGTCGGCGCCCTCGAGGCGCTTCGCGCGCAGCGTTCGTAGGCTCGATTCGCCCGCACAGATGCGGGCATTGGCGAGCCAACACATCACCGGATGGAGAGAGAGAAACTGATGCCCACCACCACGCTGAGTAACGAAGAGATCCTCGAGGCGATCGGCAACAAGACTGTCGTCGAGCTGGCGGACCTCATCGAGGCGTTCAAGACCAAGTTCAACGTCACGATCGCCGCGGCTGCGGCGGGCCCAGCCGGCGGTGGCGCCGGCGGTGGCGCAGCTCCGGCAGCGCCTGCGGAAGAGAAGACCGAGTTTACCGTCGTCCTCAAGGAGGGCGGCCCCAAGAAGATTCAGGTCATCAAGGTGGTCCGCGAGATCACCAGCCTGGGCCTGAAGGAAGCCAAGGATGCCGTGGATAACGTCCCCAGCAATATCAAAGAGGGCATATCCAAAGCGGAGGCCGAGGAAATTAAGAAGAAGCTGGAAGATCAGGGTGCAGTTGTCGAACTGAGGTAGGTGTAGCCTATCCCGGGCTGGGCCGGCATTCAGCCGGCCCGGCAAGGGATCTTTGGCCACCCTATCTCAGTGAGACGAATGCACGCTCGAAGCTCCGTACTGTTCCTGAAGTTGACCGAGCCCCGTAGCTCACCCCGCTTCCGGCGGGACCGCCTGGGGCCATTTGTGTTGCGTGAGAGTGAGTGACTGATGCCTGAGACCCGATCCGTAATCACGTTCAGCAAACGCGAGGGCGGCATGCCGATGCCGCACCTCCTCGACATTCAGACCGCGGCGTTCCAGACGCTGCTGGTGCCGGATGATGTGCACGGCGCCCGCCAGGACGTCTCGCTCGAGCGCGTCTTCCGGGACCTGTTCCCGATCACGGACGTCAACGAGAAATACAAGCTGGAGTTCCTGGGCTATGCCCTGGGCGAAGCCAAGTACTCGGTGGAAGAGTGCGTCGAACGGGACATGACCTACGCCGCCCCGCTCAAGGCCAAGCTCCGCCTCGATGTGTACGAGGAGGTCGAGGGCCAGAAGCGCCTGAAGAACGCCATCGAGAAAGAGGTCTACCTGGGCGAGCTGCCCATCATGACCCCGCTCGGGACGTTCGTGATCAACGGCGCGGAGCGGGTGGTCGTCAGCCAGCTGCACCGCTCGCCCGGCGTGGTGTTCGAAGAGGACACCCACCCGAACGGTCAGCGGCTGTTCTCGGCCCGGATCATTCCGTTTCGCGGCTCCTGGGTGGAGTTCACGATCGACATCCACGACGTGATCTACGTCCACATCGACAAGAAGAAAAAGTTCCCCGCCACCGCACTGCTTCGTGCGTTCGGGCATGGGAACAACGCCGATATTCTCAAGCTCTTCTTCGCGACCAAGGAACTGAACATCTCGGGGAAGCTCGAGGGCCGTCAGGAAAAGCGTGAGGTCATCGGATCGTTGCTCGCGGTGGACGTGCCCAATCCAGAGGATCGAAGCGGCGAGGCGCTCGGCCTGGTGGGTGATGAGCTCACGCAGGAACGTCTCAACGAGATGCGCCACAAGGGCGTCAAGAGCGTCACCGTGTTTGCCGGCTACACCACACTGGACGTGCGGGAGGAGGAGCAGCCGACCTCGACCCGTGACCGGCAGAATCACATCCTCGCGTTCGATGCGGCCGATCCTGAGACCGGTGAAGTGCTAGCTGAAGCGGGTGCCGAGATAACCGACGCCCTCCGGAAGAAGCTGATCAAGGCCGGGGTGCACAAAGTCGAGGTGCTTTTGCCGGCCGGGCGCTCGGAGTCGCCACTCATCAAGAACACTCTGGCCAAGGACCCGACCCACAGTGAGGCCGAGGCCCTGGAGCAGATCTACGCCCTGCTGCGGCCGGGCGACGCGCCCAATCTGGAGACGGCTCGGCAGCAGCTGCAGAAGCTGTTCTTCAACCCCAAGCGATACGACCTCGGGCGGGTGGGCCGCTACAAGATCAATCAGCGGCTCAAGCTCAAGACCGACCCGAATCACACTGTGCTCACTGAGGACGATTTCGTCGCGATCATCCGCTACCTGATCGACCTGCACGATGGTCGCGGGTTCACGGATGACATCGACCACCTGGGCAACCGTCGGATCCGGTCGCGTCGGCGAGCTGATCGCGAACCAGTTCTCGGTTGGTCTGTCGCGGATGGCGCGACTGGTCAAGGAGCGGATGAGCATCAACTCCGATCCGGAGAAGATCTCGCTGGACGATCTGGTCAATGCGCGTACCGTCAGCGCGGTCATCCAGGCGTTCTTCGGCTCGTCCCAGCTCTCGCAGTTCATGGACCAGACCAACCCGCTGGCGGAGCTGACCAACAAGCGGCGGCTCTCGGCGCTGGGCCCGGGCGGACTGACGCGTGAGCGCGCCGGCTTCGAGGTGCGCGACGTGCACTACTCGCAGTACGGCCGGATGTGCCCGATCGAGACGCCGGAAGGTCCCAACATCGGCCTGATCACCAGCCTCTCGACCTACGCCCGGATCAACGATCTCGGCTTCATCGAGACGCCGTATCGCGCGGTCAAGAACGGCAAGGTGACGGACGAGATTCGCTGGCTGTCAGCCAGTGACGAGGAGGACTACGCGGTGGCGCAGGCCAACGCGCCACTCAATCAGGACGGAACCTTCGCCGACCAGCTGGTGCTGAGCCGGAAGGGAGACGACTACCCGCTCCTGCCGCCCGACCGGATCGAGTTCATGGACGTGGCGCCCGAGCAGCTGGTCTCGATCGCCGCGGCGCTGATCCCGTTCCTGGAGCACGATGACGCGAACCGCGCACTCATGGGCTCGAACATGCAGCGCCAGAGTGTGCCGCTCCTCTTCCCGCAGGCGCCGCTGGTGGGCACCGGCCTGGAGGAGAAGGTGGCCCGGGACTCTGGTGCGGTGATCATCGCCCGGCGGGCCGGCACGGTCACCCGGGTAACCGCCGACGAGATCATCGTCGACGCGGGCACCAACGGAACCGGGGTGGGGGAGACTCCACTGGCGCGGCTGCATCAGCACGACCGCTATCGGGTGAAGAAGTTCTGGCGCACCAATCAGGACACCGCCATCAACCAGCGGCCCCTGGTTCAGCTGGGCCAGCAGGTCGGCGCCGGAGAGATCATCGCTGACGGCGCGGCGACCGAAGGTGGCGAGCTCGCGCTGGGCAGCAACGTCCTGGTGGCGTTCATGCCCTGGTACGGCCACAACTTCGAGGACGCGATCGTCCTGAGCGAGCGCCTGGTCAAGGACGACGTCTACTCGTCAATCCATATCCAGGAGCTCGAGCTCCACGTCCGCGACACCAAGCGCGGCCAGGAGGAGATCACCCGGGAAATTCCCAACGTCTCGGATGAGAGCGTGGTGGACCTCGACGAGCGCGGCATCGTCCGCATCGGCGCGCACGTGAAGCCGGGCGACATTCTGGTCGGCAAGATCACGCCCAAAGGTGAGACCGAGCTCTCTCCCGAAGAGAAGCTGCTGACGGCGATCTTCGGCGAGAAGGCGAAGGACGTAAAGGACAGCTCGCTCAAGGTGCCGCCCGGCATGGCCGGCGTCGTCATCGACGTCAAGATTTTCAGCCGGATCGAGGATCAGGTCGTCGAGAAGGACCGGGGCGAGCGCATCGGCGAGGTTCGCCGGATCGAGAACGACGAGAAGGCCCGTATCAGCGCCGTCATGCTGGACGAGCTCACCCACCTGCTCACCGGGCAGGAAGTCGCGCTCATGCTCAAGGCGGGCACGGTGGAGGAGTACCAGCCCGGCGGGACCAAGCTCACGGCCGACATCTTGGCCCAGAGCGACCTGGGCGACGTCGATCTCAAGACGCTCCGGGTGGCGAACAAGGCGAGCGAACGAGCGGATCCGGGCCGCGATCGACATGGCCGCGCGCGAGCGGGCCAAGGTCGAGGAGAAGGCCGAGGACCAGATCGACAAGATTCTCCAGCCGGACGAACTGCCTCCGGGCGTCATTCAGCTGGTGAAGGTGTACATCGCGGAGAAGCGGAAGATCTCCGTTGGAGACAAGATGGCCGGCCGCCACGGCAACAAGGGCATCGTCGCCCGGATCGTGCCGGAAGAGGACATGCCGTTCCTGCCGGATGGCAGTCCGGTGGATATCGTCCTCAATCCGCTCGGCGTGCCGAGCCGGATGAACGTCGGTCAGATCCTGGAGACCCACCTCGGATGGGCCGCACGGATTCTTGGCTTCGAAGCCAAGACGCCGGTCTTCCGTGGCGCGGACGAAACCGAGATCGGCACTCTTCTCCGTCTCGCCGGGTTCCGGTGGGCCGCAGAAGGACTTCGCCTTCGGGCCCGTCCGCCGGAGCTCGCGTCCGCCGCGATTACGCGGATGGTCGCGGATCTCAAGAAGGTGGCGCCGAAAGGCGATCGCACCACGCTCCTGGAAGCCGGAATCGGCATGCTGGGTGCGCGGGGTGCATCGGCCGAAACCCGAGAGTTGCTGCAGTCGGTGCGGAGCTTCATGGTCGAGGCCGCGAAAGAACTGGCCGATCGTGAAACCGCCCAGCGCCGGGAGGAGGTCGATTTCCATCGCGCCCAGGCGGAGCGGGATGATCTGGGGCGGGATGAGAAGCCGTACGGCAAGGCGCTCAAGGATGTCGAGAAGGCCGCCTCGGCCACACAGGTCGAGGCCCTGGAGGCTGCGGGTATGCCGGCGCTGGCCGGATTGCTGGGACCCAAGGGCGAATCGGATATCGATGCCGCCGCTGACGAGCTGCTCCGGGCAGCCGGTCTCACGCCCACAGGGAAGGCCCGGCTCCGGGATGGCCGCACCGGGCAGCCGTTCGAAGGGGACGTCACTGTTGGCTCGATCTACATGCTCAAGCTGAGCCACCTGGTGGACGACAAGATCCACGCCCGCTCGATCGGCCCGTATTCACTGGTTACCCAGCAGCCGCTCGCCGGTAAGGCGCAGTTCGGTGGGCAGCGGTTCGGCGAAATGGAGGTCTGGGCGCTCGAGGCTTATGGGGCGGCTCACGTGCTCCAGGAAATGCTCACGGTCAAATCGGATGACGTGAACGGCCGCAGCAAGGTGTATGAGGCCATCGTCAAGGGGCAGAATCTGCCGGAACCCGGCATCCCCGAGTCGTTCAACGTCTTGGTGAAGGAACTGCAGGCGCTCGGTCTCAAGGTGACCCTCGGGACCACCGAAGCGGGAGATGAATAGATCATGATTGATTTTCGCAGCGGTCGCGAGCCCAAGAGCTCGAGTTTCGACTACATCAGCATCCGTATCGCGGCCCCCGAAGAGATTCGGGGCCCGCGCGATCCCAAGGAGCGCGAGCGCCTGGAGCTTCAGGGGCAGCGCACCTGGTGGTCGTGGGGGGAGGTCACCAAACCGGAGACGATCAACTACCGATCGTTCAAGCCGGAGAAGGACGGCCTCTTCTGCGAGCGGATCTTCGGCCCGGTCAAAGACTGGGAGTGCCACTGCGGCAAGTACAAGCGGATCCGCTATCGCGGCGTGATCTGCGACCGCTGTGGCGTCGAAGTCACCCTCAGCAAGGTGCGGCGCGAGCGCATGGGCCACATCGAGCTCAGCGTGCCGGTGGCGCACATCTGGTTCTTCAAGACGCTCCCGAGCCCGATGGGGAACCTGATCAACATCACGCTCCGGGATCTCGAGCGGGTCATCTACTACTCGAGCTACATCGTCATCGAGCCGGGCAAGCAGGAGGTCGAGGAGAACCAGCTGCTCGACGAAGACGAGTACCTGACTCTCCGGGCCAAGGCGCGTGACGAGGGAGACAACGGATTCCGGGCAGACATCGGTGCTCCTGCCGTTCGGGAGCTCCTCGGCCGCCTCGACATCAGGCGGTTGGCGGACGAACTGCGCTCGGGCGTCGCAACCGAGACCAGCCAGCACCGCAAGAAGCAGATGCTCAAGCGACTCAAGATCGTCGACGCGTTCCTGTCATCGGGCGAGTCGGGCGACCTGGCCAATGACCCGGCGTGGATGATCCTGGATGTCATTCCAGTCATTCCACCCGATCTCCGGCCGCTGGTGCCGCTCGACGGCGGGCGCTTCGCGACGTCCGATCTGAACGATCTCTACCGGCGGGTGATCAACCGGAACAACCGGCTCACCAAGCTGATCCAGCATAAGGCCCCTGAAGTCATTCTGCGGAACGAGAAGCGGATGCTCCAGGAGGCGGTAGACGCGCTCTTCGATAACGGCCGCCGTTCCAAGGCGATTCGTGGCCGGGGCAAGCGGCCGCTCAAGAGCCTGTCCGACATGCTCAAGGGCAAGCAGGGCCGGTTCCGCCAGAACCTGCTCGGCAAGCGAGTGGACTACTCTGGCCGTTCGGTCATCGTGGTCGGTCCGGAGCTTCGGCTGCACCAGTGCGGTCTGCCGAAGGCGATGGCAGTCGAGCTGTTCAAGCCGTTCATCATCCACAAGCTGGTGGAGAAGGGGATCGCCGAGACGGTCAAGCGGGCCAAGAAGATCGTGGAGCGCGAGAGCCCCGAGGTGTACGAGATCCTGGAAGAGATCATTCAGGATCACCCGGTGCTCCTCAACCGGGCACCCACGCTGCACCGGTTGGGCATCCAGGCGTTCGAGCCGGTGCTGGTCGAAGGCAAGGCCATCCGAATTCACCCGTTGGTCTGCGCGGCGTTCAACGCCGACTTCGACGGCGACCAGATGGCAGTGCACGTGCCGCTCTCGTTCGAGGCTCAGCTGGAAGCACGTCTGCTGATGATCTCGTCGAACAACGTCCTCAAGCCCTCGGACGGTCGTCCGGTGGCCGAGCCGTCGCAGGACATGGTGCTGGGCAGCTACTTCCTGACCAAGCTGCCGGCCGGCTTCGAGGAGGAGCTTCGGAAATCAGGCGCCGGAAAGGCCGAGGACACCAAGGCGCGGCTCTGGAAGGGCTGCAAGCATTTCGGCAGTCTGGCCGAGCTGGAGATGGCACTGCTCAACGGCAGCGTCGGCTACCACACGGCGATCTGCTTCTGGTACATCCCGCCCCGCGAGTCGGAAGACGCCGCGCCGCGGTGGCTCCGTACCACCGTGGGCCGGGTGCTGTTCAACAGCATTCTCCCCCGTCGTGTCGTGGCCGAGCTCGGCTTCCGGGACGACCTGATGAAGAAGAAGAATCTCTCGGAGCTGGTGCTCCAGAGCTATCGCCGGGCGGGGCTGGCCGATACGGTCACCTTCCTGGACCGGCTCAAGGACTTCGGGTTCCGCTTCGCGACGATGGGTGGAGTCTCCATCGGCGTCGAGGACCTCGAGATTCCGGCCGAGAAGGCGGAGCTCCTGACTGAGGCAGATGCCCGGGTCAAGCGGTTCCAGCGGGCCTACAACACCGGACAGATCACGTTCGGTGAGCGCTACAACAAGGTGATCGACGCCTGGACCCACGCCAATAACGACGTGGCCGAGGCGATGATCAACTCGATGCGGGTATCGCGCGGCGGGTTCAACCCGGTCTTCATGATGTTCGATTCCGGCTCACGCGGCAGCCGGGATCAGATTCGGCAGCTGGCCGGTATGCGCGGTCTGATGGCCAAGCCGCAGAAGAAGCTGACCGGCGGTATCGGCGAGATCATCGAAAGCCCGATCAAGTCGAACTTCCGTGAGGGGCTCACCGTGCTGGAGTACTTCATCTCCACCCACGGCGCCCGGAAGGGTCTGGCCGACACGGCGCTCAAGACTGCCGACGCGGGTTATCTGACGCGGCGTCTGGTCGACGTGGCGCAGGACGTGACTGTCACCGAGGAGGATTGCGGGACGATCCTGGGTCTCGAGATCGCGGCGCTGAAGGAAGGCGAAGACATTATCGAGCCGCTGCGCGAGCGCATTCTTGGCAGCGTGGCAAGCGAGGATGTGTTCGATCCTCACGAGCTCGATGACGACGGAGATCCTCGGCTCCTGGTCGAGTCCGGCAAGCTGATCGACGAGGACATCTCGAACGCGATCGACGATGCCGGCATCGAGAAGGTCCGAATCCGGTCAGTGCTCACCTGTGAGGCCCGTCGGGGCATCTGCCGCATGTGCTACGGCCGCAACCTGGCCACCATGGACATGGTGGATATGGGTGAAGCGGTGGGAATTCTCGCCGCGCAGTCGATCGGCGAGCCGGGTACGCAGCTGACCCTGCGGACCTTCCACATCGGCGGCACCTCATCCCGCATCGCCGAAGAGGCGGAGCGGCGGGCGCGGTCCGACGGCAAGGTCAAGTACACCGAAGGACTGGAGTGGGCGGACGTGCCGGTCGAGTACGAAGACGGCACCAAGTCCAGCATTCGGGTCGTGCTCACCCGCGAGGACGAGTCGGCATCGGATGAGAGCAAGGAAGGCATTCTGGTGGTCGATCCGAAGGACCCGAAGCGGGTACTCAACCGCTATCCGGTGCCCGAGGGCGCGCTCCTGCAGGTGAAGGAGGGCGAGCTCGTCACCAAGGGCGACAACGAGCGGCGCGCCACCATCCTCTATACCTGGGACCCGTACAACGATCCCGAGCATCATCAAGGCGGACGGTGAGCTCCGCTGGAAGGACCTCGTTCCGGGCGTCACCCTCCGTGAGGAGCTTGACGAAGGCACCGGCCTCCGCAGTCTCGTGGTCATGGCCGATCCCGACCGGGAGCTGCATCCGAGCGTGCTGGTGTACATGCCCAACCGGAAGGACCCGCAGGAGTACACCCTGGCCGAGGGCAGCCGCGTGATTCTGGGCTCGCCCACCGACCTGGTGACGCGGGGTATGGCTATGCCTGACGCGGCCAACCCGTGGAGCACCAAGTTCCACGTGGAGGAGCGGCCGATCAACGAGGCCTGGCCGAGCAAGACCAAGAAGGAGAGCAAGGATCGGACAGTATTCTTGAGCGCGCCGGTCAAGGTCACCAAGGGCATCACGGTCACCAAGATCCCGCGCCAGGCGTACAAGACTCGGGACATCACCGGAGGTTTGCCGCGGATCGCCGAGCTGTTCGAGGCACGGCGGCCCAAGGACCCCGCTACCATCTCCGAAGTCGATGGAGTGGTGAAGTTCGGTGAGATCAAGCGCGGCAAGCGTGAGATCTATGTCTACCCCGAGACCGATGAAGCCGTGGAGCCTCAGCTGTACGAGGTCCCCGCGGGCAAGCACCTCCGGGTGCATGAGGGCGACCGGGTACGAGCCGGTGACCGCCTGACCGAAGGTCCGGTCAACCCGCACGACATCCTTCTCATCAAGGGACCCCGTGCGGTACAGGAGTATCTGCTCAACGAAGTGCAGGAGGTCTACCGGTTGCAGGGCGTGCGCATCAGCGACAAGCACATCGGCGTCATCGTACGCCAGATGCTGCAGAAGGTGCGCGTGACCGAGCCGGGCGATACGGACTTCCTCGAGGGCGAGACAGTCGACCGTCTCACCTTCCGCGACGAGAACGAGCGTGTCGTCAAGCGCAAGAGCGCCGCGGCGCAAGCCGAGCCGGTACTGCTGGGCATCACGAAGGCGAGTCTCACGACCCAGTCGTTCATCTCGGCGGCCTCCTTCCAGGAGACCACGCAGGGTGCTGACCGATGCCGCGATCCGCGGGGCCAAGGACGACCTCCTGGGTCTCAAGGAGAACATCATTATCGGCCACCTGATTCCGGCAGGCAGCGGGATTTATCGGTACGCCGAGATCGATATCGAGCCGCCGGAGGGCTATGCGCCGCCGCCGCCTCGGATCGAGGAGGTGCCGGTGCCCCAGCCAGAGCTGACAGCGGTAGGGTTGCTGGCTGACGAGGAGTAAAAGTCTGAGGCTTTAGACCAAAGGAAAGCCCCTCCCGAGTGGGAGGGGCTTTCTGCGTTTCTGTCTTCAGCTCGGCGTTTCATCGCCAACGAAAGAGTTTGAGGGCCAGGGCGAAGCTCACGATCATCCAGGCGACAATGATCCCGATTTCCGGGGCGACAACCTGCCAGCCGGCACCTCGGAGGATATTCCCACGCAGGGCGTCGATCACGGCGGTAAGTGGCAGCACCTGAATAATCGGCTGAATGGACTCCGGAAAGCGTGACGCTGAGAAGAACACCCCGGAGAAGATCCACATCGGGAGCATCACCAGATTCATCAGGCCGGAAGCACCTTCCATAGTCTGCGCCCGCGAAGCTACCAGCAGTCCGATAGAGGCGAAGGCCAGGGAGGAGAGGAGGCAGATCAACACGAGAAGGGGGATGGAGCCCCGGAGCGGTACCCCGAAGGCGAGTACTCCGAATCCCAGCAGCAATCCCACCTCGATCACGAGCAGGGTCAAGCGGGAGAGTACGAACGAGGCGAGGTACTGAGCTCGAGACATGGGAGTGGCGATGAGCCGCTTCAAGAGCCGCTTCTTTCGCGCGTCCACGATTGCAAAGCCCAGTCCCCAGATGCCGCTGCCCATCAAGTTCATGCCCAACAGCCCGGGCAGCAGGAAATCGATGTAGCGTGAGCCCCGCTCACGCTCGAGCCGCTCTCGCGTTGCAAGCGGGTTCTTCCGACCAAGCGCCTGCTGCACGGCGTCGTCCACCAGGAGGCGAGCGACCCTGCTCTCCGGACGAGTGTCGTCGTAGCGGTATTCTACCGATCGATCACTCCCCGGCACCACCACCAGGGCCAGGGCTCCGGTGCGAAGCCCCTCGGTTGCGGCAGAGTCGCTGATGACGGAGAGATCGATCCCGTCTGCATGCCGGAGCGCGTCGATCATTGGTGTCGCCGCCGGCCCGGTGTTGACTACGCCGACACTGGTACGATCGGGAGCTCGGCTCCGAAAGGCGATACCGAGGCCTGCGGCCAGAAGCACGGGAAAGATGAACACCCAGAAGACGGCCTCGGGCTCCCGAAAGAACTCGCGGTACCGCACCTGGGTGAGCTGCACCAGAGGGTGACCCGACCAGCCACGAGACTCAGGCATCGCGCAGGTGCCGGCCGGTCAGGGACACGAATACATCCTCGAGAGTGGCAGAGTGGGTCCTCAGCTCGGCCAGCTGAGCGCCGTGCTGGCGCAGCTCGCGCAGGAGCCCGGGCATGGCGCGATGCAGTTCCTCCACGTGGAGTCGGTAGGTCCCGTTCTCCCGGTCCGCCGCACACACGCCGTCGATCTGGCGGAACGAGGCCTCATCCACGGTGACGTTATCAGCGAGGGCAAATTCCAGAACATGCTCCGCCTTGAGCGCCGCGATCAGCTCGCGCGGCGTGCCGAGGGCGATGGTTTTGCCATGATCGACGATGGCAACCCGGTCGCACAGGCGCTCCGCTTCATCCATGTAGTGAGTGGTGAGGAGAATCGAGCGGCCATCGGCCTTGAATCGCTCGATCAGCTCCCAGAGTTGCCGACGGGATTGGGGATCGAGGCCGGTGGTTGGCTCATCCAGGAAGAGCAGCTCGGGATCTCCGACCAGCGCGCAGGCCAATGCGAGTCGCTGTTTCTGACCGCCGGAGAGCTGGCCCACTCGGGCTTTCGCCTTTTCCTGCAGCTGCACCATGGCGATGACCGACTCGGTCGCGGCAGCCCGATGGTAGAAGCTGCCGAAGAGCTTGACGGTTTCCTCGACCGTGAGCTTTTCCGAGAACTGGGTCTCCTGAAGGGAGATACCCAGAAGCTCCCGTAGCTCCCGGTCGTTCGCTCCCCAGCGGCGGCCGAGCACGACCACGTCGCCGGCGTCGGGTGGCGTGAGCCCTTCGCAGATTTCGATCGTGGTCGTTTTCCCGGCCCCATTGGGGCCGAGCAGGCCGAAGCACTCACCCGAGTAGACCTCGAGATCGAGTCCATCAACCGCGACGACGTCCTGATAGCTCTTCCGGAGATTGCGAACCTGCAGTGCGATCTCGCCTGAGGGAGTTCTCATGCGAGGAATCATAACGCCAGCGAGATCGCTGGCGGCCTGCGAAGCTCAGTCCCGGGGCCGCCGGGGCCAGGTGCTGCGGATGGTTTCCCAGGCCCGCTGCCATTCCTCGGGACGTACCAGCAGGACGTAGCCGGCCAGAACGCCCGCCATATAGACGGCGGTTTGGACGAAGGGAGACGGATCTGAAGGTGCGATAAGCAGCATGAGCGATTACCTCGTGATGCCAGCGGTTTGGATCATCTGCGCGTTGAGGGCCTGGGCTATTCGTTCTCTCGAGTCCAGGAGATGGGCGCGGGTGTAGCTGTTGAGTTCGATACCACGTTTCTGCAAAGCTCGGTCCAGCTCGCTGGCCAGACTGGCCAGTGTCGCCCGGGCGAGGGTACGTGCGTCTTCCGGCATCTCGGGCGTTGGACTCACGACCATTCGGACAAGGTTGTTCAGGTATAACCGTTGGAGGTCGCGCCGAACCGAGCTGATGTCCCGTGGGGCACTGATCTTCCCCGAGACCGGGTACCCGATCTCGCTCCAGATTGCCGCCGTGAGCGTGGTGAAGAGCTCGGGAATCGTCAGCATCGATTCTCCATCCGACGCCCGCAGCTCCGCATCTCGAATCCGCGACAACACCGCGGGATCGAGCAACTGGCCCAGCAGCGCCGATTCCTGCGCCATTGCCCAGTCGTGCAGCGGGAAGTCGATTCGCCCTTCGGCCCCGGGGTTCGATCCCCAGTGTCTCCAACGATCGGGTCCCAGATGGCTCAGCAGCTCGGGACGGAACCGATACGCCTGCTCGCCAAAGCCCGCGTTCAAGAGGAATGCGAGTGCCTCGCGTTGCCGCGCCGCCGGAACAGTGACGAGAGCCGGCCTGGCGGAGGGATCACCTCGGTGATCTCGCGCGGTCATGGCGCCGCCCAGGTACTTCGTCGTGACCAGAAGAGCGTACCAACGGTCGTTCAACAGATCCGTGAAGGCCGAGCGGAGTCGGGCGTAGCCCTGACCCGGTGCCACCATTCGAGTGTCCAGCGACTCGAACAGGCGATCGATCAGCGTCACTCGGTCCCGGGCCCAGGCCAGCGGATCATCGGTCTGATCGTACCGCGACACCGTGGGGTCCAGTCCCAGTCCGCCAAAGCCGGCGTCCTCGTCGGTGCCGTAGAGGTGTGACGGATCTGCCGCTTCCGCCGCCACCGAGCGAAGTGCGTTGACCTCGACATCCGGGCTCCAGCCCGGTCCGACCGCGGAGGAGCCCTTCGCTGTCCGCGCTGATGGCTCCAACGGACCCATCTGGGCATAGCCGTACTTGATGGCCCAGCGATCGTAGCTGCCGATCGTTGTGGGGTAGTAGTCACCCTGCTTGCGCGGATCCAGCGCAAGTGAGGGCGGGTTGTAATCCATCACCGACACTCCCGTTCCATGAGCCCGCGTGTAGGAGCGGTCGGACAGCTGCGTCATGCTGACACCGGCGGATCCACGGAAGTTGTGCCGCAATCCCAGGGTGTGGCCGACCTCGTGCATGATCAACGCCTTCAGCGCTTGCCCTATGTACTGCTGTGCCACCTTGGCGTTCGCGCCGTTCTGCGCGGCCAGCACTGCCTGGGCCAGCGATGCCTGACGCTGCATGCCTTCGCCGAGGCTGCAGAGCCGGCTGTCGCTGTTGGCCCCGAGGCTGGCCGAGTCGTCGCCGAAGGCCGAACGGACCGCAAGCTGCGGCGGCACGTACTCGCCCGACTCGCCGCGCCACGTCTGGATCCATGCCGCAGAGACCAGAACGTCGGCGTTGAGGATCTCACCGGTCCGCGGATCGACATTGGACGGACCGACGGCGTACACCGACTTGTTGGTAGCGGTCCAGCGCACCGTCGAATAGCGGGCGTCTTCCGCACTCCACAGGGTGTCATCCGGAGCGTCGAATACCTGAATGGCGTTCTTGAAGCCGGCGTCTTCGAACGCGCGGTTCCATTCCAGGATGCCGGCCCGTACCCAGGGTCGCCATTCGTGCGGGACCGTGCGGTCGATGTAGTACACTATCGGCTTCACCGGCTCGCTCAGGGCGGCACCGGGATTTTTCTTCTCAAGCCGCCAGCGATTCACGAAGCGAACGAAGAAGCTCTCGGCGGTGTCTCGCGAGAAATCTTTGATCGCCGACACGAAGTAGCCCACCCGCTCGTCGGCATAGCGGGGGCGCATGGCAGTTGTTGGAAGTTCGAGGAGAGAATAATGCACTCCCAGGGGGATCCAGCGGTAGTCCGCCACGGCATCGAGACCGAGATTCCGATTGGTCTGATAGGTGAGGCGCACATCCGCTTCCAGATTGCCGGGAAAGAGACGGACCCCTTCAAGACTGGAGCGGTCCCGATCGAGGAAGACCGTGCCGGTGAGCTTGCGCTGGGTGGCGATGCCCTGAAGGAACGAGCTGAGGTCTGCCCAATCGGAGAGCAGAAAGGGGGAGACATCGAGCAGAATCTCGCCGCTCTCCCGCATGGTGGCGATCGGAAACGATTGAGCCACGGAGCTCCCGAACGAATAGGCGACGGCTCGGGCCATGGGAGTGCCGGGCGTGGCAGCGAAGTGGGAGTTCACGACCCAGAGCTCGATCCGGTCGCCCGCCCGGTGAAAGCGAATCAGGTCGGACCGTACCGAGCTGCCGCCGTCGAGCCCGACCTCACCAATGCCTTGCGAGAGCTGGGCAACGAGCAGGTAATCGTGGTCGAGTTGCGCCGGGGTCAGAGAGAGGTAGGTCGCGTCACGCTTGCGATAAACGGTGAAGATCCCGGTCTCAACCTGGGCGCCTTTGGTGACTTCGGAGAACGACTTCCAGGGAACGTCCTTCCGGTCGCTCTCGCGCAGCACAACCGGAGCGCTCGCTGGACCGGGGACGACGGTAGTATCGATGGTTGTGACAGAGCGTGCTGGACTGGGTGAGTCCGGCGATTGCGCACTGGCGCGAATAGCGCTGCACCCGGCCAGGACTGCGCCGAGGAACCATCGGGCTGAGTGGGGCACGGCAGACTCCAACGACTAGATCACAAGAGGATGTCCCGTGCAGGGACCGACTGGTCTGGCGAAGGGGCAAGTTGGGGGCCGTTGCCGGAAGTGACTGTAAAACGGGGATTTCTGAGGCGTTGCGCTGGTTTGACCTTTCAAAAAGCCACCAGCGAGCGCAAAAAGCCGCAGGCCTTTGTGGGCGCGGTCGAGGCTGGTCCGGGGCGAGAGTTTTCTTGACCTAAGCGGATCGCACGACTACTTTTGCAAGTCTGCCCCGGAATCGGGGCTTTTCGGTTCTCCAGCTCGAAAGTTATGCCGACAATCAATCAGCTCATCCGGCACGGCCGGAAAGATGTCGAGGCCAAGGATAAGGCCCCTGCGCTCAAGGACAATCCGCAGAAGCGCGGCGTGTGCACCCGGGTCTATACCACCACGCCCAAGAAGCCGAACTCGGCGCTTCGGAAGGTTGCCCGCGTCCGTCTCACCAATGGGTTCGAAGTAACGGCGTACATCCCGGGCGAGGGACACAACCTGCAGGAGCACTCGATCGTTCTGATCCGGGGCGGCCGTGTGAAGGATTTGCCGGGGGTGCGCTATCACATCGTTCGCGGTACTCTCGACTCGGCTGGTGTGAACGACCGCCGGAAGAGCCGGTCCAAGTACGGCGCCAAGCGGCCCAAGGCCGCGGGTTCCGCCCCAGCAGCCAAGGGAGGCAAGAAGTGAGTCGGCGCAACAAATCGGTCAAGCGTCCGGTCCCGCCGGATCCGCGGTATGACAGCCAGACCGTCTCCAAGTTCGTGAACAACCTGATGTATGAAGGAAAGAAGAGCGTGTCCGAGGGGATCTTCTACTCGGCGATGGATCTGATCGAAGAGCGTACCGGGCAGCCAGGGGTTTCCGTCTTCAAGCAGGCAGTGAACAACGCCAAGCCGACGCTCGAGGTGAAGAGCCGCCGGGTCGGCGGTGCCTCACTTCAGGTGCCGGTCGAGGTTCGCCCCGAGCGCCGCACGGCGCTGGCCATGCGCTGGATCATCTCATTTTCCCGTGCCCGCACCGAGAAGACGATGGCCGAGCGGCTGGCAGCGGAGCTGATCCTGGCGTCGAAGGGTGAGGGGAATACCATCAAGAAGAAGGAAGACACCCACCGGATGGCCGAGGCCAACCGGGCGTTCGCGCACTATCGCTGGTAGATCCGCACCGTAAGCGGTACCGAGGGGCGCTTCTCAGGAAGCGCCTTCTTTTTTTCAGAGAGTGGCCAGAGCTCCGTGATTCGCCGGCGATTGAGCGTGAAATCCTAGCCGGTCAATCAGCGCTTGGAAGCTCGGCTCCTGTCGCAGGTAGTTCCACGCAGGCTCGACTCCAAGAAATGGAACGTACGCCGAGCACTGGCGTATGCCTTCGTCATACGCCTGTATCAATCGCTCAGGCTCGCGCAAGGCCCGGTAGATAAACCCGGTGTACACCACAGAGACATGCTGATGTTCCCCCAGGCGCTCCAGCTCCTCGATGATCGCGCGGGCCTCCTCCTTTCTGCCAAGCTCAGCGAAAAAGCAGCCTAGCTGTACCAGCAGGATGGGCGGTCTCCCCAGACGCTGCATGGTCGCTTCCAACCTCTTTCGGCCGCGGTCCAACTGTCTAGTCACCAGTTCAAGGCGGGCAAGCCAGGAGTGAACGCGCAGATTGGCCGGATCCATCTCCAGAACAGTGAGATAACGACGCAAGGCTTCATCAAACTGGCTGGCATAGTAGTAGATATGGCCCATCACACCCTGGATGATGACGGCTAAGGGATCCAACTGCTCGGCGTGATGAATCCTGGCCAGCGCCTCTTCATGCCGGGCCATCGCGCTCAAAAATACGGCGTACCAGGTATGAGCCAGGGAGTACGTGGGCTTGAGCTCGATCGCCCGCTTGAACGATGCCTCGGCTGCCTTCCAATCGTAGTCATACAAAAAGGCGAGCACGGCCTGCCAAGCGTAGCCCTCCGCCATCTGCGGGTCGAGCTCCAGGGCCCGTTCCACGGCGGCCTTTGCGCGGGGCATCGCTTCTCTCGGGGGCAGATCACCGAACTCCTCGAACCCGAGCAGGGTGTAACACTCGCCGATGCCGGCATAGGCGAGGGCGTACTCCTGGTCCAGCTCGATAGCCTGCTCGAAGTAATCGATGGCTAGTCGTAGGGAATCGATGGTACGCTTGAGCGCGAAGTGCCGGCCTCGCAGGTACAGAGTGTAGGCCTCCAGCACCACTGTGGGGCGGGGAATGACCAATGGCTCAGGTACACTGCCCAGCTTGAGAGGAAGAGCTCGAACGATGGCCTGAGAGAGCTCCTCCTGGACCGAAAAAACGTCAGCAACGGTCCGCTGGTAGGTTCCGCTCCAGAGATGGTAACCACTACATGCGTCAACCAACTGAGCGGTGACTCTGAGCTCGTTATCGGCCTTTCGAACGCTGCCCTCGACGAGAGTGGTTACGCCTAGACGCGCTCCAATCTCCCGCACGTCGAGATTCTTGCCCCTGAAGGCGAAAGCGGAGGTCCGAGACGCGACCCTTAGGCCCGAGACGTGCGCAAGGGCATTCGTGAGCTCTTCGGCCATCCCGTCGCTGAAATACTCGTTCTCCCGCTCGCCGCTCATATTGATGAACGGAAGCACCGCAACTGATGTCTCTTCAGCTGCCTGCCCTCGGAGTCGCTCCACCGCGGCGCTAACCACCCGCTCCGGAGACGCCCCAAATTCCTCCCTCAGCCGAGCCTCGTAGGTCCGGGCAAACTTGAGTGCGCCCGCGCGGTTGCCGGAGAGCGTGAGCGTCTCCATGTACCGCACCGTGACCCGCGCATTGAGCGGATCAACCTGCACCAGTCTGCCCCACCAGTGCGCCGCGGCAACGGGATCTGATTCCGCCTCTGCCTGGGTCGCCAGTACCTCAAGGCTGGATGTAAACTTTCGGAGCAGGTTCGCCCGCTCACCTTCCGCCCACTGATCGAACTCGCCCGCATCCTCCAGAAAAAATCCATCCAGGAAAGGGCCGCCGTACATCGAGACCGCCAGGTCCGGCTGGTCAGCCGCGAGTGCCGCGTGAAAGTCTGCCACGTCGGTGGAGACCGCCAGCGGATTCAGCCGCAGGTCGGTCGAGCGGAGAAAGAGTGGAGTGCGAAGGTCCTGCCGCAGGCTATAGAGGAGCTGGGTGAGGCGGTGCGCCGCTCGATCCTCCGGGGTCTCGGGCCAGAGATACGCCAGGATTTTGTCGCGGCTCATGCCGCGCTCGCCGGCGACGGCCAAAAGGGCCAACAGCGCCAGCGCTTTCCGCTGGGCTGCGGCACCTCCGAGCGCGCCGTCAGGGCCTTCCATGATCGGAGGGCCGAGCACCCTAAATCGCAGCATCAGGCCGGGGAGACCATCTGAGGTAGATCTGAGGTCGGGCTGACCTCCATGGTCTATTGTAGGCCGCGTATCCGACTGGGGCAAGAAACCCTCACCTGGAGGTTAGACGGTATGAGACACTCCATTATCCGCTTGGCCGTTGCGGCGGCGCTGCCGGTAACCGTGTTCCTGGTTGCCGCCCTGCCCACGGGCTCCGAGGCTGCCAAGATCTCGGGCAAGTTTACCGTGAAGTACTCCCAGCAGCATCAGCTGCCGGTGACGGATGCGGCCGGGCCGGTTCTACTCGCGAGCGAGGCCAGGGGCACCAACACCAACACCGGTCAGACGGACTATATGAACGGTGCCACCGTCACCAATATCGAGATCGCGGACCTGACCCGGGGGAACGGGATACAGCAAGGTTATATCACGTTTTCCAAGAATGGCGAGAGCTCGGTAAGCCGGTGGAACGGCAAGGTCCACACGACTCTGTCCCCGGACAAGCAGCCTGTCACCACATTTGACGGGACCTGGACCAAGATCTCAGGTAGCGGCCGCTATGAAGAGGTGTCGGGATCCGGGCGCTACCATGGGAAGATGCTCTCGCCGACGGAGTACGTCGTTGAGTGGGAAGGTGAGTTGGGGATGAAGCCGACGAGCTGACGAAATTCTCGCCAGGACCCGCTGAGCTGAGGGGGCGATCTCGGGATCGTCCCCTTTTCCCTTGGGTCTCACCGCCCCTGAGGATGAACACGATCTGTTTCTGGCAAGCTGTGACGAACAACTCGCCACGACGGCTATCGTGCTCGTATCGTGCGAACCGGTGCAGCATTGCCTCGGACGCCAGGCGCGTAAACCGTGACGCTGCCGGCATTGAGGACGTATACGGTATCGCGTTTTCCGAGCGCCACTGCCGCCGGCGATTGGAGACCAGTTGCCGGTCCGGCGAGCATGCGAAGAGGTCTCACGTCTCCATCAGCTTCGGGACCGTAGATCGTAACCGAGCCCGCGCCCGCCCCCCAGCGGTTTGGGACATAGATGTTGCCTTTACTATCGATGGCGAGGCCGCCCGGACCGTTCAACTTGGTGTAACCGCCGATAATAGTGCGGACCGGTGCTTCGTTTCCGCTCGCTCCGGGGCGGTAGATCCTCACGGCGCCCAAGTCCGGACCGTACGCGTTCAGGCCTGAGGCATACACCCGATCGGCCACGTACAAGTCTCCAGCGGCATCGAGTGCGACCGCTGCGGCAGACACCAGCTCGGTATTGCTCCCCTCGAGAGTTCGTAATGGGACAGTTTCTCCTTCGGCCCTCGGAGGGTAGACCGTAATGCGTTGGAGGAGCCCACTGGCGACATAGAGAGTGTCGGCGCGATCGAATGCGAGGCCCTGCGGACTCGCCAAGCCGGTGACGCGGCCGATGAGCGTGCGCGAAAACCTGTCATTCCCGGACGTTCCGGCTGCATAGCCCTCAACTGAGCCGTAGTCGTTGATGTATGTGCTGAGGTTTACCACGTAGATCGTCCCGTCATCCGCAACCCCGATGCCGGCCGGCTGTCTCAAACGAGTATTCCAACCCGAGATCGTCCGGATGGGTGCCACGTCGCCGGCCGCGTCTGGCGCGTAAACGGTGACTGCCGCGCCGACGCCGAAGACTCGGTCTTGGACAGCCCGGTTGTTCACGACGTAAATACGTCCCTCACCATCCAACGTGATACCGGTCGAGTTTTCTAGCCCGGTCTGGGGTCCCTTGAGGATGCGGGCCGGTGCGACATCACCGTTGGCATCCGGCGGAAACACGGCGATGCTCGCCCCACTCAGGACGTATAGGCTGCCGTCCTGTCCCACGGTTAGATCGGAGATTTGACTGAGGCCCGTATGTGAACCGGAGATGGTGCGTAGGGCAGTAGTGTCCCCAGGTTGTCGCCCGGAGTAAACGGAGATGAAGGTCTGTTCTGAATCTCCTCCGTTGGGCCTCTCATTTGAGGGTGGTGTCGGAGCTGGCAACATCTGCCCCAAAAATGGGCCGCTCGGATCGGGGCCAAAAAAAATGAAGCCTGGACCGTTTGCTTGGGCCGTCGTTCCGGATGTTCTCCGCGCCAGATACAACTCGCCGTTGGGCCCCATGGCCAGATGGGGGCGATCCAACGTGAAGTTCCGGAAGGGAAGCTTGTCGCTGGTGGTATTCATGCTCAGTACGCGACGCTGAGCACCGCCTCCGCCGTAGGTACTTACACCTCTGGTGCCCAGCACGAATAGGCTGCCGT
Source organism: uncultured Gemmatimonadales bacterium (assembly GCA_963751925.1). Taxonomy (GTDB): domain Bacteria; phylum Gemmatimonadota; class Gemmatimonadetes; order Gemmatimonadales; family GWC2-71-9; genus CAVVWJ01. The sequence continues at coordinate 14,345 of CAVVWJ010000001.1, read as the reverse complement.
TGGGTGCCAGGGCGACGTCGAGAGGTTTGGTCGTATCCGGACGCTGAGGCTGACGCAACTGTTGCCTCCGCTCCTCACGAGGAGTGACCTGGCAGATCGCGCTTCCGTCTGACGCTGGTTTCCCGCAGGTTGTATCGAGGACGGTGCTGGGGGGACTTTGGACGGAACTCACGCGATCTTTCAGAGTGTCGGAGATCTCCATCAGGCGTCGCTCGGGACTAGCATCACCATCCGCCCGAGGATTGAAAACCAGAACCTCCAAACCGGCCTGCATGATTAAGCCATTGAAGGTGTCTCCCGACCTAGGCCCGTTGACTACATACAATTTCCTGTCTTTAGCCACGACGAGAGCTGGCGGTTGGCTGAGTTCGGTGTGCGGCCCCGCGATCACGCGGATTGGCGCTGCATCTCCGTTGGCGCCGGGTGCGTACACCGTGATGGAGCCTTTCCTCTCTGTCTGGTGACTGCCGGTCGCGATATAGGGGCTATCGTGAGAGTCGAGGGCAATTCCCTGTGGAGAGACCAGGCCGAGTTCGGGACCTAACCTCCTGGAGGGTGAGGTAGGGCCGGACGCGCCGGGCGGGAAGACGACAATGCTGGAGTCGCCGGCGCTGGCGACGTACACAGCGCCACGACGATCGACCGCAATGCCGGTGGGACGGCGAAATCCGGGAGAGGTGTCGGCGACAATCGGGCCAGGAAGAACAGGAGCGGGCAGAGGCGACCTGAAGGATGCGCCTGTGACCGCCACGACGGACATGACCACGCCTGCTATGGCTACGATGGACATCGAGCGTTCAACCGGGCGTTCACACATTACCGCGAGTAGGCCCCGCCTAAGGTCAACGACAGGGGGGCGACCTCGGGATCGCTGGCTTTTCCGTTTGGTCTCACCTCCCGGCGGGTGAACACCATCTGTTGCGGGAAGGCTGCGACAAACAACTCGTTACGAGGACCGATCGCGATCGCCGCGCCACCCATGTACGTCCAGGCACGTCCGTTCGCATCTTCGGCTGGCCTGAGGCGAATCCGCCGCGCCGGAAGGACCGCTCCCTTAGCCCCGGGGCCATACACAGAAACGAAATTCGAGCCATAGTCCGAGAGGTATACCGAGCCTCGCGCATCCACTGCGATGCCGGTAGGGAATCTCCCGCCGCGTACTGTCTGACCTCCGGTCACCGTGATGGTCCGAACCGGGTCGATGTTGCCGGCTGCCTTGGGTCCATAGACGGTGACGGTCACATTAGCGGTGCCGTATTTCCCCAGATTGAACGCGTTGAGGACGAAGACCGTGTCGCCAGTGCCTATCGCGAGCTTGATCGGTTGACGAAGCAATGTGTTGGGCCCGGAGATCGTCCTGATGGGCGCGGCGTTACCGTCTGCCCCAGACGAATGGACGGTTATCCAACCAGCACTTCGCCAGTTTGTATTCACTGCATACATCTCTCCCCGGGTATTCACGGCTATGTCGGTTGGCTGACTCAGCTGGGTAGCCTGACCTGCTATTAAGCGATCGGGCAAGGTATCTCCCGTCGCTGTGGCGCCGTACACGCGAATGGCGCCGTGAGGCATAGGTTGGGGGCCGTTCGCCACATATACCTGGTCCTGGCGGTCTACTGCGATGCCGATCGGCCGGCTTAGCATGCTGCTGGGTCCGTAAAATCTGCGAGCCAGTGGTAGGGTGCCTCGTGCGCCGGTTCGGTAAATGATGGCTGCTGTGTCTGTATATGCCGTTAGATACAACCGGTCACGAGAACCCAAGGCGAAAGCGGAGAATCGAAACGGTGGAGCCGGGTGTATGGTTCGAAGCGGAGTGCTATCCGTCGCGCCAGGACCAAAAACGCGAAGCAAATTCCGCTCGCTTAGAACGTAGAGGGTGCGGTCCCTCCCCACAGCGATGCCAATCGAGTAATAGGTTGGGATGGAGCGGACCGGGGCAACTTCCCCGGTCGCCTTCGGGCTATAGACGAGGATGCCCCCTGGCATCCCGACGTACAGCGTATCATGCCCATCGAAAGCCAGAAAGTTGGGGTTCTGAAGCATGGTACGGGCACGCACGGGCTCGATGGTCCGTATCGGAGAAGCGTCTCCGACGGAGCCGGGTGCATACACCGTGATGGTGCTCCCGGCGTTGTTGGCGACATAGAGGTTGCCTCGCCGGTCGATCGCGAGGCCGAATGGCCGCTTCAGACCCGTCGCTGGTCCGGCCAGCACCTGGGCCGTTTTGTAATGGCCACTCGCGCTTGCGGCGAAGATCAGGACCGTGTCGCCAGGAAGGCTCGTGTAGATTCTGCCGCCATCGTCCGCCGCGATGCCCTGGGGACGGCGCCTGCTATATCTGCCGAGGGGCGTTCTCTTGGGGGCTCCGTCCCGTCGGCCAGTGGGCGCGTGCACGGTGATCGAGCCGGAGTCTCTTACCTCGAGCGCCGTCGGTACCCACGTAGATGTTTCCCCTCCGGTCCAATCCGAAACCGAAACCTCCGCCGGGAATGGATCGAACAGGAGCTGTGTCTCCCGCAGATCCTCTTTCATAAACGTTGATAGAGCCGCGGTTGAGAACGTGCAGGCGCCCGCGGGTATCTACCGCGAGGTCTCGCGGTTGGCACAGAGTTGTGTGCTCACCACGAAGCGAGCGAATCGGCAGGGTGGTCGTATCTGCAGTTGCAGCTGGGTACACATCGACGGCCTCGAGAATGCCGCGGGCGCCGGTCATCATGAACCTATTGCTGTCGCACGCGGCCACTCCAGTGGGCGAGGACGTCGGCTGCCTTGGGCCGACGGAGCGGGCCATGGCGAGGGTAATGCCGGCCAACGAGATCAAGGCAATATGTGAGGTCACTCGAGGGTTCCTCCTCTGCTACTGTGCCTCTATCGTGCGAACCGGTGCAGCGTTGCCTCGGACGCCAGGCGCGTACACCGTGACGCTGGTGGCATTGAGGACATACAGCGTATCGCGCTGGCCGAGCGCCACCGCCGCCGGCGATTGGAGACCAGTTGCCGGTCCGGCGAGCATGCGAAGAGGTCTCACGTCTCCATCAGCTTCGGGACCGTAGATCGTAACCGAGCCCGGGCCGGTTCCCCAGTAGTTCGGCACGTAGACATTCCCGATCCGGTCGATCGCCAATCCCCCGGGCCCGTTCAGCCGGGTAGAGCTGCCAAGGATCGTGCGAATCGGTGCCTCGTCTCCATCGGCACCCGCGTCGTATATACGGATTGCTCCCAGGTCCGGCCCATAGGCATTGAGGCCGGAGGCTTCGCGGCGATCTGAGACGTACAGCCGTCCGACGCGATCGAGCGCCAATCCGCTCGGCGACTCCAGCTGAGTATTCCCGCCCTCGAGGGTTCGCAGCGGTCCCACCTCGCCATCGGCATGTGGCGGGTAAACCGTGATTCGCCTGATGAACGGGGCGGCACTGATGACGTACAGGGTGTCGCCCCGACCCAGCGCGAGACCAGCCGGCTCCAGGAACCCGGTACCTATCCTCATCAAGGTTCGTATTGGAAGCTCGCTATCATCGGCAGCCGCACGGTAGACTTTCACCGACCCATGGTCGTCATTCCACACACCCGTATTTGCTACATACAGAGTCCCATCCCCAGCGACTGCGATGCCGCTGGGGCGGCTCATCCGGGTGTCAAACCCGGTGATCGTGCGGATGGGCATTGCGTCACCGGTTGCATTCGGCGCGTACACCGTGATGGTAGCAGCGCTGGTGACGCGATCCTGGCTGATGATGTCGTTCGCAACGTAGATCTCGCCACTGCCATCCACGGCGATACTGGTAGACTGCTTCATTTCCGTCTTCGGCCCGATGATCACTCGGGCCGGCGGGATATCCCCGGCGGCATTTGGAGGGTAAACCTGGATCCGAGCGCCACCCTGCATGGGACCACTGCGAAGGACGAAGAGAGAACCGTCCGGGCCAACCGCGAGGTCTCGTATTCGGTCCAGATCGGCCCGCTTGCCCGCGATCGTCCGTACGGGTGATGTGTCACTGCCCTCGGCACTAGCATAGACCGAAATCTGCTTCAGCCCCCCGAAGAACGAGTCCATCATCGATAGAAGATTCGGCTTGGGTTCGGGCGCATCCGATTTTGTGGCTGGAGCGGGCTTCCGGGCCACGTAGAGCTCACCCCTGGGACCGACCGCGATAACAGGTTGGCCCCCGGCAAATTCGGAGAACGGGAAGGCAGAATCGGATTTTGCGAACGCCACCCGTGAGTGGGGGCCGGTCTTGTCATACAAAGAAAGACCCTGCGCGCTCACCAGCAGCAGGTTGCCGTCCTTTCCAATCGCGATATCGGAGGCGCGTGGGCTGTCATAAAAGCGAGGCAGGGAGGCCGTTGCGTCTATTCGCTTCTGCTGCAAGATCGGCTGATCCTCAGGGAACAGCTGTATGACGGCTCTACCGCCGTTAGCGAGACGAAACTCTTTGCCGGGGATCGCAGTCGGAGCTGTGCTGTCAGCGGGGGTAGTGGTATCAGCTGACACAGATGTGTTCAGCGGTCGCTCCACGTCACCTTCGGCCCTGGCGTCGAACGCTACCACCGGATTACCGCTTCTGTTCGCGACGTAAATCGTGCTATCAGAGCCGAGCGCGATCGCCACCGGTTGGTCCAACCCGGTGTGGGGTCCCGCGATCACGTGGGTGGGCACCACATTTCCGCTGGCACGTGGTGCGTACACCGTTATGGAACCTCGTCCCTCAACTTTACGGCTCTGGTCCGAGACGTAAATCTCTCCCCTTGAGCCGAAAGCAACTCCTCGAGGAGCGATCAATCCTGACTGGGGCCCGCTGATCCGGCGGATCGGCGCAACCCGACCTTTTGCGCCTGGAGCAAATACCGCGACGCTAGCGTCGCCGGCACTCGCAACGTACACAGCGCCACGATGGTCGAGAGCGATGCCGGTGGGACTGCGAAATCCGGGAGAGGTATCGCTGGCAATCGGGCCAGGAAGAACAGGAGCGGGCAGAGGCGACCGGAAGGAGGCGCCTGTGACCGCCACGACGGACGTCACCGCGCCTGTTATCATCAGGTGACGCAGGGAGCAGATGGGGAGCCGAGCCGCCGTGCGGAATCGTTCCATGATAGGGCCGCCGATCGGTGTCGCAGCCGGTTCTTCAACGTTCGAGAGTACTATGGCCGACGATGCAGATCGCGCGTTCAAGCGGATGTTGGGAGATCCTAGTGCGCTCCGAAAATATGAGGCGAATTTCGGATATCTGCCAGCGCTGAGCTGGGCCGATCGGCTGAACGCTTGAACACTCCAAAGCAGGTCCGGCTCGGCTCTCCAGCCGGTCGCTGGATCGTCGCTGCAGCAGTGCTGGGCTCCGCCGCGGTTTTCCTTGAAGGCACCGTCGTCAACGTCGCCCTCCCCGCCATCGGGCGGGCATTCCATCTCGGCATCGATGGTCTGCAGTGGGTGCTGAACGGCTATCTGCTCACTCTCAGCGCCCTGATTCTGCTCGGCGGGTCGCTCGGGGATCGGTATCCCCGGCGAACGATCTTCATCATCGGCGCTTTAGGTTTCGGAGCAGCGTCCGCCGTCTGCGCGGTGGCTCCTTCGTTTCCACTTCTGGTGGCCTTTCGGCTGCTGCAAGGAGTAGCCGGCGCCCTCCTCGTTCCCAACAGCCTGGCACTGATCGACACACTCTTCCGCGACGAAGACCGGGGCGCCGCGATTGGGCTATGGGCGGGCTGGTCCGCCGCATCGACTGCGCTGGGGCCGTTGCTGGGTGGGTGGCTGGTTGACGCGATCTCATGGCGCGGCATCTTCGTCAGCGTGGCCCCCTTCGCGGTCCTGGCGGCGTGGCTCGCCTGGCGCCACGTGCCTGCGACGAAGCAGGAGTCTCGATCGACAGCCTCAGTGGACTTGCCAGGTGCGGTGCTCGGAACAGCTGGCCTCGGCGGGGTCACTACGGCACTGATCGCCGGGCCACGGGGCGGGTTCGGCCGGCACTGGATTCTGATCGCGGGTCTTGGAGGACTCCTGTTGCTGCTGGGCTTCCTGCAGCGTGAGCGACGAGCCAGGAACCCGCTTCTGCCGCTCAAGCTTTTCCGCTCAAGGCAGTTCTCCGGGGCCAACCTCTTTACCGTGCTGGTGTATGCCGCCTTGAGCGGCATGCTCTTCTTCCTCATACTGCAGCTGCAGTTGGTACTCGGCTACACTGCGCTCGAGGCCGGGGCCGCGCTCCTGCCGGCGAATCTGCTGATGCTTCTACTATCTGGTCCGGCAGGCCGGTTGAGCACTCGCCGAGGTCCTCGCTGGCCTATGACGCTGGGCGCATTGATCGCTTCGGTTGGCTTTCTCCTGCTCACCCGAGTTGAGGAGGGTGCCGGCTATCTCAGCGCGGTGTTGCCCGGAGTGCTGGTCTTCGGCGTTGGCCTTGGAACACTCGTCGCGCCGCTGACGGCCGCGGTGCTCGCCGCCGCACCTCAGGAGCAGGCGGGAGTCGCCTCCGCGGTGAACAATGCGGCTGCCCGGTTTGCCGGGCTGATTGCCACGGCGGTCCTGCCACTGCTGGTCGGGCTCGGGAGTTCCCCAGAGCTGGGACAGTCGGAAAGGTTAGCCGCGGGGTACGTGCGGGCCATGTGGATAGGTGTGGGACTCTGTATAGTTGGCGCAGCGGTGGCATTCCGTACGGTTGAGAGCGCTCGTCGAAGGCCCTTGGCACCCACCAGTTCGGCAGCATCCGCTGGTTGACACACACGCGTAACCCGCTATTTTCCTCGGGCTTGGCGCTTTTGTGCCGGGCAACATCGGATCATGTGACCCAGCAGTACCCGGGCCATCTCTGATCTTCTAAACAAGACAACGCGTGGGATCCTTCGGGGTCCTCATCCAGAGGCGGAAGCCCGGATGTGCGCGGAGCGATACCACGGGATCTCCCGGTCGGTCGCCCCGCTTTTTCGTTAGGGATAGGTGGAAATGGCCCGACAGACGACCCTCGATCGCTATCGCAACATCGGCATCATGGCCCACATCGATGCCGGGAAGACGACTACGACCGAGCGGATCCTCTATTACACCGGCAAGAACTACAAGATCGGTGAGGTCCATGAGGGCGCGGCCACCATGGACTGGATGGAGCAGGAGCAGGAGCGCGGCATCACCATCACATCCGCGGCTACCACTTGCTTCTGGCCGAGGAACGGCACGATCTACCGGATCAACATCATCGATACGCCCGGCCACGTCGACTTTACGGTCGAGGTCGAGCGCTCTCTGCGTGTGCTCGACGGAGCCGTGACTTTGCTGGACTCTGTCGCCGGGGTCGAGCCCCAGACCGAGACCGTGTGGCGTCAGGCCGACCGGTACGGAGTCCCCCGTCTCATCTTCGCCAACAAGATGGACCGGGTCGGTGCCGATTTCGATCGCTGCATGACGATGATCCGTGACCGCCTCACCAAGAAGGCGTATCCCATCCAGCTGCCCGTCGGCTCGGGGGAGATGTTCACCGGGCACATCGACGTGCTCAAACGGGTCGAGATCATCTTCGACGAAGAGACGCTGGGCAAGACGTTTACCGAGATGCCGGTTCCCGAGGCGTATCGCGAGCGGGTCGAGGCTGCGCGCCACGAAGTGATCGAGGCTGCGGTCGAGCACGACGACGAGCTCATGGAGAAGTACCTCGGCGGGGCCGAGCTCAGCTACGACGAGATTCAGCGCGCGATTCGGAAGGCAACCACCTCAGGCTCCATTGTGCCGGTCCTCTGTGGCGCCTCCTTCAAGAACAAGGGCGTCCAGGCACTCCTTGATGCGGTCATCGACTATCTGCCGAGTCCCGAGGACGTTCCTCCCATCGTCGGTCATCTGCCGCTCCACGATGAAACCCACATCGAGCGCTGCGCCTCCGACGCCGAGCCGTTCTCCGCGCTGGCCTTCAAGGTTGCCACTGACCCTTACGTGGGCCGGCTGACCTTCTTCAGAGTCTATTCCGGTTCCCTCAAGTCCGGCAGCTACGTCTACAACAGCACCAAGGACAAGCGGGAGCGGATCGGCCGGCTGTTGCAGATGCACGCCAACAAGCGGGATGAGATCGAGGAAGTGCTCGCGGGCGACATCGCCGCCGCGATCGGCCTCAAGGACACTCGCACCGGGGATACGCTCTCCGATGAAGAGAAGCCGATCATCCTTGAGGCAATGAAGTTCCCCAATCCCGTCATCGACGTCGCCATCGAGCCCAAGACCAAGGCCGACCAGGACAAGCTGGGCACCGCCCTGCAGAAGCTCCAGGAGGAGGATCCGACGTTCCGGGTGCGTTCCGACGCGGAGACCGGCCAGACGATCATCGCCGGCATGGGCGAGCTGCACCTCGAGATTCTGGTCGACCGGATGAAGCGCGAGTTCAAGGTCGAGGCCAACGTCGGCAAGCCGCAGGTCGCGTTCCGGGAGACGGTCAAGAAGACCGTCACCAACGTCGAGGGCAAGTTCATCCGTCAGTCGGGCGGCAAGGGACAGTACGGCCACGTGGTGATCAACTTCGGGCCGAGCGAGCCAGGTGGCGGTTTCGTCTTCGAGGACAAGATCGTCGGCGGCGTCATTCCCAGAGAGTTCATCAAGCCGGTAGAAGCGGGCATCCGCGAAGCGCTCGAGAACGGCGTCCTCGCCGGGTATCCGATGGTCGACGTCAAGGCGACACTGGTATTCGGCAGCTACCACGACGTGGACAGCTCGGAAATGGCCTTCAAGATCGCCGGCTCGATGGCCGTTAAAGAGGCCGCCCGCATGGCGAACCCGATCCTGCTGGAGCCGGTGATGGAGGTCGAGGTGGTGAGTCCCTCCGACTTCCTGGGCGACGTGATCGGCGATCTCTCGAGCCGGCGCGGCAAGATCGGCGGCATGACGCAGCGGGGGGATGCACAGGTGGTCGCGGCCGATGTGCCGCTGGCCGAGATGTTCGGGTATTCGACGACGCTTCGCAGCATGACCCAGGGTCGCGCCGTGTACACCATGCAGTTCGATCACTACGAAGAAGTGCCGAAGAGCATCGCGGAACAGATTATTTCGAAGGCGAAGAGCTAGTCGGGAGCTGGGAGTCAGGAGTCAGGAGCGACGGCGCTCCCGGTTCCACCCTCCCGACTCCCGACTCCAGACTCCTGACTTTTAGGAAACGACACCATGGCCAAAGCCAAATTCGAGCGCACCAAGCCGCATGTGAACGTGGGGACGATCGGGCACGTGGACCACGGGAAGACGACGTTGACGGCGGCGATCACGGCGATCCAGGCGAAGAAGGGGCTGGCGCAGTTTACGGCGTACGACCAGATCGACAAGGCGCCGGAGGAGCGGGAGCGGGGGATCACGATCGCGACGGCGCACGTGGAGTACGAGAGCGCCAAGCGGCACTATGCCCACGTGGACTGCCCGGGGCATGCGGACTACGTGAAGAACATGATCACGGGGGCGGCCCAGATGGATGGGGCGATCCTGGTGGTCTCGGCGGCGGATGGGCCGATGCCGCAGACCCGGGAGCACATCCTGTTGGCGAAGCAGGTGAACGTGCCGTACATCGTGGTGTTCATGAACAAGGTGGACATGGTGGACGACCCGGAGCTGCTGGAGCTGGTGGAGCTGGAGGTGCGGGAGCTCTTGAGCAGCTACGACTTCCCGGGGGACGACACGCCGATCATCCAGGGGAGTGCGTTGCAGGCGCTGGAGAGTGGGGACCCCAACAGCGAGCAGGGGAAGAAGATCCAGGAGCTGCTGGATGCCCTGGACAGCTACATCCCGCAGCCCAAGCGCGAGGTGGATAAGCCGTTCCTGATGCCGGTGGAGGATGTGTTCTCGATTACGGGGCGGGGGACGGTGGCGACGGGGCGGATCGAGCGGGGCATCGTGAAGGTGTCGGAGGAGGTGGCGCTGGTGGGGTTCAACAGTGCCAAGAAGACGGTGGTGACGGGAGTGGAAATGTTCCGGAAGCTGCTGGACCAGGGCGAGGCGGGGGACAACGTGGGACTCCTGCTCCGGGGGGTGGAGAAGAACGAGATCGAGCGGGGGATGGTGCTGGCGAAGCCGGGGAGTATCACGCCGCACACCCAGTTCGAGGCGGAGGTGTATGTGCTGACGAAGGAAGAGGGGGGTCGGCACACGCCGTTCTTCAAGGGGTACCGGCCGCAGTTTTACTTCCGGACGACGGACGTGACGGGGAGTGTGGAGCTGCCGGGTGGGGTGGAGATGGTGATGCCGGGGGACAACGTGCAGATGACGATCGAGCTGATCACGCCGATCGCGATGGATGAGGGGCTGCGCTTCGCCATCCGTGAGGGTGGGCGGACGGTGGGCGCGGGTGTGGTGACGAAGATTCTTAAGTAGGTCGAGGGTCCAGGGTCGAGGGTCAAGAACCCGAATAGACCTCGACTCTAGACTCTAGACTCTAGACAGCGAGCGAAAGCGAGCTACCAATGGCCCAGAAAATCCGAATCCGTCTCAAAGCCTTCGACCACGTCGTCCTCGACCAGGCCGCCGCCGATATCGTGCGCACCGCCGAGAAGACCGGCGCGCAGGTCTCCGGCCCGATCCCGCTGCCCGTCAAGACCGAGCGTTGGACCGTGCTCCGCAGCCCGCACGTCGACAAGAAGAGCCGTGAGCAGTTCGAGCTGAGAACCCACAAGCGGCTCATGGACATCAACGACTCTCGTCCCCAGACGATGGACGCGCTGACGAAGCTCGACCTCCCGGCCGGGGTCGACGTCGAGATCAAGGTCGAATAGCAATGGGAATGGGACTGATCGGCCGCAAGCTCGGCATGACGCGCGTCTTCCAGGAAGACGGCACGGCGGTACCGGTGACGGTGATCGAAGCCGGCCCCTGCCGCGTGGTGCAGGTGCGCGATGGTGGTGTGCAGCTCGGCTTCGGCGCGCGACGGGCCCAGCGCACCACCAAGGCGGAGCTGGGACACGCGAAGAAGGCGGGTCTCGAGACGGCGCCGCAGGTCCTGCGGGTGTTCACCGTCAACGGTGAGGCCCCTGCGGCTGGAGCCGAGGTGAAAGTAGACATCTTTGCCCCGGGCGAGCTGGTAAAAGTCACCGGTACCACCAAAGGCCGCGGCTTCCAGGGCGTGGTGCACCGGTATCACTTCGGCGGAGGCCCGGCGACCCACGGCAATACCCGTCACCGGAAGCCAGGCTCGATCAGTCCGGGTACCGATCCATCCCGCGTCATCAAGGGGAAGCGGATGCCGGGCCACATGGGTGCCGAGCGCCACACGGAGCTGGGTCTCCGGGTTGTGAGAGTCGATTCCGAGCGGAATCTCCTGTTCGTGAAGGGCGCTATCCCGGGATCCAAGAACGGCATTGTGACCGTCGCAAAACAGGGAGGGCCGAGCCGCCATGATTGAGGCTCCGCACTACACATCGGCCGGCGCCAAGAACGGCAGCAACTTCTCGCTTCCCGCCGAATACTTCGACGGCACCGTGAACGAACCGGTGCTGCACCAGGCCGTGAAGGTGTACCTGAACAACCAGCGTCAGGGCACTCACATGACCAAGAGCCGGAGCTTCGTCTCCGGCGGTAATCAGAAACCGTGGAAGCAGAAGGGCACCGGCCGTGCCCGGCAGGGTTCCACTCGAGCCCCGCACTGGCGAGGCGGCGGCATCGTGTTCGGTCCGTCTCCCAGAGACTACCGGACCGAGATCCCAAAGAAGGTGCGTCAGCTCGCCCGAAAGAGCGCGCTCAATGCCCGAGCTCGTGAAGGCGCGCTTCACGTGATCGAGCGCCTCGCGTTCAGGTCGCCCAAAACCGCCCAATTGGCCGGGTTGCTCAGCAGTCTCGGTCTCGATGGGAGAAAGGCCCTGGTTCTGACGGCGGGTCACAACGCCAACGCCTATCTCAGCGGACGAAACATTCCGCGGGTCGAGGTCATGGCGTATCCCGAGGCGTCGGCCTACGACATCCTGTGGTCTGATGCCGTGGTAGTGGAAGAGGGCGCCCTCACGGGTGTGATGCCGGAGCCGTTGGCTGAAGAGACAGAGGCGGAAAGGGCGGAGCGCGCCGAACGGAAGCCCCGACCCGTGGCTGCGAAGCCCAAGCGGGCCAAGGCCGCGAAGCCTGCCTCCAAGGCGAAGCCAGCCGCCAAGGCAAAAGCCACAAAAAAGACGACGGCCAAGAGCAAGGGTGAGGGAAAGAGCGCCAAGAAGTCCGCCAAAAAGGCGGCTCCGAAGAAGAAGGGGTCCAAGTAAATGCCTTCGCTGCATCAGACCATCGTGCGCCCGGTCGTGACCGAGAAGAGCTCGGCCGCGTACCAGACGCGGAAGGAATACACCTTCGAGGTGCATCCCGAGGCCAACAAGTACCAGATCCGGGATGCTCTGCAGAAGCTTTTCGGCGTGACGGTGACCGACGTTCGCACCATGCAGATGCGCCGGCACGAAGTCACCCGGGGACGCACCCGCGGGACGACTGCTCGCTGGAAGAAGGCGATCGTCACGCTCAAGGACGGCGACACGATCGCCGTATTCGAGGGCTGATATGAGCATCAAGCAATTTCGTCCGATGACGCCTGGAACCCGGTTCCGGTCGATCTCCGGTTTCGACGAGATCACCCGGACCACTCCGGAGAAGTCACTGGTCGAGCCGAGAAAGCGTACCGGGGGCCGGAACAATCAGGGTCACCTGACGTCGCGGCATCGTGGTGGTGGGCATAAGCGGCAATACCGGATCATCGACTTCAAGCGGAATAAGTTCGGAATTCCGGGCCGGGTTACGGAGATCGAGTACGATCCGAACCGCAGTGCCCGCATTGCCTTGATCGTGTACGCCGATGGCGAGAAGCGTTACATCATCCACCCCAAGGGCTTGCTCCAGGGCGACACGGTGGTGTCGGGTCCCGGTTCGGATACCCGCAATGGCAACGCGCTGCCGTTGGGCGAGATTCCGCTCGGCACCACGGTACACAACGTGGAGCTCAAGATCGGCAAGGGTGGCCAGCTGGCGCGCACGGCTGGATCGAGCGCGCAGGTCGTCGCCAAAGAGGGCGAGTATGTGACGCTTCGGCTCCGCTCGTCCGAAATGCGCCTGGTTCACGGTCGCTGCCTCGCGACGGTCGGCGAAGTGGGGAACTCCGAGCACGAGCTTCTCTCAGTCGGCAAGGCCGGCAAGAGCCGGTGGTTGGGCAAGCGCCCCAAGGTCCGGGGCGTGGCGATGAACCCGGTCGATCACCCGCTGGGCGGCGGCGAAGGCAAGAGCTCTGGTGGCCGCCCGCCGACGTCCCCCTGGGGCAAGGTAGAGGGCAAGAAGACACGGCATCGGAAGAAGGGCTCGAACAAGATGATCGTGCGGGGCCGGAAACGGGGAAGGGCGACCACATAGTCCGGAGCCAGGAGTCACCAGCCGGGAGTTGACCCCGAGGCCACCAGCCCCGACTGCCGACTCCCGACTACTTAGAGAAGACATGGCAAGTAGCGTCAAGAAAGGCCCGTTCGTTCAGGAATCGTTGATGGCCAAAGTCGAGGTCCTCAACAACAAGAACGAGAAGCGGGTGGTCAAGACCTGGAGCCGGGCGAGCACGATTCTGCCCGAGTTCGTCGGTCATACGTTCGCGGTGCACAACGGGAACAAGTTCGTCCCGGTGTACGTCACCGAGAACATGGTCGGCCACAAGCTCGGCGAGTTCGCACCCACCCGGCTGTTCCGGGGCCACAGCGGCAAGATCGTGGCGGACAAGAAGGCCAAGCCGGAGTAATCATGAGCGGCCATGCGATTCAGCGGCTGGTGCGCCAGTCGCCCAGAAAAATGAGGCTCGTCATCGATCTCATCCGGGGCAAGGATGTGAATGAGGCGTATGCCATCCTCAAGTTCAACAAGAAGCTCGCGGCCAAGCAGATCGCCAAGACGCTCAAGTCGGCGGTGGCGAATGCGGAGCAGAAGGCGCTCAAGGACAATGAGAGCTTCGATGCCGATGCGCTTTTCGTGAAGAAGGCGATCGTGAACGGTGGCCAGCCGCTCAAGCGGTTTACCGCCGCCGCCCAGGGGCGCGCCACCCCGATCAAGAAGCGCACCAGCCACGTGGAGATCCACGTGGAGAACAAGGAGAGCGAGTAATGGGGCAGAAGACGCACCCGATTGGGCTTCGGCTCGGCATCGTCAAGCAGTCCTCCTCCCGGTGGTTTGCCACCAAGGAGATGCCGGCGCTGCTCAAGGAAGACGAGCTCATCCGGAAATATCTGAAGCAGCGGCTGGGACACGCGGCCATCGCGCAAATCGATATCGAGCGGCGCCCGGGCAAGGTCACCATCACCGTCCACACCGGCCGTCCCGGCGTGGTGATCGGGAAGCGTGGCGCCGAGGTGGACAAGCTGCGTGACGAGCTGGCCCAGCTGACCGGCAAGGAAGCCGCCATCAA